>CAVTJE010000020.1:0-134348 GCA_963734775.1 uncultured Solirubrobacterales bacterium
TGGGCGGCGAACGATCCGAAGACCGCGCGCCGTTCACAAAGAGTCGTCAGGGATTACTTAGCCCGCTTCAGGTGGCGACAAAGTCGCACCTTGGCGGACAAAACCCTGGGCCTGTCCCTGGTGGGATCAGACCCTTGCACTCACACGAGGGAGCCTACGTACACCGAAGGCTCCGGAGCGCAAGACGGGGTCAATTCTGGCACCGTCGCCAATTCAGTCCTTGCGGACCGAGGAGCGACGGTGTTCGAACCTGGACACACCTCGGCCGGGGTCGGCCGAGAGTGCGCATGCTGTTGAGTTTTCAAAGACCGTCGCACCTCCTCAGAAGGGATTTCCTCCGAAGGTACGCCCGAGGGCCAAAAGCTGCACTCGGGGCGGACCGGTGAGTATAGCGCGGAACTACGGTCCCGGAAAAACGTTCCAGGCCCCAACTTCGGCGCCGATCAACCGAACGCACAAGATAGCTGGCCTGGCGACGGAATGCGGCCCGCCCGTCGTTATGCGGCTCTTACCGGACGCAACGCCCTTACCCGACGACCTGGACGTTGACGATCCGCCGCCGCGGCCGGTCGTCGAAGTCGATCAGGACCAGCTGCTGCCAGGTGCCGAGCTGGAGGCGGCCCTCGATGATCGGCACCGTCTCGGAGGGGCCGATGATGGCCGCGCGCAGATGGGCGTGAGAGTTGGTGTCGTAGTTGAGGCGGTTGTGCTCGTAGTCACCCTGGACGGGGATCAGGCGGTCGAGCAAGGCCTGCAGATCGAGCACGCCCCCGGGCTCGTACTCCATCGTGGTGATGGCCAGGGTCGAGCCGACGGCGAACGCGGTGACGAGGCCGCGACCGATGCCCGCCGTCTGGACGATGCTGGCCACCCCGTCGGTGATGTCGACGATGTCGCCGTTACCGGGTGTATCGAGACGCAGCTGTCCACCCTGGACGGCCACGCCTAAACCACCTTCACGCGCGCGAAGCGACGCCTGCCGAGCTGGAGCACCTTGCCGTCGACGTCGTCGGCGGCCACGTCGAGCGAGCCGTTGCCGATGGCGACTCCGTCGAGCCGCACCCCGCCCTGGGCCACCCCTCGGCGCGCCTCGGAGCTCGAGATGCCGAACGCCCGGCCGAGCAGCGCCGGCAGGTGGACCGATCCATCGCCGCGGGGCCATTCGACCTCGGACACGTCGTCGGGGATTCCCCGCTCGACGAAGCGGCGGTCGAAGTCACGCTCGGCGGCGTCAGCCGCCCCGGCCCCGTGGAAGCGCTCGACCAGGGCCCGTGCCAGCGCCCGCTTGGCATCCCGCGGTGGGGCGCCGCCCGGCACCGAGGACCCCAGCAGCAGCGAGTACCACGTCTCGAGCGATTCGTCGGGGATGCGCATCGTCTTGCCATACATCTCCTCGAGCGGCTCGGTCACGCCGATGTAGTTGTCAAACGACTTGGACATCTTGCGCACGCCGTCGGTGCCGGTGAGGAGCGGCACGGTGAGAATGACCTGCTCGGGCTGGCCGTACGCGCGCTGGATGTCGCGCCCCAGCAAAAGGTTGAACTTCTGGTCGGTCCCCCCCAGCTCGACGTCGGCCTTGATCGCCACCGAGTCGAAGCCCTGGAACAGCGGGTAGAGCAGCTCGAGCATGGAGATCGGCTCACGCGCGGCAAACCGCTTGGAGAAGTCGTCGCGCTCGAGGAGCTGCGCCACCGTGGTCGTCCGCAGCAGCGCGAACAGATCGGCCATCGTCATGTCCAGCCACTCGCTGTTGAAGCGCACCTCCAGCCGCTCGGAGTCCAGCACCTTGAGCGCCTGTTCCTGGAAGGTCAGGGCGTTGGCGTCGATCTCCTCGGGGGCGAGGACGGGGCGGGTCGTCGACCGCCCGCTGGGATCGCCCACGCGGGCCGTGTAGTCGCCGATGATGAGCACGACGAGATGGCCGAGGTCCTGAAATTCGCGGAGCTTCTGCAGCACAACCGTGAACCCGAGGTGAATATCGGGCGCGGTTGGGTCGATGCCCAGCTTGACCCGCAGTGGGCGGCCCTCACCGAGCGCCTGACTGAGGCGGCGCTCGAGGCCCCCCTCCGGCAAGCAGTCGACCGCATTCCGGGCCAACCAGCGCGCCGCGTCGGCCGGCGTCGATTGCTCTGGGTCCATCCCGCCCAATGCTAGACTCTCGCCCCCCGGCTGGACGTTGTCCGATGCCGTCCGGACACAGCCGGTACCGCAGGCCGAGAGTCACTCGGAGAGCGCATTAGCTGCGGTGCCTTCGATCGTATGACCGAAGTCGTCGACATTCCCACGCAGGGCGCGGATGCCAGCGGGCCGATCCCGTTTGCCCGACCTCGACGCCGTTGGCGCCGAGGTCCCGACGATCCCAATCGTCCGCGCAAACCTCGGGTCCGCAAGCTCCGGCTACTGCTGATCCTGACCGGCTTCGGCGCGCTGGCCTTCGTTTCGACGGTGTTCGGGATGATGATGGCGGTCGCGTCCGACCTGCCTCAGATCGAGAACTACCAGCAGTACCGGCACGATCTGAAGAACTCGTTCCTGTACGACGATCACTGGCGGCCGATCGGGATCTTCGCGCCGCCCAACAACGTGGTCATCGACAGCTTCGATCAGGTCTCGCCCTGGATGCGCCGCGGGATCGTCTCGATCGAGGACAAGCGGTTCTGGACCGACCCCGGCGTGGACATTCGAGGCATCGCCCGCGCGTTCCTGGCCGACATCACCGGAGGGGCACGCCAGGGCGCCTCGACGATCGCCCAGCAGTTCGTGAAGAACGCGCTCACCGAGGAAAACAACCGGACCATCCTGGAGAAGCTCCGTGAGGCCGCGCTCGCCTATCACCTGACGCGCAAATGGAGCAAGAAGAAGATCCTCACCGAGTATCTGAACTCGATCTACTTCGGCAACGGTGCCTACGGCGTGGAGTCGGCGGCTCGGGTGTACTTCGGAAAGGTCCACGGCTACGACGCGCAGACGGCACCCGGCGCGACGAGCGCCGATACGACGAGCACCGCTCCGGTCGCCGCGGTGGGGTGCGGAGACGGCAACGAAACCCTCACCTCATCCAACGGGACGACGAGAACGGTGCCGCGCCCCAGTTGCGCCTCGGTGCTCCGGCCCTCGGAAGCCGCCCTGCTCGCCGGCATGGTCGCCTCGCCGGGCGCGTTTGACCCGATCGCCCACCCGCAGGCCGCCCGGGCACGCCGCAATCTGGTGCTCCGGGACATGCTCGATCAGGGCTACCTCTCACGCGCCGAGTACGAGCAGGGGATCAACGCCCCGTTGCCGACGGCGGCCGACATCCAGCAGCCCGAGGAACCCTCCGCGGCCCCGTACTTCACCAGCTGGCTGCGTCCCCAGATCCTCGCCGCGGTCGGCCTCGGTCACCACGTGCCCCAGAACGTGGCCGAGTACCGGGCCTACTACGGCGGCCTGAAGATCCGCACCTCGCTTGACCTAGAGATGCAGAAGGCCGCCGAGCAGGCCGTCAGCTCGGAGCTTCCGTACGGATCCGGCCTCCCCAGCGCATCGCTGGTGGCCATCGACAACAAGACGGGTGAGGTCCGAGCGATGGTCGGCGGCCCGGTGATCGACGGCAAGGAAGACTTTGCCCGCTTCCCGTTCAACCTGGCTACCGAAGGTCACCGCCAGCCGGGCTCGGCCTTCAAGCCCTTCACGCTGGCCGAGGCGCTGATGTCGGGCAAATACACGCCGGACTCGGTGATCACCTCCGCGCCCCAGGACTTCATCGTCCCCAACAGCGGGGGCAAGGAGCACTTCATCGTCCACAACTTCGGCAACACGTACTCGGGGCCGATCACGCTGACCGATGCGACGACGATCTCGGACAACAGCGTCTATTCGCAGGTGGGTATTGCCACCGGCACGAAGAAGATCGCGCACCTGGCCAAGCGGATGGGAATCCGCTCTCCGGTTTCGGACAACTACGCGATGATCCTCGGCGGGCTCAAGGTCGGGGTCACCCCCCTCGACATGGCGCACGCCTACGAGAGCTTCGCCACCGGCGGCTACCGCGTGTTCAACAAGCGACTTGGCGCGCCCCACCAGGGGCCGACCGGGATCGCCCAGATCCAGTGCCCGGCTCACGTCTGTGGCGGCTCCGGCGTCGACGTGACCGATCATCCCAGCTATAGGCGGATCATCCCCGCCTCGATCGCCCAGACGGTGCACGACATCCTCACCACGGTCGTGCAGTCGGGCACCGGCACCTCGGCGGCGATCTCGGGCGTGGACGTGGCCGGGAAGACCGGGACCACGACGGATTACGGCGACGCCTGGTTCGTGGGCTGGACTCCCGAGCTGACCACGGCGGTGTGGGTCGGGTACCCGACCAGGCTTCAATCGATGGCCACCCAGTTCGATGGCGGCCCGGTCGAGGGCGGGACCTACCCGGCGATCATCTGGCAGAACTTCATGAGCCAGGCGCTACAGATCCTGGCCAGCGAGGGCGGCACCAAGAACGAGCCCGGTCCGCCCACGGGCAGCTCCGGCAGCGGCAGCTCGGCCACGGCCGGCGCGAGCTCGAGCGGCGTGCCCAGCACCGCCACGGTTCCCGCCGGAACGAGCACCGGCAGCAGCGGCGGCGGCACCACGGGCGGTACGACCGGCGGAACGACGGGCGGCGGCGGGACGACCGGTGGCGGTGGCGGCGGGACCACAGGCGGCACCGGAGGCGGAACGACGGGCGGCGGCGGGACGACCGGCGGCGGCACCGGAGGCGGCGGCGGGACCACAGGCGGCACCGGAGGCGGCGGCGGGACCGGAGGCGGTGGCGGGACCGGCGGCGGCGGCGGGACCGGCGGAGGCGGTGGTGGTGGCGGGGGTACCGGCGGCGGAGGTGGCGGGACCGGCGGCGGTGGCGGTGGCGGCGGTGGGCTCGGCGGCGGCTAGCGCCGCGCCGGGCTAAGCGACGACCACGCCGGCCTTGACCGGCCGCGAGAGAAAGCGACTGCCGGCGGCCGAAAACCGCCACGGCAGATCGACCGCCTTGTTGATGCCGATCCGCGTGTCGACCGCGATGCGCACGTCCTCCCAACCCGGCGGACGGGATGAGATCCGCAACGGGCCGTTGATGAGATCGGCGCCGTTGTCGGTCAGCCAGATTCCGAATGCCTGAGTGAGCTTGCCCGGGCCCGAGCACAGGCTACGTACGGGCTCGAGACCGCGGCGCCGGCGCATCTCCTCGATCCCATCCACCGGCTCGAGCGCGCGGATCAACGCCCCGGCGCCGACCCCCTCGGGCTCGCACACCGCGTTCAGGAGGGCATGCACCCCGTAGGAGCGATACACGTAGGCCAGCCCAGGCGGACCGAACAGTGTTGTCGTCCGTGGTGTTAGGCCGACAAACGCATGGGAGGCGGGCTCGGAGTCGTGGTAGGCCTCGACCTCGACGATCACCCCCGAGCAGGGCCCGAACGAGAGCAGGCAACCGACGAGATCACGCGCCACCTCGATGACCGGGCGCTCGTAGAAGGCGCGGTTCACGATGCCAGCGCGGCTCGAGCACGGCCGAGCTGCTCGCGGACACGTACCAGGCTCGTGCCCCCTTCGGAGACCTTCGATTCAAGCCAGGCGCCGTTCGAGAGCACGGCATAGAACTCCTCGTCGAGGAGCGGCGAGGCGTCCGCGAGCTGTTCGCGTGAGAGCTGCGAGAGCGGCTTGCCCTCCGACACGGCGATCCGGACGAGTCCGGCCACGACGCCGTGGGCCTCGCGGAACGGCAGCCCACGCCGGACGAGGAGATCGGCGATATCGGTGGCGGCCAGGAACTCGTCGCTCGATGCCTCGGCTAGCCGCTCGCGGCGGAAGGCGATCGAGCTCAGCATCCCGTCGGCCGCGGCCAGGCACAGCTCGAGCGTGTCGACGCTGTCGAACAGGTGCTCCTTGTCCTCCTGCATGTCCTTGTTGTAGGTGAGCGGCAGCGCGTGCATCACCCCATGCAGGGCGACGAGGTGCCCGGCGACGCGCGGGGCCTTGGCCCGCAGGAGCTCGGCGGCGTCGGGGTTCTTCTTCTGGGGCATGATCGACGAGCCCGACGCCCACGCGTCGGACACCTCGCAGAACCCGAACTCCTCGCTCGACCACAGGACCACCTCGGCACCGAGTCGCGAGAGATGCGTGGCACAGGTGGCGGCGGCGGCGAGGTAGTCGAGCACGAAGTCACGGTTGGACACGGCATCGATCGAGTTCTCGGCCACGCCGGCGAACCCGAGCTCGCTCGCCACCCGGGCCCGGTCGGTGTCGAAGTTGACCCCGGCCAACGCACCCGCCCCGAGCGGGAGGCGGGCGGTCCCCGCCCCGACGATGCGAAAGCGCTCGCGATCGCGCACGAGCATCCACACGTAGGCCAGCAGATGATGGCTGAGATACACGGGCTGCGCCCGCTGGAGATGTGTGTAGCCGGGCATCGGCCAGTCGATGTGGCCCTCGGCCACGCCGATGAGGGTGCGGGCCAGCGCGTCGATCAGGCTCGCGGCCCGATCGGCGTGCGCTCGCACGAACATGGCCATGTCGGTGGCCACCTGATCGTTGCGCGACCGGGCGGTGTGAAGCCGTCCGCCGGCCGCGCCGGCGATCTCGGTGACGCGACGCTCGATCGCCATGTGGATGTCCTCGTCGCCGTCGGCAAACGGGAATGTCCCGTCCCCGAGCTCGCGTTCGACCTGGTCCAGGGCGCCCGTCAATGCCGCCAGGTCCTCGTCGGAGATGATCCCCTGTGCCTCCAGCATCGCCGCGTGGGCGCGCGACTGCGCGACGTCGTACGGACCCAGGCGCCAGTCGAACCCGATCGAGTCGTTCAGCGCGCGGAAGCGCTGATCCTCGGGCTCTGAGAAGCGCGACACCTACCGCCCCAGAACGTCCTGCACCGCGGCGGCCACCTGGTCGACCTGTCCTTCGGTCATCTCGGGGAAGAACGGGAGCGCGATCGAGCGCGCGGCCACGTCCTCGCAGACCGGGAACTCCCCTGGACGGTGCCCGAACGTCTCGCGGTAGTAGCTCATCAGATGAACGGCGGGGAAATAGGGCTTGCTGGGGATGCCGCGCTCACCGAGCGCTCGGATGACCTCGTCGCGATCGACCTCGCGAGGCAGCTGGACGACGAAGACGAACCACCCACGCCGCTCACCACGCCGGTCAGGACAGGGAAGCTCGAGACCTTCCACCGGAGCCAGAGCTTGGCGATACAGCCCGGCCACCCGCGCGCGGCCGGCCAGCATCTCGTCCAGGTGCTCGAGCTGGGCCAGCCCCAGCGCGCAAGCGATATCGCTCAGGCGGTAGTTGAAGCCGAGGCGATCGTGG
Source organism: uncultured Solirubrobacterales bacterium (assembly GCA_963734775.1). Taxonomy (GTDB): domain Bacteria; phylum Actinomycetota; class Thermoleophilia; order Solirubrobacterales; family Solirubrobacteraceae; genus Palsa-465. The sequence goes on from CAVTJE010000020.1 coordinate 7,315, forward strand.
TCGAGCCAGTCCATGTCGGGCGCGCGTCCCTGGTTGCGCTCGGAGTCGATCCGCTGCTTGTGCGCCCCGTCGAACAGCGTGATCATCCCGCCCTCCCCGGTGGTCAGCTGCTTGTTGGCGTAGAAGGCGAACACGGCCGGATGACCGCGGGCGCCGACGGGCACGCCGTCCGCGTGGACCGCGCCGAGCGCCTCGCACGCGTCCTCGACGATCGGAAGCGCGAGCCGCTCGAAGCCCGTGATGTCGGCGGGATACCCGAACACGTGCACGGGCAGCAGCGCCGCAGTGCGCGAGGTGACCGCCGCCGCGGCGGCCTCGACGGAGAGGTTGAGAGTCACCGGGTCGATGTCGGCGAACACCGGCCGCGCGCGCTCGTAGACGGCCACGTTGGCCGAGGCGACGAACGAGAACGGGCTGGTGATGACCTCGGCGCCGTCAGACACCCCCGCCGCGCGGAGCGCCAGGTGCAGACCGGTCGTCCCGCTCGACACCGCCGAGGCGAACGGAACACCGAGCCGGGCGGCAAACGCGTCCTCGAAACGCGGCAGGAGGGGACCCAGCGACAGCCGTCCGGACCGCAGCACCTCGAGCACCAGCTGCTCCTCGCGATCGCCGAGGACCGGCTGCGCGAGGGGGATGTGCAGTCGCGAGGTCGAGGTCACGAGGACGGCCGCGCCTGGACCGTGGCTACCCGCATCCCATACTCGAGCGAGTCCACCAGCGCCTCCCACGAAGCTTCGATGATGTTCTCCGAGACGCCGATCGACCCCCAGATGTGGTCGCCGTCTGTGCCGTCGATCAGGACCCGGGTGATCGAGGCCGAGCCCGCGTGGGCGTCGATCAGGCGGACCTTGAAATTCTCGAGCTCGATGTCAGCCAGGTGGGGATATATCTCCCCGATGGCGTCGCGCAGCGCACGGTCGAGCGCATTCACGGGGCCGTTGCCCTCGGCCGTGCGGACGTAGCGTTCACTGCCAACCCACAGTTTGATCGTGGCCTCGGTCTCGACATGACCGCGATAGCCCATCTCCACGATCACGCGCCAGTGCTCGAGCGTGAAAAGAGGTTCGTAGTCGCCGGTCTCCCTGCGCAGCAGGAGCTCGAACGAACCGTCGGCCGCCTCGTAGTGATAGCCCTCGTGCTCGAGTTCCTTGACACGCTCGCTGACCCGGGCGGCCGCCTCGTCATCGAGCGAGATGCCGGCGTCGCGCGCTCGCGCGTGCACCGTGCCCTTGCCCGACAGCTCGGAGATCAGCACCTCGCGGTGGTTGCCGACCACGGCCGGATCGAGGTGCTCGAACGTCGCGGGATCGACGCTCACCCCGGCGACGTGCATTCCTCCCTTGTGGGCGAACGCGTTGCGCCCGACGTAGGGCTGGTCGGGGTTTGGGGTGAAGTTGAGCAGCTCGTCGAGATAGTGGGAGGCGGCGGTGAGCGAGACGAGCTGGTCGCCGGTCAGGCATTCGTAGCCCAGCTTGAGCTGCAGATTCGCGATGACCGGGACGAGGTTGGCGTTGCCGCAGCGCTCGCCGTAGCCGTTGATCGTCCCCTGGACATGCGTGGCTCCCCGCTGCACGGCGACGAGTGAATTGGCCACGCCGCAGCCGGCATCGTCGTGGCAATGGATCCCGACCTGAACGGCGCAGTCCGCCAGCGCCTCGACGACCACTCCCATGACGAGCGCGATCTGGTCGGGCAGGGTCCCCCCGTTGGTATCGCAGCAGACCACCGTCTCCGCGCCGGCCTGTGCCGCTGCCCGCAGGCAACGCAGCGCGTAATCACGGTCGTCGGCGAAGCCGTCGAACAAGTGCTCGGCGTCGTAGATCACTCGCTTGCCCTCCCCAGCCAGGAAGGCGACGGATTCGGCGATCATCTCGAGGTTCTCGTCACGGTCGACCCTGACGACCTTCTCCAGGTGCAGTCCCCAGGTCTTGCCGACCAGGGTGCACACCGGCGCGAAGCAGCCGGCCAGCACCTGCAGGGCGGGGTCCTCCTCCGCCCTCATGCCCCGGCGCCGGGTCATCCCGAAGGCGGCAATCTGAGCCGAGTCGAATGGCTCGCGACCGAGGAGGTCGAACAGCTCGAGCTCCTTGGGGTTCGAGCTCGGGAAGCCGGCCTCGATCAGGTCGATCCCGAGCTCGTCGAGCCGGTGTGCGACGCGGAGCTTCTCCTGCGCCGATAACGACATCCCCTCACCCTGCATGCCGTCGCGAAGGGTGGTGTCGTAGAGCTGAATTTTCGTCATGGGTCTCGGACCTTCTGGTGGTTGGGGAAACGCGTCAAACACGGGCCGCGCGGGCCACGGCCCGCTCGGCATCCGGCCTCGCACACGTCAGGCCGGACCCCCGTCGTCCGGCTGCGTCAGTGCGAGCCGGCCGCTTAATTCGCGTATCCCGTCCCACCAGCGCCATCAGACCGCTTTGCTCGGCACCTTCACGACATCGAGCCAGTCGGCATAGCGCGGGTCGCGTCCGTGGAGCGCGTCCTCGAACACACGCTGGAGCTCGCGGGTGATCGGCCCGGGTTCGCCGCGGCCGATCTGGTGATCGTCGATCTCGCGCACCGGGACGAGCTCGGCGGCGGTGCCCGACATGAACACCTCGTCGGCCAGATACAACTCGGCCCGGGCCAGGTTGCGCTCGACGACCTCGAGCCCCGTGTCGGTGGCGATCTGCATGATCGACTTGCGATTGATTCCGTCGAGGATGCCCGCCGTCTGCGGCGGTGTGAGGACCTTGCCGTCCTGGACCACGAAGATGTTCTCACCCGAGCCCTCACACACGAATCCGTGGTGGTCGAGCAGGATCGACTCCTGATAGCCCGCCTTGGAGGCCTCGATCTTGGCCAGCACGCTGTTCAGGTACTGGCCCGAGGCCTTGGCGTGGGGAATCAGCGAGTCGGGCGAGATCCGCCGCCAACTGGACACCTTGGCGCGGACGCCCTTGGCCTTGCCCTCCTCGCCGAGGTAGGCGCCCCACGGCCACGTGGCGATCGTCACCTCAACCGGAGCGTCGAGCGGGTACAGGCCCATCTGGCCGTAGCCGCGGAACACGATCGGCCGGATGTAGCACTCCGAGAGCTCGTTGGCCGCGATCAGCTCGTGGGTCGCGGTCCGCAGCTCCTCGAGGGTGTAGGGGATCGGCATGTAGTACAGCTCGGCCGACTTGAATAGCCGCTCGAGGTGATCGCGGTGGCGGAAGATGCCCGGCCCGTCGGCAGTTGCGTACGCGCGCTCGCCCTCGAATACCCCGGTTCCGTAGTGAAGACCGTGCGTCAGTACGTGGACCTTTGCGTCCTCCCAGGCGACCATCTCTCCGTTCTGCCAGATGAGGTCCACTTTTTCCACGACGATCTCCTTAGAGGTGTTTAAGGACGGCCCGGGTCGCCTCTTCGGTACCTGCGCTCCCCCCCAAGTCCGGGGTGCGCAAGCCGTCGGCGAGCGCCCGGTCAACCGCCGATTCTACCGCCGCCGCCTGTGCGTCCATAGCGAATCCATGGCGGAGCATGAGCGCCGCCGAGAGGAACATGGCCAGCGGATTGGCGGCGCCGGTGCCGGCGATATCGGGCGCCGACCCGTGCACGGGCTCGAACAGACCCGGTCCGCCGTCGCCGAGTGAGGCGCTCGGCAGCATCCCGATCGAACCGGTCAGCATGGCCGCCTCGTCGCTGAGGATGTCCCCGAACATGTTCTCGGTGAGGATCACGTCGAAGTGCCGCGGGGCCGCGATCAGGCGCATGGCTGCGTTATCGACCAGGAGGTGCTCGAGCTCGATGTTGGGGAACTCGCGGCCATGGAGATCGCGCACCACCTCGCGCCACAGCCGGGAGGTCTCGAGGACGTTGGCCTTGTCGACGCTGGTCACCCGCGAGCGCGCCGTGCCGAAGGCCCACGCGGGCGATCCGCTCGATCTCCCCTCGCGTGTAGACGCAGGTGTCCGAGGCCTCATCATCGCTGCGCGTCTTCTCGCCGAAGTAGATGCCGCCGGTGAGCTCGCGAACGACGACGAGGTCGGTGGCGTCGATGATCTCGCGCTTCAGTGGGCTCGCGTCGTAGAGCGCGGGCACGGGCCGGACCGGGCGCAGGTTGGCGAACAGCCCGAGACCCTTGCGCAGGCCGAGCAGACCCTGCTCGGGCCGGGGCTTGCTCGGATCGGTGGTGTCCCATTTGGGACCCCCGACGGCGGCCAGCAGAACGGCGTCGGCGCGCCGGCAGGCGTCGAGCGTCTCATCGGTCAGCGCGGTTCCGTGGAGGTCGATCGCGGCGCCGCCGAACGGACGCTCGTCGTAATCGAACTCGGCTCCGACCGCGCGCAGAACATCGACGGCGGGCCCGATGATCTCGGGCCCGATTCCGTCGCCCGGAAGGAGAACAATGTTTGGTGCCATGACCGCGGCACGGTACTAGGAAGGCTGGCGGATCGTCCCGGCGCTCTCGGGTACCGGGCGGGATCGGTGCTCATCGCCGACGGCCACCGGCGGGTGCCGCCTACTGGCGTCGGGCCGCCATGTTCAGCCGCACATAGTCGAGAACGAGAGGCTCGCCGCTCCGCGACAGGACCCGGTCCACGAACTCGTCGCGGAGCTCGTCGGGCACGAGATCGAGATGGCGGACGAGGCACACCGTCTGCACGAAATCGCGGGGATGCTCCGGGGTGACCGAGCGCGGTTCGAGCCAGGCCCGCACCTCCTCGAACCCCGCCCGCTGAAGCCGCTCCGCGGTCTCCTCGGCACCGGCGTAATTCCACGGGCCGTGCCAGCTGGCGAAGTGACGAGCGAACGGCGCCTCGGCGGCCACCGCGTCGGCGAGATGCCGAAAGGCGTCGATGTTCCCCCGCCCGCCGCACTGCGCGACCAGCCGGCCGCCGGGCTTTAGAACCCGATGGAGCGCGGCGAACAACGCGTCGTGGTCCGGGATCCAGTGGAAGGTCGCATTCGAGAACACCGCGTCGACCGGTTCGGGCAGCTCGAGCTCGACCAGGTCCTGACAGAAGATCGTGGCCCGGTCGCCGAGCGCTTGCCGCGCGTGCTCGACCATCGACGGGGCGACGTCCGCGCCGTAGACCCGTCCGCGGGGGACCCGATCGGCCAGCAGCTCCGTGACTCGCCCCGAGCCGCAGCCAGCGTCGAGTACGACCTCATCTCCGCGCAGCTCGAGCCGCTCGAGCAGCTCGAGCGCCCAGCTCAGCTGGATGTCGGAGACGCGGTGGTAGGTGGCGGCATCCCAGTCGCGCGAGGCGGTCATAGCGCCGTCGTCACCGGGCCACTGCGCTGGCGATCGCGCTCAAACGACTCGATGGCCTCGCTGTCCTCGGCCAGCGTGACGTCGATGTCGTCGTGCCCGTTGAGGAGCCGGTGCTTGATTTCCCAGTCGATCTCGAACCCCGCGGTTCCGCCCGGCCAGCGAACCTCCTGAGCGTGGAGATCGACCTGGGCCTCGCCGGCCTCGGCGATCGAGGCGCATTCGGCCGCCGTCAGCTGCACGGGCAGCAATCCGACCTTCGTGCAGTTGGAGCGGAAGATGTCGGCGAAGCTCGGCGCGATGATGGCCTGGAACCCGTAGTCCTCGAGGGCCCAGGCGGCGTGCTCCCGGCTCGAGCCGCAGCCGAAGTTCCGCCCGCCGACGAGGATCGGATTGTGGGGCAGATGCCAGCCCGGCTCCTTGGCCCAGTCGAAGAACAGGAAGTCTCCGAAGCCGGTGCGAGCGACCCGCTTGAGGAACTGCTTGGGGATGATCTGATCGGTGTCGATGTCGTCGCGGTTCAGCACGCTGACCCGCCCGGTGATGGTTTCGATTGCCTTCATGACTGCCACTCCCTGATGTCGACGAACCGGCCCTCGATGGCCGCCGCGGCGGCCATCTGGGGTGAGACGAGGTGAGTGCGAGCGCCCCGGCCCTGACGGCCCTCGAAGTTGCGGTTGGAGGTCGAGGCGACGCGCTCGCCGGCCTCGGCGATGTCGGGGTTCATGCCCAGGCACATCGAGCATCCGGCGCCACGCCAGTCGAAGCCGGCGCGCCGAAAGACCTCGTCGAGCCCTTCGCGCTCGGCCTGGAGCTTGACCTGCTGCGAACCCGGGACGACCATCGCGTAGACATCGCTGGCCACCGTGTGACCGTCGACCACCTCGGCGGCGACGCGCAGATCGCCGATGCGTGAGTTCGTGCACGACCCGATGAACACGCGGTCGAGCTTGATGTCCTGGATCGGCGTCCCCGCCGCGAGGCCCATGTACTCGAGCGCCCGCTCGTCCTGCTCGCTACGCGGATCGGGGACCGCCTCGGTGACCTGGACAACCATCCCCGGGGTCGTCCCCCAGGTGACCATCGGGCTGACAGTCGAGGCGTCGACAGTGATCTCGCTATCGAAGCTGGCATCGGGGTCGCTGCGCATCTCGCGCCACTCGTCGGGGATCTTGCTGGGGGCGGCCGGCCGTCCGATCAGCCACTCGAACGTCTTGTCGTCGGGAGCGATCATGCCCGCCCGCCCGCCGGCCTCGATCGTCATGTTGCACACGGTCATCCGTCCCTCCATGGACAGACCTTCGATCGGCGCTCCCGCGTACTCGACCACGTGACCGACCGCGCCCGCGACGCCTATCTGGCCGATGGTGGCGAGAATCAGGTCCTTGGCGGTGACGCCGAAGCCGAGTTCGCCCTCGTAGAGAATGCGCATCGACTTCGCCTTCGACTGGACCAGGCATTGCGTCGCCAGCACGTGCTCGACCTCGGTGGTGCCGATTCCGACGGCCAGCGCGCCGAACGCGCCGTGGGTCGCCGTGTGCGAATCCCCGCACACGATCGTCATGCCCGGCTGCGTGATGCCGAGCTCAGGGCCGATCACGTGGACGATGCCCTGGTGTGCCGAGCCCAGCGAGTACAGCGGGACGTCGAACTCCTGGCAGTTGTGCTCGAGCGTCTCGACCTGGATGCGGGAGAGCTCGTCGCGGATCTGCGCCACGACGCGGGTCCCGTCGGTCGGAACGTTGTGATCGACCGTGGCGATCGTCCGGTCGGGACGGCGGACCTTGCGTCCGGCCATCCGCAGCCCGTCGAAGGCCTGGGGACTCGTCACCTCGTGGACGAGATGCAGGTCGACGTACAGGAGACTGTGGGATACCTCGTGGGCATCCCAGATCTTGTCGAATAGCGATTTGGGCATTTGGTTGTCTAGCTCCTGCGTAGGCCGGCGCTGACCACTGCCAACAGCACCGCTTGGTCGGGTCCGGGGTTCTCGAAGTGGTGGGAAAGATCAGCGTCGAAGGTGACGGTGTCGCCCGCGCAGAGCTCGTACGCCTGGTCATCGCAGTGCAGCACCACGGCCCCGCTCTCGACGAGGGCGGTCTCCCTGCTGCCGGGCTCGTGCATCGGCGGATCGCCGCGTCCGCCGGTGACGGCGCCAGCGACCAGCACGTGGCGCGAGAGCTCCGAGCGCTGGCCGGGCAGCGGCGGGGTGAGGATCTCGTAGCTGTGCCCACGGGCGTGGCCGGGGCCCTTGCGCCGCTCGGAACGCCGCACGATGCTCACGGCCCCGTCCTCGTCCAGGCGCAGCAGCTGAGACAGGCGCAGCTCGAGACCGGCGGCGATGCGGCTCGCCACCTGGATCGTCGGCGAGGTCTCGCCGCGCTCGACCTGCGAGAGCATCGGGGCGCTGACCCCAGAGCGCTCGGCGAGGTCACGCAGCGAGAGGTCCATGGCTTCGCGCAGGGCCCGGACGCGAGCGCCCAGCTCCGCGGGCGAGGTCGAGGTCTCCGTGGCAACTGTCATACGAGCGTACGTTATCACGTACGCGCATAGCGCCGAGCTCTAGCGATGAATCCGCGCGATCGCGGCGTGCGCAGTCGCCGTGCCGTTGGCGTTTTTCGCCGTAAGCGTGAACGCAACCGACTCACGGGCGCCGTCGCTCACCGCCCTGAGGGCCGCCGTGGGCAGCTCGATCGTGGCCCTCGCCGTGTGCTCGGCCCTCACCTTCAGGCTCACGGCCTTCAGTCGGAAGGTCTTGCTCGCCGCGCCGTGGTTCCTGGGCTTCGCCGTGGCTGACCCCGAGATCCTGGCGCTCACCGCCTGCGTACACGTCGCGGTCAGGGTGACGCTGCCAGACGGTGCCAGGGCGTGGCGATGCGGTTCGGCCTTGGGGAACGAGATCTTGATCTCGCGCACCCACAGCGTGCAGCTCGGCTGTCCTTCGGCCGCCGACGCGGCGCCGGCGAGCACGACGAGGATGAGAAGTGCGCCCAGCGCCACCACGAGCCAGCAGAGTAACGGCTCGGGTCCTGAGGCAACCCTCGGAGCGCGACCACGCGTGTAGCCTGCACGGCGATGCTCACCCGGCCCGATGTCCTGGTCCTTGGCGCCGGCGGGGTCCTCGGCGAGGCGTGGATGACGGGCGTGCTCGCCGGCATCGAGGACGCCACCGGGTTTGACATGCGCGGTTGCGAGCATTTCGTCGGCACCTCCGCGGGCTCGATCGTCGCCGCGCACCTGGTGGCCGGAGCCCCTCTCCGCCGTCCCCCGTCGGCCGGCACCGCGAACGAACCGGCCCCAACGAACCCCGTCGGGCCGCTGGCCAGCGCCGCGCTCGACGCGGCGCGGCGAGCTGGCGCCTGGGCGATGGCCGCCGGCGCGACGTTCGCCCCGCTCGCTCTGGGGCTGGCCGCCCCCGGCGGGGCGATGCTCCGGACCGCTCTGCTGCGTCGTCTCCCCCGCCCGCGCGACACCCTCGACGAGCTGCGCTCGGAGGTCGAGCGCTCGGGGGCGCGGTTCGACGGGCGCCTGCGAGTGGTGACCGTCGACCGCAACTCGGGACGGCGCGTCGTGTTCGGGCGCCCCCGGGCGCCCCGGGCCACGGTCGGTCAGGCCGTCCAGGCCTCGTGCACCGTGCCCTGGCTGTTCGCACCGGTCGAGATCGGGGGCCGCGAGTATGTCGACGGCGGCGTGTGGAGTCCGACAAACCTCGACGCGGCGCCAGCGGGCCGCGACACGCACGTGCTGTGCCTGAACCCCGCCGGCAACATCACCGGGACGCAGTCGCTGGTCGGCGTTGTGCGCAACGTGGCCCGCTCGGCCATGTCGATCGAGGCCCTGGCGCTGCGACGGCGCGGCGCCGCCGTCCAGACGGTGGCGCCAAACGCCGAGAGCGCTGCGGTGATGGGGAGCAACTTCATGGACCGCGAACCGCGGGGCCGGGTCCTGGCGGCGGGTTACCGCCAGGGCCTCAAGCTGGGCGAAAACCAGTAGGGCGGTGCCTCTGAACCTCGTCTACGGAGCCTGGACCGGCTCCTTGGCCGCGGCGCGGGCGACCGCCTCCTCGGCCTCGTCGGCCACGCTGCGCCGGCGCACGGCGTTGGACAGAGCCCGGACGTAGGCGCGCCCGGCCGCCTCGAGGATGTCGGTCGACACGCCCTGACCGGAGCCGGTGACACCACCGACCTCGACGACGACCCACGTCTCGCCGAGCGCGTCCTGTCCGCCGGTGACGGCGTCGACCCGGAACTCGCGTAGCCGGGCATCGCTGTCGGTGGCCGCGTTGATGGCCCGGAAGATCGCGTCGACCGGCCCATCACCGGTGAACGATCCCGTCACCTCGGCGCCGCCCGGGTCGCGGACGCCCACGGTCGCGTGAGGCGGCCGGCGCGAGGAGGCCTCGACGTCGAACCACTCGAGCGTGTAGCCGGCCAGCTCCTCGCGGAGCTCGTCGGTGACCAGCGCCTCGAGATCCATCGCGGTCACCTGCTTCTTCTTGTCCGCGATCTCCTTGAAGCGCTTGAAGGCGGTGTTGAGCGACTGACCGGTCAGCTCGATGCCCAGCTCGGACAGCGCCTGCTGAAGCGCATGGCGGCCCGAGTGCTTACCCAGGACGATCGAGTTGGCCTCGAGTCCGACGGTCGTCGCGTCCATGATCTCGTACGTCGTGCGCTCCTTCAGCACGCCGTCCTGATGGATGCCCGACTCATGCGCGAACGCGTTGCGTCCGATGATCGCCTTGTTGGGCTGTACGGAATATCCGGTCAACCGCGAGACCAGGCGTGAGGTGCGGGCAATCTCGGTGGTCACGGCGCCGGTGTGCAGCCCGATGTCGGCCTGGCGCGTGTGGAGCAGCATGACGATCTCCTCCAGCGAGGCATTCCCAGCCCGCTCGCCGATGCCGTTGATGGCGCACTCGACCTGACGCGCCCCGGCCAGCAATCCGGCGAACGAGTTCGCCACGGCAAGGCCGAGGTCGTCGTGGCAGTGGACCGACAGCACGATGTCGCGCAGGTCGGGGATGAGCTCGTAGAGCTTGTTCAGGTAGGCCGTGAACTCGTGCGGCATCGTGTACCCGACCGTGTCGGGGATGTTGATCGTCGTCGCGCCCTCGTCGATGGCGATCTGGCAGACCTCGGCCGTGTACTCGACGTCGGCCCGGGTGGCATCCATGGGCGAGAACTCGACGTCGTCGAGGTACTGCTTGGCGTGGGCGACGGCCGCACGGGCCTGGCCCTTGACGTCCTCACGGGTCGTCTGCAGCTGGTGCTCGATGTGGATGTCCGAGGTCGAGATGAACGTGTGGATGCGCGGGCGCGGGGCGTCCTTGACCGCGTTCCAGGCGGCGTCGATGTCGGCCACGTGGGTGCGGGCCAGGCCGGCTATCACCGGACCCTCGACCGTGCGGGCGATCTCCTGCACGGCCTCGAAGTCGCCCGGCGAGGTGATCGGGAACCCGGCCTCGATCACATCGACCCCCAGACGCGCCAGTTGCTGTGCGATCTCCAGCTTCTCCTGCGTGTTCAGCGAGATCCCGGGGGATTGCTCGCCGTCACGCAGCGTCGTATCGAAGATCAGTACTCGGTTGGGATCTTCCGGCTTCATGTCACTCCTTTGATTCTCGAACTTGGCTTCTTCTCGTGCTGGTTCGCGGCTACATGCGGCCGCCGGCGCGCTATTCCCCCCGAAGGGGGAGGAGAAGAAGTCGAAGGTCGAGGCGGAGTGCCATCTGGGCTGAAATGTACCAGGGCTCGGTGGCGGGGCCTGCACGGCTCGGTTCGAGGAGGTCAACTCGCGGACGTCAGACCCGCCGCTCCCCGTCCGGGGGGCGCGGCAGGGGCGCGCTCGGGATCGCGCCCCTGCCCGCGCCCACGCGCCCCCTACCGGAGCTTGCCCACCAAGATGTCCTGCGCTGACCCAAGCCCCATCGTGATACTCCCTGTTCGGAGTCTGGACTTTGACTGCTGTAACGGGAGCGGGTCGGAGAAGTTGCGGCTTCGCTAGTCGATGTCCCCTACGTGTACAGCGCTTCGATTTCGGCCGCGTACTTCTCGTTGATCGGCTTGCGCTTGAGCTTCATCGTCGGCGTGAGCTCGTCGCCCGCCGGAGGCCAGTCGCAGGGCAGGACCTTGAAGCGCTTGATCTGCTCGACCCGGGCCAGGTGCGCGTTGGCGCGGGCCACGCCGGCCTCGACCTCGGCCAGCACATCGGGGTGACCCGACAGCACCTCGGGCGAAGCATCGGACACACCGTGATCGTGGGCGAACACGGCGCTGGCGTCGGGATCGAGCGCGATCAGGGCGACGTTGTAGGGCCGTTTGTCGCCGATGGCGATCGTCTGACCGATCAGCGGGCTCCCTGCCTTCAGCTCCATCTCGATGTTGGCCGGCGACATGTTCTTGCCTGCCGCATTGATGATCAGCTCCTTCTTGCGATCGATGATCTTCAGGAAGCCGTCGTCGTCCATGGACCCGATGTCGCCGGTGAGCAGCCAGCCGTCCTCGTCGAACGTGTCGGCGGTCTTCTCGGGCTGGTTGCGATAGCCGGCCATCACCGTGTCCCCGCGGGCCAGGACCTCGCCGTCCTCGGCCAGGCGGACCTCCACTCCCGGGATGGGCACGCCGACCGTCCCCAGCTTGAGCTGGTTCAGCGGAACCATGGTGGCGATCGAGGCCAGCTCCGACATACCCCATACCTCGCCGATGGGGATGCCGATGGCGGCGAAGAACTCGAGCACGTCGAGCGGCATCGGCGCGGCTCCGGTCATGTACCACTCGCAACGCTCGAGCCCGATCCGGGCCCGGATGGGCGCGAACACGCGCTCCTCGGCCTGGGCGTAGGCGGCGCGGAATTCGTCGGAGACCTCCTCGCCGGCCTGCTCGGCTCGCACCTTGCGCAGTCCCACCTCGAGCGCCGCCGTCGTGGCGGCCCGCTTGGCCGGATCGGCCTCGGCCGCGATGCCGGCATCGAGGGCCGCCTTGAGCTTCTCCCAGATGCGCGGCACGCCGCCGAAGAACGTCGGCTTGGCCTCGGCGACGTGAGCGAATACCTGGGTCGTATCAGGGCAGCAGGTGATCGTATGGCCCCAGACCATGTGCCCGTAGTGGTTGAGGCCGCGGTCGGCGATGTGGGCCAGTGGCAGGTAGGAGACCACCGAACCGCCGGCCCGCGGCCTCCCCATTGCGTCGACGCCGCGACACTGCGCGATCTCGTTGGCATGCGTGAGCTGCACGCCCTTGGGCGGACCGGTCGTCCCCGACGTGTAGATCAGCGTGAGGACGTCGTCGGAGTCGACGGCCTGCCACGTCGCCTCGAAGTCGAAGTCGGCGGCGGGCTCGGCCGCCTCGATCTCTTCCAGCGACAGCGTCCCCTCAGGGCGAGCGTCGAGCACGATCATGTGATCGACCGAGCCGGCCTGCTCGAGCGCGGCCCGTGCGCGCTCGAGGAACTGAGCCTCGACCGCCATCACGCGGTTGCCGGCATCGCCGACGAGGTAGGCGATCTGCTCGGGCGACGAGGTGTTGTAGATCGAGAAGGGAGTCGCCCCCAGGTGCATGGCGGCGTTGTCGATGAGGTGGAATTCGGGACGGTTGGTCAGCATCAGCCCCACCGTGTCGCCGCGCCTCACCCCGAGCCGGTGCAAACCCGCGGCCAGTCGCCTGATCCGCGCCGCGTAATCGCGATACGTGATCGTGACGGCCCCGCCGATCGTGCGCAGGGCAACGTGCTCGGCGCGCTCGGCCGCAGTGATCTGGAAGGCCTCGCACATGGTGCGGGCCTGAAGCGCGCGCGGCCGTCCGTCCGCCGGCGCCGCAATCTCGACGACTGCGCCCTCCATCTAAGGACGTACTTCTATCACGCCGCGCGCGGGACGAGCACGACCTTGCCGATGTTCCGGCGCTCGGTGATGAAGCGGTGCGCGTCGGGCGCGCGCTCGAAGGTGAACGTCTCGGCCACGACCGGCTTGATCGTGCCGTCGGCGAGCATCTCGCTCAGCGGCGCCTTCCACCGCTCGGCGGACTGGAACTCGTCCCACAGCGTGAGCAGGTTGAGCCCGATGACCGTCTTGGACTGCGACATCTGCTTGATCAAGTTGAACCACGGCATGCGCAGGGCGGTCTTGGCCACGCTCACGAGGTCGCGGCGCTCGCCCGAGACGAGGCCCGAGGCACCGAAGCAGACCAGGCGGCCGCCGGGGCGCAGGAGGTTGTAGCTGCGTCTGAAACTCGACCCGCCGATCGCGTCCATGACCAGGTCGAGCTTGGGCACGCCGCGCTCCCAGCCGGACCGGGTGTAGTCAATCGGATGCTCGACGCCCAATCCCCGGATTGCCTCGTGCTTGGCCGGCGACGACGTGCCCCACACCTCGGCCCCGGCGCGCCTGGCGATCTGTGTGGCCGCGATCCCGACACCGCCGGCGGCGGCCTGGATGAGCACGCGCTCCCCGGGCTGCAGGTTGCCCGCCCGCATCAGCGCCTCCCACGCGGTCGAGTAGTTGATGGGGATGGCGGCGCCGGTCTCGAAGCTGAGCTCGTCGGGGAGCGGCACGGCGCCATCGGCTCGCGTCACAGCCCGCTCGGCGTAGCCGCCGAAGCGAGTTGGGGCGACGACGCGCTGCCCGACCTGAAACTCCGAGTTCACGCCCGGCCCCAGCGCGGCCACCGTCCCCGCGACCTCATAGCCGACGACGCACGGCGGCTTGGGCGCGTCGGGATAGAGGCCGAGGCGCGCCATCAGATCGGCGAAGTTGATACCCGCCGCGTTGACGTCGATGAGGATCTCGCCCGGACCGGGAATCGGATCGGGGCGTTCCTGGACGGCCAGGACCTCGGGCGGCCCGTGCCGCGTGATTACGACGGCGCGCATGCTGACAACGTCACGGTTCGGCCGGCGACGAACCCCTCGCCGGCGACGATCTCCTCGATCACGCCCTGAGGGACCGGCGCGTCGGTGGTGATCGCCATCGCGGCCAGCGGCCCCTGCTCGCTTTCCTCGTCCTCGGGCTGGCGCCCGACCGCGGCCGAGACGATGTTGACGCCGTGACGCCCGAATACGGTGCCCACCCGCCCGATCATCCCGGGGACGTCCTGATAGCGGAACAGGGTTATGTGGTCCTCGAGCTGAACGTCGAAACGCTGGTCCCAGGCCTCGAGCAGGTGGGGCCGGTTGCGGCGACCGATGAGCGTGCCGACCACGCGCACGCGGTCGCTCCCGCTCGTCAGCGTGACCCTGATCAGGTCGGTGTAGTCGTAGGCGTGAGTGCGCTTGGTCTCCACCCGATCGATTCCACGCTCCTCGGCCATGGCCGGGGCGTTGACCTCGTTGACGTCCTCCTCGGTGTGACCGCGGAGGACTCCCAGGAGCACCTGGATCGAGAGCATGCGCGTGTCGCGCTCGCCGATCCGGCCCAGGAACTCGGCGTCGAGCCGGTCGATCGACGAGCCGTCGGCGAGCTCGACGGCGATCCGCCCCAGGCACCGGCACAGGCCGAAGAACGGTCCGATCGTCTCCATGTCCTCGCTCGAGATCGGCGGCACGTTGACCGCGCTCGTGACAACGCCGCCCGTGAGCGCGGCGACGACCTGCTCGGCGGCCTGAAAGCCCGCCCGGTCGGTGGCCTCGGCCGTCGAGGCCCCGAGGTGGGGCGTCACGATCACGTTGGGGTAGCCGAACAGCGGATGCTCGGTGACCGGCTCGGTGCGAAACACGTCGAGGGCAGCTCCCGCCACCTTGCCCGAGTCGAGCGCCGCCTTCAGATCCTCGTCGACGACGAGCTGGCCGCGCGCCACGTTGAGCACGCGCACGCCGTCCTTGCACTTGGCCAGCGCGTTGGCGTCGATCCAGCCATCGGTGTCGGGCGTTCCGGGCAGGTGGACGGTGAGGAAGTCGGCCGCGGCGTACACGTCGTCCGATGATCCGGCCTTCTCGACGCCGAGCTCGCGATGGCGCTCGGCGCTGACGTAGGGGTCAAAGGCGATCACCTTCATCCCGAAGCCGCGCGCCCGCTGCGCGACAAGCTGGCCGATCCGCCCGAAGCCGAGGATGCCGAGTGTCTTCTCGGACAGCTCCACGCCGGAGAACTTCGACCGCTCCCACTTGCCGCTGGTCAGCGAGGCGTGGGCCTGCGGGATGTTGCGCGCCAGGGCCAGAAGGAGGGCCATCGTGTGCTCGGCCGCCGTGATGACGTTCGACTGGGGCGCGTTGGCGACGACGATGCCCCGCTTGGTCGCCACCGCCACGTCGACGTTGTCGACTCCGACCCCGGCGCGACCAACGGCGCGCAAACGCGTGGCCCGCGCCAGCAGCTCGGCATCGAGCTTGGTCGACGAGCGGATCAGGATGCCCTCGTAGCCAGCGATCTGCTGGGTCAGCTCGGCGCGGTCCCAGTCGGTCCCGAGGTCGACCTCGAAGTGCCGCTTGAGGAGATCGACGCCCGACGCTCCGATCTTCTCCGCCACCAACACGCGGGTCATCCGTCGTGCTCCAGGACGTAGTCGATGCAGGCGGTGAGCGCGCGCACGTCGGCGGGATCGGTGGCCGGGAACATGGCGACGCGCAGCTGGTTGCGACCGAGCTTCCGGTACGGCTCGACGTCGACGATCCCGTTGGCGCGGAGCGTGGCTGCCACGGCGGCGGCGTCGATCTCGTCGTCGAAGTCGATCGTCCCCACGACCAACGAGCGCTTGGCCGGGTCGTGCACGAACGGGGTCGCGTGCGGGTGCTCTTCCGCCCAGCGGTAGAGGCTCGTCGAGGACTCGGTGGTGCGCGCGACCATCGCGTCGAGTCCGCCTCGGTCGAGCATCCACTCGAGCTGATCGGCGAGCAGGAACAGGGTCGCGACGGCCGGCGTGTTGTAGGTCTGGTCCTTGCGCGAGTTCTCGAGCGCCGTGCGCAGCGAGAGCGATTCGGGGATCCAGCGGCCTCCGGGTCGCTGCTCGGCGATCGCCTCGATCCGTTCGATCGCGGCCGGGCTGAGCAGCGCCAGCCACAAACCTCCGTCGGAGGCGAATCCCTTCTGGGGGGCGAAGTAGTAGGCGTCGGCCTCGGCGGTGTCGACGGGCAGACCGGCCGCTCCCGAGGTCGCGTCGATCAGGACAAGCGCCTGTTCACTCCTCGGCGGTCGCACGACCGGGACCATCACGCCCGTCGAGGTCTCGTTGTGTGCCCACGCCACCACGTCGGCGTCGTCGATCGCTCGTCGGCTCTGGGGCGTCGCCGGCCGGCGCCTCGACGACGATCGGATCGCCTAGGAACGGAGCGCCGCGGGTCGCGGCGGCGAACTTGGAGCTGAACTCGCCATAGCTGAGATGGAGGGCACGCTCGCGTACGAGACAGCTCGTCGCGACGTCCCAGAACGCGGTCGTACCTCCGTTGCCGAGCGCCACCTCGTAGCCGTCCGGGAGAGCGAACAGCTCCGCGAGGCCGGCGCGGATACGTCCGACGAGCTGCCTGACCGGCTTCTGCCGGTGCGACGTTCCCATCACCGCGGTGCCCTCGTCCGCGAGCCTGGCCAGCTGCTCGGGCCGGACGCGCGAAGGGCCCGAACCGAATCGGCCGTCGGCAGGCCTGAGCTGCTCAGGGATCTTCAGCACGGTCTGAGTCATGTCGGTTCCTCGAAGTTAGCGTGAACGCCTCGCGCGGCCGCCGGCCGCCCGCGCCTACTCCTGGAACTCGGTGTCGATCCAATCCATGTTGGACCGCAGTTCCTTGCCGACGACCTCGACCTGGTGTCCGGCCTGCTCCTCGCGCATGCGCTTGAAGTTCTCCTGGCCGGCGCGATTCTCGGCGATCCACTCGCGCGCGAAGTCGCCCGACTGGATGTCGGCGAGGATCTTCTTCATCGCCTCGCGCGTGGGCTCGCTGATGATTCGCTTGCCGCGCGTCAGGTCGCCGTATTCGGCCGTGTTCGAGATCGAGTAGCGCATCCCGGCGATCCCCTTCTCGTACATCAGATCGACGATCAGCTTGAGCTCGTGCATGCACTCGAAGTAGGCCAGGCGCGGGTCGTAGCCCGCGTCGACCAGCGTCTCGTAGCCCGCCCGAACGAGCTCGGTGACACCACCGCAGAGCACCGCCTGCTCGCCGAACAGGTCGGTCTCGGTCTCGTCCTTGAACGTCGTCTCGATCACGCCACCGCGGGTGCCGCCGATCCCCTTGGCATAGGCCAGGGCCAGAGGTAGCGCGTTGCCGCTCGCGTCCTGCTGGACCGCCACGAGGGCCGGGACGCCCGAGCCCTCGACGAACTGCCGCCGCACGAGGTGACCTGGGCCCTTGGGGGCGACCAGCGCGACGTCGACGTCGGGCGGCGGAGCGACCTGCCCGTAGTGGATCGAGAAGCCATGGCTGAACAGCAGCAGGTTGCCGGCGGCGAGCCCGTCCTTGACGCCCGACTCCCACACGTGACCGTGGAGCTCGTCGGGGACGAGGATCATGACCACGTCTCCCTCGCTGGCCGCGTCAGCCGGCTCGGCGACCTTGAGTCCGTGCTCGCGCGCCTTGGCCACGCTCGGCGACGACGACCTCAGCCCCACGACCACCGATACGCCGGAGTCCTTGAGGTTGAGCGCGTGTGCGTGGCCCTGTGAGCCGTATCCGATGATGGCGACGGTCTTGCCGTCGAGAAGTGATAGGTCAGCGTCGTCGTCGTAGAACATGATCGGCAGGCTACATGGATGCGGTGGCGGGGCGCGTTCGCGGGCGGCTGACGAACGTTCGATGATGGGCGCCGGCGGGCCTCCGGAACCGCCCCAACGTCGAAACGCGCCCCGGGTGGGCTGGGGCTCGTCAACGTTGCGCTCGTCAGGGTGCCACGATGTTGATCAGCGCGGCCATGTCCGGGCGCTGTTCGACGTTGTGCTCGTTGGAGAGCCCGCAGCGCCGCCCGCCACCCCTTCCCGAGCCCCGTCGCCACCGGCCTGCGCGGTCGCGTTGAGTTCAGCTGCCCCCGCTGGACGGTGCGCGTTGGTAACGGCGGCTGGGAAGCGGGTCGGTGTGGGGCTGGCGCGCCCGGGGTTCGGGGGCCGGCATAACGTAGAAGAGCTCGGTCTGCCGGTGGCGTCGTTCCACGTTGAGCCGGTCAAACCGCGATAACGTTACCCAGCGGCCGGGGCGCGGTGGCGCTGAGTAACGTTTTGGCTGTGGGAGCGCCAAAACGTTACTGAGCGCCGGTGGTCCGGGGTCGCTGAGTAACGAAATCGTCGTTGGGCGCCCCGCGGCAGCGGCCGACCCGCCCGTTCCCCAGCAGGCCGTACCCGACACCCCACACCCAGCAACGCGCCTGAACAAAACGCGATCGGCTCGGAAGGGGTCGGGTGAGCGCCGTCAACGTCACACTCGCCCCGCCGTCCGGGGCCAAACTGACGAACACGGCTCCCCGCGCCGTCTTCGTCACCCTCGCCAGCTAGAGCGAGGCGAGTGTGACGCTGGCGTCGCCCGAACGCCGCACGCCCCGCGGCCAAGGCTAACCCAACCGTTCCCCAGCGAGCCGACGCCGTGGAAAAGGTGACAAACGAATCCACCCACCCGCCACTCGTGCACATAAGCATCTCCCAGCTGCTTACGTGGCCATGGTTTCCCGGCGAGGCAGGTTTGTCACCTTTTCCAGCGCCAGGGCGCGAGCCCGCCACCCGACCCCGCCCAGCCCGTTAAGCGAGGCTATCCGCCACCGAACCGCTGCTCGAGCGCCTTCACGTTGTCGACGTAGCTCTGCGTGTCGGAAAACAGCCCGTGCTGGCGCACCGACGGCAGGCCCTGGTAGTAGCCGGCGGCGGCCAGCGACGTGTCGCCGCCGGTGGCGTCGAGTAGCGCGCGCAGGAGCAGGACGCCACCGCGGACGTTGTCGAGCGCCGAGGCGGACCCGAGATCGCCGCCGGCGAGCTGGTGCTGGATGTAGTCCCACGTGCCGGGCAGGATCTGCATCACGCCGCGGGCGTC
Organism: uncultured Solirubrobacterales bacterium; assembly: GCA_963734775.1. GTDB lineage: Bacteria > Actinomycetota > Thermoleophilia > Solirubrobacterales > Solirubrobacteraceae > Palsa-465. The sequence continues at coordinate 26,486 of CAVTJE010000020.1, forward strand.
CGAGGACGACACGATCGAGTTGTTGAAGCCGCTCTCCTCCCAGCCGATCGCCTCGGCCAGCGATGGCGGCACGCCGTTGGCCGACGCGATGTCGCCCACCTCCGAGGCGCTGACGCGCTGATCGGTGGCGAACGGCGGCCCGCCCGAGTCGCCCTGGGCGCTGGCGCCGACCGGCTGGCCTGATCCGGCGCCCGAGGAGGACGAGCCAGAGCCGTCCGAGGATCCGCCCGACAGCGTCAGCCGCGTCCCCAACCGCAGCAGACCGCGCGGATCGAGTCCGTTGTCCGCGGCCAGCTGCGACACGCTCTCCCCCGCCTGCTCGGCGATCCCCGAAAGGGTGTCACCGGGCTGGACGACGTAATCGCCCCCGCCCGACGAACCCGACGAACCCGACGACCCCGACGAGTCAGAAGACGTCTCCGAGGATTTACTGGAGCCACTCGACCCTCCATGCCGCGGCGGGATCATCAGCGTCGACCCCGTGACCAGCGGGGCGTCCGGCGCCATCCCGTTGGCCGCCGCAAGCTGGGCGACGCTCAGTCCGTCGGTCGCGGCCACCGAGTCGAGCGACTCGCCGGGGGTGACGACATGGGCAAAATCGGCCGAGGCCACCGGGGCCGCGATGAGCAGCGACGCGGTGGCGATGGGAAGGAGAAATCGCAAGCGCATGCCGCGCAGTGTGTGGCCTTCACCCCGCCGGCGAGAAACGCTGCAACCCGGCTCGCAGGCTGCAAGATCGCTGTCAGGCCTCGGCGGCCGCGACGAGCGATTGCCCTGGTAACCGCAATCCCCCGTTTTTCAGGCTAAAAGGCGCGCTCAGCTCGGTGATCTTCGCCATGACGCGTTCGCGCTCGTCGTCCGACAGAGGGGCGATCGCGCCGGCGAACGCCCGCGAGAGGTCGAGCGTCTCCTCGATATAGCTCTCCACGCTGTCGTACTCGCGGGGCAGCTCGACCCCTTCGACGACGACCTCGGTGAAGCCCGCTTGCGCCAGCATCTCTTCGAGTTGCCCGGGCCCCGCCAGAGCGAACATGCCTGGCCCGGACCTCGTCCGCGTCGGTAGCTCCTCGTGGCCCAGCGCCACCAGCGCGTCGGTCGTGATCGTCGCCCAGGGGTTGCGCTCGGGGAGGCCCCACACGGCGAGCGCGATCCGGCCACCGGGACGCAGCACCCGCCGGCACTCCTGCAGGGCGGCGGCTGGGTCGAGGGTCAGCATCACGCCCCAGCGACACAGGATCGCGTCGACGTCGGCCGTCGGAAGATCGATCCACTCGAGCTCGAGGCGACGGAACTCGACGTTGGCCACCCCGAGCTCGCGGGCGCGCTCGCGGGCGATCTCGAGCATCGCCTCGGCACCGTCGCTGGAGATCAAGATGCCCCCTGGGTTGATCAGCTCGGCGGCGAGAAACCCGGTGTCTCCGGGACCGGCGGCCAGTTCGAGCACGCGGTAGCCGGGCTGGAGCGCGACGTGGTCGATGAGCCAACTCGACACGGCCATCCCGCTGTCGCGGACGGCATGGGCCCGTCGCCCCCACCCCGCCGCCGCGGCCTCCCAACGCTCGCGCATCACCGCGCGCTGCTCTTCGATCTCTTCCGCTTCGCTCATGCACCACGCTCCGCCAGTCGTCGTGTTATCTCTCCGAATGCGCCCTCGATCTGCGTCGCGAGTCGCTGCTGGAAGATCGTCAGCAGCGCCTCGGCGGCCATCGGTCGCAGTCGCCCGACCGCCTGCTCGATCTCGGGCCAGCGCTCGGGAGGCATGTCGGCCTGCTCGAACGGCTTCCACACCTCGCGCAGGAACAGCATCACGAACGACCGCGACACGGAATCGCAGTGGCGCTCGATCTCCTCGACGACGGCCAGCGCACTCTGCAGCGATATACCACGCGCCACGACCTCCTCGGCGACGGCGAGCAGCGACGGGCTGGGCACCTCGTAGGAGTCGCCGCCGACGGGCACGAGCATGCCCAGCTTCTGCGCCTTGGCGAGGACCTCGGGCGCCTCCTGGGGCGTCACGCGGAAGCGCCTGCCGAGCTCGGCGCGAGTCAGCGTCTGGGCCGGTTCGCTCGTCGCCGGGCCGCTCACAGCCTCCCTGAAGCGCAGCAGCCGCTCGGCCGTCCCCTGGCTGTCGCGCAGGAGGCGCTTGATCCCGCCGAGGTTGAAGCCGTCGTCCTGGAGCTCGCGGATCAGTCGCAGCTGGGCCACATGCTCGGGCCCGTAGTAGCCGACCCGCAGTGCGGACCTCGGGCGGCGAGAGCAGGCCGCGGGCCTGGTGGGCGCGGATGTTGCGTACGGACATGCCGGACTGGGCGGCCAGCTGCTCGATCGTCAGCCCGTTGGGAGAGTCCGGCACCACGGCGCGATCATACGAGTCCGGTGAGCTCGCGCCGCAACAGCTTGCCCGACTCGGTGCGGGGCAGACCATCGACAAAACCGAACGCCTTGGGCACCTTGAATGACGCCAGCCGGGCGGCACAGAACGCGCGCAGCTCGCCCGCCTGCGCCCGGCTCCCGGGGCGCAGCACGACGGCGGCCACGACCGCCTCGCCCCACTCGCCGTCGGGGCGCGCGAACACGCCGGCGTCGACCACGGCCGGGTGCCCGAGCAGGATCGCCTCGACCTCGGCGGGCGCGACGTTCTCCCCGCCCGTGACGATCGTGTCGCTCTTGCGCCCGACGATCGAAAGCCGTCCTGCCCGCGACAGCCGCCCGAGATCACCGGTGTGCAGCCACCCGTCTCGCCCCAGCGCCGCCGCGCTCAGGTTGGGCCCGCGGACGAGGACCTCGCCGTCGTCGGCCACTCGCAGCTCCACGCCGGGGAGCGGCCATCCATTGGTGGCGATCTGCGAGCACGCCTCGGTCATCCCGTACGTGGGCGCCACCGGCACCCCGGCGTCCGCGGCCCGCTCGAGCAGCGCCGGCGGGATCGGCCCGCCCCCGAGCAGCGCCCAGCGCAGCGCGGGCGGCTCGCGCAGCCCGGCGTCGAGCAGACGCGCGAGCATCGTCGGGACCAGCGACACCAGCGTGATCGCCTCGTCGGGATCGCTCAGAGCGGCCAGCACCGCCGTGGTGTCGAACCGCTCGTGCACGAACCACCGAGGTGCCGTAGATCGCGCTGCGGATGAGGATCGACAACCCCCCGACGTGGGCCAGGGGCATCGGGCACAGCCACCGCTCCTCCAGGCTCAGTCCGAGGGCGACGGCCGAACCCAGCGCGCTGGCCAGCCAGTTCGCGATAGGTGAGCGGAATCTCGCGTGGCTCGCCCGTCGTGCCCGACGTGTGCATCAGCGCGGCCACCGCGCCAGGCTCAACCGCGACAGGCTCGGACAGCGCAGCGGCGTCCGAGGAACCTGGCCGGTCGAGGACCAGCACCGCCCCCGCCCGGCGGCGGGCCTGTTCGCGTTCGCTCAGCCGCAGATCGATTGGAACCATCACCGCCCCGGCGAGGAAACAGCCGTGGATCGCGGCGGCGAACTCCACGCCCGGGGGCATCGCCAGGCCCACCCGATCGCCCGTTCCTGACCCCCTCGCCGCGAACGTGTGCGGCGACGCCGCTGGCCAGCGACAACAGCTCGCGATAGCTCGCCTCGCCGACGGCGGCTCGCTCCGGATGCGCGGCCGCGGCCCTGGTCAACCAGTGATCCATCCCGGAAACGGTAGTCTCGGCGCGCCGTGTCAGTGACTTGGGAACCCGCCGGCGATTACGACGACATCCGCTACGAGGTTGGCGGCGGTGGCGATCGCGCCATCGCCAAGATCACCATCAACCGGCCCGAGGTGCGAAACGCCTTCCGCCCCGAGACCGTGGTCGAGCTGATCGACGCCTTCACCAGCGCCCGCGAGGATCTCGATGTCGGCGTTGTCATTCTCACCGGAGAGGGCCCGGACGCCTTCTGCAGCGGCGGCGATCAGCGTGTCCGCGGTTCGCGCGGTGGCTACGTCGAGGGCGTCGATCCGGCCGCTGCCGGATCGCACGAGGCGGTCGGCCGCTTCCACGTCACCGACCTGCACGTCCAGATCCGACGCATGCCCAAGCCGGTCGTGGCCATGGTGGCCGGATATGCGATCGGCGGTGGTCACGTGCTCCACGTCATCTGCGATCTGACCATCGCGGCCGACAACGCGCGCTTCGGACAGACGGGGCCCAAGGTCGGATCGTTCGACGGGGGCTTCGGAGCCACCGTGCTCTCCCGGCTCGTGGGCCCCAAGAAGGCCAAGGAGATCTGGTTCCTGTGCCGTCAGTACGACGCCCAGCAGGCCCTCGAGATGGGGCTCGTCAACACCGTGGTACCGCTGGCCGACCTCGAGACCGAGACCGTCGAGTGGTGTCGCGAGATGCTCGCCCTGTCGCCCTTTGCGCTGCGCATGCTCAAGGCGAGCCTCAATGCCGACGAGGACGGCCTCTCGGGCATCCAGCAGCTGGCCCATGACGCCAACCTCCTCTTCTACATGAGCGAGGAGGCCCAGGAGGGTCGCACCGCCTACCTCGAGAAGCGCAAGCCCGACTTCTCCAAGTTTCCCCGCCGAGCGTGATGGCCGAGGCGGCCCCGAGCGGGATGCGCATCTGGCTGATGGCCGCCAGGCCGCGCACGCTCCCGGCGGCCGTGGCACCTGTCCTCGTCGGCACCGCGCTCGCCGGCTTCGTCCACGTGTTTCATCCCCTGCGGTTCATCGCCGCGCTGATCGGCGCCGTGTTCATCCAGGTGGGCACGAATCTTTCGAATGACTACTCCGACGCGCGCCGTGGGGCCGACACCGAGGAGCGACTCGGCCCGGTGCGGGTTACCGCGGGCGGGCTCGTCCCGCCGCGCCAGGTTCTGATCGCCACCTACGTGTCGTTCGGCATCGCCGTGCTGGCAGGCATCTATCTCATCACCGTCGCCGGGTGGCAGCTGCTGCTGGTCGGCGCCGCGTCGATCCTCGCCGGCGTGCTCTACACGGGCGGTCCCCGACCATACGGCTACGAGGGCCTCGGAGAGGTATTCGTCTTTCTGTTCTTCGGGATCGTCGCCGTAGCCGGCTCGTACTTCGTCCAGGTCAAGCACCTCAACTGGGAGGCGTTCGCCCTCGCCGTGCCGGTCGGCCTGCTCGCCTCGGCGATCCTGGTCGTCAACAACTATCGCGACGTCGATACCGATCGCCGCGCCGGCAAGCGGACGCTGGCCGTCAGGCTCGGGCGCGAGCGCACGAAGGGGCTCTACGCCGCGATCGTCTATGGCGCCTACATACTGGCCCCGGTCACGTGGCTGTTCGGGCCGCTCAAGGCGTGGGTCCTGCTGCCATGGCTCACCCTGCCGCTGGCCGCCGGCGTCGCCCGGACGGTCCGCAACCGGAGCGACGGCGCCTCGCTCAACCAGGCCCTCGCCCAGACCGGGATGCTGCAGCTCGCCTTCTGCGTGCTGCTCTCGGTGGGCCTGCTGCTCAGCCGGTGAACTTCGAGGTCGAGGTGATAGAGGCGCGCTTGCGCGCGCCCGTGGTATCCGCCCGGGGATCGGTCGACGTGCGCGAGCTCCTCCTGGTCCGCCTCGAGACCGCTGACGGCTTCGTTGGCGTCGGCGAGGCCGCCCCGCTCGAGAGCTACGACGGCGTGAGCGTGGCCGACGTCCGCGCCGCGCTCGAGGATTGCCGCGACACGCTCTCCCGATCTGATGGCCACGAGCCCGAACGGCTCCTCGCCGCCTGCGCCCACGTGGCTGTGCTGCCCCAGGCCATTGCCGCCATCGACCTGGCGCTGTGGGACGTGGCCGGACGCCGCGCCGGGCTGCCCGTGTGGGAGCTGCTCGGCGCCCGGAGCGCTGACCCGGTGGCGGTGAACGCGACGATCGCGGCCGCCGATCGAGCCGGGGCCGCGGCCAGGGCGGCCGATGCCGCCACGGCTGGGTTCACGACGGTGAAGCTGAAGGTCGGGCTGGGTGACGACGCCGGCCGGGTCGCGGCGGTGCGCGCCGCCGCCGGACGCGAGATGGCGATCCGCCTCGATGCCAACGGGGCGTGGTCGGTGCCCGAGGCGACCGCGGCGCTGCACGCGTTGGCGCCGGCCGGGATAGAGCTGTGCGAGGAACCCGTCGCCGGTCTCGGCGCGAGCGCCGAGGTCGCGGCCGCCACCGACGTGCCGCTGGCGCTCGACGAATCCTCCGCGTTGCCCGGCGCGCTCGAGAACCGGTGGTGCGACTCGGTGTGTCTGAAGATCAGCCGCTGCGGCGGCATCTCGGGACTGATCGACGCCGCGCGGCGTGCCCGCGGCGCCGGCTACCGCGTGTACGTGGCCTCGACCTTCGACGGGCCGCTCGGAATTGCCGCCGCGCTGCATGCCGCCGCCGCGGTGCGCCCGGACCGCCCGTGCGGGCTGGCCACACTCGACATCTTCGCCGGACGCGACGATCCGTTGCCGGCCCGCGATGGGCGCATCGCCGTGCCCGGCGGAGCCGGGCTCGGAGAGGGGCTGACGAGGTGGTACCTCAGGCCGGCGCGATGATCGCCGCCACCGCTGCGGGAGCCTCGAGGTGGACCGCGTGGCCGCTTCCGGCAACGAGCGACAGTCCGGGGTCGGGGATCTTCTCGGCCATCGCGCGAGCGATGGCGGTGAACTTCTCGTCGCGCTCACCCACGATCAGTTCAACCGGCATGTCGAGCTCGGTGAGCCGGTCCCATAGGGATGGCAGCGCACCCGTGCCCAGCCCGCGCAGCGCGGCCGCGAGTCCGGCCGGCGTGTTGCGCAGGCGGTCCTGATGAACCATCTCTCTCACGCTGGCTGGCTGGCCGGCCAGCACCGCTGTCGCCGTGGCCCACCGCTCCGCGAACTCCTCCACCGTCGAGGACTCGATCTCGGAGACCAGGCGCTCGTCCGCCTCGCGGCGGGCCTCGCGCTCGGCCACGTCGGCGATGCCGGGGCTCGCCCCGATCAGGACCAGCCTCTGCACCCGCGCCCCGAGCGCCAGCGCGACGTGCAGCGCGATCCTCCCCCCCATCGAATACCCGACCAGCGTGAAACGACCGGGCGCCAGCGCGGCCACGTCTTCGATCACCGCGTCGAGCGTGACCGGACGGAGCCCGGCGGCGCTGCCGTGACCCCGGATGTCGGGCGCCAGCCCTCGGTAGCGTTCCGCCGGCGCCCCCTGGACCTGTTCTGCCAGCGCTGCCTGGACCTGCTCCCAGCTCGCCCCGGTGTGGGTGAAGCCGTGGAGCAGTACGAGTGATTCGGCCATCTCAAATCAGATCATGACCACCACCGACACCTACCTGCTTCTCCGCGCCTTCTGCGACGAGCTGGCGCGCTGCGGGCTGCGTCACGCCTGCACCTCGCCCGGCTCGCGCTCGACGCCCATCGTGCTCTCGCTCGTGCGCAACGGGCGCATCCAGTGCTTCTCGCACATCGACGAGCGCTCCTCCGGGTTCTTCGCTCTCGGGGCAGCCAAGGCATCAGGACGGCCGGTCGCCGTGACGTGCACCTCGGGCACCGCGGCCGCCAACCTGGCTCCCGCCGTGATCGAGGCGCACGAGGCCCGGGTGCCGATGATCGTGCTCACATCCGACCGCCCGCCCGAGCTCCGCGACGTCGGCGCCGGCCAGACGATCGATCAGATCAAGCTCTACGGGGGAGCCGCGAAATGGTTCGTCGAGGTCGGCGTGCACGACGCCACACCCGAGCGCTTGCGCTGGGTCCGGACGCTCGCCTGCCGCGCTTACTGGACCGCGCTGAGCGGCCGCCCGGGTCCCGTCCATCTCAACTTTCCGTTGCGCGAGCCGCTCGTCCTCGCCGAGCCGCTGCCCGCCGACGACAGCGGCCGCGATGGTGGCCGCCCCTACGTGCTCCGCGACTCCCCGCTCCCGTCGGCGCCCTCCGGCGGTTCGCATCCGTTCGGCCGCGTGCTGATCGTCGCCGGTCGCGACGAGCGCGACCCCAGCCGGGGCGAGCAGCTGGCCGCCTTCGCGGCGCGGGCCCGCATCCCGCTCCTCGCCGACCCCCTATCGGGAGCCCGCCAGGGACCGGCCGCGATCGCCCATTACGACCACCTCCTGCGCAACCCGGCCTTTGCCGCCGCGCAGCGGCCGCAGTTCGTGCTGCGCACCGGCGACCTGCCCACGTCCAAGCCGCTGCGAGCGTGGCTGTCGGGACTCGACGCGGCCCAGATCGCCGTTGACCCCGACGACGCGTGGCAGGACCCCGATGCCGTCGTGGGCCTGCGGGTCCACGTCCCGTATGGCGGGCTCGTCGACGGTCTGCGCGAGGCCGATGTGCAGCCCGCGCCCGCCGATTGGCTGGCCACGTGGCGTGCCGCCGACGACGCCGCTGCGGGCGCGATCGACGCGACGCTCGAGGACTCGCTGTCCGAACCGATGGTCGCGCGCCGCCTGGGCCAGTGGCTCCCGCACGAGTCGATCCTGTTTGCCGCCTCCTCGATGCCGATCCGCGACCTCGAATCCTTCCTCCCCATCCGCAGCGACGCCCCGCGCGTGCTCTCCAACCGCGGCGCCAACGGCATCGATGGCACCGTCTCGAGCGCCTTCGGCGCCGCCGCAGCGGCCGGCGTGCCCGTGGTGGCGATGCTCGGCGACGTGGCGCTGGCCTACGACATCGGGGGCCTGCTGGCCGCCTCGCGCCTCGGCCTCCCGCTGACGATCGTGCTGCTCAACAACGACGGGGGCGGCATCTTCCATTTCCTCCCGGTGGCCGGCGAGGCCGACGCCTTCGAGGAGCATGTGGCGACGCCGCCAGGGCTGGACTTCGCCCGCGCCGCCGCGCTGTACGGGCTCGGCTACGAGCGTCCCGCCGATGCCACTGCGCTACGCGATGCGGTCGAGCGCTCCCTGGGCTCTGGCCGGGCCAACATCATCGAGGTCCGCACCGACCGGGTGCAGAACCTCGAGCTACATCGCCGGATCGCCGCGGCCGTCAACCCGCCAGCAGCGGCAACATCGCCTGGAGCTTGACCTCGGTCTCGGCCAGCTCGGCGGCGGGATCTGAGTCGCGGACAATGCCACCGCCCGCGTAGCAGCGGGCGAGCGCGCCGCGCAGGAGCGCGCAGCGCAGCGCGACGCAGAACTCGCCGTCGCCAGTCGCATCGGTCCACCCCACCGGTCCCGCGTACCAGCCGCGATCCAGTCCCTCGAGCGCGGGGATCATCGCCTGCGCCAGCGCCGAGGGCTCACCGCCCACGGCTGGAGTCGGGTGGAGCAGTTCGGCCAGCTCGATCGCGCCGATGGGCGAGGCGAGCTGCGCGCGAATGGCCGCGCCGAGGTGCTGGATGTTGGCCACTCGCACCAGCGAGGGCTCGGGCTCGGCAGTGACCCACACCGAGTGCGGGCGCAGCGCGCGCACGATCCGGCGGGCGACGATCGCGTTCTCGTGGCGATCCTTGTCGCTGTGGAGCAGCTGCTCGCCGAGGTGATCGTCCACCGCCGGGTCGGCGCTTCGCCGCGTCGAGCCCGCCAGCGCCACGGTGCTGGCGCGCTGGCCGTCGCGCCGCACGAGGAGCTCGGGGCTGGCGGCCATGAACGTGGCATCGCCCCGTCCGACGGCGAACACGTAGCACGAGGGAAACGACTCGCGCAGCAACCCCAGCACGGCCGGAGGATCGTGGGCGGCGGGGGCGTGGACCTCAACCTCGCGGGCCAGCACGACCTTCTCGACCTCGCCGGCGATGATCCGCTCCACGGCGCGCGCGACGGCCTCCTCGTAGTGCGATGGGGGCATCGCGCTGACCACCTCGTAGTTTCCGAGCGGCGCCGGATCGAGCATCGGGAGCGGCGGGTCGCGCAGCTCATCCAGCCGCTGCTGCACCCGGGCGCTGAGCTCGGCCACCGTGTCGTCGGGGGCAACGTCGAGATTGACGGTGAGCCAGCACCGCCCGCCGCGCCGAGCCAGCGCGATCTCGGGCACGATCAGCGACGCGGCGGCGAAGCCCTGCCACGCCGGTGACGCCGCGCCCGAGGCCGCGAAAGCGAACCCCCCGACTGCGACGAGCCCCGAGCCGGGCGGGCCCTCGGGGGGGTCGGCCAGCGCGTGCGCCGCCAGCTCCCGCCATTGCCGGGCGACCTCGCCGAACCGCTGTGCGCCGTCGCCGCGCAGCTCGCGCACCACGCCGAGCGCCGCCAGCGCCCAGCCGTCACGGTCGGGCTGCTCGAGACAGAACCACGGTTCACCGGCCCGTCGCGAGGCGGCGACGATCGCGGCCGGGTCAGCCGCCCGCGGTGAGATCCCGCTGACGCTGGCGAGCGTCGTACGCCCGGTCGTGCGTGCCCGCTTCAGCGCTTCGCGGAGCCGGTCGAGGAGGCGACGATGGGTGTCGGCGTCGAGCCAATCCGCGGCCGGGGCAACCCGTGTCGCGGTGCCAACCATTCAGCTGAGCGACTCGAGGCCGAGCATCGTGGCTTACGTCTCGCTGCGGCCGCGGGAAATCGCGATCTCGCCCGTACGCGCCATCTCGATCAGCCCGAACGGCCGCACCAGCCGCTCGAACGCGTCGACCTTGTCGCACGTACCGGTGACCTCGATGACGACCGAACGCTTCGTCACGTCGACGATCTTGGCACGGAAGATCTCGCACACCTGCATGACCTCGGCACGGGCCACCCCATCGGCGGATACCTTGAACAGCGCGAGTTCACGTGAGAGCGTCTCCTCGGGCTCGAGGTCACGAATCTTGAGCACGTTGACGAGCTTGTGGAGCTGCTTGGTCACCTGATCGATCGGATGCACGGCACCATCGAGCGTGAGCGTGATCCTCGACACGCTGTCGTCGTCGGTCGGCCCGACGGCCAGGGTGTCGATGTTGAACCCGCGCCGGGCAAACAGCCCGGCGATCCTGGTCAGGACACCCGGCTTGTTCTCGACCAGAATCGAGAGGATGTGCTTGCGTCCGGTCCGCTGACCGGCCACCGCCTCGAGCTCGTCGAGGGACAGGACTTCTTTGGTTCCAGGTTCACCCACGGCGATCACCCGACCATATCCCGGGCCGCCTGGCCCGCGGGGATCATCGGATAGGTGTTCTCCTCCCGGGTGACGCGCACGTCGACGAGCACCGGGCCGTCGATGGCGATCGCCTCCTGGATGTCGTTGACCAGCGTGTGCTTGTCCTCGAGGCGCAGGCCGGTGGCGCCGTGGGCCTCCGCGAGCTTGACGAAGTCCGGCCACTGGCCGGTGTCGACGTGGCTGTAGCGCTTGTCCCAGAAGAGCTCCTGCCACTGGCGGACCATCCCCAGGTAACCGTTGTTCATCACGAACACCTTGATCGCGATGTTCTCCTGGGTGCAGGTGGCGAGCTCCTGGACGTTCATCTGCACCGAGCCGTCGCCGGCTATGCAGATCACGGTCTCGTCGGGGCACCCGACCTTGGCGCCCATCGCGGCCGGGAGGCCGAAGCCCATCGTGCCGAGACCGCCGGAGTTGATCCACCGGCGCGGGCGGTCGAAGTGGTAGTACTGCGCCGCCCACATCTGGTGCTGGCCGACGTCGCTGGTCACGATCGCGTCGCCGCCGGTCGCCTCGTACAGCGCCTGCACCATGAACTGAGGCTTGATCTCAGCGTCCTTGCTGTCGTCGTAGCGAAGCGGGTAGCGCTCGCGCCACGCGTTGATGCGCGACCACCACTCCTCCAGCCGACCCTGCTCGGGCTCGAGCGCGCGGTACTCCGCGGTCAGACGCGGGAGGATGTTCTTGGCGTCGCCAACGATCGGGATATGGGCCGGGACGTTCTTCGAGATCTCGGCCGGATCGATATCGATATGGATGAACTTCGCCCGCGGCGCGAACTCTGACAACTTGCCCGTGATGCGGTCATCGAAGCGCGCGCCAATGGCCACGATCAGATCGGCCTCGTCCATTGCGTAGTTGGCCGCGCGCGTGCCGTGCATCCCCAACATCCCCAGCCAATGATCGTGGGGAGCCGGAAACCCGCCGAGACCCATCACCGTGCACGTGACCGGGAAGCGGTCCGCCGTGGCCAGCTCGGTCAGCTCCGGGGCCGCGTTGGCATTGATCACGCCGCCGCCGGCGTAGATGACCGGGCGCCGGGCATTGGCCAGAGCCTTGGCGGCGAAGCGAATCTGCTTTTGGTTGCCGTCGGTGGTCGGCTGGTAGCCCGGCAGGTGCACATCGGTCACCGGCTCATAGGGGATGTCGCCGCGACTCAGGTCCTGGGGAATGTCGACCACCACCGGACCGGGCCGGCCGGTGCGGGCGATGTGGAACGCCTCGTGGATCGATCGCGGGAGCTCCAGCGGATGCTGGATCAGGAAGCTGTGCTTCACGATCGGCATCGTGATGCCGATCGTGTCGGCCTCCTGAAAGCCGTCGGTCCCCAGCAACTCGGTGCGGACCTGCCCGGTCAGGAACACCACGGGGACGGAGTCCATCATCGCGTCGCAGATCGGCGTGACCAGGTTCGTGGCTCCGGGGCCGCTGGTTCCGATCGACACTCCGACCTTGCCGGTCGCCTTGGCGTATCCCTCGGCGGCGTGGCCGCCGCCCGCCTCATGGCGAACCAGGATGTGGTGAATCCCGGCGTCGTAGAAGGCGTCGTAGGTAGGAAGATTCGCGCCGCCGGGCAGCCCGAATACGACATCGACACCCTCTGCCTTCAGGCATTCCATCAATGCGTCGACTGCACGCATGGCGCATTCCTCCTTTCGCCTCGATCGGCATCTGGGCGCGCGCGGACGATCCGCGCGCGGCGGGAAAGGCGATTTTACCAGCGAGTCTGGGCCGGTCTCAGGCCGCCGCGGCTCGCCGCTCGGTGGCCTCGCGCTCGCGCAGCGTGGCCTCGGAGGCCAGCGCGACGTCGGGGAACTCGAGCTCGGTACCGCACGTCAGGCAGAGCGCATCGTGCAGCTTGAGGATCCGTCCGCAGCCTGGGCATTCGCGGCGCAGCTCGCTGTTCTCCCAGCGGTATAGGAGCGCGGTGAGCAGACCGAAGAACGGGATCGCCGCCGAGATCAGGAACCACAGAAAGAACGAACTGCCCTTGATCTTGCCTACGATGCCCCCGGAGAGGCCAAAGAAGAACAGGATGACGAGCAGGCCGAGACCGTCCATCGGCCGCTTCCTACCAGAACAGTGTCTTTAACGCCCAGAGAACGGCGACCACCACGACGACTGCGATCAGGGTCCAAAAGATCGCCTTGACGACGCCGATGATGACCCAGATCCCTACCGCCACGGCCGCGACCAACACGAGACCCGCGAGGGCCTTACGCATGATCGGTGTCCGATCTGGACGGGCTTCCAACTCATTGCTTGACATAGACACAGCGTACCGCGCCGACGGTGCGGACCAGAAAAGGGTCGCGAGGCGTGCACCGGCCCCGGCCGCCGGCGGGCTTGGGCGTGCCGCCGACTGCGTCCGGGACCGGCTGGTTAGTGCGGGTCGTACTAGTCGAATACCCGCTTGAGGTGGGCGAATCGGTTGGCCGGGTCGGCCGCCCGGCCTTCAAGCCGCAACCGCGCAAGTCGGTAGCGGCGGACGGTGGTCGTCGCGGGTCGACCTGAGGCGGGCCGGGGATCGGCGACCAGCAACAGCTTGGAGAGTGTGGTTGGGCGGGGCATGGCCACGATGATGCTCCACGCGGATAAAGGCCGCATTGGCCCTGGGTACAAACTTCCTGAACGCCGCATTGGCCTCAGGGCGCGGGCACGGGCTCCCGCGTGGCGCCCTCGCCGCGAGCTTTCGAAGCCCGGGCCGCCGCCTCGAGCGCCCGGCGCGCGACCGGCCGCACCCGGCGCGCCAACCGCCACCGCGCGCCCGAGAAGGCCAGGTTGGCCACGGTCGCGAAACCGGACTCATCGGCTCGCAGCGCCAGGAGGAGATGCGCAATGCGATCGCCGGCGGGGAGGTCGGGGTCGGTCGCCCTGACGCAGTAGCAGTACACGCGCCGTCCCTTGGTCGTGACGAGGACCGCACCGGCCTCGCCGAGCAGCCATTCGCCGAGCTCACCGCGCTCGAGTACGAGCCCGGTGTCGCGGTGGAGCCTGCGCGCGTCGTGACCGATCAGGTCGCCGAGGAAGCCCACCGCCACGTGCTCGGAGCCCGTCTGGCGCGAGTGCCGGGGCCTTAGCACGTTGGCCCCCCTGGCGACGTACAGCTCGGGGATGATCCATGCGTGCGCGAGCAGGATGAGCGCCACCGGGAGCGTGATCGGATTCAGGGCGAGGAGCACGCCCGCCACGCCGATGAACGGGATCGTGTGCGCGACGGTCGTCACCGTCCACAGCCGTGCGCGGCGCTTCAGGGAGGCTTCGCTGACCCGCTGACGCCAGTAGACGCCGGCGAGTTCGGGGAGCGCGTCGCGCGGGACCGAGGCCGACGCCGGGGGCGAGGCAGCGCTCATCGAGGCGATATCAGCCTCCGGCAATGGGCCGCCGGAGGATCACCAGCGGGGCATCGAGCGGAAGCTCGCGCACCTGTTCGGCATGACCCTCGCCGTGCGAGACGACGGCGAAATAGCCGTGGTCAAGCTCATCCTGCAGCGCACTTCTGGCCCGGGCCACGCTGGTTTCGTCTTCGGCCGTCCATTCGGCGAGCGTGGTGTGACCGGTCTTGTCCATCCTGACGAGTCGGGACATGCTGGCCTCCTCCTGAACTTGGGCCATTCATCGTACGCCCGCCCGGTCGGCGCCGTGGCCGAGTGTGTTCACCGCTCAACCCCGCCGGGCACGCGGACGACGGATGCGATATGAACCCGGTCACAGACGCCGGGGGAGCCTCGTAACCCATTCGTAAACGGATAAGCCGGAATCAGGGAAGGTTTTGCGTCTTGCGAACGTCTTTGTCACACAAGTTGTCGATCACGCGCACTCCCCGGCCAGTCGTGGCCGCCCTCGCGGCGGTGGCGGTTCCTGCTCCCCTGCTGGTGGGCCATCACCACCATCACCACCACAAGCATCGGCCGCCGGCCGCGGTTCAGCACGCCAAACCGACCACGCCCAAGGCGGCCCAGCCCACCGCGCCCAAGCATCCCAATCACCAGCTCGCAGGCCTGACCGGCAAAAAGCCCAGCCTGACGCTCCAGGTCACGACCGCCACCCACGCCGGCCAGGCGGCGGGCAAGGGCTCGACACCGGTCGCGCACGCGGCCGGCGACCCGAGCGACTCGATCGTCGACTACAAGTTCGAGCCCGCGTCGATCACGATCCACGTCGGGGACACGATCACCTGGACCAACAATGGCCAGCAGCCTCACACGGCGACGGCCAACGACGGGAGCTTCAACACGGGAACCATCAAACCCGGCGCGAGCGGATCGCACACGTTCTCGACCGCGGGGACGTTCGCCTACATCTGCTCCATCCACCCCTTCATGCACGGCACCGTCGTCGTCGAGGCCAGCTCGTCAGGCAACTCCGCCGGCGGTTCGGGCTCGAGCGGCGGTGGCTCCGGCGGCGGTGGCGGTAGCGGCTCGAGCGGCGGGGGCGGCGGTTCCAGCAGCCCCTCGGCTTCGACCTCCAGCAGCTCGCCGTCGAGTTCCGGCGGCTCCACCGGATCGGGCACCCCCTCGAGCACGTCGAGCGGCACCCTGCCCAACACGGGGCTCGATCTGAGCGGCGCGGTCCTGATCGCTCTCGCCATGATCGGCAGCGGGGTGGCCATCCGCCGCCGCCTTCGCCAGCCTGAGCCGCCCGGTCAGTCCTAGCCTCAGCCTAAATTCCCAGCCATGCACGTGACCGCAGTGGTGGCTGCGCGTCCCAACTTCGTGAAGATGGCTCCGGTCGTGCACGCCCTTCGCGACCGCGAGGGCGTGTCCGTCCGCGTCCTGCACACCGGCCAGCACTACGACGCTGCGCTGTCGGACTCGTTCCTTCACCAGCTGGCCATGCCCACTCCGGATGCGAACCTGGGCGTCGGCTCGGGGTCTCACGCCGAGCAGACGGCCGGCGTGATGGTCGGCGTCGAGGGCGACATCGAGGCCCATCGTCCCGCGGCGCTGGTCGTGGCCGGGGACGTGAATTCGACCATGGCCGCCGCGCTGGCCGCCGCCAAGCTCGGCGTGCCCATCGTCCACGTCGAGTCTGGCCTGCGCTCCGGCGACTGGTCGATGCCGGAGGAAATCAACCGGGTGGTCACCGATCGCGTCGCCAACCTGCGCCTCTGCACCTCGGCCGATGCGGTCCACAACCTGGCCGCGGAGGGCATCGTCGGCGACTCCGTGGCGCTGGTCGGCAACACGATGATCGACTCGCTCTGGCGCCTGGCCGACGCGGCGGACGCCGGCGCCCCGCTCGGACGCCTCGGGCTCGAGCCGCGGAGCTATGCGCTCGTCACCCTCCACCGCCCCTCGCTTGTCGACGACCCCGGCCGGCTCGCTGCGGTGCTCACCGTGCTGAGCGACCTTTCGCGATCACTTCCGGTGGTCTTTCCCATGCATCCGCGCACGCGCGTCCGCGCCACCGCGGCGGGCCTCGCCACGCCCGACGCCGTGATGGCCCTCGAGCCGCTCGGCTACCTGGACTTCCTTGCCCTCGAGCGGTGGGCGCGGCTCGTCATCACCGACTCGGGCGGCGTGCAGGAGGAGACCAGCGCGCTCGGCGTGCCGTGCCTGACCTACCGGTCCAGCACCGAACGCCCGGTGACCATCGAGCTTGGGACCAACCGGCTCGTCGGTGTGGATCCCCGGGCGCTCGCCGCGGCGTGCGAGCACGAGCTGGCTCGCAAGCGGGATTTCGCGCCGGCGACGATCCCGCTGTGGGACGGGCACGCCGGTGAGCGTGCCGCCCGGGCGACGGCCCGGCTGATCAACCCTGAAGCTTCTGGCGAATCAGCTTGGTGACCGCGCCGCCGTCGGCGCGGCCCTGAGTCTCGCGCATGACGAAGCCCACGAGCGGCCCCACCGCCTTCATGTTGCCGCCGCGGACCTGCTCCGCCGCCGCCGGGTCGGAGGCGATCGCGCGATCGACGATCTCGGCCAGCCCGTCGCTGAGGGCGCCGAGACCCTCGCGTTCGACGATCTCGCGAGGGTCCCCGCCGCGCTCGACGAGCTGGGTCAGCACCTCGCGGGCGGCGTCGCGACTGACCTGCTTGGCGGCCACCATGCCCGCCAGCGCGGCCAGGCTCTCCGGCGTGACGCGGCTCTCGGCGGGGTCGCTGGTCGACCCGATCCGTTCGACGAGCTGCGGGATCCAGTTGGCGATCTCCACGGGACCGGCGCCAGCCCCCGCCGCCACCGCGCGCTCGAAATAGTTGCCGAGCTCGACCCTGAAGGCCAGCTCGTGCGCGCGCTCAGCGCTGACGCCGAGGTCTGATTCGAAGCGCTGCGCCCGCTGGGCGGGGAGCTCCGGGATCGCCGCCCGGGCCTCGGCCAGCATCTCCTCGGTGGGCACGAGGGGCACCAGGTCGGGCTCGGGGAAGTAGCGGTAGTCGTGTGCCTCCTCCTTGGAGCGCAGCGACGTGATCTTTCCCGAGGCGGGGTCGAAGTGGAGCGTCTCCTGGACGACGGGCTCGCCGGCGCGCAGCAGCAGCACCTGACGGTCGATCTCGGCCCGGATTCCCCGCTCGAGGAAGCGGAAGGAGTTCATGTTCTTCAGCTCGGTCTTCGTCCCCAGCTCGTGACTTCCGGCGGGCCGCACGGAGACATTGGCGTCGCACCGTAGCGACCCTTCCTCCATGTTCACGTCGGAGACGCCGAGCTGGCGCAACGTCTCGCGCAGGAGGATGAGCCATTCGCGCGCCTGCTCGGGCGAATGGAAGTCGGGCTCGGTGACGATCTCCACCAGCGGGGTGCCGCCCCGGTTGAAGTCGACGATGCTGCGATCCGATCCGTGAATCCGCCCGCTCTCGCCGACGTGCTCGAGCTTGGCGGCGTCCTCCTCGAGGTGCACGCGGTGGATTCGGACCTCGCCGAGCCTGCCGCCGCGGCAGATGGGCACGTCGTACTGGGAGATCTGGTAGCCCTTGGGGAGGTCGGGATAGAAGTAGTTCTTGCGGTGAAACAGCGATCGCGGCGCGATCTCGCACCCCAGGGCCATGCCGATCATGAGCGCGTACCGAACGGCCTGCTCGTTGACGACGGGGAGGGTGCCGGGGAGCCCCAGGCACACCGGGCAGGTGTGGACGTTACGAGGATCGCCGAACGACAGTGCGCAGCCGCAGAACATCTTGGTCTTCGTCTTCAGCTGGACGTGAATCTCCAGCCCGATGACGGGCTCGTATTCCGTCGCCACGCTCACCGCCGCGCCCCGCTCGCGTCGAAGCCGATGGCCTGCTCGAGCGCGTGGGCCGCGTCGAGCAACTGAGTTTCGCTGAACGCCGGCCCCGAAAGCTGGAAGCCGACCGGCAGCCCATCGCTGAGGCCACAGGGGATCGAGATCGCCGGGATCCCGGCCAGCGGCATCGGCACCGTGCAGAAGTCGTTCAGGTACATGGCGAGCGGGTCGTCGGTCTTGGCCCCGAGCTCGAACGCCGTCCATGGACTCGTCGGTGTGACGACGAAATCGAACTTGTCGAAGGCCACACGGAAATCCTCGGCGATCTTCGTCCGCACCTTCTGTGCCGTCCCGTAGTACGCGTCGTAGTAGCCGCTCGACAGGGCGTATGTGCCGAGCATGATCCGGCGCTTGACCTCGGCGCCGAAGCCGGCTGAGCGCGTGCGGCTGTACATCGTGATCAGATCCGAGGAGCCGTCGACCCGCAGGCCGTAGCGCACGCCGTCGAAGCGGGCCAGGTTGGCCGACGCCTCGGCTGGCGCGATCAGGTAATAGGCCGACAGGGCGTGCGGTGCGTGGGGAAGACGGCAGGACTCGATCGAGGCACCCAGACCCTCGGCGAGCTCGAGTGTCGCCTCGAAGCGCTCGCGCACTCCGGGCTGGATGCCACCGCCTTCGCCCGTCATCTCCTCGGGCACGCCGAGCCGGATGCCCTTGAGCGACTCGGCAGTGGGCGGCTCGATTTCGCCCGGGTAGTCGAGCGAGGTCGAGTCGCACGGGTCGTGCCCGACCATGTGCCTGAGCAGGAGCGCCGCATCGGTGACGTTGCGCGCGAGTGGGCCGGCCTGATCGAGCGAGGAGGCGAAGGCGATCATCCCGTAGCGCGAGCACGCCCCGTAGGTGGGCTTCATCCCCACGATCCCGCACAGCGCGGCGGGCTGGCGGACCGAGCCGCCGGTATCGGTGCCGATGGCCCACGGGGCCAGTCCGGCGGCCACCGCGGCGGCGCTGCCACCCGAGGAGCCGCCGGGAACACGGCCGCGGTCCCACGGGTTCAGCACGGGACCGAAAGCCGAGTTCTCGTTCGACGAGCCCATCGCGAACTCGTCCTGGTTGGTCTTGCCCAGCAGTGGCGCGCCGGCCTGGGCCAGCCTCTCCACGACCGTGGCCGTATACGGTGGGCGGTAGCCCTCGAGAATGCGCGATCCGGCCTGGCTCGGGACGCCGGTGGTGCAGAAGAGATCCTTGACGGCGAGCGGGACGCCGCCCAGCGGCGCGTCGCGGGCATTGGCCAGGTCCGGGGGTCCATCGGCCACCCAGGTGAAGGCGTTCAGATCATCGGCCGCGGCGCGTTCGCGGTAGGCCTCGAACAGCTCGCGGGGATCGAGCGTGCCGGCACGGACCTGCTCGGCTGCCGCGGCAGCCGTGAGCTCGAGCAGCTCGGTCATTCGGTCGGCCCGGGACTCGGTACGCCGAAGCCGTCGCCGACGCGCTCGGGCGCCGAACGCAGCGCGACCTCGACGGGGAGCGACGGCCGCGGGCGGTCGATTCGCAGCGCGTTGACCACGTCGACGACGTGCGCGGTGGGCGGAACGCCGTCGAGGTCGAGCTCGCGAATCTTCTCGATGTGGTCGAGCACCTTGGAAAGCTCGCTGGCCATCCGCTCGACCTCTTCATCGTTAAGCTCGAGGCGCGCGAGGCGCGCGACGTGGAGAACCTGATCGCGATCGAGCATTCGGGCTCTGATTCTAGGAAGCGGTCGGGCCGCTGAGCTGGATGGTCTCGATCTCGGGCGGCTCATCCCGGCTGGCGATGCCTTCCTTGCGCATCGACAGAAACGCCCCGCAGGCCAGCAGGCACGCGCTGGCCAGTCCCAGGTATGCGCCCGGCTGGGCCTGGACCACGGAATCGATGCCGGGCACGTTGATCACGACACGGTAGAGCAGGGCCAGAGCGGTCAGGCCGCCCAGGACGGTGACGATCACGCTGAACGCCGCGGGGAGGGCCGGCGCGCGCCGCGTGGCCTGGAAGTAGACGAGCAGAAACGCCGACGCGATCGTCAGCACGAACAGCCAGCGCAGCCGGGTCAGCTCGTCCCAGCCGTTGAACGACGTGGTCAGCCCAAGGGCCGCCGGCCCGCTCGAGCCGATCGGCGAATGGATCTCATACCAGGGCAGCGCGAAGAGGAACACGAGCAACAGGACGGCGCTCGCGCCCACCAACCATTCGCCACGGCGAAGCCTCGACGGATCAAGATCCATCGGGGCTCCAGCCTAGCTGACAGGCGATCTAGGGGCCGGGCGGCGAGGAGGACGGCGGCTCCGACGAGCTGCTGGGGGGCGGCGTCGACGGCGGCGGCGTGCTGGTCGGCGCCGATCCGGGGGCGGGTCCACCGCTCGGGGCCGGGCGGCGGCTCGGCCGCGGCGTGGAGCCCATCCCGGCGGCGCGGGCCTGCATGGTCAGGAACACCAGCGCCGCCACGACGATGAGTCCAACCCAGAAGCCCCAGCCGAGATCGCTGAAGTGCCCAATGTGGAACAGGAACTTGAGGAACATGAAGAAGGCCGCAGCCGCGGCCAGCACGAACTGCGTCATCTTGCGGCTATCGGAGATAGCCGGGACCTGCGTCTGGGGCGAGAACAGCTCGACGCCCAGATCGGCGATCAGCGCGATCAACGCGATCAGCGCCAGCACGCCCAGCCAGCCGTCGGGCGCATCGGTGGCGGTCAGGGTGAAGGAAAACGGCCCGACGCCGATCGAGAACCACGGGAATGCGACCAACACGATGATGAGCAGCACCGCGAGGCCGCCAACGATGGCGTCCTCGCGCTTGACGTTTTCCACAGTCACTGAGCCCTCCTCAATACGTAGGTCACGTGATCACTGCTTATGTTCGAGGTGTGCGCCTGCCCTCCTGCCAGCCACAGGCAGGCAATCGGACCCTAGCGCTGTCTGGCCCGCCGCGCCACCCTACTTCGCAACCGCTTCGACGGATGTTCGCCTGCCCGCTCTTCGCACATCGAGCGGTAGCCGGCCAGCGCGATCCCGATCGCGGTCAACAATCCGAGCGTCGCACCAAGTTTCTGGTCGACGACCTGGTTGGCGCTGGGAAGGTCGATCAGGACGCGGTAGATGAGGAGAATGGCCGTGATGGCACCGAGCCCGAACACGAGCGGCCCGGTGTTGGTCCGCGCGCCATGGCCCCGCTGCGTGGCATGGATGATGACCGCACCGACGGCCACGATAATCGTCGCCAGCATCAGCCACCGCAGCAGGGTCAGTGCGGTCCACGCGTTCTCGGCCGTCTCGCGCTGGAAGCCATTGGCCTGCCCGGGGAGCCGGTCGACGCCGAACCACTCGACGGCGAACATCAGCACGAGCAGAAGCAGGGCGCAGCCGGCGGCGGCCAGTTCGCCCGGCTGGGCGCGCGGCAATGGCGCGGGCTCGGGCCGCGGCTCGGGGCCAAAGGGCGTGGCGTCCGTTTCCGGCCCAGCCGTCGCGGGGCTGACGGCCGGCGGAGCCTCGCCCGACCCGGCCGTCGCGGGGCTGGCACTCGGAGGCGCCAGGCTCGTGGTCTCAGGTGACGGAGCCACTGAGTCGCGCTGCGGTGATCGTGTTTCTGAGGAGCATGGCTATGGTCATCGGTCCTACCCCGCCGGGCACCGGCGATAGCAATCCCGCCTGCTCGAGCACGTCGTCGTAGTCGACGTCGCCGCGCAACCCCTCGTCGGTCCGGTTGATGCCGACGTCGATCACGGCCGCGCCCGGCTTGACGTAATCGGCCTTGATGAGCTCCGGGATCCCCACGGCGGCCACAAGCACGTCAGCGCGCGCACACGTCCCCGGAAGGTCCTGCGTCCGTGAGTGGCACATGGTGACGGTGGCGTTGCGAGCCAACAACAGAGCGGCGACGGGCTTGCCGACCAGGTTCGAGCGCCCGACGACCACGGCTTCGGCACCCTCGAGCTTGACCTCGTGGGCATCGAGCAGTTCGATCACGCCGAGCGGCGTGCACGGACGCAGCCCTGGAAGCCCCTGGGCCAGCCTGCCGGCGCTGATCGGGGTCAGGCCGTCGACATCCTTCTCGGGCGCGATCCGCGCCGTGAGCGGCCCGGCGTCCAGCCGGTCGGGCAACGGTAGCTGCAGGAGAATCCCGCTGACGACCGGATCCTCGTTGCACTCGTCGATCACGGCCGCGATCTGCTCCTGCGTCGAGTCCGCGGGCAGATGGCGATGAAGGTCGGCGATTCCCGCCTCGGCACACGCCTTGCGCTTGTTGGCGACGTAGATCGCCGAGGCCGGGTCCTCGCCGACCAGGATCGTCGCCAACCCCGGCGCTCGACCGCCGTCGCGGGTGATCGTCTGGACTGCCTCGGCGACCTCGGCCCGCACCCGTGCCGCCACGGCCTTTCCGTCGATGATCGTCGCTGTCATGGCGGGCACGCTAAATGATCTCCTCGTCTCACCGCTTGGAGATCGGGGCCAGGTCGGCCACTAATTTGCGCTCCGAGCGATCCTTGCTGAAGCGGATGACCACGATCCCGCCGGGCTCGAGCCCGGTCACCACGCCGTCGCCGAACGTCGGGTGCACCACGTCATCGCCGAGGCGGTAGGCGGCCGGCGCCGGCTGCTCGGAGTCGAGACTCGAGGCCCACGAGGTCGCGCGGGCGCGGATGGCGCCGAAGCCGCGCGGCGCCTGCTCGTCGCGGTCGGTCAGCTCGGAGGGGATCTCATCGATGAACCGGCTCGGCGCACCGAAGCTGCGCGCGCCGAACACGTTGCGCGTGCGCGCGTAGGTCATGTACAGGTCGCGCTGGGCCCGGGTGATCCCGACGTAGCACAACCGGCGCTCCTCCTCCAGCCCACCCTCGTCGAGCGCCCGCGAGTGCGGGAACACGCCCTCCTCGCAACCGATGATGAACACGATCGGGTACTCGAGCCCCTTGGCGTTGTGGAGCGTCATGAGCGTGACCAGGCCCTCATCGTCGTCGCGCCCGTCGGCGTCCGCGATCAGGGCGATCTGCTGGAGGAATTCGGCCAGCGCCGGCTCCTCTGAACCCGCGCGGTCGCCGGCGTCGTACTCCGCCGCCACGTTGACGAGCTCCTGGAGGTTCTCGATCCGGCCCTGGGCCTCGATCGTCCGTTCGGCCTCGAGGGCGTCGAGGTAGCCGGTCTCGCGCAGAAGCTCCTGCAGAAGCTCGGACACGGGCGCGTCGGCCTCGTTGCGCTCGCGCAGGACGTGCATCGAGCCCATGAAGCGACGGAGCGCCTTGATTGCCGCGGCGCCGAGGTCGGGGACCTGCTCGGGCTCGGCGGCCACGTCCCAGATCGAGGTCCCCATCGTGTTGGCGAAGGCCAGCACGCGCGACATCGACGTCGTGCCGATTCCGCGCCGCGGGGAATTGACGATTCTCGTGAACGCGCCCACATCCTGCGGGTTGACGAGCACGGTCAGGTAGGCGATCGCGTCCTTGATCTCGGCCCGCTCGTAGAACTTCGTCCCCCCGATGACCTGATAGGCGATCTCGGCTCGCACCAGCGTGTCCTGCAGGACACGCGACTGCGCATTGGTCCGGTAGAACACGGCGATCTCGGCCCGCGCGACCCCCTCGTCGACGAGCCGCTGGATCTCACCGGTGAGGAACCGCGCCTCGGCGTGTTCGTCCTCGAGCTCGCGGATCTTGATCGGATCCCCCTGGCCGAGGTCGGTCCACAGCGACTTCGGCTTCTGCGCTCGGTTGTTGCGGATCACCGCGTTGGCGGCGTCGAGGATCGTCTGGGTCGAGCGATAGTTCTGCTCGAGCTTCACCACATGGGCGTCGGGGAACGTGTCCTCGAAGTCCAGGATGTTGCGGATGTCGGCTCCGCGAAACCCGTAGATCGAGTTGTGGGTCACCAGTCCGTTCGCGATGAAGTTGTGTGTGTGCTCGATATCGAGGTCATACACCGGCCGGTCAAGCTTGACTCGCTCGACACTGGCGACAACGTCGTAGTCACCGTGCTCGTCGAACATGACCATCCCGGGACGGACCGACGACGCTTCCGTGAACGGAAGCGAGTTGCCCGCCAACCCCTCTCGGTTCGAGCCCAGTCGGGCGCTGGGACGAATCGACACGTTGCCGAGCGCATCGACTATCTCCCGCGACACTTCGTTGATCCGCGCCATCTCCTTGCAGCATGTCTCGTACCGCCAGCCGTCGGACCCACGACGGGCTGGTCGCACGCTGAACCCGGCCCGTTCGAGGGCTTCACGGCCGGCGAGGTCATATCCAAACAGTGCAAGGCGATGCATCGGGGTACGACCGCGACGGTCGCCACACATCGAGATCGCCAGCCGCCGTCGCCGGACCTCTGTTGCCGTGTACGTACTCGGGTGAAAGTGCGGCTGCTCGAAGGACAGACCCGCGTCGGCGAGCAATTGCTCCCCGGCGGTCCGCGTGTCGTGGGTAAGGAACAGTTTGTCGAGCAGAAACTGATCGCCGACGAGCGAATGCCCCTGCCAGTTGCCGTAGCGTCTGGCCATGAACGGTACGGTCGGAAGCCCGTAGCGAAGGGAGAGCGAGACTTCCTCATATCGTGCATCCGCCTCGGAGGCATGCGTTGACACGACCCACGCCGCGTCCGCGCCTTCCGCTCGAGTCCGCATTGCGACGCCGATAACCGGCTTGGCCTGGCCTTTTGTGTAGGTCCGCGATGTTCCGATTCGAAAGCCACGGTCGCGTCGCCACATCAGATACGTCAAGAACAGCTGCGGTGTTCGCCCGACCAGATACCCGGCGAAATGAACGTGCTCGGGGGTGCTGATCACCTGGCGCCCGGATTCCATCGTGATGGCTATCCCATCGCGGCGCACAGAACGATGAGTCCTCAGCACCCGTCCGGGACGGAAATCACCGCTCCCGTAGCCCGAGAGGACCTCGTCGCCGGTCCGCACCTCCTCGATCGGGCGCTCAGTGCCGTCCGCCATCGTGACCAGGGTGCCTTCGACCACGCACTGGGCGTCGTCGCCCACAACCATGAGATTGCGGTGCTCGCCGGCCAGGAGCTGAAGCCACCGGTACTGGGCGTAGTTGGTGTCCTGGTACTCGTCGACGAGCACGTGGCGGAAGCCCTCGGCGTAGCGCGCACGGACCTCGGGGAACAGCTCGAGCACGTTGACGGCGCGGACCAGTAGGTCGTCGAAGTCCATCGCGTTCATGCGGTGGAGCTCGCGTTCGTAGGAGCGGTAGACGTCGGCAACCGTCTGCTCGAAATAGGACTCGACCAGCTGCCCGTACGCGTCGGCGTCGCGGAGCTTGTTCTTGGCGTCGGAGATCTGGCTCTGAACGGCGGCCGGCGTGTAGCGCTTGGGATCGATGCCGAGATCGTCGATGCACCGCTTGACGAGGCGGCGAGAGTCGGCCTGGTCGTAGATCGTGAACTGGCGCGTGTAGCCAAGCCGATCCGCGTGGGCGCGGAGCATGCGGGCGCAGGCCGCGTGGAACGTCATGACCCACATCGCACGCACCCGCCGGCCGACCAGCAGCTCGGCGCGCTCGCGCATCTCGCCGGCCGCCTTGTTGGTGAACGTGATGGCCAGGATCTCGTTGGGCTTGGCCGCGTCGGTGGCGACCAGATAGGCGATCCGGTGCGTGAGGACACGGGTCTTGCCCGAGCCGGCCCCGGCGAGGATGAGCAGCGGCCCGTCGCCGTGGGTGACCGCCTCGCGTTGGGGGTCGTTCAGTCCGGCCAGAAGCTGGTCGAGCGCTGTATCTGTCTCTGGCATCGCTGGAGGCTCTACGGTAGCGGCGGCGGTGGTCGTTCATGCTCCCGCTGGTGAGCGATCTCGTCAGTGAGATCAGGGCAGCGTGCGCGGCCGTCGCACAGCGCGCCCGGTACGTGTCGATCGAGCACGATGCGATCGCACCGTACGCCGCCAGCCTGCCCCTCGGCCCGCCCCCGGCACCCGGGTCGAACCCCCACCTGACCACGGGCGCCCGCGAGGATCTGGCGGCGTTCTGGCTCACCCTCGACGCGATCAACTTCGGCTCGGGCTGGTTTCCCACGCTGCGCAAGCCGCCGGGGGCGTCGGGGTACGCCACCGTCGCCGCCGGCATCCGAGACCGATTCACCGCCGCGGGGCCGTGGCGCGCGGCCGAGCTGGCCACCATCGAGGCGGCCACCCTCGCCGAGGCGCTCGGGCAGGACCCGGACCATGAGCTGATGGCGCTGTTCGCAGCCTCGCTGCGCGACCTCGGCGCGCACGTCGAATCGGAGTACGCGGGACGCTTTGCCGCCGTGGCCGACGCCGCCGCGGGCTCCGCCGTCGCGCTCGCCACGCTGCTGAGCGGCTGGCCGTCGTTCGCCGATTCCTCGCCCTACGCGGACCTCGAGGTCGCGTTCTTCAAGCGCGCCCAGATCGCCGCCGCCGACCTTGACCGCGCCGAAGCGGCCCGCTTCTCCGACCTGCGCAGGCTGACCATGTTCGCCGACAACCTGGTCCCCCATGTCCTGCGCCTCGACGGCCTGCTGCGCTTCGACCCCGCCCTGGTGGCGCGGATCGATCGCGGGGAGCTGATCGTCCACGATTCCCCCGAGGAGGTCGAGATCCGGGCCTGCGCGCTCCACGCCGTCGAACTGCTCGTCGCCGCCCGGCCGGGGAGCTGTGCCGCCGACATCGACCAGCTGCTGTGGAACCGCGGTCGGCAACCCCGTTACAAGGCCTCGCCCCGTCACCGGTCGCGCTGCACGGCCTACTGAGCGCGATTAGGCTCCCCGCGTGCCCGACTTCGCCCAGCCTCTGAGGGAAGAGGACGTCGACCCCGATCCGGTCGCTCAGTTCGCGGCCTGGTTCGCCGCCGCCGGGGAGGCCGGCGTCCGCGCGCCCGAGGCGGTGGCGCTGGCCACGGCGACCCCCGACGGCCGGCCGTCGGTGCGGATGGTGCTGCTCAAGGACTTCGGGCCCGCCGGCTTCGTCTTCTACACCAACCACACGAGCCGCAAGGGTCGCGAGCTCGAGGCCAACCCGCACGCCGCGCTCATGTTCCACTGGGATGAGCTCGGTCGCGCGGTGAGGATCGAGGGACCGGTGAGGCGGCTGAGCCAGGAGGAGTCGGCTCCCTACATCCGCAGCCGAGCGCGCGGCAGCCAGATCGGGGCCCTCGTCTCGCCGCAGAGCCGGCCGATCGCCAGCCGAGCCGAGCTCGAGGAGGACGTTGTCGAGCTGACCGCCCGCTACGAGGGCCAGGAGCTGCCGCTGCCCGACCACTGGGGCGGCTTCTCGCTGGAACCCATGGCCATCGAGTTCTGGCAGCACCGCGAGGACCGCCTCCACGATCGCCTGCAGTATCTGCGCCAGCCCGATGGCAGCTGGCGCATTCAGCGGCTGGCGCCCTAGGTCCGGCAGGGTGCTCGAAAAGTCCCGCATAGCGAGTACTTTCGAGCAAGCTCCCGGCCGCCTCGGCCGATCAGCCTAGCCCGCGTCGAGGGCCTCGGCCCGCGCACGCGCGATGGCCTCGGCTCCGGCGTCCCCGACGAGCAGCTCGGTCCGGATCGTTCCGCTGGCCACGAGGTCCAGGGCCGGGAACCGGCCGGTGCTCGCCAGCCGCCGATCGAGCGCGATCACAGTCGTCTCGCCACCGATCGGCTCGTTGGCCGTGGCGATCACCGTAAGCGACCCACCGTCGACGATGTTGCGCGCAGCCGACAGCGCCTTGCGCGCCACCGGATGGTGCAGGCCATCGAGCGTGTCGATCAGCACGACGGCATGGGCTCCGCGGGCGGCCACCCGGCGTCCCTGATCGATGACCAGCTCGACACTGTGCGCCTGGGCATCGGATGAGCTGCCCAGCGGGCTCGCGCTCGCCGGCGCCACCGGGCCCTCGGCCCACGCCGAGATCTCCTCAGGCCGGGCGCCGGCCAGGGCCAGCGAGACGACGAGGTCCTCCTGCTCGGCCAGGGCGGCGGCGAGGCGCTGCAGCGCCTCGGTCTTGCCGGCCCCCGAACCGCCGACGATTGTCACCCGCGAGCCGCGGCCGACCGGCGCCAGCCACTCGATCGCCTTCACCGTGGGGTCCTCGGAGCCGAAGCGGAAGCGCTCCTGCGGGTAGGCCACCGGCAGGTCCTCGAACCGCGCGCTGTCGGCGAGCTCCTCGGCCGGGCGGCCGTTGATGGTGTCGATCCGGACGAGCGAGGCGAATCGCTCGGAGCGGCGCGGCGCGCGCCTCGGGCCCGAGACCTGATCACCCGACACGAGCTCGCAGCGCTTGACCTGCGCGGCGGAGATGTAGACGTCGTTGTCCGACGGCTCGGGCGGCTCGACGCGGACGAAGCCCGAACCGTTGGCCAGCAGCTCGACAACGCCCTCGGCTACCGCGTCCTCGGCAGGCGCCGGAGCCTCCTCCTCTTCCTTCTCCTCGGGTTCAGGGGTGACCTCGGCCGCGGGCTCGGCGGCGGGCTCGGCGGCGGGCTCGGCCGCGGGCTCGGCGGCGGGCTCGGCCGGCTGGCTCGGTGGCCTCCTCCCCGGCGTCTTCGCGAGCTCGCCCGCCACGACGTCCCCGCCGCCGCCGTGCCGGAGCCTGGTCCTCTTCGGCGCTCGGGGCCGGCTCGGCGTCCTCCTCGGGCTCGGTTGTGGTGGCGGGCTCGCCGCTCTGTCGGGCGAGAATGGCGTCGATCAGGTCGGCACGGCGCAGACGCCGGTAGCCGTCGATCGAGAGTTCGGACGCAATCTCGTGAAGATCGGCCAGCGGGCTGGCTTGGAGCGCGTCGCGGTCAAGCACGGACATGAGGTACCTCCTGGGCGGTATCGGTGAGCTCCGGCCGCGTTGGGACAGCGGCCGGCGATGAACGCCGTGAATCTACCGTGCCGGGGAGACGGCAAGCGTTCTCGCCCGCCGTGTCAGGCCTGCTCCCAGCGGAGCTCGTCGCGCAGGCGAAGGTCGGACTCCACCTCGCGCTCGCCCTCGAGCGCAGCTCGCACGGCGAGATACTCGGCTACCGGACCCACGTCGTGGACCCGCAGCACGTGGACTCCCGCGCTGACGCCGTAGCCCACCGCAGCGAGGGTGCCGGCCAGCCGCGCCCTAGGCGGGCGGGAGGTGATGGCCCCGATGAAGTCCTTGCGCGAGACGGCCAGCAGAAGGGGGCGCCCCAGCGCGTGGAGCTCGGGCAGGCGGCGCAGCACCTCGACGGTCTGGGCCGGCGTTTTGGCGAAGTCTGGACCCGGATCGAGCATCAGCTGGTCGAGCTCCATCCCCCGCTCCACGGCCAGCTCGACGCGCTCGCGCAGGAAGTCCTCGACGTCCGCGAACACGCGCCCGTCGAGGCCCGGGTCCAGCAACTTCTGCTTGGGCGCGGCGCGCGTGTGCATGATGACCAGAGCGGCGCCGGTTTCCGCGCACGCATCGGCCAGCCCGGGATCGCGCAGGCCGCTGACATCGTTGACGATCGAGGCGCCGGCCGCGATCGCAGCCCGCGCCACCGCCGGCTTGTAAGTGTCGACGGACACGCGGGCGCCGAGCTCACCCGCGACGCGCTCGATCAGGGGCACGACCCGGCCGATCTCCTCCTCGGGCGTGACGGCGGGGCGAGTGGTCACGCCGGACTCTCCACCGACGTCGATCAGATCCGCGCCGGCGCTGAGCAGCGAGCGCGCGAGCTCGACCCGATCGTTGAGGCTCCTCGAGCCGCGCTCGTCCGAGAACGAGTCGGGGGTGGCGTTGACGATCCCCATCAGCCACGGGCGCTGGCCGAGCTCGAGCGCGCCGGCGGCAGTGACGACCCGGCGGATGGGCGCCGTCACGACACCGCGATCCCTTCCGCCCGCGCCTCCTCGGCGAAGCGCGCGAGCTCGGTCTGGATCCGCGCCTCCTCCCAACCGAGTGCCGTGCCCATCGCCGCAGCGATGCGGCGCGGGACCGACGCGTCGGGGGCGCACACCTCGCGCCCCGCCAGCAGGCCCAGCCGCGTACGCCGCAGGAGCACGTCGCCGATACTCCGGGCCTGCTCCTGGCGGGCCGCGAACGGAGCCTCGGCCAGCAGATCGGGCAGCCCGTCGAGGATCGGACGCGCCAGCTCGGGTTCCTGCGCGGCGAGCCGGAGGACCTGCTCGGCGGCGAAGCCGTAGCGACCGGCGAGTGCGCCGTACGCCGGCTCGGCGACGCCGGACACGCGGGGCAGCGCGCCCGGGTCGACCGCCTGTCCGAGGGGGATCTCGTGCGTCCGGCACGGCGCCTGGCGCCCGTCGCGCTCGACCAGCCGGTCGACCGCCAGCTTGGCCATCCGCCGCCAGGTCGTCAGCTTGCCGCCGGTGATCGTGATGAGGCCACTGGAGGTCTCATACAGCTCCGCCTTGCGCGAGATGTCCACCGACTTGCGGCTGTCGCCGCTCGAGATCAGCGGGCGCACCCCAGCGTACGCACCGGTCAGGGCGTCGACCCCGAGCGTGGTGCCGAAAAAGCGGTTGACCGCGTCGAGCAGGTAGTCGATGTCCTCGTGCGAGGGGCGCACGTGGTCGATCTCGCCGCTGTAGTTGTTGTCGGTCGTACCGATCAGGCTTCGACCGAGCCACGGCAGCGCGAAGATCGAGCGCCCCTCGCCGGCCGGGACGATGGCTCCGGCGACGAGCGGCAGGTCGGCCTGAGAGAGAGTCATATGCGTACCGCGGCTGGGCACGATCATCGGCACCTCGGCCTCGGCGTGGAGCTCCTCGGGGCGGATCTTGTCGGCCCACACGCCGGTCGCGTTGACGACGTTGTCGGCATGGACCGTGAATTCGGCGCCGGCCTCGGCGTCGCGGACCCTGACTGCGGCCGCGTGGCCATCCTCGTGCTCGAGCTCGACCACCTCGAGGCGGTTGGCGCAGATGGCCCCGAACCGCTCGGCCTCGCCCAGGACCGTGAGCACCAGCCGCGCATCGTCGGTCTGGCAGTCGTAGAACAGGTAGCCACCGCTCGGCTCGCGCGCGGCGAGTGCGGGGAGCAGCCGCACCACCTCCTCGCCGGGGATGCTGCGATGGCGCTCGGGGCTCCAGTCCGCCTCGGCGTCGTTGCCGGCCCGCCGACCGCCGCGCCGGCCCCGGAGCCGCGGCGTGGCCATGACGTCGTACATGTTCAGCCCGATGCCCACGAGGCGGTCGGGCCGGGCGCCGTCGAACGCCGAAACGACCATCTGCAGCGGCGTGACCAGGTGCGGGGCCAGCCTGACCAGGAGCTGGCGCTCGAGCAGCGCCTCGCGCACCAGCCCGAGGTCGAAGTTCTGCAGATACCGCAGGCCACCGTGGATGAGCTTGGACGAGCGGCTGCTCGTCCCCGAGGCATAGTCGGCCTTCTCGACCAGGGCGACGCTGTAGCCGCGAGAGGCGGCATCGAGCGCGACTCCGGCGCCCGTGATACCGCCGCCGATCACGGCGACGTCGAAGCGCTCGGCGGCCAGAGTTTCGATCGCCCGCTCGCGTATCAGCATGGCGATCAGACTACTTGGGAGCTGGTCGCTGCCCAGCCCCCGGATCGGGTCGCCGCCGATCTAGGCGGCCGGGTCGGCCACACCGGCGTTGCGGCGTTCCTCGACGATCTCCTTGATCCGGTCGACAGTGTCGTCGGACATGCGCCGGATCTCCCAGTGGGTCAGCTTGATCACCCGCATCGGCGAGGTGGCGATCACATCGGCGTTGCGCTTCTCGCGCGCCAGCAGGCCCATCTCGCCGATCAGGTCGCCCTGGCCGACCGACGCGATCTTGTTGCCGTCGCGGATGACGTCGGCCGTGCCCTCTTCGATCGCGATCAATTCGTAGGAGTAATCGCCCTGCTTCATCAACATCTGCCCCTCGGCCACGCTCGCCTCGGTGGCGAACGTAGCCAGCCGCCTCGCCTCGTCCGGCGACAGCTTCGAGAACAGTGGTATGGCCGTGAGGCGGTTCGGATCCATGTGGGCGCTCCCGAGAGTCAGTTTTACGGGCTGACTGTATTACTACAGCGCCTGCACCTCGGAAGTGATCTCGCTCACGGATTGCTTGGCGTCGCCAAACAGCAGCGCGGTCTTGGGGTCGTAGAAGAGCGGGTTGTCGATGCCGGCAAACCCGGAGGCCATCGAGCGTTTGAGCACGATGACCGCGCCGGAGCGGTCGACCTCGAGGATCGGCATGCCGTAGATGGGTGAGCCGGGCTCGTTCTTGGCCGCCGGATTGGTCACGTCGTTGGCGCCGATGACCAACGTGACGTCGGTGCGCGAGAACTCGGGATTGATCTCGTCCATCTCCTTGAGCAGGTCGTAGGGCACGTCGGCCTCGGCCAGCAGCACGTTCATGTGCCCCGGCATCCGCCCCGCCACCGGGTGGATGGCGAACTTGACCTCGACGCCCTTTGACTCCAAGGCGCGCTCGAGCTCGCGCACCGAGTGCTGCGCCTGCGCGACCGCCATCCCGTAGCCCGGGGCGATCACCACCTGGCGCGCGTAGGACAGCTGGATCGCGACGTCCTGGGCGCTGGTCGAGCGGACCGTTCCGCCCCCCTCGACCGCGCCGGCGGCCGGCGCGGCCACCGCACCACCGAACCCGCCGGCCACGATCGCCGGCACCGAGC
Organism: uncultured Solirubrobacterales bacterium; assembly: GCA_963734775.1. GTDB lineage: Bacteria > Actinomycetota > Thermoleophilia > Solirubrobacterales > Solirubrobacteraceae > Palsa-465. The sequence continues at coordinate 59,175 of CAVTJE010000020.1, forward strand.
GGTTCATCGCCTTGGCCATCAGGTTGGTCAGGATCGTGCCCGACGCGCCGACGATCATCCCGGCCACGATCATCGCCGTGTTGTTGAGCGCGATACCCGTCGCCGCGGCCGAGAGCCCCGTGAAGGCGTTCAGGAGCGAGATCACCACCGGCATGTCGGCGCCGCCGATCGGCAAGACCACCATGTTCCCGAGGATCGCCGCGGCGAGCAGGATCCCGATGATGAACAGCGCCTGCGAGTGGGTCCCCGCCGCCAGCACGATCGCCGAGACCACGGTGATCGTGAACAGGCCCAGGTTGATGAAGGCCTGGCCCGGCAGCTTGATCGGCCGGCCGGGCAGGATCTCCTGCAACTTCCCGAACGCGATATTGGAGCCCCAGAACGAGACCGAGCCTACGATGGCAGCAAACAACGTTGGGATCTCCGCCTTGAGCGCCCACGCCGACCCGCCGCTGTAGAAGTGGTGGCGGTACTCGATCCAGGCGATGATCGCCACCGCCCCACCCCCGACGCCGTTGAACAGGGCGACCATCTGCGGGATGCCGGTCATGTGCACGCGGCGCGCGGCCGGAAGGCCGACCGCGGTCCCCAGCACCAGCCCGAGCGCGATCAGCCACGGCGTTGAGGAGCCGGACAAAACGTGCGGCGTAAGCAGGGTCGCGATCACCGCGATCGCCATCCCGACGGCCGCGATCTGGTTGCCCCTGACCGCCGTCCGCGGCCCGGTCAGACCGCTCATCCCATAGATGAAGAGCGAGAACGCGACGATGTAGCACGCGTCGATGAAATTCTGGCTCTGCAGGAAAACCGCCGGAACGACCATGACTAATGGCCTCCGCCTTCGGCTTCGGCCTTTGTTTCTGCCTCGTCCTCCGATTTCGGCTCGGGTTTCTTCTTGAACATCCCCAGCATGCGGTCGGTGACGACGAAGCCGCCGATGACGTTGATCGTCCCGAAGGCGATCGCGATCACCAGCAACACGTGCTCGAGCACGCCCGAGGCCAGGTGCATCAACAACAGCCCGCCCAGCAGCACGATGCCGTGAATCGCGTTCGTGCCCGACATCAACGGCGTGTGCAGGGTGTTCGGAACCTTCGAGATCACCTCGAAGCCGACGAACGCCGCCAGCACGAGGATCGCGATCTCCGTAATGGTGCTCACAGCTGCCTCCTAGGACGCGGCAGGGGCGGCCGCCGCCGCCTTGGCGCCTTCATGAACGATTTCGCCGCCCCGCGTGATGCACGCCCCCGCGATCACCTCGTCATCGAAGTCGAGGCTCAGCCCACCCTCCTCAGAGATCATCAGCCCCAGCAGCGCCTCGATGTTGCGGGCATAGAGCTGCGAGGCATGCTCGGCCATCGTGCTCGGCACGTTCAGCGGCGCGAGGATCTTCACGTCATGGCGCACGACCGTCTCCCCGGGCTCTGAGAGCTCGCAGTTGCCCCCCGCCTCGCCGGCCAGATCGACGATCACCGAACCCGGCTTCATCTTCCTGACCGCCTCCTCGGTAACCAGGATCGGCGCCCGCCGGCCCGGTACCAGCGCCGTGGTGATGACCACGTCGACCTTGCCGATCGCCTCGGCCATCAACTCCTGCTGGCGCGCCTGCTGTTCGGGAGTGAGCTCCTTGGCGTAACCCCCGGCGCCCTCCAGATCACCACCCAGATCAAACTCGAGGAAGTGCGCGCCCAGCGACTCGACCTGCTCCTTCACCGCCGCCCGCACGTCGAACCCCTGCACGACAGCGCCCAACCGCCGCGCCGTGGCGATGGCCTGCAGCCCAGCCACCCCGGCGCCCAGGATCAGAACCGTGGCCGGGCGGATCGTCCCCGCCGCGGTCATCAGCATCGGATAGAAGCGGCCCAACTCCTGGGCACCGATCAACGCCGCGCGGTACCCGGAAATGTTGGCCTGGCTCGACAACGCGTCCATCGACTGGGCGCGAGAAATACGCGGCACCGCCTCGAGCGCGAAGCTCGTCGCGCCGGTCTGCGCGATCGCCCGGATGCCCTCGCCATTGGTCAGCGGCTGGAGGAACGCGATCAGCACCGACTCCGGCCGCAGATGACCCGTCTCATCCGCGTTCGGCGGGGCGACCTTCACCACCATCTCGGCCGACCACACATCGTCGACAAGCCTGGCCCCCGCCTCCTCGTACTGGGAATCCGGGATCAACGCACCGGCGCCGGCGCCGCGCTCCACCAGCAACTCATGATTCTTGCCAGCGAGCTTGCGAACCACCTCGGGAACCAACGCCACGCGGCGCTCGCCCTCGGCGATCTCCTTCGGAACTCCGATCTGCATGCGGCGCGAGAGGCTATCGGTTCACGACGGCCCAAGTCCCACTGGCGCCAGGGCGACGGCGAGGACGACGGCGGCGGCTGGAATCAGCTCCGATACGCCTTGCGGCGTCGTTGCCGTGGCCGTCGTGTGGCGACGGTGGCGCCGCGCGCTTGCCTGCTTGGCATGTGCCGCGGCGGCCCCAGCGGCGGCGGCCCGCTGCTTGGCGCTCGGCGATGACCCGTGGGACCGCTGAGCCTGAGACGAGTGCCCCCCATTCGAAAATGGCCGCAGCGGCAGAGGCTTTCCGGCCAGCGCCATCATCGCCTCGGCGGTCACCCACACGGGTGTCTGGTCGCTCGTGCGCGAGTAGTGCACGTGCCCATCTGGTCCGGTCAGCGATCGGAGATAGGCCACCGGCGATGGAGCGCCGCGCCGATGGAGCGTTCCGGGGTTGACGCCGGCCGCGATCAGGCCCTGTATCGCCCACGCCGTCGACTGCGCGTTCGAGGTTCCGCCAACATCGAGGGGAAACCCGCCATCGCGGTTCTGACGGTTGCGGATGTAACCGACGGCGCGGTGGCGCGCCGATCCGGCGCCGCCGGCGCTGGCCAGTGCCTCGAGCGCCGCCCCCGTATCGTCGACGTCACTGGCCCCGCCCCGCGGTGGCGAAGTTGAACCCGCCGTCGCGGTCCTGCTGTTGCATCAGCCACGAGTAGGTCCGGCCGGGCGGGGTGACCCCGGCCGAGCGCAGCGCAAGCACCGCGAACGATGTCCAGTTCACCTGGTTGGCCACCGAGCCGTTAGCGCGAATCTCGTGCTGCAGCCTCGCCACGAGGTTTCGCCCCGCGAAGTTGCTCGCCGAGACGCCCGACGCCCGCACGGCGAGAATCGTCCGCTCGAGTGAACCGGGATCCGTCACCTGGCCGATCCCAGCGCGGATGTAGTCGATCACGCTGTGGCCACTGCGCCGTACGTTCCGCGGATTGCTGCCCTCGGCCGCCAGCCCGAGGGCAGCCCAGCCCGTGTAAAGCTCCGACGAGCTCACACCCGGGGAGGAGCCAAATCCGCCGTTGCGGTTCTGGGCCGCCTTCATGTAGCCGACCGGCGAGCCCCCGGCGCGAGCGGACGGCACGCCCGCCAGCACTGCGGCGATCGCCACGGCCGGCAGCACGACGGTTGCCACCGGCTGCCAGTTGATCTCGATCCGGCGCGCGAAGCGCTCGATCGCATGGATCAGGGCGGGGCCGAGAATCAGCGCGAAGGCCACGCAGCCCGCCGCGTGGATGAAATCGAAGCCGATCCCCTTGCCCACGTAGATCCCGAGCTGGGCCGCGGTGTGGTCGCTGTAGGTGACCCAGTCACCCACGTCCTGCATGGCCGTGAAGCCAAACCCGACGACGCCACAGACGGCGGCCAGCGGCCAGCGGCCGATGTGGCGCCGCGTCACGATGGCGAGGCCGGCTCCGATCATTCCCGTGGCCCCCCAGGCCGCCATCTGCCACGGCGTCCAGGGCCCCTGGCCGAAGAAGAAGTTTGACGTCAGCCCGGCCAACGCTCCGACCGCGAAGCCGGGCGCACCGCCCAGCGTGTAGCCCGAGATGAGCACGATGTCGGTGGTCGGCTTGACATTGGGCACGGCGGCGAAGGCGATCCGCCCCAGCGCCGCCAGCGCGGCCAGCGTGGCCACGAGCGCGACGATCCGGGCATCCGGTCGCCCCCGTTCGTACCAAGCGAACCCACCCGCCAGGGCGAGCGCGAGGATCGTGAAGGATCCGAGCTGCCAGCTCATGCCAGGACCTCCTGCGGAAGACTCGGTCGAAGTACGTCCACGCCCTGTTCGGGGCGCAGCGCGCCGCCCGCTCCCCCGAGGATGCGGGCGGTCTCGGTGGCGAAGTAGGTACCGCCGCACAGCACCTCGGTGGCGGTTCCGTCGGCGATCGCCGCGCCGTCGGCCAGCAGCACGACGCGCTCGGCGAACGCGGCCACGAACTCGGGGTCGTGAGTGGCGACCAGCACCGCCGGCTGAAGCCGGCGCAGCAGGGCGGCCAGATCGTCCTTGGCGCCCCGATCCATCCCCCGAGTCGGCTCATCGAGGCAGATGACGGCGGGCGGATCCGCGGCTGGATCGCCCAGCACGATGGCCAGCGCCAGCCGCTGCTTCTCGCCTCCCGAGAGATCGCGCGGGTGGCGCTCCGGGTCGACGCTCAGCCCGACGGCAGCGCGGGCCACGGCCGAGGTCTCGTGGGCCACGGTGTCGTGAACGAGGTAGTCGGTCGGGTTCTGGAGCAGGAGCGCGATCCGCCCGCCGGCGCGGACCTTGCCGCGTGTCGGCTGCATCAGTCCGGCGGCGTGGCGCAGGAGCGTGGACTTGCCGGCCCCGTTCCGCCCCATCAGCGCGACCTTCTCGCCCGGGGCGATGCTCAGCGAAGCCGAGCGGAGAATGGCCGGTCCGTCACGCAATTCGTGCCAGACCCGATCGACGTTCAGCGCGGCTGTCGACGTCCGGCGTGGGGCGCCGGGGGAGCGTTCGGGCTCGGGGCCCTGAGCTTCCGGGTCAAGACCCGCCGCGCGTAGCGCCGCCCGGGCGCGCTTGACGCCGGCCGCCGGGCGCAACCCCAGGCCGTTCAGGAGCTGAGCACCGGGCGTGGCCAGCGACGGCGCGTTGGCCAGCGACCAGCTCAGGAACTCCTCCGGCGAGGAGTCGCAAACGATCCGACCGCGATCGAGCGCGATCACCCGGTCGGCCAGACCCAGGCAGCGCTCGAGCCGGTGCTCGGCGAGCACGATCGCCACGTCGCGGTCCTCGTTGAGCCGCCGCAGCGAGCCGATCAGCTCATCGCCGGCCACGGGATCGAGCTGCGAGGTGGGCTCGTCGAGCAGGATGAGCTGCGGCGTCCCGGCCAGCGCCGCACCCAGCGCCACGCGCTGGAGCTCGCCGCCGGACAGCTCCGCGGTCGGGCGATCGAGCAGATGGGCGACGCCGAGCGCGAGCGACGCCTCCTCCACGCCACGCGCGACCGCCGCCCCCGTCCAGCCGCGGTTCTCGAGCCCGAAGGCGAGCTCCGCGCGCACGGTCCCCATCACGACCTGGGTTTCGGGGTCCTGGAACAGCGTCCCCACCGCCGCGGCGAGCTCGCCCGGTCGGTGCTCGCGCGTGTCCATTCCTGCCACGATCACCCGGCCACCGAAGGAGCCACCGTGGAAATGGGGCACGAGACCGCTTCCCGCCCGCAGGAGCGTCGACTTGCCCGATCCCGAGGCACCGGCCAGCACCACCAGCTCGCCTGCCTCGATGCTCAGACTGAGACCTTGCACGGCCGCACGTCCGGGCTCCCGGGTATGTGTAGGTGAAATCGCGCACCTCGAGGACGCTCATCGCACCCCACGTCGGTCGGCAAAGGGCAGGAGCGCGGCCGCCGGTAGCGCCACGGCCAGCAGCAGCAGGGGTGCCCCGATCGGCGCCTCCAGGCCCGGGTAGGCCTCAAACGGCGCCGCCCCGGGGAGGCGGGCAGCGATCGCCAGCGCCACGATGGCGACCGAGGCGACAAGAAACGAGATGTCGTGGCGCGAATACGGACGCCGGGCCCGCGTCGACCGCCGGCCGGAGCCATAGCCGCGCGTCTCCAGCGCGGCGGCCACGTCGAGCGCCCGATCGAGGGCCCCCGCCGTCGCCGCGCGCATCAGCTCCATCCGCGACGGGGGCGCCCCGGGTCGGCACCGCTGGGCATCGGCGAGCCGGCGCGAATCGCGGACCAGCACGGGTACCAGGCGCGTGGCCAGCGTCGCGGTGAGCGCCGAGCGCAGCGAGAAGCGTCGCAGCAGCCGCAGCACTTCGTCGGGATCGACCGCCACCGTGTACAGCGCCCCGCACAGGATCAGCGCCACCGCCCTGAGACCGAGGACGGCACCGTAGACCGTGGCCTCGAGGGTGACGTCGGTATGTCCGAGCAGCGGGAGATTGCCCAGCCGCACGATCACCGTCAGGCCATCGCGGCTGACCAGCGCATTGATGACCATGATCGTGACGGCCAGCGGCACCGCCAGCTTGGCGGCGCCCAGCATCTGCCGCCCAACGCCGGCGGCCACGCCCGCCCCGGCAATGGCGAGCGTGAGCGTTGCCAGGATGAGGGGGTTGGAGATCAGGAGCGCCGCCAGCCCCAGCGCCGCGCAGTACGCGATTCCGGCGGCCGCGCGAGCCGCGTGGAGAGGACTCGGGCGGCGGCGGTAGCTCATGTACCTCCGTCCAGCGGGACGGGCAGATCGCTGCCGTCGTGGACGGCGAGCGCGAAATGGTCACGCAGCCGGCTGGGCGTGAGCGCGGCGGCCGCCGCCGACACGCCCTGGGGGTCGGTGCCGGTGACGAGCCAGGTCGGCACCGCGGAGTTGTCGGACGTGGCGGCGATGAGACCGCTGTCGGCGCCGAGCGTCCGCGCCACATGGCCCTCCGGATTGAGGATCTGGAGCGTCGTGCCACCCGGACCCATGAAGCGCGCGTAGACGCCGCTGCTACCCGGGCCCTGGTCGATCAGGGAAGCGGCGATCAGCCCGTTGAGCTGACCCCACGTTCCGACCACCACGGCCAGGCTGTCCTGACCGGTGCCGCCGCCGAGACCCGTGCTGGCGAACGGCACGCCGGCCGCCGACAGCGCCTTGGACACCCGCTTGCACGCTGCACTGACACCCGATGTGCACTGGACGGTGGTCGGCAACCGCCGGCCGGCCGTGCCGTGCAGAAACGGCTCGGGGAACGACCCGACCACGGCCGGCACGTCATCGGTGGCGCTCCAGTCGTGGAGGTCCCACCAGATCCGATCGCCCTTGTGAACGCTCGTGACCGCCGCTCCCTTGGCCGCCTCGATGCCGTTGACGTAGTAGAACCAGTCGCGGCGAGCCGATGTGCCGGACAGGTGGTCGATCGATTGGACGAACCCGCCGCCGTAGCGCGTCGACACGTTGAAGGAACGCTCGAGCATCCTCATCACGGTCTCCGAGCCGGGAACCTGGGACTTCGTGACCGATCCCACCGACGTGTCCCCGAAGTTGCGGGTTACGGTCAGGTTGACGTTCGAGGTTCCACTCCCGGGGCCCAGCCCGCAACCGGCGAGCACCGCCGCGGCCGCGAGCAAGGGCCCCGCGAGATATTTCACGTGGCGACCCCGACGTGGCTTGCGAACGAACGCACCAATCCGGACTTGGTCGCGAACACCTCGTAGTTGCCCGGCTTCAGCGCGACGCTCACCCAGCCGTGCGCGTTGGTCACCTTCTTCAGGCTTCCGATGTGGACGGTGGCACCCGACACGGAGCGCCCATGGCCGTTGTCGTCGTAGCCGACGACGTGGAACTGGTCCATCCCGCCGCGGACCTGACTGGTGAGAGACAGCGTGCGCTGGCAGGAGCTGGCCCGCAGGCACCAGAACCACAGCAGCTGCTGGCCCGCGTGCAGCCTGCCACCCGGATCGCCGGCTCCGAACGACGGGGCCACGTGTCCGATCTTGTACTCCCACCCCGCCTGTCCATGGTTGGCGTCATGGCGAACCTTCGTCACGAACATCGAGGCCGGGTCACATCCGCCGGCGTCGGTCACACGAGGCGCCAGCCGCGCCGACAGCAGCCCGGACAGCGCCGTGCCGGCGGGCACTTTGCAGTGGCTGTGCCCGACCTTCACGGTGCCCGCGCGAAGCTTGACCGCGCGCGGGTTCAACAGCGTCTTCGTGCGTCCCACGACCATCATCTGAACGCTGGGGGCCGCCGATGCACCGGCGGGGGCAAGCAGTGCGCCGAGCACCGAGGCGACGGTGATGGTGCGTCTCATCACTTGACCGTGAAGTCCAGCACGGACTTGCCGGCAACGGGACGCGACTTGATTCCGTCACCGTCGGTCGCCACCACGCGCAGGTGGTACTTGCCCGTCGGCAGCGGTGCCGGTAGCAGGTAGGACCAGTTGGCGTCAGCCCCGATTGAAAACAGCGGCGCCGCGGTCTGGCAGCTGCTCGCGTGCCAGCGGGCCCGGTTGGCATCGAAGTATGAGCAACGCTTGTTGGGGCCGTGGCGCAGGAGGCTGAAGCTCACGTCGGTCAGGCCGGAGAGATCGGGTCCGGCCGTGCCGTGTAGCGAGCGGGGGCCGTGGGTGAACACCTGGTGCTGTCGGATACCGCGGACCTTCACCGGAGGTCCGGCCGACGTCGGGCAATCACTCTTCTTGGTCTTGTACACGCACACCGGAACAGGATCCGACGGGGTCGCGCCCGACTTGCGGGCCTGCAGCGTGATCACTCCGGCCTTCCGTGCCACCAGGCTGGTCGTACCGCCCGCCGCGCTGAGGCCGACGACGCCGTCCCCGGTCACGACGGCCGTGGAGATGGGCGTGCTGTGCCCCGAACCGTCGAGCTGTTTGACCGTGCCGGTAAACGGACGGCCGGCCCGCACCGTCGCGGGCGCGCTCAGCGCGAGCGGGTTGTTCGTGCAGTTGAAGTGCGTGTCGGCCACGCAGTCAAACCACAGCTCGCGGTCTGCGAAGTGCAGCTGGGTCGAGCACGCGCCGGTGCTCGAGCTGCGTCCGTTGACCCACAGCGTCCAGAAGTTGTTGCCGGTCGGCTGCTCGCCCAGGACGCCGGTGATGAAGAAGTCGGCAAAGCCGGCGCCGGTCTCGAACTTGCCCGTCCAGTTGCCGCGCGTGGCGATGTTGAGCGCGCCCGCCGCGCTCGAGCCCGCGCACGTATGACCACGGACCGTCTTGGCGCCCGTCGTCTGCACGATGGTCTGAGGCAGGAGCGTCGCTCCGGCCCCCTCGATCCGCACCGCCACCGTGGGCGGCTTGCTGGCCGCTGCCGCGGCCGGAAGAAGTACCGCTGCCGCGACGGCGGCGAGCGTTGCTGACCGGGTCACGAGCCGGGTCGCGACGCCGGCGCGAGAGGTTGAAACACTGCGATCCATTGGGCCACCCCTTTCCACGAGGGCATATCGGCTTGGGGTCGGCAGCTGGTCTCCTGGCTAACGGGCCTACCAACCGCGCCTTCCCGGCGACTCGTCGTCGCCAGTGGCTCATTGCAGCTGGCGTCCCCGATCACAGTGGCGGGTCCGCGCCGGATTCCAACCGGCTTCCCGTGACCACCGACCTTGAACTCGGCCATCCTACCGCGGCCCTAGACTCAGGGACGATGACGGTCAACCTCACGCGCATCTACACGCGCCTCGGCGATTCGGGCGAGACCCACCTCGGCGACATGAGCCGGGTACCCAAGACGCACCCGCGGATCGAGGCCTACGGCACGGTCGACGAGCTCAACGCCCACATCGGTCTGACGCTCACCGTGAGGGGACTCGACGAGGAGCAGCGCGACTGGCTGGCGCGGATCCAGAACGACCTGTTCGACGTCGGCGCCGACATCTCGGCGCCCGAAGATCCCGACCGGGAGCGCCTGAGGGTGCTGCCCGACCAGACCACCTGGCTCGAAGCCCGCTGCGACGAGGTGAATGCGACGCTTGAGCCACTGAAGTCGTTCGTCCTGCCCGGAGGCACCCCGGTCGCCTCCCACCTGCACATCTGCCGCACCGTGTGCCGCCGGGCCGAGCGCCTTGCGGTGGCCTGCGGCGACGAGGTCAACCCCGAGGTGGTGCGCTACCTCAACCGGCTCTCCGACCTGCTGTTCATTCTCAGCCGGAGCGCCAACGGCGGCACCGAGCCCCTCTGGGAGCCCGGCAAGTACCGCTAGGCCTTGCGCGCCGGATCCGCGGCCGGGAGCACATCGCTGGCCCAGTCGGTGCGCTTCCAGTCCGGCACCGGGGTGTCGCGGTCGGCGACGGGCACGAAGCGTGAACGCTCGACCAGCGCCATGCGATGTATGTACCGCGGGCAGTTCGGGAAGACCTGGGTGGCCCGGACGCGGATCACGAACTGAGCCTCGGGGTAGCTGGCCTGCAGCTCGTCGTGTTCGTCGATGCTGGCGATGCCGTTGAGGCGCAGGCGCGAGGGCCGGGCGGCGCGAAAGTCGATGAACAGGAGTCCCACGTGCGGGTTGATGAGCATGTTTCCGGCTGACAGGTACATCCCGTTGCCGTCGTAGCTCGGAAAGGCGATCGTCCGCTCGTCGATCACGCGCACGAAGCCCGGCGCGCCTCCCTTGTAAGAGCACTGCGGTCGACCCTCAGCGTCGGCGGTGGCGAGGAAGAACATGTCCATCCGCTCGATGAACTCGCGATCCTCGGCGCGGATCACCCCGTCCTTGGAAGAGCGCTCCTCGAGGCGATCGGCCAGACGTCGCGTGTCGTAGCGGTCCTGCAGGCGACGCGCGGCCGGGTGGTAGAACTCGGTCACGGGGCCTCGCCGTCGTTCGTCACACCCGGCGCGGACGGCGGCGGCCCAGCCATGCCTGGCCCGGCCAGCACGTCCTCGCGGCCGTAATGCCCGACGACATCGAACCATCGCTTGGCGTGCAGCCCGCGGCGCAGGTCGCAATCGGCGATGACCAGGCCCTCCTCGCCGTACAGCGGGCCGGCGATGACGTCGCCCCGCGTCGGCTCGATGATCGCCGCGCCGCCGTTGCCGAACACCTCCTTTCCCTCGGGCAGAGGCACCGGGAAGTCCTCGGGAAACGCCGAGGCGGGTATGTACTGGGGCGCGGAGACCACGAAAGCGCCGGACTCGATGGCCACGTGGCGCATCGTGGCCAGCCAGCCATCCGAATCGTCGGCGGTGGGCGCCAACCAGATCTGCGGGCCTCCGCGATACACCGCGTAGCGCGCCAGCGGCATGCGGTTCTCCCAGCAGATCAGGCCGCCGATCCGCCCCACGCGAGTCTCGGTGACGTCGAGGTCGTCACCGGCACCGATCCCGTGGAAGAGCCGCTCCTGGTGGGTCGGCATCAGCTTGCGATGCTTGTGCAGCAGCCCGTCCGGGCCGAGCAGCAGCAGCGTGTTGTACAGAGAACCGGGGCGCTCGCTCTCGCGTTCGTTGATGCCGATCGCGCACAGGACGTCGTGGGCGCGGCACGCCGCGATGAGCGCGTCGGTCTCGGGACCCGGGACGTCGATGGAGCTGCTCCACATCCGCTCCCACAGCTCGTCGAAGCCGCCGAACGCGGCAGCGGACCTGGCCCACGAGTTCGACGGATACAGCGATACGAACACCTCGGGCAGGACCACGAGCTCGGCGCCGGATACCGCCGCCCTCCCGATCCACTCGACCGCCTTGGCCGTCGTGCCGGCGCTATCGAGGATCACCGGAGTGGCCTGTACCGCCGCCACCCGCACTGAAGCGAACGAGCTCACATCTTCACCCTCGATCCCCCAGCATGTGCCTAGCCTACTCCTCGGGAGCCAGCCTACTTTCTCAGCGCCAGGAGCAAGCCGGTCGCGAGCGCCAGTCCGGTCGCGCCGATGGCCACGGCGCCGAACACGAATGCCTCGTGAAGGTGTGCGTAGGCAACCACCTCGCTCGGCCTGGCGAGAGCCACCAGCCCGGCCAGGAGGATGGCGGCGACCAGCGCGCCCGCCGGCGGCCCGAGGGCTTCGCGGACCGACAATCGCTCCGTCAGCGCCTCGGCGCCTCGGTGGCGTCTGGCGTCGGCGGTCAGCACCGCGGCGACGCCGATCAGAGTCCAGATCGCGGCGACGAGGAACCCTCCGAAGACGTCGCTCGGATAGTGCCACTCGAGCGTCAGGAACGAGTAGCTGACGGCGACGGCAAACGCCGCGCCGAGCGCGGCTACGAATGGACGGACGCGGCCGGGCACGGCGAGCATGCAGCAGAGCGCGAGTGCCATGGCCGCCGTCGCATGGCCAGATGGCCACGAGCTGCCGCCAGGTGGTAAGGGCACGCCCTCGACGAATGCCGGGCGATGCACAGCCAGCAGCGGCTTCAGAAGTTGCGTCGTGACGTTGGCGCCGAGGAGGATCGCGCAGATCGCCGTGGCCAGCACGAACCGGCGCCGCACCAGCGCGACCAGGACGGGCACGGCGCAGAAGTACACGTACGGCTTGGGATCACAGAGACGGGCGATGAAGAGGGCCGTCGAGTTGACCCGGGGCCGTTGGCCGAGGCCCGCGAAGCCGCGAAGAATCGCTCGATCGGCGTGTTCGAACAGACCGATGTGGAAGGCCGCGTACCACGTTATGACGAGCAGCAGAACGCACGCAAACGCCGCGGCCAAAGCCATCCTGGCGCGTTCCGGCATGGGTCTGAGAGTAACCCACGCCGGCCAGGGGCCCTACTGGGTCGGCTTGCCCTCGGCTGCTCCGCGGGTGATCTTGATCTCTGGGCTGACACCCGTGCGGCGCAGATGGTCGTAGTGCTCGAGATCCTCGTGGGCGGCGACTTCGACCGTCAGCTCAGGCGCGACAGTGAACCGTCCGGCCTCGTAGAGCAGCTCCTGGTAGCGGGGCACGCCACTGGGGCAGCCCTCGATATCGAGATCGTGGAGGCCGCAGCGGAGCGCCCAGCGGTTACCGCGAAGGATCTTCTCCTCGTTCATCTTGATCGGCAGCGTCTCGGCCTCGCCCTCGACGCGCAGACGAGCGTGCTCGGCCCAGAGTGCGCGACACAGCCGCTCGACATTGCGTCCGTACGGCGCCAGCACGATCGAGGTCGGCCCGGTGGCCTGACGATCGCCGCGGATCGCCTTGCCGGCCGGTCCGACGACGATGAATTCGACGTGATTGGCCTGCAACCAGCGCAAGACGGCGAGCCATCGCTCGTCGAGATGCTCGAAACCTACGCCCTTGGCGCGGGACTGGGAATCGATGCCCGGTGGGCGGCGTTTGAGAAGCATGTCTTGCGTTTCGTCATGCTCGCTCAACCTCCTCCACGAACTCGGCGATCCATCGCGAGATGAGGACCGGTTGCTCGCGGGGGACCCAGTGCGAGGCCTTGATCGAGCGGCGTCGGAGTGGCCGAGCGTAGCGTTCCGCGCTCTCGTAGTAGCCGGGGGCGATGAACCGGTCGTGCTGGGGAACGACGAGCTGCACCGGGACCCGAGCCGGTTCGGGATGCGCTCGTCCCAGCGTGCCGAGAATGTTCTGGCGGTACAGGTTGGCCCCGTGAATCGCCGTCTCGGCCAGCGCGGCGGTGGGATAGGCGGGACCAGGCGCAGGACTCTGCGACGCGGTCAGGAAGCGCGGCGGGCGAAACGCCAGCAGCACGCGCCAGGCCAGCGTCGGTACGCCGGGCGTGCACATCGGGACGAGGTACCACGAGCGATACAAGCGCCGCACAAGCTCGAGGACGCGGCGTTGCCGGCGCAGCTCGGCCAGCGACGCCGCCACCTGGTCGATCGACGGTCCGGCGATGGTGGTGAAGGAGGCGAGCTTGCCGTCGAACCGCGGCTCCGTGGCGAAGCGCCAGCCGGCAATCCCGCCCCAGTCGTGGCCGACGAGGTGTACCGCCCGCCCTGGCGCCAGCGCGTTGATGACCGCCTTGAGGTCGTCGCCCAGGCACGTGTAGTCGTAGGCCGCCCGCCCGCGGGGCGCGCTCGAGGCGCCAGCGCCGCGGACGTCGTAGGCGAGAACGTGAAACCGGGTGGCCAGAAGCGCCATGACCGGCGCCCAGAGCTCCTTCGTGTCCGGATAGCCGTGGACCAGCACCACCGTCGGCGCGGCCGCGTCGCCCGCCTCCACGACCGCGAGCGCGACGTCGCCGTTGTTGATCGTTCGCTGACTGGCGCCCTCGATCACGACGGGCGAATCTATAGGCTGGCCACTCCGATGGGGCTGACGACCCGTGTGCAGAGCTGGGCGGCAAAGGGCGAGCGCGTCTGCGCCCTCGACAACCGCCACATCTTCGTGTTCCGTCGCCACGGCGCGCCGCCGCCGATCCTCTTCCTGCACGGTTTCCCGTCTAGCTCCTACGACTGGCGCGCGCTGATCGAGCAGCCGGCAATCCGGGACCGCGAGCTGCTCGCGTTCGACTTCCTCGGCTTCGGCCTCTCGGACAAGCCCGATCGCCGCTACTCGCTCCACACCCAGGCCGACCTCGTTCAGGAGCTCGTGTCTCGCTACCTCGAGGAGCCGCCGTATCTCGTCGCCCACGACATGGGCACGTCGGTGGCTACCGAGCTGTTCGCGCGCGAGCTCGACGGCCGAGCGCGGATCGCCCTGCGCGGAGCGACGCTGTTCAACGGAAGCGTGCTGCTGCACCTCGCCACGCCGATCCTCGGGCAGCGCCTGTTGCGCAGTCCCGCCGGTCCGGTGATGGCCCGCCTGTCGCGGGGGCAGGTCTTTCGCCGTCAGTTCGGATCGGTCTTCTCCGCCGCCCATCCGCTGTCCGCAAACGAGGCCGCGGATCAGTGGTCGCTGATCCGCTACCACGACGGGAATCTCCGCATGCACGGGCTGATCGCGTACATGGACGAGCGAATCCGCTACGCCGACCGCTGGCACGGCGCGATCCGCGACTGGCCCGGTGACCTCTCATTTCTCTGGGCGCTGACGGACCCCGTCGCCGGGGTGCCCGTGCTCCGCGGGCTCCAGGAGCTGCGGCCCGGCGCTCCCGTCACCGAGCTGCCCGAGCTCGGTCACTACCCGCAACTCGAGGACCCGGCCGCGGTGGCGACGGAGATCGCTCGGGGCACGCCGAGCGGTCGCTCGGGGCATCACAACTAGGACGATTCCTGTTCGTCGGGCTCGCGGAGGCGGTATCCGACGCCCGGTTCTGTGATCAGGTACTGCGGGCGGGCGGGGTCGGTCTCGAGCTTGGCGCGGATGTGCGCCACGTGGACGCGCAGGTAGTGCGTCTCCTCGCCGTACGCAGGCCCCCATACGTCGCGCAGGAGCTGGCGGTGAGTGACCAGCCGTCCGCCCTGCTGGGCCAGCACGCGGACGAGGTCGAACTCGATCGGGGTGAGGTGAATCTCGCGGCCGGCCTTGAGCACGCGACGATCGGGAATGTCGACGACCAGCTCGCCGATCTCGATCTGCGGGTCGGTACCCGCCGGCCCCGAGCGCCGCAGAACGGCACGCAGCCGCGCCAGGAGCTCGTCGGTCCCGAACGGCTTGGTCACATAGTCATCGGCGCCGGCGTCGAGTGCTCGCACCTTTTCGCGCTCGTCGCCCACCGCGGACAGGACCAGGATCGGCAGCGTGCTCCACTCCCTCACTGCCCGGCACACCTCGATGCCCTGCCCGTCGGGGAGAACCAGGTCGAGCACGATCGCATCGGGCGGTCGCGTGGCGAGCGCGGTGAGGGCCTGCTCCTTGGTCTCGGCCGTCTCAACGTTGTACCCGGCCCCGCGCAGGATCACCCGCAGACCGCGCAGGATGTGCGGCTCATCGTCGACCACGAGGATGCGCGACGGGTTCATGCCACCGGTTGAGGCTGGCCCACGAGCGGGAAGCTGACGGCAAACGAGGTTCCGCTGTCGCGATGGGACTGCAACACGATCTGACCGCCGTTGGCCTCCACGAAGCCCCGGGAGATGGCCAAACCCAGACCCGAGCCGGCGCCCTTCTCGCCCCGCCCGCGGAAGAATGGCTCGAACACCCGGGAGCGGATCTGCGGCGGAATCCCGCGGCCTTGATCGGTGACGCGGACCGTGACGCGGCCGCCGCCCACGCCGGCGCTGATCCGCACGGGCGTCTCGGGCGGGGAATGCTTGACGGCGTTGTCGATCAGATTCGAGAACACGCGCTCGAGCTGGGCCGCGTCGGCGCGGATCAGGGGGAGCTCGATGGGCAGGGCGAAGTCGAGCGGGTGCTCCGTGTGCAGGTGGGCCGCCGCCGAGGCGACGACGTCGTGCAGGTCACACCAGTCCGCCTGCGGCGCGGCGGCACCGGCTTGGATCCGCGATAGGTCGAGCAGGTCACTGACCAGACGGGCGAGCCGCGCCGCCTCGAGATCGATCGTCTCGAGCAGCTCGTCGTGCTCCTCGTCGGTGAGCGCCGCCGAACGCAACGCCGAGCCGGCCGTGGTGATCGCCGTCAAAGGTGAGCGCAGGTCGTGGGAAATGGCGTGGAGGATCGCTGTGCGCGCCACCTCCGCCCGGCGGGCCGCCTCGGTCTCGGCCGCGCGGTCGGCCACCATCTCGCGCTCGACGGCCACATCGATGAGCCGGCCCAGCGGCTGACAGATCCGCTCCACCTCCTCGCGATCCCAACTCATGTCGCGCGTGATGTAGAGCCAGGCCTTCCGCGTCCGGGTGGGCAGCAGGAAGGCGCGCTCGAGCTCGCGCGGGGACGGAACCGCCTCGAGGACCACGCGCGCGCGGCTCGCCCCGACCGCGTCGGCGACTCCATGGCTGATGCCGTCGAGCTGCGCCAGGACCTCGTGACCGGCGAGGATCGCCGAGGCAACGTCGGCCAACAGCTTGGCCTCGCGCTCGCGGGCCGCGGCCTCGCGTGCCCGGCTCTCGGCCTCGCGCGCGCGCTGGCGCCCGGTGGCGGCGAGCCGCCCGACAACCACTGCGACGATCAGGAACACAGCGAGGGTGGCCGCGTCCTGCGAGTGAGCGATGGCCAGTTCGTGATGCGGCGGGATGAAGAAGTAGTTGAGCGTCAGCGCGCTCAGCACCGCGGTGACGAGAGCGGCCAGCTGCCCACGTCGTACGGCGACGTCGAGTACGGCCAGGAGATAGATCGAGGCGAGATCGACCGCAGGTGCGCTCGACTGCAGCAGCGCCACGGCGCCCGTGGCCAGCGCGACCACGAGCACGACCTCGAGCGCCAGCGGCGCCGCCCGCTCCACTTCCTGGCGTCCGATCCTGGGGACCCGGTCCATCGCCGCTACACCGCGACGGGCTTGCGCGAGCGCGCCTTGGCCGGCGGCGACTCGATGATCACCCGGCACGGCCGCTCGCGCAGCACGGTTTCCAGCGTGCGCCCGAAGCCGGCTCCGGTGCGTGGCGCCATCGGCATCACGATCACGTCGGCGTGCATCTCCTTGGCCTCGTCGATGATCCGCCGACCGGCTTGGCCGGGTCTGACCTTCTCCCAGTGCCCCGAGACGCGGCGGCCGACCTGGACCTTGGCCTCCTCGATGACCGACTGGGCGCTCGCCTGTTCGTCGGGCAGCTCGGCGTCGATCGGGCTCGTGGGCGGCACCAGGATCGTCACCATCACGTGGATTCCGCGCCGCCGGCGCTCGGCCATGCGAGCCGCCGTGGCCATCACCTCGGGGCTGAAGCCGCGCTCGTCGAAGGCGACCAGGACGGAGTGGTATTCGGCCTCGCCCTCGGTTTCGGGCCGGCTGATGGCCACCTTCGTCGTCGTGACCAGATCGAGGCCCTGCCGGCGGCGGTAGACGATGTAGACGACCACACCGGTGGCCAGCCAGCCCACCCCGGCCGCGGCGACCGCCACGTGCAGCACGGTTACGGTGACGAAGGCCAGAAACGTGCCGATGCCACCGAGCACGGCGAACAGAGGTAGCTTGCGGCCCGCGATCCGCAGCGTGCCGGGTCCGCGGTAGGGCCGCGGCTGGTCGGGGTAGCGTTGTCGAAGCCGGATGACCGCCAGGTGGGCGATCGTGAACGACAGCATCGCCCCGAACGCGTACATGTTGCCGAGGAAGGTGGCCTGTCCGGGGATCATCGTCACGCACGCGACGGCGCCGAACACGATGATCCCGATCCACGGCGTCCGGAACCTGGGATGCAGCTGGCGCAGGCGGTCGGGCACCTGCCGGTGCAGCCCCATCGAGTAGACCAGCCGGGAGACCCCGATGATGCCGGCGTTGGTGGCGATGAACAGGATCGTCGCCGCCAGCAGACCGACGTAGATCTCACCCGCGTGCTGCAGCGGACCCAGGTTGAGGTTCTTGACGATTCCGAGCACGGGATCGCCCGCATAGCCGCCCTGCGCCTCGGTTAGGCCCAGCAGCGTCTGGCACTTGCCCGCGGCGTTGCACGTCACCGGCAGCGCCGAGAGCGCGACGGAGGGGAGCGCGGCGTAGATGACGAACACCGCGATCACCACGCGGTTGATCGCCTTGGGAATCGTGCGCGATTCGTCCTTGGCCTCCTCGGCCATGTTCGAGATCGTTTCTATGCCCGTGTAGGCGATCATCCCGACCGGGATCGCGACGAGGAAGTTCTTGACCGTCGGCGCCGTCCACAGATGGAGGTTGTCGACGAGGATCTGGGGCGAGAAGACCAGAATGCCGCCGATGACGACGAGCAGCACCTGAGTCGAGAAGTCGGTGATGGCGAGGATGACGTTGAGCTTCGCGGCCTCGGTGATCCCCACCACATTGATCCCGCACAGCAGTGTGACGGTCGCGATCCCAAAGATCACGTCGCCCGGCGACGTCTTCAGGGCGGGCCAGAACAGGCCACCCAGGTAGTGCGGCACGAAGAAGGCCGAGATTGAGATCGTGATCACGTAATTGAGCATCTGGCCCCAGGCGGCGAAGAACGACCAGAACTCGTTGAAGGCGTGGCGCGCGAACGATGAGGAGCCGCCGGCTTCCGGGTACATGGCGGTCGCCTCGGAGTAGGTCGCCGCGGTGAGGTAGAAGATCACCCCGGTGATCACGAACACGACCGGTGTCAGGCCCAGCGCAAACGAGGCCACCAGGCCGAGCGCGTAATAGATCGAGGACCCGACGTTGCCGTAGGCGGTCGCGAACAGCGCGTTGACGCCGAGGACCCTCTGCAGACCGGGAAGCCTTCGCTCGGCCATCAGCCTCCGGTGGCACCGCCGCCGTCGCTGGCGTCGGGAACGGTCGCCTCGACCCGCGCGGACGTCGGTCCCGCGCCATCGGTGCTCGCCGCTTGCGGCGACGCTCCATCCCCGTCCGGGGAGTGCCCATCGCGCGCGAACTTCTTCTGCCAGCCCGCTGGAGGTGCCGTCAGGATGACCCGGCAGGGGGCCTTGTTGATCACGTACTTGGTGATTTCGCCGACATAGTTGTCGAGCGGACCGCTCACGCCCCCGAGTAAAGCGCCGCCGCGCACGCGTGAGGGCTCTTCGGCGGCCAGCACGATCGCCTCCACCCCGCGGCGGCGGGCCTCGTTGACGATCGCCTGTCCGATCCGCCGCCCCCGCACGATCGCCGTCGCAACCTCGACGCCCACGTACTCCTCCCCCACACGCTTGGCCCTGGCCAGCGCCTTGCGGGCGCGCTGGATCTCCGCGTCGGGCAGGGGCGCGTCGAGGGGTAGCGACAGCGGCATCTCGAACACCCAGACCGCCTCGATCACGGCCCCCTCCTCCTCGACGTCGTCGTGCGTCTCGCCGGCCAACCGCCCCGCGGTCTGGATGATGTCGTCGTCGAGGGCGTTGCCGAGTATCGGAACGAGGATCGAGCCGAACTTGAGTTCGAGCGCCTCGTGGCGCAGCGCCCGCTCGGGAATCGTCACCCGACGCAGCAGCGATTTCTGCTCGCTCTTGCGATAGGTCACGTACATGACCACGCCACCCAACAGCCACGCGAGTCCCACGTAGCGCGCGCCGCTGTGGTAGATGAGCACAACGATCAGCCCCGCAGCTGACAGCAGCGCGCCGAGGACCGCCGGCAGCGGGACGCTGGCGCCCCGCACGCGGACAGAGAGGGGAACGACGTACGGCCGCGTGCGGTCTCGCTCGCGGAAGCGCAGGGCGATGACCGATAGGTGGGCGATCGTGAAGGCGAGCAGCGCGCCGAACGCATAGATGCCGACGAGCAGTTCGAGATCGGCGGGGATGACCAGTGCGGCCGCCGCCACGGCTGCGGCAGCGATGATCACGAACGGCGTCCCGAACTTGCCGTGCAGGCGTCCCAGAGCGCTGGGGATCTGTCGGTTGGTGGCCAGCGAATAGCCGACCCGAGATACGCCGAGCATCGCCCCGCCGGCCGCGGCAATCAGCGCGGCCGGGGCGACGACGGCAATCACGTATTTCAGGATGTCGGCCACCCAGGTGGGGTGGTAGGCCTCGACCACGCCGAGCACCGGCGCCGACAGGTGGGTCTCGCCAAGGTCGGTCAGACCGTTGTGGACCGGGAGCGCCGCCACCCCGATCGTCGCGATGGCCACGTAGATGAACACGATGACCAGCGACCCCGGGAAGATCAGGCGCTTGACCTCGCGGCGCGTCGCCGTCACCTCGGTGGCCAGCCCCGCCGCCGCCTCGAGCCCGGTGAAGGCGATCACGGCGATCGGCAGCGCGAACGCAAGGTTGGATGCGGTCGGGATGGTGCCCAGGTTGACGCTCTCGGTCAGGTGGTGGGGATGGAAGACGAGCAGCAGCCCGAGCACGATCACCGCCGCCTGGACCACGAGGTCGACCCCGGTCAGCACGATCCGCCGACGCAGGCGCCGCGCATTCACGCCGGTGAAGTTGTCGACGGCGATGAACGCGATCACCACGATGGCGACGACGATCTGGAGCGCGCCGTGGCCCAACGGCCCCCAGAACGCGGCCAGGTAGGCGGGGACCGTCAACGCCGTGACAGCGATCATGATCGTGTAGTCGAGCACGATCGACCACCCGGCGATGAAGCTGATCAGCTCGTTGAAGGCATATCGAGCGAACACGGCCGAGCCCCCGCGCTCCTGGTGGAGCGAGGCCGCCTCGGCGTACGTCATCGCCGTGAGTTGGAAAAAGATGCCGGCGGCCAGGAAGACGAGCGGCGTGAGCCCCTGGGCGTGATGCGCGACGACACCGAGCGCGAAGTACACGGAGGCAATGGACGCCGTGTACACGACGGCGAACAGCGCGCGATAGCCGACGGGGGTCTTATTCACAGCGGTACCGGGAGGTCGTCACGAAGATCGAAATTGAAGGTAGAGCCGCGCCGCGCCGGCCAGGATGAACAGCAGACCGAGGATGATTCCCAGGGTCAGGCCCGCGCCGCCGGCGATCACCGTCCGGGCGATCAGGGCGATCCCGATGATCACCATCAGGATCGACATTACGCGCGTAGAAGAGCGGTGGAACTGGCGTGGCCCCGGCATCTATTACAAGCTTAAGCCCGCGGAGGCGCGGTGAGCCACATTGACCGCGCCAATGCAGGCTGTTCGCTGGATTTGGAGGGGGTCCCGACGGCTACGATCGAGGCAATGGACTCTCAGCGCCCGGACGAGCTCAGCCACCGCCGGCGCATGGTCGTGCTCGTGATCTGCAGCATGAGTCTGCTCATCGTCGGGCTCGACTCGACGATCGTCAATGTCGCGCTGCCGTCGATCAACCGCTCGTTCGGCGCCTCGGTGGCCGGCCTCCAGTGGGTGATCGACGCCTACACGCTCGTGCTCGCGAGCCTGCTCATGTTGTGCGGGTCGACCGGCGACCGGGTCGGCCGCCGGCGCACGTTCCAGACCGGACTGGTCGTGTTCTCGCTCGGGTCGCTGCTGTGCGCCCTGGCTCCGAGCCTGAACTGGCTGATCGCCTTCCGCGCGCTCCAAGCCGTCGGTGGCGCGATGCTCAATCCGGTGGCCATGTCGATCATCCGCAACGTCTTCCACGACCCTCGCGAACGTGCCCTCGCGGTCGGCGTGTGGGGCGCGATGTTCGGTATCAGCATGGCCCTCGGTCCGATCATCGGCGGGGCCCTGGTCGACTCGGTCGGCTGGCGATGGGTGTTCCTGGTCAACCTCCCCGTCGGTCTGGCCGCCATCGTGCTGACGGCGGCCTTCGTACCCGAGTCGCGCGCCGAGCACGCGCGGCGCATCGACCCTGTCGGCCAGGTCCTCATCGTCCTCGCGCTCGCCTCGCTCACCTACGCGATCATCGAAGGCGGCCGGCGCGGGTTCGGTTCACCCGAGATCCTCGTCCTCTTCGCGGTGTCGATCGTCGCGTTCAGTTCGCTTATCCGCTACGAGCTGCGGCGTCGCGAGCCCCTGCTCGAGGTGAGATTCTTCGGCAGCGCGCCCTTCTCCGGTGCCAGCGCCATCGCCGTGTGCGTGTTCGCGGCCATCGGCGGCTTCCTGTTCCTCAACACGCTGTACCTCCAGGACGTGCGCGGGCTCTCGCCGCTGCACGCCGGCCTCTACATGCTGCCGATGGCGGTCGCCACGATGGTCATGGCGCCCCTGTCGGGGCGGCTGGTGGCCAAGCACGGAGCGCGGCCGTCGTTGATCATCGGGGGCCTCGGCGTCCTGGTCGGCGCCCTGATGCTCACCACGCTCACCCGTACCACCCCGTCCGCGGTCCTCCTCGTCGCCTACCTCATATTCGGGATCGGCTCGGGGGCGGTCAATCCGCCGATCACCAACACAGCGATCTCGGGCATGCCGCCCTCGCAGGCCGGGGTCGCCGGCGCGGTGGCCTCGACGAGCCGGCAGGTCGGCGTCACCTTGGGTGTCGCGGTGGTCGGGGCCGTGGTCGGGAGCGCCACCGCTGGCTCGCTCGGACCCAGCTTCGCCAGCGCCACCCACGCCGGGTGGTGGATCCTCGTCGCGCTGGGTCTGATCGTGCTCGTGCTCGGCTACCTGACCACCACGAGCTGGGCCGATCAGACGGCGCGGTCGACCGCGCGGCGGTTGCTCGAGGAGCCGGTTCCGGCCGGCTAGTATTAGCGGCGGGTCAGCGCGCGATAGACATTGAATGAGGGCTTGCGCGTGTAGTTGGCGCGCAGCAATCCGTCGGACGAGAACGTGGAACCGACGAGCGTCGAAGGCCCGGAGGAGGTCGTGTCGCGCAGGTTGAACCACCGGTAGTCGGTGATGTTGAAGGTGCCCGAGTACGCCCGGACCGCCGTCACGAGCTGGCTCAGCGCCGCGGCCTGCTGGGCATCGGAGAGCGCACCCGTGGGGACGCCGTTCTCGGTGATCCAGATCGGAGTCCGCCGCCCAATGCCGGCCTTCGCGGTCAGGCAGTCGCGCACCACGCCCGCGGCCTGCGCGAGCTCGGCTCGATACGTGTCCCCGGGAGCCATCACCGGCGGGTAGATGGTGCCGGGATAGAAGTCCAGCCCCACAAACCCGAGGGCCCGGCGCAAGCCCGCGCCACCGTGGGCGCCCAGGTAGGAGAAGAACGCCGCATCGGAGCTCGGCGCGAACCGGTACGCGTAGGTGAAGCCGAACCGCAGCTGGCGGTAGTGGCGCCGAGCGGCCTCCTGGTGGGCGGCCTCGATGCCGGCGATCAACGCATCGCGCGCCTTGCCGTATGAACCGTCGGAGGTGTTGGGCGAGAACGGGATGTTGACCTCGTTGGTGATCGTCATCGCCACGACCCGCCGGTTGGCGCCGAAGCTGTCGACCACGTGGCGCACGTAACGCCGCCATGCCGCGAGGTTTCCCTCCTGAGCCTTGGTTGGGTGGTAGCGGACCTGAAGCTCGACGTCGAAGCCCGCCCGCGTGTAGCGCCGCGCCATGCCCTTGAAGCGGTTGATCGCGTGCTGACCGCCGGACCAGAAGAGCCGGCTTAGGCGCAGCACGAACGGCCGGTGCGGCGGGCGTAGCTGGCGCAGCGCAGACAGGTCGCGCGTCGGGTTGTCGGGCACCGATGGCACCTGCTGTGAGCCGATGCTCCCGGCGATTCCCGGGTCGACGCCGAACCGGATCGGTCGCCCGGCGTGCGGAGCGGCGCCACCGTAGCTCCCCGTGCACATTGGGTCGGGAGCGGCGCCGGCGGCCTGCGCCGACAAGAGGAGCACACCGAGGACGGCGAGGAGCAGGAGCGGTCTGCATCGACGCCTCATGGACGCCGATGCTAGTGGCCGCCGGCAGTCATCGAGCGCACCACTGCCTCTGCGTTACCGACCTTCGAGCGGGCATAGGCCTCGGACCAGCCGGTCCGCACCGCCGAGGCCGTCGCACAACCCGGCGATGGCGACGGCACGGGGGCGCGTTCCTCGGCCTCCCGAAACGCCCCGCACCTTGGCCGCATAAGCAGGTGGGACATGCTCAGTTGCACGAGGTCGGCGCGCGGCGCGGGGCTTGTCACGTTTTTCAGCCAGCTAGTCGTGATTCCCGGGGTGGGCGTTGGGTTCGCGCACCGGGGCTCTACTGCGGACCGGGGTTGCGTTTCGGCAAAAGCAGACAAGGCTGGATAGCGTGCGTCTAAAGAACCGACGTGGCGGTAGCCACGGAAAGGGGCACGCGATGCACGTGGTAATTCGACGCTATTCCGGGCAAGGTGCGTCTGAGCTGTTCGACCTCGCCGGAGAGCGGCAGGAGGACCTCAAGACCATCATCAGCGCGGTGCCTGGTTTCGTTAGCTTCGCAGCCTTTCGTACCGAGGGCGGCGGAGTGGCTGTGACGGTGTGCCAGGACAAGACCGGCACCGACGAGTCCTCGCGGCGTGCGGCCGAGTGGGTGAAGGAGAATGCCAGCACAACGGTTGACCCGCCCGCGACGACGGAGGGCAGCACCTTTCTGCAGTTCTGAGGAATCAACATCAACAACCACAGCCCGGGTGTCACGCAAACCGAAGCACCTGCCTCAACCGGAGCCGGTCCGAACAGCGCGGTTGAAAACTGACCGGGAAGGTGAGGATACGCTCTAGCCCATGGCGTCCAACCAGACAATCGCCGTCCTCGGCGCGGGCGGGATCATGGGTTTGCCCATCGCGCGCAACCTCGTACGAGCCGGGTTCGCCGTGCGGGCGTGGAACCGTTCGCCCGACAAGGCCCAGTCCCTGTCCGACGACGGCGCGGTGCTGTGTGAGACGCCTGCCGAGGCGGCCGCCGGCGCCGACGTGATCCTGACCATGGTCGCCGAGACCGACGCCGTTCTGGCCTGCATGGAGGGCGTCGAGGGCGGCTTGTCGAACGCCGCAACCGACGCCGTCTGGCTGCAGATGAGCACGATCGGCGAGCGCGGTACCGAACGCTGCCTGGAGCTCGCGCGCGAGCGCGGGCTGGCGCTCGTCGATGCTCCAGTGCTCGGCACGAAAAAGCCTGCGCAGGACGGGGCGCTGGTGATCCTCGCCGCCGGTCCCGAGTCCCTGCGTCAACAGCTGACCCCGATCTTCGACGTCGTGGGCAGTCGCACGATGTGGGTGGGCGAGGCCGGCACGGCGACCAAGCTGAAGGTCGCCATCAACAGCTGGATCGTCACCGTGGTCGAGGGCGGCGCCGAGACGATCGCGCTCGCCGAAGGTCTGGGCCTCGATCCGGCGCTCGTACTGGAGGCGCTAGCGGGCGGACCGCTCGATCTGCCCTATCTGCGCATGAAGGGCAAGGCGATCATGGAGGGCAACTTCGAGCCCTCGTTCAAGCTGGCTCTGGCCGCCAAGGACGCTGGACTCGTCGAGGAGTCCGCGGAGTTGCACGACCTCGACCTGCCGCTGATGAGCACGATCCGCCGGCGCCTCGAGCAGGGCGCCGAGCAGCACGGCGAGAAGGACATGTGCGCGACGTACCTGACCAGCGCTCCGTCGCAGCCAAGCTGAACAAACAGTCGCCGCATCAACCACGGCGCCCTCAAGGTGGTCCTCGCTGCTGCCGATCCCGAGAGCCATGGAGACGAACCCGACTCCCGCCGTTGCCCCAGTCGCAGGCGACGATCCGTATCCGCGCGGACTGACCCCGCCGACCAGGCGCGGCCGCTCGCGCCGGATGATCGGCGACGTAATCGTCGACCTCGGCTACACATCCCGCGAGGCGATCACCGAGGCCGTCGCCACAGCGCGCGAGTGCTGCCGCCCCACGGGCGAGATCCTCGTGGAGTCGGGCGAGATTCCCCAGAGCCAGCTGGCCCGGGCGCTGGCCGAGCGTCTCGGCATCGACCACATCGACCTGTCGATCTTCGAAATTGACATGGGGGCGGCAAACCTCGTCTCGGTCGAGCTGGCAAAGCGCTACCGCGCCGTGCCCGTAGGCTTCATGCCCAACCGCGCGCTGGTCTTGGCGATGGCCGACCCGACGAACATCATGACCATCGACGAGGTGTCAATGATCACCGGCCTCGACATGTGGCCCGCCGCAGCCGCCGACGCCGACATCACCGCCTTGATCCGGCGCCTCAGCCGACTCGAGGACACCGTCGCCGAGATCGAGGAGCCCGAGCCGGAGATCACGTTGCACGAGCTCGCCGACGACGCGCCGACCGTGAAGCTGGTCCACTCGATCATCGCCCAGGCGATCGACCAGGGTGCATCCGACATCCACTGGGATCCGGAGTCGACGGACATGCGGGTCCTGTTCCGCGTCGACGGCATACCCTCGCCGGTGGCCACGGTGGCCCGCTCGATGGCGGCGAGCGTCGTCTCGCGCATCAAGATCATGGCCGCCCTCGATATCGCCGAGCGACGCGTCTCCCAGGATGGCCGCATGGCCGTCACCGTCGAAGGACGCCGCGTTGACGTCCGGGTGGTCACGCTCCCGCTCATCAACGGTGAGGGGATCGTGATGCGGATCCTCGACACCGAGGCCGTGGTTCGCGATCTTGGCTCCCTGGGAATGGGCGGCGCCGCGCGCGACCGGTTCGTCGAAGCCGTCACGCGGCCCTATGGCGCCGTGTTGGTCACCGGCCCGACCGGCTCGGGCAAGTCGACCACCCTCTACAGCGCACTGGCCATCATCAACGACGGCAAGCGCAGCATCCTCACGATCGAGGACCCAGTCGAGTCAGCCGTTGCCGGCATCAAGCAGATGCAGGTCTCGGCTAAGGTCGGGCTCACCTTCGCCGCGGGCCTGCGCTCGATCCTCCGCGCCGATCCCGACGTAATCATGGTCGGCGAGATCCGCGACCAGGAGACCGCACAAATCGCGGTCCAGGCTGCCCTCACCGGCCACCTCGTGCTCAGCACGTTGCACACTCGCGACGCCGCCAGCGCGATCTCCCGCCTCATCGACATGGGCATCGAGCCGTTCCTCGTCGCGGCCGCGATCGATTGCGTGGTCGCCCAACGCCTCGTCCGCAAGCTCTGCGCTCACTGCAAGCGCCCAGCGACGCTCGGCGACGCCGTGCGGGGCGAGCACGGGCTCGGCGACGCCGAGGTCTTCGCGGCTGCCGGCTGCCTTCGCTGCGCGTGGACCGGCTATCAGGGCCGCATGGCCGTCTACGAAGTCATGCCAGTCGGCGAGGAGCTACGCGCGTTGATTCTCGACCGCCGCGGTCGAGATGACATCGCGGCCGCCGCGAGTGCTCGCGGGACACGCACCCTGGCCCAGGATGGCAT
Organism: uncultured Solirubrobacterales bacterium; assembly: GCA_963734775.1. GTDB lineage: Bacteria > Actinomycetota > Thermoleophilia > Solirubrobacterales > Solirubrobacteraceae > Palsa-465. Next base: position 86,427 of record CAVTJE010000020.1, read on the forward strand.
GGACAAGGTCAGGCAGGGCCTGACGTCGCTCGTCGAGATCAGCCGCGTTACCGCCACGCTGTAGACGGCAAAGCCCCATGTCGTTTGCGGGATTACCGTCGGGCGGCGGGTCGACGGCGTCGTTGGTAGCTTCAAAATCGCATGAGCGCAGGGATCCTCCTCGAGGGCCTTACCAAGTCGTACAAAGGTCCCCACGGGCCGGTGCACGCCGTCCGCGGGATCGATGTCTCGATCGCTCCCGGCGAGACGGTGGCGCTGCTCGGACCCAACGGCGCAGGCAAGTCGACGACCATCGACATGCTGCTGGGACTGGCCGCGCCCGATGCCGGCACGGCGTCGGTATTCGGACAAGCGCCGCGGGACGCGGTCGACGCCGGCCTCGTCGGTGCCATGCTGCAGACGGGCGACCTGATCCGAGACCTGAGCCCGCGCGAGCTGATCACGATGATGGCCTCGCTCTTCCCGCACCCGCTCGACGTCGAGCAGGTGCTGTCGATGGCTGGGCTCGAGGAAGCGGCCGACCAGCGCGCCCAAAAGCTCTCGGGCGGTCAGACACAGCGAGTCCGCTTCGCCGTCGCCATCGTCGGCGATCCCGACCTCCTGGTGCTCGACGAGCCGACGGTGGCGCTCGACGTCGAGGGCAGGCGCGATTTCTGGACTCTGATGCGCGAGATCGCCGCGAGCGGCAAGACCGTCGTGTTCGCCACGCATTACCTGGAGGAGGCCGACGCCAACGCCGATCGCGTCGTGCTGATGGCCCACGGCCGCATCGTCGCCGACGGCCCGACGACCGAGATCAAGGGCAGGGTCGGCATGAAGACGATCCGGGCCACGCTCGAGGACACGACGATCGACGAGCTGTCGGCCCTGCCGGGCGTCTCGAGCGCCGAGCGTCACGGCGAGACCGTGATCCTGCGGTGCACGGACTCGGACGGGGCCCTGCGCGCGCTGCTCGACAGCTACCCGGCCGCGCGCGACATCGAGGTCACAGGGGCCGGTCTGGAGGAGGCGTTCCTCGAGCTGACCGGTGACTCCGACGGCGACGCCCGGGCCTCCGAGCCCGTGGAGGCGTCGCGATGAACGGCCTGATGTACGCCCGCTACGAGCTGCTCCGGACGTTCCGCAACCGGCGCTTCTTCATCTTCTCGTTCGGGTTCCCCCTCATCCTGTACTTCGTCATTGCCGCCCCACAGCGCAACACGACCGATCTTGCCGGCACCGGCATCTCGGCGCCGCTGTACTACATGGCCGGGCTGGCCTCGTTCGGCACGATGATGTCGATGATCTCGAGCGGGGCCCGGATCGCCGGCGAGCGCCAGGCGGGATGGACGCGTCAGCTCCGCATCACGCCGCTTTCGGTGCGCTCGTACTTCCGCGCCAAGGTGATGGCCTCCTACGCGATGGCGATCACGAGCCTCCTGCTCCTCTACATCGCCGGGATCTCGATCGGCGTCAGCCTCCCGGCCGACAAGTGGATCAACATGACCGTGCTGATCATCATCGCCCTGCTCCCCTTCGCGGCGCTGGGAATCATGCTCGGGCACCTCATGAACGTCGATTCGATCGGCCCGGTGACCGGAGGTACGGTGTCGCTGCTCGCGCTGGTCAGCGGCACCTGGTTCCCCATCACGCACGGCTTCCTATATGACCTGGGACGGCTTCTGCCCTCCTACTGGCTGGTGCAGGCCGGTCACATCGCCCTCCACGGTCAGCCCTGGGGAGCGATGGGCTGGATCGTCGTGCTCGGCTGGACGGTCGTGCTCTCGGCGCTCGCGCGCTGGGCCTACCGGCGGGACACCGGCCGCGTGTAGCGCCGGCCGCTGGCGGAGGCCGGCGACGTCGTCGCGGGCGCCAACGCTGGTCGGTCGCAGACCAGCTCGGCACCCGCGAGCGACTTCGCTCGTTACGAAGCGGCGCTGGGCTGCGGCGGCGGCTGGAGCGCCTCCTGGAGCTTCTTCGTGTCCTCTTCGGACAGAGATGTCTTGATCACGGTGCCGCCGTACTGCTGCAGCGCGGCGATCGCCTTGTCGGGCGTGGCCTGCTCGACGACCAAGAACAGCGCCGAGGTGCCGGGCTTGAGCTGGTCGCGGACCTGCTCCTGGAAGGCCTTGTCGATGCCCTTCTCACCGAAGTGGCCGAACAGCGCTCCCATTCCGGCGCCCAGCGCCAGGCCGAAGAACGGGATGAAGAACAACAGGCCGAACAGGAAGCCCCAGAAGCCACCCCACCACGCGCCGCCACCTGCGGAGGCGCCACCGTGGGATGTGTGGACGTGGTACTTCCCGTCCGCGTCGCGCTCAATCGCCGCGACTTGGTCGGCTTGAATTATGAGCTCGGACTCGAGCTGCGCAACCGTTGCTCTCGCCTGCTGCGCTGTGCTCTCGTCCGGATACCCAATCGCAACCAGAGTTGCCATGTTGGACTGCCTCCGTAACGGTAGGTTTTGACCCCGGCTCGCCGATTCGGCGCACCACACGGTCGACCCGGGCCTGAACGCCATCATATGAGTTTGCGGGCCACGGCTCCCGCTGATGTCCCCGGCCGCGGCTAGGGTTTTCTCCCGCGCGCCGCCAGCGCGCGGATCGCCATGACAACCGAAGAGCGAAACGCCCGAGGTCTAGCGCGCCTTGCGCCGGTGATCGGGTGGTTGCCGCGGTATGAGCGGCGCTGGCTGCGGGGCGACGTCGCCGCGGGCGTAGCGGTCACCGCCTTGGTCGTGCCCAAGAATCTCGGCTACGCCGGAATCGCGGGCGTGCCGTTGCAAAACGGCCTCTATGCCGCTGCGGCCGGGGCGATCATCTACGCGCTCTTCTGCACATCGCGCCAGATCTCGACCGGCCCCAGCTCGTCGCTGGCCGCCGTGGCGGGCAGCGCGGTCCTTTTGACCCCAGACGACGAGACGTTCGCGGGCATCGCCGTGCTGCGACTCGACGGCGGCCTGTTCTTCGCCACCGCCGAAGCGCTCGAGGACAGGGTGCGCGGACTCTCCGATCAGCCGCGAGTCCCAGCCCCGCGCGGTCGTGCTCGACCTCGAGGGCGTCGACTTCGTCGACTCGCAGGGCGCGGCCAAGCTGACCGACATCAAGCAGCTGGCCGACGGCGAGGGAGTGACCCTGCGCCTGGCCCGTGTGAAGCCTCACGTCCTCGACGTGCTCCAGGCCGATGGACTCCTCGAGCTCATTGGCACCGACCACATCCACGGCAACGTCGATCGCGCCATCGAAGCCGAGCTAAGCGGCGGCCGACGCAGCTGAAGAGCCGCTCGACGCCTCGCGGCGCGCGATCAGTTTGGCGAGCTCCCACAGCGCGAGCAGCACGACGGCCGACGCGAAGGCCAGCCCGAACTGACCGACTTTCAGCGGCACGGTGTCGAGCAAGCGATTGAACACGTCCATCTGCGTGACCATCACCGCGAGCGCGATCTCGACCAGCGCAACCCAGTTCATCCGTGCGTTGTCGAAGGTGTCCGTCCTCAGCACGGACAGACTGATACTCCGGCTCTCATAGGCGGCCACGACGAGCATCAGCGCAAAGGCGGTGAGACCGATCGACGAACCAATCGCGGTGCTCCCGTAGTGGGACTTGCCGAAGTGGATGAGCGCGTCGAGCACGATCGCCATGTACAGGCCGACCAGGCCCGAGGTGAGCTTCACGCCCTGCGTCATGATCGACTCCTTGCTGGAGCGGGGACGAAGCCCCATCAGCCCCGGCGTCGCGCGATCGAGCCCGAGTGCCACCCCAAACGGGGCACTGATGAAGAAGTGGATCCACAGTACCTGCGCGGGGGTGAACGGCTGTCCCTCGGCGATATTGAGCAGGGTCGCGCCGAGGAACGTGAGCACAAACGCCACGAGCGAGATCAGCACGAAGCGGACGTATTTGGTCAGGTTGTCGTAGAGCTTGCGGCCCTCCCGGACCGCGTGCACGATCGTCGCGAAGTTGTCATCGGTAAGGATCATGCGCCCGGCGTTCTTGGCCACCTCGGTGCCGCTGCCCATCGCGATTCCGATGTGCGCGGCCTTGATCGAGGGCGCGTCGTTGACGCCGTCGCCGGTCATCGCCACGACGTCGCCCTTCTGCTTGAGAGTGTCGACGAGCAGCACCTTGTGCTCGGGGGCGACGCGACCGACCACGCCGATGCGGTCGATCCGCGACAGCCGTTCGCTCTCATCCAGGGCGGCGAAGTCGGCCCCGAGAATCGCCTCACCCTCGATCCCCAGCTCCTTCGCGATCGCCGATCCCGTGACCACATCGTCACCGGTCACCATGCGGACGCGGATGTGGGCGAGCTGGGCGTCGTGCACCGATTGCTTGGACTCAGCCCGGGGCGGGTCGACCATGCCGACGAGGCTGGTCATCTCGAGCCCGTCGACGTAGCCGAGCAGATCGCCGTCGGCGTCGAACGAGCCTGGGTCGAGATCGCGAAAACCGCCGGCCATGACGCGCAGGCCCCTCTTCCTCCATCCTCTGGATGTCGGCCTCCGTTCGCGCGCGCAGCTGATCGTCCCATGCGATTCGCTGCCCGTCTGAGACCGCACCGCCGGCGTGGCTCATCACGGCCGGCGCCGCGCCCTTGACGAAGCAGCGAATGACCTCGTTCCCCGACGCGTCCGCAGTCTTCGTGAACGCGGCCATCAGCTTGTAGGTGGGATCGAACGGCAGCGTGGCCAGCCGCGGATAGCGCTGACGGGTGGCGTCGAGGTCGAGACCGGCCTTGTGCGCAAGCACCAGGAGCGCGCCCTCGGTCGGGTCGCCCACCACCTTGCCCTCGACGAGGTTCGCGTCGCTGGCGACGAGATAGGGCAGGATCGCCTCGTCGATCGAGGCCGTGGAACCAGCGGCGTGGTGAACCTTCCCCTCGAGCTCGTAGCCCGAGCCCGAGATCGTGTACCGGTCGCCCGGGCCCACGACCTCGACCGCGGTCATCTGGTTCATCGTCAGCGTCCCCGTCTTGTCGGAGTTGATGGCCGACGTAGAGCCCAAGGTTTCGACCGAAGCGAGGTCCTTTAGCACCGCCCCACGCTTGGCCAGCTCTCCCGCCCCCAGCGAGAGGATGACCTGGAGAACCGTCGGCATGGCCTCCGGGATGGCGGCGATCGCCAGCGCGATCGCGCTCGTGAACACGACGGTTGCCGACTGGTCGCGCTGAGCGCCCAGGACGAACATGACGATCATCGTGATCCCGGCCGCGGCGGCGATCCAGAGCGTCAGGGTGTTGAGCTGCTTGGTCAGCGGCGTCTGCTCCCTGGCCGTGCTGGCCAGCATTCCGGCGATCTTTCCCACCTCGGTGTCGCGGCCGGTCGCCGTCACGACCATGACCGCGCTGCCGTGGGTGACCGGCGTATGCATGAACGCCATGTCCGTCTGCTCTCCGGGGGCCAGGTCCTCACCCGTCGGCGTCTCGACGCCCTTTGACGCCGGCACGCTCTCCCCGGTCAGCGCCGACTCGTCGATCTGGAGCGAGCTCGCCTCGATGATCCGCCCGTCGGCCGGCACCTCGTCGCCGGCGGCCAGCAGGACGACGTCGCCGACGACCACCTCCTCGGCGGCGATCTCGGCCGCCGTCCCGTCGCGGCGGACCCGCGCGGTCGCTTTGACCATCGCCTTGAGGGCATTCATCGCACTCTCGGCCTTACCCTCCTGACGCAGCCCGACGACCGCGTTGACCAAGGTGATCACGATCAGCAGTACGCCGGTGCTCCACTCCTTTATGGCCAGCGACACGATCGCCGCTCCGAGCAGGATCAGCTGCATGTAGCTCTGGTACTGCTGGACGAACCGGCGCCACTCGGGCACCGATTGCTCCGCCGGGAGCGCGTTCGGCCCGCCCTTCTCGAGTAGGTCGACAGCCCGTTGAGACGACAGACCCACGGCGGGGTCGACGCCGAGCGTGGCCACTACGTCATCCGGCTCGCGGCGATACCAGCCATCGCCTGTCTGCGCCTTGCCAGCGGCGGAGTGCGTCTCGGTCGCCATCTCAAGAGGCCTTCGCGGCCGGGCCCTGCTCTTCCTCGAACGGGTCGGCCGCAGCGCCCTTCGGCGCCTGCGCCTCCAGCTCGCGCTTGACCTCGAGCAGCGTTTTGCGCTGGCGCCTTGACACCTTTGGGAACCGCGGGTCGATATCCATCAGCGTGTGCACGAGCACCGCACCGGCGCCGATCCGCCCGAACCACTTGCGATCCGCGGGGATCACATACCACGGTGCCCAGTCGGTGCTGGTGTGCGAGAGCATCTCCGAGAAGGCCACCTGGTAGTCGTCCCATCGCGCGCGCTCCCGCACGTCGGCTTCGGAGAACTTCCAGTTGTGATCGGGCAGGTCGATTCGCCGCAGGAACCGGGTTCGCTGCTCCTCGTGTGAGAGGTTCAGGAACAGCTTCACGATCCGAAATCCGTTATCGGTCAGGTAGCGCTCCCAGTCGTTGATCTCCCGGTAGCGTCGCTTCCACACGTCTCCCTTCGTCGCCGCGCCCGGGAGCTTCTGACGCTCGAGGTTCTCCGGATGGACCCTGACGACAAGGACCTCCTCGTAGTGCGAGCGGTTGAAGATGCCGATCTGGCCTCGACCGGGCAGGCGGCGCGAGTACCGCCACAGATAGTCGTGATCGAGCTCTTCCGACGAGGGAACCTTGAAGCTGTGAACCTCGACGCCTTGTGGGTTCACGCCGCTCATGACGTGACGGATCGTCCCGTCCTTGCCCGCCGCGTCGAGGGCCTGGAGCACGACGACCACGCCCCAGGTGTCCTGGGCCGCGAGGCGTGCCTGGTACTCGGCCAGCAGGCGGACGCCCCCCTTGAGCAGCGCGACCCCCTCCTTCTTCTTCTTGACCCCGGCCTTGAAGCGCGGATCAAAGTCCTCGGCGAGGTTGACCGTCGATCCCGGCTTGACCCGGAACGGCTCGATGAACTTCGCCGCTCTCTTCATGCGCGTCTCGGCGTCAGGCATCCTCTCCTCCATTTCCGTGGCGAACGGCGTCGGGGCGCCGGTCGATGAAGCGAAGTCGGAGCCTAGGCGGGCTCCCGATCCCCGAAGGGTCACTGGCTGTCGAATCACCCAGGTTAAATGTAACTATCCGGTGAACGACGGCGACGCGACGTTCGCCCGTCGCCGCCATGGGTCTGTATACGTCTGTGGTCGATGGAGACGCAGACCTCGCGGCACCGTCTGGCGACGCTCCGAAGCCCGTATCGGCTCGCTCGTGCGGGCCATCAACGACGGCGACGAGGCGCAGATCGAGGCTGCGATCCTCCGCCTCAGCCAGTCGCGCAGGGTGTTCGCGCCACTGGGCCTCGCCGTCGGCGCCTTCGTGATGCTGTTCCAGGGCGTCAAGCTGCTTGTTGCCAACTGGCGGTTGACGCTCGTTGAGGTGATCCCGGCCATGTGGATCTGGCTCGTCATGTACGACCTGAAGGCACATGTCCTGCGCGGAGGGAGTGCGCGCGACATCCGGGGCGCCGTGTTGATCCCACTGACGCTGCTCATCGTGGTGATCACCGTGGCCAGCTTCTTCCTCAACGCCGTGTTTGCTTTTGCCATCTCCCAGCAGGGTCCGCCGCAGATCCGACAGGCCTTCGAGCAGGCACGTCGTCATCTGACCCCGATCGTCGTCTCCGGCTCGGTGGTGGGACTCATCCTGGCCTTTACGACGCTCGTGGTGTCGCGGTGGAGCCGGCCCTGGTTCGTCCTCTGTCTCGGTGTGGTCGTCGGCGTGATGATGATCTGCTATGTCGCCGTGCCCTCGCGGCTGGTCGGAGTCAAGCGGACCCAGTCGAGGCGCGACAAGCTCTGGGCGACGGCCATCGGCGGAGCGTTGAGTGCGACCGTGTGCACGCCTCCCTACATCCTCGGGCGCATCGGCCTGCTGATGCTCGGATCGAAGCTGTTGCTGATACCGGGAATCTTCGTCTTCGCCGCCGGGATCACGCTTCAGGCCGGCGCGACCGGAGCGGTCAGAGCGATCAAGATGAGCGCCAGCCTCAATCCGCGCCCTCCAGTGAGCGAATAGCCATCGGTCTGGGGCGCGGCCGCCTTCGTCGGTTCGCCCTGGAGCGCCCACCGCCACCCCGACAGCAACTGATGAACGCTGGCCGCCCCGACGACAGGCTCATCCGGAACGGTCAGATCGATCGGATGGAGAATGAACGGCCGGGTCTGCGACCCGCCGAGTCCGCCGTGGAAGGAGATCAGCTCCTCGAACGCGCAGCCCTGTTCGAGGTCCGGGTCGTAGAAGCTGTTGACGAGGATGTCCGGCGCATTGTCGAACCCGGTCGCACGCAGCAGGTGAGCCGGGGCATTTGGTGAGAAGCCGGCCAGTGGGTCCTCGCCTTCGATCCGGGCCTCGGCGAGATAGTGGGCGCCGCCGGCGCCGAGCGCGATCGGGCCGTGCGCGTCAGAGTGGACGAGCAGGAAGCCAATGTCGGGGTGCGCTCGCAGCGCGTCGAGGAGATCCGGGTGGCGCGCGTTGATCTCTTCGAGGGAGACGCGATGCTGTTCCTCGGTCAGGTAGATCAGTCCGAGGTTGCCCGAGGCGAGTACAACGACGTGCCGATCGGCGACGCCTGAATCGTCCGCAGCCTCTCGCCGGCGTCCGGTCGCTTCGGCGATCGCGTGCCCGACGGCGGCATCGTTCTCGTCCCCGCTGCTCGAGCGCGCCACGGTGGCTCGTTCGATCGACCGCTGAACGAGATCCTCGAGGTCGTAGCCGTTGCGCTGCTTGAACGTGGCGCCCTGGGTCTGGCCATGGTCGGAGAGCACGACCAGCTTGTAGGGACGAGGCGCATAGCGTCTGGCCCGCGCAATCCGTCCGAACTGCTGATCTAGCTTGCGCAGCGCCTCCAGCGTGTCCGCACGCTCGAGTCCCGAGTGGTGGGCGACCTCGTCATAGCTTGAAAACGTCGCGTATACGGCGGGGCGTCCCCGCATCATGTCGGTGAGGACGCCAAACACGATGAGGTCCCTGACGGCCACACACAGCGCCGCTCGCATGAAGGGATACCGGCCGCCGCGGTGCCCGCGCGGGCGTACGTCGCGACGGCGCTGGCGCACGGCGGCGATCCACTCGAGGATCACTTCCCACCAGAACAGGACGAGCGTTCGCGTCACGTTGAAGCCGTTGGCCAGGAAGGCGCGGTAGCCGGGATTGGCCTGCTTCTCGGCGCCCATCCGGCTGACGGTGAGAATCACCGAGCCGGCCTCGCCTGAAAAGAGGTTCCCGCGACTGGCGCCATCGTCGATGAGCAGTCCCTGCCCCGAGGCGAGACGGCGCTCAATCTCGGCGCAGTCGGTCGGCGATGAGCAAGTCATCACCTTGCCGGTGCTCTTCTCCACCCAGCGAAAGGCGGGCACGTTGTCGTTGGATCCAAGGAGGATGCCCGCCTGGCTGGCGCCGGTCTGCGAGCTCAGGTCGGTCTCCCACTCGGTGAGGCGATGGGTCCCAGTCTGGAGCCAGCGCGCGAGTTCGGGGACGTTGCCGTCGCGCATCGCCCGCTGGAGCACGGGTAGGGCCAGCCCGTCGATCTCCAGGAAGATGATTCCCGGGACGTCGGTCGCAGCACGTCTACCCTGACGCCGCGCGATCCGCCAGATCACGCGTACCGAATACGTGTTGCTCATCGTTGGCCCCGAGGATCGCATCGAGCACGACGATCGCAGCCGAAAGAACCAGGGCAGCGAGCAACGCCCATCCGAATGAGTCGACGTGGATGCCCTTGGAGGTGATGTGCGAGGCCAGCAGCAGGGTCAGCGCATCGACAATCAGCACGAGAACGAACCCCAACAGCAAGGTGAATGGCAGCCGCAGCGCCGCCACGATCGGTGGCAGGACCCCGTTGAGCACGGCAATCAGTGCGGCGGCGACGACCACCTCGCCAAACGTGCCGACAGTCACGCCCGGCAGGATCAGCGCCGCAACGATGACCGCCACCGCGGTTCCGAGCCACAGGACGAGCAGATAGCCGAGGGTGAGTCGCGGTGCCTGAGGACTCCAGGCGGCTTGTTCGCCGTAGGCGGGTCCTCCGGCGTCGGCGGTGGGCGAGCGATCGTCCGTCATGTATGTGGAAGGATGACGGACCGAAGTGGTGGCGATCACCTGGCTCGGGCACGCCACGACCCTGATCGAGCTCGATGGGGTCAGGCTGCTCACCGATCCCGCGCTGCGGACGCGGGTCGGCCCCCTGACCCGCATCGCTCCGCGCGCCGGCGCACGCACGCTCGGGAGCATCGACTGTGTGCTGCTCTCGCATCTACACGCTGACCACACAGACCCACGTTCGCTTCGCGACATCGGGCAATCGGTCCCGATCCTCGCGCCGCATGGCGCAGCTCGATGGCTCGCCGCGCCGTGGACTGGATGGGGCGCGCGAGCTTCGCGCGGGCCACGAGACATCCGTGGGCGATGTGCAGGTAACGGCGACGCCGGCCGACCACGACGGTCGCCGGACACCGCTGGGTCCGACGGCCGAAGCCATCGGGTTCGTCGTCCGGGGTTCGCGGTGTGTCTACTTCGCGGGCGATACCGATTACTTCGCCGCGATGGGCAACCTCACCGGCTCGGTCGACGTCGCCTTGTTGCCAGTGTGGGGCTGGGGCCCCAGCCTTGGCCCGGGCCATCTCGACCCGCAGCGCGCCGCCGAGGTTGCCGCGCTGATCGCGCCGAGAGTGGCGATCCCGATCCACTGGGGCACCTTTGCCCTCGGACGGCCAGCTCGGCGCCCGACCGACCCCCAGCAGCCGGCGCGCGAGTTCGCCGCTCTGGCCAAGAAGCGCGCGCCCGCGACCGAGGTGCGAGTGCTCGCTCCCGGTGAGACCACGGAGGCCTAGTGGGCGATCAGTACCTCCAGCGCGACCAGCCCCAGGCCGACGGCGAGGTTCAGCCCGATCGTGATCGCCGTTGCGGCAGGGCTCAGTTTCTCGATCCGGGAGTAGCGCACCCCCTGCGCGGCGAGTGTGATCACCCCGATCCCGAGCGACGACCCACACCGCGGTGCGTCCCTCGAGGACCCCAAGCGCGCCCAGCGCGATCGCGATCAGCGGAGGAATCGAGGCCAGCACGACCGACGCTTCCCGGCGGGCGATCGAAGCCAGCTCGGCCGCGCTCAGCCGGCGGCCCTCCGCCAGACTCTGACCGAGGCCGTGCGCGTAAACGTGTGCCAGCCACAGCACAACCGCGCTGACTCCGGCCAGCGTGAGCAGCCGCCACAGGTGGTGAACGTAAGGGCGCCCACCTGCGGCCAAGACCGCCATCACGATGATCGTCCCGTACACCGTTCCGGAGACCGTCCGCCTGTCTCCGAACATGAGCCGCTTCAGCCTGCGATCGCGGGTTTCGCCGTGCGTGATCCGGTGCATCACTGTCTGCGCCTCACCCGGATCGGATGATGACCGCCCCGGCAGACCGACGAAGGATTGGGAAAACCTACCCGAGAGGACGGAACTCGATGGCAACCGATTCTGGCGACACACCGATCCTGAACCTGCTCGCGTCGATGACCGCGGACTCGCTCGAGGCCACGACCCTCGATGTCGAGACGCTGATGCTTGTGCGCCTCGCCGCCCTGGTCGCGATTGATGCGCCGCCGGCGTCCTACCTGCTCAACATCAGCGCGGCGGGCGATGCCGGTGTCGACGAGGCCCAGGTCGAGGGCGTGCTCGCCGCCGTGGCGCCGATCGTCGGGACCACTCGCGTTGTCTCGGCCGTCGGCAAGATGGCCAGGGCGCTCAACCTGCAGCTCAGTCTGGCCGACCTCGAGCTAGGCGAGGAGGAGTAGACCTCAGGGGAAGTCGGAACACTCTCTCCGCGCATCCGGCGGTTCGTGGCGACACTAGGCTGTCGGCAATGCCGGCCCGACCCACGGAGATCTCTCGACGAACCTTTCTGGCCGCCACTGGAGCGTCTCTCGTCTGGCTGCCTGACTTTGGGAGCGCGTCCGAGCGGCTCAGGTCAATCTCGGCCCTGGGCGATTCCATGTCGGATTTGGCCTTCTTCCCGGCTGCCTACCCACGGTGGCTTGCGTCCGACTTTCCCGGCGTGAAGGTCGCTGCGTTGGGAGAGGCGGGCGACTCCACAGCAAAGGTGCTGGGACGTTGCCGGGCCGCCGGAATCGTGGATTACACGGTTCTGTCGAGACTCTTTCACAAGCCACTGCATCCCGTGCCCCCCGGCCAGTACTGCTCGGTGCTGGCCGGTGTCAACGATCTCATCTTTCTCCACAACACCCCCGAGGCGATCACCGGCCACCTCAGCCACATCTACTCGTATCTGCGCCGCCATGACTCGATCCCGTTCCCGATCACCATCCTGCCCTATGCGCGCGCGGCCGGCTTCCGACCCGATCGCGAGCGCGTCCGCGTCGCCGTCAACAGATGGATCCGGAGCCGGCCGCACGCAATCGACGTTGAGCGCCTCATGGGAGACGGAGGTAATCCCCCAGCGCTGAAACGAAGCTTCGACGGTGGCGATGGAATCCACCCCGTCGGCGAAGGGCCAAAGGTGCTGGCGAGAGCCGTCGCCCACAAGATGGTGGCTTATCGACCTCGGAGCCGCTGAGGACAGTCCTCGCGTCGCCCTGACCGGCCTGGCCGGTGGCGGCGGGTCACGGGTGGTCGGCGATAAATGTCCCCTGGCGGATGAGCGGCTCCGATGGGCCGGTGACCTCGTTAACCCAGTTCCGCGCCAGCATTGCTGCGTAGGCAGGCCAGTAGGTGCCGCCCGGGGGCGCACCGGACACGCAGGCGCCGCCTGACCCTCCCGGGTTGTCGTCCCACAGGAACGCGTCGGCCCACATGTAGCCGGTGTTCGTGCTCAGGGGACCCAGGCCACGTCCGGGCGGGTTGCAGAGCACTTCGTTGCCGTGCTTGGCCCGGTTTGCGGGCACCAGGGGCCCGCGGCCGTTACCGCCGGTATTGATGACGAAGTGGACACCACCGAGCGCCTTCGCGATCCGCTGGCCGTAGTACAGCTCCGTGGTCGTCCAGTCGAAGTGCGTGGCATTCAGCGAGAACCCCTGCGCGTACCGCACTCCGGCGGTCCGCAGCATGTCAGCCGTGGTCGCGCCAGCCGATTGCGTCGGCGGCACCGGCGTCCAGGTAGAGCACCACGTGCGGGTCCTGCTCGAGCCGGCGGATGGCCCACCGCAACTCGTCCACGAGACGGACGTGGAGACCATGGGGGGACAGACAGCCCTTGGTGATGAGCGCGTCGACTTCGAAGAACATGACGACCCGGAAGTTGCCGATGCCCTGGGCGAGGTGGTTGATCCAGTTCCGGTAGTTGGTCACGAACGCCGGCGAATCGGACCAGCTGCCGGTGCAGTGACCGTGTACGAGCGAGTAGGTCGTCAGCATCGCCGCGCTGTCCGGCTGCGAGAGTTGCGTGTACTCCAGGTAGTTGGCCACCAGATTTTCTGGGTTGGGCTCGTTCCAGTACCAGAAGCGGCGCTCCCCGGGCGCATCGGCGATGACCGACAGCGCCTTGGCCGAGGCGGGGTTGGACCGTGCGTACTGCGCCTCGGCGATGCCCGCGTTTGACTTCGCTCCGGCGATGTACCAATTGACGTTCTGGAGCACATTGGCGCTGCTGGGCGCCGGCGAGCTGTTGAGCGGGTTGGCGTCGTCGCGCTGCTCGAGCGGATCGTCGCGCAGGATCGTAATCGTGGCCTCATGCGGGTCGCCCAGTGTCTGCCGGTAGGCGCCGAACAGGTAGGCGGTGGCGTGAACCGTGGATCCCGGGGTGTTCATCCCCCGGTCATAGATATGCACCGAGAAGGAGTAGTCGGCCTGCCCGGGCAGAAAGTGCGCCAGCGAATTGGGCACCGCGTCGAAGTCGACCCTGTTGGTGGCGCTTGCCTGCCTCACTCCGTAGCGGATCCAAGCCTCGACGCTCGCATCGCTGCGGTGAATGGTTATCGTCGCGTACCCCTGGTTCTCATGCACGGTGTAGTTGGCCTGGGCAAAGGCAATCGTGCCGGGCGCCAAGGCGGCGGCGCTGGCTCGACGAGCCAGAGCGCCCATTGTCCCGGCGGCCATCACAGCGCCCAGTGCGAGCAGGAGCAGGTGCCTGAGGAGGCGGCGCATCGCCATACCTCGAACATCGGTTCGGCAGCGCACCAAAACGCATCCGGCTGCCCCCGGTGGACGGAGATACGGCCACCGCCAGCTATGGGGCACGAATCGGTGAGGCCTTCAGTTGTGCGTATCTGCTCCCCTGGTCGGCCCTGCCAACTCTTTACACTTACCCTTTATAAGTCACGCAGGGGATAGGTTCGCCGTGTGGCTCTCACCGTCCGTGTCAGCGTGGTCAACAGGGTCGCCAGGCTACTCGAGGACGGAGTCCTGGTCGACAGCTATTGGTTCAGTAGCGATCCCGAAGGTCAGGAGTTGTTCGACCGCGCGTCGCGCCTCGCCTCAGAGAACGCGATGCAGAGCGTCGTCGAGTTGCTCTGGCCGGAGCGAGTGGACGAGGTCTAGCTGGCGGCGCTCCTTCAAGGCCCAATACGACTTACGAGGGAAGCGATGCTCGACACGCGCCTGGAGACCTCCGTCGTGACCCCAGCGGGTCTCGGGCGAGCTCTCGCGAGTCGCCCACGCTGCGATACGAGTAGTGTGGGTTGAGAGCTGGCCCGGCGGCCGAGGAGTTAGCCCAAGCCTGGATACGCACAAGACGCAGGATCTGGCCACGGGGAGACGACGTTGCCTCGGCGCGACCGAGGCGTCAGTCGCACAACGTACCCATACGTATCCACGACAGGAAGGGGCCTAACCCATGGCCGTTGGAATCCGAATCAAGCTCGCAGGAGTCACCCAAGAGCAGTTCGACGCGGTGAACAAGCACGTCGACCCCGTAGCGAATCCCCCGAAGGGGCTGCTGTTTCATGCCTCGGGCCCGATCGACGGAGGGTGGGGCGTGATCGACTTCTGGGAGTCACGCCAGGACTTCGACGCGTTCGAGCCGCGGATCGGAGCCTCGGTGGCCGCTGCTGGCGTCCAGCTCCAGGGACCCCCGGACATCAAGCAGTTCCCGGTCCACGAGACCTTCGCGGGTTAGCACCCGCGCGGGCGCTATGTAGGTCGCCCAGCCATCGACTGGGCTCCTACGTAGCCGGGGCAGCGCGTCGGGCATGAAGGGACGGATGGGCCCGCCGCCGGGTCACCTGCGCAGGGAGACGCCCGCCGACAGACCCCTCGGACGTGGCCGGTCCGCTCAATCGGAATCGCCCGTCAGCGGGCTCTTGTCGCCGCCGATCCTCGGTCCTGATCGCTCAATCTCGAACCACACATGCGTGGTCCCCTCATGCACACCCCACCGACTCGCTTCGGCATCGACGATGTTCAAGCCAAAGTCTCCTGGTTGCTCAAGGCCCGTCTGGCGGATCACTCGCTCAAACCCCGAACCCTCGTCGATCACCTCGACCAACAGACGGTCGGCGTCCAGCCTCACCCGCAGAGTGATCGCGCCCTCCCCATGCAGCAGCGCGTTGGTGACCAGCTCACTGACGAGCAGCTTGGCGCGACCCAGCTCCTCGCTGTCGATCTCGGCCTCGCACAGGTCAGCGACAAGACGACGCGCGCGCGCGGCTGAGTTTGCCTCGCGCGCAAGGGCGACCTGGACCGGTTCGCTCACGATTGCCCCCGATCGCCACCCGCTCGCAACTCGCGATCGTTGCCAGGGCAGTGCGTCGCGCCGGAGGTCGCGAGGACTGCGCTTCTCCATCGAGCCATTGGGCCTCCCGTTGTCGTTACGACGTCGCGGCTGCGCCGCGTCGTCGACTACCGGCAACGAACCGACCTCGCGCGGCCAACGTGTCCGCACCACCCGTCCGCTGGAAAAACACGACTCCAACGGCAGTCAATGACCGCACGCCAGGGAACCGTCCAGCAAATCGTATTACCTCACACCCACCCGATCCAATCCCCACCGGGGAGTCGCCCCGCGGTTAGGGAAGCCGGAAGACTTCCCTGCCGCGGGTGCAGACGGTCCTCGCCACGGAATCGTGGTCTGGCGTCTTGCACGCATAGCCCGGGCTCTCGAACGGGGCGTTGAACCCGAGCATCGCAACCTGGGCTCCGATCGCAGCGTCACAGATCGATACGTGCACGACGACTCCGTGGTCTCGTAGTTCGACGTGGACTAGACCGCGAACTGGTTTCTTCGATGTCCACCACGCCAGCGCCCATCCACCTCGAAACTGAATGTCGCCCTCTGCTCCTCCGTACACACGGCGACCCCGACGCACCAAGCCCAAGACGTTCCGGCGACCCTACACGGGACGCAGTCTGTGCGACTGCCAAGGAATCCGCCGATCGGATGCCTAGCCTGGTTCGGTTCCCCGAACCGAGGAGACGACGCGATGGCAACGCATAGCACCGGCATCGGTCCGATATCGAGCCAGGTCCATCTGCATCACGTTGGTGAGAGCGAGGACGAAGAGGTCGTGGTGGACGCGCAACTCGTCGCGTTCACGTGGACCGACGAGGATCCGACAGAGCCGACGGGCTACTGGTACATCGGCAAGGACTTCGTGGATGGCGGACTAGTGTGGGTTTCCGCCGACGCGACCGTTGGGCCGGAACAGTGAGCCGCTCGACTAGCGGTTGCCTGGGAGCCGCCCGGTTGTCCTAGTCAGCCGGGCAGTCTTGGCAACGACGGCCAGCTGGCTTCTATAACGTCGCGATGGCGGTGGTGCCGTAACTGGTTGCCGTGACGGTCGCCGGCCCGAGCGGTGCTTTGAAGATGACCGTGGCATCGCCGGACATGTTGGATCGCACGGTTTTCGGGGTGGTTGTCGAGCCTTTGACCCTGGAGAGCCTAAAAGTCACAGGTGTGCGCGGTACTCGCCCATGCGGGCCGCGAAGGACGGCGGTGATGCGCACGGGGCGACCGGCGCGGGGGCGCGCGGGCCGGATCTGGAGGTGGATCGCGGTGACCGGCGGTTGACTCCATCGAACCGAAACGCGGCGCCACGTCGTTCCGGAGAAGACGACAATCCGGCTAGTCAGCGCCGCTTCGACCACGAGGTTCGCGACTCCCGCGGCGTTGGTGGATTTGGTGTGCGGCCGTACCCCGTCAAAGATTGTGACTTGCCGGTGCGCTGCGGGCCGGTGTGCATCGCGTAGCAGAACCGTCACGTGGAGCGGCTTGCCGATGGACGCACTGACGCGCGTTGATAGGCTGAGCTGTCTGCTGCCCGATTGGGCAAGAATGGCGACGCCGGGCACGGGGACGATGGCACCGGCGGAGGTGGTCAGCCTGAGTTCTCCGCTCGTGGCATTCGAAGGAACGCGAGCGACCACGCTGGCCGGGGACCACTTGGTGATCGTGGCGCGAACCTTCCTGCCGCCGTGGCCCGCCATGGTCAGCTTTCCGGCATGTTCGCCCAATCCCTCGCCCACAAGGCGGAGCGCGTGTCTCGGCACCACGGCGGGCGTCGTTGGTCGCGCCCACGGTGCGCCGACGATGGTACGAAAGAATGGGACGCGCAGATGAGCAAGTAGAGCGGCGAAGGTCAACCTTGGGGGCGAGGCGATGGTCGCCGGAACTCTCGTGCTCGAGCGTCGTCGGTCCGAGCTGGAACCAGGGAGGCTGAACGTCGCATCCTGTACGTAGTTGATCACGCCTGGACAGGCTTTCACTTCGGCGTGGTCAGATGACGGGCAGGGACTAACGAAGTTAGGCGCTATCGGGATGCACGTCTGGAGTATCAACCCGCTGCAGTTGAAGAGCAGCTGGGATAGCAGCGTATCCATTCCCGCGTCCGAAGCTGTGTACCCAGCATCGCCTTCGGTGCCGACTGGCAGAAACGCGCCGTTGCCATCGTTTGCGCTGATCGCTGGATCGTGCCAGCCCATGGCCGCCCAAAGATCGCCAAAAAAATTGGAGACGTTGCTGCCTAGCGAGACGCCGTTTATCGGTGCGTCCAGAGCGATAATCCGTGTGACGCCCTCATGATTTTCGCGCCAGTAGTGCTCCCAGTACTGCTCGGCGATCTCCCCACCGAGGCTGTGCCCCAAGATCACGATTCTCGCCTGCGGCCAGGCGGAATGAACCGAGTGGACCTCGGCCTCCATGGTCCTGGCATCGGTAACGACCGGGGTGTTGTTGGCATCGTCCGCACTCGATGGCCGAACGTGCACCAGGACTCCTCCCGCCGCGTGAGGGTCAAGCCGCACGCTTATGAAGCTCCAGGGCAGAATCACGACGCCCGCCCGGGTCGCCATTGCGTCGGTCATGCTGACCGTCGGCCCGATGTTGTTGGTGGGGTTGAAATTATCCATGAGAGATTGCAGCGTCCATGGGAATGACGTCTTGCCAGAGCCGTCGCTGGCGTAGCAATAACTCGACATGCTCGGGTGCGCGCTCGACGTTGAGGCCTCTGGGTAATAGACATCACCCGAGGCCCTTGAATTTACTCCCTCGAGCAAAATGACGGCGACCTGTGGCTCGCCAGTCGGCGTCCAATGCGGCACCGCGATCGGGCTACGCGTCGACCATCCGCTCTGCCCGCCCGGACCAACGGCCTGTACCTCAAAGCCATACCCGTCACAGTTCTGAAGACCGCTCACAAGCACCGATGAGGTCGTGTTCCCAACGCTCGCTACAACCGGACCCACCAACCCATTCGGCAACACCTCCCGGACCTCGAACCCAGACAGCGACCCACCCCCTGCCCCCTGATGCCATCCAACCCTCACCTGGGAGCTCGTGACACTGTGAGCAGATACGCTCGTCGGGACGGCGGGCGCCGTCTGCGGCGTCGGAGGTCCCGCCGCGTGCCATGTGAAGCTAGCCGCGAACGCCGGAGACACCGCGAACGCGAAACCGACTAAGCCGAGCGGGACCAAGCAACGGCGCCGCGCACATTTTGCGGTCCGCCGGTGCCTCACGAGATAGCTCGCGACTGCGAGCACCATCAGCGCGGGACGGCTCATCACGTCCCTCTACAACGGCTTAAGAACATCCCGACTTGCCGGTCTCACCGGTATTACGGCCCCGTATAGGACGTCAGGTCGGTGCGAACATACTCCCAGCCCGCCCAACCCACATAAAACGACATAAAGGCGGCCTCCGCTAATACGAACTCACCCAGGTGCTCGAGGAGTTGACGATTGCCGGCTGACCATCACCCGTGCTGCTTGGGGTGGATGGGCAGGATCAGCGCTGGCCGCGGCTCCTGGTTGAAGTTGAAGTCGTTGCGCAGATCGCCGAGCCCGGGCGCGTCCTCGCGCACGTCGGGGCGTGAATCGGGGCGGCCATCGGTCTTGGGGTCCAGCCGCTGACCGGAGAGGAAGTCGTCCTCGATGAACTTGGCGTAGGCGTCGAAGCTCAGCTGCTGGTGGTCGATGAAGTGGCGCCGGGCGTAGGGGCTGATGACCATCGCCGGGACGCGGAAGCCGTAACCAGCTCCGTCGATGATCGGCGGTTTGACGTGGTCGTAGAACCCGCCCCAGTCATCCCAGGCGAGGAAGATCGCCGTGCTCTTCCAATCGGGTCCGGTGGCGATCGTGTTGATGAGGTACGTGACGTAGGCCTGCCCGGCGCTGATCGGGGCGGGGGGATGCTCGCTGATGCGAGCGCTGGGAATCACCCACGACACAGCCGGAAGCGTGCCGTGGCGGGCCTCGGATAGGAACGTGCTGGTGTCGCGGATGTCACTCAGCTGTTGGTCCTGGTGGACGTCGGTGAAGTAAGGCAGGGGATTCCAGATCCCCGGCGTGGTCGGCGCCTGGTTCTTGTACGTGCAGTACAGGCCAGCGCTCTCGCAGTCGGGTTCGGGGCCCTCCTTGAGGTAGTAGCCCCAGCTGACGCCGCTGCGGTGGAGCAGCCATGTCAGGTCCGTCCAGGCGTAATTGGGCGGTGTGTGGGGCGGGGGACCGTAGTTCGGCGGGAGTTGGGGCGCCTTGATGTCGGTGCGGCAACTCATCGGGTCGCCGGACGTGGTGCACAGCGCCGACCACCCCGAGAGCAGGTACAGATGAGCGGGCAAGCTCCACGAATCGGTGGGCTCGAACATGTGGTCCTGGAGAACGAAGTGCTTGGCATAGGCCCAGTAGTTGGGGATCTCGCGCTGGTCGTGATAGCCCATCGCCTCGATGGCCAAATACGGGTTGGGCCTGCAGCGCGGATGATGGAGGCCCGTCGAGCAGATGGTGGCGGTGCGGGCGAAACCATCCATACGGCCGCCGTCGTAGTCATCCCCGTAGGACCACGCGTCGTGCCACAGATCGCGGTCGACGTTGTGAGAGTCATGATGGGGGCGGATGCAGTGGCCGGCGAGCGGATCGGGCAGGCAAGCGATCGGCGTGCCGTTGCGCATCGGGATTCCATCGGCACCGGGGAACGTCCCGAAGTAATTGTCGAACGACCGGTTCTCCTGCATGATCACCACGACGTGACGGATCTTGTGGATCGGGTCCGTCGCGCCGGCGACGGCGGGCGTGCACAACACGACGAGCAGCGTGACCAGGGCCCTAGCCAGCGTGACGGACGCAAGCCGCCGGCCCACGGCGCTCCAGGCAGTTCCTGCCCCCATCGGCTTCGATGCTACACCGCCATCGCTACGGGAGCACTCCGCGCTTCACGCACCACGCGAATACAGCACCGGGCACTTAGAGCAAACGGGCATGAGGCCGTGCTGGTCGACGGTCTGGCGCAACTCCTCCAGCTGAGGTCCATGCCAGACGTCGGCGACGTCGGACGTGGCGAGTTGACCGACCGCCAGCTCGGGAAAGAGCTTGCAGGTAATGGCCTCGCCGTTCGGAAGGACATCGACGCGGCTGTTGATCGACACGCAGCGAGTCCGGCCGCTGGCCGGCCGATCGCTCCCGGCCAGGAACCCTTCGAGGCTCGCGTCGTCGACTTCCGGGTTGTAGCGCACCTTCGTGCGCCAATCGGCGTTGTCGATCCGGGCCAGATCGCTGCGAAGGTCGCTGATCGCAGAGGGGTCGAGCCCGAACGTGAACGAGTGCCAGCTCCCACTTCCCCGCGGCACACGCGCCGCGACGCTGGGAAGGTGCTCGGCAACGTAGTCATCCATCAGCGCGGCGGTGCGTCGAGAGATGTGCCATGGGTAGCTGAGGTAGACCGCGTCAACGCCTTCGTCTTGCAAGAAGGTGACGAAGTCGAACAGCTTCCCTACCATCGAGTCCTGGAACACACAGTTGACGGTAACCTCGCCGCGGTAGTTCCCGGCTTGCCGCTCATGGACGAGGCGGCGGAGCCCTTTCATAGTGCGACGCCACGACAGCGCTCCGCGCAGGGCGTCGTGCTCGGTCTCGAAGCCGTCGAGCGCGATGAACATCTCAAGGCGATCGGAGATGGTCAGTAGCGAGTCGAGGCGCTTTTCGACGTAGACGCCGTTGGTGCACACTGACGTCCAGCGCCGGTGCTCAGCGAGCAGCTCGACGAGGTCGTCCCAGGCGGAATAAAACAACGGCTCACCACCCCAGAGGAACACGTTCGCCCGGTTATCGCGCGTCGCATCGAGCACCTTGGCCACCACACTGATGTCGAGGTCACGGTTGCGCTCTTCGGCTTCGAAGGCCCGGTGGTAGCCGTCGTCGCTCCACTCATAGCAGTGGTGACAGCGTAGGTTGCAGCGGTTGGTGAGCTTGAAGCTGACCTCATCGGGCAGCGGTCGTACGACCTGACGAGGTCGCCGTGCGGCGAGCGCGCCGGGCGCGACACGGCGCAGCTTCTCGAATGCCACGCGGTCGACGACGGGAGTGCTCTTCACCTGGGTCATGACTCTTGCCTCCGCCTTGCGGTCGTCCGGGCGATGGGATCCGGCGATGTCAAGTAATACCTCGGGCATGCGGTGCAAATCGAGAACAGCTCACGCCGGAGGTGGGAGCGAACCTCCGCCGCGCGCTCCCCCTGCCAGATGTCCATCAAGCTGCGGTCGTAGATGTTTCCGATCGTGACGTCGTAGAACGTGTGGCACGTTGTGACATCACCGCGCGCCGAGATCTCCGCGTACATCCACGGCACGGCGCAACGCTGGTGGTGATCTGCCATCGCCGTCCAATCAGCCGAGAGGTATGCGGCGATCGTTTCGCTTTCCAGCGTGCGCGGCATGCTGAAGAAGCGGATGCCGCGCCCATGGCACTCATCGCGCACGCGACGCATCTGGCGGGCGACCGCGTCGGCATCGACGTTCACGAACACCGCCGGGTCGCGCACGTAGCCGGCGGCGCTCGGCGTTCTCGTGACTCCGAACTTCTCGTTGACGACACGCGCGTAGTGGCGATGCTGCGCAGCCGTGACGTAGTTCTGCATCTCAATGCTGACGGCGTTGAGTCGTGAGAGGTCAAGGTCGAGGAAGAAGTCCTGGATGGTGTGGTGGTTGTCCGGCGTCACGCAAAAGCTGACGCCGAGCTCGGGATACGGATGGCCGGTTTCGTGTTTGACACGGTCGATCGTCTCGATCCCGCGGGTCGCGCGGTCGTATACGCCCGCACCACGCTGCGCATCGTTGATCTCCCTCGGGCCATCGAGCGAGACCCACACCCGGGTTGGATTGGCGGACACAAGTCGACGGGCGTGCCGCACAAGGGTCGTGCCGTTCGTCGGGAACGCAACCTCACACCCCGCATCTCCGAGCACCCGGAGAAGTTTCCAGACGCCGCGATACAGCAACGGCTCGCCGCCGAAGAACTCGACGTGCGGCTTCCCGGCCAGACACTCTTCGAGCCGCTCGAGAAGGACGTCGAGATCGAGTTCAGCAAGGCCCGGCAACGACTTGTACGACCCGGATTCGCCCCACTCATAGCACATGTTGCACCGGAGATTGCAGCGCTCGAGTAGCTGGATGACGAGCCACGATGGGCTCGCGGTGAGAGGGCGCAGCTCAGCTGTGCTCACGCTACCGCCTCCGCCACGAGTGGGTCGACGTCTTGCTCGCGGGCCTCGAGCAACCTGTGATGGAGATCCTCGAGCACGCAGTGGTCGAAGCCCGTCTTGCGCCAGCGCTGGAAGTCGATCCCGAAGCCGAGCTCCTCCCACAGCGCACCGTTCTTGGCCTCCGGCTCGCCCCACGGGGCGAGAAGCACGACGGGCGTGGCCGCAGCGAGTGAGTCAAGCAGCGTGCCGCCACCCGGCTTGCTGACGACGGCCATCGCCTCGCGAACGTTCACGTGTGCCGCAGGAAATCTGAGCTCCGATCGATAGCGTACCTCGCCGTCGGGGCGCACCTCTCCGAGCGGTGGGAAGGTGTGCTCTCCAGCAGTGTTGCGTACCCAAGGGTGCCACTCGGGGTCGCTCACGTAGCGCCGGTCGAGCGGTCCTCGGCCGTCCCAGTCACGAGAACCGGGACCGAGAACGTCGAGCGCATAGCCGGCTAGAGACAACTCCGTCAGCACGTCGGCGTAGGTCCCCAAGCCCCAACCGCCGCCGTGGGCGACAAGCCGGCGCGCTCGCTCAGCGAAGGGAAGCGGAGCACCCGCCGGCACGGGGAGACGCCTGCCCAGGGCGCGCCGCCGCCAGTTCCATAGCCAGACCTCCCGTCGCACGACGCCTGCCGGCTCGTGGTGGACACGAAAGGAATCGCTCTCGATGGCGTCGCTGAAGCAGAAGTCGAGTTCAATGCGCGTGTCCGGCACGGAAGCCGTATAGCGCTCGAGCACGGGCAGCCAATATCCGGACCAGACGAGAAAGCGGGCACGGCCGTCTCCTCGCCAGGCGGTGAGCAGTCGATTGATGCGTTCGTCGTCAAGGCGCCTCTCGACGCTCCCGGCCATCCGTCGACCGGCGAGCGCAAGCCGGAAGTCGCGATGGAAGGCCTTCTGGTGCATGAGGTGGCGTTCGATGTGCTCGTCAGTGAACCAGCCCTCGATGACCTCGACGTCGACTCGGTGCCCCGAGTTGCGCAATAGTGCGGCATGCAGCAGGGCCGCGACATACGAGCCGAGGCCGACAGCCGACGTGAGTACGGTGAGCGGCGTCACTGCCGGGGCATTGAGTCGATGAACGAGGCAAGATCAACCAGCGATTCGAGGTGGTCGTAGCTCAGCCGCTCGAAATCGACCTCGACCGCCAGGCTGGCCTCGACCTCGAGCATGAACTGCAGCAGCTCGAGTGAGTCGAGGCCTACATCGCTGAGCACACTCGCGTTATCAGGGAGATTCCTGAGATCCGGATCCCCGCGGAGGTCGGCGAGAACGTCCTTGAGCGCGACGACGGTGGGCATTCTGTATCTCCTCAGTTCCCCCTGGGCGATCGGTTTGGGCTCTCAGCGCTGCGCCTGACGGCGAGCCCAGTCCCCATGAACGGGCCGAGCCCCTCGTACTGGTCGATGTATTCCAGGCATTGCCATTCAGGCATCGCGGCTAAGTCCGCCGAGACTCGCGCCACGCCAGGGGATTCCACGCTTGTAATGTCGTGGAGCGCAATCATGGTCGCGCTCGTTGCGAGGCGCTCGATCTCGCATCGGCACTGGTGCTGTTCATGGTGACACTCGACAGAGGCCAGGTCAAACGATCCCCGATCCTCCAGCGGCGCCCGAACATGATCGTGCGTGCGGACCGAGGAATCAGACAAGCGCGGCCTTCTCGATCTTCCCGTTCGCCGTCCGGGGCATGGTGTCGACGATTTCGATGGCTTGTGGGACCATGAATGACTCGAGCCGCTCGCAGCACGCCGCGCGAAGAACGGCGGGCGTCACCTCGCTGCGGTTGTCCACTACGACGAAGGCGTGGATGGCCTGACCGAGAACCTCGTCAGGCCGGCCAACTACTGCGGCCTCAAGCACACCAGGCGAAGACCGCAGCGCGGCCTCGACCTCGGCGGGAGCGACCTTCTCCCCGCGTGACTTGATCACATCGTCCATCCGCGAGACGAAATAGAGGTACCCGTCATCATCGAGCCGACATAGGTCACCGGTGTAGAGCACAAGCTCTCCGGGATCCGGTCCCGGGCGAAGGCGTCGAGCCGTTTCCTCGGGGCGGCGCCAATAGCCAGCCATGACCGTCGGACCACGTACGACTAGCTCACCGACCTCGCCAGCCGCGACCACACGATCTTCGGCGTCGACCACCCAGATCTCGTTGCCAGGAATGGCAACGCCGACACTGCCAGGCTTCCGCTCAAGGTCGACTGGCGGCAGATACGTACAACGCTTGCATTCCGTCAACCCGTACATCGAGAAGATCTGTGCCCTTGGGAAGGCACCCCGGAGCCAAGCCACCTGTTCGGTCGCCAGGGCGGACCCAGTACTTGTGATCGTTCGAACGCCGGTCAAGTCCCAGCGCTCAAGCGAAGGAAGCCTTTCCAGCATGGCAAACATAGTCGGTACCCCTGGGAAGACGGTCACTCCCTCACGGACGATCGCGTTGAGGATCTGTCCAGGGAGGTCGAAGGACCGTTCCAGCACGAAGCGTGCACCGGCCTGCACACTCATGATCATCTGATAGAGGCCGTAGTCGAACGACAAGGGCAACGCGCAAAGCAGCACGTCACGGCACGTGATACCCAAGTAGCCGCTAATCGCGGTCGCTGCTGCATGCACGTTGGCGTGGGTCACCATCACCGCCTTCGGCTCTCCGCTACTACCGGACGTGTAGACCAACGCCGCCAGATCCGTTCCAGCACGGACGCGTAGGTCGTCATCAGCGTGTGAGCCGGCGGCGACGGCGTCATCCAGCGTTACTGAGTGAGCGAGGTGGGACAGCTCGGCAAGCGCGGAGGGAGGGCCGGCGACGATAACGGCGCGGAGCTTGGTCAAGCCGGCGGCCACGGCGACGCCTACCAGGGATTCGTCCGTAATCAACGAGGCTGCATCAGCGTCCTCCAGGAGCCATGCCAGCTTACGGGGTGGCGTCCGCGGGCTGATCATTACCACCACGGCCCCGCACATCACCACGGCCCAGAAGCCGACAGCCGCCGTGATCGTGTTGGGGCTGAATACGATGACTCTGTCACCGGACTGCACGCCGGACGCGCGGAGCGAGTGGGCTATAGCAGTCGCGTCGTGTCGAAGATGGCCGTAGGTGAGGGTCGCTCCACCCGCGCTAATCGCCTCGACGCCAGGCGAACGGAGCGCCGACCGAGTCAAGAAGTCATGAAGCATCCCGCGCGCCGATTGCCGAGCCGCAGTTCGCGGACCCGAAGAGAAACACTGAGATGGTCGGACAGCGACCTTGTCAGTCAGCCACCGTCTTGGGTGGACACTCTCATCTCAACATGGTTTTGTCAAGGTGCGGCTCGAGCCGGCTACCTTCGGCGTTCGTTCTTGAGCTTTGCTCATCAACACTAACCACGAACGACGTTTCAACTGGCCCATCGGCCGCATCGACTATCGAGGTTTCACCGTCGGCCAAACGCAGCAGAATGGCGTTCGGCGAGTGGGTACAGGACCAGCGCGAAGGATCGAGCCCGGCGAACCGCCCAAGAACACCGAGCAAGAGAGGATCTGCGGGGACCCAGATATCACTCACACGGATTTCCGCCCACTGATGCACCGTCCCTAACGGCGGCGCCACGATGAGACCGCCTGCCATCCTGGCCTCGATTCCGAGCTGTTGGCACTCGCTGACAACGATCATCGATGCCGTCACGCAGTCAGCAAGTCCTGTACGGCGCGCGAAGTCGAGATCGCCAGATAGGGTCTCGGAGTAGTAGAAGTCGAGCGCCGCGGCTTGATGCAGGAGACGTTGAACGCTTGGGGGAAACGTGCTGTCCGAGCTGGCCATGCGCACATTGAACGTGGCGGCAATATGGTCGGGACCGATTACGGCCTTCACGCGCCGCCCTTCGGGCAACAGCACGTCGACAGGTGTGCCAGGGCTTGCATAAGTGCGATAACGCAGCCAGATCATCCGCGAGCCAGACCGGGCAGTTTCGGTGAGGGAGTCTGTCCACGAGCGCATGGTCCTCAGGTATATACGCGCAGATCCGAGCCGCAGAGCGATGTAGTGAAGGTCGCTCCACGAGAATCTGGCCTCACCCTCGAAGGAAGATCGGGGCAGTCCGCGATCTGCGAGGAGATTCGCAATGTCGGATGTGATCCCAAACTCAAGCTCGGCTCGCCGCGGGGTGACGTCATACACCCTTGCGGCTGGCGGGATGGCGCGTAGAGCCGCTATCCAGCGATCAACCGAATCGAGCGGCACGGTGGAGACTCCGTGGCCTTTGGCGTTCATTCTCAAAGAGTGCCGTAGCCGTCAAGCTCGGGGCGTTGGCCGAACTCCTGGCTGTCCTCGACGGCCAGTGGATGAAAGCCGAGATCTCTCAGCCGGGCCAATGCCTCGTCGCTGGGCGCGACCAGATCAAGCCAGAAAAACTCGTCTCTGTGGCGATGCGCAAAGATTGCCTCGAATCCACAGCTGCGAAGGAGGAACAGTGGAATACCGGCAACTCGGACGCTCGGGCCTGCGTATCTCGGCCATGACGCTCGGCACGATGGGGTTCGGTGGCGGCAGCATGTTCGCCAACGTCGGCACCGGCGACGTGCAGGACGCCCGGCGTCAGATCGACCTGGCCATCTTCGGCACCGGCGACCTGCAGCACGCCCGGCGTCAGGTCGACCTGGCCCTCGAGGCCGGCGTCAACACGATCGACACGGCGGACATCTACTCGACGGGCAAGGCGGAGGAGATCGTCGGTGAGGCGCTTGGGTCGCGCCGCGACGACGTCATCCTGGCCACCAAGGCCCGCTTTCCGATGGGCGACGGGGCGAACGACGCCGGCCTCTCCCGCCACCATCTCATCCGGGCCTGTGAGGCCAGCCTGCGGCGGCTTGGCACCGACTACATCGACCTTTACCAGCTCCACGAGTGGGACGGGCAGACGCCGCTCGAGGAGACGCTCGGCGCCCTCGAGCACCTCGTCCAGAGCGGCAAGGTGCGCTACGTCGGGTGCTCGAACTTCGCCGGCTGGCAGGTCATGAAGGCGCTCGGCATCGCGCGCGCGGAAGGATTGCCGGTCTTTGTCAGCCAGCAGGTGTACCTGTCGCTGCAGGAGCGCTCGGCCGAGTACGAGATCGTGCCCTCGGCGCTCGATCAGGGATTGGGCCTGCTCATCTGGAGCCCGCTGGCCGGCGGCCTGCTCTCGGGCAAGTACCGACGTGACCAGCCGGCGCCGGAGGGCTCCCGGCACGCCACCGAATGGGACGAACCGCCGGTCTACGACGAGGACAAGCTCTGGGACACCGTCGATGCGCTCATCGAGATCGCTGAGGAGCACGGCGTGTCCGCGGCTCAGGTCGCATTGGCCTGGCTGCTCGGGCGGCCGGCAGTCACGAGCCTCATCGTCGGCGCCCGCACCGAAGAACAGCTCCGCGATAACCTCGCCGCGATCAACCTGCAGTTGAGCGCGGAGGAGCAGCAGCGCCTCGAGCGGGTGAGCCGCCCGAGGCTCATCTATCCGTTTTGGCATCAGAGGAAGACCGCGGCCGATCGGCTCGGGATCGGCGACCTGTCGCTGATCACGCCGGGTCCCCTAAACGTCATGGGGCGCGCAGCACGAGCACGCAGTTCTGCCCGCCGAAACCGGCCGCGCTGACGAAGCGCCGTACGCACCCGTCGGCATGCTCCCGTCGCGCCTGGCGCCGACGAAGGTGGCCGCTCCAACCTCGCCGAACTAATCACGGCGATGCGCAGTGCACTTCCGATGGCTGATCGACGGTTGTTGCATCAGCCTCACTTGCTGATTAATGTGTAGCGCCTATCGTCAAGAGAGTCGGAGTAGATCAGCCGTGGCGTTGAGCAGCCGCGAGATGAAATTCCCCACATCACTGGTCGCTAGCCTCTGCGTCGCTAATTCCGATCCTATGCCCGCGAGTATCGGCTGCGAGTCGCTGTCGGAATTGTTTCTTCGAGGACGCCTTGTCCCCTGCTGTCGCTACGCGACTCATCCCGCAAGGGAGGGGAATGCCGAAAGCGCTCTCCTGCTTACGGCATCCAGGAGGCTTCGCCGGTTCCCGTTGACGATGGCCCGCCCGCTGATCTGATCTCCTTAGTCGAGCGCTCTCGCCGCGAGGATTAGCTTGACCTCGCCAGACAGTCGCACGCCGATGTCGCGAGATCGCGGCCGATCTGATGTACGCAGGCTCCTTTCTCCGACCGAGGCACTTGTGGCCGGAATCTGGTCCGAGCTACTGGGTCAAGGCGATATTGACCCTGAGGATGACTTCTTCGAACTCGGTGGCGATTCGCTGCTGGCGCTCTGTCTAATGGAAGAGATTGCGGAGCGGACCGGAAGGGACCTACCGCTGTCACTCCTCCTGGAGAGAGCGACCATCCGGCATGTGGCAAGTGCGGTCGACGCACAGGGAATACAACCTGGCATGTGGTGGGGGATCAATGTTGATGGACAGCGACGTCCGCTCTTCTGGATCTATGGGTGGTCTGAGCTGCGCTCCCTGAGAAACTACTTCGACGCCGACCAGCCGGTATTTCAGATTCAGGATCCCGTATCGCGTCGTTGGCGGGTCCCGCCGACTGTCGAGCTATCTGCTCGCCATTACCTGGAGGACTTGCGCCTCATCCAGCGCGAAGGTCCCTACCAGCTGATCGGCTATTCATTCGGCGGGCTGATTGCTTACGAGATGGCGCAGCAACTTCTTGCATCCGGTGAACGTGTCAGCTTTCTGGGATTACTCGACACGCCGGCACCGGGATACGTGGTCCCGGTGTCCGTGAGACTCCGCAAGCATACGGCCGAGTTGCGGGCCAGAACTTGGCTTGGCAGAGGTGCGTACATCGGGCACACGGTCCCGGCGATCATCAGGCAGCGACTCCTCAACAAGCTTCCCCACGATTTGCAGGTGCCGACGCCGCAGGGATCAATTGATCGCATTCATTACCATCCCAACAGCTACCCCGGTCACATTGTGTTGTTCTGGGCCACTGAAGGGTGGACGCGACTAAATCGCACCCCTGATTTGGGTTGGGCAAGCCTCGCCGACGGAGGCTTAAGCGTGCGAGTCCTTCCCGGTCGTCATCATACGATGGCGGACGGCCCTAATGCTCGTATACTCGCCCGTCATGTGACGGAGTGTCTGACCCAGGCATGACGATCGATCTTGACGCCCGGGGTACTTGAATTACATACGGCATTCGCACGGCAGGGCGCGACCCGGCAGTCCGATCATCCGTGTGCTGTTAACGGGCCGTCAAAGCAGCTGGTCGATGGTGATCGGCAGCGAGCGGAACCGTCGTCCGGTGGCGTGGTAGACCGCGTTTGCAACAGCCGCGGCCACGCCAACGATCCCAATTTCGCCGAGACCTTTGATCCCGACCGGGCTGAACGAGTCAGGCTCGCCGACGAAAACGACGTCGATGTCGGGCACGTCGGCGTTGACAGGGATCAGGTAGTCGGCGAGGGTGGCGTTCGCGATGCGACCGGTGGCGGAGTCGAAGATGGTTTCCTCGAGGGTTGCCATCCCGATGCCCATCACGACGCCACCCATGATCTGGCTGCGGGCCGTCTTCGGGTTGAGGATTCGCCCCGCGTCGATCACCGACACGACCCGCGCGATCCGAAGCAGACCGAGGTCTTTGTCGATCCGTACTTCGACGAATTGCGCGGCGAACGCCGACGTCGCACTGTCGCCACGGTGGCTTTCGAGGTCCACTTGCCCGTCGGCGGTGATCTCGTCAAGGTCGTGGCGAACCAGTATCTCGGCGAAGCTCTCGCCCGCGGTCGGGTCGTCGACAAGATGAACGCGGCCGTCGGCGCAGGCGACATCGGCTGAACCTCTTCCCCGAAGCGGCGACTGCTCGTCGTCGCCGACGAGGGCCAGCAACGCCCGCAGCAGGTTGCCGGCGGCGTCGTGGATCGCGGCGCTGTGCGACATAGCGAGACCCGAGCCTCCGGATTGGGCTGCTGGAGGCAGGTCGCTGTCGCCGATCTCTGTCGTGACTTGCGCGATCTGCAGGCCGAGCAGCTCGGCCGTGAGCTGTGTGGCAATCGTGTAGGTCCCGGTTCCGATGTCGGTCGCTGCGCTGCGCACGGCCGCGGTCCCGTCCGGCTTGAGCGTGATCCGGACCTGACAAGGCGCCTGGTACCACCCGAAGGTGACGCCCGCCATCCCGTAGCCCAAGAGCCCGTTCCCTTCGCGCATAGATCCGATCGCGGGGTCGCGCCGGGCCCAACCAAATCGCTCGGCGCCGACGCGATAGCAGTCCCGCAGCGCATTGCTCGACCAGGGCAGCGCGGAGTGCGGATGGGCTTCCGCGTAGTTCGCCAGTCGCAGCTCGATCGGATCGATCGCCAGCTCGTATGACAGCTCGTCGAGCGCCGACTCGACTGCGAAGTTGCCCTCAGCCTTGCCGGGTGCGCGCATCGCGCCAGGGCTCGGGATGTTGAGCCTGAGCAGGCGGTCATGGGTAGCGACGTTGGGGCAGGCATACGCGGAACCCGTGGCCATCGTGATCGGATCGATGTTGAAGTCCTCGATGGCCAGCGTGGAGGTCCCCTCGTGGTCGATCGCCACCAGCCGCCCGTCTCTTGTGGACCCGAGCCGCACGCGTTGCCGCGACTGCGCGCGGTGCCCAATGGAGGTGAACATCTGCGGACGGGTCAAGACGAGCTTGACCGGCCGTTCCACCAGCCGCGCTGCGAGGGCGGCGAGGATGACGTGCGGCCAAGCTCGGAGCCCGGCGCCGAACCCGCCTCCCAGGTAGGGCACGAGCACCCGCACGTCGGTCTCTGGTAGATCGAATACGGTCGCCAGGGTTTGCCGCACCATCACGGGCCACTGGTTGCAGTCGTGCACGGTCAGACGGTTCTCCTCCCACCGTGCCACGGTCCCAAAAAGCCCCATCGGATTGTTGGTCTCGGCCGCGATCGCGAACGTCTCGTCGTAGAGCACCTCCGCCGACGCGAGCGCGGCCTCGACGTCGCCGCGCTGCAGCTCCAGTCGCCACGGGTTTTGCAGGACGGCCGCGTCGGGATTCTCGATCCCGAGTATCGGGGTGCTCTGCTGGTATTCGATCCTGACCGAGCGCGCCGCTGCGGTTGCTTGCTCCTGTGTTTGCGCCACAACGATGGCCACGTGCTGGCCGTGGTGCAGGATGCGACTGTCCCTGAAGGGCGTTGGGGGGCTCGGGCCGAGCGGTGTCATCGGCCCGTCCGCGAGAGCCGGCGCGTTCTTGTGCGTCACCACCGTCAGTACCCCGGGCGACGCCTCTGCGTCCTCCGTGTCGATTCGGCTGATCGTTCCAGAAGCAATCGTCGAATGAACCAGCGCGGCGTGCGCGAGGCCATCGAAGGAGAAGTCCGACGGGTACGGTGCGGCGCCCGTCACCTTCAGCGGGCCGTCGACGCGGTCCACACCGGCGCCGACGATCGCGTTGCTCTCGGCCGTGGTCACGGCTCGATTCCTGAGATCGCCTGCAGGATTCGCACGATCGTTCGCTTGGCGAGCTCGACCTTGAACGCGGTGCCGGGAACGGCGAACGGGTCGTGGATCGCGGCCTCGGCAGCGGATCGGAAGGTGTCGGAACTCGCGGTCGCACCGGTGAGGATCGCCTCGGCTTCGCGGGCGCGCCACGGGATCGTTCCGACGCCGCCCACTGCGACGCGCGCCGTCGCGATCGTGCCGTCCTCGATCACGAGCGCGGCAGCCGCGGAGGTGAGCGCGAACTCGTACGACGCTCTGTCGCGGACCTTCAGGTAGGCCGACCGCGCTCCCACGGGAAGCAGCGGGAGGTCCACGTGCGTGATCAGGTCACCGTGGTCGAGGACGTTCTCGATGTCGGGCCGCTCGCCCGGGAGGACGTAGAACTCGGTCAGCGGGACGCTGCGTTCTCCACGTGCCCCCCGGATGTGCACGACTGCATCGAGTGCAACCAACGCCACGCAGAGGTCCGACGCGTGCAGCGCGATGCAGTGCTCGCTGGCGCCGAGGATCGCGTGCATCCGCGCCGCGCCGGTAACCGCAGCGCACCCGGAACCGGGCGCGCGCTTGTTGCAGGCCGCCACCGTCGGGTCGCGGAAATAGCGACAGCGCGTGCGCTGCAGGATGTTCCCGCCGATAGTCGCCATGTTGCGCAGCTGCGTCGACGCACCAGCCAGCAGCGCCTCGCGGACGCACGCCAGTCGATCGGTCACCGTGGGGTCCGCCGCCAGCTCCTCCATCGTGGTTAGCGCTCGGACGGTGAGGGTGTCGTCTTTGCGGGTGATCCCGTGCAGCGGCAGGCTCGTGATATCGATCAGTCGCTCAGGATCGAGCACGCCGTCCCTCAGCATCAGATCGAGCTGGGTTGTGCCGCCGGCGAGGTACTGACCATCGGGATCAGCGCTCGCCAGGGCCACCGCAGCAGCGACATCGTCGGGGCGGAGGTACTCGAACGGTCGCGTCGCTACTCGATCCCGCCCGCGGCGACGTCTCGGATCGCGGCGACGATGTTTGGATACGCACCGCAACGACAGAGGTTGCCGCTCATGAACTCGCGGATCTCCTCGTCGGACCCGGCCCGCCCTTCCGCAAGCAGGGCGACCGCCGACATGATCTGCCCGGGGGTGCAGTACCCGCACTGAAAACCGTCGTGACGGACGAACGCCTCCTGCACCCGATGCAGCGCTACGTCCCGGGCGAGCCCCTCGATCGTCGTTACCTCCCGCTCCTCGCATTGCGCTGCCAGCGTCAAGCACGACAACACACGCCTCCCGTCGAGCAGCACTGTGCACGCCCCACACGCGCCCTGATCACAGCCCTTCTTGGTGCCGGTCAGCCCCAGCCCGTCGCGTAACGCGTCGAGCAACGTCACCCGACTATCCAACCGCAGCAGCCGCGCGCTTCCGTTAACACGAAGGCTGACCTCGAATTCGGTTGAGGCTCCCGCGGGGCCTGGCCGCGAATGCGCCGGATCAGTCCGCGCTTGGTCCACGACCGTCTCCTTCACCAACCGCCAGCACGGTCGGGTGTCCGTCGATCAAACGTAAACACGAAGACAAGCAGCTGATCGAAGTCTACGCAGTTCGGACTGCACAGCTGCAACTGTACAGTCTACCCTGTAGAATGTCAACACGTGGCACCAGACGCCCCCGAACCGGCAGAGATCGCCATCGATCTCCGGTATATCGTCGGACAACTCGCGCGCCGCACCCGTGAACCCGACATCGTCACGCTTCCAACGCGTCTCGCGGAAACGCTCAGCTTCCTAGACCGCGAAGGCCCGATGACCACCAGCGAGCTCGCCGAACGTCACAACGTTCGCCCACAATCAATGGCCGCCAAACTCGCCGAACTCGACGCCTACGGCTATCTCGAACGCCAACCCCACCCCACCGACCGCCGCAAGATACTGATCGCCATCAGCCAAGACGGACGCGACCGCCTCAACGATGACCGACGCCGCCGCGTCAGCTGGCTCGCAGAGGCGATCGCCGACAGAGCTTAACTCACGCGAACAGAGGGTTCTCGCCAACTCCCTCTCGCTACTCGACCGCCTGATCGAGCCCTGAGACTCCGCGCGAGGAAACTTCTGAAGTCGCCAACCGACACGGCCGCCAAATGCACCCCTGATGCGTGCTGTCAGTGTGCTGAGCCAAGGGGCCTCGGCGGCGTATAAGCGCTTGTGACCGCCACTGAGTGTCGAGGAGCGCGAGTGCGCCGCCGGATCTGGCCTCCCCTCGCGGCGAACTCTGTGAACGCGCCGACGAGGCACGGATCCCACAGAATCGTCTACGACTGCCTGGCGGACTTGGGCAATCCGCGTTCTGCCGCGCCCACCCAGATCGGCGGCGAAGCCTTGATGGCGCAAGCAGGTGAGGTTGTGGCGTCACAATGAGCGCGTGCCCCGAGCAAAGCGGGCTCTGCGCCTCGGCTGACGATGGACACAATGCTGCTTTGGACCGGGTGCAGAAGCCCCTATGGCTGGCGGGGATCGGCCCGAGACTGCCGCAGATTCGTGAATGCGGGTGTCCGGTTCATCGACGATTGGTACTCGAAGACGGTGCATTGGACGTGCCGGCGCCCTCCGCACTCGCGACGAGCCTTTGTCTAGGTAGCGGCCCGCGAGATCGTGTTCGACTATCCGCTGGCGCCTGCTGAGGCGGTGAGAACGACGCCCTCGCGTCACACGCCCGACGCCTGGTTCGCCGTGGCCCGCGGTAGTCCGCGATGACGGTCGTGCGCTGCCCAGATCGTTTCCAACCACAAGCCGAATGCAGCCTGAGTCGGCGGTCTATGGCTCTGCACCGGCCTTGGTGTGACCTACCCCGCGAGCGTGGTGCGCTGCGGCGGAGGCCCGCTCTGCCCTCCGATTCCCTGCGGGTCGGCGATCCCGGCCAGATCAAGGTCGACCGATTGGCCGAAGGAACTTGCGACCGTCGCGTCCAAGCGCGCGAGCTGGTTTTCGACCGCGGGGCGATGCTCGGGCCGGACGTCATCGCGCAATTCCTCGAGCATCGCCCGCATGCGCCTCATCACCTGGATCGAGCTGGAGCCGAACTCGCGAATCTCGGTCACCCCCAGCATCAGGTAGTCCTCCCAGCTGCGGACGGGGATCACGAGGCCTCGACGCGGCCCGTCACCGGCTTGCAGGCGTGAGCTGCGCAGCTCGGTGGTGCCGATCAGGCGAAGAACCTCGGCGAGCTGGTCTAACACCTGGACGGCGGTGGTGGGGTTGTTGACCGCGGGGGAGAGCGCCAAGTCGGCGATGTCGACCATGATCCGGATCGCGAACGCCGGGTCCTGGTCGAGGGTGCGCTCGATCCCGAGCGCCACCATTCCCCTCAGGGCCCGCTGCTCCGGGTCGGAGAGCGATTCGGGGCCGCCATACACCTCGATCAACTTGGCGTCCACCGGCACCGAGTCCCCGACCCGGTGGTGCAGCACGACGAGACAGTCGTGTTGCCGGGCCCATCGCACGAGTCCCTGGCCATCGATCCCCTGAATCGCGCCGGACGCGACGCTGCGCACCACCAGGGTCGGCTGCTCACCGTTTGGCTCGAAGACCCCTCCGAAGACGTCCGGTGCGTCCGCGACCGCGGCGACCAGGCGCCTGAAGTCTCGCCGTACGTAGCCCGCGACCAGCGATGCGACCGCGACCGGTCGCAGGTGGCGGAGGTAGGTGCTGAGAAAGACTATGAACAGGAGCAGGCTCACGAGCACGAGCAAACCGGCAATCGACACGCCGAGGTTGGGGACGAAGTTGTTCTCGACGCGTCGCAGCAGCGCGAACGAGAAGGCGAACGCGCCGACCATGAGCGCCAGCAGGCCCTTCAGCATTCCGTCTCGCAGCCAGACACGCACCAGCCGAGGAGAGAACGAGTCGGTGGCCATCTGCACGATCAGGACCGTGACCGTCACCACGAACCCCGTCAGTCCCACCATCGCGCCGACGATCGCCGAAAGCACGGTGCTCGCCGTCGACGCCGAGTAGGTCCAGGCGGCCGGCAGGTGGATCGACTTGTCGACCACCACGTCGACGGCGCCCAACCCTGCCCCGAGCACGCCCCCGAGCAGCGGCAGCACCCACAGGCTCCCACGCAGGCGCTGTCGAATTCGGAAACCGGTCGCCCAGGTCATCGCGACAGGAGGCCGATGACGCTTATGATCGCCAGCGCGACGCCGAGTATCCCCAGCCCCCAGGCACCGTATTCCCTGCCGTGCCTCGCGCCCCACGCTTTTGCGCTGTCGATCGCGGCCGGGGTCTCCTTGGGCCAGATCTTGAACGCGAGCATCGGGATCTCGAGCAAGATGTTTTGCACGAGGTTGAAGCCGATCACGATCAGCACCGTTACGAACGCCGAGTAGTGCAGGTGGATGAGCCGGTCTAGAGCGGCGAGGTAGGAGACGCCGGGAAACGACAGCAGGATGCCGACCACGAACGTGTGCCAGGCGGTGCCCTCTCGCAGCATCTGCTGCCACTTCGGCGGTTTCTTGTCCTTCTTTTCTTCTCCTGGCGCTTTTCGTGCCGCTCGCGCACGCGCTTGCCTCCGCCCTTCGCGAGCGCGACCGCGGCGACGATCAGTAGCCCCGCGAACACGAGCTGGACGATCGGGCTCACCGTGTGCCTGGTCGTGTGCTCGGCCCCCGTGTCCTTGAACGCGAAGACGATCACCAACCCGGACGCGACGCCCGTGAGCATCGCGCCCAGCCAGTAGCCGAGCATCAGCCGTTCGGGACTCGGCAGCAGCAGCATCACGGTCGTGGCCGCTATCTCGGTCGGATTGAAGGCGGCCGTCAAGGCCAGGAGAACAATCGCGCCCATCTCGCCTCAGCCTCGTCGTCGGCCGCTCCCGCGGCGTCTTGGTTGGTGCACGGTGTTCACCCGTCGGCCCGGGAGCTGTCGGCGGTGCGACTGGCGCCCGCATGGTCATGCGTCGGATGCGGCGGGCTTGCGTTGTCGGCGCGCCAGCGCCAGGAGAACGCCGGAGCCCGAGACGGCGAGGTAGCCGGTGAGGACGGCGATGGCGACCGGCGCGATCTGCAGGGTGCCGATCTGGGTCGTCAGCGCGCCGAGCAGGATCAGCGAGAACGGGGCGGCGACGAGCGACCCTGGAAGGGCGGCGAACATCGCTGTGAACGCGAGCCCCTCCGGCAGCCCCGGGATCAGCACGTGGGCGGCGATCCCGGCCGTGCCGCCGATGAACAGCATCACGAGGAACGGCCCTCCGATGAACCCGGTGGCCTCGCACACCGCGAACACGAGGATCTTCGCGAACACGACCGCGATCAGCAGGCCCGCGCCGAGCGCCGCCCCGTCGTGGATCACGGTCGTGAGCTGATCGGTTCCGGTGAACAGCGTCAGCGGCAGCGCCACGCCGACGAGCCCGAACGCGATCCCCCCGAGCGCCGAGCGAAGGATCGTGCGCTTGGCGAGCGGAGCGGTGAGCTTCGTCATCACCCCGATCGCGACGGCGGTGATCAGCGCGAGCGCGCCGGCGACGAGGCCGAGGGGAACGGCCGCGAGCAACTGCCAGTCCTCATACTTGTACGACGGCAGCGCGTAGAGCCCGACGAACGTCGACCCCGCGATCGGAAAGTACACCGCGAACGCGACCGAGGACGCCAGCAGACCTGCGACCAGCGTGTCGGCGAAGCGTGCCGCCTTTGGACGCGCAATCTCGAGCGTGAGAATC
Source organism: uncultured Solirubrobacterales bacterium (assembly GCA_963734775.1). Lineage (GTDB taxonomy): Bacteria > Actinomycetota > Thermoleophilia > Solirubrobacterales > Solirubrobacteraceae > Palsa-465. The sequence continues at coordinate 124,445 of CAVTJE010000020.1, forward strand.
GACGCCAAGATCGGAGATGACAACAGGCCCCCGTACGCCGCGGACATCCCGCTGAGCGTGTTCGTCGCGCGCACGTCCTCGCTGAGCTTCTGCCGCTCCGAGACCCAGGTTCCCAGCCCGCCCCCCATCTTCCCCAGTGCGTCCTCGGGCCCGAGGCTCGCCCCACCCGCCAGCGACACCAGCGAGACGGCAACCGCCCCCGGCACCGTGGAGGGCTCGACCCGCTGGTCCTTCAGTTCCTCGACCGTGCCGGGCAGCTTGGCCGGGACCCGAAAGAAGCGCCGCAGGACGCCGACGAGCACCCCGGCGCCCGCGGTCACCGCCACCCACCAGAGGCTCCCGTCGAACCAGCCCGGGTTCTTCGGGAGCGTGAACCAGAGCTTCGTGCCGCCCTTGACCAACCCCAGAAACGCCAGCGCGACAAAGGCGAGCACGACCCCGAACAACGCCGCGTAGCGCAACAGCAGCCAGAACCCGGGCGACCGTGTCAGCGCCACAACATCAGAACCGGACTCCGACCCAGCGCCCGCACCAGCCGGCGGCGTATCGCCTGGGCCGCGGTGCGGCCGATCGCCCGGACTGGGGTCCGATTTCATGGTCACGGCCGAGCCACCTGCCTCACCCTTTCGCTTACGGGTGGACAAGGTGATGAAGCTTAGGGTGCTTCGGCGGGCTGGCGCCGGAGACCACGTACCGGTAGAACCCGGTCTGCGAATCGACTCGCTTCTGCTTCCCATGCCGAATCGAGAAACGTCGCGTCGCCACCCGGCATTTGATGAGCCATCGCCACCTTGTCCAGAGCGAGGATCTGGGCGTATGTCATGTTTGCTTTGTTGAAGTCCGCCTGGGCTGCGGCGAGCGCGCTGGCCGCCTTCGCCTGCAGCGCGGCGATCTCGGCTTGAGTTTCGGCCTGGAGCTTCTGCTCCTCCGCCTTCTCGGCCGCATGGATCTTCGCCTCGGCCGCTGTCAGTTCCGCCTGCGCCGCGCTGACCTTACTCTTGATCTGATCCGATAGAGCGCTTACGGACGTCCGCACCGTCATCGCCGTCACGCGGGTGCCCGAGACGGGGTCGCCCGCGGTCGCGGCCGACGCCGGCGCGGTCGCGGTCACCGTCGGCGGCGTCCTTCCAGCGGTGGTCGCCGGCGCACCCGCAGCCGCGCTCGACGATTGCGCCCCCGGACTCAGCCGCCGTCGAGGCCGCCTTGGACCCGGGCACGAGACTCGACACGAGGTCGTCGAGGGCCCGGACGAACGAGGCGGCCACGGTCGCGAGCTTGAGCTTGGCGGCGAGCACCGCGACCTCGTGGATCCCGGCGGCAAGCGAGGCCGCGTGGTCAGCAAGATCGCGCGCCGCGGCGTCCAGCGCCTGCGCTTGGGTTATCGCCTCGGTCGCTCTGGCTTCCGCGGCGACCGCCATGTCGTGGGCGGCGGTCACGTCGGCTTGGAGCTTGGCGAACTCCGGCAGCGAGGTGATCGAGGACGGGAATGCCGTGAGGTCGGCGACGATCGTGTCGATCTGCTCGCGCAAGGCGGTCGCTGCCGCGAGGTCCTGATTTGCCCGGGCGACGAGATTCGCGGTCAGCCCCTGAAGGTTTGCCGCGGCCGCCGAGAGCGCAGCGGCGGCCTTGTCTCGCAGATCAGCTCTTCGCTTGATCGAAGCGGCGAGCGCTCGGATATGAGCGACTGCGGCCCGAACCACGGCCGCGGACTGCTGGAGGTGTGCGATGTCCCCCTGAAGCTTGGCGTTCAGTGACTGCAGCACCGCGGTGAGCGAGTGGTTCCTCGACCGATGGTTGATGTCCAGCGATCGACGCTTCCGCCGTCCGCGCGAGGACTGGTGGCTGTGCAGCTTGGCCAGGTCCGAGTTGATCGCCGCAAGCGATGCCGTGGTTGCGGCCTCGGCAGCGCCGACGGCTCGCGCGGACTCCTCAGTCGCCTTACCGCTCGGGGTCTGAGTCACGATCGGCACCTTCATCGCGATGTGGTCTGCCCGATCGACGCGCTCGGTGTGTACATCTGGTACGAGAACGACTGGCTCAGTTTCTGGGGCTCGAACAGTGCCGTGTTCCACTCCGCCTCGATGCCGCTGTGGGTCGTATACAGCCCCCCGCCCGGCGCCGAGATCCTGGTCGCGTTTTCCGGCACGATCGCGTTGATCTCGGCGATGACCGGCTGCGGGACGAGCAGCGTGATGTGCTGCTGAACACCGTTGAAACCGAGGAACGAGACGGTCGTCTTGTGGGCGGTCAGGTTTGTGAGGACCATCGTGACCTTGACCGTGCCGGCCTTCCCCACGAGGTCCGACGCGCTGATCGGCTTGCCGTTGAGCTCGTAGCTCATGCGTGACCGCCACCGGGAGGCGGCTCTGGGGAAAGTCAGAGGTAACGGTCTGCCGCGTCGCACCGTTCAGGCTCATCGAGAAGTGCGCGTTCCCATTTGAGACCGTGGGCTTTGAGCCCTTGCTCAACCGCTTGAGCCCCGACGACGACATCGGAACCGAAACGTTCGCTTGGCCGGTGCCGTCCGCTATGACCCGCGTGAATTGACTGGGGGTGCCTGAGACGTCGCCGATCGTGTCGAGCTTCGTCTCGACCAGCTCGTAGGCACCTACCCACTGCACGTTCGAAGGAGGCGGCTTGGAGGACTTGTTCTTCTGCTGCTTCTTCTGGCAGAGCCTGCCGCAGTGCTTGCGGTGGTGGCCGGAGAACAGCTTCGCGTCGGACGAGGTCTGAAGAATGCTGTCCACCCCGAATACGATCAACCCGACGAGCAGCATGACCACCAACAGGGAAACCAGGGCGAGCGCCCGTGTCCCGGCGAGCAGCCGGGTTCGGGATCTCGCACGGGCTTTGAACGCATTCATGGACACATTCCAGGAGGATCGAGAGCGAACGGCATCGGCCAGTGTCTCTAGCTCCCGTCACCCGCGCCCGTCGATCTCGCCTCCTAGCGGTCATGGCGGCTAGCCCTCCAGGCCGGCCTGTGCTTCCGCCAGCCCAGCCTTGAGCTCCTTGACGCTCTTGCCGTCGATCTCGGCTACCGAGGTCTTGGCGGCGTTGGTGACGGCCCCGTGGACCGCGCCGGCGCCCGTGTGATCGTAGATCGCGATCAGGGTCGCCGCGCCGGCGGGCAGCACTTCCTTGAGCTTCTCTTCGATTCCGCTCTCGACCCGGTGCTTGGCGAACTTGGCGAGCAGCGCACCGGCGCCGGCGCCGACGGCTGTCGCGGCGAGCAGCGGCGGCGCGAACAGACCGACTACCAGACCGACGCCTCCGACGGCCTCGGCACCCTTGCGCACCAGGTGGTCGCCCGCCTCGACGATGTGCATCTCGCCGGCGTGGTCCTTGCTCACGAGTACGACACCCACGACCTTGATCTTCTTGTCCTCGACCAGCTGCATGATCGCGTCGTAGTCCTTCTGGCCCGGGTCGACGAAGAGATAGGCGGCGAGTAGCACGTCGAAGTGCTCCCCAGCCTTTTCGGTCGAGCGGCCGTTCTTCTCGGTTTGCGTCGCATCGTTCATATGGGCTTCAGACCTCCAGGATTGCGCCGCGGGCGACGGGGTTGAAACGCAGGCCGAGTGTCTGCGCGTCGGGCGTCGACAGTGCGCCGAGCGTCCGCTCGGTGACGGCGCCGTCGGCCCAGGCGAGGATCGCGGAGCTGTCGGGCGGCAGCAGCGGCCCGACTCCTTTCAGGCGCCGGGCGGAGACCCCGCGTCCCGCCCACAGGCCGTAGAGGGCGCCGGCGACCAGCCCGAAGATCGCCCAGAGCACGCCGGTGACGACGCCGCTATGGATCGAGCTGAGGATCCCGCCGTGCGCCGCGGCGCCGACGATCGCGCCCCACACCACACCGAAGACCCCCCAGCCGACGATGTCGGTCTTGGCCATCACGGCGACACCCTGGGTCGGGCTGATGACCCGCCGCTTGCCGCTCTTGGCCGACTCGAACACGAGCTCGACCTGGGGCGCGTCGCCGTCCGCCTTGCGGGCCGCCTCCAGGGCGGCCCGCGCGGCGTGCTCCCCGGGGTAGCGGAGCAGCAGCATGCTGAGCAGGCTCGGTGCTCGCGGGCGGGCGGCTCTCGCCGGCGCCGGTCGAGGAGCTCTCGACCGGGGTCGCGGCCCCGGCGAAGACCTTCGCGGAGAGGTCGTCGGCGATCGCGGCGACGCTCGCGGTCGCCGGCTGCAGCGGAGCCGTCGCGGACAGCAGCCGCTCGGCGTCGGCGGCCTCGGCCCAGATCGCAAGCGCGGAGGTGTCGGGACCCATCCGCTCACCGATCCGCTTCAGCTGGCTCTTTGAGAGCAAGGTGCTCGGTGTAGTAGGCCCAGACGCCGCCGCAGACGGCGCCGATCAGCGCCCAGATCACGAGGCTCTTCCAGCTGCCGCCGCTCGCCAACAGGCCGAACACCCCCCAGGTGAGCGCCGGGGTCAGCGCGCCCGCGATCGTCCGGCGCGGGTCATAGACCAACGCCTTCCCCTTGTGGCTCACCTTCAGGACGGCCTCGTCGAGCAGGGCGCCGCCGCTCGAGCGGACTCCCTTGCCGAGCTCTGACCTGACATCAGAGGCTCTCTTCGCTCCGGCGAAGCACACCAGCAGCACGCAGAGCCGGGTCGGGTGTTGTGGCCTTCGTTCATCCGCTCTGGTGTTCGATTCCGTGGCTGGGGTCGGGGAGCTCGTCGTGCGTCTGGACGAGCGAGGTGACGAACTGGATGATCGGCCCGATCTGGAGGTGCGTCTCGGGGGAGAGCGTGCCCGGTTTCGGTGGCGTGTACGGGTCGGGCGTCCCGGTCTTGATCGGAGGCTCGACCACCAGCGACTTCAGGAACGCGGCGGCCGCCGCCGCGATCGGGTGCGCGACCCAGCCGTGCGGGAAGTCGACCTGGTGCTCCTCACGGGGGTCCCATTCGAGGTTGTAGACCAGCGGCATGTTCAGCGGCGACCAGGTCGAGTACATGTCGTCCTGCTTGAACAGATGGGCCTTCCACTGGTGCCACTTGGCCGCCTGGAGCCGGTTGCCCTGGAGGTGCAGGATGATGTCGCGACCCGACTCCTCAGCGTCGCCGAGCAGGAAGTCGCGCATGTCCATCCCGTCGATGATCCGGTCGCCGGGGATCTTCGCGCCGGCGACGTTCAGCAGCGTCGTGTACCAGTCGACCGTGTGCACGAGCTCGTTGCTGACCTTCCCGGCGGGCACCTTGCCCGGCCAGCGAACGATGCACGGCGTCCGGTTCGACCCCTCCAGCGCGGTGAACAAGCCGCCGCGCCACGGCCCCGAGAACCCGTGCCACTGACCTCCCACCGGATCCGGATCGATCGTGGGGAAGTGGTAGGTGGTGTCGGCGCCGTTGTCGGAGGCCCAGACGACGATCGTGTCGTCCGCGATCCCGAGCTCGTCGAGCTTGTCGAGTACCACTCCGGTGAAGTCGTCCATCTGGGTGAGGACGTCGCCCCAGTTCCCGCGCTTGGTCTTACCGGCGTACTCCGGGTCGGGGATCGGCGGGATGTGCACCTGCGTGTAGGGCAGGTACACGTAGAACGGCTTGCCCGCCGCCTTCGACCGCGTCATGAAGTCAGTCACCCACTCGGTGATCTTGCGATCGAACCCGGCGCGGAACTCCGCGTCGTAGGTCGCGACCACCTCGTGCTTCTCGCCCTTCTTGCGCGAGAAGATCGGCTCCGGCTCGAGCGGGATCTTCGTCGGGCCGGCATACGGCTCCGCGGTCACGTCTCCGTTCGGGAAGTACGACTGCATCGTCCACAAGACCTCGTCGGCGGTGCGCGGGCACCACACCGCCTCGTCAAAGCCGAAATCGACCGGGCTCCGGCCGTCGGGGTCGCTGCCCAGGTGCCACTTGCCCCACATCCCCGTCGCGTACCCGGCATCCGACAGCGCCTGGGCGATCGTCACCTCCCAGCGCGTCAACCCGTCCGGGCCGCCCGCGATCGGCACCGCCTGCGTGCCCGAGCGGATCGCATGACGACCGGTCAACAACGCCGACCGACTCGGCGTGCACTGCGCCTCGACGTTGAAGTTCAAAAGCTTCAACCCCTCGGCGGCGAGCCCGTCGATCCGCGGCGTCGGCGCGCCGCGCAACACCCCGCCGCCGTAACAACCGAGCTCACCCCACCCGAAGTTGTCCCAATAGAAGAACACGATGTTCGGCTGACCGCTCGCTCATCCGGGATCTCTCCTTTGGTGGAAAACGTCGTATCTCTGACGGGGTGACTCAACGCCGGCGGCACTCGGTGAAGGTCGGAGATCGGAACCGGCACACATCCTCCACTCGATCAGAGCCGATCAGGGCAGCGAGCCTCATCATCTGATTGAGGTGATCCGCCGTCCGCGCCCGCCCATCTCGTCGCGGCCGAACTCGCGCAATCCGCGCGGTCCGCCTCGACCAGACGCCGGAGACGTAGCGGCTCAACCATCGCCGACCTCTCGAAGGCGCCGCGAGGGTCGCGTGGCCCGTCGCCGCGCCGGGATCGCCGTCGTTCTCGACCGCCAGTCCGAGGTCGTGCATCTCGCGGACGGACTTGCCGGCAAGCTTGCGCCCGAGCAGCGGGCGGCCGTCGTCGTGTCGGTAGACGCCCCTGGTTCTTTGGCCAGCGGCTCTTCCCACGCTCGGTACAGGGCGACCATGCGCACCGCGAACCCGATCACGAACGCGATCCCCGTCGGCCACCAGATGCTCCCTCCACCCTTCTGGACGATCAGCCAGTAGAACACCACCCAGATCAACCCCGTGAGCAACGCAATCCCGATGAACCACTCGCCGCGGATGAACTGCTTGGGCGTGACGCCGCTGGAGACGTCGATGTACCAGCGGCCGGCGGTCGGCCCCACCACCGCCAGCAACAGCGTGCCGAGCACCGGCAACCCCACGGTGACCCCCTTTTGCGCACCGGCGATCGCATACCACGCCAGCGAGAACGAGGTCATGAACTGAAACAGCCCCTCGCGAAAGAGCTGCCCCTCAGCGAACGCGAGGTGGTAGCCGACCACGCCGAAGACGACCGCGAGCGTGATGTACGCCGGGTTGGTCAGCGCTCCGGGAACCTGGTTGACGAGCACGTCGCGGGTGATCCCGCCGCCGAGCCCTCCCAGCAGCGCCATGCACATCACGCCGACGATCGTGAAGTTCTTGTAGTGATCGGGGCGGCGAGCCAGCAGCGCCCCGTTCAGCGAATTGGTCGAGGCGGCGATCAGATCCACGGTCGTGAAGTTCCCACTGAACTTCCAGCCGGTGAACCAGTTCACTGAGCTCACTGACGTCGCAAACGGAATATGGAAGAGCAAGGCGTGCATGGTGCGCCCTAACGTCTCGATCCCGTCGCCACGCGCGGTCATCCGCGCCGTGGCAGTGCTTCCACTTGCGGCCGCTGCCGCACGGTGCACGGCTCGTTACGACCCCGTTTGGCGTCGTGTGCGGCGTAGATCTGCATCAGCTCGGCGGGTGCGCGGTCGGCCGCGAGCAGATCGGCCATCGTGCGCATCGGCTGCCCGTACGTGATGGAAGAAGAGCTTGTAGCCGGGGCACAGGTAGTGCTGGCCCGCTTCGCCGTAGGGGGAGGTCGCGAAGCGGTCCTTGGGGCAGCCGCCGTTGCACGCGAAGCGCACGTCGCAGTCCAAGCAGTACTGGGTGAGGGTGTCGCGCTTGTCCTGGCCGAACTTGGTCTGCTGCGCCGAGGCGACCAGCTGCTGCATCGGCGTCTCGGTGATGTTGCCGAGCAGGTAGTCCGGTTCGACGAAGTGATCGCAGCAGTAAAGATCGCCGTTGTGCTCGAGCGCGAGCTGCTGCCCGCACGTTTCCGGCGTGGACGCACATCCCGGCCGGCTCGCCGACCCAGTTCGCCAGCGCGGTGTCGAACATCTGCACGTACACGCGGCCGATGTCGTGGCGGACCCATTCCTCGAACACGTCGATCATGAACCGGCCGTACTGCTCGGGTCCGATCGAGCGTTTCGTGACGAGCTCGCCGTGCTGGGTGTACAGCGGCCGGCCGTTGACGTGCCCGCCCCAGCCGGCGTTGGCGATCTCGAGCGTCTCGGCGCTCGCGCGCTCGATGATCGGGATGAACTGGATGAACGTCGCTCCGAGCTCGTCGCGCAGGAACCGGTAGACACGGCGGCCGTGGTCGCCGTTGGCCGCGTGCAGCGTCGTCAGGACGTTCCAGTCGACGCCGTGGTCCTTGAGGTGCTCAAGGCCCCGGATCACGCGGTCGAACGTCGGCTTGCCGCCCTTGCTGACCCGGTAGGTGTCGTGGATCTCGCGCGGGCCGTCGATCGAGATCCCGACCAGGAAGTCGTTCTCCTTCAGGAACGCCGCGAACTCGTCGTCGATCAGCGTCCCGTTTGTCTGCAACGTGTTCAGGATCCGCTGCCCCGGCCTGGCGTACTCGCGCTGCAGCTCGATCGAGCGGCGGAAGAACTCGACGCCCATGATCGTCGGCTCACCGCCCTGCCAGGCGACCACCACCTCCGGCGCCCGCGCGTGGGCCTCGAGCAGCTGACGGATATAGCTCTCCTGCAGCTCCTGCGCCATCCGGAAGCGGCTGCCCGGATACAGCATCTCCTTGGAGAGGAAGAAGCAGTACTCACAGTCGAGGTTGCAGATCGCCCCCGTCGGCTTCGCCATCACGTGAAACGCGATCGGCGCGCCCGGCACCGTCAACACGCGGGCCGCCGGCTTCGATGTCCGTACTCACCGGCATATTCCGGTGTCCACTTGTTCGACGTGAGCGTGTGCATCATCTTGTCTACCTGCGCCCGGACCTCGGCGTCCTCGGCGTAGAACATCGCGCTGCTGATCCCAACGCTCTGCACCGGACGGTTCGAATGCTGCTCGTAGGCTCGGCAGTACACTCAGCGCGCCTGCGCCCAGCTGCAGGTCGCGACACCGAGCCCGAACACCATCCGGGTATTGGAACGGCGACCACTTCAACCGGCCCAGGCGCGCAGGAATCGTCGACCTGATCGGCCGCTTCGCGGTCGCTGTCGACGGTGCTCATGCCAGGGCTCCTTCGTGCGCCGGCGAGGCCCAACGCCGGACCTCAAAACCGGAATCGAATCGGAGCGCAGTCTGCGCTTGGACGCACCGCGCCGCAACCGCGCTTACACCAGAGATTCGGGACGTAGACAGGTGGCGGGCACCGCGGAGCCCGACCCAAGACAGTGGTGGACGCTTCCCAGCCATCCCCATGTTGGCACGGTTGCAGCGCCGCGGCCAATGCTTCAGGAGGAACTGGGCGGTTGATGCGAAGCCGCCGACCGCACCTTGATCACCAACGCGCCGCCGATCACCGCCAGTCCCCACGCACCGTGGGTCCGGCCGTGCTCTCGGTCATACGCTTTGGCACGCTCGACAGCGAGCGGCGCGCGCGTCGGTGCCGTCCACACGATTCGTTGCCGCTGCCCCCTGACAGCTCTGGCGCGTCGGAGTCCAGCGATGCAATCAGTCGCGTGCGCTCATCATTGCCGTCGCTCGCACACACCGGCCAGCGAGTGTTGGCGGTGAGCGCACCCCTCGATCAGCCAGACGGTGCTCAGTCACGCCGTTGGCAGGCCGTGATGGTCGAGGGAGCAGCAGCTGCGAACGCTGGATCCAGGATGACGTCGTGGTCGCCGGTCCGATATTGGAGCCCCCAAGTCGGTTGGCCAATGTGCAGAACTGGACGGCTATGGACGCCCGGGTGCGCGTCGTCGTGAACCATCCACATCGAGGCGATGGACGGCTCGCGCGCGCCTTTTCGCTGCGTCGCGGTCCGGGGTGAACGACCACCTCTCACCTTGTGCACAAGGACGTCTGCGCCCACCGGACTGCTCGCACGGCACCGCTCGCCGTGCAAGCAGCCATCAGGCAACTGGGTTAGTGCGGGTCTCCACGAGAAAGATCAGCGCCGCC
>CAVTJE010000021.1:0-326035 GCA_963734775.1 uncultured Solirubrobacterales bacterium
GTTCGGCCGGCTCACGCTCCCGGCTCACCAGGCCCTGCTCGAAGGAGTACCGGACGAACGTGCGCAGCGTGTCCTCGTTCCCGGCCAGGCCGTAGGTCCAGAAGTCCGCCCCCATCACGTCCCTGGTCCGCTCCACCTCGGCGTAGGCCCAGGGCAGCAGCGAGGCGCCCGCCGCCGTCTCCGCCAGCCGCGCCGCCGCCTCCCGCCGGGCCTGCTCGAACGCCTTGTACAGCGACTGGGCCAGCCACGGCCGCTGCTCGTATACCTCGCGCCTGAGCACCACCACGTGCATGACCGGGAAGACGCCGGTCTCGGCGAAGTACCGCTCCTCCTCCCGGCGGGCATCGGCGAACAGCCGCCGCACCCGTCCCTCGCCGAACCCGCGCGGTACCCGCGGCGTGTACAGCGCGTCGATCTGGCCGTCCGCGAGCAGGTCCGCCAGCGTGGCGCCGGGCGCGATCGGCTCGATCTCCACCCCGGGCGGCGGGTCGTGCGCCAGCTTGGCTACCCGCCCGGGTTCGTGCAGCCCGCCGGTGCGGTACCGGACGGAGGTGACGGGCAACCCATGCCGTTCGGCCAGTATTCCCCGGATCCAGACGTTGGCGGTGAGCTGATACTCGGCCACGCCCACCACCCCGCCGGCCAGCCCGGCCGGGTCGCTGACCCCGCTGGCCGCGCCGACGTAGATTCCGTTGTGCCGGAACGCGCGGGAGACGAAGGCCGGGATCGCCACGAAGGGCGCGCCCTGGTCCAGGCTGATCAGGTAGGAGGACAGCGACATCTCGGCCGCGTCGAACTCCCGGTGCCTCGTCATCCGGAAGAAGGTCTCCTCCACCGGCAGCGCCAGGAAGGTCAGGTCGACCCCCTCCGGCCGGATGTCGCCGCGGGCCAGCGCGGCGGTACGGTCGTAGGCCCCGCAGGCCAGGCTCAGCGGCACGCGCATCGGCACGGCCCCTTTCTATCCCATTATTACGGCAGCCGAACGACCAGGGTTCCCGGGCACACCGAGACGCTGAGGGCCCGGCCGGGCGGGACGATCTCGCGGTCGGACCTGCCGCGGCAGGACGGCATCCGCGCTGAGAACTGTCGCTGCTCTACGCGGCCAAGCGTCGCGGCGAGACGCCTGCATTGCCGGAATTCCAGAACCTGCAATATGCCGACTATGCGGCGTGGGAGCGCAAGGCGCTCCGGCCCGATGGGCCGGCATTCCGCGCGGCGGTCGACTGGTGGAAGAGCATTGTCGCCGAGCCGCCGGCCGTGTTGCGGTTGCCGTGCCGGCGTTCGCCGGAAACGCCTGCGCAGCCGGTCTTGCCGCGGTGGCGGCGGCTCGCGCCAGGATTTGGATCGGCCGCGCGCGCGGCTCCGATCACGCCGAACGACGGATTGATCCACTGGGGCCTCGACGTCAAAATATCGCAGCGCCTGGACCGTATTGGTCGAATGGCGGGCGCAACGTTTTTCGTATTGCGGCTTGCGGTCTTCGTCGCGCTGCTGGCTTCCGAAACCAACGAGCGAGATATTCTCGTCGGCACTTACGTCAACAATCGAAACCGGTTGACGCTGCAAAGCATTTATGGACTTTTCGTCAATCTGGTTGCGTTGCGATTTCGGTATCAACCGGAGAAATCGTTTCGCGATTGGCTTTCAATTGTTCGCGATGTCGCAATGGCGGCTGAGGCGCGTGGCGCGGTGCCGTTTGAATTGCTTTGCACTGAACTGGAGCGCGCTGGCGTCGCCCGCCCTCCGATCGAAGTGATTTTTCAGGTCTCGCAAAATCGTCGCGTGATTGAATTTGCCGATGTCACTATGGTCTGGATGGAGCAGCATTTTCAATCCATGCCTTGGGGTTTTTGCATGAATCCGGACCAGCACGCGGAACACTACAATTGCAAAGTAAGCTTCGATGGCAATCTCTATGATCCGGCGGCCGTGCGGGCGTTCGTGGAAAGATACAAACGCCTGCTAGACGCCGTTTCACGCCATCCCGAGTTGCCGGTTGACGAACTTGTGGCGATGTCGCGGCTGACGCCAATCCGGACGGCTGCGGCGCTTTGCGCGACGTGGGCGAGCAAGATGGTGCGGTGAGGCTGCGCCGCCTAAGCCACGATTTGTTGCAACCCCTGCGGATGGCGTTGACGGCTCGCGAAGCAATCGCGATGCTTGCTCCCGAACATGCAGGGAGGACGCGATGGACAGGTCAAGACGCAATCTCATTCAGGCCATTGCCGCAGGAGGCGCTGCCATCGCCACTGCTGGACGCACGGTTTCCGCGTTGGCGGAAGAGCCTGTTCCCATTCCGCCTGCCAATATTCCTGGCGCAAGCACCGAGGAGCACCCGCTCACCATCGTGAGCGTCGAACGCCTCGAAGAGGTCGCCCGTAAAATTCTCTCACCGGGACGCTTTGCAATCATGGGTCCTTCCGGCGACGGCTGGACCTATCGGGAGAATCGGCGCGCCTTCAACGATTTTCCGATCATGCCGCGGCGCCTGCAAAACGTGAACGACACCGACATCGATTTGCGCACCAAGCTGCTGGGTCATGAGCTGTCGCTTCCGGTCTTCACCTGTCCGACCGGTCAGCAGGCCAATTTCCACGTCAACGCCGAGCTCGCCAACGCATCCGGGACCGGCAACGCGGGTTCGCTGTTCGTCGCGTCGGGAGCTTCGAACAAACCCATGGAGGAGATCGCAAAGGCGACCACCGGTCCGAAATGGTTCCAGATCTATATGAACCGCGACATGGAGCTCAATCGCTGGCTGGTGCAGCGCGCCAAGGCCGCCGGATATTCGGCGATCGTGTTGACCGCGGACGCTTTGGGGCCGGGCCAGAGCGACGACTACATCGCGCTCGGCCGGCCGCGCTCGCCGGGCCTGACGATCGGCAATCACGATCCGGCGCTCGGTGGACACGGCAATTTCGGCGACCAGAAGCGCAATCTGAGTTTCACCGACATCGGATTCCTGCACGAGGCCTCAGGCCTGCCGGTGGTCGTGAAGGGCGTCGTGCAGCCTGACGATATCCGCGAGAGCATCGCCTCCGGTGCGGTGGCAATCTGGGTTTCCAATCATGGCGGCCGTCAGATGGATGGCGGCCCTGCCTCGATCAGCCTGTTGCGCGCGGCGGTTGACGCTGCTGGCGGCCGCGTTCCCGTGGTGCTCGACAGCGGCGTGCGTCGCGGCATCGACATCTTCCGCGCTCTCGCGCTTGGCGCGACGGCGGTGGGCATCGGACGGCCGGCGCTTTGGGGCCTGATCGCCGGCGGCTCGCAGGGCGTGAAAAGCGTATACGCACAGCTTGCCTTTGAGTTGAAGTCGGCGATGCTGCTGTCCGGCGTCGCCAAGGTCACCGATCTGAAACGCGAGAACGTCGTATTGCCGAAGGCGTGAACGTAGATGCGTTGATTCAATCGGCGGCGCGCGCGAGGGCCGCGGCCGCGGAACCAGCCGATGATCTTGCGCGCACGACAATTGTCGGTGGCCCTCGTCGGCGGCGTCTGGTTTGCCGCGGCGCTGCTGGTTTGGCTTAGCGGCGTTTTCAGCTTGCGCGAAAATGCGCGTGAGCTTGTGTTCGACGAGGTGTTGCCGCTGCTCGCGCCGTTCCCGGCGCAGTCGCAGGTGGTCGTCGTCGATATCGACAGCGACAGCCTGGCGCGTCACGGGCCCTGGCCGTGGAGCCGGCTGGTCATGGCCGATCTGCTCGAAAAAATTGCGCGGGCGAAGCCGGCCGTGCTTGGCCTCAACATCCTGCTGTCGGAGCCGGACCGGCTGTCGCCGGCGGGGCTTGCGCGCAATCTCGGCGTTGCGGCCGATCGCGAAGACATCGCCAATCTTGCGAGCAAATTGCCCGACGGAGACGCCGCGGTCGCCGATGCGCTCAAGACGGCTCCCGCGGTGCTCGGCTTCGTGCTCAGTCCGGCCGCGAGCGCAGCGCCGCCGCCCGCCGTTCCACTTCTTGCGCGCGGGCGCATCGAGGCACCGGACATCTGGCAGGCCGATGGCGCGATCGGACCGCTGCCGGTGATCGCAGTGGCGGGCCGTGGCTTCGGCGCCTTGGTGCTGGCAGCGGACGCCAATGGCGCCGTCCGGCGCGTGCCGCTGCTCGTGGTGGTCGGCGGGCAGGCGCGGCCCGGGCTTTGCCGTCGAGGTGGTGCGGGTCGCGAACGACGCGGGCTCGCTCATCCTCGATATTGCTCCGCAGCGCCTGCGCATCGGGCCGGTGACGGCGCCGATCGATGCGGACGCGTCGCTGCGCGTTTTGCCGCGGCCGGAGAGGTTGTGGCCGGCGCGCACCGTCCCGGCCTGGAAAATCCTCGACGACGAGACGTCACGCGCGCGGCTCGCGGGTCGCATCGTGCTCGTCGGCAGTGGCGCGCCCGAGGTCGGCGGATTGCGCCGGACGCCGGTGTCGCCGACCAGCCCCTCGGTGCAGATCCAGGCCGACGCGGTGGAGACGCTGCTCGGCGACGCCTTGCCGCGGCGGCCGTCGTGGGTTTCGGACGCAGAAGTTTACGGTGCGGTGCTGCTGTGTCTGGTGGCGATGGCAATCGCGCTGTTCCGGCGTCCGGTTGCGGCAACGCTGCTCATTGGTGCGGTCTGCGTGGCGTGGGAGGCCGGCGCCATCGGCGCCTTCTTGTGGCAACGGCTGTTGGTCGACATGGCCGGGCCGCCCGCGCTCGCGGTCGTGGTGTTCGCGGCGACCGCGCTCGGCGGCTACGCCCAGAACGAGCGGCGCGAGCGAAGGCTGCGGCGGCGGTTCGAACAGCATCTCGCGCCAGACATCGTCAGGCGGCTGGTCGACGATCCGAGCATGCTCCGGCTCGGCGGCGAGAGCCGCGAGGTGACGGCGATGTTCACCGACATCGAGGGCTTCACGGCGTTGACCGACCGGTCCGAAGCCACCGAAGTCGTGCAATTGCTGGACGGCTATCTGGCGATCGTCACCGATATCGTGGTCGCGAATGGCGGCATGGTCGACAAGCTGATCGGCGATGGAGTGTTCGCGCTGTTCAATGTGCCGCTCGATCTCGCCGATCATGCGCGCCACGCCGTTGCCTGCGCAAAAGCGATTATCGAGGCGACGGAAAATGTACCGCACGACGCCGCTCGCGGTGAAGCTCGAGCTCGGACGCACGCGCGTCGGCATCGAAACCGGCATGGCGATCGTCGGCGACGTCGGCGGCGGCAGCAAGCTCGACTACACCGCGCTCGGCAACGTCGTGAACACGGCCTCGCGACTCGAAGGCATGAACAAGGAGCTGAAAACCTCGATCTGCATCGGCGCAACAGCGGCGGCCAGGCTCGATGCAAACGAGATTGAAAAGCTCGGCACCATGCCGGTGCGCGGCCGCAGCGCCCCGGTCGACGTGTTCACAGTGGCGGGTTGGGGGCCGCGGAAAGCGCCGGCGAAAGCGATCTGACATCGCGCGTTTCATTTCCCTCCCCGCAAGCGGGGGAGGACCAGCATCATCCCACCGACGCCAGCGCCGCCTGGATGCGCGCGAGCGCCCAGGTCTTGGGCGCGGTCGGCGTGGCGCCCGGCTTGGCGATGTCGGTGCCTTGGCCGACGCGGAGGGTTACGGTCTGGCCCCCGCCCGTGACCGAGACCTCGCCGTGGGCGACAAATACGCCGAACACATTGTTGCTCGGACCGGCAAAGAATGTCGTGCCGCGCACCGCGATAAGACCGAACGGCGAGCGCATGTGCAGGTTTTCCTTTTTGGCGTTGTCGTTGCGGTCGAGCACGAGTGGGCCCTGTTCGAGATCGAGCGTGCCACCGGCATCGATGACGTACTTATCGATGCGGAACCGGGCGAGCGCGCCAAGTTTTACGATCGTGGTCTTGCCGAGATGCATGATGAGGCCGGAGCTGGCGTCGGTCTCGACCAGGTCGCCGGAGAAGATATCGGCGGCCGGCTGCAAGTTGCGGCGCGGGCTTGCGCCCTCGGCGAAGGCCTCGCCGCGCAGTGATTCGACTTTGCCCGCAGCTGAATCCTGGGCAGCGAGTGGCGTGGCGACGAGGGTCACGGCGGCCCCGACCAGCAGCGTGCGGCGGCTGGTCGCGATGGGAGCATGTCGGTCCACGGGCATCGTCGCCTCCTGACATCCGGTCAACGGGACATTGGCTATTCTAGCCCAATCAACCGGGTCGGCGACACTCGCGTGCCGCCCCGTGGCCGACGGCGCCGGAAATCGCGAATTCGATGTTACCGGGCGCATTCCCGCCGTTGCCCTCGGCGTGCAATTACGCTAAGCCCGCGGCGCCGGGGCGCAGGTTGGAGGGACGAAGATGGCCGATCACGGTCAGGTGGAATATGCGACTGCGACGGGCAATGATTATCCCGCGCACGAAGAGACGTATCGGAATTTCCTGACCCTGGCGAAAGGCATTCTCGTCGTCGTCATCATCATTCTCATTGGCATGGCGACTTTCCTCACCGGAAGTTGAGTGCTTATTGCGGCACTTGGCTGATGGCCGGCAGCGCGCCGGCAATGCAGCCGTCGGAGGCCTCATGAAAATCGCGGTCGCAGCCGAGACCGATGTGGACGAGCCGCGCGTCGCCGCGACCCCTGAGACTGTGAAGAAGCTGATCGGGCTCGGCGCTGAGGTTGCGGTCGAGCCCCGCGCGGGCATGAAATCCGGAATCCGCGATCAGGACTATACCGCCGCCGGTGCGGCCGTGGCCGGCGACGCCGTGAGCGGCGCCGATGTCGTGCTCAAGGTACGGCGGCCGGATGCGACGGAGCTTTCGCGCTACAAAAAAGGCGCGCTCGTCATCGCCATCATGGATCCGTTCGGCCATGACGCGGCGCTGCGCGCCATGGCGGACGCCGGCGTCGTCGGCTTCGCGATGGAATTGATGCCGCGCATCACCCGCGCACAGTCCATGGACGTGCTGTCGAGCCAGGCCAATCTCGCCGGTTATCGCGCCGTGATCGACGCCTCCGCCGAATACGGCCGCGCGCTGCCGATGATGATGACCGCGGCGGGCACGGTGCCGGCCGCCAAGATTTTCGTCATGGGCGTCGGCGTCGCCGGCCTGCAGGCGATCGCGACCGCGCGCCGCCTCGGCGGCATCGTGACGGCGACCGACGTGCGTCCCGCCGTGAAGGAGCAGGTGCAAAGCCTCGGGGCCAAATTCATCGCGGTCGAGGACGACGAGTTCAAGCAGGCTGAGACGGCGGGCGGCTACGCCAAGGAAATGTCGAAGGAGTATCAGGCGAAGCAAGCCGCGTTGGTCGCCGAACACATCCAGAAGCAGGACATCGTCATCACGACGGCGCTCATTCCGGGCCGTCCGGCCCCGCGCCTGATCACCAAGGACATGGTGGCATCGATGCGGCCGGGCTCGGTGATCGTCGACCTTGCGGTCGAGCGCGGCGGCAATGTCGAAGGCGCAAAGGCCGGCGAGGTCGTCGAAATCAACGGCGTGAAGATTGTCGGCCATCTCAATGTCGCGGGCAGGCTCGCCGCCACCGCGTCGAGCCTCTACGCCAAGAATCTCTACGCGTTCCTCGAAATCCTGATCGACAAGAACGCGAAGGCGCTTGCCGTCAACTGGGACGACGACATCGTCAAGGCGACGGCGCTGACGCGCGATGGCGCCATTGTGCACCCGAATTTCAAGCCGAAGTCCGCAAGCGCATGAGCACGGCCTGAGGAGGTCTTGATGCTGACGCTAAACGTCCTCGCCCAGCTCGACATCATCGCAACCGCAAGCGGCGGCGCGCTGCATGCCGGCGGCGCCGATCTGGTCGATCCGTTCGTGTTCCGGCTGTCGATCTTCGTGCTGGCCGTGTTCGTCGGCTATTACGTGGTGTGGTCGGTGACGCCGGCTTTGCACACGCCGCTGATGTCGGTGACCAATGCGATCTCCTCGGTGATTGTCGTCGGCGCGCTGCTCGCGGTCGGCGTTGCGCTGGTCGGCAACGATTCCGGTCCGATCTGGGCGCGCGCTCTCGGCTTCGTCGCGCTGATCTTCGCCTCGGTGAACATTTTCGGCGGCTTCCTGGTGACGCAGCGCATGCTCGGCATGTACCAGAAGAAGAAGAGGTAAGCGTACGCCGATGAACGCCACGCATCGGTGCATGAACGCCAATCTCGACGCTCTGTTTTATCTGGTCGCCGGAGTTCTGTTCATCCTGGCGCTGCGCGGATTGTCGAATCCGGAGACCAGCCAGCGCGGCAACCTGTTCGGCATGATCGGTATGGCGATCGCGATCGCCACCACGCTTGCCGCGCATCCGCCGGTCGGCTTCAGCGCCTGGGTGCTGGTGATCGTCGGCATGGCGCTCGGCGGCGGCGCCGGCGCGGTGATTGCGCGGCGCGTGCCGATGACCTCGATGCCGGAGCTGGTCGCGGCGTTCCATTCGCTGGTCGGCATGGCGGCGGTCTTGGTCGCGGCCGGCGCGCTCTATGCGCCCGCGGCGTTCGACATCGGCACCGTGGGCGCCATCCACGGCCAAAGCCTGATCGAAATGTCGCTCGGCGTCGCCATCGGCGCCATCACCTTCACCGGCTCGGTGATCGCCTTCCTCAAGCTGTCAGGCCGCATGAGCGGCGCGCCGATCACGATCCCGGGACGGCACGTCATCAACCTCGCGCTGGCGATTGGGCTCATCGCCTGCATCGTGTGGTTGTTCCAGACGCAGGACCACGTCGCCTTCTGGACGCTCGCCGGGGTGTCGTTCCTGCTCGGCGTTCTCATCATCATCCCGATCGGCGGCGCCGACATGCCGGTCGTGATCTCGATGCTCAATTCGTATTCCGGCTGGGCGGCGGCCGGCATCGGTTTCACGCTGGGAAATTCGGCGCTGATCATCACCGGCGCGCTGGTCGGCTCCTCGGGCGCGATCCTGTCCTACATCATGTGCAAGGGCATGAACCGCTCGTTCATCTCGGTGATCCTCGGCGGCTTCGGCGGCGAGGTCGCGGGCCCGGCGGCGGGCGCGGAGCATCGGCCGGTGAAACTGGGCTCGGCCGAAGACGCCGCCTATCATCATGAAGAACGCGTCAAAGGTCATCATCGTGCCGGGCTACGGCATGGCGGTGGCGCAGGCGCAACATGCACTGCGCGAGATGGCGGACCACCTCAAGAAGGAAGGCGTCGAGGTCAAATACGCGATCCATCCCGTCGCGGGCCGCATGCCGGGCCACATGAACGTGCTGCTCGCGGAAGCCAACGTTCCCTACGACGAGGTGTTCGAGCTCGAAGACATCAACTCGGAGTTCGCGCAGTGCGACGTCGCGTTCGTGATCGGCGCCAACGATGTCACCAATCCGGCCGCCGAGGATGACAAATCCTCGCCGATCTATGGCATGCCGGTGCTGCAAGTCTGGAAGGCGGGCACCGTCATGTTCATCAAGCGCTCGCTCGCCTCCGGCTACGCCGGCATCGACAATCCGCTGTTCTATCGCGACAACACCATGATGCTGCTTGGCGACGCCAAGAAGATGTCGGAGAGACATCGTCAAGGCGATGTGACGCTTCGTCATTCCGGGCTCGCGGGCAAGAGCCCGCGCTCCGGAATGACTAAGTCATCAGCTGAACAGATCGATCTTGAAATTCGCGCGGCGCAGCACGCCGTCGCGCGCCTCCGCCACCAGGCGCAGCACGCGCGCGACATCGACGCCCACCAGGTTGCCGCGCCACTTCTTCACCTTGCCGGCGATGAAGACGGTCTCGACATTCCTCGGGTTCATCAGGTTGACGACCGCGCCGGGCGCATTGTTGAGCGGCCAGACATTGAGCCGATCGGCCTGCAGCATGCACGATGTCGGCCTCCTTGCCGGGCGTGAGCGTGCCGACCTTGCTGTCGAGATTGGCGCAGCGCGCGCCCTCGATGGTGGCGAATTCGAGCACGTCGCGGCAGGTGAGCAGCGGCGGCAGGTTCTGCTCGCCGTTGCGCGCGCGCTGCAGCATGCTGAGGCGCTGCAGCGTGAAGGTCGATCGCATGATGGTGAACGAAGTCCTGCGCCATGGTCACGCCGTGGTCGGAGCTCAGGCTCGGCCGCATGCCGTGGTCGAGCGCGTCCTGGATCGCCGGCATGCCATGGCCCATCGCCATCTCGATCGGCGGCGCAGAGCGAGACGTGGCCGCCGGTGTCCTTGATCAGCCGCCAGGCCGCGTCGCTGAGATGCGTGCAGTGGATGTATTCATCGCCCGGCCGCAGCAGCCCGGCGCGGCCGAGCTCGGCAGCGCCGCTCGGATCGTTGCCGACGCAGATGCGAGACGACGCGGCACGCCGACCTCGCGCGCCAGCGCGAAGATCTTCGCATCGAGGTCGCCGCCGAGCGCCAGCGTCAGCAACTGGTCCTTGGAGCTGAAATAGGTCTGCTGCAGCCGCACGATGTCCTGCGGATATTGCGCGCGCGGGTCCGGCGCCGCGCGAATAGGCGTAGACCGCGCGGATGCCGGATTCCTGCAGCGCGCGAATGCAGGCGTCGCTGTGCTCGGCGTGTGGCGAGACCTGCGAGATGTCGACCATCGCGGTCGTGCCCATGTCGATCATGCCGAGCGCCGTGACCAGCATCCCGGCATAGGCGTCGTCGGCTGGTAGGCCGGCGTCAGCGTGTTGTTGAACGTCGCGATTGTAGTCGGGATTGAGCAGGCCGTTGGCTAGGATGTTGCGCAGGAGGCCCTGATAGGAATGGCTGTGGGTGTCGATGAAGCCGGGAATGACGATGCGGTTCGTGGCGTCGACCACCGCGCGCGTCGGCCGACACGGCGATGTTCGGCCGGACCTCGCGGATCTTGCCGTCCTCGATCAGCACATCCGCCTGCGCGAAGTCGCCGACCTGCCGGTCGAGGGTCAGCACCACGCCGCCCTTGAGCAGGATGCGGCGCTGTCCTTGCACGCGGGCAAGCTCGGCATCCGGCGCGGCTGGCGCCCTGAGCCGAAGCCGCGCGGGCAGCATCGGCGCCGCAGCGCCGCCGGCGGCGGCAGCGGCGCCGGCCGCGAGGAACGCGCGGCGTGATGCCTTCGATCGAGGCGGCTTGCCATTGCGCTGGTTGCCCATCTTGTCCTCCTGCTGATGTTGGTGTGCGCCGTGAACCGCATTTGATCATGACGGCACCGGCGGATTATTTCTCATCGGCACGCAGGCGGATATAGCCCTGCTGCGGTTCGCGCCCATGCCAAATTTGAAATAAAAAAGGCCGGACGATTGTCCGGCCTTTTCGATTCAGCAGCAATGCCGGGCTCACCGGCCGGCGCCGAATGCGATACCGGCCCGAACCTCGCCCATCGCCTGGTCGATCAAAGCGAGACCGCGCTCGCGGTGCCCGCCCTTGTTGGGCTCGGCCCTTGCCAGTTCGACGCGCGCGTTTTGCAGCAATCCGAGCGCCGCATCCATATGCGGCTGTTGGCCGAGGGCGTATCCAACGCCCATGCTCGAGACGACCAGAATTCCGAGCAGGACCTTATGGCGTGAAGCTAGCTTGGGCATTGGGCTCTCCAGAATTTTTACGAAAGATCGTAGTCGCCCCAGACTATTTTACGGCGTTCGCCGTCGGCGGATCATCTCATCCGCACATTCGCACATAATTATTTCGTAAAATCGTGCCGCTGCGATTTATTTGTCATACGCGTGCGCGCGAATATAGGCCCAGATCGCATCGATATCGCCGTCGCTGAGCGTTCCTTGCCAGGCCGGCATCTGGCCTTTGCCCTCCATGACGAATTTGTTGAAGCGCGGCCGGTCGTCGGCCTTGAACTTGCGCAGATCGAAGCTGGTGCCGGGATTCCTCAGGTTTTCGCCGTGGCACTGCTGGCAATTGTCGTCGTAGAGCTGCTCGCCGGCCTCGACCGCGGCCTGATCCTGCGCCGATGCGATCGTGCTGAAACCGAGATAGCCGCGACGATGCTGAATGCCTTGAGCACAAAAATCCCCGCCATGCGTCGCATAGAATGCCCGTTGCCTCGCACGACGGCAACCGCGCTTGCCAGCCGAATTCGCATTTGCTCTAGTTTCGAAAACGACCCGCGGCCCATCGGGCGCAGGCCGGAAAATAGATTTCGGGAGGCATTCATGGTCAAGGCATCTTCTTTCGTGCTCGCGGTTCTGTTGAGCGGAATGGCCACGCTTGCCGCCGCGCAGACCGCGGATTTCAAGCCGGTGACGGACGAGATGCTTGCCAATCCGAGCCCGAACGACTGGCTGATGATCAATCGCACCTACGACGAGCAGCGCTTCAGCCCGCTCGATCAGATCAACAAGCAGAACTGTCGGCGGACTGCAGCTGGCGTGGTCGCGTGGCCTGCCGTCGGGCACGTCGGAAACGACGCCGATCGTCTACGACGGCGTCATGTACGCCGTGAGCCCTGGCGCCGGCGTGATCGCGGTCAACGCGACCAATGGCGATTTCATCTGGGAATACACGCGCGAGTATCCCAAGGACATGACCGATTTCATCGGCAGCGCCGCCGCCGCGCGCAGCAAGGGCCTCGCGATCTACGAAGACATGATCTACTTCCTGGCTCCCGATGGCGCATCGTCGCGATCGACGCGAAGACCGGCAAGGAGCGCTGGGCGAACATCGTCCAGGATTACAAGGAGCTGTCGCAGAACACCTCCGCGCCGATCGTCGTCGACGGCAAGGTGATCTCGAGCCGGACCTGCGAGACGCGCGCCGGCTGCTTCATCTCGGCGCACGACGCCAAGACCGGGAAGGAAGTCTGGAAATTCTACAATACGCCGGCGCCCGGCGAGCCCGGCGGCGATAGCTGGGGCGGCCTGCCGGCGGAGCGGCGGATCGCCAGCTCCTGGGGCCTGCCGGGATCGTACGATCGCGACCGCAAGGTGCTGTACTGGGCGATCTCCAATCCGAAGCCTTGGACGCGATGGAAGCGCCACGGCAACATCGACGCAGTGCCGCGCGAGGCGCCTGCCGAGCTCTACAGCAATTCGACGGTCGCGCTCGATCTCGAGACCGGGAAGCTCAAGTGGTACTACCAGCACCTGCCGGGCGATGATTGGGACCTCGACCATGTGCACGAGCGCATGCTTGTCCGCACCAAGGTCAGTCCCGATCCCGCGGCGGTGAAGTGGATCAACCCGAACGTCAAACCCGGCGAAGAGCATGACGTGGTGCTCGACGTCGCCGAGGCCGGCGGCATCTGGATGCTGGACCGCGGGACGGACAGTTCCTGTGGGCGACGCCGTTCCCGTACGACACGCCGGACTTCCACATTTCGAAGATCGATGTCGATACCGGCCGCACCCATATCAACTGGGACAAGGTGAAAAAGCACGACGGCGACCGCGTGCTGGTCTGCTTCCACAACACCAGGAGCTTCTGGTCGACGGCCTACGATCCGCGGAAGAACGCGATCTACATTCCCTACACCAACTCCTGCAACGACATGACCGAGAACTACAAGAGCCCGTCCGGCTTCGGGCCGCGCGCGCCAGGTCATGGCTCCGGGCGCCGATCCGAAGAAATATGCCTCGATCGCGAAGGTCGACCTTTCGACCGGCAAGATCGACAACATCTACTCGCAGCCGATACCGGGCAACGGCTCAGCGCTTGTCACCGCCGGCGATGTGCTGTTCTGGGGTGACCTCGATCGGCGCTTCCGCGCGTTCGATTCCGACAGCGGCAAGATACTCTGGGAAAGCATCCTTGGCGGGCATCGTTTCGACCAGCACCATCACCTACGCGGTGAACGGCCGGCAGTATGTCGCCGTCATGACTGGCGACGCACAGTCAGGCACGGCCGGCCTGCTCGGCGTGGTTAAAAGCTTCAAGGCGGTGCGCGGCCACAATGAAATCTATGTGTTCGCACTGCCGGAGAAACATTGAATGGAACCGACACAAGATAACAAGGCGAGCGCACCAAGCGCTCCCACGCCGGCCGCAAAGCCGCGCAGCAAGTTCAGCCGCATCGTGTGGGGTATCGTAGGCCTCGCGGCCATCGCACTCGGCGCATCGCAGCTCTACAGCGCCCTGAAGGGCATATATGTCCTGCCCGATTGCGATTCGAAGTCCGCCAAGGACACGATGGCCGGAATCTACAAGGAGCACAATTTCGAGCCGGGCGACTACACGTCGATCAAGACCGTTTCAAGCGACAAGGATCACGTCGTGTGCAACGCCGTGTTGCCGCTGCCGGACGGCGTGAATCTGATCGCCGACTATACCTTCTTCTGGGAGAGGCAATACGGTCAAGGTCAAATACTCGATGCACCGCAAGGCGCCGTGAGCGCGCGCGTTCAGCTCGCCGGTTGGCTTGCCGTAGCCGCCCGCGGTCGGCGTCTGGATGATGATGGCTTCGCCGGCGTCGATCACGGTGGCGTCGGCGCCTTGCAGCGTCTCCATCGAGCCGTCGTTCCTTCGCACCGTGTTGATGCCGAGCTGTCCGTCCTCGCCGCCGGCGAGGCCGAACGGCCGGATGCGGCGGTGGCCGGACAGGATCGTGCATTCCATTTTTTCGAGGAAGCGGATGGTGCGGATGACGCCGTCGCCGGCGTTCCATTGTCCGCGGCCGCCGGAATTCTTCCGGATGTGGAAATCCTCCAGCAGCACCGGATAGCGGAATTCCAGCACCTCCGGATCGGTGAGACGCGTGTTGGTCATGTGCGTGTGCACGGCGTCGGTGCCGGGAAATCCCGGGCCCGCCGGCGAGCCGGAGCAGATCGTCTCGTAATACTGATAGCGCGCGTTGCCGAAATTGAGATTGTTCATGGTGCCCTGCGCGCCGCGAGCGACCCGAGCGCGCCGAACAGCGTGTCGGTCACCGCCTGCGACGTCTCGACGTTGCCGGCGACGACCGCGGCCGGATATTCCGGCGACAGCATCGAGCGTTTCGGGATGACGATCGTGATCGGCCGCAGGCATCCGGCGTTGATCGGGATGTCGTCGTCGACCATGACGCGGAACACGTAGAGCACGGCGGCGCGCGTCACCGGCGCCGGCGCGTTGAAGTTGGTCGGCTGCTGCGGCGAGGTGCCGGTGAAATCGACCGTCGCCTCGCGCTTCTTCTTGTCGACCGTGATGCGCACCTTGATGATCGGTGCCCTGGTCCATCTCGTAGCTGAACTCGCTGTCGTGCAGCCGGTCGATGACGCGGCGCACGCTTTCGGCGGCGTTGTCCTGCACGTGATGCATGTAGGCCTTGATGACGGGCAGCGTGAAATGCGCCACCACCTTGCGCAGCTCCTGCACGCCCTTCTCGTTGGCGGCGACCTGCGCCTTCATGTCGTTGACGTTCTGCAGCGGATTGCGCGCCGGATATTTCGCGCCGGTGAGCAGCGCATTGAGCTCCTTCTCGCGGAAGCGGCCGCGCTCGACCAGCCGGAAGTTGTCCATGTAGACGCCTTCCTGCTCGATCGTCGTCGCGTTGGGCGACATCGAGCCGGGCGAGACGCCGCCGACGTCGGCGTGATGGCCGCGCGAGGCGACCCAGAACAGGATTTTCGCGCCCGTCAAATACCGGCGTGCACACGGTGATGTCCGGGCAGATGCGTGCCGCCGTTGTACGGCGCGTTGATCGCATAGACGTCGCCGGGACGGATGTCGCCCTTGTTCTCGCGGATGACGGTCTCGACCGCGCGGTCCATCGAGCCGAGATGCACCGGCATGTGCGGCGCGTTGGCGACGAGCGAGCCGCGCCGTCGAACACCGCGCAGGAGAAATCGAGCCGCTCCTTGATGTTGACCGAATAGGCGGTGTTCTGCAGCGCGACGCCCATCTGCTCGGCGATCGACATGAACAGGTTGTTGAACACTTCGAGCATCACCGGGTCGGCATGGGTGCCGATCGCGCGCGGGCGCGCGAGCTTCGCGACGCGCCGCAGCACGAGGTGATTCTTGGCCGGTGATCTCGGCCTGCCAGCCGTCCTCGACGACGACGGTCTGATGCGGCTCGATGACGATGGCCGGGCCTTTCACCTTCTGGCCCGGCGCAAGCTGCTCGCGGGTGTAGACCAGAGCGGCGACGCCACTTGCCGCCGGAGAAGAAACGCGTGCGTCGCGTCGGCGAGCGGGAGCTTGCCGCGCGTCGTCTTGCGCACTGTCTCCTTGAAGCGCGCGCCGCCGCCGACCGCCTCGACCGATACCGCTTCGACGACCAGGTCCTTGGCGCGGTCGATGAAGCCGAACTGGGCCTTGTGCGCTTTCTCGAACGTCGCCTTCATGGCGGCGAGCGAGCCGGCCCTGACCACCAGCGCCGTGTCGGTGCCCGCGTATCGGATGTGCGCGCGCACGAAAACCTTGATGCTCTTCGCCGGGACGCCCTGGCCGATGACTTCTTGGCTGCACGTCCTTCGACAACCTGCCGCCGATCTTTGTTGAGCGCCGCAAGCGCCTTGGCATCGAACGGCAGCTCGATCGCCTGCTGGCGCGTGGCGCGGATGTCGGCGAGCCCCATGCCGTAGGCAGAGAGCAGCGACGAGTACGGATGGATCAGCACGGTCGTCATGCCGAGCGCGTCGGCGACGAGGCAGGCATGCTGGCCGCCGGCGCCGCCGAAGCAGTTGAGCGCGTAGCGCGTGACGTCGTAGCCGCGCTGCACGGAAATCTTCTTGATCGCGTTCGCCATGTTCTCGACCGCGATCCGGATGAAGCCGTCGGCAACCTGTTCGGGCGTGCGGCCGTCGCCGATTTCTTTCGCCAGTTTGGCGAAGGCTGCGCGCACTGCGTCGGCATCGAGCGGCTCGATTCTGCGCGGGTCCGAAAATTTTCGGGAAAAAATCGGGGATCAGCTTGCCGATCATCACGTTGGCGTCGGTGACGGCGAGCGGTCCGCCGCGGCGGTAGCATTTCGGTCCCGGATTGGCGCCGGCCGAATCCGGCCCGACGCGAAAGCGCGCGCCGTCGAAATGCAGGATCGAGCCGCCGCCGGCGGCCACGGTGTGGATCAGCATCATCGGCGCGCGCATGCGCACGCCCGCGACCTCGGTCTCGAACGCGCGCTCGTACTCGCCGGCAAAATGCGACACGTCGGTCGAGGTGCCGCCCATGTCGAAGCCGATGAGGTTCGGGAAAGCCGGCGCTGCGTCCGGTCTCCGCCATGCCGACGACGCCCGCGGCCGGCCCCGACAGGATCGCATCCTTGCCGCGGAACAATTCCGCCGCGGTGAGCCCGCCCGACGACATCATGAACATGAGGCGCGTCTCTTCACCTCCCCCTGCAGGGGGGAGGTCGTCGCGCGAAGCGCGGCGGGTGGGGGAACGTGCTTCTTGCTCTGCGTTACTTCCCCACCCCGACCGCTTTGCGGTCGACCCTCCCCCTGCAGGGGAGGGTTTCAAGATCCCCCGCCACCTGCGCCACGTAGCGGGCGAGAATCGGCGACAGATACGCATCGACCACGGTGGTGTCGCCGCGGCCGACAAGCTTGATCAGCGGCGACACTTCGTGGCTCGCGGAGACCTGCGGGAAGCCGAGTTCGCGCGCCAGCGCCGCGACGCGCTGTCTCGTGGTCGGGATGGCGATAGGCGTGCATGAACACGATCGCCACCGCGCGGATGCCGTCGGCATAGGCGCGTTCGAGCGCCTCGCGCGCGCTGGCGAGATCGAGTTCCTGCTCGATCGTGCCGTCGGCGCGCACGCGTTCGCCGATTTCGGCGACGCGCTCGTAGAGCATTTCCGGCTTGATGATATGGCGCGCGAAGATTTTCGGCCGCGCCTGGTAGCCGATCCGCAGCGCGTCGCGGAAGCCGCGCGTGACGAGCAGCAGCGTGCGCTCGCCCTTGCGTTCGAGCAGCGCGTTGGTGGCGACCGTGGTGCCCATCTTCACCGCGCCAATGCGGCCCGCCGGGATCGGCTCGCCCGGCGCAATGCCGATGAGATGGCGGATGCCCTTCGACCGCGGCGTCGCCGTAGGCCTCGGGGTTTTCCGAAAGCAGCTTGTGGGCGACGAGCGTGCCGTCCGGCCGTTTGCCGATCACGTCGGTGAAGGTGCCGCCGCGATCGATCCAGAAATCCCAACTGCCCCGCATACGCTCGTCCCTGTCGCCCCTCGAAGGTGCTCGACACTAATGGCGCTGCCGGCCGGGACAAGCCCATCGCGGCCGAATATGATGCGCGCCGACGATATCGCCCGGCCGGGTGGGCCGAGACACGGGGAGCATCCCATGCACAAGATCGCGATTTCCGAAACCATCGCCAAGCGCGTCAAGATGCGCTGCGGCAAGGCGCATCCGTTCGATACGCTCGATCCGCAGCGCACCGCGATGCTCGTCATCGACATGCAGAATTATTTCGTGAAGCAGGGCCACCTGGGCGAGGTACCGCTCGCGCGCGAGATCGTGCCGGCGATCAACCGGATGGCGACGGACCTGCGGCGGCGCGGCGGGCATGTGGTGTGGATCCGCAATACGACCCACGAAACACGGCAAAGTTGGTCCAATTACCACGATGGGCTGTTGCTGCCGGAGCGGATGCAGCGCCGTTACGATTCGATGGAGCTGGGCCAGGACGGCTACCAGTACTGGCACGAGCTCGACATCAAACCGGAGGACGGCAAGATCGACAAGAAGCGCTACAGCGCATTCATCCAGGGTTCCTCCGACATCGAGCGCCATCTGCGCGAGCGCAAGATCGACACCGTGCTGATCGCCGGCACCGCGACCAACGTGTGCTGCGAGAGCTCGGCGCGCGACGCCATGATGCTCAACTTCAGGGTCGTCATGCTCGCCGACGGCCTCGCCACCAATACGGACGAGGAGCACAACGCGTCACTGTCGGCGTTCTACGGCCAGTTCGGCGATGTGCAGACAGTTGCTGAAGCGATCCAGTCGCTGGAGCGCGGCGACAAGGGCCGCGCGGCAGCCTGACGATTAAAGCACGAGCGAGCGGCACACCGGCCGCTCGCGCAGCTTTGCGCAGATCGCCATCGAGCGTGGCGAATGGCAATTCGCGCCGTCGTGCAAGTTCGAGATAACAGGCGTCGTAGGCGGTGAGCTGTAAATTGGGAAGCCGAGTTCGAAGATCGGTCCGAAGGACTGCAACGACGTTTCGGAATCGATTTCGTGATGGGAAGGGCGAGAATTGTCTGATCGCGCCGCGCGCCGATGCTCGACCAGAATTCGCTTGCGCCGCTCCGCCACAAGGAATGCGTTGGCGATTTCGATCGGCCAGATGCTTGGCACCACCGCGCCGTGTTGACCAGTCGCATCGAGCAACTTTTGAGACGCGGTAGTGTTGCTCGTCAGGCAAGAACCAGGTCATCGTGACGGATGAATCGACGACCGCGTGCGCCATGTCAGCGCCGCCCTTCGTCCCGGTATGATTTCCACTCGTTCCAGTCGAACGGCCCAAGGTTCATCTCTTTCGCGAGCTCTCGGATACGCGCGCACGGCTTCCAGAGCTTCTTCGCGGTCGCGGCCTTGGCCATTCATCAGGCACCAGCTTTGCCACGGCCCGGCCGCGGCGCGTAATGACGACTTCCTCGCCGCGTTCGACACGGTCGATCAGAGCCGAGAGTTTGTTCTTTGCGTCGAAAAGACCGATCTCAGTCATGTCCGCCAACCAGCTAGCTGATCATCTAGCTTATTCGTCTCCGCGCGAAACTGCAAGAATATCTGCAATGTACCGAGCCGGGAAAATTGGCGGGGCCCGGCCGATATCCCCGACCGGGCCCCCTCGATAGTCATCAGCCGGCCTGTAAGCCGGGTTTTGTAAGGCGTGCGGCGCAAACCGCACGCGCGACGGCCATTCCTCTGGGACGCCGGTTACCCGTCGCCTCCAGCAACCTACCCGAACGGCCGGATCCGGACACCGATCCCGAAGTTTGCGTCCAAGATACGCAGACGCATTCCCCGCGCCGTTCCTATTCGGTCTTGCTCCCGGTGGGGTTTGCCGTGCCGCCTGCGTTGCCGCAGACGCGGTGCGCTCTTACCGCACCGTTTCACCCTTGCCGCAGTAGTACGCAACGCACTGCGGCGGTCTGTTCTCTGTGGCACTATCCCTAGGCTTGCGCCCGCCGGACGTTATCCGGCACCGCATGTCCATGGAGCCCGGACTTTCCTCTGCGGCGGCCTTTCGGCTGTTGCCGCAGCGGCCGTCCGGCCGACTGACAGATGTAGGGATGGGGCCGCGGCGCGCCGCCGTCAAGAGGCGATGCGTTCCGTCTCTCTCGCGCGCGCGGCAATCGTGCGAACGCGGCCGCGATGGGCGAGGAGTTCGTGCAGGGTCGTACGCGTCGAACTCATCGGTGACGCCGTCGACGCGCTCGGGGCGGAAGTGGCGCTGGAACGCCGCCACAACATCGTGCATGGCGGAATCGTAATTGCCGTTGACCTCGACGCCGTAGCCGTATTCGGCGAGCGCGGTCTGCATCGCAGTGACTTCCTCGCCGCGATCGCTGAGCGCAAGCAGCAAGCCGCCTTCCTTGAGCGGCGCGGTTTCACCCAATGCCCGACGCCGGAATCATGAAGCGTGCGCCAGGGGAATTTTTCGCCGGGGTCTTGCTTGCGCGCGGGCGCGACGTCGGAATGTGCAAGCACGCGAACCGGCGGAATCGTATAGCGGGTCTGGATGCTGCGGCACAGCGCCGTCACGGCCGCGATCTGACGCCTGGGAAAATCGGGGTAGCCGTAGTCGTGGCCGGGATTGGCGATTTCGATTCCGATCGAGCACGAATTGATGTCGGTCTCGCCGGCCCAGAACGCGACGCCGGCATGCCAGGCGCGCCGCAATTCCTGCACGAGCTGGATGATGCGGCCGTCCTCGAAGACGAAATAGTGCGCCGATACTTCGCTGCCTGGCTTGCGCAGCAGTTCGAGCGCGGCCTTCGGGTCTGCCATGCCGGTGTAGTGCAGCAGAATCATGTCCGGCCGCCGATTGTCCTTGCGCTCGCCGTGACTGGGCGATGGCATGACTTCGGCGACGACGCAGGACTCGGCCGGAAATACGCGCGACACAACGTTAACCATGCGGGCGACTTTAAGGCACCATGGCCCGCGGACAAGCCGAATTGGTGCGGCAAACGCGCAGTTTTTGAAGAAAAGCAACACTCGTTGCCCGAAAGCCACGTATTTCACGCCTTGTCGTCGGCCTTTTTTCATTGACGCTGACCGCTGTCCGCCCATGTGCGCATTCCATGCTGCGGCGCGGGGCCCCGGCCGCCTTCAACAATTCCTTAAGCGTGCGCCGCGTTAATCGGCTGTTGAGCACGAATCCCTGCTGCCCCACAGGGATGACAGCACCGATTGACGCCCATATTATCCCATGTTAGCCCATAAAATCCCACCCAAAAGGGTGATGCCCGCAGCGGACCCGATCGTTCGCGCGGATGGGGGCAAGGGATGGCGCTTCGGCATTGTCGCCAGTTTCACCGTCTGCACATGGCGGCGCGAGCGCCGCGATAAATCGTTTCGTCTCGCACTATACGCTTGCGCCTCGACGCCAAGAGCCGCGTTTCGATACCCGCGCCGTTCCGCGCGGTGCTGGCGCGCGATGGCTTCGATGGCTTGTACTGCCATCCCGCGCTCGACCGGCCGGCGATCGACGCCGGCGGCAATGCGCTGCTCGCCGAGATCGAGGCGCTGATTGGCGGCTATCCGCCCTATTCCGATCAGCGCGAGCAATTTTCGCTCGCGCTCTACGGCACCAGCGAAACGCTCAAGATCGACGGCGAGGGCCGTGTGGTCCTGAGCGACGCGCACAAATCGCATGCGGGAATCATGGAGACGGTTGCCTTCGTCGGTCTCGGCCACAAGTTTCGAATCTGGGAGCCTGGCCGCTTTCGTGCGGAACTCGTCGAGGCCACCGACAAGGTCCGCGCCTTCAAGCAGGAGCTGGGCACCCGGGTAGCGGCGCCAAAACCGCTCGGAGCACGGGAATGACGGCGGGCAGCGGCAGCGAGACAAACGCTGTCGCTGGCGGACTGGCCCGTCACATTCCCGTGCTCGGCCGCCGCGCTGTCGAGCTGCTCGGTGTGCATGCCGGCGGCGTCTATGTCGACGCCACGTTCGGCGCCGGCGGCTATGCGCGCATGATCCTCGCGACGCCTGGAACACGCGTCATCGGCATCGATCGCGACCAGAGCGCAATCGCGCGCGGCGCCGATCTCGTCAATGAAGCGCAAGGCCGGCTTGAGCTTGTCGAGGATCGCTTTTCGGAACTGGAATCGGTGGTGAAGAGCTGCGGGCATGCCGCCGTCGACGGCGTCGTGTTCGACCTCGGCGTGTCCTCGATGCAGCTCGATGAGCCGGAGCGCGGCTTTTCGTTCCGTTTCGATGGGCCGCTCGACATGCGCATGGGAGCGGACGGCGCAAGCGCTGCCGATGTGGTTGCGCTCGCCTCCGGGCGCGATCTTGCGGCCATCATCGCCACGCTCGGCGAAGATCACCAGGCGCGTTTCATCGCGAGGGCCATCGTCAAGGCGCGTGGCGAGCGCAAGATCGACACCACTGCTGCGCTGGCTGAAATTGTTTCGCGCGTGGTTCACGCCCGACCGGGCGCCATTCATCCGGCGACGCGCACCTTCCAGGCGCTGCGCATGTTCGTCAACGACGAGCTCGGCGAGCTTGCCGCGGGCCTTGCTGCCGCCGAGCGCGTGCTCGCGCCGTCGGGCCGGCTGGTTGTCGTTGCCTTCCATTCGCTCGAAGACCGCATCGTCAAAATGTTTTTGGCCGAACGCAGCCGGCCGCCTGCGGGCTCGCGCCACCGCCCGGAGATCACACCGGAGCCACCCACGTTTCGCGCGCTCACCAAGCGACCGGAGGTGCCGGACGCTGCCGAGATCGCCGCCAATCCGCGCGCGCGCTCGGCCAAGCTGCGCACCGCCGAGCGCACCGAGGCTGCGCCGCGCGATGAGGACTTGTCCGATATGCTGCCGCGCCTGCCGGCGCTGGCGGACATCCTGCGGGGGCGGTCATGATCCTGCGCCTGCTCAATCTGGTCGTGATCGGCGCGCTCATCCTCGCGGCGTCCTACGTCTATCAGATCAAGTTCGACTCGGCCGTCCAGGCCGAACGTCTCGCCAAGCTGCGCGGCGAGGTGCGGCGCGAACGCGAAGCCATCGCCACGCTGCGCGCCGAATGGGGGCAGCTCGACAACCCCGCGCGCATCGAGCTGCTGGCCAAGCGCCATCTGCCGCTCAAGCCGATCGCGCCGACCCAATTCGACACGTTCGACCGCTTGCCCGAGCGGCCGCCGAATTTCATCCAGCCGGATAGCAGCGACCCGATCGGCGCCATGATCGAAAACCTGGAGGAGCCGGAGACCATCACCGGGTCCATTGCGCCGCCAGCCGGTGATCCGCCGGATCGGAACGCCCGACCCATCGTCGTCGCCGGTGCCAGACGCAAATCCGGATTCGTCGCCATGAATGTCGCCGCCGACACCCTTCCGCAGCAGCCGGCCGAGCCGTGGCGACGGCGGTTCCTGCGCACGCTGCTCTACGGCCGCAACAACGATCGCGCCGCCAAGGCGCGGGCGCGCGTCGGTCTCGCGATCCTCGCTTTCGCTGCCGTCTATGCGGTCATTGCCGTCCGCCTGGTGATGTTTGCGGTCATCCCCGATGCCCGCTTCGCCCATCGCGCAGTCACCGGGGACGCCGTCGCGACAGCGCGGCCCGACATTCTCGACCGCAACGGCGAGGTGCTGGCGACCGATGTGCGCGTGCCTTCGCTGTTCGGCGAGCCGCGGCGGCTCATCGATGTCGACGAGGCGTTCGAACTGCTCACGGCAACGCTGCCCGATCTCGACCCCAAGGAGCTGCGCGAGCGTCTGTCGTCCAAGCGCGGGTTCGTCTGGCTCAAGCGCGACATCACGCCGAAGCAGCAGCAGGATATCCATCGGCTCGGTCTGCCCGGCATCGGCTTCCTCAGCGAGAACAAGCGCGCCTATCCGAACGGCCCGGAGGTTTCGCACCTGATCGGTCATGTCAACATCGACAACCAGGGCATTGCCGGCATCGAAAAATGGCTCGATGGGCACGGGCTCGCCGATCTGCACATGGCCGGACTCGCCACCGACCGGCTGCAGACGCCGGTCAATCTCGCCGTCGATCTGCGCGTGCAGCACGCGTTGCGCGACGAGCTTGTCGCCGCGCGCACGAAGTTCAAGGCGCTGGCCACCGCAGGATTGGTGCTCGACGTGCGCACCGGCGAAGTCGTCGCCATGGTATCGGAGCCGGACTATGACCCGAACAATCCCGGCCAGGCCAACGATCCGACCCGTATCAACCGCCTGACCACCGGCGTCTACGAGATGGGCTCGACCTTCAAGGCTTTCACTCTCGCGATGGCGCTGGATTCCGGCAAGGTCACGCTCAATTCCTCGTTCGACGCGCGCGCGCCGCTGCAGTACGGCAAGTTCACCATCCACGATTTCCACGCCCAGCACCGGGTCCTCACTGTCCCGGAGATCTTCACCTATTCCTCGAACATCGGCGCCGCGCGGGCAGCGCTTGCGATCGGGGTCGAGGGCCACAAGGCCTTCCTGAAAAAAATCGGCCAGCTCGATCGCCTGCGCACCGAACTGCCGGAAAGCGCCGAGCCGATCGTGCCCAAGCACTGGGGCGAATTGAACACCATCACCATCGCGTTCGGTCATGGCCTCTCGGTCGCACCGCTACAGGCGGTCATGGGCGTCGCTGCACTGATGAACGGCGGCATCATGATTCCGCCGACCTTTCTAAGACGCACCGAGCAGGAAGCCAGCGCGCTCGGCAAGCGTGTCATCAAGCCCGAGACCAGCGAGAAGATGCGCTACCTGATGCGGCTCAATGTCGAGAAGGGCAGCGCGACGCGGGCGGACGTGAAGGGCTATTATATCGGCGGCAAAACCGGCACCGCCGAGAAGGTCGTCAATGGGCGCTATTCGAAGACCAAGACGCTCACCGACTTCATGGCGGTGCTGCCGGCAGACAAGCCGCGCTTTCTGCTCCTGATCATGATCGACGAGCCGCAGGCCGCTGCCGGAGACGCACGGATTCACCACGTCGGGATGGAATGCGGTGCCGGTCGGCGGCGCAGTGGTCGCCCGGATCGCGCCGCTCCTTGGCATCGAGCCGCGCATGGACCTGCCGACGGCCGACCGGCTGATACTGGCCACGGCGAGGGAAAGCAGGTAAGGCGAGGCCCGCACGCGCCCGGACCGCCATGAAGCTTCGCGACCTCCTGCCCGCAGATGCCGCGCTCGCGCCGCGCGACGGCGATATCGACATCGCCGGGCTGACGGCCGACAGCCGCGCGGTCAAGCGCGGCGACGTGTTCTTTGCCGTGCCCGGCAGCAAGACCGACGGACTGCGTTTCATCGAGCCGGCCGTCGCCGCCGGCGCCGTGGCCGTCATTGCGCAGCGGGTGCCGGTTACGCCTGTGCCCGAAGGCGTCGTGTTCGTCCGGGTCGCCAACGCCCAGGCGCGCGCTCGCGCTCTCTGCGGCGAGATATTTTCCGCGCCAGCCCTCGACCATCGTCGCCGTCACCGGCACGAGCGGCAAAACCTCGGTGGCCGCGTTCACGCGCCAGATCTGGAGCGCGCTCAAACATCCCGCCGCGAGCATCGGCACGATCGGCCTGGTCTCGCCGAAGGGCGAGACCTACGGCTCGCTGACCACGCCCGATCCGGTCGATCTGCATCGCACGCTCGACGCGCTTGCCGGCGACGGCGTCACCCATCTCGCCGTCGAGGCGTCGTCGCACGGCCTCGACCAGAACCGGCTCGACGGCGTGCGCCTCGCTGGCGGCGGCCTTCACCAACATCACGCGCGATCATCTCGACTATCATCCGAGCTTCGATTCCTACCTCGCCGCCAAGCTGCGGCTGTTCGAGGAGCTGGTGCCGCGCGGCGGCGCCGCCGTCATCGACGTCGATAACGACCACGCCGAGGCCGTGATGGCGGCCGCCAAGGCGCGCGGCCTCAATGTTCTCGGCGTCGGCCGCAACGGCAACGGGCATTCGCCTGGTCGAATGCAAGATCGACGGATTTTCGCAGACGCTGCAGGTCGAGCATCGCAAACGGAATTTCCACGTGCGCCTGCCGCTGGTCGGCCAGTTCCAGGTCGAGAATGCGCTCGTCGCCGCCGGACTCGCCATCGCGACGGGCGGCAATCCGCGCGCGGTGTTTCTGGCGCTGGAGGGTCTCAAGGGCGCCAAGGGGCGGCTCGAGCTCGTCGGCCACAGCAAGGGCGCGCCGATCTTCGTCGATTACGCGCACAAGCCCGATGCGATCGGCAAGGCGCTCGATGCGCTGCGGCCCTACGTCACCGGCCGCCTGATCGTGGTGTTCGGCGCCGGCGGCGACCGCGATCGCGGCAAGCGGCCGCTGATGGGCGCGATCGCCAACGCCAAGGCCGATCGTCGTCATCGTCACCGATGACAATCCGCGCAGCGAAGACCCGGCCGCGATCCGCGCCGCAATCCTCGCGACCGCGCGCGGTGCCGTCGAGATCGGCGACCGGCGCGAAGCGATTCATGCCGCTATTCGCGAGCTCAAGGCCGGCGACGTGTCTGCTGGTGGCCGGCAAGGGCCACGAAACCGGCCAAATCATCCGCGATCAGATTTTGCCGTTCAGCGATCACGAGGAGGTCGCCGCGGCGCTCAAGGAGTTGGCCGCATGAGCGCGCGGCGCGCTCTGGACCGTCGAGGCGATGGCGGCGGCGATGCGCGCCGAGCGGCAGGGCGCGCTGCCGCTGGCGTTTCGCGGCATTTCGATCGATACCCGCACGATCGGCCGGGCGATGCGTTCTTCGCGCTCAAGGACGCGCGCGACGGCCACGATTTCGTGCCGGCCGCCCTTGCAGCGAAAGCCGGGCTCGCGGTGGTGGCCGCGGATCGTCGTGCCGATATGCCGAAGGATGCGCCGCTGCTGGTCGTGCCCGACGTGCTCGCCGCGCTGCGCGATCTCGCGCACGCCGCCCGCGCGCGCACGCAACGCCAAAGTCATCGGCGTCACCGGCTCGGTCGGCAAGACCGGCACCAAGGAGACGCTGCGGGCGGCGCTCGCCAAGGATGGCGAGACGCATGCGTCGGTCGCGTCCTACAACAATCATTGGGGCGTGCCGCTGTCGCTCGCGCGCTGCCCGGCGAGCGCGGATTATGCGGTGCTCGAAATGGGCATGAACCATGCCGGCGAGATCGAGCCGCTGTCGCGTCTCGCGCGGCCGCATGTCGCGGTCATCACCACCATCGCGCCGGTGCATCTCGAATTCTTCGGCACGCTGAAAAAAATTGCCGACGCCAAGGCGGAGATCTTCCTCGGCCTCGAACCCGGCGGCGCCGCCGTGATCAATCGCGACAATGCGCAGTTCGCACATCTTGAGCGCAAGGCGAAGGCGGCCGGCGTCAAGCGCATCGTGTCGTTCGGCGAGCACGAAACGGCCGATGCGCGGCTCGTCAAATACGCGCTGCATCCGGACTGCTCGACCGTCGAGGCCAACATCCTCGGCCACGATGTGACCTACAAGCTCGGCGCGCCCGGCCGCCATGTCGTGCTCAATTCGCTCGCCGTGCTGGCGTCGGTGGCGCTGGTCGGCGCCGATCTCGCGCTCGCGGCGCTGGCGCTCGCCGAGCTCAAGCCGGCGCAAGGGCGCGGCACGCGCATCGAACTCGAACTTCCCGGCGGCGCGGCCTTGCTGCTCGACGAAAGCTACAACGCCAATCCGGCCTCTGTCGCCGCCGCGCTGGCGCTGCTCGGCCATGCGCCGGTCGGTGCGCACGGCCGCCGCATCGCTGTCCTCGGCGACATGCTGGAACTCGGGCCGAAGGGCAACGCGCTGCACAAAGGCCTGGCCGAGCCGGTCAACGCCAACGGCGTCGATCTCGTGTTCTGCTGTGGGCCGCTGATGCGCGCGCTGTGGCAAGCCCTTCCCACGAGCCGCCGCGGCGGATATGCGGATGACTCCGCGGCGCTCGAAGCGCAGGTGTTGTCGGCGATCCGTGCCGGCGACGCCATCATGGTCAAGGGGTCGCTCGGCTCGCGCATGGGACCCATCGTCAAGGCGCTCGAACGGCTCTACCCTCGGCACCGGGCGCTCGCAGACGCCCACGCGCAAGGTTGATGCAATGCTCTATTGGCTGGTCGATCTCTCGGACAAGCTCTCCGTCCTCAACGTCTTTCGCTACATCACGTTCCGGACCGGCGGCGCGGTCGTCACCGCGCTGCTGTTCGTGTTCCTGTTCGGGCCGTTCATCATCGACAACCTGCGCCTGCGCCAGGGCAAGGGCCAGCCGATCCGCACCGACGGTCCGCAAATCGCACATTTTGACCAAGGCCGGCACGCCGACCATGGGCGGGCTGATGATCCTGTCTGGCACGCTGGTGTCCACGTTGCTGTGGGCGAATCCGGCCAACCCCTATGTGTGGATCGTGCTGTTTGTCACGCTCAGTTTCGGGCTGGTCGGCTTCTACGACGATTATCTCAAGGTCACCAAGCAGGCCCACAACGAGTTTCCCGGGCGCACCCGCATGGGCATCGAAGCGGTGATCGCGGCCGTCGCTTGCATCGTGCTGGTGCAGCTTGGCCGGCCGCCGTTCTCGACCTCGCTGGTGTTTCCGTTCTTCAAGGAACTGGTGATCGATCTGAGCTGGTTCTTCGTGTTCTTCGGCGCCTTCATCATCGTCGGCGCCGGCAATGCCGTGAACCTGACCGACGGTCTCGACGGGCTCGCCATCGTGCCGGTGATGATCGCGTCGGCGAGCTTCGGCATGATCGCGTACCTGTCCGGCAATGCGGTGTTCGCCGATTACCTGCAAATCCACTACGTCGCCGGCACCGGCGAGCTTGCGGTGCTATGCGGCGCGGTGCTCGGCGCGAGTCTCGGATTCCTCTGGTTCAACGCGCCGCCGGCGTCGATCTTCATGGGCGATACCGGCTCGCTCGCGCTCGGCGGCATGATCGGCTCGGTCGCGGTCGCCACCAAGCACGAGATCGTGCTCGCCGTGATCGGCGGGCTGTTCGTGCTCGAAGCCGTCTCCGTCATCGTGCAGGTGGTCTCGTTCAAGCTCACCGGCAAGCGCGTGTTCAGGATGGCGCCGATCCACCATCATTTCGAGCAGCTCGGCTGGACCGAGCCGCAGATCGTCATCCGCTTCTGGATCGTCTCGGTCGTGC
Organism: uncultured Solirubrobacterales bacterium; assembly: GCA_963734775.1. Lineage (GTDB taxonomy): Bacteria > Actinomycetota > Thermoleophilia > Solirubrobacterales > Solirubrobacteraceae > Palsa-465. The sequence continues at coordinate 29,007 of CAVTJE010000021.1, forward strand.
TCGCGCTCGCCGGGCTGTCGACCCTGAAGCTGAGGTAGCTTCGTCGTGATCCCGGTCACGACCTTCGCGGGAAAAAAGGTCGCCGTTTTCGGCCTCGGCGGCTCGGGCCTTGCGAGCGCCAGCGCGTTGCTCGCGGGTGGCGGCGATGTCGTCGCATTCGACGACAATGCGGAGAGCGTCGCGAAGGCGAACGCGGCCGGTATCCCGACGGCCGATCTGCGGAAGGCCGACTGGTCGAAGATCGCCGCGCTCGTACTCACGCCCGGCGTGCCGCTGACCCATCCCAAGCCGCACTGGACCGTCGAGCTTGCGCGCAACTGCCGGCATCGAGGTGATCGGCGATATCGAGCTGTTCTGCCGCGAGCGGCGGCGTCTCGTACCGGACGCGCCGTTCGTCGCCATCACCGGCACCAACGGCAAGTCGACCACGACGGCTCTCACCGCGCACCTGCTGGCGTCGGCGGGTTTCGATGCGCAGCTCGGCGGCAATATCGGCACCGCGATCCTGTCGCTGCAGCCGCCGCGCGCAAGACTGTCCAGCCTGTCGCGCGTCCATGTCATCGAGTGCTCGTCCTATCAGATCGACCTCGCGCCATCGCTCGATCCGTCGATCGGCATCCTGCTCAACGTCACCGAGGATCACCTCGATCGCCATGGCACCATGGCGAACTACGCCGCGGTCAAGGAGCGCCTCGTCGCCGGCGTGCAGGGCAGTGGCACCGCAATCATCGGCATCGACGATGAGTGGTGCGCTGCCGTGGCCGGCCGGCTCGACCGCGCCGGCAAGCGTGTGGTGCGCGTGTCTGTCCTGCGGCCACTGGCCGAGGGGATTTACGCCGAGCAGGGAAAAATCATCCAGGCTACCGCTGGCGTCGCGCGCGAAATTGCACAACTTGGCGGCATCGGCTCGCTGCGTGGTTTGCACAATGCGCAAAACGCCGCGTGCGCCGCTGCGGCGGCGCTGGCGCTCGGGCTTGACGCCGCGGCGATCCAGGCGGGCTTGCGCTCTTTTCCGGGCCTTGCGCACCGCATGGAGGAGGTCGGGCGGCGCGGTGCGGTCCTGTTCGTCAACGATTCCAAAGCGACCAATGCGGATTCGGTGGCGCGCGCGCTTGCTTGCTTCGACAACGTTTTCTGGATCGCCGGCGGGCTGCCGAAGACCGGCGGCATCACGTCGCTCGCAGAGTTCTTCCCGCGTGTCCGCAAGGCCTATCTGATCGGCGAGGCGGCCGCCGATTTCGCGGCGACGCTCGACGGTCATGTGCCGCACGAAATCGCCGGCACGCTCGACAAGGCGCGTCGAAGCCGCCGCGCGCGATGCCGACGGCGGCGCACGCAGCGGACGCCGTCGTCCTGCTCTCGCCCGCCTGCGCGTCGTTCGACCAGTACCGCAATTTCGAGGTGCGCGGCACCGCATTCCGCGACCTCGTGCGGGCGCTGCCGGGTGTCGTGGCGAAGTAAGTCGCGTCAGCCCTTCAGCGGCGGGTAGTCGCGCGAAAACACCGGCTGCTCCAGGAACTTATTCGGATCGGTCGGCCCGAACTGGGTGACCTTGTGATAGGTCTTGAGGGTGCGGTTGACCATCTTGCCGTTCTGCTTCTCGACGCGGCGCAGGAACACGTCGATCACCGCATTGCCGTGGTCGTCGAAGCTGATCGGGCCGCGCGGCGTATCGGCGAGCGAGACCGCTCGCATCGTCTTGCTGAGCAGATCCGGATCGTCCGATTTGCCGCCGGTTTTCGCCAGCGCCGCCTCGATGACCTGGCCATCCGTGTAGAAGCAGGCGGCGTAGTGCCCGATACGGACATCGTCGCCGAAATTTTTCCGCATCGCCGCAAGGAAGCGATGATTGGCATCGGTATCGAGGTCGAGCGTGTACGGATTGGTGTTGATCAGCCCGTCGGCCTCGTCGCCAAATGCGCCGACGATGGTGTCGTCGGCGACGGTCGATCCGCCGACCAGCGGCTGTGCAAGGCCAAGCGAGCGCGCCTGCTTGGTGAACTTGAGCGGGTTCGAGCCCGCCAGCACTTCGCACACCACGTCGCAGTCTGAAATCTGCGCGACGTAGGACGCATAGTCCGCCGTGCTGAGCGGCGACCACAGCTTCTTGACGATGCGGCCGCCGCCATCTTCGAGCACGCGCTGGAAGCCGCCGACCTGCTCGTAGCCGAAGGCGAAATCGTCGCCCATCGTGATCGCGCGCTTCAGCTTCATTTCGTTGAGCACGTAATCGGCGAGCGGGAAAAGACATTGCGCCGAGGTGTATGAGGTGCGGGTCAGATAAAGATTGCCCTTGCGCTGCGTGACGTCCTCCGCGCCCGCAAAGGCCAGCGTCGGCATCTTGTGTTCCGCGAGATAACCGACCGTCGCGAGCAGTTCGAAGGCGGCGAACGGTCCGAGCACGATGTCGACGTGATCGCGCTCGACCAGTTCCTGGGCCTTGTTCTTGGCGCCCGCCGGGTTGCCGCCGGTATCGGCGACGATCAACTCGATCTTGCGGCCCGAAACGGTGAAATTCTTGTCCTTGAAAAAGGCGGTGACGCCTTCCTCGGCGTGAACTCCGCCGGCTGCAAGCGGTCCGGTCTTGACGGTCAATAATCCGACCTTCAACGGCGCGTTCTGCGCGATCGACGGCATCGGGAATGCAAAAGCGCCCGCGGCGGCGGCGCTGCTTGCCATGAATTTCCGGCGGCTGAAATTGACGCATCACCAATCCTCCCACGTTGCGGCCCTGTGTTGCGGCGGAGCCTTGCGCTATTTTGCACAGCACGGACGAGGCGAGGCAATGCTGCGCTGATGCAAAACGTCACAGTGAATGTGTTTCCGGGCGGCTTCAACTGGGGCATCTACGTTGCCCAACACAAGGGTCTGTTCGCGCGCAACGGCATTCGCGTCGGCGTGCAGGAGACGCCGAATTCGGTCGCCCAGATGACGGCTTTGTCCTCTGGCACCTGCGATATCGCCATGACCGCCGTCGACAATATCGTCGCCTATGTCGAGGGGCAGGGCGAAGCCCCGATCGGCCCACAGCCCGAGTTCTTTGCCTTTGTGGGCAGCGATACCGGCTTCCTGAGCCTCGTTGCCGCGGCCGGCATCACGTCGATCGGCGATCTCAGGGGCAAGACCTTGTCGGTCGATGCGATGACGACGGGCTACGCCTTCGTGCTGTTCGAAATCCTGCGCCGCAATGGTCTCGCGCCGGGCGACTACAACGTCGTCAAGGTCGGCGGCATGGTGCAGCGCTGGGAGGCGCTGCGCGACGGCAGGCAGGACGCGACGATCCTGTCGACGCCCTACAACATCCTCGCCAAGGCGGCGGGTCTGACGCAACTCGCGCGCGGCATTGCAGTGCTCGGCCGCTATCAGGGCAACGTCGGCGCGGCGCGCCGATCGTGGGCGCGCGCGAACAAGGATGCGGTGATCGGCTACATCCGCGCCTATGTCGCCGCCATCGACTGGCTCTACGATCGCGCCAATCGCGATGAAGCGATCGCGATCCTGCGCCAAGAGCTTGCCGCACATGACGCCGGAGCTCGCCGGTCAAACCTACGACGAATTGCTCGATCCCAAGGACGGCTTCTTCCGCAATGGCAGGATCGACGTGGAGGGCTTGCGGACCGTGCTCGAACTTCGCAGCCGCTACGCCAGGCCGGGGAAGCAATTGGGCGATCCGGCGAAAATATTTCGACGATGCCTATCACCGCGCGGCGCTGAGCTGACCGTATGCCCTGGCCCGTCATTCCGAGGCGCCGCGAAGCGGCGACGGCTCGATACGCCCAGTCGTCCGGGACGCGCTCAGCGTCCGTTCTGCGAATCCTGTGGCGATGGATTCGGGCTCCTCGCTTCGCTCGGCCCCGGAATGACGAGCGTGGGCGTTAATCCCATCGAAACCATGGCGGAGTCAGGACTAGGCGGGGAATGCCTGTTCTGGGGAGGGCCATGGCCTCGCGCTTGCAACGCACGCCGTTTGGCGAATGGTGGTGGACGGTCGACCGGCTGAGCCTGGCTGCGCTTGGCGCGCTCATGCTCGGCGGCATCATTCTTTGCCTGGCCGCGAGCCCCCCGGTCGCGACCCGCATCGGGCTCGACCCGTTCCATTTCGTCAACCGGCAGGTGTTGTTCCTCGTTCCGGCCATCGCGGTGATGATCGCGACCTCGTTCCTTGCGCCGCGCGACATTCGCCGGCTCGCTTTGGTCGTGTTCGTGGTGAGCCTCATCCTGGTCGCGGTGACGCCATTTTTCGGTGCCGAGATCAAGGGCGCGCGGCGCTGGCTTGTGATCCTCGGCGTCAACATCCAGCCCTCGGAGTTTCTCAAGCCGGCGTTCGTGATCCTGATCGCCTGGCTGTTCGGTGAATCGGCGCAGCGTCCGGAAATGCCGGCCAATACCATTGCGCTCACGATCCTGCTGATGGTCGTCGCGCTGTTGGTGCAGCAGCCGGATTTCGGTCAGACCATGCTTGTCGCGCTGGTCTGGGGCGCGCTGTTCTACATGGCCGGCATGCGCTTCATCTGGGTGCTGGGGCTTGCCGCCACGGCGGCGGCCGGCTTGACCGTCGCGTTCTTCACGGTCCCGCACGTCGCCCAGCGCATCAACCGCTTCCTCGATCCAGCCTCCGGCGACACTTTCAACATCGACATCGCGACAGAATCCTTCGTGCGCGGCGGCTGGTTCGGCCGCGGCCCGGGCGAGGGCACGATCAAGCGCATCCTGCCGGAAGGGCATACCGACTTCGTGTTCGCGGTAGCGGCGGAGGAGTTCGGCATCGTGCTGTGCCTTATTCTCGTGGCGCTGTTCGCCTTTATCGTCATCCGCGCGCTCATCAAGGCGATGCGCAACGAAGAGCCATTCATCCGCTTTGCCGCCGCCGGGCTCGCGATCCTGTTCGGCCTGCAGTCGACCATCAACATGGCGGTGAACCTTCATCTCATGCCCGCCAAAGGCATGACTTTGCCGTTCATCTCCTACGGCGGCTCGTCGCTGATCTCGCTCGCCTACGGCATGGGAATGCTGATCGCGCTCACGCGCGAGCGGCCGAGCGCACGGTTGGCGGAGGGTGGTCTCGTGCCGGCCGGGAGTCCGGCCTGATGCCGCAGCCGGGCACGCGGGTGCTCGTCGCGGCCGGCGGGACTGGCGGCCATCTGTTTCCCGCGGAAGCGCTCGCGGCCGTGCTCGTAAGGCGCGGCATTGCCGTCCATCTCGCGACCGACGTGCGCGCGGCCCGCTACGGCGGCGCATTCGCCGATGACACGGTGCACGTGATCCCGAGCGCCACTATGCGGGGCCGCGATCCATTCTCGCTGGCAGGCACCGCCGCGAAACTCGGCCACGGTCTCTTCAAGGCGAGGTGGCTGCTCGGCCGGCTGAGGCCTGCGGCCGTCGTCGGCTTCGGCGGATATCCCACGGTGCCGCCGGTGCTGGCGGCGTCGTGGCTCGGCACCCCGACCCTGATCCACGAGGCCAATGCCGTCATGGGCCGCGCCAACCGCTTTCTGGCGCCGCGCGTCACCGCAATCGCAACCAGCTTCCCCGATGTATTCAGCGCCACGCCGGTGCTCGCCGCCAAGGCGACGCTCACCGGCAATCCGGTGCGGCCGGCCGTGATCGCCGCGGCGACGATTCCGTATCCCGGCGACGCTCGATCCGTTGCACTTGCTGGTATTCGGCGGCAGCCAGGGCGCCCGGATCATGGCCGATATCGTGCCGGCGGCGATCGGCCGGCTCGATGCCGGCATCCGCAGCCGGCTTTCGATCGTGCAGCAGGCGCGCGAGGAGGATATGGCGCGGGTGCGCGAAGCCTATGCCAGGCTGACCGTGGCGGCCGAGGTCGCGCCGTTTTTCGCCGATCTGCCGGCGCGGATGGCGGCGAGCCATCTGGTCGTTTCACGCTCCGGCGCCTCGACCGTTGCCGAGCTTGCGGCCATCGGCCGGCCGTCAATTCTGGTGCCGCTGCCGCACGCGCTCGATCAGGATCAGTTTGCCAATGCCGGTGTTCTGGAAGCCGCCGGCGCGGCGATCCGCCTGGTGCAGAGCGATTTCACCCCGGAACGGCTCGCCGCCGAGATCGCCGCGCTCGCGGCGACGCCGCAGCGCCTTGCCGCCATGGCGGCCGCGGCGCAATCGGTCGGCCGGCTCGACGCCGCCGATCGGCTGGCCGATCTGGTGCTGAAGGTGGCGGGAATCAGTTCGAACACGTAATTTCAGCACCATCAATTCGTCATGGCCGGGCCTGTTTTGCCCGGTATAAATGTTGCCATGACGAAATCGGGGTCGGGGGCTCAATGAGACTGCCGCGCGACATCGGACCGATCCACTTCATCGGCATCGGCGGCATCGGCATGAGCGGCATTGCCGAGGTGCTGGTCAATCTCGGCTACAAGGTGCAGGGCTCCGACCAGTCGGACGGCGCCAACGTCAAGCGGCTGCGCGACATGGGGGTTGCGGTCGCGGTCGGCCACGATGGCGGCAACATTGCCGACGCCAAGGTCGTCGTCGTTTCTTCCGCGATCAAGCGTGACAATCCGGAACTCGCGGCGGCGCGCGCGCAACGCATCCCGGTGGTGCGCCGCGCCGAGATGCTGGCCGAACTGATGCGGCTCAAAAGCTGCGTCGCCATCGCCGGCACGCATGGCAAGACCACGACCACGTCGATGGTGGCGGCGCTGCTCGACGCCGGCAATTTCGATCCGACGGTGATCAACGGCGGCATCATCAACGCCTACGGCACCAATGCGCGGCTCGGCGCCGGCGACTGGATGGTGGTCGAGGCCGACGAGTCCGACGGCACGTTCCTCAAGCTGCCGGCCGACATCGCCATCGTCACCAATGTCGATCCCGAGCACCTCGATCACTTCAAGACCTTCGAGGCGGTGCAGGACGCGTTCCGCGCCTTCGTCGAGAACGTGCCGTTCTACGGCTTCTCGGTGATGTGCACCGACCATGCGGTGGTGCAGAGCCTCGTCGGCCGCATCGAGGATCACCGCATCGTCACCTACGGCGAGAATCCGCAGGCCGATGTGCGTCTGCTCGATGTCTCGCACGCCGGTGGCGCGTCGCTGTTCACGGTTCTGTTCCGCGATCGCGCCGGGCAGTCCGATCACGAGATCAAAAATCTCACGCTGCCGATGCCTGGGCGGCACAATGCGCTGAACGCCACGGCCGCGGTTGCGGTCGCGCATGCGCTCGGCATCGGCGACGACGTGATCCGCAATGCGCTCGCCGGCTTCGGCGGCGTGCGGCGGCGCTTCACCCGCACCGGCATCTGGAACGGCGTCACCATCATCGACGATTACGGCCACCATCCCGTGGAGATCGCCGCCGTGCTCAAGGCGGCGCGCGAATCCACCAAGGGCCAGGTGATCGCCGTGGTGCAGCCGCATCGCTACACGCGGCTCGCCGCCTTGTTCGAGCAGTTCTGCACCTGCTTCAACGATGCCGACGCGGTGATCGTCGCGCCGGTCTATCCGGCCGGCGAGGCGCCGATCGAGGGCATCAACCGCGACTCGCTGGTGCAGGGGCTGATCACGCGCGGGCACCGCAACGCCGTTGCGCTCGATGGCCCGCCGCAACTCGCCGGCCTCATTCGCGATTTCGCCAGGAGCGGCGACTATGTCGTCTGCCTCGGCGCCGGCTCGATCACGCAATGGGCCTACGCGCTGCCGGGTGAACTCGCGGCGGCGGCAAGCTGATATAATCGCGTCATGGCCAGAACTTGTCTCGCTGTTCGCCACGTGTCGTTCGAGGATCTCGGCCTGCTCGGGCCGCTGGTCGCCGCGCGCGGCTACGACATCCGTTATCACGATGCCGGGATCGAGCGCTTTGACGCCGACACGCTGGTTGCGCCCGATCTGCTGATCATCCTTGGCGGGCCCATCGGCGTCTATGAGTGCGAAACCTATCCATTCCTCACCGACGAGATTGCTGCGCTCCGCGCGCGGCTCGCGACCGACAAGCCGATGCTCGGCATATGCCTCGGCGCGCAGATGATGGCGGCGGCGCTCGGCGCCCGCGTCGCGCCGGGGCCCGCCAAGGAGATCGGCTGGGCGCCGTTGACGCTGACCGCGGCCGGGCAGGCCTCGGTGCTGGCGCCGCTCGGCACGACGCCGGTGCTGCATTGGCACGGCGACAATTGCGAATTGCCCAAAGGGTGCGAGCGGCTCGCGTCGACGCCGCATTGTCCGGTGCAGGCGTTTTTCCGCACGCCGTCGCAGCTCGCGCTGCAGTTTCATCTGGAGACGGAGCCGGCACGGCTCGAAGCCTGGCTCGTCGGCCACACCGTCGAGCTCGGCAAGTCCGGCGTCGATCCGCGCGACATACGCACGCAGGCGCGCACACTGGGGCCGGCATCGATGGCGCTCGGTCGCTCCGTGCTCACGGCATGGCTCGAACTCGGTCGCGGGGAAGAAATGAGTTTTACCGATATCGCGGCCGAGCTGAAGGCGAAGATGCCGAAGTTGCGTGGCCGGCTCCTGCCGAACCAGTCGCTGGCCGAGCTGACGTGGTTCCGCGTCGGCGGTGCGGCACAGGTGTTGTTCATGCCCGAGGACGAAGCCGATCTCGCCTACTTCCTGAAAAATCTCTCGGCCGACATCCCCGTCACCGTGATCGGGCTCGGCTCCAACCTGATCGTGCGCGACGGTGGCGTGCCGGGCGTTGTCGTGCGGCTCGGCCGCGGCTTCAACGACGTTGCGGTTGAAGGCACGCGCGTGCGCACGGGCACAGCGGTGCCGGACGTCAAGGTGGCGCGCGCGGCGCAGGAGGCCGGCGTTGCCGGCCTTTCTTTCATGCGTGGCATTCCGGGCGCGGTCGGCGGCGCGCTGCGCATGAATGGCGGCGCCTATGGCCGCGAGACCAAGGACGCGCTGGTCGAGGCGCGCGCGGTCGGCCGCGATGGCCGTATCCACGTGCTCAAGAACGGCGACATGCACTACGCCTACCGCCATTGCGGCGCGGGCGAGGATTTGATTTTCACGCAGGCGCTGTTTGCGGGCGAGCGCGGCGATCCCGCGACCATTGCGGCCGAGATGGACAAGATCACCGAAGCGCGCGAGGCGACGCAGCCGATCAAGAGCCGCACCGGCGGCTCGACCTTCAAGAATCCGCCGGGCCAAAAAGCCTGGCAGCTCATCGACGCCGCCGGCTGCCGCGGGCTGAAAGTCGGCGACGCGCAGGTCTCCGAGCTGCATTGCAACTTCCTCATCAATCTCGGCAGCGCCAGCGCCGCCGACATCGAGACGCTCGGCGAGACCGTGCGCAAGCGCGTGAAGGAGAATTCAGGCGTCGCGCTGGAGTGGGAGATCAAGCGGATCGGCGTGGCAACTGTCATGCCCGCGAAGGCGGGCATCCAGTAAACGCAGGCGGCGAGGTGAGCGCCGCAATCTTCAACGGCGGTGATTACTGGATCGTCCGCTTTCGCGGACGATCCAGTTAATCAATTGGCTCGTCCAGCAACTTTTTGCATGATCGCATCCGCGTCGGCGGGCGCTTTGTCGCCGGTCCAGACGACATACTGATCCGGACGAACCAGCACCAGCCGCGCTTCGTAGTCCTCGCGCCCGCCCGGCAAAGGTGTCGCGGACGATTTTCAGCGGAATACGGCGCGCACGCGCGGCGGACTCGAACGGCGCAATCGCGCTGTCCTCCACCCCGAAGGCCAGCAGCGCAAACCCAGTCGCCCAATTCCTCGAAGACGTTCCGGCCGGACGACAAGGCTCTCGGCGCCAGATGATGGCCGGCGCGGGCCTTGAACATGTAATCGCCGCGTGCGCGGGTGACGCCTCCCGGCGGACCGAACAGGACCGGGGAGGCCTCATAATTCGGCTCGTAGTTGAGCACGATCGGGCCGCTTTCGGTCTTGAGCTTCTGCCAGTTTTCCTTGAATGCCTCAGGCTCGCGAACCGGGTCGTAGCGATTGATCATCTCGCCTTCCCACGCAATCCGCGCGGCGATGAACTCGTCGCCGATCTGCTTGAAGACCGGCCGCCGTTCCTCGTCATAGGAACGCAGCAAGGCTTCGCCGCCCCAGCCGTTGAGACGCGCCGCGAGTTTCCAGCCGAGGTTGGCGACATCCTCGAGGCCGTTGTTCAGTCCAAAGCCGCCATAAGGCGGATGCGAATGCGCCGCGTCGCCGGCGATGAAGATGCGGCCGGCGCGGTATTCGTTCGCCACCGCGACGCGCAGATCCCAGAAGCCGACGTGATCGAACTCGATCGCGAATTCGAAACCGGCGACCTTGTGGATGAGAGCGGCGAAGTCGATAATTTTCCCGCGTCGTGTCCTTGGGAACGGGCGAATGGAAGAACCAGCCTTCGTCCTTGTCGATGCGGCCGAAGAATTGCCAGTAGCCGTTCAGGTCCGGATGCAGCACGCGATAGGTCGAAAGCAGCGGATAGCGTTTGTTGCAGTCCCTCGCTGAGCTCGCGTGAACGGAACACCGCGAGCAGCATGACCTGGTCGAAGTCCGCGCCGTCGCGCTTGATGCCGGACTGTTCCCGCACGATCGAATTGCCGCCATCGCAGCCGACGACATAATCGCCTTCAAGCACCACTTGCTTGCCGTCGCCGGCTTCGTGTTCGATCGTGACGCGGACACCCGCCTCGTCCTGTTCGACCGATCGCGCCGTCCAGCCGAAATGCGCCTCGACCAACGGGATGCTTTCCAGCCTGCGCCGCAGCACCCCTTCGAGCAGATATTGCGGCATGCGATCGTTCTTCTGGAAATAGTATTCGCCGACGGCCTCGCGCCCCGCAAAGATGTGCCAGTGATCGTTCATGAGACTTTTGTAGGCCGTCACGCCGCGCGGCCGGCACTTCCGGCGGCAGGATGCGCTGCGCCCGCAATTCATCGACGCAGCCCCAGAAATAGAAGCGTTCGAGCGTTCGCTGCGTGAGGTTCTGGCCCCGGGGGATTTTGTGCATTCCGACCCGGCGTTCCACCAGGGCGCAGGAAATGCCGCGCAGACCGAGTTCGACCGCGAGGCCGACGCCGACCGGGCCGGCGCCGACGATGATGACCTGACTTCGTTTGCTCAAAGAATTTCTCCAGCGTCACCGCGGCCCGCCCTCGCGCGCCCCGTGTCGCGATGCCGCCTTCCCTTAAAGGGCTTCGCCGGTTAGCTCAACGCGCACGTGCCAGCTTCGTCGATCGTGTTAGTCTTGGACCATGTCGAAGGGCGACCCCATCCTCATCGTCGGCGGCGGGCTTGGCGGCCTCACGGCTGCGCTGGCGCTCGCGCGCCATGGCCGGGCGGTGCGCGTGCTCGAGGGCGCGCCGGAGTTCGGCGCGATCGGCTACGGCATCCAGTTCGGTCCCAACGTCTTTCACGTCTTCGACCGCATCGGGGTTGCCGACCAGGTTCTCGCCGTGTCGGATTCACCCCCCGCCGTGCTCATGCTCGACGCGCTCAGTGGCGAGGAGCTGACCCGCGTTCCGACCGGGCCGTCGTTCCGCGAGCGCTTCAAATATCCATACATCATCGTGCATCGTATCGATCTGCATAATGTCCTGCTGGACGCCTGCCGGCGCAGCGATGCGATCGAGCTGGTGCCAGACGCCATGGTCACCGGTTTCGAGGATCGCGGCGACAATGTCGCGGTGACGACATTGGATGGCCGAACGTTTACAGGCGCGGTGTTGCTTGGCGCCGACGGCCTGGGCTCGAACACGCGCTCGCAGATTCGCCGTGAAGGTCAGCCGCGGCTCATCGGCTACGTCGCACACCGCACGATCGTGCCCATGACCAAGGTGCCGGATGGCGTGCAACGCGACGTGGTCGTGCTGTGGGCCGGGCCCGGCTTTCACATCGTGCATTATCCGTTGCGCCACGGCGCAGCGTTCAACATCGTCGCGGTGTTCCGTAGCGCGTCGTTTGCCGAAAAGGGGGACACGCGCGCCTATCGCGCCGAGTTGGAGCGAACCTACCGGCCCGCGCATCCGACCATGAAGGCGCTGCTGGCGATGATGGACCTCGAGCGCCGCTGGGCCGTCTCCGACCGCGATCCGATCCGGCAGTGGAGCCAGGGCCGCGTCGCGCTCATCGGCGACGCCGCGCATCCGACGCTGCAATCGTTGGCGCAGGGCGCGTGCATGGCGATCGAGGACGGCCTTTGCCTCGCCGAACTCATCCATCTCGCGGGAGACGACTTCGCCACGGCATTTCGCCAATACGAAACGTCGCGGCTGCTGCGCACCGCGCGGGTGACGCTCGAATCCCGCGCGCTGTGGGACTTCTACCACGCCGACGGTGTTGCGCGGGATGTGCGCAATCAGACCGCCGCCGAATGGGACGAGGCACACATGTTCCAGTGCCTCGGCTGGCTCTATGACGGCTTTCCCATTCCGGCCGAGCTTGCGCGCTCCTGAATCCCTCGACCTTTCGGCCATTGTCGATTCTATTGGGGTCAGCACGAATCAGCGGGCGGGCTGCAACTATGACCAAGCACGTGGCCGTTTTGATGGGCGGCTGGTCGGCCGAGCGCGAGGTGTCGCTGCGCTCCGGCAACGCGTGCGCGGCTGCGCTGACGCGTCAGGGCTATCGCGTGACGCCGATCGATGTCGGGCGCGACATCGCGACTGTGCTCACGACGGTCAAGCCCGACGTCGGCCTCAATGTGTTGCATGGCCGCCCGGGTGAGGATGGCACGCTGCAAGGCATGCTGGAAATCCTGGCGATCCCCTACACGCACTCCGGCGTCATGGCGTCGGCGGTCGCAATGCAGAAGGACTACGCCAAGGAGCTGTTCCGCGCCGCCGGCGTGCCGGTGGCGGAGGGCATGGTGGTTTCGCGCTTCGAGGCGGCAAAAAAACATCTCATGGCGCCGCCCTATGTGGTGAAGCCGGTGGCCGAGGGCTCGAGCGTCGGCGTCTTCATCGTCACGCAGGAGCACCCGCATCCGCCGCAGGAGCTTTATCGGGATGACTGGGCGTTCGGCGATAAGGTCCTGATCGAACGCTATATTCCGGGCAAGGAGCTGACCTGCGCGGTGATGGGGGACCGCGCGCTCGACGTCATCGAGATCGTGCCGCAGGTCCGGTTCTACGACTACGAGGCGAAATACGCCGCCGGAGGATCGAAACACATCCTGCCGGCCCAGATTTTACCGAATGTTTACCAAGAGGCCCGAAGACTGGCGTCTGCTGCCCACAGCGCGCTTGGCTGCCGCGGCGTGAGCCGTGCAGACTTTCGCTACGACGACAAGGGGACGGGTGAGCTGGTCTGTCTGGAAATCAATACTCAACCTGGAATGACCGAGACCTCGCTCGTGCCGGAACTCGCGGCTTATGCGGGCATCACGTTTGATGAGCTGGTGCGATGGATGGTGGAGGATGCCTCGCTCAACCGCTGACGCGGACGGGGACATCGTGTGCGCAGGAGGCCGGCATGCCGGCTGACGCGCAGCCGCGTCCGCGCGTCAAAGCGCGCGCCACGGCGTCACGCCGCATCCGGCGCGGCCGCGCGGCGTGGTCGCGCGCCTATGACCGTCTGCTGCAGCGCTGGGCCGCGACGGTCGCGCAATTTCATCCGCCGCGCGGTGTGGGCATTGCCGCGTCGGTGGCGTTGGTGATCGCGGCGCTCGGCTATGGCGTGGTGCGGGGCGGCCATATCGCCGACGTCGTCGACGAGCTCAAGGATGCGCGTGACGCGATCGCCAACACCGCCGGCTTTCGCATCGCGGCGATTTCGCTCTCCGGCCAGAAGGAAGTCAGCCGCGAGGAGGTTCTCACCACCACCGGCGTGACCGGCCGCAGTTCGCTGCTGTTTCTCGATGTCGATGCGGCCCGCGAGCGGTTGAAGACCAATCCATGGATCGCCGACGCGCAGGTGCTGAAACTTTATCCCGACCATTTGCAGATCACCATCACGGAGCGCCAGCCGTTCGCGCTGTGGCAGAAGGACGGCCGCGTTTCGGTGATTGCCGCCGACGGCACCGTGCTCGAACCGTTCGTCGCCGGGCGCTATTTCGGACTGCCGCTGGTGGTCGGCCGCGGCGCGCAGCTTGCGGCCAAGGAGTTCATCACCGTCCTCAAAAAATATCCGGACATCCGCTCGGTGCTGCGCGCTTCCATCCTGGTGGCGGACCGGCGCTGGAACCTGCGGCTCAAGAACGGCATCGATGTTCGTCTGCCCGAAACCAATGTCGAGCAGGCGCTCGAAACGCTGGTCGCGCTCGATCGCGACAAGAAGCTGCTCTCGCGCGACATCGTCGCCGTCGATCTGCGGCTTCCCGATCGCGTGACCGTGCGGCTGTCGGATGAGGCCGCGCAGGCGCGCGCCGATGCGCTCAAGGAAAAGACCAAGAAGAAGGGAGGCGCCGCATGAGCGCCCTCCATTACGGTCTGACGCCGAAGATGAAGCCGATCTCGCCGCGCCGCAGCGCGCTGGTCGCCGCGCTCGACATCGGCACCAGCAAGATCGCCTGCCTGATCGCGCGGCTGCGGCCGCAGGCCGCCGCAGGAAGTGTTGCGCCGGCGCAGCCACGGTGTCGAGGTGCTCGGCTTCGGCCATACCGGTGCGCGCGGCGTGAAGGCCGGCACGGTGGTCGATCTCGAAGAGGCCGAGCAGGCGATCCGCCAGGCGGTCGATGCTCGCCGAGCGCATGGCTTCGGTCCAGCTTGAATCCGTGGTGCTCTCGGTCTCGGCCGGCCGGATTTCCAGCGAACTGTTTGCGGCCGAGGTCGACGTGCCGGGCGCGTCGGTGTCGGAAGGCGACATCATGCGCGTGCTTTCGGCCGGCAGCCGGCATTCGGTGCAGGATGGCCGCGCCGTGCTGCATTCGCTGCCGATCGGCTACGCGCTCGACGGCGCCAACGGCATCCGCGATCCGCGCGGCATGCTCGGCCGCCGCTTCGGCGTCGACATGCACGTGGTCACGACCGACATCGCCGCCGCGCGCAATCTCATGCTGGCGGTCGAGCGCTGCCATCTTTCCATCGAGGCCATGGTCGCGAGCCCGTATGTCGCCGGCCTCTCCGTGCTCGCCGACGACGAAGCCGATCTCGGCGCCGCGCTGATCGATATGGGCGCCGGCACCACGACGATGGCGGTGTTCTCCGGCGGACGCTTCATCCATGCCGACGGCTTCGCGCTCGGCGGCCAGCACATCACGATGGATCTTGCGCGCGGGCTGCACGCGCGCATCGCCGATGCCGAGCGAATCAAGACGTTCTACGGCAGTGTGCTCGCCGGTGGTTCGGACGAGCGCGACATGATCACGGTACCGCCGGTCGGCGATGATGAGCGCGAGCCGCCGCAATTCGCCTCGCGCGCGACGCTGGTGCATGTCATCCAGCCGCGGGTCGAGGAAATTCTCGAAATGGTGCGCGATCGTCTCGCGGCTTCGCCGTTTGCCGCCGAGCCGCGCGGACGCGCGATCCTGACCGGCGGCGCCAGCCAGCTCACCGGCTTGCCGGAGCTTGCCGCGCGCATCCTCGGCCGGCCGGTGCGTATCGGACGGCCGCTCGGCATCGCCGGACTGCCGGACGCGGCCAAGGGCTCGGCCTTCGCTGTCGCGACGGGCCTTCTGGTCTATCCGCAATCGGCGCATCTCGAACACTTCGAACCGCGGCGAACGCGGCACCACATGACAGGGACGGGCGGCTACATCGCACGGGTCGGACAATGGCTTCGCGAGAGCTTCTGATGACCCAAACAGAATCCGAACGGCCGGCGGCGGACCGGCCGGGACCCGGCGTTGATGACGCCCGCGCAAAATGAAGAGGCAGATATGACCATCAATCTGAAGATCCCCGACATCCGCGAGCTCAAGCCGCGGATTACCGTGTTCGGCGTCGGCGGCGCCGGCGGCAACGCCGTCAACAACATGATCACGGCCGGGCTGCAGGGTGTCGACTTCGTCGTCGCCAACACCGACGCGCAGGCGCTGACCATGTCGAAGGCCGAGCGCATCATCCAGATGGGCGTGCAGGTGACCGAAGGTCTCGGCGCCGGCTCGCAGCCCGATGTCGGCCGCGCCGCCGCCGAGGAGGTGATCGACGAAATCCGCGATCATCTCACCGGCGCTCACATGGTGTTCGTCACCGCCGGCATGGGCGGCGGCACCGGCACCGGCGCTGCGCCGGTCGTCGCGCAGGTCGCCCGCGAGCTCGGCATCCTCACCGTCGGCGTCGTCACCAAGCCGTTCCACTTCGAAGGCCAGCGCCGCATGCGGTTCGCCGAGACCGGCATCACCGAACTGCAGAAGTGCGTCGACACGCTGATCGATCATCCCGAACCAGAACCTGTTCCGCGTCGCCAACGAGAAGACCACCTTCGCCGACGCCTTCGCGATGGCCGACCAGGTGCTCTATTCGGGCGTCGCCTGCATCACCGACCTGATGGTGAAGGAAGGCCTGATCAATCTCGACTTCGCCGACGTCCGCGCCGTCATGCGCGAGATGGGCAAGGCGATGATGGGCACCGGCGAGGCCTCCGGCGAGAAGCGCGCGCTGACGCGCCGCCGAAGCGGCGATCGCCAATCCGCTGATCGACGACGTGTCGATGAAGGGCGCCAGCGGCCTGCTGATCTCGATCACCGGCGGCCGCGACCTCACGCTCTACGAGGTCGACGAGGCCGCCACCCGCATCCGCGAGGAGGTCGATCAGGACGCCAACATCATCGTCGGCGCCACCTTCGACGAAGGCCTCGAAGGCATCATCCGCGTCTCGGTGGTGGCGACCGGCATCGACCAGATCGCGGCTGCGCGGGCCAGCGCCGGCGCCGCGCGCCGGAAACACGCATCGCCGAGGTCACTCAGCGGCTGCGCGTCGACACCCAGCGCATGGCGGATCGCGTCGAGCGCGCCGAACGTCCGGAGCGTGAGCGCCCTGACATTCCGCGTCAGGCGCCGCCTGCGCCCGCGTCAAGAACGAGGCGATCGAATCCGCCGCCAAGGCCGCCGTCGCCGCCGCGGTTCTGGCGCCGACCGCAATCGAAGACGTGACGATCCGTCCGATCCCGCCCAAGCCGTCGCTGTTCGTCGACCCGGCGACAGCGGGCCCGAGCACCAGGAGCCGAAGGCGTTCATCCCGCCGCAGCCGGAGCGCATCCCGTCGCGCGGGCCGCGGATGCCGCGCATCGACGAACTGCCGATGCCGGCCCAGAACGAGATCCGGGCCCGCCGCGGCGAGGCCGGCAGAGGACCACCCGGAAAAGCGGCGCATGACGCTGTTGCAACGGATCGCCTCGGTCGGCCTTGGCCGCCGCGAACAGGAGGACCAGCCGATGCCGAGCCCGCGAATGTCCCGATCTGCCCCCCAAGCCTCCGAACGGCTGCAGGGGCGGCCGATGCCGCGTGCAGCCGATTCGCGGCCGGAGCCGGTCTCCGAGTACGCCAAGCGGCCCGCGCCGCAGGGTCTCGATCCCCATCGGCCGTCAGGCACCTGTGCATAACGGGGGTGACGAAGATCAGCTCGAAATCCCGGCCTTCCTGCGCCGCCAGGCCAATTGAGCGCCCAGAATGTGACACATGATTTCGGTCCCGGCGCCACGTCAGCCGGGACCGGGACCGACCCGTCAGGGTCGCGTGTTAATGGTTAAATTGTTGTTTTGATTTATATTTAGTGAATATTGCAGCGGCCGATAGCGAGCGTTTGGGTTTTCGAGAGTCCGCGAGTGCGATAGAATCGTTGCTGCTTTCGTCGCGTCTGGCCCGGATTTGGCCCTATCACGGGCACCAGTGCGGCCAGAACATGGTAACACTCGGTAAAAAAGCGTGAGTTGGCCTGACAACCCGGCATCGGTAAGGTTTACGCGTCAGAGGGGATTTCGTCGGGGGACGAGGATCTGACGGTCCGAATGGGTGTCCCCAAGGTGTCGACGAGGAGTTCCTCCCTGCGTTGCTGGGGTAGGCCAGAGCTTCGTGTGCAGAATGGCCAACGAGGGTGCGGGACCTGAGTATGAAAGCCGGTCGGCAAACCACGCTACGCGATCAGACTGCGATTGCAGGCATCGGCGTTCATTCGGGTTGCCCGCGACCCTGACCCTGCACCCGGCCGACGCCGACACCGGCATCGTATTTCTGCGCTCCGGCCTCGATGGACAGGCCGATCGCGAGCTGTGCGCCAATTATCGCGTCTGTGATCGCTACCGAATTTGCAACCGTGCTTGGCGATGCGAGCGGCCCGGCTGTCTCTACCACCGAGCATGTGCTGTCGGCGCTGCGCGGGCTTGGCGTCGACAATGCGGTCGTTGAGATCGACGGACCCGAAGTCCCCATCATGGACGGCAGCGCGGCGCCCTTCGTCGCGGCCATCGATCAGGTCGGTATCGCGACGCTGTCGGCGCCGCGCCGCTATATCCAGGTGCTCAAGACCGTGCGGGTCGGCAAGAACGGCAGCTACGGCGAATTGCGGCCGTATCTGCGCGGCTTCCGCGTCGAATTCGAGATCGACTTCGATCATCCGCTGATCGGCCGGCAGTCGTTTGCGGTCGACATCGAGCCCGACATGTTTCGCCGCGAACTCGCGCGCGCGCGGACGTTCGGCTTCATGCGCGACGTGGCGAAGCTGTGGAGCGCGGGATATGCGCTCGGCGCGTCGTTCGAGAACACCGTCGTCGTCGCCGAGAATCGCGTGCTCAACCGGAGGGCCTGCGGTTCCCCGACGAGTTCGTGCGGCACAAGATGCTCGATGCGGTCGGCGACCTTGCGCTGGCCGGCGCGCCGCTGCTCGGGGCCTATCGCTCGGTGCGCGGCGGCCACAAGCTCAATCATGCCGTGCTCTCGGCGCTGATGGCCGATCCGACGGCCTGGACCTACGTCGAGACGCCGGAAGCGGTGCGGCGGCGTGCGCGGTCATGCCGACCTCCCGGCCGGAATCGTCGCGCCGGCGTACGGGCCCGACGTCTCCTAATCAGCCTTAACTTTTCCGCCTTATTACCGGCCGAATGTCGGCCATAATTGATATTGGGACCGCGGCCTTTTCCAGCCATAATGCGCAGTAATGTGCGGCGTGGGATGTGGGCCCTGTAGCGGGACGGGAATTTAGCGCGCTCATGATGTCGTGGTTACGAGCATCCGCCCGATTTGATCGGCTGCGTGCGCTGTTCAGCGTTGTGGCGCTGATCGTGCTGCTCGCGCCACTTGCCGGCTGCAGCGCATTCAACAAGGACGAGGACTTCGTCCCCGACGATCCTGCCGACAAGCTCTATAACGAGGGCCTCTACCTGCTCAATACCAAGCAGGATTACAAGGCAGCGGCCAAGAAATTCGATGAGGTCGACCGCCAGAACCCGTATTCGGACTGGGCGCGCAAGTCGCTCATCATGTCGGCCTACTCGTATTACGAGGCCCAGGAATACGACGACTGCATCAACTCCTCGAAGCGCTACGTCACGCTGCACCCCGGCAGCCCGGACGCGGCCTATGCGCAGTACCTGATCGGCTCCTCGTACTACGACCAGATTCTCGACGTCACCCGCGATCAGCAGCGCGCCGAAAAGGCGATCAGCGCGCTCGATGAGGTGGCGCGCAAATATCCGGACACGGAATATGCCGTCAGCGCCAAGAAAAAAGTCGAGATGGCGCGCGACCAGCTCGCCGGCAAGGAAATGGAGATCGGGCGCTTTTACATGAAGCGGCGCGACTTCACCGGCGCGATCAACCGCTTCAAGGTGGTGGTGACGCAGTATCAGACCACCCGCCACGTCGAGGAAGCGCTGATGCGGCTCGACCGAAGCCTATGTCTCGCTCGGCATCATCAGCGAGGCGCAGACCGCCGCGGCGGTGCTCGGCCACAACTTCCCCGACAGCCCCTGGTACAAGGACGCCTACACTCTGGTGAAGACCGCCGGCGGCGAGCCGACCGAGAACAAGGATTCCTGGATCAGCCGCGCCTTCAAGAAGATGGGCTTCGGCTGAGATCGCGGCGGATATGACTGACGCGTGCGGCCGGAATCGCTAATATCGCCGCGTTTCGTCCTCCGGTTCCCATCATCGCAATGCTGGCCCGCCTTTCCATCCGCGACATCGTTCTCATCGACCGGCTGGATATCGATTTCGGCGCCGGGCCTTGCTGCGTTGACCGGCGAGACCGGCGCCGGCAAGTCGATCCTGCTCGACGCCTTCGCGCTGGCGCTCGGCGCCCGCGGCGATGCGGCGCTGGTGCGGGAAGGGGCCGAGCAGGGCCAGGTGATCGCGGCGTTCGATGTGGCGAAGAAGCATCCGGCCCGGCGCGTGCTCGCCGAGAATGATATTGCGGACGATGACGAGCTGATCCTGCGGCGGACGCAATTCGCCGACGGGCGCACGCGCGCCTTCGTCAACGATCAGCCGGTCAGCGTGCAGGTGCTCAAGGCGCTGGGCACGGCGCTGGTCGAGATCCACGGCCAGCACGATGACCGCGCCTTCGTCGATGCGGCGACGCACCGGGCGCTGCTCGATGCCTATGGCGGGCTCGAGGCCAAGGCTGCCGAGGTCGAGCGCCTGTGGGACGAGCGGCGGGCGAGCGAGACCGCGGTCGAGAGCCATCGCGCCGAGGTCGAGCGCGCGCGGCGCGAGGCCGACTGGCTGCGCCACGCGGTCGAGGAGCTTTCGCGGCTCCGCCGCACTGGCGGGCGAGGAAACGACGCTCGCCGATCGCCGCGCGGGGATGATGCAGGCGGAAAAGGTCGTCGATGATTTGCGCGGGGCGTACGACAGCCTGACCGGCGCGCAATCGCCGGTGCCGCCGCTGTCGACGGCGGTGCGCCGGCTGGAACGCCGCGCCGCGCAGGCGCCGACGCTGATCGAGCCGGTGGTCAAGGCCATCGACGCCGCGCTCAACGCGCTCGAAGAGGCCCGCGCCCACCTCGACCAGGCGCTGCGCGCGGCCGACCACGACCCGCACGAACTGGAGCGGATCGAGGAACGCCTGTTCGCGTTGCGCGCCGCCGGGCGCAAGTACAACGTGCCGGTCGACGACCTCGCCGCGCTGGCGCAGCGCTACGAGGCCGAGGCCAGGCGATACCCGATCACCGATTCTCTGTCCGACCAGTCAACCTTCGCGGTGGAGACGAACTGCCCGAACTCATCGGTCGGAGGCGGAAGGTCGCGATCGCCTGGCACCGCGGGCGAGGTACTGATGAGGACGAGCGAGAGAACTCGCTCGGCGAACTCGAGCGCAAGCAGCTGCGCGAACGCCCCGCCCGCTGAAACGCCGACCACGCGGGCGGCCGAGATTTCATACGCATCGAGCACGCCGACGGCATCGCCGACCAAGTCCGCGCCGGTATAACCGGGGCGCCCGGGCTTGTAGGTGACCGATCGGCCCGTGTCGCGGTGGTCGTAGCGGATTACGAACCGCCCGCCGCCGACGAGAATCCGGCAAAAGTCCTCCTCCCACCAAAGCATCGACCCGCCGATGCCCATAACCAGAAGCACCGGCGGGTCGGCCGGGTCGCCGAAGGTCTCGGTGCAGAGTTCCACGCCGTTCGCCTCGATCATTCGTTCAGCCATGTACCTCTCCCTTCTTCGCCGATCTCGAGGCCCCTCGGCCATGGCGATAGGGCTTGTCTACCCAGACCGGAAGGACGCCTGGCATTCATCGCCGGCGAGAGGAGCAGCGATCGCCCGCAACGCGGCCCGATCGAGCCCGCGGGCTAGTTGGCGGCCCCTCCTGGCCCGCCCAGATCACTGAGGTGATCGAGGTCAACCGGTGGCAGGGCCCCCACCTCGTCCTTCGTGAGGTTCAGCCGAATTATCGCGCCGACGCGTTTCACGGCGCCGATTGGAATGGCCACCCTCTTCTTGCCCCATAGGTGGCCCTCCTCGAGCAGGATATGTGTCACGTGATGATCGCCGGGATTGATGACAAGTCCTTGTACCCGCCCGACAGGCTCATCGCTGGCATATAGCTGATCGCCACGTCGCACCTCCACTTCACCGACGGGCACATGGTCGTAGGTAACCGCATGGGGATCAGCGTTTCGATCGGTCCCGGTGGTCCCCAAACCGCTCACCCGGGTGCCCATGTCGCGCGTGGCCAGACCGTAGTAAGGCAGCGAGTGCATCTCGTCTTCGCTGTACCCCAACTGCCCACCGCCCCCCGAGAGGAACTGTGACTCTTCAGCGTCCTCGAGCGCGTCGAGCTCGGATATGGTGCAGCTCAGCTGGATCTCCTTCGCCGTCGAGGTCACGAGATCGATTGGCACAAGATGACCGGCGTCTCGCCGATGTTTTGGCTCGACGACGAGGTGGGTGATCGCGCGGGCGACGGGATCGATGACCACGCGTCTCAGGTCGCCGCAAACCCCATCGGTACAAGAGACTTCGCTTCCAATGATGAATTGCGTGGTTTCGCCCATCGACGTCCCTCTCGCCTATCTGCTCTTCCGTCCCGACGACCCCAGACTACAAGCCTGTGGAGCGGTTGGCCTCTCCCAAACTCCGGCTCAAGATGACATCGTCACGGATCCACGCCCGCGTAAGCGCGGGCGAACCAGCTAGCTAGGTTGGGGTTATCGATCAGTTCCTGGAGTCGAGCGCGCCGGAGTCGGTAGGCAAACTCATTTCGCTCGCTCGGGCTCCTGCCTGTTGCGGCCGCGGACTCGCTCATGCCAGCGTGCAGGAGTGTGAGCATCCAATTAGAGAACTCCTGGGTGCGCCAGGTCGCGGGGAGCCGCGTTGTGGTGTAGCGGTCGAGGCGTTCGTCGCTGCCCTCGCGGCATCTCTCGAGCAACCCCCGCCCAAGTTCGAGCGCGTCCTGGATGGCGAGGTTCATCCCTTTACCTCCGGCGGGAGTGATCAGATGTGCGGCATCGCCGGCTAAGTAGACGCGGCGGTCGTGCATTGGTTCGATGACGCGAACGCGCAGATCGAGCACATCGCGCTCGATGAAAGCGCCCTGAGCCAACTGCGGCTCGCCAGCAGCGTGCAGGCGGTGCTCCAGCTCTGGCCAGATCCGGTCGTCGGGCCAGTGCTCGATCGACTCGTCCCTAGGTACCTCGAGCATGTACCTGGTCAGACTCGGCCCGCGCCGCATCTGCCCCGCGAACCCACGGCGATGAAATCCGTAGAGAGTCCTGGGCTTGGATGGTGCGACATCGGCAAGCAGTGTCAGCCACCGAAACGGGTGGTGCAGCTCGATCACGGACGCGCCCCGGATCGCGCGAAGCAGAGCGCTGCGCGCGCCGTCGCAGCCGGCGACGATCTGACAGCCAAACCGCACCTGCTCACCGCTCGCCCGATCAACCGCCGACACCGTTGCCATCTCGTCGCTCTGCTCGACGCCGGTCACGCCGACCCCGAAGTGAATCTCACCGCCGGCCGCCAGGAACTGCCGTGTGAGAGCCGCGACGAGTTCGTGCTGCGCGTAGATGAAATGACCACGACCGCCCGTCAGCTCACCGTACTCAAGCACTAACGAGCGTCCCTCGAAACGGAACTCGCAGACGTTATTCGCGCGCCCATGAGCCAGGATCGGGTCCGCCAGGCCGTGCGCGTCAAGCAGTCGAACCGTCCGATGCTCGATCAGCCCGGCTCCCGCACGCCGCTCAGCAAACCCGTCCCTGTCAAGGCGCTCCAGCACGATGCACGGAATGCCAGAGCGCTGGAGCAGCAGAGCCAGCACGAGCCCGGCCGGCCCAGCGCCGACGACGCACACCTCCGTCCGATCCCTATCGCTGACCACGCCTACTCCGCCCACTACGGTAACCGCCCTGGCAACGCATGTCAGCGCCACTGAGTTCGACCGGAGACGGCCTCGGTCTCAGCTGCGCTGCACCCGGGTGAAGCCTCCGAGGTGCTGACGCTTGACGGTCATCGGAACGCCAGCCCCAGCTTGGCGCCTCAGCATCTCCAAGACAGCGTCGCTTGGCTCGCCGTAGACCTGGATGCTCGTTGTCGCCTCGAGCGTCTCAGCATAAGCGCGCGCCGCTCGCTCCGCGACGACGTCCATGTGGAACTCCATCGACGCGGCGTCGGGATGGATCTGAACAACCCCGACCTCGGTGCCATCCTCGTTGACGTATTCGTTGAACGCCAAGAGCTGAGGCTCGCTTGCCTCGATAAACGAGCCAAGTTCAGCCGCGCGATCCCGCTCGGCGGCGAGCTTGCCCTCTCTGAGGCTGTTGGTCGCGATGAAGATGAATGGGCCAGACATAACGGATCCTTTCGTCGCGGTGACAGGAAACCTCGTAGCCACGAGGTCAGAGCGTCGGATCCGCGGCGAGCCCCCGTGCCTGGTGACAGCGGGCTGACAGAGCTGTTGCTCGGGTCACTCGAGACTGCGTGCTCGACGCTCACGATACGGCTGTATCAGTTCACACAGTCTCTGGAGGTCGCGGGCCGCCGCCTCCTCGCGATCGACCGCTGCGCGGTATGCCAGGTACGCGCCCGTACCATGCGTAGCGCCCGCGTCGGCCCAGGCGCGGAGCGCGTGTTCGGACTCGACCTCTGCCGCGATCCACGTCATATGCGCGTCCTCGAGCGCACGGAGGGCGATCACGGTTAGGTCGCGGCGAGCGTTGTGGTTGATTCTCGCTGAGGTTGCCATCAGATGTCCCTATGTCTTGGGAGCATGGACAGTCGCAGCAACCGGCGGAGATCGAATCAGGCAACGCGTAGTCCGCAACCTCAAACCTCGTAGTCGAGAGGTGTCGACTGGAGCCCGGGCGCGGTATGGTCGGTGTCGCATGGTCACTGAGGGGCCGGCGGAGGTGTTGCATGGCCGGCGCGACGAGCGCGAGGCGCTTGAGCGGCTGCTTGCGGCGGTGCGGGGTGGGCAGAGCCGGGTGTTGGTGGTGAGCGGCGAGGCGGGGGTTGGCAAGACGGCGCTGGTGGAGTCGGTGATCGGGTCCGCATCGGGGTTCCGGGTTATGCGGGCTGGCGGTGTTGAGTCAGAGATGGAGCTCGCGTTCGCGGCGTTGCAGCAGTTGTGCGCGCCGCTGCTCGATCGGCTGGACCGGCTTCCTGCCCCGCAGCGGGATGCGCTGGGCGTGGCGTTCGGGTTGCGTGCTGGGGATGCGCCGGATCGGTTTCTCGTCGGGTTGGCGGTGCTGAGCCTGTTGGCGGAGGCGGCCGCGCAGCAGCCGCTTCTGTGTGTGGTTGACGACGGGCAGTGGCTTGATCGCGCCTCGGCGCAGGCGCTGGTGTTCGTGGCGCGGCGGCTGTTGGCGGAGTCGGTCGCGCTGGTGCTGGTAACGCGCGACCCGAGCGAAGAGCTGCACGGGATTTCAGGCGCTGGTGGTCGAGGGTCTGCGTAATGGTGATGCTCGGGCTTTGTTGGGCTCGGCGTTGCGTGTGCCGTTGGATGAGCGGGTGCGGGAGCGGATCGTCGCGGAGACGCGCGGTAATCCGTTGGCGTTGTTGGAGTTGCCGCGGGGGTTGACGCCGGGCGAGTTGGCGGGCGGGTTCGGTTTGCTGGACGCGCCGGGGCTGTCGGGGCGGATCGAGGACAGCTTCCGCCGCAGGCTCGCGGGTCTCCCGGCGGATACCCAGCGGCTCTTGCTGGTGGCGGCGGCGGAGCCGGTCGGCGACCCGGTGCTGGTGTGGCGGGCGGCCGGGCGGCTCGGGATCGGGGTCGGGGCGACGGCCGACACCGACGGGTTGCTCACGATCGGCGCGCGGGTGACGTTTCGTCATCCGTTGGTCCGCTCGGCGGTGTATCGCGCGGCGTCGCCGGAGGACAGGCAGGCCGTGCATCGTGCGCTGGCGGACGCGACCGATCCCGAGGTCGATCCCGATCGCCGTGCCTGGCATCTTGCCCAAGCGACGCCGGGGTTTGACGAGGCCGTCGCCTCAGCGCTCGAGCGCTCGGCGGGGCGCGCTCAGGCGCGCGGGGGCATCGCGGCGGCGGCCGCGTTTTTGGAGCGTGCCTGCGCGCTTACGCCCGAGCCCACGCCGCGGGCGACGCGAGCGCTCGCCGCGGCCCGGGCCAAGCACCTGGCCGGCGCGTTCGACGCGGCCCTCCAACTGGTTGCCATCGCAGAGTCCGGACCGCTGAACGAGCTCCAGCGCGCGCAGATCGACATGCTGCGCGGTCAGATCGCGTTCGGGTTGAACCGCGGTGGCGACGCGCCGCCCCTGTTGCTCAAGGCCGCCAAGCGGCTCGAGCCGCTCGACGCGAGGCTCGCGCGTGAAACCTATCTGGAAGCGCTCACCGCCGTGTTCTTTCCCGGCCGCTTGGCGCCCGGCGAGAGCGTGCTGGAGACCGCGAGGGCCGCCAGGGCCGCGCCTGCATCGTCGCAGCCACCGCGCGCCTCTGATCTGCTGCTGGATGGCCTGACGCTGCTGATCACAGAGGGATACGCCGCGGGAGCGCCGACGTTGAGACAGGCGGTCAACGCCTTCCGAAGCGAGGACATGTCCGGAGGGGAAGGGCGTCGCTGGCTGTGGCTCGCATCCCGTGTCGCGGCGTTCTTGTGGGACGACGAGGCCTGGGACGTGCTGTCTGCGCGGTTCGTCCAGCTCGCGCGTGATGCCGGTGCGCTGAGCGTGCTCCCCTTGGCACTAACGACACGCACCGGGGCGCACCTGTTCGCGGGGCGCTTGGCCGCGGCCTCTTCGCTGGTCGACGAGTTGGTGGCTGTCAACGAGGCGACGGGTGCCAGCCTCGCGCCGTACGTCCGCGCTGACACTGGCCGCCTTCCAAGGCCGCGAAGCCGAGGCCGCCCAGCTGATCGAGACCGCCACGGACGAGCTGATGCGTCGGGGCGAGGGACAGGGGCTGACATTCATTTACTGGGCGACCGCTGTGCTCCATAACGGCCTGGGTCGCTACGAGGAGGCGCTGACCGCGGCGCACCATGCCGCCGAAGACTCGCTTGAGGCCCGGCTCGCCGCGTGGGGGTTGGTCGAGCTGATCGAGGCAGCCGCCCGGAGCGGGAAGGCCGAGCGTCGCGGTCGATGCGCTCGGCCGGCTTTCGCAGACAACGGCGGCCAGTGGCACCGACTGGGCGCTCGGCGTCGAGGCCCGCTCGCGGGCGCTGCTCAGCGAGGATGAGAGCGCGGAGGCCCTCTATCGCCAGGCGATCGAGCGCGCTCGCCCGCACCCGCGTCCGCGTGGAGCTCGCGCGCGCCCACCTCCTGTACGGCGAATGGCTGCGCCGCGAGCGCCGCCGGCTCGACGCGCGCGAGCAGCTACGCACCGCCCACGAGCTCATTCACGGAGTTCGGCATGGAAGCGTTCGCCGAGCGTGCCCGGGTCGAGCTCGCGGCGACCGGCGAGCACGCCCGCAAACGGACCGTCGAGACCCGCGACGACCTGACCCCCCAGGAAGCACAGATCTCCCGCCTCGCGGCCGACGGTGCCACCAACCAAGAAATCGCCGCGCAGCTGTTCATCAGCCCCAGCACCGTCGACTACCACCTACGCAAGGCGTTCCGCAAGCTCGGAGTCAAGTCCCGCCACCAACTCAAACAGCACGTGCTCCAGACGGGCGTACACGCAACACCCGCCGCTCGGGAGCGCTGACCCGCCCTGTGTTTTGGCGCGGTGCCGCAGACCAGACAATTGTCTCGCCTCACGAACACGCTCGACGCGCACCCCCCTCACGATGCCGATTGCCCGGGTCCAACGAGCTCCCGCCGCTCTCAGTTACTTCGCGGTGAAGCAGCAGGGTGACGATGCCTGATACCGGGGCGCCCACCGCACAGCGATGTCAGCCACTGCCGCAGGGCCTGACGCGGGTTGTCGGGACTTAACGCGGCCGCATGGCGTGACGTCAATTGGGGGTCGAGGCCGGAAGGAGCGCGCTATCGGCGTGCCGCCCGTCGCCGGTGTGCTCCGGCTCGCCGACCACCGGCGTGGGAGTGTCGGCCATCCCGGGCGGCCCGGGGACTCGGGCTGCCGCCTCGCGGCTGAGGAAGGCGCCGACCTCTTCGATCGTGCTCATCAACGGTGCCGGGAACATGATCGTGGAGTTCTTATCGACTCCGATCTCGACCATCGTCTGGAGGTTGCGCAGCTGCAGTGCCAATGGGTGGGCCATCATCTCGTCAGAGGCGCGCCCCAGCTCGCCCGCGGCCAGTGCTTCGCCCTGAGCGGCGATGATCTTCGCGCGCTTCTCGCGCTCGGCCTCGGCCTGGCGGGCCATTGCCCGCTGCATGCTGTCGGGCAACTGGATGTCCTTGAGCTCGACGACGGTGACCTTGACGCCCCATTCCTCGGTCTGGACGTCGAGGATTTCGCGGATGTTGTTGTTGATCACGTCGGTCTCTGAGAGCGTCTCGTCGAGCGTGTGGCGCCCCACCACGGCGCGGAGGGTGGTCTGGGCGATCTGGCTGATGGCCGCAGACACGTTCTCGATCGCCACGATCGACTTGGCCGCGTCCTCCACGCGGTAATAGGCGACGGCGGAGACGCCGACACTGACGTTGTCGCGGGTGATGATGCCCTGGGACTCGATCGGCAGCGTGACGATCCGCAGCGAGACCCGGCGTACGCGATCGACCAATGGGATGACGAGGATCACGCCGGGCCCTCGGACACCCTTGCGGACGCGACCCAGCCGGAACTGCACGCCGCGCTCGTACTGCTTGATTACATAGAAGAAGCCGAGCATGTCCGCCCTTTCTCGCCGAGGTCTCCCGGGCGGGTCTTCGCGACACTCTGCCAGCCAGCCTCGCGGCCCGTCCGACGGGAGAGCCATCTCCGAAGCGCTGAGGCCTCGCTCGTATCGGCGACGATAAGCGGTATGACCGCTGCGCGATCGAGAAAGGTGATGAGTCTGCTGCGAGTCATGACGCTCCTTCGGTTGGGGAACGCCGATCGTCGCAGCGACCGGCGGTCATCGAATCACGCACCGCGTAGTCCTTGAGCGCAAGCTCGTAGTCACGGGCGCGCCGCGACGTGGGCGGAATGGATTTGTGGCCCTCTCCTGGAGCGCACGAGTGTGTCTGCGACTCGCCGGACAGTGTTGCTGTCGATCGCGAAGCCGATGTGACTCCCAGCCCGATCCCACCGACAGCGAGGACGGCGCGGACGACGTCGGTGTATCGCTCGGTAACGCGCCCGGCGAGGCCGGCTGGATGCTGGGGTGGTGAGAGTGCAGTCATAGTCTGAGGCGGTCGTGGATCTGTGGTTTGACGAACACCGCGACATCCGTTGCTCAGGCCATAAAGCTCGATACGGCTCGCTGCAGCGTGGCGGCCTGCTGGTCCCACAGCGCGGTGGGAGCAGCGGCCACCACCACCGCGCTCGAGCTTGGGCCGGACACGAGGCAGGCGATCTCGCGGTAGCTGGCTTTCGACGTCGTGTAGGTGTCGATCACGCACGCCCCGCGTCCCGCGCGAAACCGCGCGGTGGTGGCGGCGACGAGACGCACGCCCCGGTCGCCCTCGCCCTCGTTGTGTTGTGGCCGAAAGCGGCTCCAGTCAGCGAGAGTCTCGTTCCCCTGCCTGGGCGTCGCGTTGAGGTAGCCGTCGATCCGCTCGCCGCCGCCGAGAAGGGCCACCGAGGCCGTACCGGGGTCGGTCTTTATCGATGTCCATCCCGGCGGGTAGGCGAGCATCGCGCCGCCGCGGGTGCGAGCGACGTTCCAACCCGTCGGCGGCGATGCCGGCTTCAGCCAGGCGAACGGGCTGGACGCGCGGCCGCGGCCCGATACCCCGCAGCCCGCGAGAGCCACGATCAGTAGCGACACTCCCACCACAGCTAGGCTCACGGTCACGCGCGTCCGTCTCATCGCTCAGACGTTCCCGTCGCCGTCACTCGGCCCGCCGTTGTTATCCGAGTCACCGTCACCACCGTTGTTTTGGGGGATGCCGTTGTTGGCTGGCGGAGCCGGCTTCGCAGCGGGCGGAGCGGCGGCTGCGGGGCGCGACGGCGACGAGCCGCTGCCGTGTCCCGTCGGTCGGCTTGAGATCTGGTTGCCGGCCGCAGACACCGCGAACCAGGCGGCGCCAAACGCGGTCAGGCCCTGGCCGTTGACGTCGCCGGGCTTGTGGTCCTTGACGAACGTGTAAAGCGGGTGCCCGTTGTAGGTCACCTGCCGTGCCCCGTCCGACCGCGGAATAGTGTCGACGAGAGCGCCTTTCGCGCCGCCGGCGACATCGGGAGTGGCGCCCGTTCGCAGGGGCGGCCACGCGACCGCGCACGGGCCCGAGCACGCGCTGCTGGTGGCCGAGTCGCCCTTGAACAGGTACAGCGCGTGGCCGGCGGAGTCGACCAGGATCCGCCCCAAGCGGCTGTTCGCAACCCGAACAGTCGCAGTCTGAGTCGGCGCGGTCGTGGTCTTCGACGCCGCCGGCGGTGGCGACGCGGTGGCGGCGCCACCGCCACCGCAGGCCGCGAGAGCGAGAGCGGTCAGCGGTATCACCGCTGCGCTGGCCAGGAAGGTGATGGGTCTGCTGCGAGTCATGACGCTCCTTCGATTGGGGAGATCAACGGTCGCAGCGACGAGCGGTTATCGAATCACGCAACGCGTAGTCCCTCCCCCGCGAACCTCGTAGTCACCGCGTCAGAACAGGTGGCGCGGGTATCCCCGGTGCCCGGTGACGGACAGAGCCGGCAGAGCTGCTCGTTGTCGCCGATCCGCAGATCGTGTGCGCGAGCTGATGAACCGCCGATCTCTGATCTCCGGGTTTGCGAGGGCAACTCGGGCGAGCCGCGCGATCTGGTCCTCCCGGGCGGGAAGCCCACAGCGTCTCGACGGTGCGTTTGCGAACCGTCGAGACGCCGGCCGGCAGCTCGAGCGCTGCGTGCGCCCGCTGGGGGCTTACTTGACCGTCAGCGTGCCGTGCATGCCCGCTTGGCGATGGCCCGGAACCGAGCAGTAGTACGTATACGTGCCGGGCTTGAGCGTCACGGTGAAGCTCTTGGTCCCGCCGTCGAACGTTGGCGTCCTTCCCAGGACCTTGTTCGCCGAGTTGATGATGACGACGTTGTGGGAGATGGCCGAGTTGTTGGTGAACTTGACCGTCACCTTGCCGGCCTTGGCGGTCAGCTTGTTGGTGTCGAACATGAGCATGTCGTCCATCGGGGCCAGGTTGACGGTGCTCGACGTGCTCGCCGCGGGTGGCCTCTTCGACGGCGGCGTCTTCGTCGTCGACGTCGGCGCCGGGAACTTGCCTGTCGCCCCGAGGCGATAGGCGACGATCAGCGCCTTCTGGCCGGGCCCGCTCGGGAAGCTGCCAGCAGTGATGACCGTGTCGCCGACAACGCCAACGGGCGCGTTGGTCCCCGCTGAGAGCTTCGTTTTCCACAGCACGTCGCCGGTGCTTTCACTCAGCGCGTACAGGCTTCCGTCAAACGTGGTCGTGAAGACGACGTTGTTGGCGATCGTCGCCGCACCGTAGGCGGACGATGGCAGCTTGTGGTCCCACCGGATCTTGCCGGTCGCCTCGTTGACGGCGACGACCTCGCCCGTGCCCTTGTTGAACGGCACCGCAGGTGAGATCCCGGTGAGGCCCTGGCTCTTATATCTCCAGGGCAGATCGTTAACGG
This sequence comes from uncultured Solirubrobacterales bacterium, assembly GCA_963734775.1. GTDB lineage: Bacteria > Actinomycetota > Thermoleophilia > Solirubrobacterales > Solirubrobacteraceae > Palsa-465. The sequence goes on from CAVTJE010000021.1 coordinate 60,365, forward strand.
CAGCGTATGCCGTCGTGCCGTTTGACGCGAGCTGTGACTCGACACCACCGAGGTCACCCGGCTCGACGGTCTCCGGGATGTGCAGTTTGGCGAAGTTGCCCTTTTCGGCGATGAGGTTGTCGTTGTCGTGGCCGTTGTGCACGCCCACCGAGCGCTTCCAGACGAGCTTGCCGGTCTGCGCGTCCACGGCGACCATGAAGCCCGCCTTGCCGGCATCGATCACGATCCGCCTACCGTTCGCCGTGGCGAGGATTGGCGAGTTCTCGAGGTCGTAGTCGTAGATGTCGTGCGGCGTCAGCTGGTAGTACCACACGAGCTTGCCCGTCTTGGCGTCCAGCTTGACAATCGAGTCCGTATATAGGTCCGGCCCAGGGCGGCTCGAACCCCACGGAAACTTCGCCGAGCCGGTGAAAGGCGCTGGGTTCGACACGCCGATGTAGAGGTTGCCGTGACTATCGAATGTCGGCGGATTCCACATGCCACCGCCCGAGTTGATGCTCTTGTGCGCCGAGGACCAGAGGTCCGCGGGCACCTCGTCGAACTTCCACTTGGCGGCCCCCGTCGAGGCGTCCATCGCCCACAGAACACCCTGGCCGTTGCCGGCGTAGAAGGTGTTCGCGTTGCCGGGCACGGTCGACACGTAGACCGTGCCGTCGTTGTATCCCGGTGCCATGTCGATGCCCTCGCTGGCGTTGCGGATCAGTGTCCTGCTCCACAGCTGCTTCCCCGTCGCCGCGTCCAGTGCGAAGGCCGCCCGGTTCGTCGTCCCGTACAGGTTGCCGTTGGCGAACGTCACCCCGTTCGGGCCCACGTTGGGCGAGTTGTACTTGTGCGTCCAGATGACCTGGCCGCTGGTGAGGTTGATGGCCTGAACGTTGGAATTGAGGTCCTGCGTGTAGACGACGCCGTTGGCCACGACTGGTGTTGTTGCATACGCGCCGAAGGCACCGTGGGCGGTGATCGGCACGGTCCATGCGACGCCGAGCGTCGACACGTTGGACGCGTTGATCGGGCCGCCGACATCCCGTGAGTTCTGGAGGTCGGCACCGGGCAGGCTCCAAGTCGTGAGAGCGGAGGTGGGGTGCGCAGGGGCCGTGGTGGGAACGGCTGTGCTGCTCGTCTTACCTCCGCTGCCGCAGGCGGCCACGAACAGGATGGTCGCGGCCAGCACGCAGAATCCGGCGAGCCGCCCAGAATGGGTGGGCACACCTCGTTGCCGGTGTGGCGAGGCGGGTCTCACGGGCTTTCCGGTTGGGTTGTCTTCGACTATCGACATGGCGGTCCCTCCGCCGGGTCGCGAGTTGAGCACACAAGGACAGCTGTCGGGGCCTCGCTAGCGACGCGGGTGCCGCCAACGACGGCCAGGGCGGTGAGCGGCGTCACCGCGGTGCTGTCGAAGAAGGTGATGGGATTGCCGCGTGTCATGTCGCTCCTTTAATTGGGGAGATCGACAGTCGCAGCGACGGGCGATTATCGAATCCCGCAACGCGTAGTCCCTCGAGCGGAAACCTCGTAGTCACGGCTTCAGAAGGGGTGCGCGCCGGTATCTCCGGTGCCTGGTGACGAGCGGGGCACCGGCAGGCTGCTGCTCGGCCGGTCGTCCAAACCCAGCTGAACGCGGTGCAGGGCGCGCGATTCCCTGTCTCTGGCCCTCGTAGCCCGCTATCGCAAGCGCGCGAGTTACTCCTGGCAGGCCCGGGTCAGTGCAGGAAGCCACTGTAGGTCGCGGCCCGCCGCTCGTCGCGATCGACCGCGACGACTACGAGGTTTCCGATGGAGGGACTACGCATTGCGTGATGCGATAGCTGCCGGTCGCTGCGACCGTCGATCTCCCCAACCGAAGGAGCGACATGAGACGCAGCGAACCCAGCACGTTCCTCGATAGCACCGCGTTGAAACGCGGCGGGGTTCCCGAGGAGCGACCGTCGTGCCTCGCTTGCGGCGCCCGGATCGGCAGCGGCGAACCGACGATCAAGATCTGCGGCGGGCTGGTCCACATGCGCTGCGCGGTGTATCGGCGGCGGGTGGCGCGGCGATGACGAGCCAACGGAATGATTTGAGCCGCCGATCCCGCCCTAATCAGCATAGGAGTGGCCTGCGACCGTGGTCCGGCGCCTTGAGGGTCCAGGATGAAGTGGCTCGATCCTGAGGTACTCGGCGCGCGCCGCGGCTACTTGTTGCGGACAGCGTGGGCGCTGTGCGGCTCGCGAGAGAGCGCCGAGGATCTCGTTCAGGACACGTTCGCCAAGATCCTCTCGCGGCCGCGCTTGCTGCAGGGTGAGGATGAGCTCGCGTATTTGACGCAAGCGCTGCGCAACACCTTCCTGACGAGCAGGAGGACGGCCGCGCGCCGCCCTCGCCTCGTCGCGGCGCTCGAGGAGCTCGACACCGCCGACCGCCGTACGGCAGCAGGCCCAGAAGAAGCGGTGATCGCCGCGCAGGTGTATCCGGCGATTGCCCAGCTGCCGGAGTCGTTCCGCTTGGCCCTAGTGGCAGTAGATATCGCCGGCCTTTCCTACCGTGAGGCGGCGCGAGTCTTGGGGGCGCCCGAAACGACGATCACGACGCGGCTCTACCGCGCTCGCGAGCGGGTCGCGCGCGAGCTTGATCCCGAGCGATTCGCCGCTGGGCGATCGAGGCGTACCGGCGAGCCCGCTGGTCGTCCAGACGATGGCGTCACGGCCGCGCCGCGTGAAACGAGCGGGTACGCCACCGGCGCTCCAAGCCGTTGCCGATGAGCTCGACAACGGCGGGTTCACGATATTTCGTCGTACCAGAACGGACCGCGTTTGCACTCGACTCTGAAGACGTGCCCGGATGGAGGACGGACAGCACCGCTCAGGACCACGAGTCGTACGCCAGCGCCGGGACACATCGGGGGGTGGTCAGCAAACCGCACCTATATGTCGCTCTTCTGACCAGCTTCCGCGCCTCCTCACCGGACCGCGGAACTCTGTTGGAGAGGACTGGTCGCAGCGGTTGCCCTGGGAGAGGGCTCGAGCGACTACGCGGTCGCCAGGGTTTCCTGGAAGGAGTTGACGAGCTTGCGGATCGCCGTGAGCACCGTCTCGGGGTGCGACATCATCGGGACGTGGTCGCTGTCGATCTCGTAGGTTGTGGCGTCCATTCGCTTGGCCGCGGCCCGCTCGAGCTCCGGGTTGACGGTGTGGTCGTGCGCGCCCACGATGTAAGCGCTCGGCTTGGTCCTCCAGGCGGTGCCTTCCACCTTCTGGTTGAACAGGTCTGCCACGGGCGACATCGAGGTCGCCCACACGATCTCCTTCTCGTCGGGGGTGAGATCCCCGCAGAAGTAATCGATCCCGGATCGAAGCAGCCAGACGCGGTTGTCGGCGACCTCGATGTGGGAGAAGACGTCGGTTACCGGGAACTTGTCCTGCTGGCTCTGCGATGTCTCCGTTTCGTCCGGTGCGAGGGCGCAGATGTAGACGAGTCCGGCGATGCGGTCATCGGTTCCCGCGGCGGTGATGACGCTGCCGCCGTACGAGTGCCCGACGAGAATCGCGGGGCTTGAGACCCGCCCGAGCGCGCGAATGGTGCAGTCGACGTCGCCCTGGGCTGAGTCGAGGCCGTACTCGGCGGTGATGCACTCGTGCCCCTCGGCCCGAAGCGTCGGGATGAGCTTGCTGAAGCACGACCCATCGGCCCACAGCCCGTGGGCAAAGACGATGCTGGGTTTGTGCTGCTCGGACATGGCGAGTTCCTTTCTGTTGGAGCCGGTGAACTCGGGTCAGATCGTGACCCCCAGCGTCAGCCTTCTCTTGAGTCACCTGACTGAATCTCGCCGCCATCGCCACGTCAGTCGCTCGACCTCTCGCGCGGGTGTGGCGAGCCTGACGCAGGCGCTCCATCCGCAGGTGATGGGGATCGCGCCGCCGTTCGCGATCCCCAAGGCCCTGGCCCGTGCCGTTGAACGTGAAGTTGATCGTCACCGTTCGTGGCAGTAGCCGCTCAGTGGCGTCGGCGGTCGTGGGGATCTACTTCTGCACCTTGACCGACCAGTCGAGGGTGACCGATCCGAGTTTGGTGTGGACGACGACCTGGAAGGTGAGCGGGATGCCCGCCGCTTGGGCGGGAAACGTCACGTCGTCGTTCAGCCGCCCGTTGCTCAGCGGATGGGTCGGTGGGGTCTCGTGGCCGACGACCTGACCGCCGAAGACGAACTCGGAGTCGACGGTCCCGGCCAGCGGATGCTGACCCTGGTCGGTAGCCAGAACCGAGTAGTCCCACTTCTTGCCCACGTTCGGCGCGTGATTGGCCCCGTGGAGCGAGGCCCGCATGCCCCCGGAGGACCCCGATACGGTCGGGCCGGGTAGGGCGGCGACCGCCGGGGCAGCCGGGGTCTGGCTCGAGCTCTTCGGCTTGGACGGGTTCGAGTGCGGCGCGGCCGGCGAACCGCTCGACGTGCTCGTCGTCGATCCCCCGCCTCCGTTCCCGCCACCGCTGCTCCCGCTAGACGTGGTGGTCGATCCGTGTGATGTGGAGCTCGAGTGGGAATGGCTCTGCTTCGAGCTCGACGATACGTGGCGTCGGTTCCTGGCGGCGTCGCGCTGGTGCGCGCGGGCAGCGGCCTTCGCCTTGTGTTTGGCCTCGAGCTTCGCCGCGACCACGGGGTTGGTCGAGACCCGGCTGGACGCCTGGGACGCTGTGCTGGTGCTCGGGTGGCTGCTTCCGCACGCAGCGAGGCCAATTGTGGACAGGAGAATGTACGTCGCGACAGCCGCGCTTAGGAGCACCGGCCGTCGAGGTCTATCAGCGCGGTTCCTGATTCCCGCCAAACGGTCCGCCGCTTCGAGCCATGCTCGTACCGTACTAAGCCCGAGCACCCGCCATCGTCGTGCTCGAGGTGATTGAGCGCTGGCTGGCGACGCCCGACGGTGGGGGTGGCCGCGTGGCGATCGTGCGGGGAGGACCGGGAATCGGCGCTCCCCGCTCCTCGCGTAGTGTCATGCTCCAGCGCATGCGCCGACTCGGCGGCAGCGTGTGATGTTGCATCGCCCCGACGAGGTGGGGCTCGCTCCTTCTCAGGACAAGCCCGCGGGCGGGACTCAAGCTCGGCGGGCGCTGAGCGACGTGAAGCATCATCTGCGGAGATCGGCTCTGAAGCTGGTGGGCTATCTGGTGGCCGCCTACCTGGTGCTCAGACTCGTTCCGACGCTGGAGCAGGCGCTGCGCAGCCTGAAGCATGTGTCATGGGAGTGGGTGGCCGGAGCGGTCGCGCTCGAGGTCCTGTCGGAGACGGGTTTCGTCGTGTCCTGGCGCGCGATCGTTGACCCGGACCGCCTGCTGGAGCGTGACGGCCGCGGCCGTCGAATGGACCAGCGTGTTGCCTGGGCACAGCTGGGCGGCGGCCTACTTGTCCCGGGCGGGTCGCTCGGCGGGATGGGAGTGGGAGGCTGGATCCTGCACCGCTTCGGAATGCCGACCAAGCTGATAGCCGAGCGCCAGTTCAACCTGAGTTTTCTCAACACGGCGGTCGATGCGCTGGCGCTGATCATCTTCGGCGTTGGGCTCGGGACCGGCATCATCGCCGGCGAGACCGACCTCCTGCTCACGCTGTTGCCCGCGGCGCTCGCGGCGATCGGGATTGGTCTCGCGCTATTGGTCGCGCACCGCGCGAGCTCCTATGCCGGGCGGCTGCAGGCCAAGCACCCCAAGATCGCCAACGCGATCACCACGCTCGCCGACGCCGTGAACGACACCGAACGATTGCTGTTTCAGCGTGGCAGCTGGAGGTGCGTGCTCGGGGCCGTGGCTTACCTCGGATTTGACGTGCTCATCCTCTGGAGCGCGTTCCACGCCATTCACGCCCACCCGGCTCCGGGATATGCCGTCGTCGTGATGGCGTACATCATCGGCGCGCTCGGGGGGTCGCTTCCTCTCCCCGCGAGCATCGGCACCATCGGCGGCATCGCCGGAATGCTCATCGTGTACGGCGTCGCCCACAACCCCGCGGTCGCCGCCGTCCTGCTCCACCAAGCGATCGGCCTGCTCGTCCCCCTTGCCGGTGGGGGGATCGCCTACATGATCATTCGTCGTCGGCTCGGGCCGATCCGCACCAGCCCGTCCGACGGCTCCGGTTAGGCTCGCGAGGATCGCGCGTGGAGCGTCTCACCGGGCATACCAGATCAGGGCATTGCCACAGCCGCTCATCGCATTCCTCGACGAACCACCGGGCCCCGTCGTGACCGAGGTCTTCGTCCTGGCCGTGGTCTCCTCGCTCGACGCGGGGCTTCTGACCGCTGCGCTCGTGCTTCTAGGGCGCCCCCGCCCAGGTCAGCAGCTGTTGGCGTACCTGATCGGCGGCATGGGGCTCTCGATTGCCTTCGGACTGTTGATCGTGCTCGGGCTTCACGGGTCGAAGCTTCTGCGCGAGCCGAGCCGATCGACGAGCGCGGTCATCGAGGTGGTGGCGGGCGCGCTACTGATCATCGTCGCAATCCTCGTGCGCTCGGGACGCGCGGCGCAATGGCACCCCCGCCGGCACACTCAGGCCGAGGCCAAGCCATCGCGGCGGCCGAGCCTCTACGAGCGCACAGTCGGCCATGACTCAGTGTGGATCGCATGGGCGGCCGGGGCCGTCTACAGCGCGCCCGGCGCCTACTACCTCGCCGGCCTCGCACTGCTGGCCAAGCTTGGCGCGCCGGCAGCCACGAACGTGCTCGCGATCCTGGGATTCAACCTAATCATGTTCGCTCTCATCGAACTTCCGCTCGTCGGCTTCCTCGTCGCGCCAGAACGGACGCGCTCGCTCACCGAGCGGCTCAACCGGTGGATGACAGACCACCGCCGGACATTGATCACGCTGGTGGCCGGAGCCGGCGGGGCCTACCTGCTCATATCCGGGCTGTCCGATCTGCGGTGAACGTCACGCCTACACGACCGACCGTGACCCACGGTCGTGGCGCAGCTGAAGTTCGGCGGTAAAGCGAGCTTGGCCCGCATCGTCATACACGACGCCAATGGCTGCCCGTCGCGCCACGTATAGGACCAACGTCCGTCAGCGCCCACTACTGGGGCATCGATGGCCACAACGCGACAGATGGGAGACCGTCATGGCAGCGTCGGACAGGTTCACAAGGCTCGGGGAGCAGATGGACCAAGCTCAAGAGAACATCAAAACAGTGGAGCAGCACGACCAGGCCGAGCTGAAAGCCAAGGTCGATCAGGCGCGCCAACGCGCAGACAATAAGGCGGCTCAGATGCAGGCCGACGCCGAGAACGCCTCCGAGCGCGCGGACGGTCATTGGACCAAGGTCCAGAGTGATTGGGACGAGCACATCCAGCGCATTCGGGCGCGCGTCGATGAGCAAAAGGCTGAGCGCGACGCCAAACGCGCCGAGCGGGACGCAGAGGGCGCAGAGGCAGATGCGCTCGACGCAGTCGAGTTCGCGGCCGCGGCGATTGAGGAGGCCGAGTACGCGGTCCTGGACGCCAGGCTGGCCAGGGTGAACGCCGACGCACTCGCCGTCCCTTCCTCGTAGCCACGTTGGCGCCGGACCTCGGCAATGCTCGAGCGACTCGCTAGTGAGCGCCCGGCGATAGAGCTGGTTTGCGACGGTCGCATGACCGAGGGTTCAAGCGATTCGCCCGTCCGGTCTTACCCTCGCCCGTGGCCGCCCGGACGGGCCCGGCACGAGCTGGGCACGGGTGTGCCCAGCTCGTGTGGTTCGAAGCGGTGGTGGACTCCGACCCGGGGGTTAGGTGGCGACGATGCCTGCTGGTGTGGCGCCGGCGGGCAACGAGGTTGGGGAGCTGGTCAATTCGGTCAAATCGCCGCCCTTGACGGCGAACGCGCCGACCTTGCCGATCTTGCTCTCGTCCACGTACAGCGTGCCGCCATCGGGGCTCAGGCGCGCGTCGACCGCGCCCACGCCGCCGGAGGCGCTGACCGGCGTGCTGCCAAGTAGCGTCAACTCGCCGCTCGCGGAGATCGAGAAGCGCGAGATCGTGCCGGATCCGGTGTTGACGGTGAAGAGGAACCGGCCGTCGTGGCTGATCTCGACCCAGCAGGGGGCTGTCTGGAGATCGGGGAACGGAGAGGATCCGATCGGTGACAGCGTCCCGTTGCTGGAATCGTTGAACGCCGAGACGGTCCCAGTGCCTGTGTTGTGGGCGTTTGACACGAACAGCTGGTTCGGGTTGGTGGGACGGAACTCACTACCGAACGGGCCGAGGCCCTGTGCGGGGAAGGGCGACCCCGGAGCCGCGGTCAACAGACCGCTGTTCCCCACGATGAAGCTGTCGATCTGCGACGTCCCGACCCGCGTCCCGACGAGCTTGCGGCCATTGGCGTTGAACAAGACGTCCCCGGGTTGAGCGCCATCAGGCAGCGCGACCGTCGAGCCGGCGAGCGGGTGCAGGTGACCTCCGGGGTTTAGCCGGAAGCCGGAGTAGTTCGTGCCGCCCGTACCGGTGTTGGCGACGTACACGAGCTGATTGTGGACCGCAACGCTGACGGGCAGCGTGCCTCCCGAAGCGACGACCCCGTCATGGACGAGCCGGAGTGTCCCGTCAGGCCGAACCCGCAGGACCGAGAGCTGATTGCTGCCGGCGTCAACGGCCAACAGATACCGTCCGTCATGAGTGATCTGGAGTGCACCCTGGGAGGCGAGGCCGGCGCCGGTGCCAGCGCCACCGGCGGAAAACGGGGTGCCCGCTGTGGGGGTAAGAGACCCGTCGGCGTGACGATCGAAGGCGGCGATGGTGTTCGTGCCGGCCGTGTTGTCGTTGACATACACATGTCCGGTTACATCGGACCGGCCGCGCGCGCCCGCGGACCCGACCGCCGGCCCGGCCAGGGCCAGTGCGAGCAGCGCGAACGGCAACGACCTGCGTGAGAGCAAGCGCATCACGTCTCCTTACGGTTTGGGGGTAGCCCCTCAGCCATCGTTCTCGGAGCGCGGAACTGCGCAACTCGCACCCGGGTGGACCAGAGGGCCCACCCAGTCGACCACACGGTTCTGCACCGGTCAAGGCAAACTGAGTCAACGACTCAAACAGTTAAGAACCGCGGCGCCCACGCCGCCACCCGCGCCGCACCAACACGCCGCTGATCAGTCAGCCAGCGCGGGCGGACGTCGCCGGCGGGCGCGCTCACGCCCGCGGAGGGCAGGGCCAAACTGACCTTGCTGGTGCCCGCGGGGGCGCGGGGATTCGTGCGTCCGCCGATTGGGACGGGAAGGTGAGGGCTGGAGGCCTGCTCCGGATCCGGTCGTTGGCCGGGGTTGCGTGTGGTACGGTGGCCGGGCATGTACTGGGGACATCGGCCGACCGGCGGCCGCGCTAGCTTGGCATTGTTTGCGCATCTTTTGCGCTCGCGCTCTGTGGTGGCGTTGGTGGTCGCCGGGGTGTGCGGGGGGCTGCTCGGAGCGAGCACGGCGGCGGCGCTCCCGAGGGCGGCGGCGCCACAGTCGGCCGCGGCCACGCGGATCGCTTGGAAGAGTTGCGGGAAAGGAGTCGGCAAGCGGTTGCAGTGCGCGCGGGTGCTCGTTCCGTTGGACTGGTCAAACCCCAGCGGGCCGCAGATTTCGCTGGCGGTGATTCGTCATCGCGCGAGCGGTCCGGGGCGGCGGATCGGGTCGCTGTTCCTGAATTTTGGCGGCCCTGGCGTACCGGGCGTTGCGATGCTGAAGGGTGCCTCAAAATCGGACCTGGATGCGCTGGGCGGGGGACGGTTCGATTTGGTCAGCTGGGATCCCCGCGGCACCGGGGAGTCCACCCACGTGCGGTGTTTTGCGAACGCCCGCGCCGAGGCGAGGTTCTGGGGGCCCCGCTGGTCGACTCCGACCACGAGGCGAGAGTCGGTGCGCTACCTACCCAAGGCACTGGCGTTCGTGAAGCGCTGCGTGGCGCTCAGCGGTCGGCTGCTGGCCCACGACTCGACCGCCGACACGGTCCGCGATCTTGACTATCTGCGCCGGCTGGTCGGCGACCGACGGCTGGACTACCAGGGCTTGTCGTACGGCACCTTTATCGGCGAGACCTACGCGAACATGTTCCCGCGGCGGGTGCGAGCGATGGTGATAAACGGCGTGATCGATCCGGTCCCGTTCACGACCTCCGCTCAGGCGGGGCTTGCCAGCAGTCAGGCTGACTTCCTGCGGGTGTTCGCGAAGCTGCAGTCGTTATGCCAGGCTGCGGGGCCGGCGCGTTGCGCGCTCGCGGGCCACGGCCCGGTCAAAGCGCGGGTCAGCCGCTTGTTGGCGCGGCTGCGGCGCGGGCCGATCCCGGCGCCGTCGGCGCCTGCGCCGCATCGGCTCAGCTACGGTGATGTGTTGTTCTACATCTTCGCAAAGCTCGGCCGGCCGGTGAGCTGGCCACAGATCGCGGCCGGGCTCGAGCAGGCCGCGAGCGGTAACGGATCAGCGATCGAGATCGCACTGAACCCACTAAGGCCCTCGTATCAGTCGGGGCTGAATTCAGCGACGGCGCTGCAGTGCGCCGACAAGCCGCGGCCGCGGGTGGGCCCCCAGGCGTGGCCGAGCATCCTCGGCCGGCTGACGCGGGTCAGCCCGTTCCTCGCGGTGAACGGCTGGTGGCTGGTGGTGCCGTGCGCCGCATGGCCGCTGTTGAACGCTGACCGCTATAGCGGACCGTGGAACAGGTCGACGCACAACCCGATCCTGGTGGTCGGCAACCGACATGACCCCCAGACCGCGTACCAGGGCGCCCGCCGGGTCGCGCGCCTGCTCGGCAACGCCAGGCTGCTGACGCTCGACGGCTACGGGCACACCACCGACGTAGACCCCAGCCGCTGCATCGATCGCGCGGTCACCGCCTATCTGATCCGGCCCGCTACCGCACGACAGCAAACGTGCCACGCAGACCGACAGCCTTTTGACCCGAACTTCGGGAAACCACCGCCCGGCGAGCCCGTTCTGTGATCTCTGAGCGCGGCGAGGTCGAGCCGGGATACCAACTCGGCCCGGCATCGCCGTGGTTTACGCGCCACAGGCCGTAACCCGACCCGACTCCCGCATTCGCCCGGGCGTGGTTACCAGGTCAGCGTCGTCCAGAATCCGACGCTATCGCTCCAAGGCGACGTCGCCGCGACCAAGAGCATCATCGACGTGCAGCACGAACCAGTGATCCTTGTTGGTCACTCCTACGGTGGGGCAGTGATAACCGAGGCCGGGAACAATCCAAACGTTGCCGCGCTCGTCTACTCGCAGCGTTCGCTCCCGACGCGGGCGAGTCGGTGAACACGCTGATCGCCGATCCACCGCCGACGCGCCAGTGCCGCCGATCTTGCCACCACGAGACGGCTTCCTGTTCTTAGATCGGGAGAAGTTTCATGACTTGTTCGCGGGGACGTGGACGCCGACGGGGCGGCGTTCACGGCGGACTCTCAGGTCCCGTGGGGGGTCGATGCCCGGGGCGGCACGATCGGCGAGCCGGCCTGGCGGACCAAGCCAAGCTGGTATCTCCACGACCGAGGACCGGATGATCCCTCCACCGGCCCAGCGGATGATGTCCGAGCGGGCGGGTTCAACGGTTGAGGAGGTTGCGGCCAGCCATCGGTCTATGTCTCGCAGCCCGCACCCGTGGCCGCGATCATTGAGAAGGCTGCTTCCGTGACGTGAGATCGGCCGCGGGCTAAGCGGCTGAACAGAACCTGTTTCGCGTGGAGCAGCGGTGCGCATTTCGGATCGGCACGACCTGATAGGTGCTGGAATGCGTCCCATGACCGACGACTCCGACGCAACCCCTGCCGCGCCTGATCCCGACGACCACGTCGCCCGCCTGCAGGCGCAGATCGACGCCGCCAAGGCCCGCCGCGCGGGCTACCGCGCGGAGGCCGCCGAGACAATCGCCCGAGGGGGTCCCGCGCGTCCGATGGACGAGGAGCTGGGGATCATCAAGACCGACGACACGGCCGGCAGGATCGCCGCTGACGCGAGCCAGGAGATCCGGAGCAGGCTGGGCCGCTTGATGTCGCGCTTCGGGCCGGGCCGGAAGAAGTAGGGCGGACGGGCCCTGGCGTTCGCACCCTTAGGTTCCCGGATGGTCGACCGCGAGGTCCATGAAATTCGCGCACAACGGCAGCCGCATCGGCTCGGCGTCGGGGCGTGGGTCGAAGGCTCGGCGGGTGCGGAAGTGATAATCCAAGCTGCGGGTTGGCTGGCGAACGGGGTCAGCTTGATCGGATCGGTCCGTTGGCCGGGGGGCGAGCGGAAGGTCACGATCATCCGGGTCTCGCATCCGTATCGCCAAGGTGTGCTGCTCGTCGGTCCGGGCGTAGTGGATGTAGATGAAGGCAGCGACGCCGACTCGCGATATGCGGAACGGGAAGCTTGCCGACTAGAACGTCCGTCGCACGCCGCCTTGCACGTAGAGCTCACCCAGCATGATCTGTGCCGACTCGCACAGCGTGGCGCGGACGGAGAACGCGGGTCGGTCGCCCGGATCGCGTTCGCGCTGGTCGACTACGTGGCTGTCTTCTGACATCTTGCGTTCTTTTGTGAGAGGCCGAACGACCGGTGGGGATCACGGTCTAGCTCTGAGGCTGTGACCCTTTCTTGTGGACTGAGACTGCTGTCGGTCACGACGGTGGCAGCGGGGCTGTGCGTCTCGGCGGCGGTTCCCGGCGCCCGGGTGGAAGCGTGGTCAAGGCCCCTGTGACAGACGTTGCATTGATCTGGAGGAGCGGTGTAGACGTTCCGACAAGAGCACGCGACGGTCCAGCGCATGATTCGCTCCGATCGTTCTCAGACACCGCGCATGGAGGGACAGCGTCCGTCAGGTCTCGATGCTCTGGACGTGAATCGCAGCGGCGGCGTCGACTGTGAGAACGGCCGTCAAGGTCCGTTCTAGGAGACCGTCTCGCCGCTTTTGGAGACTTTTGTTGCGTTCCGGCTGTGACGGTCGGTCACCAGCGCGACGGCCGGTCAGAGCCGCCTCGATCCCGATTACGGCAGGCTCGGCCACGACCGCGCGTGACGGCCTCCCACTCGCCGACCGTCAGATTCGCCTGCGTAGAAATTCTCGAGCGAATCTCACATCGCGTCGAGCCCCGGCGTCTCATCTTCGAGTCGCGCGAACCGGTGCGGCCGGCACACACCGTCGAAAGGACATAGCCATGTCAGCAGAGGACAACAAGGCCATCGTTGGCCGCTGGTTCACCGAGTTCTGGGGGCCGGACTACAACTCGGATGTGATCGACGAGCTTGCGGCGTCCGACATCCGCTTCGAGTACTCCCTGCATGCCCCGCTGCGCGGTCGCGACGCTGTCCGTGACTTCGCGACCAAGTTCCGCGCCGCGTTCCCCGACCTCGCGTTCGCCGGCACCGCGGACCTCCTCGCCGAGGGCGACTATGTCGTCGGGCAGTGGATCGGCGGCGGGACGCACACCGGCGAGGCGATGACCGATCTGCCGCTCGGCGGGCTCCGGGAGGCCAACAGCGGCAAGACGATGCGGTTCACCGGCACCACGGTCCTCAAGATCGAGGACGGCCTAATCACCGAGGAAGTCGGCCTCGACGACGGCGTGTCGGCCCTGGAGCAACTGGGCCTGATAACCAAGAGCTAACCGCAGACCCCGCTGACCGTCGCAACGAGGGGCCACGCTGGGCCACTCGCCCGGCGTGGCCGAACGCCATCGCCAGGCCGGGCGCATGCCTTCAGCCCCCGCGAGCCCAGCGCCGCGCCCGCCACGCGAAAACCTGCCTCGGCATTCGCGCCGCAGAACGCCTCGCCCTAGCCTGCGCGCGGGAACCACAAGCCGGGGTTCCGTTGGACGTCGGCACCTGCTTCGTCACCGAGGCGGCACTCTCGCCGTGACTGCCGCTCGCCGCCCGATCCAGAAGCCGCCAGGGTAGCGTCACCGAATGGCTGCGGCGAGACAAGAGCAGGGCGCAGACCATTGACGGGTCGCGTCTCAGAACTGCTGTAAATAGGCGCCGGGTGCTGTCAGAGCGACGGCGTAGGTTCCCTCAAGTCCTGCAAGACGATGAAGGAGGCCTACGCCGTGAGACGCACCGTACCGCCATCAGCGGAGATACAAGCGAGCATCGATGAGCTGCTGTCGAAAGGGATGGTCGATGACCCGCAGAAGATGCTGTCCGAGCTCGCCCGGCTCGGGGCGCGGTTGATCATCCAGCGAGCGGTCGAGGAGGAGTTCGATACCTGGTTGGGTCGCGCTCGGTACGAGCGCCGGCCGGAACGCCAGCGCGGCTTGAAGAACTACGACTCGGGCATGCGCAACGGGTTCCGGCCCCGGCGGTTGCAGACGGCCGAGGGTGAGCTGCGGATCGAGATTCCGCAGGCGCGGGAGACAGCGCAGCCGTTCGTTTCGAAGCTGTTCCCGAAGTGGCATTGCAAGCGGCTGCTGCGGACCGACCCGCTCAAGGCGCTGATCATCGGCGGGTTCGTCCGTGGGTTGTCGATGCGCGACGTCGAGTCTTTGTGTGAGGAGGCCGGGCTCGGGAAAACGTCGCGCTCGACGGTGTCGAGGGTCTGTGCGGAGCTGCACGAGCGGTTCGAGGCGTTCGGTCGCCGCTCGCTGTTTGACGTCGGCCTGGTCGTGCTGTTCCTCGACGCGATCTACCTGCCGGTCCGCCCCAGCGGCCCGAAAGAGGGCGTGATCTGCGCCTGGGGAATCACCGAGAACGGCGAGCGAGCGCTGGTTTCGGTCAGGTTGGGGATGCGAGAGACCAAGGAGGACTGGCTGGAGCTCGGCCGCGACCTCATCGCTCGTGGGCTCCCGGCACCCAGGCTTGTCGTTGCCGATGGCGCGGCCGGGCTGCCCTCGGCGGTCGAGGAGATCTGGCCGCGCGCCGATCGCCAGCACTGCGCCGTTCACCGCCTGCGCAACCTGCTGGCGAAGCTCCCGAAGTCAGAGCAGGACCGGATCCGTTTCAACTACTGGGCAGCGCTCACCGACGCGACCTCGGTCAAGGATGGCAAGCTCCGCCTCCAGGTCCTCATCAGCGAGCTCGAGCACGCCGGTTACGACTCGGCCGCGCGCTGCCTGGCCGACGACCTCGACGCGCTGGTCGTGCACCTGCGCTACCCGCTCAGACACCGCGAACGGTGGCGCTCAACGAACCTGCTCGAGCGCTCGCTCGGCGAGGTCCGCCGCCGCACGAAGGTAATGGGCCGGTTCCCCGGCGAGACTAGCTGCCTGTCACTCGTGTGGGCGGTGCTCGATCTGTTCTTCAGCCACGCCAGCAACGGCGCGACGTTCACCGACGTCGACCGCCAACACCTCTACCGCATCAAGTACCAGCAAGCCGACCCCGACACCCTCGACGAGGAGGTGACAGCCGCCTGAGCCCTCAAACCGGCCAAACAGCCCCGACCAGCAACCGCAACGTTGCGCATCGGCGCGCCGTGAGCCCGTCTAAGCCTCCGCGACGACCACCCCCGACCGATACGACCCCCCAAACCGGAGCGCGCACGCTCCACAACAACAAGGAGGTCACCACCACCAACAACACAACCTGACTTACTAGAGTCACCCCGGGAACCTAAGCCACGGCGAATTTACAGCAGCAAAGGGACGCAACCCATTGACGGGGGTCTGCCCTCCTCCTCGCCAATGGGAGGTGCCGGCTCCGGCCCAGCGCGTGGCCCGCCCCGCGTCCGCGTCGCCGCTCAGGTGGGGTTGACCGCGATTGGTCCCCACGTCGCCATTGAGGTCGTCCCGCACCAGCGCCGCGCCGCCGATCGCCTCCGTGGCCAACCGGTCGCGCCGCCGGCCGTGGCCGGGGCCACCGCTGTGTCGCCGAGGACTCGCGAACACGGCGACCGCCGGACGATGAAAGGAGTCGTGCGCACCGGCGCTCGACGACGGCCGGGTGTGTCCGCAAGGAACCGCGGAGCAGCCCGGCGATACTGATCGGGCGGCGGCGTCCGCGCAACTGCAGCAGCATGAGTGCGCGCGGAGCGGTCCGGCATCGGCTGAGAGATTGCGCTCCGTTGCGGCGTGCTGGAGGGCGATAGGGTCGTGGGCGGAGACGACGACTGGGCGCGGTCGTGCTGCTGGCGCGGTTCGGCGAGCCCGTTGCCGTTGGTGTGGAGCGCGTGACGCCCACAGCGGCCGCAGGGGCGTCCAGTGGACGCCTGGCGATGGTCAGTCCCGATTGTCAGGCTCTGCTTTGGTCGTCGAACAGACGTCCATCAGTCGTCGCCGAGGGTCGCGCGACAGCCCTCCTTTGTGTAGCCTGCTGGCGCGCGCGAGCAACGCGTGGCCTGGGCGAGGAGGGGGTTTTCGATGCACGCTGTACGCCGTGGTACCGGAGCAGTCACGCTTGTCGCCGTGCTGTGCGCGGTCGTCTTCCTGTTCCTTGCCCTCGTGACGGCCGCGCATGCCAATGTGGTCGGCCTCTCGATCAATCCGCCCGACCCCGTCGCCGGCGACACCGTGACCGCCGAGGGCCCCTACACCGAATGCGTGAACAACGTCGCGCCCGTGTACACGTTCACGTTCAAGACCGGGGGACAGACGGTGGCCAGTGGCACGGGAACGTCCGCGTCCGACAGCTCGGGCGAGGTGTACAGCGCGACGCTCTCCCAAGCGGGTTCATACACGGTTACGTACGACATCTTCTGCTCGTCAGACAACAGCCATAAAACGTCGAGCCTCGATTTCACGGTTGGCTCAGGGTTGGGTGGCAGCATCTCGGTCTCCCCGGACCCGGCGGTCGTCAACCAGACGGCGACGGTCTCGGTGGTGCCCACCGGCGGGCACCCGGGCTACTCATATTCGTGGGATCTCAACAACGACGGAACCTTCGGGGATGCGACCGACTTCTCGGCCGACACCACGTTCACGACGACCGGCCCCCACGTCGTCAGCGTGCAGATCAGCGACAACCTCTCGGGCGACCACCCGCAAACCCATACGGTGACGATCACCAAGACGATCAATGTCGTCGATTCGACGAAGCCTCCGCCACCGCCGCCTCCGCCCTGCGTCACTCGAGTCGCCTTCCAGCTCTCGCAGTTCACCACGGGAGGCTGCTTCACGAAGACCTCGACCTCTCCGGTGCGGTGGCAGACGAGGTCGGCAATCAAGCTCAACGGCACCCCCCTGCCGGGCTACGGACAGACCTTCACAATCACAGAGCCGACGGCCAGCGAGCCGGGCGGGCACCTCACCGCCCCCAACTCGACGATACAACTCGATCACTTCACGGCGTTTGCGGGCGACATCGACTGGTCGCTGCCGGCCGGTGGGCCAGGTGAGGAGAACGTCTTCCACTCCTTCTCGGTCGACACGGGCGCGACGTTGTTCGGACTGCACGTGCGCGGCATGATCGCGCTGGAGCTCGGGGAGGACGCGAACGGCACCCACTACGCAGACTTCCCGCTGAGCGTCCAGCTTCCGGCCTCGTTCACCGCCGGCCCGGACCCCTCCTTCGGCAGCGTCACCGGTGCGGCGTCGCTGCGCGTTGATGACGCGGGGATCCACTACAACGGCCTCCGGCTGGAGGCGGAGAACGTCTGGCTCGGCAAGCTGAAGGTCGACAGCGTCTGCTTCTCCTACATACCTTCCGGCGGGCTGTCCACCGCCCCGTGCGACACGCCGACGTTCGGCGGCGGCGACCAGCCGTTCATCCAGTGCAACACCGACCCGACCACGAACCGGTGGGACGCCAGCGCGGACATCGAGCTACCCAGCGGTCTCGAGCTCGGGGCGTTCGGGGGCCTGGCGAACGGGCAGATCTCCAAGCTCGGCGGATCCATCGGCGACCTCGGCAGGCGGGCCCCGATCGCCGATGGCGTGTATCTCGACCACGTCGCGTTTGGGCTGTGTCTCAGTCCACCTCCGTTCAAGATCAGGGCCAACATCGGCGCCAACTTCTTGGGTAACAGCAACATCGTCAGCCTCGACGGCGGCTTCACCTACACCGATGCGACGGAAACTTCGCCTTGGAGCCTCGAGCTCGACGGGAGCCTCACGATCGGGGATACGGCGATCGGAGACGGAACGCTGGGCATCAACGGCGCGGGCGGCATCGACTTCGGACTCCACGCCGGCGTCGACCTCTACGGCGTGGCAAGCCTTGACGCTCAGGTATCCGGATGGATCGACGCGCCACACCACCAGTTCGTCGTGTCGGGCTCGGGGCAGGGCTGCCTGGGCAGCGCGTGCGCCTCGGCGTCGGGAGAGCTTTCCAGCACAGGAATCGCCGGGTGCGTCACGGTTGGCACCTCGACGCCGACCTACGATCTGATCATCCCGCTGGACGGAGGCGCGCCCTACCTCGACAAATCAACCTACCCCTTGACCGCGGGCTTCGGCTACGTATGGGGTGCGTCGTCGGTCGACCTGCTGGGCGGCAGCTGCGACTTCTCGCCCTACGAGCCGACCCAGGCGGCATCGGCCCGGGACGCTGGAGCGAATACGCCGCGTCGGCTGCCGATCACTCGGGGCACGGAAGCCGTGTCATTGCGTATCCACGGAACCCATGGACCGCCGAAGGTCGTCCTCCGCGAACCCCACGGCGCGACCATCACCTCACCGTCAAACGGCCGTTCGAAGCTGAGCAAGGGGCACTACCTGCTCGTCGCGAACAAGACGGATGGGACGACCGACGTGATGCTCGTCCGTCCGGCCGCGGGAAACTGGACCGTGAGCCAGGTCCCGGGCTCCGGGTCGTCATTGACGGCGATTGACCGGGCGAGCCTCGCGGTGCCCCCGACGTTCGGAGCGCGCGTGCTCGGGACGGGCGGGTTGCGCACCGTGCGCGTGGCCTACGCGGTGCCGGTGGGAACCTCGGTGCGGCTGGTCGAGCGCGCGAAGGGCCTCAACCATACGATCGCCGCGTCCCTGCGCGGCACCCGGTGCCCGGGCCTGCCCAGGTTGCGTCCCGGGACCGACGAGAAGATCCTATGCGCGAAGATTCGGTTCCGTCCGTCTCCCGGGCCAGGCGGCACGCGCGAGGTCGCAGGCGATCGTGACGCGGCGTGGCATCCCGCTCCTGCAGAAGAACATCGCGTCCTTCAAAGCGCCGCGCAAGACGCGGCCGTCCCGTGTCAAAACGCTCCGCGCGCGACGAGGCCGGGGATTCCTCACGATCGCGTTCTCGCGATCATTCGGAGCGTCACGCTACTCGGTGTCCGCCAAGCTCTCTGACGGGCGCGAGCTGGCTTTCGACATCGCTGGAAGGTGCCGTGCGCTGCGCATCGCAAAGGTCCCGTCCAAGGTCGCCGCGACAGTCAAGGTCGCTGGCGTGCGATACGACCTGGCGTTGGGCCGCGCGCGCACGATCTCGATCAAGGCGTATGCGCGGTCGGCCGGTCGCACCAAGAAGCTGCGGACGGGCAAGGTCTGCACCTGACGTTTCCTGCGCAACGCGACCCGCGGCGCGCAAAAAGCTGCTGAGGTCCCCTATACGAATGCCAGCGGGGATGCGGGAGCAACGCGGTGCCGGAGCAAGGGGGGAACCCATCGCTTCTGTCATCCGGGGCCCGGCTCTGGTTTCTCCGCGGGGCGGTATCGGACCTCGGTGAACGGCCACACGGTGGCGAGCCAGTTCGCGACGGCGTCGTGCACCGGCAGATCCATTTTCGCGCAGTTTGCGCTGACCCAGGACTGCACCTGCGCGATCCGGGTATCCGCCCGCGACGGGTAGATGTACACGCAGCCGATGACTCGGTCCTCATCATCGAGGACGGTGTACGTAAACCCGATACGTCGTTCGAAGTCGTCCGCGTGGCGCTGCAGGTCGCGCAAGTTCTCGTCGAGTGAGAGGCCACCGACGGGCGGCCATCGACCATCCGGAAAGCCCGGAGTGGCGCGGATGTGGCCGACGCTCGACGTCCAGGCACTGTGATCGGCCTCGTTGTGCTGGGGTCCAAGTGGCTCCAAGCGGAAGCCCGGACCAACCAGGCCTTGGGGAACGACAAAGTCATCGGGGACGAACGACTGAGCCATACGGCGAGGTTACGCCCGACGTGCTTTGCCAGAACGCCGATGTGCGCTATGAGCGCAGGCGGTTGTTCTTTGAACAGCCTGTCGGTATCCGATGACGGGTGCTTAGTGGCCGCGGACCGCGCGATCGCGACGGTACGAACCCGTCGTGACTG
Source organism: uncultured Solirubrobacterales bacterium (assembly GCA_963734775.1). Lineage (GTDB taxonomy): Bacteria > Actinomycetota > Thermoleophilia > Solirubrobacterales > Solirubrobacteraceae > Palsa-465. The sequence continues at coordinate 80,420 of CAVTJE010000021.1, forward strand.
ATCATCGCAACGGTCGTTAGGATGAATCAATGGCGACCGATCGATGCGATCTGCTTTGCCTCGACTTACCGAAGGCAGAGGAAGTCAGGCGCGGTCTCGATCGAAACCGGATCGCAGCGGCGGCGTCGCGTGCCGGAGCGCTCGCGGATCCCACCAGGTTGATGATCGCCGTCGCGTTGCGAAGCGGCGGGGAGCTGTGCGTGTGTGACCTTGCGTGGATCACGGCACGAGCCGAGAACCTGGTTGGTCATCACCTGCGGTCGCTGCGAGAGGCCGGTCTTGCCGCCTCGCGGCGGGAGGGCAAGGTCGCGTTCTACTCGCTCACCTCCGCGGGGCGCGAGCTTCTCGACGCGCACCTTTCCGTCAATGAAATGACGCGATGAGCCCGCCGGCAGAGCTCCCGACCGTCATCACCGTGCAATCCGTCCAGCGGCCGGCATCTTCGGGACCGGCCGCGTGGCAACGAGATCGGCTGATTGAAAGGGCGAAGACGCTGTCCTGGCTCAGCTTGGCGTGGATGGCAGTGGAGGGATCGGTCGCGATCAGCGCCGCGCTGGCCGCGGGCTCGGTTGCGTTGCTCGGTTTCGGGATCGATTCGACGATCGAGGGACTGGCGTCGGTGATCGTGATCTGGCGGTTCACGGGGAGTCGCCGGCTGTCTGAGCAGGCCGAGGGGCGGGCGCAGAAGCTTGTTGCGGTCAGCTTCTTTCTGCTCGCTCCCTACATCGCCCAAGACGCGATCCGGACGCTCATCTCGGGGGAGCATCCCTCGAGCAGCTGGGTCGGCATCGGACTCGCGGTCTCGAGCATGGTGATCATGCCGATGCTCGGACGCGCCAAGCAGCGGATCGGACAGCGGCTCGGATCGGCCGCAACCGCCGGCGAGGGCGCCCAGAACATGCTGTGCGCCTACATGGCCGCCGGAGTCCTCGCCGGGCTGCTAGCCAACACGCTGGTCGGGTGGTGGTGGCTAGACCCGGCGATCGCGCTCGGGATCGCTGCGCTTGCCGTCCGCGAGGGCGTGGAGGCGTGGGAAGGCGAGAGCTGTGCCTGCGCTGCGATCCCTGGACTCGACCCGCCCGACGCCGAATGCCACGACGACCGTTGTGCCTGATGGCCCAGGACCGCAATCGCGAGCGCGGCGACCTGCCACGGATTCCAGGCGCCGAGCACGCGAGCGATTCACCGAGACTGGACAGTTGGGGCTGGACGGTATATCCGGGCACGAGACCCGCCGTCCCCTGAGCCCGGACTACCGGTGCGGCGGGCTAGCCGCGTCTGAGCAGTCGGCCGACGGCGGCCATCATCTCCTCGGTGCGCTCATCCTGCTGGTCGGGTTCGGCGCCGATCACGCAGGTGTGGGCGTGCCCGTCGAGTAGCCCGAGTGCGACCTTGTCGAGCGCGGCTTGGGCAGCGCTGATCTGGGTGAGGATGTCGATGCAGTAGCGGTCGTCCTGGACCATGCCCTCGATTCCGCGGATCTGTCCTTCGATCCGCGCGAGCCGCGCGAGCAGCTGGTCTTTGGTGGCGGTGTAGCCCCTGGTGGGCTGCTGGGTCTTCGGCATGCCCATATCATATCATTTACTCCTACCCCCTAGGGGTATATGGTACAGTCCTTCGCATGGCCGTCCTCGACGTCATCTGGCATGGCCTGAGGGACTCATTCCTGATGGCATGGGAGGTGTGGTGGGCTCTCGTGCTCGGCTTCCTCATCTCCGCGATCGTGCAGGCGTGGGTGCCGCGCGAGCGCGTCGAAGGACTGATGAGCGGCTCGAGCGCCCGGTCGGTGGGCTGGGCTACCGGGCTGGGCGCCGCCTCGTCGTCGTGCTCCTACGCCGCGATCGCGATCGCCAAGTCCCTCTTTCAAAAGGGCGCCTCCGCCGCCTCGGCGCTGGCGTTCCAGTTCGCGTCGACCAACCTCGTGTGGGAGCTCGGGACTGGTCCTGTGGGTGCTGATCGGATGGCAGTTCGCGCTGGCCGAGTACGTGGGCGGGATCGTGATGATCGTCCTGATGACGTTGCTCCTGCGGCTGTTCGTCAGCCGCCAGCTCGAGGCCCAGGCGCGCGAGCACGCGATCGAGGCCGACGCCGGCCATCAACACCATATGGCCGGCGAGCAACTTTCGTGGCGCGAGCGGCTCACCTCGGCCCGGGCCTGGTCGGATGTGGCGCACAACTTCCGCGGTGACTGGCAGATGCTGTGGAAGGAGATCACGCTCGGGTTCCTGCTCGCCGGGTTCATCGCCCAGCTCGACAACGGCTTCTTCGAGCACCTGTTCCTCCGCAGCGCGCCGGCGCCGTTGCCGACGATCGAGAACGTGATCGTCGGTCCGATCATCGCCGTGCTCAGCTTCGTCTGCTCGGTCGGGAACGTCCCGCTCGCCGCGGTCCTGTGGTCGGGTGGGATCTCGTTCGCCGGCGTGCTGGCATTCCTGTTCGCCGACCTGATCGTGATCCCAATCCTGTTGATCTACCGCAAGTACTACGGCAAGCGCTTCACCGTGCGGATCACCGGCCTGATGTTCGCAACGATGGTGATCGCCGCGCTGATCGTCGACGGGATCTTCAGCGCTCTCGGGCTTATCCCCACCGGCCCACGCCCCACGCGTGCGGATATCTTCAGCTCGATCGCGGTCAACTACAAGCTGGCGCTGAACGTCCTCGGGCTGGCGATCTTCGCCGCGCTGTTCTGGCTCACCGCGCGCCACGGCGCGACCGACCCGGTATGCGGGATGAAGGTCGAGCGCGCCAAGGCCATCACCAAGGAGCTAGCGGGCGAGACCCACTACTTCTGCTCGACCAACTGCCTGCACGCGTTCGAGGCCCGCTCGCTCACCCAGGACGATGTTGGCCATCCCGCAGAGGTTTCGCACGCGCGCTGAACGCGCGCGAGCCGGCCCGGACCGCCGGAATCCGTGTAGGCGCAGTCCGGCGGCGCACTCGGTCGTGCTGAGAACGCGTGAACACTCGCGCGAGCCCTGCTCCGCATCGGCTACAGGCATCTTCGGCGCGACGCCGACTTCCCTAGACATCGCCGGCCACCGCCGCTCACCCGCGACCATGCCCGGCTACCACCGAGGCCGTCCACCCCAAAACAAGGGCGAGCAGTACCCGGCCGATCCGCCGACGGTCGAAGAGATCGTCGCTGTGATGAGCGCGGTCGGTGACCGCTCCGACGGTCATCGACTCCGAGCGCTGATCGTGCTCCTGTGGCGTGCCGGACTGCGGATCAGCGAAGCGCTCTCGCTCCAAGAGAGCGACCTCGACCGCACCCGCGGCGCTGTAGCTCGTCCGGCGTGGAAAGGGCGGAAAGCGCCGAGAGGTCGGGATGGACCGCTGGGGAAAGCGCCGGGATAAACCGGCATGGAGTAGGAGATGAGAACGCTCTGCATCGAAGACGTAGCGAGTCACGGTGGCCCCGAGTCATGCGTTGGCGTTCCGTGAGGGCGCAGCGAAGCGTTGACAGGGGGCGTGCGGGCGGGGTTATTGAGCCGCGAAACTCCATCGAAGTTCAGGGTGCCGACGCTTTCCCATGTGTGCGGAAGGCAATACCGCTGGCGGCGTTATTCGCGAGTCGCTGGTGGGCCCTGCGCGGTCGGAGATCCCAGGCACGCACGACGAGCTCCATGCGCGAGAACCGGGAGATCTCGTGGTCACCCGCGAGGTGTTGGTGATGCCCCGTCCTGGATGGTTCGCGGGGTGGCAGACCGACACCGGGCGGGCCGTGAGGGGAACGCTTAGGCGGTAATCCCTCGATGCACGATCGCGAGAAGTCAGACAGGCCCGTAGTACCTGCGAAACCGCCGAACAATCCCGGGGGACCGGGGGCGGAGGTGGTGGAGGGAAGGGGCCTGCCCGAGGGGAACACGGCCAGCGAAACACGCCCCGGACTCAGTGCCGGCCACGGCGTGTCAAGTGATCTGGATCGTGTGCGCCGGGTGGCGCGAAAGGACGGGGATGTGCGGTTCACCGCGCTCCTTCACCACGTGAGGGTCGACCGGTTGCGGGAGGTCGTATCGGGCGATCAGTCCGAACGCCGCCGCGGGTGTCGACGGGGTCACGTGGCGGGACTACGGGACTGATCTCGAAGCGAACCTTCGCGATCTACACGCCCGGGTCCACGGAGGGGCGTATCGGGCGAGCCCGACTCGCAGGGTGTTCATACCGAAGCCCGACGGGCGGCTGCGGCCGCTCGGGGTCGCTGCGTTGGAGGACAAGATCGTCCAGCGGGCGGTGGTCGAGGTGCTGAACGCGATCTACGAGCAGGACTTTCTCGGTTTCTCGTACGGGTTCCGGCCGGGGAGACGTCCGCATGATGCGCTGGACGCGCTCGCGGTCGCGCTCGAACGCAGGAAGGTGAACTGGGTGCTCGACGCGGACATCCGCGACTTCTTCACCCAGCTCGATCAGGGCTGGCTGGAGCGGTTCCTCGAGCATCGGATCGCGGACAAGAGGATCCTGCGGCTGATCCAGAGGTGGCTCAGAGCAGGGGTCATCGAGGACGGGGAATGGTCGGAGACGGGAGCCGGGACGGCGCAGGGAGCATCGGCATCGCCGCTGCTCTCAAACGTCTTCCTGCACTACGTGTTCGACCTATGGGCCGACCAGTGGAGACGCCGCCGAGCGCGCGGGGACGTGGTTCTCATGCGGTTCGCTGACGACTTTCTGGCGGGCTTCCAGCATCGCGAGGACGCCGTGCGATTCCTCGCCGATCTCCGCGAGCGTTTCGCGGGATTCGGCCTGGAACTGCATCCGGACAAAACGCGGCTGATCGAGTTCGGACGGTACGCCGGCGAACGACGCAAGGCGCGTGGCGACCGGAAGCCTGAGACGTTCGAGTTCCTGGGCTTTACGCATATCTGCGCGAAGGACAGGCACGGACGGTTCAAGCTCAAGCGGGTCACGAGCAAGAAGAAGATGCGCTCCAAGCTCAAAGCGGTCAAGACCGAGATGAGACGACGGATGCACCTCCCGATCCCCGAACAAGGACGCTGGCTCGCCAGGGTTCTGCAAGGGCACTACAACTACTACGCGGTGCCCGACAACAGCGAGGCGATGCGTGCCTTCCGACGACGGGTCATCCACCACTGGCGAGCGGCGCTCAAACGCCGCAGCCAGAAAGGCTGGACCACCTGGGAGCGGACTGACCGTCTCGCTGCCCGATGGCTACCCCAGCCCCGCATCCTGCACCCCTGGCCCGACGAGCGCTTCGACGCCAGAACCCAAGGGAGGAGCCCAGTGCGTTGACGCGCACGCTGGGATCTGTGCGGGGGGCCGCCGGAAACGGCGGTCCCTACCGCGATCATGGGACCAGCTCGACTCCTGGCTCGAGATCCGCGGCGAGCTTCCGATCGGCGCGTTGCTGTGCGTGATCCACGGACCGACCGCCGGACGACATTGGGAAGCGTCGGCCGCGCGAAAACAGTTGCATCACACGGCAGCAGCAGCCGGCGTGAGGTGGCGGTTCGCGCCACACCAACTGCGACGCGCCCACGCGGTCGAGATGGCGCACGAAGGTGTCCCGTTGGTCGTGATCCAGCGGCAACTCGGACACGCGCACCTCGGCATCACGAGCATTTGCCTGCAGGGCATAGACACCAGCGAGATCATCGGCACCGTTCACGGACGGCCGTCTCCGACGATCTCCGCCAGCGCCGGTCTCCAGATGAGGCGATAGATCGGAGCGCGACCGGGTCGGCTCGGCGTTCGCCGGGCCGACCCGACGCCACACCCCAGGCTGGCGACGAGCAGGGGCGTCGAGACGCGCCGGTCCAGGCGCGCATTCGTGCTCACTCGGGCATGGAAGCCGCGCACGGTTTTTGGGACCGCGTTGCGGAGCTAGGGCAGGTCCCGCGCCGAGGCGGCGCGGCTCGCGTTGCTCAGCAGCCCATCGATTAGGTTGTGGATCACCCTCTGAACGTCTGCTTTCTCCTGCTCGGGATCGTCAGCGTTGGCGATGCTCATGGCGCCCTCGTCGAGCGCTCCGATCATGACGGTGGCCAGGGGCCGGGTCGGTTGGGGCTTGAGCTGGCCGGCGTCGATGGCGGCGCTCAGAAGCTGTTCGGTCAGCCCAAGTCCGTACCGCAGAGAGATCTCGCGGAAGCCGGCCCAGCCGAGGACGCTCGGTGCATCGAGTAGCACCAGTTGCCGAACCTCTGGCTCGCTGGCGATATCGACCCACGCATCGGCGGAGATCCGCAGCGCGTCGGCCGGCGACTTGGGTTGCTCGGCCCCGACGATGGCCGACAGCCGCTCGATCACATCGGTCTCGACGGCTTCGAGGACGGCGAGGAAGAGCTTCGCCTTGTCCGGGTACTGGTGGTACATCGCGCCGCGGGTGACGCCGGCGGCTTGGGCGATCTCTGGCGTCGATACGGCGGCGTAGCCCCGCTCGCCCCACAGCCGCCGGGCGGCGGTCAGGAGCGCCTCCTGGGTCGCGGCCGATCGTTGTGCCTGAGTTCGCGCCATTTGAGTGGGTTGACTTACCGACAGTCTGTTTGTATGTTACGGACAGGCTGCACGTAAATCAACGCCTTGGAGGACCAAATGCCGACCGTCACGCTCAACGCAGGAACTATCCACTATGAGACAGCGGGGCCGTCCGATGGCCGCCCGGTCGTCTTCGTCCACGGATACACGATGGGCTCATCGCTGTGGCGCCCGCTCAGCGAGCGCCTCGCGGCGCGCGGCTTCTCTTGTCTGGCGCCGACATGGCCGCTGGGCGCGCACACCGAGCCGATGCTCAGCGGCGCAGAGCTGACGATCGAGAGCATCGCGGCGATGGTCGGAGAGCTACTCGATGCGCTCGCGCTCGAGGACGTCGTGCTCGTCGGCAACGACACGGGCGGCGCGATCGCCCAGCTCGTCGCCACGAGCACGCCCGACCGGCTTGGGGCGCTGGTGCTGACCAGCTGCGATGCCTTCGAGCACTTCCCGCCGCCGATCCTGAAGCCATTTATTGCCGCCGCGAAGGCCGGCCCTGCTTACGACGCGGCGATTCAACCGCTCCGGACCAAGTTCGGGCGAAACCGCGGGTATGGGGCTCTGGCTCATGCGGATATCGATGACCTCGTCGCGGCGTGGGTCAAGCCCGCGCTCACCAACCGCCGGGTCAGGAAGGACCTGCGGCGCTTGACGGTCTCGCTGAATCGCGAGACGACGGTCCGAGCCGCAGCGCTCCTGCCGAGCTTCACCAAGCCGGCGTTGGTCGCGTGGTCCGCCGACGATGTCTTCTTCCCGCGCGAGGACGGCGAGCGGCTGGCCGAAGCCCTACCCAACGCCCGGCTCGAGGTGATCGAGAACGCGAGGACGTTCTCGATGATCGACCAACCGGACCGCCTCGCCGACCTGATCGCCGGGTTCGCCCAGGTTGGAGCCAACGAGCGTGCTGCATAACGCCCTCGCATTCCGACCGGCCGAAGTGGCGACATCGAGCAAGTCAAGGCGCTGCTGGCTCTGATCGCAATGCCTCCGCCGCCCGGCGTGAGAGCGCTCGCCATCGCCGGCGGCGGCCACGATGCCGCGGGTTGCGCTCGTCGCGAGCAGCAGGTGCGGGGCCCGGGCGGCCGGGACACCTGCGTTGGCACCAACGCGGAACTAGCGAGGGCGCAGTTGTTGCTGATGCATCGGAGGTCTAGGCCGTCAACGCGCCACCGAGGCGCTGGAAGCCCCCTGTGACCCACTCCACGATGAGACGGCCATACTCATCGGACGCCTGCTCCCACGCGAAGTGGCCGGCATCCAGCGGGTGGACCTCGCTGTTAGGCAGCAGGTCGGCGAGGTACTCGTTGTTGGACCACGGCACCAAATCGTCGTCGCGTCCGGCGATGATCTGAGCCGGCGTTGTGATCGTCGGCAACAGATCGCGCAGCACCGGCTTCTGCTCGGGGTAGTGGCGGACAAAGGGAGCGGACTCGGCGGCCTGAACTGGCGCTGGGTGCTGTTCGTCAACGTCCCGATCGGGATCGCCGCGGCGACGGCCGCTCCGCGGATCCTGCGTGAAAGCCGCGCGGAGGACGGCGCGAGCACATTCGACTTCCCCGGCGCGATCACCGTCACCGCCGGCCTATCGCTGCTCGTCTACGCGATCGTCGACGCCGTCAACACCGGCTGGGGATCGACCGCGACGCTGTCGAAGATCGCGGCCGCCGTGGTCCTGCTCGCCGCGTTCGTGATCATCGAGACGCGCCAGCGTCACCCGCTGATGCCGTTCACGATCTTCCGGCTGCGCACGCTGCGCGGCGCAAACATCGTCGGGCTGCTGCTCGGCATGTCGCTGTTCTCGATGTTCTTCTTCATCTCGCTGTACCTCCAGAACGTGCTGCACTACTCGCCCATCAAGACGGGAATCTCGTACCTGCCGCTGGCCGTCGGGATCATCCTCTCGGCAGGAGCCGCATCGCAGCTCGTCACGCGGATCGGCTTCAAACCGGTGCTGATCACCGGCCTCTTGCTGATCGCATGCGGGACTGGCGTGGTTCTCACGCGTGACGGGCATCGGTGGCTCGTACGCCGCTGACGTGCTCGGCCCGTCGCTGCTGGCGGCCGTGGGGTTCGGATTCGCGTTCGTGTCAGTGACGATCGCCGCGGTCACCGGGACCAGGCCGCACGAGGCGGGACTGGCATCCGGTCTGATCAACACCGCGCAGCAGATCGGCGGGGCGCTCGGACTGGCGATCCTCGCAACGATCGCCAACAGCCACACCCAGAACCTCTTCCACTCCGGAGTCCACAACGCCTCCCTTGCGCTGACCAAGGGGTTCGATCGGGCGTTCCTGGTCGGCGCGGGCTTCGCTCTCGTCGGCGCGATCCTGGCCTTCGTGCTGATCTCCTCGCGCGACAGCCGCGAGCAATCGGTGGCCGCGCGCAACGGCGACCCCGCTCCGGCAGCCGCCGGCTGACCCAACCGCCCGACTCGGCAAGCGCGCGGCTTCGCGCGCATCGCCGAGTCGTCGCGCAGCAGCGCGAGCGCTTCCAGCCGTCGGCGATAGTGAGCGCAACAGCCACAGCCCAATAGCCACCTCTGTCCGTCCGGCCGAGACCCCGGTTCCGACGCAGGCCGAACAGCGCTACCCCGAGGACAAGGTTCGTCGCGGAGCGGGAGCGTGCATCACCTGCCTGCCTTGAGCAGCACCAACAGCCCGCTCGCCCGGATTCCCTCGCTCCTCCTTTGCCGTCACGACGGGCATCCGGGCGCCGGCGCCCGGGCACCCCCAACGCGCGAGGCCGTCGCACAAACCGGCGACGTTGTGCGCAACACGAGCACCACAAGACCCTCTCCGTGCCGATCGGTGACCCGACTCCGCTGTGCTCTGAGGGTGGCGCCGAGGGTGGTCAGAAAACCGCACCTATGTTTCGCTTTTCTGACCAGCTTCCGTCGTGGAGGCGGCGTCTCGAGCCCGTATTTGCTGGCAGTTTGGCCGCGCGCCGGATGGTGGTGTAGCGAGCCGTCTCGCCACGTCTGTCCACAGAGCCCCGGACAGACGGAGGTACGTCGATTGCGCACCGCTCTAACGCCGATGGCGCGCTGCGCCCCATCTGCGGCGACCGCCAGATCGCGTACTTCGCCCAAATCCCAGTGAAGAGATAGACGCAAGCCGTCCGGCAGCCGCCGAGAGCTTACGTGGGCGACCGTTTCGCCGGCGAGCTCGATCCATCGCGATGAGGTGGGTCAAGCCGTCGATTGCCGCGGCAGCCACCACGCTTGCGGCGATGCGGTTCCCCAGCCGCTCGCCGCGAATCATCAGCTCTTCCAATTCCGCTTGGCGAAGGTGGACCTCGAGACCATCGGCCGTGAGGTGCTCGAGCACCCGATGCAGCTGGCCTGGCAAGTCGACGCCAAGCTCCGCAATGTCGAGACCAAGCCGTTCCATACGTTTGGCCAAGGCAGCCGGTGACAGTTCCGCCGCTAGGTGACGAGAAGCGTACGGCGCCACCGCCTCGATGAGACGAAACTCTGGGTCCAGTTCCGCTGCGACGCCTTCCTCCTCGATGAATGCCTTGCTCAGGAGCGCGAGGTCGCGAGGAAGCGTGAGTCCGTGGGCGCGAGCGATATTCAGGAGGTCGCCGCTGATCGTGCCGAGCGCGATATCGCCGAGGCGCACTCCGCGGTAGCGCGACATGGCCCGGGAAAGATCATCCGTGAGGCGTGAGCGGTCCACCGGGGCGGCGGCCGTACCCAGCGCCAGGAGGATGCGGGCCGCGCGGCCGGGATCCCCGCGCATGAGAGCGAGCACGAGCATGCCGAGCTGATCGCGCAAACGGTCGTCAAGACTGCCGACCATCCCGAAGTCGATGATGCCGATCCGGCCATCAGCCTGAACGAAGTAGTTGCCCGGGTGAGGGTCGGCGTGGAAGAAGCCGTCCTCAAACACCATCTTCGCCATCACACGAGTGGCTCTCTCGACCAGCGCGCGTCGATCGATGGTGGCGGCATCGAGGGCGACGGCGTCAGTGATCTTGAGGCCATGGATCCGCTCGAGCGTTATGACCCGCGAGGTCGTGGTCTCCCAGAACACGCGGGGTATCTGCGCATCAGCATTTCCCGCGAAGCTGGTGGCGATGCGCTCCGCGTTGCGGCCTTCCTGCAGATAGTCCAGCTCGGCGCGCAATGTTTGGGCGAATTCGTCGGCGAGACCGACGAGGTCATAGCGCGCTCCCGTCTCCCACCGACGGCTCGCTTGGTACGCGAAGTTTCGGAGGATCTCCAGGTCCTCGGTGACCTGTTCGACGGCGCCAGGCCGGCGAAGCTTTACGACGACCTCGGTTCCGTCCAGCAGCGTTGCCGCGTGCGCCTGTCCGATCGATCCGGCGGCCAGAGGCTCGAAATCGAAACTTCCGAAGATGCGGTCCATGCTGGATCCGAGCTCGAGTTCGATTGCCTCGCGAGCGACTCCCTCGGAAACGTGTGGCGCGGCATCCTGCAGCTTGGCAAGCTCGAATCGGTACTCGGGAGGGAGCAAGTCGGGACGGGTGGAGACGATCTGGCCTAGCTTGATGAAGGTGGGTCCGAGCTCCTCGAGCGCGAGGCGCAGGCGCTCCGCGGGGGTCTGAGAAGGCTCGGGACGCGCGCCTCCACGCAGGCCTCGCTCGACAGACCTCACGTGCTCGAGAGCCACGCCGTCCAACAGGTAGCCCAAGCCCCGTCTCATGAGGACCTCGGCAATCTGTCGCTGACGATGGCGGCGAGCGTTCACGCCCGAGAGGATCGCCGATCAGATAGTGAAGCGTCATCGCCTGATCCAGGCGATGCGCGCTCACGGTGTCGTGAGCGATCCTCACCGTGTGGCCACATTCCGGACACGTTCAGACAGCTTACGTCGGTCTCATGTGGGCCAACGGCTATTCGTCCTCGCGCGCCATGCAGAATCGGTCGCCAACGCCGCCCACGCTCGGCGGCGGCTACCCGAAGCAAGGAGTAGAAATGGAGGGCAATGCCGACCTCACGGCTCTTTGGCTCCCGATAGTCGATGACGCGGCGGGTCCAGCCATAAAGATCAACTGGTGAATCGCTCGAATCGAGTGATGTCAAATCACCCGGTCTGGCGCGAACGTGGTGGGCCCAGAGCAGCCAGGAGGGACGTCAATGACCACAAGCACCCAGCATTCGATCAATTCGTCCGAGATCGAAAAGAGTCGCTGGCGGATCGATCCGGCACGGTCGAGCCTCGAGTTCCACGTGCCGCACTTCTACGGCTTGCATACCGTCAAGGGCCGGTTCGAGCGCTACGACGGCATGCTCTGGCTGCCTAGGAATCCAGCGGTCGAGCTGACGATTGAGGCGGCCAACCTCGATACGCGCAATGCGCGGCGGGACAGGCACCTGCGTTCGGCTGACTTCTTTGACGTCGAGAACCACCCGGTGGTCCGCTTCGTATCCGACACGGCCGCCCTCGACGGTAATCGACTGAAGGTCCGAGGGCGACTGTACGCAGCCGGAGAGACCGTGCAACTTGACCTCGACGCCACGTTGAGCCGCGTGGGCGCCGAACTCGACGTGGCGGCCACGACACACGTCGATCAGCGACAGCTCGGCATGACCTGGAGCCCGCTCGGGATGGTGCGGACCCCGACCAAATTGATACTGAGCGGCCGCCTCGTCGAGGCCAGCGAGTAACGATCGTCATGGCGAATCAACTAGACAAAGAAGCAAGCGGCCAACTGGCTGATCAGCGAGCGGTTCGCGCTGATCTGGCGGACGCCGTGGCGTCTGAGGCGGAAGCTCCTGCGGACGAGACGCGGAGCACGACGTCGCCGGTAAATCGAGCGCGCTGACCGAGCTGAGCAAGCCTGGCTTTCGAGTGCTCGATACCGACGAGCCAGGCTGGACTGAGTGGTCAGTCACCGAGGTCGGATTCGTCTGGCGTGAGAAGCGGATCGCCGAGCTCTTGGCTGGCGAGGTCGGACCGTCGCTGTACGTGTCCGGGACGGTCTCGAACCAGGGCAGGTTCTATCCGCGGTTTGACGAGATCGCCCTGTTGAGCGCACCTGCCGAGGTGCTCCTGCGGCGCATCGAGGCTCGCACGACAAATTGGTATGGCAAGACCCCGGAGCAACGGGAACTGGTCCTGCGCGACTTGGCCGAGGTCGAGCCATTGCTGCGCCGAGCTTGCACTGTCGAGATCGACGCCACGCGATCGCTCGTCAGCATCGTCAACCAACTCGCAGAGCTCGGTCGCGAAGCTCGCCGTTGGCGCCCAGTCTGGACTGAATCCCCGCCGCCGAGAGTCCTCGATTGTCGCCGACGGGGCTGCGACGACTTGACTGTTGCTCAGGGAGCTCGTCGGCCCAGACCAGAACTCTCGGGCCTGGAGCGCGCGCCGGCGATACAGCTCAGGATTCGTGGAAGAAGCAGCGATGGCGCGGCTGCGTCACGTGGCGGCTGGTGCTCGGATGCGGCACCGCCGTCATTACTTCTCTGCAGGTCGATTCGTTGCGGCAGCGTTGGCTCGACACGAGCGGTGGGGCAATCTGTCGCATGGCGAGCCCGGCCGGTCTACCGGTACGGGTCGGGCGCGTGGTGGAGCTGCCCCCAGTTTTCGGGGTCGTGACCGGCGAGCCAGAGACGGTGAACGCCATCGACTTGCTGACCAATCGATCTCCTGTTGGCGTCTCGGATCCGCTGCTCAATCGAATCCACGATCTTCTTGATCGTTGTCATGCCCTGATCGTACGAAGCCGCCGCACGTTGAGGCCGCGAAATCGGGTTAGGCGCGTCACGCCTCGGCGCGGGAGCTGTCCAGGCGAATGGTTCACAGCCCGCCCAACTGGCCACCCAGCCCAATATAGGGACTGGTGAGGGTTGAATATTGGGAGTTCTCCCGATGCGCGGACGGGCGAGATCGGTCATGTTGTGATGGCTATGTGGGTTGGGGATGAGAAGGCTGTCGATGGCAGATGATCGTATGCAGGCTGGGGAACGGTCGGTCTACACCGCAAGCGATCCCTTCGTCGGCGGCGTCCTTGAATATGTGGTCGGGGGCAGGATGATTCAGGTCGCATTCACGGTTGCCGCTGTCTTCGCTTTCGCGCGTCCGATCGGCGGTGTGGAGCCGCTTGCCGGCTCGGTGCCCGGAAACCGGCCTAGGCTCCTGTACTCGCCGGCGTGGATTCACCTTCGGGCTGGATGGAGGAAGGGCGGGAATGATGACCGGTAGAAATGGTCGTGTGGGTGCGAAGGTGGGGTGCAGAAGCCGGTGCCCGCGCGCGTTGAGACTCGCTCTGCGCTGTGGGGGCGCTTGCGCGCTGATCGTGGCTGCGCTGGCGCTGGCTCCGGGGTTGGCCGCGGCGAAAGATACGGTTATCAACTTCGATGATCAGCCGGGGGGCACCGAGGTCACGACCCAGTACAGTGGACTCGGAGTTACCTTCAATCAAACCAGTCAGGGCATCCCCGATCCGGCGGGGCGTGCAACGATCGAGTCGGTTGGAGCGGCGGGGGCGCATTCTGGTAGTCAGGTCGCGTCGATCAGGACTGGAACAAATGAGTTTCCCTCGGGGGAGCTTTGGGGTCATTTCGGCATAGCTCGTCAGCATGTATCGATGTTCGTGGGTCAGGACGCCAGCCAGGCTGGTGTCACGGCCACGCTCGAAGCGTTCGATCTGTCGCATCACCTGGTCAGCTCGGCGAGCGTGGATATCCCGGCGGCGCCTGTGACTGAAACGCCGCTGAGCGTGTCGGTGCCGTCAGCTGGCATCTACTCGTTCCACCTGACCTCGAACTCGAACTTTGCCGTCGTCGACGACATCAGCTTCGATGCACCGTCGACGCCGCCGCCGCCCGATTTCGCCCTGACGTACACACCTCCGCCGCACTACGTCAGTGCTGCGCCCGGGCACAGCGCTGAGGTGACGGTGGGCCTGGATCGCAATCAGGCCTCGATCGGGCGTATCGGCTTCACGGTCTCACAGCTTCCGGTCGGCGTCACCGCCAGCGTCGCCCCAAATCCCGCCACGGCACCGGGCACCTCGCCGATCACTGTCACTTTCACGGTCGCGCCCAACGCGCCGCCGGAGACGCTGGCGGATATTCTGGTGACGGGTACGGCGCTTGACCGGAGCGCGGGCGATCCCGTGGTGCCTCGCTCGGTGGAGGTCCAGCTCGCCGTCGTGGGACCCTTCGACCTGCGCGCGCAAGGGATCGAGGTCACGCAGGGGATCCAGCACAACGGCATCTTGATCCCCAGCGGCGCCGGCTCTGGAGGCTCCTACGCCGGCTTCAACGTCCCGCTGGTCCAGCAGCAACTGACCGCCGTTCGCTTCTACGCCGACGCGCATGGCGCGCCTAGATTCGGAATCCCCGACGTCACCGCGGTCTTGCGCGGGTACCGTAACGGCGAAGAGCTGCCCGGCAGCCCGCTACTCCCGACGCAGGCGCCAGCCGCCTTGGTGGACAGCGGTGAGCCGAATCCACCGGTGGTATTCCCGTCTGAGCGAACGAGCGACACGAACGCGTTCACGTTCGTGCTACCGGACTCATGGACGAAGGGCTCGATCCAGCTCCGGGCCACGGTGATGAATCCGTATCCGCGCTTCACCGGTCTGAGCTACGCCGAGTGTTCGGATGCCGCCTGCAGCGCGAACGACACTTTCGTGGTGAACGATGTTGCGTTCACACCGACCCCGCGGGTCACGATCGCGCCGTACGAGGAGCGACAGCCAGGCGACGCCCCGATGCCCAGCCCGGCGGCCGTGTTCAAACGGGCACTGACGCTCGAGCCGGGCGGGAACAACTTTGTCGTCCTGCCGTATCAAGGGCTCATCGATACGACGGACATGATTCACAATCCGACAAAGTACGACCCTGGGGGCGACCTGCACAACTCCTTCCTCGACGCGGTCTTGGACAGAGCCGACGCCGACAACCCGGACGCAGACTTCGTCGTCGGCGTGGAGCGTGGCCAGCGGAGCGCGACGATGGACGGCGCCGGGATCTACCACCTTCCGCTGTCAAACCCGCGGGACCTGCCTCCCCACCGCGGCATCGCAACAGTCAGTCCCGATCAGCCACTGACTTCCGTCATGCACGAACTCGGACACATGATGGGTCGCAATCACGCCGATGAACCACCACCGTACGGTTGCGGCGGGTACGGCGGCCCGTGGCCCCCCGACCGCAAGGGCGAGATCGAGGGCATCGGCCTCGACCTGAGCACGTCACCATTCCGGATCATCGCCCCAGGGCTCCCCGGCGAGCCCGCACAGTGGTACGACATCATGTCCTACTGCACAGGTGGAGACGACTCCGTGGCATGGGAATCGGACCGCGGCTGGGAGCACGACATCGATGCACTGACGTCCCTGCAGCAGCGTGCACTCGCAGCCGCACCCGACCAGCGAAGCGCACGCGTGTCGGCCACGCCCAGTCTTTTCATGCTCGGCATCGTTTCGGCCGCGGGCGCACGCATCGACCAGGTCATACCGACCGATAAGCCACCCCCGACTGCCAACCCGGGCCCGTTCCAGCTCGTCGCCCGTGACGCGAACGGGCACACGGTCGCGACCGGCGCAGTGAACGAGTTCGACGGCCATTCCGATCCGGGATCCCCGTTCCTGATGCTCGAGGGCAGCGTGCCCGCGAGCGGCGCATCCAGCATCCAACTCGTCGATCAAGGATCGGTAATCGCTACGCGGACGAGAAGCCTCCACCGACCACGCGTCAAGATCCTGACACCCAAGGCAGGCGCCAAGATCGGCGGCCAGCACCAAGTCACAGTTCGGTGGCGCGCCACGGACGCAGACCGCGATCCACTCACTATTACGATCGGCTACTCAGTTAATGACGGGCGCGACTGGCGCGGCATCTACGCTGGCCCCAATCGCACCAGCATCAAGCTACCCAACGCGTTCTTCTCCGGGTCGCGGCGTGCTCGCCTACGGATCGCTGCCAACGACGGCTTCAACCAAACGCAGGTCGTCTCGCGGCCGTTCATCGCGCTGGGCGCTCCCCCGACGGTGCAAATCATCACCCCGGACCGGGGACAGTCGGTCGCGAGCGGGACGCTGCTGAACCTCGCGGGCCGAGCGGTGGACGATGCCGGCAGTCTTCTTCACGGCCGGAGCCTACGCTGGTCCGTCGACGGCGTCCTCATCGGTCACGGTGAAGCAGTTGTGTCCCGCCGATTGTCCGTCGGCGCCGACCACATCGTGCTCAGGGCGCGGGATGCCCGTGGTCGGACGTCCTCAACGTCCGTGCTAGTGCACGTCGAGAAACCGGACCTGCCCTTCCTTCGACTGATTGCGCCCAAGGCCATAAGTCGGCGGGCGCAACGGCTAAGCCTGCGCGCCTCGAGCGCCCTTCCGGCCAAGCTCACCATCGGACACCGAACTTTCGCCCTTACCAAGAAGGCGAGGAGGATCTCGATACGGATTGCGCGCGGCCGACGCGCCGTCCTCATCCAGCTAACTATCACGGTACGTGGGCTGAGTCATCCCGTCACGCTGCGCGTGCCGAGGCGGAGACCGATTAAACGCCTCCGGTCGTAGGTGGGAACTGATGTTGTGGTCGCCGTGGGCACCACGTTCAACGCCAAAGAGTTCTAGATCCTGCGTGGCGGCCGGGGACTTCTGAAGAGCCACCACCTCAGCGAGGTGGCGCTCGTTAAGGCCGGGGTGTCGCTCATGAAACGCAGCCAGTCGCGCAGGACCGCCAGTGTCTGGCCCGGCTGAGCCACAGCTGACCGCACGAGGCCGCTGCCCAACGGGGGCATTGGTCGGCGAGGGCTGGTGTTGGCCTCGCGTGCTCCGGGAGTTTTCCGCACCACGGACGGACACCCGGATCGCCAGACTCGGTAATCCGTGGCAGGCGCTACCTAGGAATTGCGTCTGCGCGAAACATGGGGATTGGCGAAGGTGCGATATTGGGAGTTCTCCCGATGCGCGGCCTGCCGGGATAGGTCATGTTCCGATGGCTATGTGGGGTTGGGGATGAGAAGGCGGTCGGTGCAGGCGGTCGTGGCTGGGCCGGGGGACCGTCGGTGTCCTCCCGATGGGACCACGCCATGAACTCCTTCCACGTCGACCTACGTCAGCGATGGCCGCGGCTAACCGTTTCGATCGGCGCGTTTGCTCTGCTGGTCTCGCTGTCTGTTGTCTCCCCGGTCAGCGCCTATGTGTACTGGTCCAATGCGTACTGTGGCGCCAACTGCACTCCGACCACGCTTGGACGCTCCAACCTCGACGGCAGCGGCCAGGTGGAGGATTTCGTCAAGGGCGCTGACGATCCGATCGGGGTGGCGGTCGATGCCGAGCACGTGTATTGGGCAAATTCGGGCACCAAGTCAATCGGACGTGCTAACCACGATGGCAGTGCGCCCACGTCGAACTTCATCCGCTTGGGAAGCGATAAGAGAAGCATTCCGGACGGCGTCGCGGTGGGCGGCGGTCATATCTACTGGACCGACGAGGGGACTCAATCGATCGGGCGCGCCAACCTGGACGGAAGCGACCCCAACCCGAGCTTCATCACAGGCGCGAGTGACCCGAGCGGCATCGCGCTCGACGGCAACCACATCTACTGGGCAAACGCCTTCGGCAACGACATCGGACGCGCCAACCTCGACGGCACCGGCGTAAATGAGGCGTTCATCAACGATGCGGGTGTGCCGTCGGGTGTCGACGGGGTCGCCGTCGATGCGGATCACATCTACTGGAGCGAGTACATCGCCGGAGAGATCGGACGCGCCAACCTCAACGGCAGCGGCATCAACCACGACTTCATCAAGAACGCCGGCGAGCCAGGAATGATCGCCGTCGACGGCCAGCACATCTACTGGGCCGACCCGATCGACAACCAGATCCGCCGGGCAAACCTCGACGGCAGCAGCGTGGTGCCCAACTTCGCGGCCGCGTCGGGCCCATCGGGAGTGGCAGTCGACCTCCCCAAGGACGTGACCACGACCGCGGTGAGCTGCACACCCGCAACGTTGATGCTGGCTTCGTCGACAAGCTGCACGACGACGGTCACCGACCACGCTGCCGATCCCCAGGCGCCCGCCGGGCCGGCAACATTCCGCGCCACAAAGTCAGGCTCGTTCGCCCCGTCCAACGGATGCTCGCTTCAACCTCTCGGCCCGAGCCAGTCGAGCTGCAAACTCACGTTCCACCCGGGCGAGATTGGACTGCTCACAATCAGCGCCGCCTACCCAGGAGACCTCATTCACGGCGCCAGCGCGGGCACCGCCAGTCTGAGGATCATCGCCCGCAAGACGATGACCAAGCTGACTATCTCCTCACTCGGTGAGACCAACTCAAAGTTCGCGGTCGGCTCGGCCTCGACCCCGCTGAGCGGTCGGACCGCTGGCATGCACACGGTTCGCGGCACAGTGTTCTCCTTCAAGCTCGACCAGTCCGCCACGGTCAAGATCGCGATTCTAAAAACGCATGTCGGAGGTCGCCGCGTCGGTCATCGCTGCCTGCCGCCAACGCCCAGGCGGCGCCACGACCCGGGTTGCTTTCGCACGGTCACCGTCGCGACGCTGACCCGCAGCGCGCACAAAGGGCGCAACCGAGTGCGGTTTACCGGCCGAATCTCCGGCCGTGCCCTCTCGCTGGGTCGATATCGCGCGCGGTTCATCGCCACCGATGCCGCCGGCGCGTCGACACCCCGATCGCTGCGGTTCACGATCGTCCGGTGATGGTGGCTGGCCCTCGGCGGTCCAGGAGCGGTAACTCAAATGACTCGCCGAGGCTGAGCGTTGATAATTGGCGCTGTGGGCATCCTGTCCAGTCCACGCTTCGTCGGCCGATCGGAGGAGTTGGGAAGGCTCGAGTCGGCGCTCGACGCTGCCGCGGGCGGTCGGGCGAGGTCGCTGCTTGTGGCGGGCGAGGCGGGAGTCGGGAAGACGCGGCTCGTCGAAGAGCTCTCGGCGCGGGGTATTTCGCGCGGCTTTGTGCCAATGGTCGGGGCATGTCTCGATGTGGAAGAGGGACGGCTTCCATTCGGACCGTTCATCGAGGCGCTGCGGCCGCGCTTGCGAGAGCTTGGCGCGGATGCGCGCAGTGAGCTGCTGGCTCCCGGCGGAGAGGAGCTCGCTCGGGTGTTACCGGAGCTGGCCGCGACATCGGGTGAGGCGGAGTCTGTGGGCGGTGCCTTGGTTCAGGGGCGGCTGTTCGAGCTGACCTTGGGGCTGCTGGGGCGACTCGCCGCGACGACGCCGCTGCTGCTGGTGATCGAGGACCTACATTGGTCGGATCGATCGACCCGCGACCTGCTGGCGTTCCTGGTCCGAAACCTCGCGGGCGAACGGGTGGTCTTGATCGGCACATACCGCTCCGACGAGCTGTACCGCGGCCATCCGTTACGGCCGTTTCTCGCCGAGCTCGAGCGCGGTCGGAGACTCGAGCGCCTGGAACTGAAGCCATTTACGCTTGAGGAGCTGTCCCAGCAGCTTTCGGCGATCATCGGTGAGGCCGCTGACGCGCTGCTCGTCAGCTCGATCTTCGAGCGCTCGGAGGGCAACGCGTTCTTCGCCGAGGAGCTCCTCGCCGCCGGCAGTGTCCATCTGGAGCTGCCTCCGGGGCTGCGCGACATCCTCCTCGCGCGGATGGAGGAGCGATCTTCTGCTGCCCAGGATCTACTGCGGGCGGTGGCCGTCGGAGGGCGCGTGGTGTCGGATCCGCTGCTCGCGACGGTATCGAGCTTGCCGGAGGCGGACCGGATTGAGGCGCTGAACGAGGCGATCGCCCATCAGCTGCTCGTGTCGGAGGGTCTAACCGGCTACCGGTTCCGTCACGAGCTGTTTCGCGAGGCGGTATATGAGGAGATCCTGCCGGGCGTGCGATCGCGCCTGCACGCAACCTATGGTGCGACGCTGGCGGAGCATCCGGAGCTCGGCAGCGACCCCGATACGGTCGTGGGCGACCTGGCCTATCACTGGTTCGCCGCGCACGACCTGCCGCGGGCGCTGGGTGCGGCAATGAGGGCGGGCAGAGCCGCCGAACGCCGGTCTGGATTCGCCGAGGCGCGGACCCACTATGAGCGGGTGCTCGAGTTCTGGGATCAGGTTCCCGACGCCGATGACCGCGTAGGCGAGAACAGGGTGACGGTCGTTCGCAGAGCCGCCGAGGCGGCCAACCTGGCGGGCGATCATGCCCGCGCAGCGTCGCTCGTGCGCGGCGCCATCGCTCAGATCGACCCCGAACAGGAGCCTGAGCTGGCCGGAGTTCTCCACGAACGGCTGGGTCGTTTTCTGTGGGCCTCCGGAGACAGCGAAGCAGCGCTGACAGCATACGAGCAGGCCGCCGAGATCGTGCCGCCCGAACCTCCCTCCCGGGCACGCGCGCGAGTGCTCGCAGCCCGCGGCCAGGGGCAGATGCTGCTCGCTCGCCATCGGGAGTCCAGGGCGTCCTGCGAGCGCGCAATCGCGATCGCCCGCCGCGTCGGCGCACGCGCTGAGGAAGGCCACGCGCTGAACACGCTGGGCTGCGATCTCGCCTACCTCGGCGACCCGGACGCTGCCGTGAAGCATCTTCTCGAGGCGCGGAAAATCGCCGAGGAAGTCGGCGACCTCGACGACCTTTGCCGCGCCTACCTGAATCTCTCAGACCTGCTAGCCGGGCCCCTGAACCGGCTCGAGGACGCGCTTGCGCTCGCACTGGACGGAATCGCGCTGGCGCAGCGGATGGGACTGGCGAGCGACTACGGCGTTTCGATCCAGAGCAACGCCGCCACCGCGCTACTGCGGCTGGGTCGCTTCGACGAGGCGGCCGAAGTCCTCCACGCCGCCGAGAGCCGCAACCCCGGCGAGATGGCGGCGATCGATCTCCATCAATGTCTCGCGCAGCTCGACGTGTGCAGGGGTGCGTTCGACAACGCCACAGTTCATCTCGCTGTAGCACGCAAGCTGATGTCCAAGACGGTGGACCCGCCATACCACGCCTCCCTGTGCGAGACGGAGGCCGAACTAGCGCTCTGGCAAGGGCGGCCGGGCGATGCTCGTGATGCCGTGCGCACGGGTCTGGACAACGCGGGCCTGGGCGATGATCCTTGGCTCGTCGCGCCGCTGCTATGGCTCGGAATACGAGCGCAAGCAGAATGCGCGACCACCGCCACCGGGCCGGTCCGCGAGGGCGAGCGGATGCGCGCACAGGACACCGGCCTCGAGCTCCTAGCACGGGCTCGGGAGCTGCTGAGGAGTCCCGCATTCTTACCCGCGGGCACACGCGCATCGGTCCTGCTGTGCGAGGCAGAAAGCAAACGCCTGGCCACGACCGCAGATCCCGAACCGTGGGAACGCGCGGCACGCGCCTGGCGCTCGCTCAGCCAGCCGTACCCGGAGGCCTACGCCCAGTGGCGAAAGGCCGAGGCACTGCTGGGGAGACGGCGCCGGCGCGACGGTGCCAAGGCGCTGCGCTGCGCGCACATCATCGCCGAGCGAATCGGGGCCAACCCGCTCTGCCGAGAGATCGCCATGCTCGCCCAACGAGCCAGGATCGAACTCACCTCCAGTGCGAGCAGCGAACCGGCCGTGACCCAGCAGGCCAGCGCCCAACCCTCCCAACGCGGCGCCTCCGCCAGCGAAAGCGGCCTCACCTCCCGCCAGCTCGAGGTGCTCGCCCTGATCGCCACCGGCCACACCAACCGCGAAATCGCGCAGGCGCTGTTTATCACCGAGAAAACCGCCGGCGCACACGTGTCGAGCATCCTCGCCAAGCTCGCGGTTCGCAGCCGCGTCGAGGCTGCCACAACCGCACACCGGCTCGGACTCATCTCGCCCGCGACCGATTAGCGAGGACATATCCGGGCCCGACCTTCCCCATGCCATCGGTCGCTGTCGCCTGTTGGTTCATTCGTCGCGTGCTCGACCGTCAGCGGCTCAAGCGAGCCCCGCCGAGACGTCCCCGAAGCGCTCGCAACGGGCATGGGCACCGGAGTGACGGAAGCAATCGCGCGCGATCCACGCGCCGTTGTGCGTAGCGGATCGCTGCTGGCGCCAGCTGGGGCTCATTGACCCGCGATCACTGTAGAGCTGCATGCGTCCAAGGGGAGAAGCCTGCAGCGCCCAGATTGGTGCGGCTCGGAGTTCTGCTCGTTCGTGATTGCGGGAGCCATTCGATGTCCCCCGGAGTGCTCCTTGTCGCCCGAGTGCTTGCGCATAGGCTGCAAGCACGGGCGCCCTGAAAGGCGCACCTTCCGCGCGGAGCAGGACGCGCGACGTCGGCGACGAGATGCTCGTCCGAACACGAAGGCGGGTCTGGGGCTGGTCGTAATGTGCCGGGCCGAGCGTGGCTGCTATACGCCTGAGACGGTCACGCTTGTGTCGCAGCCGCTTCGCACCCCAGGAGGGGCAGCGCGGTGACCGTCCGGAAGACGGCCGGTGTCTCGGCAAAGGAGCAGCTGATCGACGTCGACGCCGGACTGCCGCTGACGTCCAACTCGGCAGCCGTGGATTCTGCAGGCAAGTATTCGTGAAGAGCAGGAGCGGCCCGGTCGTCGACCGATCATTGCGCCAGTCCTCAGCCGCGAGAGGGCTGGCCACCAGCCACGACTCCCGGAAGCTCACTTACGTGACGGATCGCTGATGCACACCGGTCGCGATCGACCGCTGTGCATCAGCTCGCGGTCAAACTCGCAGCAGGATGATCCGCTCGTGGAGCGCGGCCTGCCCGGGGACGTTCGTGGAGATCTTAACGCTGAGCTGAAGAATCCCGATCTTGGGGCGTCGAGGCAGCGGGATTTTTACAGTGCGTGCGTTCGGTCCCAGCCGGTAGCTGTGGCGGCCGACGTGGAGCGTCGCGGGCACGCTCGTGGCGAGTCCGATTGCAACCTTGCCTGCGCGTCGGCCGACACTTGCTGGTGTCTGAAGCCTCAGCAACCGCAGCGCGACCGGCTTGACGATCAGCCGGTGAGTGACGACCGTGATTCGCCGGCGCGAGTCACGCGCCATCAGGCGCAGGGTGATGCGGCCCGCGGGCAGCTGGGCGCGCAGCACCTCGCCCGTGCCGAGTCGTTTGGAACCGGCGAACCAGGTCAGCGCGCGCCCGCGCAGATGATGCGCGTGATCGTCGAGGCCGGCCCCGACCAGGCGCGCGGGTCCGGCCTGAAGCGATGCGCCGGCCTGGGGAAGCACGATCCGCGCCGACGGTGGCGTGCCGGGGGCATGGAGCACGGCCGAGAGTGCGGTCGCGTTGCTGAACCCGTCGTTCACGACGACCCGTACCCGCCCTCGGTCGCTGCTCTCCAGGTAGCGACCCGGGATCGATGCGTGGCCGGTGCTCGGGGCCTGGAGCACGTGGCGCCAGGAGTGCCCGCCGTCGGACGAGTAATCGATGCTGGCCATCAACGGGTCGTGGTCGGGATCGCTTGCGATCCAGCTCACCCGGAGCCGTTTGCTCACGTCGGTGCGGTGTCGCGGCGCAGTCAGCCGGACGGTTGGCGGGCGCGAGCGCTGCTTGGTGGCGAGCACCGTTCCTGAGGACACCAGCTCGATCTTCGCGGCGGAGGCCGGGAAGCCGGCTGCGAACGCATAGGCCGGTCTGTGCCCGATCTGGTTGAGGCGGACGCCGGACTCGCCGAGCAGTTTCCCGCCGGAATCGAAGGCGCGTAGCCGGATCGGGAAGCGGGATCGGACGGGTCGGGCGCGTTGCCTGGGCCAGCCGGCATCACGCGGTCGATCTGCGCACCTCCAGGACCAATGGCGCCGATCGCGATGGCCGGGCCTGGCCCAGCTGCTTGAGCTCGCCGGCCGGCTTGGTCGGCGGCGGCGGTCAGGGAGGCGGCCTTCTGCTCGAGAACGATGAATACGTGGTTCCAGTTGCGACCCGAGATCCATGCGTTGTTCTCGCCCGCGCAGTACGACATCAAGTCGTACAGAGCGTTCGGAACTCCGTCGGTGTTGTAGGTCGTCGTGGTCACGAAGCCGCCCAAACCACGTCTCACGGTGGGGATCGCCGCCGTTCCCTGTAGCCGTCCGGCGTTGTCGGGCGGCCATGCCTCGCCGACCTGGCCTGCGGCATTTCCGCCGCACGTCAGATCGGCGTGCACGAGCCCCATCGCGTGTCCGAACTCATGCGCCGCCGCCGTGGCAGCGGGCGCCCGAGATCGCCCTGGTTGATCGCGATCGTCGGCATCTGACCCGGGGTCGTGATGGTCGTGCCGCCACGTGTCCACCCGGGCTCGTTGTTCCCTCCAGCGCTGAGAGGGTAACTGTGGACGGCCATCAGGAGGTTGTAGCCGGAGCGGTTGGCCGTGTCGCTCTTCCACCACTCGTCCAGCGCTTCGTTGACGCCGGCCGTGCGACAGGTACGCGTGTCGGCACTGATTCGCGCAGCCGTCTGCGCAGCGGTTTCGGTCGCGGCCGCGGCCCTTCGGTACGGTGTGCAAGCGGGGTCAGCGTACGACCTGGCTGCGGCGGCGGTGATATCTACAGAGCCGTTGTAGGGCAGGACGGATACGCGTTCGCCGCCCGGGTACACCTGGAGCGCCTTCGCGATCACCTGGTCGGGCGGAGTGAGCGTCTGGTTGCCGTCGAGCAGCGGCAGGCTCCTGATCGTCAGGTCCGGTAGGTCGTCGTACACGGGCACGCCGTCGAGGCGGAAGCTGTCGTCGGCGGCGCAGCCCGAGTAGACCCCGCCGTCGCATTCGTGCGCCGGGTCGCCGACCGGCAGGGAGACGCTGGCCTGGAGGTCGAGGTGGTGCTCGCCGCTCAGGACGGCGACCGCGAGCCAGGATGCCGGCACGTCGAACCGGACGCCGAAGCGCGGAGCTCCCCGCTCCGCAGCCGTGACCCAAGGTGTCGGAGCAAGCGGCGGGTTGGTGATCGTCGTCGTGAGCCCCTGGCTCAGAACGCGGCCGCCGACGAGCGCGTTGAGCGTGACATCCAGCGGCTGAGACGGATCCGAAGGTAGCTGGTTGACCATGTCGACGTAGACCACTGCGGTCGCCGGCTTGCGCTCGTCGAAGCGCACGCCGCTGTAAGGAACCTGCTGCGTTGATCCTGTCCCCGCGCACGTCGAGTTGGCCAGCCGCCAGTAGCTCGTCGGCGTGCCGCCCCCGCAGAATGTCGCGAACGGAATGCTCGTCAGCGGCGCGCTTGGGTCGTAGCCGAACGTCTGTGCTCCGGACGATGGTTGCACAACCTGGAACACGTCGATCCCGCGGATCCTAAAGTTGCCGTACGCGGCCTTCAGCACGATCGGCGGAACCTTCCGGATGCCGCTGAGCACCTCGGTGGGACTCGATACGACCTGCCCCGCCGTGTTGATCTGGCAGAGATACCGCGAGCCGCGCTCGCCAGGGGGGATCACCAGATTTGGGCCGCTCGCCACCTTCGCGCTCCGAGTGGTCACCACGCCCGTGTTCGGGTCGACTGAGGTGATATCGCTCAGCTTCCACCAGCTGTAGGAGACCGCACCGACGAGCGCCGAGGTCACCTGGCAGCGGTAGCGTGCTCCGCCTCCGGTCGTGAGGATCCGCAGCCGGGGCGGGGACGCCACCGCCTCCGCCGCCGGGGATAGGGAGGTTCGGTGGGGTGGTTGCATTGGGGTTCTGGAGGTAAGTGATCTCCGCTGCGGTGAGGGCCCGGTTGTAGAGTCGCACCTCGTCGATGGCCCCTCTGAACTGGAAGCCGTTGGGATCGCAGGCACCATCCTCGGGAAAGCGGGAGACGGACAGCCGGCTCTCCGGAAGCCCGTAGGCGATCCCGCCGCCCGGGACCGCCGCGGGAGCCGAGCCGACCTGGACCCCGTCGACGTACAGGCGCGCGGTCGTCCCGTCGAAAGTGCCGGCGACCGCATGCCATTGGTTATTCCAGATCGACGCCGGCGCCACCGCGCTCGCCACGGCCGCGACGGCCGAGCCGCCCTGGTAGGCGAAGAACCGCAGCCCTCCGTCCGGCCCGGTGTCGAGCGCGTAGCTCTCGTGTGTGCCGCACGCCTGGCTGCCCTTGCTGACGATCGTGCGAAACACGTTGAGCGGGGCCCCCTTCTTCGCCCATGCCATCACCGTGATTCGCTGCGGTTCGAGCAGCGGGTTGGCGGGCACCCGGAAGCCGTCGTTGTTGTTCGGCGTCGACAGCGCGCTCCCGAACCGGCCGGGAACGAGCGTTCCGCTCACCTCATCCCCTGTGAGGCCGTTCCCCGAGCTGTCCGGTGTCGCTCCACCGGTGATCTCGTCGAGGTGCCACTGCGCGACTAGGCCGGCGCCGTCGGCATGGACGGTGGCAGGCGCGAGCAGCAGCGCCGTCGCTCCCAGCAAGCCGGTCGCGATCCTCAAAGCGCCCCGGAGTCCCATATCGCGAAGCATGACGGTGCGGACGCTGTCTTGCCTCAGGGGGCTACCCTGATCTTTTCGGTATCGATGCGGCACCTGACCGGGATCCATGGACACCTGCTCGAGCGTGAGACGGAGCTCGTTAAGCTCCGCGCCGTCGTCGACCGCACGCTCGCGGGACGGGGCGGCCTCGTCGTGATCGAAGGCTCGGCGGGTGCCGGGAAGAGCGCGCTGGTCGCGGCGGCGAGCACCTATGCGGTCGCGGCGGGGCTGCAGGTCCTAAGCGCTCGCGGCTCCGAGCTCGAGCGCGAGTTCGCGTTTGGGGCGATCCGTCAGCTGTTCGAGCCCGTGCTCGCGGCAGCTACGCCGGACGACCTACAGGCGCTGCTGGCGGGAGCAGCCGCCCCTGCTGAGTGGGTGATCGCGCCGTCCGACCCGGGCAGCCCCGGGCCCGCCAGACCGGAGGCGGCGTTCGCCGCGCTGCACGCGATCCACTGGCTTGCGACGAACCTCGCCAGCAAGGCGCCGCTACTGATCGGGGTCGATGATCTTCACTGGGTCGATGAGTCTTCGGTCCGGTCGCTGAGCTACGTGGGGCGAAGGATCGGACAGCTCCCGATCGCGCTGATCGTGGCGCTTCGACCAGTAGAGCCGGATGCGCCAGCAGCCCTGCTCGACGAACTCCGAGCCGAGCCGGACGTGACGACGATCGCGCCCGCAACGCTGAGTCCCGGTGCGGTCGCCGACTTGGTTCACGAGCGGATTCCAGCCGCCGACGACGAGCTCTGCGGGGCGCTCCACGCGGCAAGCGCGGGCAATCCCCTGTATCTCCACGAGCTGCTTCGCACCCTCTTAGGCGTCGAGGCTCCGTCGGCGGCGATGGTGCTCGAGGCTTCGGTTCCCACGCTTGCCGACCGCGTCAACCGGCGCGTCGCGCGCGTCGCCCCCGACGCCACGGCGCTGACCGCCGCGATGGCCGTGCTCGGCGACGGGGGCCGGCTCGCGCTCGCGGCCACGCTCGCCGGTCTGTCAGAGGACGATGCGGCACGCATCGCGCAGCGTCTCAGACGGATCGAGATCCTGACGGCTGAGGACCCGTTCGCGTTCGTGCACCCGCTGGTGCGGCGCTCGGTCTATGACGGTCTTTCGGTCACCGAGCGCGACGCTGCCCACA
The DNA here is from genome assembly GCA_963734775.1 of uncultured Solirubrobacterales bacterium. Taxonomy (GTDB): domain Bacteria; phylum Actinomycetota; class Thermoleophilia; order Solirubrobacterales; family Solirubrobacteraceae; genus Palsa-465. Next base: position 108,301 of record CAVTJE010000021.1, read on the forward strand.
CCTCGGCCGCCGAGCTGCTGCGCGAAGCGGGCGCGCCGGTGGAGGCGATCGCTGCCCACCTGGGCGCCGTGCGTCCGGACGGATCGCCGATCATGGCCGCCATGCTCGCGCGCGCGGCGGAGGAGGCCATCTCGCGCGCCGCGCCCGAGGCCGCGATTCACTGGCTGCGCCGCGCGCTCGCCGAGCACGCGCCGGAGCCTCCGCGCGCGGTGCTGCTGTTCGCGGCCGGAAGGGTGGAGATGGTCCTCCGCGATCCGGTCGCGGTCGTCCACCTCCAGGAGGCGCTCGAACTCGCATCGGAGCCAAATCTCCGGGCTGAGATCATGATCGTGCTGAGCGAACTGCTGATGGCGCTTGGGCAATGGGAGTCCGGCCGCAAGTTGACGGCGCTGGCGGTCGACGAGGCAGGCGGGAGCGACCCGCAGCTCGTTGTGGAGCTGGAAACGATCCGCGCCCTGACGGCCGCCTACGATCCGCGACTCGTCGAGATGTTCGACCGCGAGCGCGCTCGTCTGGAGCAGCTCGCCGGCGGCGACGGCTGGGCGGCCCACGGGCTGACGATGCTGCTCGCCGCCGTGTCGGCCTTCCGCGGCGAGGCTGTCGCTGGGGTGGTGCAGCGCGTCGAGCACGGTTTTTGGAACGGACGCCTGCTGGCCGAGCGCGGAGTGGGTGGCTGGGCGGCCTCTCAAGGACTATCCGCGCTCGTGCTCGTAGACGAGTACGAGCGCGCGATCGCGTTGGCCGACATCGTCGCTGCGGAGGGCCGGCGCACGGGCGCGCTTCTCGCTGTGCTGAGCGGCCCGGGTTATCGCGGGCAGGTTCACTCGCGCCGAGGCGACCTTGCCGCAGCCGAGGCCGAGTTGCGACCGGTGGTCGACATGCTGCTGGACACTGGGATGTCGATGTGGATCGCGTCGGTGTTCCACATGTTCCAGGACGCGATCCTCGAGCGTCCCGGACTCGACGACATCGCGACGCTGGCGGACACACTCGAAACCGAGCCGGTTTTCCTCGCAACCTCGGCCGGAGCGATGCTGCTTGAGTGCCGCGGGCTGTTGCGGCTCGCTCGAGGCGACCGCAGGGGCTCGGTCTCCGACCTCCGTGCTTGCGCCGACACGAATGCGGCACTGAAGATAAGCCCGACCTACTCAGCTTGGCGCTCGGCGCTCGCGCGCGCGCTGCCCGCGGAGGACCGCGAGGAGGCGCAGCAGCTCGTGGCCGACGAGCTCGAGCTCGCACGCGCGATCGGATTGCCGCGGCCACTCGGCATCGCCCTGCGAGCATCCGCCATATTCGAAGGTGGCGAGGCAGCGATCGAGCTGCTGCGCCAGTCGGTCTCGCTGCTGGAGTCCTCGGAGGCCCGGCTGGAACATGCGCGTTCGCTGGTCGAGCTCGGCGGCGTGCTGCGCAGAGGCCAGCAGCGCGCGGAGGCGCGAGAGCCGCTCGCCGCAGGGATGGACCTCGCGTTTCGCTGCGGCGCGCCGCGGCTCGTTGCGCGCGCCGAGACTGAGTTACGGGCTTCGGGCGCAAGGCGCCGCCGGGTCGCGCTGTCCGGCGTCGACGCGCTCACGGCCAGCGAGCTGCGTGTCGGGCTCCTGGCCGCCCGCGGACGCTCGAACCCGGAGATCGCCCAGGAGCTATACGTAAGCCTGAAGACGATCGAGACTCACCTCTCGCACACCTACGCGAAGCTCGGCCTCTCCGGGCAGGGAGCGCGCAAGCGGCTCGAGGACGCCCTGGGCGCCTGACCCGTCAAAGCAGTCACGCGCGCAGCCGCAACCCCGTGCCCCGTATTGGTGCGAAGCAGCGACGATGTCGATGCCGGCGCCAGCGCCACGGGTTGCTGGAAGCGGACAGAGGGAGTCACGACGACCGCGCTGGCACCGGGTGCACGCGCCGACACGAATCCAGGTCTCGGCACCGTAGACGACGTCCGTCTCGCATCTCGCCACAAGCAGGTGTCGTCGCGGCCCCTTTCATCCTCATTGCGCTCGCGCCGCTCGCGACGGGCCTCGCGATCGCGTTCGTCGCGTTTGCGATCGTCCGGCGACGGCGAGCCGCGACATTGAGATGTCGCCAGAGGAGTCGTCCGCGAGATGCGCGCCTCCAGTGAGGCTGAGACGGCGGACACAGCTCCGCGTGAGCACGTCCCGCGACACGCGACTCCTTCCGAATCGAGGGTTTGCTCTGGCCCTTCTGCGCAGGAACCAGGCTCGAGGTCCAATAGCGCGGTAAATGTCTTCGACGCCCACCTCCGCGCCGCGAATTAGACAACGGCCGGGCTTGGCCGGCCGGTCGTGTGGGCTGACGCGGTGACGGCACGGCGGGACGGGCCACCTGGCGAGGTTCCTCTCCCGGCTGGGACGATTTCGAGCGCTCGTTCACGGGCTCGTGCGCGGGAACAGGACGCCATCGGGCACGCCACGCACTCCGATACCACGCTAAGCAACGGCGACTGAGGGCCGGCGGGCCAAAAAAAGTGCACGCTGCCTGTCCGCGTTCGGTACTTTCGACGCGGTGAGGAGGTTGGACGATGGTCCGGGGCTTCGTGGCATCCGTTGTTATCGCGTCTGGCGCAGCCGGGCTAGTCTCGGTTGCGGGCACGGGCGCCTCGGCGGCTCGCGCGAGAGGGAGTGCGGCGGCCGGCAGAGCTGTGAAGGCGAAGAAGGTCGTCTGCAAAGGCAAACGTGTGCCTGTCACGGTGAGGCACAAGACGAAGTGCAAGCCGCTGATCAAGGCGTTCCCTAGGCCGAAGGCCATGGACGTCAGGCTCGCCTACTTGAACGACGTGTTGAAGCTGGACCCGACGGGCCGGGGCAGAAAGCTCAATCGCTCGGTTGTTTTGGCTCGAAGGAGGGCGGCAAGACGCCTTCGGCAGCTCCTGCCGAGGGCACTCGCCCTGATCGATCGACACAAACGCGCTCGCGGCGGCCTGTCGCGGGCGAGCGACAAACGTGCTTTTGCCGCCGCTGGTTGCCGCGTGCATCCGGCGTTCGTGGACCATCTCGGGCCGCTTACGATGACGACGTTGATGGGGGCGAACGGCGAGGAAGGCGGTACCTTCGAGCTCCCATACGCAGGCTTTGCGTACCGGGTGACCTTCCAGAAATGCCACGTCGCGGGTCTGTCGGCCGGCGAGTGTCCGACCGCCGAGGGCGGTGATGAGGCCTCCGGCCGTTCGCATCTCGAGACGACTGAGGAGCTACGGCAGGGGAACAAAGTTCTGTCGCGGAGGTCGGTGACGTTCGACGACAAGACAACCTGGCACGCCCAGGTCGGTAGCGATGCTCGCCTGAAATACATCGACATCGCCGTGAGGCAGGACGTCCTGATCGTCGAGTCGGGCGGTGTCGTCTCGAGAGGCGCCGCCGTACGTAGCGTGCGCGTCGATATGCCGGGCGGCAGATACGACCCCGCCGGCGCCGGCGTGAGAATTTCCGGAGACCCTGTTTCCGCGAAAGTGACCGAGGATGCCTTCGCCGCTGGTGTCGCAGCGGCAGTCGATGCCTATCGCGCAGCCGAAAAGGGCTGGACGAGTTTCGACCACAAGCCGTTGTGTGCTGAGGCCGTGATTGAGCCCGCCCGTAACACGATCAAGCTTCAGCCGGGCCAGAGCGGCCAGATGGCCATCTACGCCAGGGCACGCAGGGACGGGGGTCGAGCGACGGGCGCTCGTTGGAAGCTATTGAGTCCAACCAATGCCACCTTCTCGCCCTTCTCATCGACCAAGGCCGCCCCGCGGATCAGCTACACGGTGACGTCGGCTCCGGCAGGCGGGAAAGTAGAGGTGACGGTGAGATTCACCTCGACGGCAGGAGTCGGTCAAGCCACATGGCAGCAGCCGATCAGGCCGACTGGCCTGTATCTACGGATTGTCGGCTACACCCGGAGTGAGAAGAGCACCGCATCGGACGGTGAGATGACAATCACCGCGACCCTCACCGACGGCCACCCAGGGCCAGTGGCGGCGGCGCCGCCGTGCTCGAGCCCGACGAACTGCCTGACGGACGTCGAACTCGACGCGAACGTCACGAGCACGGAAAGCGGCTTCGTCACCGGGACGCCATCGCCGGTCACCTGCCCCGGCGGGAGGTTCGACTTTGCCCCCACCTCATTCCCGAATCGTCTCCGCCTGACCGTTGAGTTCGACCCTACCGGCACCTCCCCGGCCACATCGGGTGACGGGATGCTGCCGTCTGTGGGCGACGCCGTTAACCTCGAGTGCGGCGTCAGCGAGTTCGGCGACCCGCGATCCGCGGGCGGAAGCGTGCCTCTCGCTGACCTGCTCAGCGGAAACCGGGTGACCTTCACGTTCTCCGGATCAGGGATGACCCCGTCGTCCCTCCACCCGAGCGTCTCGATCAACTGGACACTCTCGGAGTCGGTCACCGTCCAGCGAGTACAGGCTGACGGCACGCCTTTCATGGCAGCCGCGACGGACAGCCAATCGTTGCGCCCGTAAAGAACTGCCGTCGGCCGCCGCCGTTGACAAGCGCTGCGCTCGCTCGACGACGTTTAGCCGACCATCGAGTCGGCCACGTGGAGCTGATTGCTCGCCGGGCTCCAGAACGCGAGTTGCTGCAACCGTCGCCCGGGCGTGACGCCGCGGGCGCGCCGCGAGCTCACGTGGGGACTCGGTCGGCGGCCGGTGGCGAGCTGGCGGCTGGCCGGGATCATCGGCTCCGGGCCGCCCACAACGTCCGCTATCACCAACCGGCACCAAGCGTCTGCATCACCCGGTCGTCGGCGACGTCCACCTCAGCTACGAGGTCATGCAGATCACCGCGGACGCAGACCTGCGGCTGGCGATCTTCACCGCTGAACCCAGCAGCTCCTCCGAACAAGCTCTCAACCTCCACGCCGGCTGGACCGCCACGCGCGACGAGCTGCCGACGAACAACCGGTCACTGACCACACGCGGCGCCCGCACTCAGGCCACCTAACCACCCCGCTCGGCGCCGGAAGCAGCAGCCCACGCTGCCAGCGCCGCCCGCACCTGCACTGTCGCCGGAACAGCACCGCGGCAGCCGGCGTCACTATCGGCCGCGTGCATGGGCACGTTGCGCACGATCGCTTTAACGTCCGCACCGCCGAAATCGCACGATCGGATTGGCGACCAGGCGATCACGCGCGCCGGCCAGCGCGAGACGAGTGCTTGGCCACGAAAGGACTCGCCGGCCATTCGTTCACCAGCGCGATGCCTATGGCGACGCAGGAGTGGCCCGCCGCCGGCGACACCGGACGAGTGCTTTGCTACAACGCGATCGCTACGTCGCCGGCCCGGCGGGCTGCGCTGTTGTCACCGACGCGATCGCCCGCTCGAAGCCGAGCAGGTCGTCCCGTCAACGCCGTAACACAGACTTCAGGCTGGCTGATGTACGGCGTCATCCGCTACGCGGACGTGGCGACGCCGTGCTGATCACGGATCTCGTACTCCCGTGCGTATGAGCTGACGTAGTCCGTTCACGGCGGGATCGTCATTCCGTACCGAAAACGTTAGGTACGGCCTCAGACCCGTGAGCACCGAGCGCGAGCATGAGTTTGATCCTTGCCTTAGGGCCAGTGAGGCCGTGGGCGAACAGCAGCCCGTGCTCGCGTAGCCAGCGCCCCTCGCCGACCCCCGCGTAGATTTCCGTCAGCTCTCCGGCGGCGGCACGAGGGACGACGACTACGACGACCCCGGCAACCACTGCCGACGCAGCAGCCTCAGCCACCGCCGGCGGTAGACCGCCGCCTGGGAAGCCCTCGATGACGAGTCCGCGTGTGCCCCGAGCGACGGCGGCTTCGACTGCGGACCCGTCCGTCCCCAGGCCGCACTTCACGTAGGCGACACGGTCCTCAATACCGTCTGCCGGCAGTCGGTCGCGGCGTGTCGGACGCGCGATTGGGACCACGCGGTCATCGGGCGTCACGATTGCGACCGGGCCTGCGCGGGGTGACCGAAAGGTGGCCAGGCTTGTCGTGTGCGTCTTGACCGCCTCGCGCGCGGCGTGTGCCTCGTCACCCATCACGACCAAGACCCCGTAGCCCTCCAGTGCGGGTTCGAGAACAACTCGGCACGCCGCGACAACGTTGCGTGGGCCGTCCGCGGGCGTGGCAGCCCCCGCGCTCATCGCGCCCGTGAACGCCACGGGCTTTACCGTCTTGAGCGTCAGGTCGAACAGGTATGCCGCTTCCTCCATGGCCTCCGTACCCATCACGACCACCGCGCCGACGGCTGGGCCGGCGAGCTCTGCGTCGACCGCACGTCCCCACTCAAGCAGTTCCTTGGGCGTCAGGAACGTGCTCGACACCGCGGCGAACTCCACGAGTCGCGGGTGACAGATGTCGTTCAGCGTCGGGATGTCAGAGAGCACTGTGCGGCCACTGCGGACGGCGAGCAAGCCACCGGCGTTGGCGTCGTAGGCGGATGCGATGGTGCCGCCTATGGTGAAGCAGACGATCTCAGGCTTCACTCGGCTCCGATCAGGTCTTGGCAACCGTCGCGATGCTGCATCGCCCTACAAGTGCATCCCTTCACGTTCTCGACACAGGGGGCCCGATCGAGGCAGCTCGAGACGAGGCACCGCACACGGAGGGCTCAGTAGTGACAGGTCGTTCGAGCTCCCAGCGAGCGCGTCGTACGCTCGCCGCAAGATCCCCGCGCCGCTCGCGTTCCGCTATCCGTTGACGACCTGCAGCGCGCGCTGGACCGCATCCGCTCCTGATTGCAGTCACATCGTCACCGCCTGCGGCCTAGGAGGCTCGCCCACTGAGAATCCCTTCCACACCTTCGAGCAATCGCCGATTGTCCTCCGCGGTGCCGATGCTGATTCGGACGTATGTCTCGGAGAAGTCGCCCCGGATCATCACGTGAGCGGCGTTCAAGAGATCCGTCGCAAACTCGGCTGCATTCCATCCGTGCGGGCTGACATCGACCATGACGTAGTTGCCCTGCGGTGCCGGTGCGACGCCGAACCCCAGCTCACTCAGCCGCTGCGTCAGTCGGCGGCGTCCCTCGGCGACGACCGCCTTTGTGCGGTTGAGATGTTCTTGGTCGTCGATCGCCGCGATTCCGGCCGCTCGGACGACGTCGCCGGTGGGCCACTTGGCGTTGGCGGCACCGATCAACTCGGCGATCTCGGTGGTCGCGACGATGTAGCCGAGGCGGAGGTTGGCCAGCGCAAAGGCCTTTGAGAACGTCCGACTGACCACGACGTTGTCATAGCGGTTTGGGTCTGCCCTCAAAAGCTCCACGGCCGATTCGCGGGAGTCTGCAGCAAACTCAATGTACGCCTCATCCGACACGACGATGGCGCCGACCTCTCGCGCGGCTTCTGCTACGGCGCGGAAGTGGTCGAGAGGAATCAACACACTCGTAGGATTATTCGGCCGCGTTAGGAAGATCAGCTGCGTACGAGAGTCAATCTGCTCAATCAGCGCATCTGGATTCAACGCGAAGTCTGGTGCCGCTGCCACATGTGCCATGGACCGGCGGCCGTGCACGATCGCGATTTCCTGGTAGAGCGTGAATCCTGGCGAGATCCAGACGATTGCCGATCCGGGGTCCGTGCAGGCTGTGACGAGGCAGTGCATCAACGTTGAGGAGCCCGCACCCGACACCACATTCGCAGCGTCCAAGCCGAGGTAGCCGCCGATGGCTGCGTGCAAATCGGTTGCCACTGACGTCGGGTAATGGGAGGCCGTTATCGCCGCAGCCACAAGGGCTGCGACCGCCGCCTCCGAAGCTCCCAGCGGGTTCTCGTTGGAAGACAGCTTTGTGACCTCCGAGGGCGCAATCCCGAGCGCTTCGGCCGCTTGGGCGTGCGTGAGGCCGCCGATGTAAGGCTTGAGATCGTCGAGGAGCCCTCGGCGCCGCTCATAGGGTGTGATGATCGTCATTTCGCTCGTCTCGGCTCGGTCCGCCTCGAGCGGGCACCTCGGAATCCGGACCTCGGCGCCATCTTGTAGCACACGACTTTCGTCGGCCCGCTCACGCTAGTGGGATCGCCAGGGGACGCATGGGAGCACCCGTTGCGCCGGTGAACTTGAGCGGTCCGCCGATGAAAGCGAACTCGTGCACATTCTCCGCCGCAAGTTCCTCGAGCCATAGAGACTCGATGATCTGCGCGCCGGCAGTCGCGAACATGTATGGGTGCACTGGTAGAAACTCGGACGGATCCTCCGACGGCACGACCTCGAGCGAGTCGTTGTCGCCGCCGATGCACATCGCGCCCGTCTCTTCGCACAAATAGCGCGCGGCGGCAAGCCCGATCCCGGGAGAATCGACGACGAACTCGTCCTGGTTGGGCCACTTGATCATCCGGCCCGTGCGCACGCAGACGACGTCACCCACCTGCAAGTCGACGCCCTGCTCCCGCGCGGCGGCTTGAACATCCTCGGCGGTTATGGCATAGCAATCAGGCAGACAGTCAACGCCGTGGAGAGCGGCGATATCGAGCATCACGCCACGGGCAACGATGTTCGGATACTTCTCCGCGCCGCCGACGAGCCAGTGCCTGCTGCCGAGGTGCTTTTCAGGCGTCCATCCGTTCCAGAACCGGCCGCAATACCCCATATGGTTGAGCATGTCCATGTGAGTCCCGGTATGCGTGTACATGGCGACCGAGTCGCCACTGTAGGACGTGCGTCTGTGCGTCTCGGCATCAAACCCTGTGAGATTGTCGTTGATTGAACCTTGTGGGGTATGCGTCATCCAGATCTCATACTTCATGTCGCCGGCCGCCTGGAACGTCGGCATGCCGAGCGAGTACGACACCGAGAGGTCGAAGATCCTCCTCCCATTGATCCGCTCAAGGATGCGCTGCTGCGACTCGGGCGTGATCCAGTTGAGCCGTCCGATCTCGTCGTCGGGGCCCCACGGACTTCGCGAGACCTCATAACCATCCTCTTCGAAGATCGGCTCGAATGTGAAGTGCTGCGACTCAGTACTCACAGGGATTCTCCTTTAATTGCGCCCAACACAGCTAAGTCATGACGCCGCCGGTGGGACTCGCGGACCCACGGGGCCGGCGACCGCTCACCACCCGTCAACGACGCTCAAGCCGGACCTCGCCGACCTGGCAGAACACTACGTCCTGACACGACGACGGACAACGAACACATCGTGCCAATCCGGGCTCCAAACCGCCAGTGTCGAGCGCGAATGCTTCTGGTCCTGCACTCGTGTCGCGGCGAGCATCTCGTCGTCGCAGGTGAGCGCCGCGCGTTGCGCGCGGAAGGCAGGTTGCCGCCGACGATTGCATCCGGCGTTCACGAGTCTGGGAGCCAGCGAGCGCTTTGGCGACAATCCGATCACGGGCGACGATGCCAGGACCCAGTCCGCGACGAGCGTTTTAAGGGTCATCGCGCCGTCAGGAAAGCGTCCTGTTAGCGGTGTGTTCCGCCAAAGCGGGGTGTCGGTGGTAGGGGAGGGTGGGGGTTAGTTGCCAGTGCGGGCCGATCATGATGAGGGCTTGGCCTTGTGGGATTTGGGCGATTTGGTCGGGGGGTAGCCGGCGTTCGCGTCGTGAGGTCCAGCTTTCCGTGCTGCTGTACTGGCGCGAGGGGTGTATGGAGCTTGTTGGTTGGGGGTTGGTGATGGTTTGTATGGGTCGGTCGTATTCGCCGCAGAGCAGCGAGAGTTGTTCGAGGGTGGTGGTGTCGGCGATGCCGGAGAGGATGGCTTTGGCGCCGAAGAGGGTGAGGATGCCGTCGGCGTCGGGCTTTCCAGCGGCGGCGGGCTTGGCTGAGGTCTTGGAGTACGACGACCGTCTGCAGACCTTGGCCGCCGGCTTCTGAGAGCATCGCGGGGAGGTCGGGGAGGGGGGCGATGTTGGCGCATTCGTCGAGCATGAAGAGCATTGGGGTGGTGGGTAGGCCGTGCTCGTTGGTGTGTTGGTAGGTGGCTTGGCGGATGTCGGTGAGTAGGCCGACGACGAGGGGGGCGAGGAGTTGTTGTTGGTGGGCGGGAGCGGCGATGTAGACCGTGTCGTGGGAGGTGGCGAATTGGTCGGGGTCGAAGTTGGGGTTCTCGCTGGTGGTGAGGGCGATGTGGGAGCGGTAGGCGCGGAGGACGCGCGCGGTGGTGGAGAAGATGCCGGAGCGTTCGCGGTCGGCGGTGTGCTTGATGCCGAGGAGAACGTTGGTGGCGATCGAGTCGGGTGGGAGCTCGGCGAGTGGTGTGTCGGTGTCGTGGCGCAGGATCCATCCGGACAGTTCCCGCATGCCTTGGTGGGAGTGGGCTGCGGCGTGCAGGCAGCAGGCGAGTAGTGCGCTGGCGCGTTCGGTCCAGTGTCCGCGGTCTGAGTCGGGAGTCGCGGCGCCGGTCATGGCCTCGGCGGTGAGTTGGGCTTCCTGCCAGTCGCTGGCGCGAGTGACGGGCGACCAGCGCAGTTGTTGGGTCCCGGTTGGTGTTCCGGTGCCTTGCAGGTCGAGGAACCAGGTGTGGCCGAGTTGTTGGCGGGCGGGGAGGGTGGCGGTGAGGACTTCGGTTTTGGTTGAGGTGGTCACGGCCGGTCCGGGGTGGGCGGCCAAGGCGGGGATGACCACGCACGAGGTCTTGCCTGCCCGGGGGCCGGCGAGAATCAATACGGCGGCCTGGGGTGGGGCGAACACGTAATCGCCGCTCGGGCGGGTGGCGAGGTAGGCGCCGCCGCCCGCCGCGAGCGCGTCGTGCTGCAACTCCGAGATGCTCGCGGCAGCAGACGCGTGGTTCGGTGCTGTGTGCGCGGTAAATGCGCGCACGGTGCTCGCGATCGCGTTGCCGTGCGCGTATATCGCACTCAGGAGGGCAAGGCCGCCGAAGAAGAGACCAGCATTTGTCTCACCGCCGGCGAAGCCAAGGAAGGCAAGGAGGCCGAGGCACACGGCGAGGAGAGCGGCGAGTCCTCGCGCGGGATCGGGGTCGCGTTGGGGGAGTGCCGCTGGTTTTTGGTGGCGGGCCATGTTGGCTAACGGCCGAGGTAGACGGCGGTTATCTGTTCGCGCTCGTGACCCAGCTCGCGGCTGACCTGGACGCGAGCCTGGCGATCCACCTCCCTTTGAGTGGCAGTGAGCGCGTGTGAGTGAGGTCCGCCGCACGCAGGTGCGCTGAAGCCCGTGAGCTGGTGGTAGCGGGCCTGGGCATAGGCGTGACGCAGGCCGTGGAGCTTGGACAGTCCGGCCCGGGCCGCGTGGCGCTCATAGATCCGCCGCTGCTCGATGTAAGTTCGTTCAGCGGGGATGAGTGAGCCGGTGCCGGCGAGCTGGTGGCACTCGCGGACGAGCTCGCGCTGCTGCACGGTCAGGATGGGGATCTCACGCGCGCGGCCGCCTTTGCACCAAGACGGTTTGAGGCGGAGGTGATCGCCACGATCGGCGTAGGCGGGCTGGAATTTGATCGCCTCTTCGCGCCGCAACCCGAACGCTTCCTGCAACCGCAACGACATCCGTGCGTGGTCGTCCTCCACGAGCTCCAGCCGATCGGGTTGGAGCACGCAGCCCTTGGAGTGTTCGATGACGAATGTGCGCTGGGCGATGCCGTAGTGGGCGTTGTCGTGGGCCAGGACGGCTGGTTTGCCGATCTTCTCCGCCCACCATCTGAGGTCGGCGAGGCGGTTCTTGATCGTCCCCACCGACAACTCATGCTGCTGCCAGCGGTTGACGAGCGCATGGACGTGCTTGGGCTTGAGCGAGCCGGCGTGCATGTTGCGGTAGCCCAGGGTGTTCAGCTCGCGGGCGATCAGTCGCAGGCGTTGCTCGCGTTGGGCCTGAGTCATGCGTGACCCGTCGCGGTTGCGTCGGCAGATCCGTTTGAGCTCGTATTCCAGATCGAGCATCAGAGCTCAGGCAGCCCGAGCGCTTGGCGGTCTTGGGGCTCGAGCTCGGCGAGGGCGAGATCGAGCCCAAACCGCTCGCTCTGCCACACGAGGTCTTGGGCGCGGTGGCGGCGAGCGGCCAGCCTCACGGCCGCCCGCTCACCCGCCTTGCCCTGACCTTGCGCCGCGCGTAACAGCTCACCAGCGCCCTGTGCCAGAGTCGCCAGCTCGCGCCGCAACGAGTAGCCCAACGCGAGGCGTTCGCGTTCGTGGCGCATCGACTGCGTCTCGGCTCGGCGACGGCGAGCCCGAGTGCCGACGCGCCGGCGGTAGGCGCGACGGGCGGCATCGGCGCGATCGTTGGGTGATGATTGTTCGCTTCCGGGCACCCGTGTCGGTTAAGAGGGCCGGGCGGATGGCTTTTCTCCCCCCTGTCGGTCAGTGTTCTTGCCATCGAGCCCAGCTGGGGGAGCCAGACTCGATCCGCGAATCGCCCTCAGGGCGCTTGCACGGGACGGCTCAGATTGGGTCGGAATGCCTCGCGAGGGTGAGGCGCTGCGAGCATCCTCGTCGAGGACAACTCACGCAGGACGGTGGTGGTCGACTCGCTCACCCCTCTCAGCAACGACCCAGGCTGCTGGAAAAGTGGAGCGCACCAGTGGCGGGCGCATCGCATCGCGCGTAGGCCTCCTCGAACCAAGTCGAGGGAGTCCCTGAAACCACTCGACGTGGTCTCGAACGCGACGTGAAGCGCGCCGGACAAACGGTCAGGGACCGAGACGGACGACTTACAACACCCAGGCTACACCCCCTCACCGGCGGTGTCCATCACTTCGCGAGAACCCGCGCCACCGCGCGGCTTCTCCCACGACGAGGCGAGTTACGCGCCGCGTCACTGCCTCACTCCGCTCGGTCAGTGACGCGACGCCGGCCGTCCCAGACCACGCGATAAGCCAGGCTGCAGTACAGCTCGAGGGGTGGGGTTGCTCGCGCCCGAGCAACCCCACCATCGACCTAACCGGTCAATCGCCGAACCGTCGCTGAAGGGCATTTGTGGATCACGGGCGGCTGTGGTTCCGACGCCGGCATCGTCAACGCAGTGCAGCGAATGGGGTGGATTTGCGCGGCCCGCGCCCTCTTAACAGATAGAGGCGCCAATCCTACAAATCGGCCATGGGAGGTCACATGCTCGTCTGCTTCCAGCACACCACAACCACAGCGGTGTCCCGATGATCTTCCAGGGATCTGATCTGTGGCTCAAGACGGCCATCGGGCTCGCGGCCGTCCTGTTCCTCACCTCGCTACCCACGTGGGCCCTCGGCGTGATCCTGGTGGTCGCGTTCGGTGCCAAGGCCGCGGTTGGGTACTTGCGTGACCAGGAGCGGGAAACGGACGCTGCGAAGGTCTCATCTCGCAAGCGAAAAGATGCTCACTGATCCGGGACGCGCGGACGGGAAGCCGGCGACGAACTTCGTCGCCGGCACCCGTCAGCCACTAACTCGCAACGAAGTCATGACCGCCAGCGAAGTCGCCGAGCTCCTCCGCATGCCGCTTTCCACGGTCTACGAACTGGCCCGCCGCGGTGAGCTTCCCGCCTGCCGGTTCGGACGAACCTGGCGATTCTTACGCTCACGAATCGAAGAGATCCTCGCCGGCTGAAGCCGGCTCGTCGGCATCGTCTGGCGCCCGCAGACCTCGGCTGTCAAACCCGAGCGAGATGCCGAGTGCCTCAACGGAGAGCGAACAGTTACGGTTGCCCGTTACGGTTGCCCGCTCTCACCTCGCTACAGAGCCTGCCGCCCCATGTGCTCCAAAACCTAATGATTTACGGGCCTTTTCTGAGAAGCGGACGACGGGTCTCGAACCCGCGACCTTCGGCTTGGGAAGCCGACGCTCTACCAACTGAGCTACGTCCGCGATTGCCCGCCGCTGGGCAAGAATAGCGGTGGGGGAGAGGCCCGGGAGTTCGCTGGACCGCCGCCGAGCGTCCGCGGGACCGCCGCCGAGCGTCCGCTGGGCCGGCGTGGAGCGTCCGCTTGCCGTGCCACGATCGCGGCCCGTCAGCCAATGGACCGACCGCGCATCTATGGGAGCGAGCAGAAGTGCCGGGCCGCCGTGTCCCGGTATCTGACCAGGACCCGAGAACTGCAGGACGAGGTCGAAGGAGCACAAGCCCTGATCGCCGTCGCAACACCGGCTGAGGCTGAGGAAATCGGGGCCGAGATGGAGTGGGAGGAGGACATCTCGCGGTGGCTCACCCAGACACGGCGTGTGATGAGGAGGTACCTGCAAGGCCAACTCGAGACCGTCATGCCGAACCTTGTAGCTGGTCCGCCGTCGACCACGACGGGACGGTTGCGCACGATCACGCTGGCCGAAAGCGTGCCGTGGCTGTTGGCGGTCCAGCGCGAATTGCTGGAGCTACACGCCGTTCTGGGGGTCGCAGGTGGCGGGTCCGAGACCACCGAGACCACCGAGACCACCGAAACCGCCGAGACCACCGCTAGGTTTCCCGAGCTTTACGCCTCGGGACTGGTGGAGGAGTCGGTGATCGACGACCGAGCAGCCGAGATGCGAGCCATCCGCACGCCCAAACAGCGTGCCCGCGCGATCGACTCAGCCACAGAACTGACCGAGGCGACACTGCGCGGAGCGCTCGACCGGCTGCAGGAGCATCACGCGTCGAACGACGACCTTCCGACTCTGTCTCGGAAGTGGCGCCAGGCAATCCGTACCAAGGCACCGCCCGACCCGAAGGGCGCTGACGCTCTTGAAAAGGCCCAGGCGGCAATCTCCGATCTGGTGACCTTCCTTGCCGAGTGGCGTGACAGTCACGACACCGCACACGGCAGACGTCGCTACCCGCCGGAACTGGCCCCGCGACACGCGAGGCTCGCCACCGACGCGGCCGAGACCTACGCGCGCTTCGTCGTCACGACCATGGACGATCTGCAGCTGTTGCCTCGGCCGTACTGAGATGGAGGCGCGTGTCAAGGGGGATGTCGTAGAAGGCCGACAACCTGCTCCGGGAGGCTGCCGCCGGATAGACTCGCCTCCCCGCCAAGGAGGAGACCAATGCGGCAGCTGACCGGACTTGACGCGCAGTTCCTGGCGCTCGAATCGCCACGCCAGGCCGGGCACGTCGGTGGGCTGGCGATACTCGACCCGAGCACGCGCCCGAACGGGCAGCTCGAGCTCGCCGATCTGCTGAACATGATCGGCGAGCGGCTCCCGCTGCTGCCGCCGTTCCGGTGGCGGCTCAAGCCGGTCCCGCTGAACCTCGACTACCCGTACTGGATCGAGGATCCGGATTTCGATCTCGAATACCACGTGCGTGAGATCGCGCTGGCACCCCCACCCACCGATGCCAAGCTGGCCGAGCAGGTGGCCCGCATCTTCGAGCGGCCGCTCGACCGCGCCCGTCCGCTCTGGGAGGCCTACCTCATCCACGGCCTACAGGACGACAACGTCGGGCTGCTGACCAAGATCCATCACTCGGCCGTCGATGGCATCTCCGGCGCCGAGATCCTGGGGGTGCTGCTCGATCTCACACCGGAGGGGCGCGAGCCGCCGCCGGCGAACCATTCGGAGCCCGATCGCGAGCCCAGCGAGCTGGCCATGCTGGCGCGGGGCCTGCTCGGCACGCCGAGGTACGTCGAGCGGGTGGTCAGGGCCCTCCCGTCGACCCTGCCCAACCTCGAGGACGCTCCGATCCTCAACGAGATACCCGGGGCGAAAATCCTGGGGCGCATGACCTCGCGACTTGCCCGGACGGTCCGCGGCCGTGAATCCCGCGTGCTCGAGCGCACCACGTTGAGCCGCCCGCGTACCTCGTTCAATGGCCGCGTCTCGGCGCACCGGAGGTTCGCCTTCGGCCAGCTCTCGCTGGCCGAGGTCAAGACGGTCAAGAACGCCTACGGGTACACGGTCAACGACGTAGTGGTCGCGCTGTGCGCCGGCGCGGTCCGGCGGTGGCTGGTCGAGCACGACGAGCTGCCCAGCGAGCCGCTGGTCACGCAGGTCCCCGTCTCAGTCCGTACCGAGGAACAGCTCGGCACGTTCGGCAACCGCATCGGGATGATGAGCATCCCGCTGTACACCAATCAGGCCGACCCCATCGAGCGCTTGCACCTCACCCACGAGGCGCTGCGGGCGGCCAAGGAGCGCCACAGGGCACTCCCGGCCGAACTCCTGATCGACGCCACGCAGTTCATCCCGCCGGCCGTGTTCTCGCGCGCCGCGCGGATGACGTTCTCGCTGGCGGCCACCCGGACTCCGGTCTGGAATCTCGTCATGTCCAACGTGCCCGGACCTCAGTTCCCCCTGTACTGCGCGGGCGCGATGCTGCTGGCCAACTACCCGGTCTCGGTGATCACCGACGGGATGGGGCTCAACATCACGGTCATGAGCTACCTCGGCCACCTCGACTTCGGGATCGTGGCCGATCGCGAGCAGATGCGTGATGTGTGGAAGCTGATCGGGTGGCTCGACGATTCGCTGCGCGAACTCCTTCCCGCCGGCGATCAGGACGGAGCCCGCCCGGCGCCGGCGCGCGCAAGCGTGACCGAGCCCGAGCAGCCGCCCGCCTGATCTACCGAGGCTGCCTCGCCTAACCGACGATCCGGAACACCCCGCGCATGAACGGGTGGATCCGGCAATAGAACGTGTATGTCCCCGGCGGTAGGTTGTTCGGGGTACTCCAGCTGAGCTTGCCGACCGCCGGCAGACCCGCGCCCAGCTGGCCGGAATCGAAGTTCCCGGCGCCGTTGGCGAGCGGATACGAGATGCCGGTGTTCAGCCCGCACGGGTACTGACACGCCGTGACGCTATGGAAGATCGATGCGAGGTAGGCGTGAGTCGGGTTGAAGCTGAACGTCCCATTGGCGAACGCATCGTCGTTGACGAAGGTGAGCGAGTGGCCCTTGCGGACCGTCGGCGTGCAGCGATCGGCCCCGGTCGCGGTGAAGTCGCCCGGCGTGAAGTGGAACCCGCCGATGATCACCTTCTTCGTGTAGCACGTGGGGAACTTCTTCAAGTTGACCCCGAGGAACTTGTTGCCGCCGTGATGATCGTTTTCCTTCAGGTGGCCGTGCGTAACGTGCCCGGCCTGATCGGTCGCGTGGTCGAACGGGTCGGTGCCCGTCTGATCGCCCCACGCCTCCCAGACGACCATGATCCCCATGGACTCGTACCAGGAGGCCCGTTTCGTCTCATAGGTGGTACTGATGCGCAGCTGGTCGCCCGCCTTGACCTCCGGCCGCCAATTCTTTCCCGTCGCCGTCATGGCCATATCCCACGAGATCGGCCCGCGTTTGTCGAAGTAGTGGGCCATGGATCTGAACAGCCGCACGGAGTTCGGAACCGTGCCCCGTATCGCCCCGCCGCTGGCGGCGGCGCCGTGGCGGATCAGGTCGAGCTCGTCGTACAGGCCGCCGGGATGGAGGTGGCCGGCCGTGCCGAGGAGGGCGCCGGGATGATCGACGGTGAAGACGTTCAGCGGTGGTCCGTTGCCGTATGGCTTGTGAGCCATGTCGGGATAGGTGTACTTGCCGTTGCGTCCGCTATGGCGCTTGACGTCGAACACCGGGTAGAGGCTGTGGTCGCGAACGTCCATCCAGATCGGATGGGCGGTCTTCATGTTGGCCGCGGCCGGTGAATCGGCGGGAACGAAATCGATGTCGTAGGTGATGTAGACCCTGGCGCCGCGGTCGGTCAGGTCGTGGATCATGTAGTTGAGGAGCCACGTGTCGTTGGCGCCGATCGGGTAGCCGTAGCCCTTGGGCAGCGTGTAGATCGTCTTCTCCTCACCGGCGGCCATGAACGGGTAGAAGCTGCCGTAGACCGAGTTGCCCTCACCCTGGCCCGCCTTGCCGTTGCTGACCCAGACCCCGTGATGGAGATGAATGACGTCCACGCGGGGAATCGGGCCGCAGCACTTGCCGTTCTTCAAGGCGTAGTGGAGGTTGGGCGCCATTCTGACCATGTAGCCGTCCTGCTTCGGCTTGGGCACCGAATGGCGGTCGAACAGGATCAGGTTCGCGCCCGGCGTGATGGTGAACGGACCCGCATGGAAGTGCAGGTGCTCGACCCCGGTGGCGGCGGAGGCGAACGATGGACTCAGCGCGACCACCATCGCGGCCACCACTGCAGCAACTACTCCTCGCTTCACGCCATACCTCCTCCGTGGGTGCGCCTCTCGTCGGCTATTGAAGCAGTTCTGCCGGCTCGGGCGCGCAGGCGGAGCGGGCGGCGCGATCGCGGCGTCGGTCGACCACGGCCGCCAGGAAGTCGACGATCGGCGAAAAAGGCTGCAAATGCAGCCGTGGCGCCCTTGGGTTAGGCCAGTCCTACCAGGCCTGGGTCGCGCTGCAGTTCGGGCAGCCCACCGAAGTGGAAACTGGCGCCTCGAACACGAACCCGCACTGGCAGTGGTATACGGCCTGGTCGTTGGTCAACGGCTTCCCGCTGCACGTGCCCTCGCTGCGCACCGGACGCCGATCATCGGCGGCCGAGGCAGGGATCCGGGCACGAGCCGGCAGCTCGCTGATCTGCTGCGGGGCACGCACGCGCCCCGGAAGCCGACGACGACGGATGCTCTCAACTCGTTTGGATCTAACTTGCACGGTCATAAGAGGTAACGGTCTCGACGGGATTTGGTTTCGCGCGCGGTGGACAAATTCCTCGCTACTAACACGACGCTAATCGGCTCAAAGCTCTTCCCGGCGCGAGCGGCGGCGAACGGTCTGGACAACCGTCGGGTTGTCGGGCAGGCGGCCATCGGGCGGGGGTGTTCGCGGCCTGGCTTGTGGGAGAATGGGGGCAGGCATGGATCCAAGCCGCAAGCGTGCCATTCGTCTAGTCGTTGCTCTGACCGCGGCGCTACTGCTGGCCTCGGCGCTTGTCTACACCAGCTTCAGCGCCGGTCGCGAGGAGCTGACCGCCTCGCAGCTGGTCAAGCGGGCGCAACCGGGCCAGTCCTACATCCTGGCCGGGACGGTCATGGCCGGATCGGTACGCCATGAGGGTAAGCAGCTGATGTTCCGAATCCGCGACCCGAAGCTCAAGGTCTCGGTCCCGGTGACCTACACGGGGATCGTGCCCGATCCCTTCGCCCCCGGTCGTGGTGTCGCCGTGACGGTCCGCGAGCAGGGCACGGGCTTCGTCGGCCAGAGCAACTCGCTCCTGACGAAGTGCCCGTCGAAGTACCAGGCGGCGAAAAGCACGTACTGATGGCAGCCGGCACAGACAGGACTCGCTGAGATGGCTCTGATCGGTCGCGCCCTGCTGATCCTCGGCTTGCTCGTCTGCCTGTACGGCATTGGCGCTTCGATCTACGGCGCCATGACCGGGCGCGGCGAATGGGTCGTGTCCGGACGTCGCTCGGTGTATGCACTGGCCGGGCTGATGACCACGGCGTTTGCCCTGCTCGAGATCGCCTTCCTGCGCTCCGACTTCTCGTTCAATGTCGTCGCGGGCCATTCCTCCAGCACGACGCCGACGTTCTATCGAGCTGCGGCGGCGTGGTCCTCCCAGGAGGGCTCGCTGCTGCTTTGGGTGTGGCTCCTGTCGCTGTGGTCGAGCCTGGTTCTGTTCCTGACGCGCCGTCGGGTCCGCGAGATCGCTCCCTACGCGACCGCCATCCTGCTCGGCTTCGCCGCGTTCTTCACCAGCTTGGCGGTGTTCTTCGCCAACCCGTTCGCGACCACGGGCAACCCCCCGAGCCAGGGCGCCGGCCTGGATCCCCTGCTCCTGCACCCGAGCATGATGATCCACCCGCCGATGCTGTACTCGGGTTACACGCTGCTGACGATCCCGTTCGCCTTCGCGCTCGGTGCGCTGATAACCGGGAGGCTCAACATCGAGTGGATCAGCGTGACTCGGCGCTTCGCGTTGGCGGCCTGGCTGTTCCTCGGCATCGGGATCCTGCTCGGCGCGCGGTGGTCCTACACCGAGCTCGGCTGGGGCGGCTATTGGGCCTGGGATCCCGTGGAGAACGCCGCTCTGATGCCGTGGCTGTGCTGCACCGCGTTCATCCACTCGATCATGATTCAAGAGAAGCGAGGGATGCTGAAAACGTGGAACGCCTCGCTCGTGCTGGCCAGCGGGACGCTGGCCATCCTCGGCACGTTCCTCGTGCGGTCGGGCATTCTCAGCTCGATCCACGCCTTCGGTGCCTCGACCCTGGGGGTGCCGTTCGTGCTCCTGCTGGCGGCGATGATCGGTGGTTCGATCGCCCTCATCGTGTGGCGGCGCGACTCTCTGCGCTCCGAGGCCCAGCTCGATTCGCTGCTATCGCGAGAGGCCGTGTTCCTGTTCCAGAACCTGGTGCTTGTCGCGATGGTGTTCGTGATCTTCTGGGTCACGTTCTTCCCGCTCATCTCCGAGGCGATCACCGGCACGAAGGTGTCGGTCGGGCCACCGGCCTTCCGGCCGTTCATCGTTCCGCTGGCGCTGATACTCGTCCTGCTATCGGGAATCGGGCCACTGATCGCCTGGCGGCGAGTCACGGTGGCCAACCTACGCCGCAGCTTCACGATCCCGGTGATCGCAGGCGGCGTGACCCTGGCGGCCCTGTTCCTGGTCGGCGGCGTGGCGACGCGGCCGTTCGCCCTGGTCATGTTCTCCCTCGGCGCGTTCGTCGTCGCCTCCGTGGTCCAGGAGTTCTGGCGTGGGGTCGGCGCCCGCCGGGCCATGACCCACGACATTCCGCCGGTCGCGCTGGCCCAGCTGGTCAAACGCAACCGCCGTCGCTACGGCGGATACATCGCCCATGCCGGGCTGGCCGTCATGCTGGTCGGGGTCGCGGCGTCTTCGTCGTTCCAGCACTCGCAGGACGTGCTCCTGGCGCCGGGACAGCACGTGAACATCAACGGCTACAAGGTCACGTACGTGCGTCCGACGGCACAGGCCAGCGCGGCCAAGGTCTCGTTTGGGGCGGTCCTCAACGTGACGAAGGGCAACAGCCACGTGACGACGCTCACCACCACGCGCAATTTCTATCCGGCGCCGTTTGACCCAACGCTGGGGCCGATCTCCGAGGCGTTCAACGGCGAATCGGACAGCAATGTCGGATTGCGGGCCGGTTTGACCAAGGACATCTGGGCCGTGATCAACCCCGACCTCGGCCCGCTACAACCCCAGATCGCCCAGGGCGACAAGGTGTTCACGCAGCTGATGACTCGGCTCACGCCGGCCCAGGCCGCCCAGCCCGCCACCGTCAACTGGATCCGTACCGAGCGTGCGGCGGCGATCGGCGGCCTGACGTCGCGCTTCGTGAGCCACGCATGGCGCGTCAACTTCCTCCTCATCGTCTCGCCCCTGGTCACGTGGATCTGGCTCGGTGCTCTCATCATCGGCCTCGGCGGCCTGATCGCACTCTGGCCTGTGCCGGCTGTCGCGCGCCGCCGCCGGGAGGCGGCGGTCCCCGCGCGCCAGCCCGCATCCCCCGCGGTCCCCGCGCGGGAACTCGTCTAACCACCAATGGACTTCGTCATCGTGCTGGCGATCCTCTGCGCCGTCGTGCTTGTCGTCAGCGTGCCGCTGTGGCCGAAGCGCACCAATCCGGCCGAGCCACGTGGCGTCGACCCGCCGGTCGTCTCGCCGACGGCTGACGTGGCCGAGCTGGAGGCCGCGCGCGAGGCCAAGTACCGCGAGATCCGCGACGCCGAGCTCGACTACCGAACCGGCAAGCTGTCAGATGCCGATTGGCAGGCGATCGACGGCACGCTGCGCGCCCAGGCCGTGGAAATCCTGCGCGCGCTGGACGAGGCGAAGCAGCGCTGACCAGCTACCATCGCACGCGATGTCGACCATCCTTGGGCTTGTGCAGGTCTTCCTGTGCGTCGTTCTGATCTTTCTGATCCTGATGCACTCGGGTAAGGACGCGGGGTTGTCGGGAGCATTCGGTGTCGGCAGCGGGGCGGGACCGTTCGGCGGAGGCTCGTTGGTCGAACGCAAC
This sequence comes from uncultured Solirubrobacterales bacterium, assembly GCA_963734775.1. GTDB lineage: Bacteria > Actinomycetota > Thermoleophilia > Solirubrobacterales > Solirubrobacteraceae > Palsa-465. The sequence continues at coordinate 130,036 of CAVTJE010000021.1, forward strand.
CTGAACCGGTGGACGGTCGGCTTCGCGATCGCCTTCGTGATCAACACGATCATCTTGATCAAGATCTCGTAAGCGCCGGGGCGGACCTATGGCGGCGTCGCCTGCTCGCCGAGCTGGTCGACGAGCCGCAGCAGGTCGAGTGGGCTGAACGGCTTGGTCAGGAAGAGGTCAGCGCCAGCCTCCTCGGCTTCACGCTCGACCCCGTCGCCGTGGGCGGCGGTGAGCATGACGATCGTCGCCGCGCCCGTGCCGGCGTGCTCGCGCAGACGGCGGCAGGCGTCAATGCCGTTCAGGTGCGGCATGTCAACGTCGAGGAACACGAGCGTCGGCCGTTCGCGGGTGGCTACCTCGAGGGCTTCGACGCCGTCACCGGCCTCGTGGAGATCGAATTCGGACACATCCTCGAGCGTGGTGGCGATCAGCTTTCGGATGAACGGATCGTCATCGACGATCAGGACCCCGCGTCTCACTTGATCTCCGCCCCGATGCGCTCGAACGTGGCGTCGGGGATCGAGTTGAATGCCACGACCACGCGGGGGTCGAACTGCGTGCCGGACTCGGCGTTGATCATTTTCCGGGCCGCGCCGATCGACGACGCCGGGCGGTAGGGGCGGTCGCTGGTCAGGGCGTCGAGCGCATCGGCGACCGCGAACGCCCGCGCAGCGAGCGGGATCGCCTCGCGGGACAAACCGTCGGGATAGCCATCACCGTCCCACCGCTCGTGATGCGAGCGCACGACCTCGGTGGCCTCGTCGAGGAACTCGATGCCGCCCACGATCTCGGCGCCGATCACCGGGTGGCGGGCCATCAACGCGCGTTCCTCATCGTTGAGCGCGTCGGGCTTGTAGAGGATCGCGTCGGGGATCGCGACCTTTCCGATGTCGTGGAGCAGGAAACCGAACTCGAACTCGGGTAGGTCCGCCTCGGGCACCTCCAGGGCGCGGGCGATCTCCATCCCGTAGGCGGCGACACGCTCGGCGTGCTTGCCCGTGTACGCGTCCCGGGCCTCGACCGCGTTGGACAGCGCGCGGACGGTGGCCATGTAGGAGCGGCGGAGCTCCTGCGACTGAGCACGTTCGCGCTTGAACGTCTCGCGCAGGTCGGCGGCATAGCGCTCGAGCTGGCGTTCCTTGTCGGCCGCTTCACGCTCTCGCCGTGCGAGCTCCTCGCGTAAGCGTTCGATCTGCAGCGTGAGCTGGCTCTCGGCGTCTACCGCCACGGGGTCAGACTATCCGTTGGGGCAGCGGACAGGGAAAAGGAGCGTTGCGGCGATCACGACGACCGGGACTCGTCGCGCAGCGCAGCCAGCAACGCCGGCGCGGCCTCGTCGACGGGCACGACCTCCATCCCGAGCTTGCCGATCCCCGGGGGTGTCGGCGTTGCCTCGTCGCCGAACAGGATGACGGCCCGTCGCAGACGGCGTCCGCGCAGGTCGAGGGCCTGGAGCACGGCCTGCGGATTGCGGATCCCCACATCGATGAGCGCGACTTCGAACCGCCGCTCGCCGCACATGCGGGCGGCGGCCGCGCCGCTCAACTCCCATTCGTGCTCGATGCCGAGGTCGTCGAGCGCGGGCTCGAGCACGGGTTGCATCTCCGAGCGCCCGACGACAAGCACCCGAGACCGGCCGGCCCGCACGGCGGCGCTCAGCACCTGGCGCAGCTCGTCGGCGTCGATGGGCTTGGATACCGTCCACTCTCCGGCCAGTCGCTGGTGTCCGGAAAAGACCGACACAAACACGATCGGAGTGCTGCGCAACTCGGGGTCCGCGCGGATCTCGCGCAGGACATCGAAGCCGTCACGACCCGGCATCAGGATGTCGAGCGTGATCGCGTCGAAGCGCTCGGAGTGCAACAGCGACAGCGCCTCGTCGCCGCTCAGCGCGACCGACGTCTGGACCTCGAGGGGAGCGAGCTGATCGGCGATGAGCTCGGCGATCTCCCGCTCGTCGTCGACGATCAGCACCCGGCGCCCGCGGATTACCTCGAGAGAGGCGCCTGCGTCGGCACCCACGGTGGCGGCTGGCAGCAGCACGCGAAACGTCGTGCCCCGGCCCGGCTCGCTGTCGACTTCTATGCGGCCGTGGTGCAGGTCGACGAGCGACTTGACGATGGATAGGCCAAGGCCCGTCCCGGTCGTGGCGCGACTGGCGTCGGGGAGCCGGTAGAAGCGATCGAAGATCCGTTCGGTCTCCTCCTGGGTCATGCCCGTGCCGGAGTCGGCGACGACGATCTGGACCCACGCGCGGTCCGGCTCCACGCCGATATGGATCCGGCCACGTTCGGAGGTGTATTGGTGGGCGTTGGTCAGCAGGTTGGCCACGATCTGGCGCACGCGGCCCGCGTCGGCGAGGGCGAGCGGCAGCGTGGGCGCGATATAGATGCCGAGCTTTTGCTGTTTCTCGGCGATTCTCGGGCCCAGCAATTCGGCGACCTCACGAACGGCCTCGCCGACGTCGATCGGCCGCGGGTCAATCTCCACCCGGTCGGCGTCGATGCGCGCGACGTCGAGCAGGTCGCCGACGAGCTCGACGAGGCGGTCGGTCGACCGCAGGATGATCTCGACGAACTCGCGCTGGCGCTCGGACATGTTCTCGGGCGAGCGTCCGAGCAGCTCGACGAAGCCCTTGATCGAGGTGAGCGGGCTGCGGAGCTCGTGCGAGGCGGTGGCGACGAATTCGCTCTTGGCCCGTTCGAGCCGGACCCGCTCGCTCATGTCGCGCACGGTCCACACGACCCCGTCGGCGTCGCTTCCGAGCCGCGCCGCGGTGATGGCGAGCGAGCGGCCGTGGTGCTCGATGGTCGTCTCCCCCAACAGGGCCGCGCCCAACGGCGGCAGCGGGCTCTCGGGGGCGTCGACCTCGCCGCCCACCTTGAGCTCGGGCACGAGGCCGGCCGCGCGCGGGTTGGCGGCGGCGATCGTCCTGGAACCTGGCTCGGTGACGATGAGCGCGTCGCCGAGGCTTTCGATCGTCTCCTCGAGTCGGCGCCGCTGTGCTTCGATCCGCCTCTGGGCCGTGGCCAGCTCCTGGCCCATGGCGTTGAACGCGACTCCGAGCTCCTGAAGCTCGCGCGGACCGGCGGGGGTCACGCGGCGGTCCAACTTGCCGCCGGCAAGCTCTCGGGTCGCGTCGACCAGCGCGTCGAGCGGGCGCCGCATCGACGACACGAGGGCGGTGATCAGACACAGCGCCGCCACCAGCGCGAGGACGGCGGCGACGACGACGAGCACGAGCGCGCGACGAGAGTCCGCCTGCGCCTTGCTTCGGGCGGCCGTCTGGCGGACTTGCTGGCGCCGCTGGAGCGCCGCGGCAAATCGCCGCGCGTGGGATAGAGGGCCGCCCGCCGCGGTGGCGGCGGCCGCGTCGCCGGTGGCGGCCAGTGCTCGGGCCCGAGCCTGCGCGCGGGCCTCTTCGCCTACGAGTCTCGCGCTCGGCGGATCGACGCGGGCCAGCGACGCCGCCTGGGCTGCCGCACGGCCATAGAGTGCGGCGGCCCGCCGACGCGCGGTGAGGGCCGACGGGCCTCGGGCGTCGCGCAGCACCTCGGCCTCGGTCACGCCGGCCGTGGTCAGATTGGCGGCCGCAGTGGCGAGCGATGCGCTTTGCGCCAGCGTGGCCTCGTAGCTCCGGCGTGAGTCGTACAGGCTCGCCACGCCGACCCCGGCGACGACCACGAGCGCCAGCGTCAGGCCGATGAGGGCGAGGCGAAACGCGCGTGCGATCGAAATGCGCTGCATGGCGGAGATCGGCGAGGACGTGGTCCGGGGAACCGTAAGGCCTAGGTCGGCTGGGTGGCTACGATCGGGCGATGGGGATTGCGCACGTCAAGCGGCGGCTGGGCGCCGCGGCAGCTGGGGGCGTCCTCCTGCTCGTCGCCTGCGGCGGGCACGCCGCCGACCCCTCGACCTCGACCGCCGATGCCAGTCCTGCGAACGGTCCGACCGTGAACGCGGCGCTCAGCCGCATCCCGTCAGGCGATTGGACTGAGTTTGATTACAACGCCCAGCGCAGCGGGGTCGGACCGAGCGACACGGGCATCACCGCCGGCAATGTCAAGACGCTGCGGCGGCAACGTGTGCATCTCGACGGGACCGTTGACTCCTCGCCAATCGAGCTTCACGCGGTGCTCGTGGCGGGTCGGCGGCGGGATGTGATCATCGTGACCACGAGCTACGGCCGTACGACCGCGCTCGACGCGAGCACCGGGCGCAAGGTGTGGGAGTACGTGCCGTCCGACAGCCGCGGCTACGAAGGCAGTGCCCAGATCACCACGGCAACGCCGATTGCCGACCCGAACCGACGTTACGTGTATGCGGCCACCCCAGACGGGCGCATCCGCAAGCTGCGGCTGAGCAACGGCCGCGAGGTGCGCTCTTCGCACTGGCCGGCGCGGATCACGTTTGACGCCACACACGAGAAGATCGCTTCGGCGCTGAACATCAGTGGCGACTCCGTGGTTGCCGTGACCGGGGGGTACATCGGCGACGCTCCGCCATACCAGGGTCACGTCGTGCTCGTCGACCGTAGCGACGGCCGCGTGACGCACGTGTGGAACTCCCTGTGCGCCAATCGCCACCACCTGATCGACCCGCCGAGCTCGTGCCCGGCCAGCGATTCGGCGATCTGGGGCCGGGCCGGCGCAGTGATCGAGCCCCGAACGCACAGGATCCTCGTCGCGACCGGGAACGCCCCGTTCAACGGCTCGACGGACTGGGGCGACAGTGTGCTCGAGCTGGCCCCCAACGTCAGTCACCTGCTGCAGAACTGGACCCCGACCGACCAGGCGCGTCTGAACGCCACTGACGCCGATCTGGGGAGCACGGCGCCAGCGCTCCTGCCGGAGACGGGCGGCGTGCGGCTGGCCGTCCAGGGCGGCAAGGACGGCGACCTGCACGTGCTCAACCTGGCCCGGCTCAACGGCGTGACGGGCCACGCCGGGCGGCGAACCGGGGGCGAGGTGCAGAGCATCTCGGCCCCCGACGGACAGGGCGTGTTTACCGCGCCGGCCGTGTGGACGACACACGGGGACACGTACCTATTCGTGGCGAACTTCGCCGGGACAAACGCCTACCGCATGAGCCGGGGGCGCCGTCCCCGGCTGCACGTGGCCTGGCACCAGGCCCTGGCCGGCACGAGTCCGGTGGTGGCGGGCGGGCTCCTCTACGTGTATGACCCGACCGACGGCAGGCTCGACGTGCGGCGCCCGGCCACCGGATCGATCGTCGCGGCGCTGCCGGCGGGAACGGGACACTGGAACAGCCCCATCGTCATCGGTGGGCGCATCGTCCTGCCGGTCGGAGATGCCAACGACCACGCCACGAGCGGAACGCTCAACATCTACCGCTTGCCCCGGCGATAGAGGGGCGCGTTCGCGGTCGATTCAGCTGCGAGCCCGTCGGGGCCGCGTAGCACGCCCCATACGGGGCCGCGGTGAAAAATCGCACGAAATCTTGCTCTTTGGGGTATTGCACTAAAGCGCCCGCGGGCATATCCTAAGTGGCCTCTTAGGGGGTTCATAAAGGAAAGGGCGCCAGTGGGGGACGGATGTTGGGCGACATCTCGTCAATGAGGTCTCCGCAGGAGGAGACATAACGATGTTGGAAACGGTCCTGGCGGGGGCGCTGCGCTTCCGGATGCTGCTCGTGGCCGTTGCGCTCGGCGTGATCGTGCTGGGGGCGCTGTCGTTGCGCAGCATGCCCGCCGATGTCGTGCCCGAGCTGGCGTCGGGCCCCGTGCTCCAGGTGCAGACCGAGGCGCTGGGCCTCTCGAGCCAGGAGGTGGAGCAGTACGTCACCGTGCCGCTCGAGACCAACCTTCTCGACGGTGTCATGGACGTTTGGGACGTTCGCTCACAGTCGATCCCCGGCCTCTCGACGGTCGACCTGTACTTCGAGCCCGGTACCACGACGCTCCATGCCCGGCAGCTGGTGGAGGAGCGGCTGACCAACGCCTTCTCGCTCCCCAACGTCTCGAAGCCGCCCCAACTGATCCAGCCGATGTCTTCGACGGCCCGGGTCATGCTGATCGGGCTGCGGACCAATACGTTGACCCCGCTCGAGCTCTCCTACCTCGCCCGGTGGATCGTCAAGCCGCGCATCTCAGGTGTGGCCGGCGTCGCCAATGTCGCCATCTTCGGCCAGCAGGACCGCCAGATCCAGGTCCAGGTCAACCCCTCGCAGCTGGCGGCCAGGCACATCCAGTTGAGCCAGATCATCGATACGGCCGGAAACGCCCAGCTCGTGTCGCCACTGACCTACCTGGAGGGATCGGCCCCGGGCACGGGCGGGTTCCTCGACGGGCCCAACCAGCGCCTGGAGGTCCGGCCCGTGCTGCCGCTCGGCGCGCCGCGCGACCTCGCGTCGGTACCCGTCAGCGGGGCCAAGGGGCGATTGCCGTTGGGCAAGGTCACCAAGGTCGTACAGGGCCATCAGCCGCTGATCGGCAACGCGCTGGTCGGCGGACAGTCCGGCCTGATCCTGGAGGTCCAGAAGCTGCCGTCGGCCAGCGTGCTCGGGGTCACAAAGGGGATCGATCGAGCCCTGGCCGACCTTCGACCCGCGCTGGGGGGCGTCCAGATCAACACCTCGTTCTTCCGCCCGGCCACCTACGTATCCGACGCGCTGCACAACCTCAAACTCGCGCTGCTGATCAGTGCTGGGCTGATGCTCCTGGCCTTGATCGCGCTGCTCCTGGACGCCCGCACCGTGCTCGTGGCGGCGGTGTCCGTGGTCGTCTCGCTGATGGGCGCCGCGCTGCTGCTTCAGGCGCTCGGCTACACCCTGAACGCGCTGGTGACGCTGGGGCTGTTCATGGCGGCGGTCCTGGTCGTCGACGACGCCGTCGGGACAACGCAGCAAATTGCCGCGCGGATCGGGTCCTATCCGGGTGACAGCGCGCCGTTGACCACGCGCGCCGTGGTCATCGGGACCTGCCTGCAGCTGCGCAGCACGCTGGGCTACACCGTCTTCATCGCGCTCGTCGCCGCGGCTCCCGTGTTCTTTGCCCACGGACTCACGGCGACGTTCGTGCACCCGATGCTCCTTGCCTTCGCCCTCTCGGTCGTCGCCTCGAGCGTCGTCGCCATGACGCTGACTCCCAGCTCTGGGCATGCTCGCGTTCGAGCGCGGTGGCTGGCGGCGCCGATCCGTACGCCCGGCCGAATACCTCGCTCGCGGTTATCGGTGGCTCGTCGGCCGCACGCTGAAGGTTCCGGGGCGCGCTGCTCGCGTGCGTATGCCTGGCCGGGGTGGTGGGCCTGGTGGCGATCCCATTCGTCACGCTGCCCGCGCGGCCGAGCTTCAGGGACCGCAACCTGGTTGTGAGCTGGAACGGCCCGGCGGGAGCCTCGCTGGCGGAGATGGACCGCGTGACCGGGAGGGTGGTCGATCAGTTGAGGGCCCTTCCGGCCGTGGCTGACGTCGGGGCGACGCTGGGTCGTGCCGTGAGTGCCGATCAGATCGTCGACACCAACTCGGGTGAGATCTTCGTCACGCTGCGGCCGAGCGCGAACTACGGGCAGGCGGTCAACCAGGTGCGCCAGATCACCGAGGGCACGCCCGGCATCCACGCATCCGTGGGCACCTATGAGGACGCGGTGACCGATGGAGTGCTTGCTCCGGCGCACCACGACGTGACGGTTCGCATCTACGGCGAGGACTACAACCAGCTCCGCGGTCTGTCCTGGCAGGTGCGGGTCGCGATGTCGCACGCCAAGGGCGTCGGCTTCCCACAGGCCCACTTCCCGGTCGCCGAGCCGAACATCGACGTCGCGGTCAACGATGCGGCGGCGCTGCGCGCCGGGGTCCTCCCGGGTGACGCTCGCCGCCAGGCCTCGACGCTTGTCTCGGGCCTGACGGTGGGGAACTTCTTCCAAGACCAGGCGGTGTTCGACGTCGTCGTGCTGGGCCAGCCGTCGGCCCGCGCGTCCATCCAGTCGGTGGGCAATCTGCTCATCGACACCTCGGACGGGGGAACCGTGCGGCTGGGTCAGATCGCTCGCGTCAGCGTCCGCTCGGATCCGATCGACATCCAGCACGAGGCGCTCTCGCGCTACGTCGACGTGACGGCTCCGGTGACGAGCGGCAGCACCGGCGCCGCCGCGCGCGCGGTGCAGCGTACGCTAAGCCAGGTCCGGTTCCCGCTCCAGTACCACCCGGAGATCCTGGGCGGGACGCCGGACGATCCGACCTCGCATCTCGTCCTCCTCTCCTACGTTGCGGCGGCGCTCGTCGGGATCCTGCTGCTGATGCAAGCCGCTCTTCGGAGCTGGCGTCTGGCGGCGATGCTGTTCTTGGCGCTGCCTGTCGCGCTGTCGGGGGCGCTGATCGTGGCCCTCGCCACCGGCGAGACAGGGTCGCTGGGCACCTACGGTGCCCTGCTGGCCGTGCTCGTGTTTGCGGCTCGGCAGGGGGTGCTCCAGATCGACCAGATCCGGCGAATGCATCGGCGCGACGGCGGGCCGTTGACCACGGAGCTCGTGCAGAACGCCGCGGTTGAGCGGCTTGGGCCGGCGCTTGGCGCCACCGCGGTGTGCGCCGTCGGCCTGGCGCCGTTCATCATCATGGGCGACGTCGCCGGCAACGAGCTGATCCACACGGCCGCCGCCGTGATCCTCGGTGGTCTTGTCAGCTCGATCATGTTGAGCCTGCTGCTTCTACCGGCCATGTGCCTGAAGCTCGGTCCGTCCGGGCCGATCCTGTCCAGCGACCCTCTGGAGGAGCTGGCCGAGGCGCAGGAACTTCTTGTCAGCTCCCCGAGCGGATCCTGAAGGGAACGTCCGTGATGACCCACGCCAGATATCTGACTCCCGTCGCTCTCCTCGTCGCTGGTGTTATCGCCGGCTGCGGAGCCTCGAGCGAGCCGACGGTGCCGGCGTCGAGCCATGTGGTGCACGTTCCGGGCACCTCGGAGACTCGGATCGTGTTGTCGTCGGTGGGGGCTCAGCGCATCGGGCTCCGCACCGCGCGCGTCGAGTCGTCGCGGGGTAAGGCCGGTTCGATCGCCATCCCGTATTCGGCCGTGATCTATGACCCCAACGGGCGGACGTTCGCGTTCACCGCGCTGTCGCCGCTGACCTACACGGAGAACGCGATCACCATCGACCATATTTCGGGTAACACCGCCTATCTGCGCAGGGGTCCGCGCGTCGGCGCACAGGTGGTGACGGCTGGCGCCGAGGAGCTGTACGGGGTGCAGTCCGGCGTGCTCGCGCAAACGTAAGGACACGCGCCCGCCATGCGCTTCATCGTCGCTTCGAGTCTCCGATTTCGCTACCTGGTGGTGGCCGGTGCCGTGGCGCTCATGTTCTTCGGCGTGCAGACGCTCGGCCACCAGAAGGTCGACGTGTTCCCCGAGTTCGCGCCGATCACAGTCGAGATTCAGACCGAGTGCCTCGGCCTCTCACCATCCGAGGTCGAACAGCTGGTCACCGTGCCGCTCGAGAATGCGCTGCAGGGCGTTCCCGGGGTGTACGAGACGGACTCCGAATCCGTCCCACAGCTGTCGGCGATCTTCCTCTACTTCAAGAACGGCACCGACGTCCTTCAGGCCCGCCAACTGGTGCAGGAGCGGCTGAGCCAGGCGGCATCGACGCTCCCCTCGTGGGCGTCGCCACCGTCGCTGTATCCGATCGTCTCGGCCACCAGCCGGGTGATGCAGATCGGGCTGACCTCGAAGACGGTCAGCCCACTCGACCTCTCGACGATCGCGCTGTACACGATTCGGGCCCGGCTGCTCCACGTTCCGGGGGTCGCCAACGTGGCCATGTGGGGCGAGAAGAAGAAGGAGATACAGGTCCAGGGCGACCCGAAGCGGATGCTGGCCAACAAGGTCTCCATCAACCAGCTGATGGATGCCGCGGACAACGCCGTCGATGCCGGGCTGCTGAGCTTCACGACGGGGAGCGCGATCGGGACGGGCGGCTTCATCGAGACGCCCAACCAGCGGCTGGGCGTGCGCAACGTGCAGGTCATCACGACGCCGCGCCAGCTCGCCGCCGTGCCGCTGGCCCGCCGCGGAGGCCGCACGCTGACGCTGGGCAATGTGGCGCGGGTGGAGTACGGCAACCCGCCGCTGATCGGCAACGCCGTCGTCAACGGCGGCCGGGGGCTGATGCTCGTGGTCGAGAAGTTCCCCGGGGCCAACACGTTGCAGGTGACGGGCGGCATCGACAAGGCGCTGGCCGCGCTGGCCCCCGGACTGCCGGGGATCCACATCGACTCGCACATCTTCCGCCAGGCCAGCTTCATCCACACGGCGATCGGCAACCTCGGCTCGGCCGTGATCCTGGGCTGCATCCTCGTCGTTTTCGTGCTGATCGCGTTCCTGTTCGAATGGCGGGCGGCGCTCGTCAGCCTGCTGGCCATTCCGCTGTCGCTGGCCGCGGCCGGGATCGTGCTCGACATGACCGGGGCGACGATCAACACGATGATCCTGGCCGGCTTCGGCGTCGCCGTGGGGGTGGTGGTCGACGACGCCATCATCGACATGGAGAACATCGTCCGGCGACTGCGCCTCTGGCGTTCCAAGGGCCGGCGCACGACCCCGCTCAGCCTGCTGCTGGCCGCCTCGCTCGAGGTGCGCACAGCGATTCTTTACGCGACGCTGATCAACATCGTCGCGGTTGTGCCCGTCGTGTTCGTCGGCGGGTTGACCGGCGCGTTCTTCCGGCCGCTGGCCATCGCCTACGCCCTCGCCGTGCTCGCGTCGATGGTGATCGCGCTCACCATCACCCCGGCGTTGGCGATGATCCTGATGCCCAGCGCCCGCCTCGCGCCTCGCGATCCGCCGCTCATGCGGCTCTGCAAGCGTGTCTACCGGGCCATGCTGGTGCCGGTGTTGCGGGCGCCGGTGGTGGCCTTGGCCGCGGTGGTGTTGGCCATCGCCGCGGGCGCCGCCGTGCTTCCACGCCTCGGCCAGGACCTGTTCCCGACGTTCAAGGAGCCGGACCTGCTCATGCATTTCGACACCAAGCCCGGAACCTCGCTGCCCGAGATGACGAGGATGGTGACCGAGCTGCAGCGTCGTCTCCTGCAGGTCCCGGGGGTGACGCACGTCGGCTCGCACATCGGACAGGCCCTGCTCGGCGAGGAGATCGCCGGTCCCGAATTCTCGGAGCAGTGGATCACCCTCAGCCCGAACGCCAATCTCGCCAAGACCACCGCGGCCGTACGCGCGGTCGGTACCTCGTTCCCCGGCACGTTCATGGATCTGACCAGCTACCTGCACGAGCGCATCGACGAGACGATCTCGAGCACGAGCGAGGATCTCGTCCTGCGCATCGTCGGGCCCAGCTTCGGCACGCTCCAGCGACTGGCGAACGAGATCACCACGGCGCTCAACGGAACTCCCGGGCTGGTCGACCTCCATCCCCAGTCCCAGGGCTTCATTCCCCAGATCCAGGAGACCGTGAACGCGCCCGCGGCGGCCCGTTATGGGCTCACGCCAGGTGCCGTTCGGCGCGCCGCCGCGGTGATGCTGGGCAGCGTCGAGGTCGGGGAGATCGCCAACAACGGAATCGCGCTCGGCGTGTCGGGCTACAGCGTTCCGTCGGCCCGCAGCAACCTGACCGATGTCAGCCGTCTGCTCATAGACACTCCCGGCGGCGGCCACGTCCCCTTGGGCAAGGTCGCCAGCCTGAAGGTCAACTCGACGCCCAGCGACATCACGCGTGTCGATGGTTCCAACAAGATCGACGTGCTGGCCAATGTCAGCGGCAACAACCTCGGGGCCGCGACCTCGGCGGTCCAGGCCCGGCTGGCCAGGGTCCACCTGCCGCTGGGCTACCACGTCGAGCTGGTCGGCGAGGCGGCTGAGCGCCAGACGGCCCAGAAGCGTCTCCTCGAGATGGGGCTCGGAGCCGTGCTGGTCATCCTGTTCCTGCTCCAGGCCGCCTTCAGTGATGTCCGCCTGGCCACGCTGCTCTTCCTGAGCCTGCCGGTAGCGCTGGTGGGCGGCGTGCTGGCCGCGTGGCTCGCCGTGGGGACGATCTCCCTCGGGGCGCTGGTTGGTTTCTTCGCGGTGCTCGGCATCGCCGCGCGCAACGGGATCCTCATGATCAGCCACCTCCAACACCTCGAACGGGTCGAGGGAGAGCGGTTCTCCTTCGACCTCGTGGTCAGAGGCACGAGCGAGCGCCTCGCCCCGGTGCTGATGACGGCGCTGGCCACCGGTCTGGCCCTGGCACCGCTGGTCATCCTCGGGAGCCGACCCGGTCAGGAGATCGAGAACCCGATGGCCATCGTGATTCTCGGCGGCCTCGCCAGCTCCACGGTGATGAACCTGTTCATCCTGCCGGCGCTGTACCTGCGCTTCGGGCAGCCGCGGCGCGGAGGTCACGGCTGGCGCGGCGAGCCGCGAGCCAAGCGTCACGTGCCGAGCCCGGATCAGCGAGAAGCCGCCAAGGCGCTCACCGTCATGCGCGAGAAGCCGTCGCAGGCGTAGGCGCGCGACCTATCCGCTGATAACTTCGCGCCAGCACGATTTCCTGGGTTGGTTGTCCCCTCGCGCGTCGTGCGTTCGTCTAAGGGCTGACAGCAACCCCCCTAAGGAGGACGACATGAAGTACGCCCTGTTGATCTACACGAAGCCCGGGTCCTGGGAAGCGATGAGCGAGGAGGAGCAGAGCTCCGTGCACGGCGAGTACATGGCCCTCTCGGATGCCCCGGGGATCGTCGGTGGCGAGCAGCTCCATGGGACCGACGCGGCCACGACCGTGCGGGTGCCGAACGGCCAGACGCTGACCACCGACGGCCCGTTCGCCGATACCAAAGAGGTGTTGGCCGGCTTCTACCTGGTCGACGCGAACGATGTGGACGGCGCGATCGCACTCGCGGCCCGCGTGCCCGCCGTTCGCCTGGGCGGGGCCGTTGAGGTCCGTCCGGTGGTGGAGCGCTAGTCCTGCTCGAGCAGGTCTTCCGCGACGAGTGGGGTCGTGTTGTTGCCTTCCTGGTCGGCTTTCTCGGCGACTTCGACGTAGCCGAGGAGGCCGCCCAGGAGGCGTTCGCCGTTGCTGCCGAGCGCTGGCCTCGCGACGGCGTGCCGGGCAATCCGCGCGGCTGGCTGATCGCCACCGCACGCAACCGGGCCATCGACCGGCTGCGGCGCGATCGCACGCTCAAGGCCAAGGTCCCACTACTGGCCACCGAGAGGGTGGCGGAGGACGAGGTGAACGAGACCGGCATACCCGACGAACGCCTGGAGCTGCTGTTCACGTGCTGCCATCCTGCCCTTGCGCTCGAGGCCCAGGTGGGGCTGACCCTGCGTGCGCTCGGCGGTCTGAGCACCGAGGAGATCGCGCGGGCCTTCATCGTCTCGCCCGACGCGATGAAGCGCCGCCTCTCGCGCGCCAAGGCCAAGATCCGTACGGCGGGAATCCCGTTCTCGGTCCCCCCCGACCATCTCCTGCCTGAGCGGCTGGCGGCCATCCTGGCCGTGATCTACCTGATCTTCAACGAGGGCTACAGCGGTCGCGTCGATCTGGCCGCCGAGGCCATCCGGCTCGGTCGCGTGCTGGCCGTACTGATGCCCGACGAACCCGAGGCGTTCGGCCTGCTGGCCCTGATGACATTGCACGACGCGCGGCGCGAGGCGCGCTTCGCCGACGGCGAGGTGGTGTTGCTCGAGGACCAGGACCGCTCGCTGTGGAACGCCGAGCAGATCGCCGACGGCCGGCGGTTGCTCGACCGTGCGATCGCGCTGCATGGCAACGGGCAGTACGTGCTCCAGGCCGCGATCGCCTCGCTCCAGGCCGAGGAGCGCATCGACTGGCCGCAGATCGCCGCGCTGTACGGCGAGCTGGCGCACCTGACGGGCTCGGCCGTGGTCGAGCTCAACCGTGCCGTCGCGGTCGCGAAAGCCGACGGTGCGCAGGCCGGTTTGCAGATCGTCGATAGGCTTCAGCTCGACGACTACCAGTACCTGCATTCCACTCGCGCCGAGCTGCTGCGGCGCGTCGGACGCAGCGGCGAGGCACGCACCGCATATGTACGTGCCCTCGAGCTGGCGCGCACCGAGCCCGAGCGCCGGTTCCTGCGCCGACGGCTGGCCACGCTCTGAGGAGACGCCATCGCCCACGCCAATTTAAGTGTAAGTCCATCGAATTTATTATCTTTACCGCCGTTCGAGCGTCTACGAGAAGCTCGGACTCGAGGTCCTCAGGCGCGCATGGATCAACACCGACCGCCTCTGGGCTGTGGTGTTCATCGTCGCGGCGGCGCTCACGCTGTTCACGGCCTGATAGGAGCGGCGTGTGTCGCGCGCGCCTGGCTGACCCGCCAGTAGGCTTCGCCGATCAGCGCAGAGGCCGTCAAGACCATCGTCTTCTTTCCCGAGGGCGCCTTCGGCCCGACGAACAACTGCGTGGGCATCGGCGACGTGCTGCGAGGCCGCGGTCACCGCGTCGTGTTCGTGGTCGAGGAGTCGTTCGCGGGCACTCTCGAGGCCAAGGGCTTCGAGGAGCGTCGGATGCGACTGGGGCCGGCGCCCGAGCAGCCCGAGGCGCCCGGTCAGTTCTGGAAAGACTTCATCCGCGACACCGCACCGGTGTTCCGCGAGACGACGATCGAGCAGCTCGGAAGCTTCATGGCACCCACCTGGCAGGCGCTGTTCGACGGCGCCCGCTACGTCGATCCTCGGCTCGCCGAGATCTTCGAGGAGGTAGCGCCCGATGTGATCGTGGAGGACAACGTGTGCGCCTTCCCGGCCATCCCGGCCAGCGGCATTCCCTGGGTGCGCGTGGTGTCATGCAACCCGCTCGAGGTGATGGATCAGGTGCTCCCGCCGCCGTACTCGGGTCTGCCGACCGAGGATCCCTCGGACTGGCCCAACTTCCGCGCCGAGTACGCGCGGCAGGTGGGGGAGATGCAGAGAAGCTTTTCGGAGTTCTGCGTGGAGCGCGGCGCGCCGGCGCTGGGCGAGCTCCGAATGATTCACGAATCGCCCTGGCTCAACCTGACTCTGTATCCCGCCGAGCTCGACTACCGCCGGAGCCTTGACCTCGGTCCGACGTGGCACAACGTCGAGACATGCGTGCGGGCAACCGACGAGCCGTGGAGCCCGCCCGACGGCGATGGTCCCCTGCTCTATGTGAGCCTCGGCTCCCTCGGGTCGGCCGACGTGGCCCTGATGGAGCGCCTCGTGCAGGCGCTGGGCGCGACCGCTCATCGCTACATCGTCAGCATGGGTCCACAGCACGATCAGTACGAGCTGGCCGGCAACATGGTCGGAGCCGAGTTCCTGCCCCAGGTGTCGGTGCTCCCGCACGTCGACGCGGTGATCACCCACGGCGGCAACAACACGACGACCGAGTGCATGTGGTTCGGCAAGCCGATGATCGTGCTGCCGATCTTCTGGGACCAGCACGACAATGCGCAACGGGTGCACGAGCAGGGTTACGGCGCGCGACTGTCGACCTACACCTTCGACGACGGCGAGATGGCCGCCGCCCTCTCACGCGTGCTCGGCGATGAGGGGTTGCGAGGACGGGCTGCCGCGGCCGGCAACCGCCTCCAGCGCAGGTCGGGCACCAGGATGGCCGCCGATCTGATCGAGCGCGTGGCCGCCACGGGCGAGCCGGTGAGGAGACGTGGCTGAGGCCACGGCGACGCGGCGACGACGCTTAGCGGTGGCGGTGATCGCGTTGGCGGGTCTGTGTGCGCCCGCGCCGGCGGCTGCCCATCTGCGCTCGGGCACGGTTGCCGTCGACTACAAGGCCAGCGTCCTGAACCCGGACCCGTCCGTGTACACGGCCCAAATCTTCCAGAGCGATCGGGCGCTCAGTCTCAAGATCAGGCGCGGGCACACCGTGGAGGTCGTCGGCTACCTGGGCGAGCCGGTGTTCCGGTTGGCTCCGGCTGGGCTCTGGGTGAACGCGGCTTCGCCCACCGCGGTCGTGTTCAAGCTCCTGAAGAAGTCCGACCGCGTGCTGGCCACCACGCCCCGCTGGCGTCTGGAGTCGGGCAAGACCTCCGTGATCTGGCAGGACTCGCGGGCGCAGGGGCTGGCGCCCGGAGTGTCGGTGGGCACATTCCGCGTTCCGATGCTGGTCGACGGCCGGCGCACCGAGCTCGAGGGCGTTCTCGAGCACTTCCCCGCCCCCGCCCTGGTGCCGTGGGTCCTGGCGCTGGCCACGCTCGTGCTGGCCGGAGTCGGGTTCGTGCTCGTCGGGGGCGGCAGGCTCGTGGGCCGAGCGGCGATCGGCTTCGGTCTCGCCGGGGCGTTGGCCTCGCTCGTCGTCGTGGTGGCGTTCGTGTTCGATGCCTACGCGTCGGTGGGGACGTGGATCGAGGGCCTTGACCTCATGGCCTTCCTGGCAGTCGGGCTGTGGGTGCTGCTGCGCGGCCCCCAGCGCTGGCACATGGCCGCGGCGATCGGGCTCGGCCTGGTCTCACTCGGCGTCGGTCTGATCGATGCAGCCGTGTTCTTTCATCCGATCGTCCTGGCCGTGCTGCCGGCGAGCGTGGTCCGGGTGTTCATCGTGCTCGCGATCGGTGCCGGCTCGGACGCGGCTGCCCTTGGTTGCCTGGAGATGCTGTAGCCAGGGAGGCAAGGCCACCATGCCGAACCAAACCAATCAGGTTAGTGTAGTATATCTGCCCGTGAGCCTTTCGGCTGCCGAGCTCGAACACTTCGTCGACAGTCTGGCCGCCACGCCGGAGCTGTGGCAGCCGTTGGTCAAGCACGCCGATGACGTCCGTGTGTACGAGCAGGTCTGGGATGACGAGGACGTGAACGCGTGGCTTATCTGCTGGAGCGAGGATCAGGACACCGGCTTCCATGACCACGACGAGTCGGCGGCGGCGATCGTGGTGCTCGACGGCCACGTCCGTGAGGATCGTCTGCGGCTGGCCGGCGAGCCGCACTCGCGGGTGATCGGCCCGGGGACGACGTTCAACCTGGCGCCGACGGCGATCCATCGTGTCCTGCACGCCGGCCGAGGACCGGCCGTCACGATTCACGCCTACTCGCCGCCGCTGCGCCGCACCGGCGCGTACAAGGTGGGATACGACGGCACGCTCGAGCGGGTGGCCCAGAGCTACGAGGAAGAGCTGCGCGCGGAGGCCGCGCTGGCGTAAAGCGCACCACCTCGCCTCCGCCGGCGGCTCTAGGATCTGGCCGGGATGGCCGCCGATGACGCACGCGGAGCGAGGTCCTAGGTGGGCGGGTTGGCGCTGGCCAGCGCATTTGGCCCCGTCCAGCAGCAGTACCTGACCCAGGCGCGCCAGATGCAGGCGCTGTCGTTCGCCGTCCACATCCCGCTGGTCTGCTTCGGCATCGCCTTCCCGGCCATGGTCCTGTTCATGGAGTGGATGTATGGGCGGACCGGCGACCGCGTGTACCTGACGATCGCGCGTCGGTGGACGCGGATCATGGTGGCGCTGTTCGCGGTGGGGGTGATCACGGGGACCATCCTCAGCTTCGAGATGGGGTTGCTGTGGCCCAACTTCACCGGCACGTTCGGCGGGGTGTTCGGGCTCGGGTTCGCGATCGAGGGCTTCTCGTTCTTCGTCGAGGCGATCTTCATCGGCATCTACGTCTACGGCTGGGACCGCCTGTCACGCCGGGCTCACATGCTGTCGGCGATCCCGATCGTGATCACCGGGTTCACGGGCTCGTGGATGGTGATCGCGGTCAACGCGTGGATGAACCACCCCGGGGGCTTTCGCATCGTCGGTGGGCGGGTGGTGGACGTCGATCCGCTGAAGGCCCTGTTCGGCAACCCGTATCTCTGGCACGAACTAATGCACATGTACATCGCCGGCTACCTCGTCACTGGTTTTGTCATGGCGGCCGTTTATGCGGTCGCGCGGCTGCGCGGACGGTGGGGGCGCTACGAGCGCGTGGCCCTGGCCGTGCCGCTGACGATCGCTGCTCTGGCCGCCCCGATTCAGGTGCTGGTGGGGGACTGGGTCGCGCGCGACGTGGCCAAGTACCAGCCGATCAAGCTGGCCGCGCTCGAGGGAGTGGGCAAGACCCACAAAGGGGTGTCCGAACACATCCTCGGGTGGTATGAGAACGGCGAGGTCAAGTACGGCATCCCCATCCCCGATCTGCTCTCGTTCCTGGCCTACCACGACCCCAACGCCCGGGTCCAGGGTCTGTTGTCGGTGCCGGCGGACGACCGTCCTCCCGTCAACGGCGTCCGGATCGCGTTCCAGCTCATGGTGGGAATCGGCACGGCGCTGGCGCTGCTCGGGACCTTCTACGTGATCGTCCGCTGGCGGCGGGGCCGGTTACCCGACTCGGTGTGGTTCTTCCGCGCTGTCGTACTGGCGGGCCCCGCGGCGTTGGTGGCGCTGCTCGCGGGTTGGGTGACCACCGAGCTCGGGCGCCAGCCGTGGGTGGTCTACAACGTCATGCGCACCCAGGACGCCGTCACCGGGGCGAGCGGAATCCCGGTCGGCTACGCCACTCTGGCCCTCGTCTACCTCGGGGTGGCCGCGGGTGTGGTGTGGGTGCTGCGGCGGCTGGCCGCCTCGCCGATCAAGGGCCTCCCGACGACGCCCACCGGCGCGACGCCGCAGGAGGCCTGAGTGCTCTACACGCTGCCGATCGTCTTCGTGCTCATCGGCCTGGTCCTGTACGTGATCCTCGCCGGGGCCGACTTCGGGGCCGGGTTCTGGCAGCTAGCCGCGGGCACCGGCGAGCAGGCCGAGCCGATCCGCGAGCACGCGCACCGCTCCATGGCGCCGGTGTGGGAGGCCAACCACGTGTGGCTGATCTTCGTCCTCACGGTGACGTGGACCTCGTACCCGAAGGCGTTCGGGTCGATCGCCTCGACCCTGTACGTCGCTCTGCTCCTAGCGGCGATCGGGATCGTCTTCCGCGGCGCCACCTACGCCCTGCGGGTGGGAGCTGCGGCCCGCCGTGAGCAGCTGGCCATCGACACCGTGTTCGGGATCTCATCGGTGATCGCACCGTTCGCGCTCGGTGCGGCGCTCGGCGGGATCGCCTCGGGGCGAGTCCCGGTGGGTAATGCCGCGGGAGCCCCGTTCTCGAGCTGGCTGAACCCGACCTCGATCGTGATCGGCGTGCTCGCCGTGATCACCGGCGCCTATCTGGCCGCCGTGTTTCTGGCCGGGGATGCTGTCCGCCGGGGCGAGCCGGAGCTCGCGCAGCGGTTCCGGATGCGAGCGCTCGCCGCCGCCTTCGTGGCCGGGATAGCCGCCGTTGTCGGCCTCGCCGTACTCCACAGCGACGCGCACCGGCTCTACCACGGCCTCGTCGCCGGCGATGGCCTGCCGGCCCTCATCGTGTCGGCGCTGGCCGGGATCGGCACGGTCGTGCTGGTGTGGGTCGAACGCTTCGAGGCGGCGCGCTACACCGCCGCCGTGGCCGTGGCGGCGATCGTGGCCGGGTGGGCGCTGGCGCAGAGTCCCGAGATATTGCCCGGACTGACCGTACGTCAGGCCGCGGCGCCACACGACACGCAGGTGACCGTGCTGGTGGCCATCGTGGCGGGCGCGGCGATCCTGGCGCCGTCGCTGGTCACCCTGTTCCGGCTCACGCTGGGCCGGTTCGCGTCCGGGGAGTCGGCCGAGGATCCGCCGCCACATCCACGTCCGGACGCGGCGACGCCAAGACGGCCGGCGCGTCTCGTGCGGATCGCCGGCGCCCTGCTGATCGCCGGCTTCGGCTTCACCAACGTGGCCGACGCGGAATGGGCGCATGTCGTCGGTGCCCTGTGCCTGATCGGCTTCGTGGTCGTCGGATTCCGCGTCGCGCTCCCGCTCGGACCGGGCGACGTCGAGGGCGCGTAACGCCCGGCTCAGGCGCTCGGCTTACCGTCTTCGCCCAGCCGCGGTCCCGGTTGCTCGAGCTCGAACCACACGTGCGTGGTTCCCTCGTGGATACCCCAGCGACTCGCCTCGGCGTCGACGATGGCCAGGCCACGGCCGTTGCGATCGTCGAAGGTGCGATGGCGGAGCTCGTGCTCAAACCCGTTGCCCTCGTCGATGACCTCGACCAGCACCCGGTCGTCGTCGAGCTGAGCCCGCAGAACGATCCGCCCCTCGCCGTGCAGGACGGCGTTGGTCACCAGCTCGCTGGCCAGCAGCTTGGCCTTGTGGAGATCGCTCGGCTCGAGCGTGGCCCCGTACCAGCTGGAAAGCGCGCGCCGGGCCACGCCCGGGGCCTCCGGGCTACGAGGCAGCTCCTTCTCGAACGGATCGGACATGGCAGCAACAACGGGACCCTCGGCTGCACCAGACCGTCGGTCCCGCACACACCATGATCGTAGTGTCTAAGCAGGCCCTCGCGCGGCACCGTCAGTTCACGGACGTGGTGCCAAGCCCGAGAACGGCTCGACCATGTTGGGGCGTGGCAGTGCGACCTCCTTGGTCTCGGTGCGGAACAGCACGAGCGAGAGCAGCAGGGACGCGACGACGATCCCCAGCGACAGCTCGAGCGTCCGGCCCAGCGCGCTGATGAAACCGAGGCGAACCGCCTCGTGTGCGACGGCGTGCTGAGTCGCGGGGAGCTGGCTCAGGGCCTTGCTGGCCGACGGCGTCCCGGGCAGCAGGCCCTCGAGCGCGCGGGCGGCCGAGGTGGTGAGGTGCAGCCCGCGACTGGTCGCCGCCTGGAGCGTCTGGTTGAGCTGCGAGGCCTCGAACACGGCGCCCGACAGCGACACGCCGAAGGTCGCCCCCAGGCCACCCAGGGTGGCGAGAATGGCCGCGACGGCCCCGTGGTGGCTCTGGGGCACCGAGTTGAGCCCGGCCAGGTTCATCGGGGTCAACGCGGTGCCGAAGCCGATGCCGATCAGGCCGAGGGGCAGGATCAGGTCGACGTAATCCGTCGATGCCGACACCCCACTCATGAGGAGGATCCCCACGGCGGCGAGCGCCATGCCCGCGGCGATGGGCGGCAGTGGCCCAAACCGTTCATACAGCCGACCCGCGAAGGGCATGGCGGCCATCATCGTGATGCTGGTCGGGAGGACGAGGAGGCCGGCCTTCAACGGGTCGTAGCCGAGGATCTCCTGCAGGTAGAGGGGTAAGAAGAACAGCACCGCCCCAAGCGCGAAGCTGAGCGAGAACACGACGATGCTGGCTCCGGTCAGGTTGCGGCGCAGGAACATCGTCAGGTCGATCAACGGATCGGCCAGGCGGCGCTCCACGACCACGAAACCGGCCAGCAGAACGGCTCCGCCGATCAGGGCCAAGAGGAACTCGGCCGAGCTGAACGGCCAGGGAGTCGGCGCCTCGTTGAGCGCGAGGGTGATCAACCCGAGACCGAGCGCGGACAGCGCCAGCCCGGCGAAGTCGATGTGGCCCGTGGCCTCCTCGTCGCGGGTCTCGCGGGTGCCCCAGACCCCGAACAGGATGATCGCGCCGGCGATCACGTTGAGCCACAGGATCCAGCGCCACGACGTCTCCTGCGTGAACAGGCCGCCGATCGCCGGCCCGATGCCCGAGAACAGCGCGCTCGCGCCGCCCCACAGCCCGACCGCCATCCCGCGTCGCTCATCGGTGAAGGCCGCGGTGACGATCGCCAGTGAGGCGGGCGTGAGCACCGCGGCGCCGACCCCGGCGGCGATCAGGCTGAGGATCAGCACGATGGCACTGCCGGCCAGGGCCGCCGGCACCGAGGCGACCATGTACAGGACGGTCCCGAACGTGAGCACGCGCACCCGACCGAACTCGTCGGCGAGCCGCCCGGCGGCGATGAGCAGCGCGGAGTAGGCCAACAGGTAGCCGGTGATCGTCCACTCGAGCTCGGTCAGCGAGACGTTGAACGTGCGGTGGATTGTCGGCAGGGCGAGAACGATTGCCGCGTTGGGAACCGACGTTATCCCGCTCGAGAGCGCCATCCCCACCAGCAGCCGCGTGGAGCCACCTCCGCTCTTGCGCCGCACGGGCGAACCCTACCGCCTGCGTGGGCGGGCGAGCCGCCGTCAGTCGAATTCGGTGGGCAGGCTCGGGTCGCCGTCGTGCAGGAAGGCGAGCTCGATCTCGGCCGGGGTGATCCGCGCCACCGAGAGCTCGGGCAGCTGGTCGCGGGCGAAGAAGGCCGCGGACCACGTCTCCGCCTCGGGGCCGGGAGCCGGGGCCGGCGGCCCGGGATCGGCGAGCGCGCAGGTGAAGAACGCCTTGTAGCTGAACTGCGGATGGACGGGGTGCCCTCGCCGCTCGCGCTCGAGCAGCGCGATCAGCCTGACGGCCGTGACCCTCAGCCCGGCCTCCTCGTGGGTCTCGCGGACCACGGCCTCGGCGGCGGATTCCCCGATGTCGGCCCATCCTCCGGGCATCGTCCACAGACCGTCGTCGCGCTCCTGGACCAGCAGGATCCGGCCCTCGACGATGACGGCGGCGCGGACGTCGATCTTCGGCGTCGGGTAGCCGCGCTCGGACGCGAAGAACCCCGCGATCATCGCCGGGTCGCCGTCGGTGTGGCGGGCGGCGATCTGGGCGGCGATGCGCTGCACGTCGGAGTAACGCTCGAGGTCGTAGCGGTCCTGGGTGTAGGTCAACCCCGCCTGCGCGATGCTCTGGAGCCCGCGCACCCAGGTCAGCCACTCGGGCACTTCGCGGGGGTCAGGCCGCGGAGCCATCGGTTTGCTCCACCCACAGCGAGAACGACATCAGCCCCCAGAGCTGCCGGCTGTAGTCCTGGCGCCGAGCCACGTGGTCGTCGAGCAGCGAAGTCACCGCGCCGGGCTGGAAGTAGCCCTGTCGCCGTGTCCGCTCGGGCGCCAGCAGCTCGCGGGCCAGAGGTCGCAGCTCGCCGCGCAGCCAGGCCGCGGCGGGGATCGAGAAGCCGCGCTTGCGGGCGCGGGTGATGCCGGCTGGGATCAGGGGGGCGGCGGCCTGGCGCAGCAAGCGTTTCTTGGCCACTCCCCGGACCTTGAGACTCGTGGGCAGTGCCAGCGCCAGCTCGGCGACGCCGGGGTCGAGATAGGGCACCCGCGCCTCCAGGCTGTGCGCCATGCTCATGCGGTCGGTCTTGACCAGCAGGTCGTCGGCGAGGTAGATGCCGAGATCGACATCCTGCAAACGGGCCAGCAGAGGTGCGCCCTCGGTCTCGGCGAAGCGCACCCGCCACGGATCGAGCGGGTCCCCTCCGCCGTCGCGCCAGTCGTCGGTCAGCAGCCGCGCGCGCTGTTCGCCGGAGAAGATCTCCTTCCAGCCATGGTGGCGCTCGAGAGGTGGCAGGGCGCAGGCGCGGACGAAGCGCTTGGCGCGGTAATCGAGGCTGACCCGGCCACTCGAGCTCGGCAGGCGCTCGACGAGCGGGGCCAGCCGTGCCGCCGCACGTCCCACACGCAGCGCGAGCAGGTCGGCGGCGTAGGTCTCGTAGCCGCCGAACAGCTCGTCGCCCCCTTCGCCGGAGAGGACGACCTTGACGTGCTCCGCCGCGAGCTGCGAGACCAGGAACGTGGGAACGGCCGAGGAGTCGGCGAAGGGCTCGTCGAACGCGGCGACGAGCTTCGGCAGCAGCTCGGCGATGTGGGGCGAGACCACGAGCTCATGGTGATCGGTGCCGTACCGCGTGGCCACCTGGCGGGCCAGGTCGAGCTCGTTGAACGAACGCTCGGCGAACCCGATCGAGAAGGTCGAGAGCCGGTGAGCCGATCCTCCCGCGGCCAGCGCGGCCAGCACCGAGGAATCGACGCCGCCCGACAGGAGCACGCCCACCGGGACGTCGGCCAGGAGGTGGGCCTGCACCGACTCGCGCACCCGCTCGCGCAGCTCGTCGGCCAGCGCCTCGGCGCTCTCGCGGCGCAGGCGATCGCTGGCGGCCGGCGTGGGCCGAGCAAAGCGGGTGATCTCGACGCCGTCCCCCTCGCGGCAAAGCAGCGTGTGCCCCGGCGGGAGCTTGCGCGCCGCACGGAAGATGGTCAGCGGCGCCGGGATCGAGTTGAAGGCCAGATAGGCGTGCAGCGCCTGGGGGTCCACCTCGCGCGCGAAGCCAGGCGCTCGCAGCAGGGCCTTCAGCTCCGAGGCGAAGCGCACCCGGCCGTCACCGGTCGCGTAGTAGAGCGGCTTGATCCCGAACCGGTCTCGGGCCAGCAGCAGCCGGCGCTCGCGGCGATCCCACAGCGCGATGGCGAACATTCCGCGCAGCTGGGCGACGAAGTCGGGCCCGTCGCGCCGGTACAGATGCAGGAGCACCTCGGTGTCGCAACCCGTCCTGAACCGCACACCCTCGCGCTCGAGTCCCGCCCGGAGCTCGAGGTGGTTGAGGATCTCCCCGTTCTGGACGACGGCGAGCGCGCCATCCTCGGTCACCATCGGCTGGTCGCCGTGCTCGAGATCGATGATGGCCAGACGCCGCGCGGCCAGAGCGACGGGGCCGTCGAGGTGGATGCCGCCACCGTCCGGACCCCGGTGGACAAGGGTCTCGTTCATCCGCTCGATCACTTCGCGGTCGGCCGGCTGTCCGCGCGAAAAGTCGTAGCTGCCGCAGATGCCGCACATGTTCAGCCGGAGGTCAGGGCAGTCGGTTGAGCGCGGTGCGCCGGTTGGCCGGGCGCACGACGGTGAGCCACGCGGTCGTGACGATCACCGACAGGTAGAGCTTCAACGACCGGTCGGCGATGTACTCGAGGTCATGGGCGAGCTTCTCGCCCCACGTCATCTCGCGGGTCAGCCGCAGCTGGGCCAGGCCGGTGACCCCGGGACGCACGACCAGCCGCTGCCAGTACTCGGGGATGCCGGCGCACAGCTCGCCGAAGAAGGTGGGGCGGATCGGCCGCGGGCCCACGAGGCTCATATCGCCCTTGATCACGTTGTAGAGCTGGGGGAGCTCGTCGAGCTTCGATGCGCGCAGCAGACGGCCCGAGGGCACTCACCTCGAGCTCGGTGCGCTGGGTCAGCTCGAGCCCGAGGTAGGGGCCGAGGCGCTCCTCGGCATCGGGGGCGAGGGTGCGGAACTTCACCATCAGGAACAGATGGCCGCCGCGCCCGACGCGCCAGCCGCGGTACAGCACAGGCGCGCGGGGCGAGGTGAGCTTGATCGCGCCGGCAATGAGAACGGACAGGGGGGAGGTGATGAAGAGGGCGCTACCGGCCAGGGCCATGTCGAGCAGGCGCAGCACGTGATCGACGGGCCGTGGCTGGAACGCATGCGACATCTCGGCGTACCGCTCGACCAGCGAGTCGTGGTGCTCGAGCGGGTCGGGCGGCTTCTCGCCCGAGATCACCCGTTGGAGCCGGGTCCTCGGCGGGTTGTGCTCGGTGCCGGCTGGCGTCATTCGACGGCGGAAAGGATCATGTTGACGAGCAGGTTCGGATCGCGGCGCGGCCAATCCAGCGTCTTGCTCCGTTTTTCCAGCTCGAGCGCGCGGGCATCGGTCAATGGTCGCAGGCGACCCGTCCGGATGAGCGACTCGTCGACGCCACCCAGCCGGCCGCCGTAGGTTGTGTAGACGGGCACGCCCAGGGCTACCGCCTCGCGGTTCATGCTGCCGCCCGCCGAGACGACCAGGTCCGAGGCGGCGATCAGGCTCTGGGCGTCGACCGCGCCCTCGGCGACCACCACCGCCGGGAGGTGCAGCGCCCGCACGTGGCGGCGCTGGGCCTCGGTGCGCGGGAGAACCACGGCCTGGACGTCGTCGCGGTCGCCGACAAAGTTGAGCACGCGCGGGAAGAGCGGGTTTGACTTGCGGTGGTAGAGCGAGACATCGGGCGGCGGCCGGACCACGACAACGACGCGGGCCGCGTCGACCCCGAGCTGGTCGAGGATGGTGGGGTCGGGCTCGAAGTCAGCCAGGTAGTACTCCTCCTTGAGCCCCGGGTACTGGAGCAGCTTCTCGCCGGTGGCGCCGAAACGCGCCAGTCGCGAGGGCGGAATCGCGTCCGGGGTGATCACGCGCCGGGCCAGGCGGCAGCCGATGTGGTGTTGCTGTACGGCGAACTCGTAATCGAACATGTTCACCGCGGGGATGCCCGCCCACTTGGCCGCCAGCGCGAGATCGTTCGAGCCGTGGGCCACGGCGAGGTCGAACGAGCCCCGGGCCCAACGATGGAGCTTCGCGGTCCGGCTGGCCAGCGCCGTGACCTTACGAGCGCGGGAGGCGCCGGCATGTCTTCCCACGACCATCGCGTCGAGACCCTGCAGTTTCAGCAGGCCCAGGGTCTGCGCGTAGTCCCGGGCGGTGATCGACACGTCGTGGCCCGAGTCGCGCAGACGGGCGATGATGGGGCGGAAGACCACCGGGTGAGCCGAGGCGGTCATGTCGAACCAGATCCTCATCGCGGCGCATCGTAGCTGTGGCCGCCGGGCGAACTGCCCGCATCCTCATGGTCGGCAGGGCGCTCCTGCAGCCAACGCTGGGCCAGCCCATCGACCCATTCGGCCGCCTCGTCTGCATCCTGCGGCGGGCCATCCACGAGCACTAGTTCGTCTACACCGAGGCGCTCGAGTGTCGGGCAGATCGGCGGGTTCAGATCCGATCACCGCCACCGCGAGATCGAGCGCCTCGAGCGGGCGTTCGGCGCTGTGGCAGTACTCGCGCAGGACGCCGATCCGGTCCGCGACCTCGTCGATCCCGGACAGGTTGAACCCGTACCAACCGTCGCCGTGGGCGGCGATCCGGCGCAGCGCCGTGTCGCTGTTGCCACCGAACACGATCGGCAGGCGGCGATCGCGGGGCGGCTTGGGATAGACCCGGATGGCCTCGAAGTTGACAAAGCGGCCGTGAAATGAGGCCGAATCGCTCTGCCAGAGCTCCCTCATCGCCCGGACGTACTCGACCGTGCGGGCGCCGCGGCGCACGAATGGGACGCCGAGGGCGGTGAACTCCTCCTCGGACCAGCCGATGCCGACGCCGAGTGTGAAGCGGCCCCCGGACATGGCATCCAGGCTGGCCGCCTGCTTGGCCACGAGGACGGGGTTGTGCTCGGGCAGGAGCACGATCCCGGTGGCGATCTCGATTCGCTGCGTCGCCGCGGCGGCGAAGCTCAGGCACACAAACGGGTCAAGCCAGTCGGCATCTGCGGGCACCGGAAGCTCGCCGGCATCGTTGTAGGGATAGCGCGAGGCGGGACGGTCGACCATGACCACGTGCTCGCCCGCCCACAGCCGGGCAAACCCGGCCGCCTCGGCGGCGCGGGCGACGGCGGCCACGACCGGGGCGCGGGCGCCGGGACCGATGCCGAGGGCATGCAGGCCGACGCGGATCACCGGGCGGCGCGGACTCCGTCGGCGATCGCCGCGGCCACGACCTCCGTCGCCGCCACCTCGACGGCGTCGTACGGTGCGCTCGCCGCACCCGTGGCGAGGCAGAAGATCGTGTCGCCGTCGTACATCGTGTGCGCGGGCCGGATCGCCCTGGCGATCCCGTCGTGGGCCACGGTGGCGACCCGGTTGGCCTGTTCGCGGGTCAGCGCCGCATCGGTCAGCACGGCGCCGATCGTCGTGTTGGCACCGGCCACGAGTCCCGAGTCGCGGTTCCAGCCGCTGAACTCGGCCACCCACTCCTGGCGCTGGTCGTCCCAGATGCCGCCGACGCTGTTGACGACCATTACCGCGGCCACCGTGGCCCCCGCAGCCGTGGCGCTGTCGAATCCGATTCCGCCGGGGCGGGTCTGCGACGCATCGCCTCCCTTGGCCACGCTGGCGCCGGTGCCCGCTCCGATGGACCCCGTGCCCGGGGTTGCCGTCGCCGCCTCGCACGCGGCGTAGCCGGCGTCGACGCCGGGGCGGGCCAGCGGGTCGCCGATCGGCAGGTCGAAGATCACGGCGCCGACCACGATCGGTACCCGCACCGACGCGAGCTCGTACCCGATCTGCTTGTACTCGAGGTAGCGCATCACGCCGCCGGCAGCCTCGAGGCCGAACGCGCTGCCCCCGGTCAACAGGACGCCGTGGACGTGCTCGACCAGCGACCCGGGGCGGAGTGAGTCGGTGCACAGTGTCGAGGAGGCCGCTCCACGCACGTCGACTCCGCCCACCGCTCCGCCCGGAGCCAGCACCACCGTGCAACCGGTTCGGCCGACCTCGTCGGTCCAGTGACCGACCAAGAACCCCTCGGGTAGCTGTACCGTCGCAGTCACGCTGACCTGGCAGCCTAGCCGTCAGCCGAGCGGCAGCGTCTCCGCCAGGTGACCCAGGAGGAGGCGACGAAACGCCTCCGGCCGATCGAGCGGATCAGGGCATCGTGTCAATTGTCACGGTTTGGACCGCTGGCCTGTCAAGATTCTTTGCGAGCTGCCATGACGGAGCATCGAATCGACACTGCCGACGGTCGGGTGCTCCAGGTGCTCGAGCGGGGCGCACCGGCGGGCGTGCCGGTGCTGGTGCACAACGGGACGCCCAACTCGCGCCTGATGTACGAGCCCGATGTGGCGCGCGCTGAGCGCCGGGGGATCCGCATGATCTCCTACGACCGCCCCGGGTACGGGGGCTCGAGTCGAAAGCCCGGCCGTACAGTCGCCGACTGCGCCGCCGACGTGCGCATCGATCGCCGAGGCACTGGGGATCGAGCGACTCGGCGTATGGGGGATCTCGGGAGGCGGCCCGCACGCGCTCGCCTGCGCAGCCCTCCTCCCCGACCTCGTGCCGGCGGTCGGGGTGCTGGCCTCAATCGCCCCCTGGGGCGCCGAGGGACTCGACTACTTCGCCGGCATGGGCGAGATGAACGCCGACGACACCCGGCTGATCCTGGCCGACCGTGAGGCGGCGCGCGCCAAATGCGAGCAGGATCGCCTGGACACGCTGGCGCTCGCCGCCGACGACCTGCTCGATTACATGAGCTCGCTGCTCAGCCCGGCCGACGCCGCCGTGCTGACGGGTGAGCTCGCCGACTACCTGGTCGAGTCCTCACGATCCGGACTGCACCCGGGGGCCGACGGCTGGTGGGATGAAGATCTCGCCTTCATCTCGCCATGGAGCTTCGATCTCGACTCGATCCGGACGCCGGTACTGCTCCGGCACGGCCGCCAGGACCGCTTCGTGCCCTTCGGCCATGGCGAGTGGCTGGCGGCGCATATTCCCGGCGTCGAGGCTCGGCTCACCGACGAGGACGGTCACCTGACGCTGACCGCACACCACCTCGACGAGCTTCACGACTGGTTGCTCGAACGCGTCGCCTGACGGGCGACGTCTGAGCGGGGGCCCCGACCGACTGTCGGCCGGGGCCCAGCAACCCAGGAGGAAGGCGAGTTACTGGTCGCGGACGACGACGATTCCGCCAACGCCACCGAGATACAGACTCGTTTTGCCCGTCCGCGGGTTGCGCCCGACGGCGATCCCCGAGTAGTGGTTGTTGTACAGACCGCCGTGGCCGGCCTGGCGCATCCACACCACCTTGCCGGTGCGGTAGTCGAGCGCCGCCCAGTACCACACGCCGCTGGGCCCGTCCTTGGGCTTCTCGTAGGTGTAGATCAGCCCGTTGGCCGTATCACCCTTGGCTACGGCCGAGGGTGTGCGCACCTTGTCGTTGGTCCACGCGATGTGACAGCCGCTGCCGTTCCTGTTGATGTCGATGCGGTCCATCCCGGGAGCGCTGACCAGCCCCAGGTCGCCGCCGACGTTGACGGCGCCGGCGATGACGTCGTTCCACTTCTGGAGCACGTAGCCGTAGTTGTTCTCGACGATCAACGAATGGCCCATCGAGATCAGCGAGTTTTCGTCGGCACCGTGCCCCGGCCTGAACACGGGAACCGTGCACACCGTGCGCGACTGGCCGCTGCGCAGATGGCTCGCCGTCCGATATACGACGACGTCCATGTGGTTGGCGTTATCAGCGATGGCCACGTAGGACGGCATGTCCTGGGGACCCCTGCCGTTGAGAGAGCCAATCAGAGTCGGCGTCGTGCCCGAGCCGGCGTTGATCTGCCCCGGCTTCTGGACGCCGCTGTTGCGGTACTTCCCACGCCAGACCTGGTGGGGCATCAGGTTCCGCCCGGCCTGGAACTTGTACATGGCCTTATCGGTGACGACATAGGCGCCATCCTTGGCGATCGCGAACGAGTTCTCGATCTGCTCGTGCAGGATCACCGACCTGCACCTGCCCGGTGCTCGGATTGAGCACGCCGACGGCGCCGTCGTAGCGACCGACGAACCACAGCCGGCCCTGGCTGTCGGGCAGGACCGAGGGAATCCGGTCTCCCGGCGTCAGGCACGGGGTCGGGTCGTAGTCGGCGACCTGCTTGAACACGGGCCTGCCGCCGACGTGCTTCAGGGCGACGACGAGGATGTGCTTGTTCGACGCGGCGATAACCACGCGATCGTGGTTATCGAGGTAGAAGTAGGCCCCGCCGGTCGTGTTGGTCGCCGGGTCGGTGCCCTTCGGCGGCGGCACGTAGGGAAGCTGCATGAAGGCCAACGTGGCCAGCGTCCTGGGGTTGAGCAGGTACAGCCCGGGCCCGTGAGCGAGGTCTGAGCATGAGCTGATCAGCTGCCCGTGACGATCAAAGCTGAGCGTGATGCAATCGCGGCCGATCGCCGTCGAGAGCGTCTTCAGGTGATGGCCGAGCGGCCCGCTGAGCTGCGTGTAGTTGTCGCTCTGCCAGGAGTCGTTGTGGACGCTATTGCCCGGGTTGCTGGCCATGAACGGGTTCTGCCAGGCCGTGTCGACACCGGGCACGGGGTCGGACGTCGCCGCCTTGCCGATGAACACCGGCAGCGTCGGCTTGGGCCCGGTGCTCTCGATCGGTACCGCGGGGGTCGCCGCCACAGCGACCCCGGCCGACACGGTGAGCCCGCAACCGACGGCGGCCATCAGCCGGCGCGTGCGCTTTGTCCGCCCCTCCGAAGCGGCACGGGGCTGGATACGAAACATCAGACTCCTTCCACGGATGTACTCGTGTTTGGTGGGCGGCCGCGTGGCCGAGCCGGCCGGCGATCGTCGCGGGCTAAGCTGGTGCACGACAGGCCCCGGCGTGAGCAACAACCGTAGAGCATTATTGACGCATCGTCAAATAGGCCATACTATTGCCAGCCCTGCCCACGAAGACACGCACCCGTCTTGCGCCCCAGGCCCGTCGACGTCAGATAGTTGACGTCGCCCGAGGCCTGTTCGCGACCCACCCCTACGCGGAGGTCACCGTCGCCGCGATCGCGCGCGAGGCCGGTGTGACACGCGCGCTCGTGCACCACTATTTCGGCAGCGTCGGCGAGATCTACCTGGCGGTGCTGGGTGAGCTCGCGGCCGAAGGGGTGGAGATCCCCGGCAACGTCGAGGGGCTGAGCCGCCAGGAACGCGTGGCCCGCAACGTGGACGCCCTGCTCGACCTGATGGCCTCCAACCGCGAGACGTGGCTGGCCCTGGCCGGGCAGTCGGGGGCGATCCCCGACGCGCACATCCGCCAGGTCCTCGAGGCCGGCCGCGAGGTGGCCATCGAGCGGATGATCGCCGCCAATTCCGACCTCATCTCTGACACGCCGATCGCCCGGGTGGCGCTGCGGGCGGTGCTGGCGATGCTCGAGTCGGCGTGCGGACAGTGGCTGCGCGGATTCGCCACGCGCGAGCAGGTGCACGCGTTGATCAGCGAGATGTTCCTCGATGCCGTCGAGCGCACGATTCCTAAGCTCGAGGCGCGCGGCCTGCCCGAAGTCGATCCAGCGGCGTAGTCATCAGGGCCGCGAGACGGACGCGCCGGGTGCCCCCAAGCTCGGCGAGGTCGGCCCTGGAGGAGCGGTGACGGCTCAGTCGTGCGGCTCGGTCGGGGTGCCGGCGATCGCCTCCGAGGTCGGCGTGCCGGGCGCGCCGGCGATCAAATCCGAGATCCGCCTTCGCCTGGCCTCGATCCGGACCCAGCGCACCTTCGAGCGCTCCAGCTTCTTGCTGCCGGGGCGATAGCGCCACCGCGCCCACGGCGAGTGGGGCGACGCCAGACGAAGCGAGCCCCAGAGCGAGATGAAGGGCACGAAGAGGCCGAAAAGGCCGAGGAACGGCTTGCCCTTGAGGATCGCCAACGTGGCGAACGCGACATCAACCAGGACCACGATGACCAGGGTGTCGACCGAGGATGTGCCGTGAGCGAGGTCGAACGGCGCGACCCCGAGCACGATCAGGCCGCCGATCAGCGCGGCGACGACCACGGCGTCGAACGACGACCGGCCCGCGTCGCTCCAGTACACGTCGCTCAGATGGACCCAGAGGGCAAATTCATCGAGCGTCAGGCCGGCGCCAATCCCGAACAGGCCGGCGAGAATCTCGTTCCATGGGCTCCGGTTGGCGGTGACGAACGAGAGCAGGCCGGTGATCAGAAGCAGCATGATTCCCCACACGAGGTGGTGGAGATGGAGTCCACTGCTCGTCGTCACGCTGCCCGGCCACCACGGGACCCTCGGGCTGCGCATCAACCGAGCGCTGGTCCGGATGAACAGAAACGAGCCCAGGAACCCGACGAGCAGGACGAAGCCGGCTCGCTGCCCCGGCACATCGAGGAACTGGTGAGGCAGCTCCAGCTGGATTGTGACCGCTCCCATCCCGCCATAGCCTATGCGGTGAAGACCAGGAAAAGGTCGTCACGGCGCCGGCTCAGAGGCGTGTGCCGAGCCGCTCGTCAAGCAGCGCCACGACGTCGGCCACAATCGCCTCGACGGACCGGTCGGTGCGCAGGCTGAGGTGCGCGGTGGCCGGCACCTCGTCGAGCGGCGTCCAGCGGGAGGCCTCGCGCGCGGCGATCTCGGGGGTGGCGTCTGAGACGCGCGCGGGATCGCGCTGGCGGAGCGCGGCCCGCTCGGCCACGACGGCGGCTGGGACGGTGCATTGCACGAACACGCTCGGCGCGGCCGCGGCGAAGCCATCGGCGAACGCGGCGCGATCCTCCCGGCGCCTGAAGGTGGCGTCGACCACGACGCCACCGCCATCGGCGATCTCCTCCGCCGCGCGACGCCCGAGTTCGGCGTATGTGGCGCGGCTGAATTCGTCGGTGTACGTCTCGGGATCGGCGCGCTCGGTCGGGCCGATCCCGGCCAGTGCCTTGCGCAACGGATCGGAGTTCAACTGTCGTAGTCCGGCCGTCGCGGCGATCGCCCCGGCGAGATGCGACTTTCCGCTGGCCGGGGCGCCGCACACGACGATGGCCAGTGGGAGGCGAGCCCGCCAGGAGAAGCGGCGCGCCACGGCGAGCAGGTCGCGAGCCTGGGCGCTGGCCTGGCCGCGTTCCGAGCTGCTCGCAGGATGTTGATCGGCGCGGACGAGCATGACCTTGGCCCGCACCAGCGCGCGATGCACGGCGAAGAAGGCCAGCAGCGAGTCATCGCCGCAATCACCACCAGCGTCGCGATAGGCATCCACCAGCGGTGCCACGAAGCGCCTCCCGCCGAGGGCGACGAGATCCATGACCAGGAACGAGAGATCATCGGCGACGTCGTGCGTGCGCAGGCCCGCGTCGAACTCGGCGCAGTCGACGACCGTAACCTCGCCGCCGTCCCCAGGGATCACCACGTGCTCGGCGCGGAGATCGCCGTGGCCCTCGCGCACGAGTCCGGCGGCCGCGCGCGCATCGAGCACCTCGGTGCGGCGCGCCGATGAACGCGCCGAGGAAACGGGCCAGCACGCGCACCTGCTCGCGCTCGGCCCGAGTGGCGGCGACGGAGATCAGCTCCTCGAGGTTGCGCAAAACGCGCTGATCGGTCCGCCACGCTCCGTGGTCGGGTCCACGCGCCGGGGTGCATTCCGCGTGGAATTTGGCCAGCCTTCGTCCCACGGCGGCGATGTCGGACTCGCGCAGCTCACCGCGCCCGAGCAGGGACGCGACCGTCTGGTCTTCGTCGTAGCGGCGCATCTCGACCACGTAATCGATGGCGCGCGGGTCATCTTCGGCGCCCAGCTCGACGCCCTCTGGCGTGCGCACGGCCGCCCTGACGCCGCGGTAGACATCGGGGGCGAGGCGGCGGTTGAGGCTGACCTCGGCGGCACACAGATCGCGCCGGCGCTCCGGCGTCCCGTAGTCCAGGAACGGCAGTACCAGCGGCTTTTTCAGCTTGTAGGCCGACTGCTCAGTGATCAGCACCCACGAGATGTGTGTCTCGCGGATGTCGACCGATCCACTCCCGGAGCGCTCGAGGAAGCTGCGCAGCTCGTCAGGCTGCAGCGCCGGGGCGTCCACGCGATCCCGCGTTCATGGGCGTGCACGCCGCCAGGGCCATTCTAAGATCTTGACATGCGCTGGCTCAGCGCCCATGCGGCGCTCGCCGTGTCCATCGCCTTGACGATCTCGGCTTGCGGGAGCAGTTCGTCGTCGAGTTCATCGAGCGTGTCGAGCACGACCGGGACAAGCTCAGCGCCTGCCGCTACCAGCGGTGGCGGTGCGTCGGCGTCGTCCGGCGCCGTCCACGCCGTGCTTCGGGCCCCGAACCACGCCCCGCGCGTGAATCGGCCCTGGCCGTACTCGGTGCGCGTAACCGACGCGTCGGGACACCCGCTGGCGGGGAAGGTCGACATCGAGTTCGTGTTCGCCGGTCAGGTGGTGGGGCGCGACACGCCGCCCACCCACCCGGTCAAGCAGGGGCGCTGGCACGACAACCTGCGGTTTCCCGCCGCTGCTCTCGGCCATCCGCTGACCTTCCGGGCCGTCGTCCACACGGCGCATGGATCGGCCACGCTCAACTGGCCGGTGACCGTCACCAAATGAGCGCGCCGAGTCGTCCGTTCGCGCCCGGCCCTCCGGGCGACGGGGCGCCGTCCGATCGCTCGATGCCCGCGGGTGCCGATGTGCAGGTGGACGGCGTCCGAAAGGCATTCGGTCCGATTCAGGCCCTACGCGGGGTCTCGCTGTCGATCGCTCCTGGAGAGTTCGTGACCATCACCGGTCCGTCGGGGTCGGGGAAGAGCACACTCCTCAACCTCATCGGAAGCCTCGACCGCCCCGACGAAGGCACGATCAGCGTGGCCGGTACCCCCGTGCCCGAGCCGCGGCACGCCACCGAGTTCCGCCGCCGGATGGTCGCCTTCGTGTTCCAGGACAACCTGCTGTTGCCCTACCTGAGCGCTCAGCGCAACGTCGAGGCGGCGCTCTTGGCCGCCGGCGTGAACCATCGCGAGCGGCGCCGGCGCAGCGCCGAGCTGCTGGCCGAGGTCGGCCTGGCCGACCGAGTGCAGCACCTCCCGTCGGAGCTGTCGGGCGGTCAGCGCCAGGCGGTGGCGCTGGCGCGGGCGCTGGCCAACCAACCCCGATTGCTGCTCGCCGACGAGCCGACGGGTGCGCTCGATTCCGTCAGCGCCGGCCGCGCGCTTGACCTGCTGGCCCAGGCGCGCGAGCGGCACGGCACGACAGTGGTCGTGGTCAGCCACGACCCGGCCGTGGCCGAGCGGGCCGATCGCGTGATCGCGCTCGCCGACGGACAGGTGACGGGCTAGGCGTCTGACCGCGTGCAGAGATGCGGCGCACCCGCTCAGTCGTATCTCCCATCAGAGGGACGAGAGCGCGGTCGCGGACCACATCCGGGTCACGCGCCAGATCGGGAACACGGCCCCGAGCACCCCGATGCTCACGCCGATGAGCGCCGCGCGTCCGAGGCCCCATGCGGTCAGCTCGGGGGAGATGAAGCTCTGCAGCCCCAGGGCGGCGGGAAGCAGACCGCTGGCCAGGAGCCCGAGGAGCAATCCGGCCGCCGTGCCCAACAGACTGACCGCGATGGCCTCGCCGAGCACGAGCAGCCCGAGCTGCGACCCGCTCCATCCGATCGTGGCCAGCAGCGCCAGCTCGCGGCGGCGTTCGAGCACAGCCGCGAGCATCGTGTTGGCCACGGTGAGCGCGCCGATGATGAGCGCGAGCACGACGATCAACAGGACGGCCTTGCTGATCAGCTCGCTGTTGGCCCCCGCGCGGATCGCCTCGCTCGGGTCCGAGATGGCCGAGACGCCCGGAAACGTCTTGGCCAGGCTGTGTTCCGCCGCCGCTGGGGTGACCTGGGGCGCGAGCCGCACGGCGATCGTCGTCACCTCCGTGGGCGTCCGGCCGGCGAGCGCCTGTGCGTCCGCGAGGGTGGTGATCGCTCCCTGGTCCTCGAAGGCAATGCCCGAGTGAAAGATGCCCGCGATGGAAAACGTCCGACGGCCGATCTGGATGGTCGATCCGGCGTGGAGATGGAGCTGGTCGGCCAGCAGATCCCCGATGTCCACGCGTCCTGCGCTCGGGGCGCCGCCGGCGGTGAACACAAGTCGCCGCGCCAGGAAGCCGCCCGGATCGATCCCGAAGACGATCGCCGACCGGGCCCGCGGGACGGCGCTGACCACGAGTTGGATCGGCGTAGCGTCGACGATCTGGGGCTGGGCGCGGACGCGAGCGACGAGCGACAGGGGCAGTACCGACGAGGTCGGGTCGCCGGCGTCACGCTGGAACAGGCCGAGATCGGCGCGGCCCAGGTGCACGAGCTGTCCCGCCGTGGCATTCAGTCCAGCCGACAGGGCCAGCAGAGCAACGATCGCCGCCACGCCGACGGCGATCCCCGCCGCGGTCAGACCGGTGCGGGCCGTTCGGCGTCGCAGGTTGGCCGCGATCAGCGCCAGCATGAGCGGTCGCCGACGCTCAGCCCATGTCGACTTCGGCGTCCCAGCCCTGGGCGCGCGCCTCGTCGATCGAGACGACCTCGCGGCCGAGCGGGAGCAGCGATACCGGGATGAGCTTGAAATTGGCCAGCCCGAGGGGGATCCCGATGATCGTGATGCACAGTGCTATGCCTGTGATCAGGTGGCCCAGCGCCAGCCACCACCCGAACAGGATCAGCCAGATGATGTTGCCGATCCCCGAGGCCACGCCCGCTCCCGGCTTGCGGACGAGCGTCCTCCCAAACGGCCACAAAGCGAAGCCGGCGATGCGCAGGGCCGCGAAGCCGAACGGGATCGTGATGATCAGGATGAAGCACACGATCGCCGCCAACAGGTACGCGATCGCCATCCAGAACCCCGCGAGGACCAGCCAGATGATGTTGAGGATCAGCCGCATCGATGCCCGGAGCTGAAGGCTACACCGAGGAAAGCGTTATAAAAGACCGTATAGCCGACGAGCCACAGCCTCTCACTTCTCAGACGTCCTCGACCACTCCGCAAAAGAGGGTTGGCACAGGGCGTGACCGGGCGCGGCTGACCGCGGCGGCGATCCTGGGTGGACTGCTGGCCATCTTCGCCGTGCTCAACCTCGGCGATGTGAGCGTCAACTGGCTCGTGACAAGTGGGCAGACGCCGCTGATCCTGGTCATCGTCATCGCCTTCGTGCTCGGCATCGCCGTCGACCGGCTCGTGCTCGTGCGAGCCCGGCGCAAGCGCCGTCAGCTTTCCGAGAGCGACACCCCGGGTTCGCTTCCTCCCGGTTGACCTATCGGCAGCGCGGATCCGGATTCCAGGCCGCCGTGACCTGGGGCAATGGCACCGGCCCGCCGGAGGGGATCAGCTGGATGTGGTTGACTTCGGTGTTGCCCGGATCGTCCGAGGGATCGAAGGGGCGGTAGAGGCCGAACTTGGCCAACTCGGCCTCGCTGATCTGGGCGGCGCTCGAGCGAAGCAGCGAGTTGACGCCGATGTCCTCGGCCTCTCCCTTGGTGTGCGGGTCGTCGGCGTAGCCCCCGACGGCCACGCTATGGGCCGGCGTGCGGTAGCCGCTGATGCCGTAGATGGTCACGCCGAGCGCCTTGCCCAGCGCGTCGAGGCGGGCGGTGAGAACGGGCAGCTGACCCTCGGTCTGGCTGGTGCCAGGATCGGGGACGAATCCGGGGCCCGAAGCTCCGACGAGCGGCGCCGCATTGCCGCTCCCGGTGGACAGGCCGCCGCACAGATTGAGCGCTCTGAGCTCCTTCTTGATCTGCGACAGGGGCGGCGCGTGGGCGTTGGCATCTCCCACCGACACCGAGCCATCCCCGGTCGCGCCGGTCGAGGCCGTTCCCGCACCCACGCCGGCCACGGGCTCCACGGCCTGTGGCTGGGCCTGCGGCACGGGATCGGTGGTGGTTTGCGGCGAGCTTGAAGCCGGGGGGCTCGAGGCGTGGGCGCCGCAACCAGCGACCACGACCGACAGCGCGCTTATCGCCAGCATCCGCCTGGCACACCCCTTCATGGCACCAGAGTGTGGCATCGGGGACTGGTCGCCGTCGAAGCTCACGACCGCCACGCGGGTCTGCAAGCCGGATTGCGCCGCTCTGAGCACGCGGATCCAGCTGCTAGCTTGGCCCGCCGGTTTGCCCCCTACGTTCGCCGCCTCGTTTGCCGCCCGACTGGCTCGGAGCGTCGCCAGTCGCCGCGCTCTGATCGCGGTCGTCCTGGGCTGCGTGGGTGTTGTATCCCTGGCGTCCGCCCCCCGCAGCGCCGGCGATCTGGCCGGGCGCGAGCAACAGCTGCAGCAGGGCATCGGCTCGGACAACGGCCGGATCCAGAGCTATCAGGGCAAGCTGAGTGACCTGCGGACCCGCATGGAGGCCCTCGAGACGAGCCTTCACGTTCAGCAGGCCCTGCTGAGCAAGATCCAGAGCCAGCTGTCGGCCGCCCGCAGCCGACTCGCCATGCTCAAGACCGATCTCATTCGGGGCCGCCGCGTCCTGGCGGCGCAGCTGGTGGCGCAGTATGAGTCGCCAGCGCCGAACCTCGTCGGCGTGATGCTCGAGGCCCGCGGTTTCACCGACCTGCTCGATCGTGTGCGGCAACTCCGAGCCGTCTCCAACCAGAACGCCCTGGCAGTGAAGCGGGTGATGAACACCAAGCGAGCCGTCGCCGCGCAGACGGCGCGACTCACCGACGCCCAGGCCCGGCAGCGGCGTGTCGCCTCAGCCGTCCTGATCGAGCGCGACCAGGTGGCCAACATCCAGTTCACGGTTCTGCAGCAGGAGCGGACCGTGGCGCGCGACCGAGCCAGCAAACAGGCCGACCTGAAACAGGTCAGGCACCGCCTGGCCGTGCTCCAGGCACGAGCGCTGGCGGCCCAGCAGGCGTCGTTCTCATCCACGCCGGCGCCGTCGGGCGGAGCCGGGATCCCCAGCGGCGGCTTCGTGCCCCACGGTGGCGAGTGGGGCTTCTTCCCCGCGCCCGGCACCAACTACAGCGTGGGCGAGGAGCCCGAGATCGCGGCGAGGCTCGACACGTTGGGCAAGGCCCTGCATCTGCACCTGATCGGCATCTCCGGCTACCGCACGCCGCAGCACTCGGTGGAGGTGGGGGGATTCTCCGACGACCCCCACACCCGCGGCGAGGCGTCAGACACCCCGGGCGTCGAAGGCGTGCCGGAGTCGACGCTCCTACGGTTCGGGCTCACCCGACCGTTTCCCGGTCCGGCCGAGGCCGACCACATCCAGCTCTCCTAGCCGCGGAGGCGGTCCATCGGCTCGGGCGGGGTCCACTACCATCCGTGGCCGCCATCGGCACGGAGAGTGGAGGAGGGTATGTCGAGCATTCTGCGCAGGGCGCACGGAGGAGTTTGGGCGCGCGTCGCCATCGTCGCCGTCGTCATCGGCGGCGCTACCGCCGGGCTGCTCAGCGCGACGGCCGCCGGCCGCCGGCCCACCGTGGCGCACCCGCAATCGGTGTTCAACCTGGCCAATCGCTGCCTCGCGCTGAAGTCGGCTAGCAGCGGGCGCTTCGTCGCCCAGACCGGCACGTCGACGTACGCGGCCGACGCGCCGACCAAGGCGAGCGCGTCGCGCTTCTTCGTCAAGGCGACCGGCCTCGGGACCTACCTGCTCTACGACGAGCAGGCCGGACTGCTCAGCCTCGGCGCCCATCGCACCGTCGGGCGGGGGCTGTCCGCGGGGCCACGGAGCGAGTTTGCCCCGCAGGCGGCGACGAGCTCGAATGCGTTCACGCTCCGCTCGACGGCGAGCCGGACGCGGCTGGCCGTCAGCGGGTCGGGCGGCGCCCTGACGCTGACCGGCGGGACAGGGCAACAGACGCTGTTCGATCTCGTGGCAGCTACCGGTTGTAAGCCGTTTCCCGAGGCCCAGGTCAACGCGACCGTGCACCGGCGCGCCACCATTCTCAAGCGCGGAAAGATCTTCGGCTTCATCGACGACCACGTCCACGTCACCGGAAACATGCGGGCCGGAGGCGATGTCATCTCCGGCGAGCCCTACGACCGGTTCGGGATTCCCGCCGCGCTCGGGCGGGACGTGGAGATCCACGGCGTCGACGGCAAGCTCGATCTCACGGGCAACCTGTTGCGGACCGGCCTGCCCGTCGGCACCCACGACACGCACGGGTGGCCGAGCTTCACCGGCTGGCCGACCTACAACTCGATGACCCACCAGCAGGCCTACTACGTGTGGATCGAACGAGTCTGGCGGGCGGGTATGCGGATGATGGTGGCCCAGACCGCCGACGATGAGCCGATCTGCCGGATCGAGCCCCGCCGGCGCACCAAGACGTGCTCGGAGACCGCGTCGGTGGTGGCTCAGATCGCCACGCTGAAGGGGCTGCAGAACTACGTCGACGCCCAGAGCGGCGGCCCTGGGCGCGGATGGTTCCGGCTCGTCTACAGCCCCGCGCAGGCCCGGAAGGTGATCGAGGAGGGGAAGCTGGCCGTGCTGATCGGGATCGAGTCCTCCGATCTGTTCGGGTGCAGCGAGCTGCAGGGTAGGCCTCAGTGCACGCGCGCCGACATCGATCACGGCATCGCCCGGTACAAGCGGCTCGGCGTACGCGACATGTTCGTCGCCCATTGGATCAACAACGCGTTTGGCGGCGCCGCGCTCGAGGGTGGCACCAAGGGCGTGTTCATCAACATCCTCAACCGTTTCCAGACCGGCTCCTATTTCAAGACCGCGCGCTGCCCCGGGCCGGGTCAGGGGGTCGAGGTCCAGACGCTGAGCCAGTCGCTGCTCAAGGCACTGGCGGGGTTCTTCCCCGCGGCCAAGGCGCTCGCCCAGCATCCGATGCCCAGCTATCCGCCGGGTCTGCAGTGCAATTCG
The DNA here is from genome assembly GCA_963734775.1 of uncultured Solirubrobacterales bacterium. Taxonomy (GTDB): domain Bacteria; phylum Actinomycetota; class Thermoleophilia; order Solirubrobacterales; family Solirubrobacteraceae; genus Palsa-465. The sequence goes on from CAVTJE010000021.1 coordinate 170,819, forward strand.
CGCCGCCTCACCTCGCTCGGGCGCTACCTGATCCGGCGCCTGATGGCCAACCACATGCTGATCGAGGTCGACCACCTGAGCGAGCCCGCGCGCGATGAGGTCCTGTCGATGGCGGCCAGTGCCCACTACCCGTTGATCTCGAGCCACAACGGCACCGGGGGCGAGTGGACCTCGGGCGAGCTGGTCCGTCTCTACAAGCTCGGCGGGTTCGCCGCCGTCACACCGGACGTCGCGCCGGCGCTGGCGGCCAAGGTGCTCGCCATGGCCAAGCACGACCATCACGCCTTCGTGGGCGTTGGTCTCGGCACCGACACCAACGGCTTCAGCTCGCTGCCCGGACCGCGCTCCGATGCCGCCCAGCATCCGCTTCGCTATCCGTTCCGCTCCTACGACGCAAGCGTGAGCTTCAACCGCGAGCGGACCGGCACGCGGACCTTCGATGTCAACAAGGACGGCGTCGCCCATTTCGGACTCGTGGCCGATCTGATCGCCGACATGGAACGGACGCGGGCCGGCCGGCGGGCGCTCCCGTTCCTGTTCAACTCGGCCGAGGCGTATCTGGAGACCTGGCAGCGGGCATACGCTCACCGCTGAGCCGGGCACGGGGGCTCGGAGCGCGGAGCCACCACTCGACGTCGCGGCCGTCGCCGGTTGACGGTGGTTGTGATGGATCGAAGCGACGCGGACCGCCAAGCCGCCACCCGCCGTCCGGGCTCCACGTGACCTCGGTGAGAAGCTCGGCATAGCGGTCGCCCCCGCCACGCGTGCCGAACCCGAAGACGCGCTCAGGACCGCGCACCGCATTGGCCGTGGCGCGCGCGTCGAGCAGGCGGTCAAAGCGATTGCGGGCCAGCTCGCCGGCATGTGCGGCGAGCGCGCGCTGGAGCTCGGCGAGCCGGTCGGCCCCGAAGGGCACGAACAGGTTCGGCAGGGCCGGCTCGCCCCACAGCGCCCAGAACATGACCCGGGACGGTGCCCCCCGGCTCTCGACCGCATCGCAGATGGCGCGGCCGACTACCTCATGGCCGTGATGAGGATCGTGCGGCGAGGGGCCGACGATGACCTCGGCTCTGGTTCGGTTGGCGAGCGCGGCGACGGCACGCGCCAGCTCGGTCTGGGCCAGCGCGAGATCGTCATCGGCGCCGAGCGGCGGAGCCTGGTCGGCGATCACGAGCTCGAAGCCCGCGATCCGACAGGCCTCGGCGAGCTCCCGGCGACGCCGTTCGCGATCTCGGGGCCGCCCGAGACTGCAGGCCAACGTGACGACGCGCCAGCCCGCGTCGCGCAGGGCCATGAGCGTCGCCCCGGCTCCCAGGACCTCGTCGTCGGGGTGCGGCGCGACGCTGACGGCGACCCGGGCCGGGGTCATCCGCGGCCCAGTGGCCGCGGCGAGGCGATCTGCCAGGCGAAGGCCAGCGGCGAGGATGCGGTCAGGTCGATGGCGGGCTCGACGGTCGAGTAGGACTGCACGTTGTCGCGGAACACCGCCCGGCCGTTGAAGCGGGCGAATGTGTCCCCGGGCCTGGCCGGGCAGCGGCGCATGTGGTCGAGCCGCCCGGTGGCGGCCGCGTCGCTCGGTCCCTCGACGACGGCGCCGGCGAGCACGGGACCCCTCCCGTTCAGCGAACCGACGATGTTGGCGACCTGATGTTGGGGGCAGTCGGGGAACCGCGTGCCATCACCGATGACCAGCGATACTCCCCACGCGTTGGTGCCGAGGACGTTTCCGAGCCAGTCCACGGCCCGGCGCTTGAACGCCGTCTGGCCCGTGAGACTGGCGTACTCGCTGGCCATCACGGCGAGGCCGAAGCCGTGCGAGGCGGTGTCCTCGACGTTCCACGGGTAGCCGAAGCTGAAGGGGTCGCGGCGAGCGACGGTCGACGCCGAGTTAAGCTGCTTACGCAGTCCAGCGAGCAGGGCCGGTCGAGTCACGGCCAATCCGGGCGGATTGCGCAAGCGCCCGATCGTCCGATACAGCTCGTAGTGGGCCAGGCCGCTGACGTCGTAAAGATTCAAGGTGTCGATGTTGTTGTCGATGTGGGCCGATGTAGGCGTGGGCCCAGCGCGCCGCGGCTCTCAGGTAGAAGCGCGGATCGCGGTGCGGTAGCCCGGCGGGCAGGCCGCCGTCCGCGACCGCGTTCGCGAGCTCGACGGCGCCGAGCTCGAGGTCGTCGCGCCACTCGGTCTCGGGGTAGAAGTCGTAGGGGATCACCGTGAGCAGGCGCCGCGGGTGGAGGTTGGCCATGGCGAAGACGTGCTCGCCCGACCGCAGGCAGCGGGCGGCCAGCCCCGGGTCGCTGCGGTGGAAGACCTGAAAGCAAGCGGCGAACGCGGCGGCGTCGCGGCCGGCCAGATTGGGGCTGACCGGCGAACCAGAAGGCCCGGCGCGGAACACCGGCCGGTGGCGGATATAACGGTAGAGAGGGTTGCGGCCCCCGAAACGGTCGTCCGCCTGGGGAAGGCGCCAGATGTCGTGGTCGCTGATCGTCCTGTCGTTGCCGTCGCCGATCCCGACCTGGTAGTACAGCGTGCGCCTGCGGTCGTTCCACATCCGCAGCAGCCACTGGACGCCGAACCGAGTCTCACGCGTGAAGTTCGCGGCGCCCGCGGCAGCGCCCATCTGGCCCGGGAAGTCGCGCACGCCGATCAGCAGCATGGCCACCGTGTAGCTCGTCGTCTGGACGAACTTCAGATAGTCACCGGCGTCCCACCAGCCTCCGGCGGCATCGATCTCCGAGCCCAGCGACCTCAGGTCGCCCTTGAAGGCGCCGTCTCCGTTGACCCTGGGCGTCCTGTAGACGCGCGCGTGTTCGTCATTCAGGTGGCCGGGCGCCGTGCGCAGCCTCGAGCGGATGAAGTCCGGTCCGTCGCGCTCGTTGTCATAGAAGGACCGCGTGTTGTCCAGCGCGCGCCGATACAGCAGCTCGGGTGATCCGATCGGAAATGAGGGAGACGACGCGGACAGCGACGGCACCGAGACCGCGTAGGTGCCGGATTTGGTCAGGCCGTCGAAATCGATCGGGTAGACGTATCTGAAGCGCCGGCTCCAGGCGCCCGTCGAGCGACCGGCCCGGCCCGAGGCCACGATCGCTCCGCTGTCGGCGTTTGCAACGACGAACCTCGCGCCCCTCGCCGCCACGGGCGAGAGCAGGTAGGCGCGCTTGGACGCCGAGGCTGGGTACCCGAGCTGGTCGATGCGGACGAAGGCTTGGGTTGTTCGGTGCTTCGGCGTGGTCGCTCCCGCGGCGATCACGCCGGTGAGGACCGCGACGGCCAGCGCGGCGAGCAGGCAGATCAACGCGTTGCGAGTTCTCATCACCGCGTGAGCGTCACCTTGTGAAGGCCGTGCGGCCGGTCGACGTCGACGCCCCTGAGTTCGGCAAGGCGCAGCGCGGCCGCCTGCCCGGGGATGACGGCGAGAATCGGCGCCAGCCAGTCGGGGTGCCCCGCGGGCATCTCGACCGCGATGTCGGCGGCGGCCAGAATCTCGGGGTCGTCAGACACGGCGACGCTCACGCCGACATCATCACGCAGCGCGTCGAACGTCCGGCGATCCGGCCGGTCGCGGGCCGACGTGCTCACCAACCACACCGCGCCGCTGCTGCGCAGGGCGGCGATCGGCCCGTGGAGCAGATCGGGGAGCGAGAACGCCTCGGCCGCCAGCGCGCTCAGCTCGCGCACCTTGAGCGCCGTCTCGTACGCAGTCGCGAGCTGGAGCCCGCGCCCGACCACGGTGAGGAGCGCCGCGGTGTCGAGCGGATCGAAGCGGGCGCGCGCCGAGAACTGCCGCTCGACGGTATCGGCGACCAGCTCCGGTAGCCGCTCGAACCACGCCGGGTCACCCGGTTGGCCGTGAACGCACAAGGCGATCTGAGCGATCGCGTGGAGCGAGGCCAGATAGGTCTTGGTCGCCGCGACCGATCGCTCCTCCCCGGCCCCGAGCGGCACGACGACGTCGGCATCGCTCGCCAGCGGGGAGGTGATGTCGTTGGTCAGCGCGATGGCCGGCCGACCCTGCGCGCGGGCGGCGGCGAGCACGCTGCGGATGTCCGGCGAGCGTCCGGATTGCGATATGGCCAGCACGGCGCCTCGCCTCAGCAGTGGCGGTGCGGACGAGGCATACAACCACGGCGCCGCGAGCCCGACGGGGAGCCGCGCGACCGTACCGAGCAGGTACTGGGCGTAGCGGGCCGCGTTATCCGAGGTGCCCCGGGCGGCGACGATCAGGTAGTCGACATCCTCGCTGGCCAGGACATCGGCCGCCGCCGATGCCGCGGCCCACCCCGGCTCGGTCCGCGCCGCGATCATCTCGCCCTGTTCACGCGCCTCCAACTCGAGCCGACTCGGCAATGGAGAGCTCACGCGCCGAACCGTAACGCTTGTTAGAAATCTTTACAAGAACCCAATTGTCTCGTCTTGACACCGCAGAATCGGGCCGATTAGTCTCCCCGTTGAGGAAAGGTTCCTAACTAGTTTCACGACTCGCGTGGTATCGGAGGGAGCGGCAAATGCGACGGTGTGCGGCAGTTCTGGCGGTGGCCTTCGTGGTGCTGACGGTCGGTGCGTGCGGAGGCAGCTCGGGCTCGGGTTCGAGCTCAGGCTCGGGGAGCAGCGGCTCGGGCGGGCCGCCGCAGTACAACGGAAAGCCCGTCACGATCAGCTTCTGGCATCCGTTCACCGGGCGCCAGGCGGCCGTGATGAACAGCGTCGTCGCCGACTTCCACAAGATCTACCCGACGATCAAGGTCAAGACCGTAGGCGCGATCACCGATGACAAGATCGTCGCGGCGATTCGCGGCGGCAGCCCGCCCGACCTGACGATGTCGCAATCCGCCGACAACCTCGGCGAGTACTGCGGCAGCGGGGCGTGGATCAACCTCGGGCCGTACCTCAGCCGCGACCACATCAACATGAGCGTTGTCCCCGCCGCCGTCAGGGGCTACACGCAGTTCAACGGTGACCGTTGCGCGCTGCCCGACCTCGCCGACGCCTACGGGCTGTACTACAACAAGGCGCTGTTCGCCAAGGCCGGGATCAACTCGCCGCCCAAGACCTTCTCGGAACTCACCGCGGACGCGAAGAAGCTGACGCAGTTCAACCCCGACGGGTCGATCAAGGTTGCCGGCTTCGTTCCGACCAGCTCGTTCTATGAAAACGCCGCGGCCCACTACGCGCCGCTGTGGGATGCACAGTGGGACCAGAACGGAAAGTCGTCGCTGGGGACGGACCCGAACTGGGCCGCCTACATGCGCTGGGACAAGGGCCTCATCGACTACTACGGGGCCAACAAGCTAACGAAGTTCCTGGCCGGCGCGGGCGATGAATTCTCTCCGTCGAACGACTTCGAGACGGGCAAGATCGCGATGGAGCTCGACGGCGAGTGGCGTGTTCAGTTCATCAAGTCCGATCGTGCCAAGCTCGAATACGGCACCGCGCCCGCGCCAGTGGCCGACTCGATGTCGTCGCTTTACGGGGCCGGGTACACGACGGGGAACGTGATGGGGATCCCCAAGGGGGCGGCCAACCCGGCCGCGGCGTGGCTGCTGGCGAAATATCTCGCCTTCAATACCGGCGCGATCGATAAGTTCGCGGTCGGACTCGGCAATGTGCCGACGGTCGACTCCTCCCTGAACGATCCCGCGTTGACCCACAACGGGCAATTCGACACCTTCCTCAAGGTGTTCGCCAATCCGCACACGGCGTCGGATCCGATCACGGCGATCGGGTCCGCCAACCAGGAGATGCTCCAGAGCTTCCAGAGCAAGTGGGAGGACGGCACGGTGCCCACATCGGGGCTCGTCTCCGGGCTGAAGAATGTCGACTCGCAGATCAACGCCCAGGTCGCCAACTCGACCGCAGGCCAAGTTCCGTGACGCACGCCGTCTCCGGGCGGACGGCAAGGTCGACCTTCGCGGAGTGCGTCCCGTGAGTGCGCTGCCGGCCGCGTCAGGGTCGCGCACGGCACTGCCGCCGCTCACGCCCGAGCGGCGGCACGCGCGGCGCAAGGCGGCCTGGCGAAGGCGCCGGACCGTGCTGCTGTTCATGAGCCCGTGGATCATCGGATTCGCGGTGTTCTTCGGCTATCCGCTGATCGACAACGCCTACCTGTCGCTCACCCACTACGACCTGCTCTCGAGTCCGCGCTGGATTGGCCTGGCCAACTACCGCTACCTGTTCAGCGGTGACCAGGAGGTGTGGCCGGCGGTCTCCAACACGCTGTGGTTCCTCGCCATCGCCGTGCCCCTGCAGGTGCTGTTCGCCTTCGGTCTGGCCATGCTGGTGACGCGCGCGAAGACCGGGGTGGGGATCTTCCGGACGATCTTCTACCTGCCCACGCTGGTGCCGACGGTGGCGGCGACGCTGGGCTTCGTGTTCCTGTTCAACCCGGCCACCGGGCCCGTCAACACGCTGCTGGGCAAGATCGGGATCAGCGGGCCGCTGTGGTTCCAGTCGCCGCACTGGGCCAAGCCATCGCTGACGCTGCTCAGTGTCTGGGGGGTGGGGAACGCGATGGTGATCTTCCTCGCCGCGATCCTCGACGTCCCCAAGCACCTCCACGAGGCGGCACAGATCGATGGCGCCGGAGCGCTGCGGCGGCTGTGGTACGTGACGCTGCCCACCATCAGCCCCGTGATCCTGTTCTCGATCGTGATCGCCGTGATCCAGGGCCTGCAGTACTTCGACCAGGCCTACGTGGCCAGCACGGTCGCGCCGCCGGGGGCGGCGGGGGGCGCCGGTGACAGCTCGATTACGCTCGGCTACCCCGATGGATCGACCCTCTTCTACCCGCTCCTTCTATATCAGCAGGGCTTCCGCTACTTCAACATGGGGTACGCCGCGGCCCTGTCGATGCTGCTGCTGATCGTCTCGCTGGCGGTCACGCTGCTCGTGCTGCGCCACTCCAGCCGCTGGGTCCATACCCAGGGCGAGGTCAGGTAGATGGCGACGACCGTAGATCGCACCGGAGTCGAGATCCACCCGCCGTTCGTGCGCCGCACGGTGCCGTGGTCGGTTCGCCGCAAGCGCCTGCTCATCGCGGTTGCCGAGCACAGCCTGCTCATCGTGCTGGCGATCGTGTTCATCGCGCCGTTCGTGTTCATGATCCTGACCGGGCTGATGACCAATGCACAGTCGCTGACGCCCAAGCTGTGGCCGCAGCCGTTCGACTTCGGCAACATCAGCCGCGTGTTCCGCGAAGCGCCGATGCTGCGCTACGCCGGCAACACGTTCATGTACGCCGGGCTGGCCACGCTCGGCCTGGTCATCTCGAGCGTTCCCGTCGCCTACGCGCTGGCCTGCCTGCGGTGGCGCGGGCGCAACCTCGCGTTCGTCGGGGTGCTGGTCTCGATGATGCTCCCACCCCAGGTGACGGTGATCCCGATCTACGTGCTGTTCGCCCACATGCATCTGGTCGGGACGATCTGGCCGCTGGTCATCCCGAACTGGTTCGGGGACGCGTTCTCGATCTTCCTGCTGCGGCAGTTCTTCATGACGATTCCGCCCGAGTACGCCGATGCGGCCAGGGTCGATGGCTGCGGCGAGTTCCGGATCATGATCTCGGTGGTCGCGCGGCTGGCCAAGCCCGCGATCGCCGCGGTGGCCCTGTTCAGCTTCCTGCTGTGCTGGAACGACTTCTGGGGTCCGCTGCTCTACGTGGTCGAGAACCCAGCCCACTGGACCCTGTCGGTCGGCCTGGCGCAATTCCGCAATCTCTACTCGGTCAACTGGAACCTGGTCATGGCTGGGACGGTGGTGTTCACCGCGCCGGTGATCATCCTGTTCTTCTTTGCCCAGAAGGCGTTCGTCGAGGGGATCACGCTGACGGGGGTGAAAGGATGAAGCTGGCGGTGATCGGCGCCGGATCGACCTACACCCCAGAGCTCGTCTCGGGGCTGATGCGCGAGCGCGAGCGAGTCGACATCGACGAGCTGGTGCTCCACGACATCAACCCGTCGCGCCTGGAGGTCGTGGGCGGACTGGCCCGCCGGATGCTCGTCCGCGAGGGCTTCGCCGGCGGGTTTGCCTTGACGGGGGAGCTCGACCGCGCCCTGGAGGGTGCCGGCGCAGTGCTCATCCAGATCCGCGTCGGCGGCCAGGCCGCACGCCTCGACGACGAGACGATCCCCGCCGCGTGCGGTTGCGTCGGTCAGGAGACGACTGGCGCGGGCGGTCTGGCCAAGGCCCTGCGCACCGTTCCGGCGGTGCTCGAGATCGCCGAGCGGGCGCGCGAGCTGGCCGCCGACGACGCCTGGATCATCGACTTCACCAACCCGGTCGGAATCGTCACCCGGGCGCTACTCGATGCCGGTCACCGTGCGATCGGGCTGTGCAACGTCGCCATCACCTTCCAGCGCCAGATCGCGGCTCATCTCGGCGTGGCGCCCGGGCGCGTGGCGGTGGACCAGGTGGGGCTCAACCATCTGACCTGGATCCGCTCGGTGTGGTTCGACGGTCGCGACGTACTGCCCGAGGTGCTCAGCGGCTATGGCGACGCGCTTGAGCTCGAGCTGGCCCTGCCCAAGGGCGTGATCGGAGCGCTCGGCGCGATCCCGTCGTACTACCTGCACTACTTCTACGCCGAACGTGCCGTCGTCGCCGAGCAGCGGACCGCCACCCCGCGCGCCCAGACGGTGGCCGAGATCGAGCGAGCGCTGCTGGAGATGTATCGCGACCCGTCTCTGGCCGAAAAGCCGGCGCTGCTCGATCAACGTGGCGGGGCGTTCTACAGCGAGGCGGCCACGCAGCTCGTGGCCGCGCTCGTGTCGGGTGGCGACGACAGCCAGGTTGTCGACACGCGCAACGCGGGCACGCTGGCCGGCCTCGCCGACGACGACGTCGTCGAGGTACCGGCCCGGATCGGCCGCGATGGACCGGTGGCGCTGCCCCAGCGGCCGCTGGCCCCCGAGCTGCTCGGTCTCGTCCAGCACGTCGCGGCCTATGAGCGGCTTGCCGCGACCGCTGCCGTGACCCACGATCCGGACACAGCCCGGCTGGCCCTGCTGGCGCATCCGCTCGTGCGCGAGTACGAGCTGGCCGACCGGCTTCTGGCTGAGATCCTCGGCGCCGAGCGAGAACGCGGGGCTGCTGAGGAGGTGTCGTCGTGACCGATCTAGTCCTTGCCGTGGATGGCGGCAACGTCAAGACCGACTTGGCGCTGCTCAGATCGGACGGGCGGCTGCTTGCGCTCGTCCGGGGCGGGCGCAGCTCGCCGCATTACATCGGGGTCACCGGGTGCATCGAGCTGCTCCAGGGGCTCCTCGCCGAGGCGGTGTCCGGCTCGGGTCTGGACCCGAGCGATGCTCGCGCCGCCGCCGCTCAGATCATGGTCGCGGGTGCCGATCTGCCCGAGGAGCTGGTCGAGCTGCGGGCGGCCATCGACGCGCTGCGCTGGGCCGAGCGGCTGACCGTCGACAACGACACCTTCGCCCTGCTGCGCTCGGGCACCGACCGTGGCTGGGGCATCGCCATCGTGTGCGGCGGCGGCATGAACTGTGTCGGCCTGGCGCCCGACGGGCGAGCGCTCAGGTTCCCATCGCTGGGGCCGATCACCGGAGACTGGGGCGGCGGCTATGACGTGGGGATGGCCGCGCTGATGGCGGCGTCGCGGAGCGCCGATGGACGCGGAACGCGGTCGAGCCTCGAACGCGCGGTGCCGGCGTACTTCGAACTGTCCGAGCCGTTTGACGTCGCCCGCGCGGTGCATCTCGGCGACATACCGATCGGGCGCCTGGGCGAGCTGGCCCGGGTGGTGTTCGCCCTGGCCGACGAGGACGAGATGGCGGGCGAGATCGTGCGACGCCTTGGCGGCGAGGTGATCGCCTTCGCGTGCGCGGCGCTGCGGCGGCTCGAGCTCACCGGCGAGGCGCCCGATGTCGTGCTCGGCGGTGGCCTGCTGAGAAACATGCCCGCGAGCGCCATCACGCGGATGGAGGCTGGGATCCGCGAGCTCGCCGCCGACGCCAATGTCGTCGTCGCCGCCACCGCGCCGATCGTCGGCGCCGCGTTGCTGGGTCTCGACGAGCTCGGCGTCGGCGCCGATGGCGCAGCTCGCGCGCGCGCCGAGCTGCACGAGGCGTTTCTCCGCGTCGAGGGCAATGGAACGGGCATCGCCGATGGTCAGATGATTGCCGTTGGCCCGAGCGGCCACGTACTGGTGAGGAGCTCCCATGGCTAGGGTCCGCTTTGAGCAGGCAACCCGCATCTTTCGCGGCGCGCAGGCGCCGGCCGTGGACCGGCTTGACCTCGAACTCGAAGACGGTGAGCTGCTCGTCCTCGTCGGGCCGTCGGGGTCGGGCAAGTCGACGGCGCTGCGGATGCTGGCGGGCCTGGAGGAGGTCGACGGGGGAGCGGTCTACATCGGTGAGCGCGACGTGACCGATGTCCCTCCCAAGCACCGCGACATCGCGATGGTGTTCCAGAACTACGCGCTGTATCCGTATCTCGACGTGCGGGCGAACATCGGCTTTCCGCTCAAGGTGGCCGGCGTGCGCAAGGCCGAGCGCGAGCGCCGCGTCACCCAGGCCGCCGAGATGCTCGGCCTCACCTCGCTGCTCGCTCGCAAGCCCGCTCAGCTTTCAGGAGGCGAGCGCCAGCGGGCCGCCATGGGGCGAGCGATCGTGCGCAACCCGCAGGTGTTCCTCATGGACGAGCCGCTGTCCAACCTCGACGCCAAGCTGCGGGTCAAGATGCGGGTCGACATCGCCGCGCTGCAGCGCCGGCTCGGTGTGACCACGCTGTACGTCACCCACGATCAGGTCGAGGCCATGACCATGGGTCACCGCGTCGCGGTGTTGCGCGACGGGCGCCTGCAGCAGTGCGGCCCGCCGCGCGAGCTCTACAGCTCGCCGGCCAACACGTTCGTGGCCGGCTTCATCGGCTCGCCGGCCATGAACCTTTGTCCCGCCCGGCTGGGCGGCGACGGCGTCGCCGAGCTGTTCGGCGTGAACGTGCCGCTGCCGCGCGACGCCGTGGCGGCCGCCGGCGCCCGCGGGCTCCATGACATCGTGATCGGGCTGCGCCCGGAGTCGCTCGAGTTGGGCGGCTCGGAGGGGATTCCGGCCGAGGTCGAGATCGTCGAGGAGCTCGGCGCCGACGCCTACGCGTTCTGTGTCGCCCGCGGCGCCGGGCCCGACAACAAGCTGATCGCGCGCACCGATTATCGACGGCCGCCGGACCCGGGCACGAGCGTCGCACTGATGCCCCGCGCCGGTGAGGCCCACGTGTTTGACGGCGAGACCGGCGAGCGCCTCGGCGGGTAGATCGAGTCCATGGCCTCAACCTCATCCGCCAGGCCGGCGATGCTCCGGTCGCTCAACGAGCGCACGGTGCTGGAGACGATCCGCTCGGCCGCGCCGATCTCGCGGGCGGAGATCTCGCGGCGCGTCGGCATCTCCAAGCCGACGGTATCGCTGGCCCTGCGCTCGCTGCTGGAGGCCAAACTGGTGCGCGAGCTCGACGGCGAGGACCACCGAGGGCGCTACGGCGCCACGCTGTTCGAGGCCGTCCCGGAAGCCAGGCTGGTGCTCGGCCTGGACATGGGCGCGCGCTTCTTACGCGGCGCGATCTGTGATCTGCACGGCGACATCCGAGCCCGTCAGGACGTCGAGATCGCGGGCGCCGATGCGCTCGAGCTGCTCGACGCCGCCGCCGAGCTCCGGCAACAGCTGATCGAAGCCTCCGAGCTTCCCGCCGATTCGCTCGACGGCGCGGTGATCGGCGTCCCCGGGGTCGTCGACCCAGCAGGCGGGGCGATCCGTCTGGCCGCCAACATCCCCGGGCTCGAGGGACTCGAGATCGGGCGGGAGCTCGAGCGCCGCCTCGGCGTCACCGTGTCGGTCCAGAACGACATCAATCTCGCCGCCGTGGGCGAGCGCTGGCGTGGCGTCGGCCGCGGGGCCGAGAACTTCGCCTTTGTCTCGGTGGGAACTGGACTGGGGGCGGGGTTGATCATCGGCGGGGAGCTCTTCGCCGGCACTCATGGCGCGGCCGGGGAGATCGACTTCGCGCTCGGCGAGGACGAGCACAACGATCCCTGCGCGGCGGCGCTGTCAGCCTTTGCCGCCCAGGCGGCCGCGGACGCCGCGGCGCGGCGCGGCGCGGGCACGCTGCTCGAGCCGCCCTACGCTGTGCCGGCGATCTTCCGAGCCGCCCGCGCCGGCGACCCGCTGGCCGAGGAGGTCGTCGACGAGGCGGCGCGACGGATCGCCGTCCAGGTCACGCCGATCTCAGCCGTGCTCGACGTCGAACTGATCGTCCTGGGCGGCGGCATCGGTGCCAACGGAGATCTGCTGCTGGCGCCGATCCGCGCCGGCCTGGCCCGGCGGCTGCCGTTCCCGCCCAAGGTCGAGGTGTCGATGCTCGGCGACGCCGCCGTGCTCACCGGAGCGCTGGCCGTAGGGTTGACGGCCGCGCTCGAGAACGCCTTCGCCAACCGGTAGCACGCGCCCACCGAGGCCAGCTGTGCGAACCGCTGGCTCAGGAGGGTGCGAAGCCACGGTCGAGCGTGTCGAGGAGCTGGGTCAGCGCGGCGTCGCGCTCGCCTTCGCCGAGGGCGCGCAGCGGGCCGTCGAGGGCGAGCATGCTGAAGCCATGGACGGCCGACCACGCCGTCGTCTCGGCGAAGGGCCGGAGCTGCGGGTCAAGGCCGCCGGCCGCCTGTAGCCCGTCGAGCTGGGCGCTCAGCAGCCCGTAGGGCCCGAGGCCCGATTCGCCCACGCCCTCGCCCGGGCCGAACGGGGCGAGCCGGTGGGGGACGGAGAACGCGGTGCGGAACAGCCCGGGCTCGGTCAGCGCGAACTGAACGTAGGCGGAGCCGGTCGCCCGCAGCCGGCGCAGGGCGACGCCGATCGGATCGCCGTCCTCGTCCACCTCGGAGATCAGCTTCTCCATCAGCTTGGCCAGCTCGCTCATGCAGCGCTCGCCGACCGTCTTGAGGAGCTCGTCGCGACCGGGGAAATGACGGTAGGCGGCGTTGTGGGATACGCCCACTCGCCGCGAGGCCTCGCGCACGAGCACGGCGTCGGGCCCGCCCTCGCGGGCGAGATCGAGTCCCGCCTCGATCAGCGCGGAACGGAGGTTGCCGTGGTGGTACTTCGCTTTGGCGGTCCGCTCAGGCGCCTCAGTGTCAGGTGTGTCAGGCATTTCAAGACAGATGTTGACAGCGCCCACACCAATGTGCAACCCTTTGCGTGTTGCTGCTGTCAACATCCTCGGAGATGACCACATGAAGTCCCCTCGCAACCTCTCTCTCGCCACCTCCTCCAAGCGTCGCTGGACGATCCTCGCCGCGGTTTGCCTGGCCGCGTTTGCCATCAACATCGACACGACGATCGTCAACGTCGCGCTACCCTCGCTGACTCGCGAGCTCGGTGCATCCACGCGCGATCTGCAATGGATCGTCGACGCCTACAACCTCGCCTTCGCCGCGCTGGTCCTGACCGCGGGCAGCCTCGGCGACCGCTTCGGGCGGCGGCCGGCGCTGCTGATCGGCCTGCTCGGTTTCGCGCTCTCGAGCATGATCGGCGCGCTGTGCAGCTCCGCCGACCGAGCTGATCGCGGCGCGCTTTGCCATGGGAACCTTCGCCGCGCTGATCTTCCCGACCACGCTGTCGGTGATCTCGAACACGTTCACCGATCGCACGGAACGCGCCAAGGCGGTCGGCGTGTGGGGAGCGGTGACCGGGCTCGGCGTCGCCGTGGGGCCCGTTACCGGGGGCCTGCTGCTGGCCCACTTCAGCTGGCCGAGCGTGTTCCTGGCCCTGGTTCCCGTCGCTCTGCTGGCCAGTGTGGCCGTGTGGCGCGTGGTCCCCGAATCGCGTGATCCGTCCACGCCACCGCTCGACTGGGCCGGACTCGTCACCGCCACGGTGGCGATCACCGCGCTCGTCTACACGATCATCGAGGCGCCCGGCCGGGGCTGGGGCTCTGCGCCCACGGTGGCCGGGTTCGCGGTGGCGCTGGCCGTCGGCATCGCCTTCGTGCGCATCGAGCTGCGCCGGCGCCACCCGATGCTCGACGTCTCGCTGTTCCGGCAGCGCGCGTTCAGCGCGGCCAGCGGTTCAGTGACCGTGGCCTTCTTTGCGCTGTTCGGGTTCATCTTCCTCATCACCCAGTACATGCAGTTCATCCGCGGCTACGGCACGCTTTCGACGGGCGCGAGGATCCTGCCCGTGGCGCTGAGCATCGGTGCCGCCTCGGTGATCGGCGCAAATCTGGCCGCGCGGGTGGGCACGCGGCGGATCGTCGCCACCGGCCTGACCCTCCTCGGCGGCTCGTTCTTGTGGATCTCCCAGATCGGCCAGAACATCCCCTACTCGGTGGTCATCGTGCAGATGGTGATGATGGGCACCGGGCTCGGCCTGACCACGGCTCCGGCCACCGAATCGATTCTCAGTGTGCTGCCCCCGGCCAAGGCCGGCGTCGGCTCGGCCGTCAACGATGCAACGCGCGAGGTGGGTGGGACACTCGGCGTGGCGATCATCGGCAGCGTCTACACGACGCTGTACGCCTCGGGCATCCTGCATTCGGGCGCCGCGCACCTGCCGCTGGGTGCCCTGCACACCGCGCAGAGCTCGGTCGGCGCCGGCTACGCCGTGGCGGCCCACGTGCCCGCGCAGCTGCACCTGCCGGTGCTGCACTCGGTCCAGAACGCGTTCATGAACGGGTTGCACGCCGGATGTCTCGTCGCCGCCGGCGTGTGCGCACTCGGCGTGATCGGCGCGATGGCTCTGCCCGGGGCGATCAGGACCGAGGCTGTCACGGCGGACGCACGCCTGGTCCCGCAGCCGGCGCCGGGCCACTGAGCCGCGGGGCTTGGAACGCCAGAACCCGGGTACACGATGAGGGAACAACGCCAAGAGGAGATATCTCGTGAGTTACACGTTCTCACCCGACGAGGGTGTCCAGGAGGCCGCCGTGCGCTGCTCGCGCGAGCAGCTCGACACCGCCATCCACGCCCTCCGCGAGGAGTTCCACCATGATCCCGCCGAGGCCATCCACGTCGCTCGCAAGGCGGTGAAGAAAGAACGCTCGCTGCTGCGCCTCCTCAGCGGCAGCCTCCACAGCAAACAGCGCTCCGACGAGAACGAGGCGCTGCGGACGGCCGCGCGCGAGCTGTCGGGCGCCCGCGATGCCGAGGTGCAGCTCCAGACGCTCGACGACCTCGGCACTCGCTTCGCGGGCCAGGTCCCCCGGAGCACGGTGGCGGCGGTGCGGGAGCAGCTCGAGCGCGAGCCCGGGCAAGGCGGCCCGTCCGAGTCGACCGCCACCGCCGACGCGGCCCAGCGGCTGGAAGCGGTAGAGGCGCGGATCGCCAATTGGGAGCTGCGGGCCGACGGCTGGGCGGCCATCGACAGCGGACTGACCCGTACCTACCGGCGTGGTCGCCGGGCGTTTCGTTGCGCCGACAGAGAGCCCTCGACCGAGCACATGCACGAATGGCGCAAGCGGGCGAAGGATCTCTGGTACGCCCTGCGCCTGCTCGAGCCCGTCTGCGGTCCGACCGTGAACGGCCAAGCCAAGGAGGCGCACAGGTTGGCGGATCTGCTCGGCGATGATCACGATCTGGCCGTGCTTCGTGCGCGGCTCGAGCGATTCGATGAGCTGGTCGCCGCCGATGTGGGCGAGGTATTCGGGCTGATCGACTATCGACGTGGCGAGCTGCAGCGCGAGGCGGTGCACGTCGGCGAGCGGCTCTATCTAGAAACCCCGAAGCAGTTCCGGCGCCGGATGCGGGGCTACTGGCGGGCCGGTCAGGCGCAGACCCGCGCCTGGCACGAGCGCCGGCCGGCGCAACTGGCGGGCGCCACGCGCTGAGCGAAAGCATCACAATGTGCGCCGTGACGACCCTCACGGCCAATCGTGGCGATGACTGATATCGGCGACGGCGCGTACCACAAGGGCGAGCGGGTGTGGGTGCTCGGGCCCGACGGCTCACGGCGTGCAGCCGAATACGTCGGCGAAGGCGAGACGAGCGCATGGTTCGGCGGCCCGCCCACCGTGTTCGTCGTCTTCGAGGACACGCGCGACGGCGCGGCAGTCGAGATCAGCCGCGTCATCCCGCGCGAAGAGTAGTCAATCGAGCCGAACCCGCCGGCGAGACCGAACGCCCGTCAGCTCGCGACGGTCAGCACACCGATGGACCTGGCGTACTGGAGGCACTGCCGGCGGCTGCCGAGCCCGAAGCCTCGCAACACGAGGTCGCCGTCGGGGGTGAGCAGCGACCAGCCGTCCTCGGTGGGACGGAGCAGAAGCTGACTCGCCGCGCGGCGATGAACCGCCGCGGGGTGCGAGGTGTGCAGCTCGATGGCGGCGGGCTGGGGGGCGTAGGTAGCCACGTACCCAGCCTGCGCGAGCACGGTGAGAGCCGCATGAGGTAATGCTGAGAGTTTCATAAGAATGGGTCTCAGCCCGCGTTGGGACCCGGGCTCGCGAGCCGGAGCTGGGTCGCGCCGGCGGCGGCGTCGAGGGCTACCGCGGCGGGAACGAGTTCGCTGGTGACCAGGCCCGTGTGTCCCGTGATCTCATCGACGATCTCGAACGTTGCGGCGATCCGTTCGGGCGAGTCGATCGTCACGGTGAGGACCGGGACGCGCCGGCGGAGTTGCACGAGCCGGTCGCCGTGGGGGTCGTGGTCACCATGGAATCCCCACATACCGCGCAGGCAGGTGGCGCCCGGTGTGTTCGCCTCGCGCAGAGCGCGGACGAGAGCCACGTGGAGTGGCGATCCGCCGTAGCTCGCCTGCTCGGAGGCGTGGACCATCAGTTTCTGCCACATGGGCAGACCAAACTGATCTCTGAGCGCCACGGGCTGGGGCCGATCGAGGCGCTCGCCGTCTCGTTTGCAGATGCGCACGCGCTCGAGCGTTATCAGCGAACGCTCGAGCATCGTCCCCAGCTCGGGCAGCACGGATTCGATCTGTGGCCCCGAGCCGACGGCGATGATCATCATTGGCACGTTGACGTTGCGGGCGAAGAAGCGCGCGCGCTCGCGCTGGCCGCGCATGGTCCCGTCGACCCCGAGCAGAGCAGTCGCGCCGGCGAGTCCGTGGCGGCGCAGCAGGGCGCACACGGCCACGAAGGCCGCGGTTCCGCCGACGCGTTCCTGGCGGCCGACGTATACGGTGAGCTTGGTCGCCGCGTGGAGCTGCTCGGGCAACTCGACACGGCCGATGCGGCCGCTCAGCATGCGCGCCCGCTCGAGCGTGACAAGGCCGCGATGCTTGATCGCCAACACCTCGTCGAGCAGGCCAACGATCCGCTCGCGCGTGTCGACGGCGACCGACACGATGGGTAGGTCTTCGGACAGCGTCAGGAGCCGGTCGGTGCGCAGGTGGCTGCCACGCCCGAACCCCTCGACGCCGCGCAGCAGCACGCTGATCTGCACTCCGCGCCGGGCGTAGAGGTCGAGCAGGTCGTCGGCCAAGAGGCCCCGCTCGGTGCGATGGCGCTCGCCGAAATAGGTGGTGAGCTTGAGGCAATCCTCGTTCACAGGTGGGCTCCGATCACGCGCCCGAGAACCGCGGCGAGGAAACCGGCGGCGAGACTGACCATGGCATTGGCGAGCGCTCCCGCCGGCTCACCGTCCTCGACCAGCCGCTGCGTCTCGAACATCCAGGTCGAGAACGTCGTGTAGGCGCCGATCGTGGCTGACCCGATGAGCACGGCCGCCTTGCCGTGCAGAGCGAGTCCGACCGTCAGGCCGAGCAGGCACGAGCCGCTGATGTTGACCAAGAACGTGCCGCAGGGGAAGTCGCGGTCGACTCGATGGGACACGAAGCTGTCGACGAGGAATCTGAGCGTCGCGCCGCATCCGCCGAGCAGCGTGGCGGCGATCCAGGTGACCAGCGTCATCTCAGCGTGCGGACGCGCCGGACGACGGCACTGGCGAGATGGACGGCGAGATAACCCCCGACGATGCTCACCGTGGCGTAGCCGGCGGCGGTGGCGTAGCGGTGGGCGTCGATCATTCTGAGCAGCTCGACCTGCATGGTCGAGAAGGTGGTGAGGCCGCCGCAGATGCCGGTCCCGAGCCACGGGCGCCGGTAGGTGGACAGCGGTAGTCGCTCCTGGAGGCGGGTGGCGAAATAGCCGAGCGCGAACGCCCCGACCAGGTTGACGGCCAGCGTGATCCAGGGCCAGCTGGGCGCGCCGTCCACCGGCAGCCGGGTCAGTGCGACCCGTGTCGTGGCGCCCATGGCGCCACCGACGAAGATCGCCGCCAGCTCGCGCGGGTCGTGACGTGACATCGGTCGGCTGGCTCCTCTCGCACGGACTCATAGCGGGCGATTAGAAGCCATCAGCCGGTGCTGCCGGCGGTTCGGGAGGTCTCACCTCCACACCAGAGCCTCATCTGGCCCTGCAAACGATACTGCTGCCGTCAGCGGGACGGCGGTGTGTCCGGGCCGGCGGGAAAAGACTTCAACTCGTGCGCGGAGAGACGGATGCCGACCTCGTCGATGCTCCAGCGCGTCACTGCGGCCACCGGCAGTGTGACCTCCCGGCGCCGCCACAGGTGTCCCGATCGCACCACGAGGTGTGTGATCCGGTGGCCATCGAGGATCAATCCGTCGACCACGCCGATCTCATGGTCCTGGGGGGACAGGACCGGGCTGGTGCGGCGGAGCTCGATGTGTCCCCTGGGGATGCGGTCAAAGATCATTCCGATTTCCCCGCCCTCGGTGTCTGGTCGATACCCCTCGAAGGCGCCGGCGTCGTACTGGGGCATGGCGATCAGGTCGCGCACCCCGACGGCCGACTCGGCATCGACTTTGGGATGGTCACCCGGCCGCAGGTAGGCGAACTCGCGCAGTGGCGCCAGCTCGTGCGCCTCCGATTCGGTGCAGCGGAGGAGGATGCCGGCGGCGTCGGGGCTGAGCTCGGCGAGCTCGACGGGAACCAGCCGAGCTTTCAGCGGCTGGTCGCGGACGTCGACTCCGAGATGGGTCAGCTGGCGGCGGTCCGGATCGAGCACGACGTCGTGCAGCTCCCCGAGCGGCGCGTCCCGGCAGCGGACCCGCGCCCCCAACTTGAGCCGCGCTCGCCGGCTCAGCCACGGCCTCCCCGCCGCGAGTCGGTGCCCTCCTCGGCCAGGTAGATCAAGGTCGCTTTCACCCGCCGGCTGACATCATCGGTCTTGGGGAGGTTGAGCTTGGAGAAGATCGAGTTGACGTGCTTCTCCACCGCGCGTTTGGTCAGCCCGAGCGATTCGGCGATGGCGCCGTTGCTTTTGCCCGCCGCGATCTCGGCCAGCAGCTGGAGCTCCCGGGCGGTGAGCTCGGACAGCCGCGACGTGGCCTCGCGCGTCCGGGCCTCGATGAGCACGTCGACGATCATCGGATCGAGCACCGACCCACCTCGCGCCACCGTCTCGATCGCCTTGATCAGCTCGCCTCGATCGCGGATCCGCTCCTTGAGCAGATACCCCCTCCGGCTCGAGCTCCCGTCGAGCAGAGCGAGCGCATACGAGGGTTCGGCGTACTGACTGAGGACGACGACACCGATATCGGGATTGGATTCGCGCAACCCCGTGGCGATCCGGATGCCCTCGTCGGCTCCCGAGGGAGGCATCCGGATGTCGGTGAGGATGACATCGGGTTGCCACGTGCCGATCGCGGTTGCCAACTCCTCGCCGTTGGAGCAGACGGCCACCACATCGACCTCGGGCGCGGCGCTGAGGGTTGCCGTCAGGTAGTCCCGGATCACGTACGAGTCCTCGGCGATGATGACCCGGATTGGCGGTCGGGTGCTGTCCTCGCGCCCCGCATGGCCAGCTGCGCGCCGCGCGACGCCAGGCAAGGGGGGGTTCATGATCCGTCCGCCGGCGCTCGCCAGTGCCGTGGCGAGCTCACTCGACGATGCCTCCTCTCATACATCGTTTGAAGGAATGGTCCACTGCGCGGGGGGCGATGGCAAGGGCGCGAGCTTCCCAAGCCCAGGGAGGCGGGCACCACCCCGGCTCGCCGTGGTGCGGGCATCCTCGGCGGCGGGGTACCGCGCTAGCTGATCAGTCCGACGAGGCCCTTGATGATCAGCAGTACCCCCACGATGGACAGGCCGACGGCAGCCATGTGGCGACCGCGGCGCGCGATCGAGGCCTTGCCACGCTCGATCGCTCCAGGGGTCCAGTCGGGTGCCACCGCGAAGCTGATCAGCGGCAGCTCGGGACCAGTTGCCCTGGATCACCCGGATAGGATGACGGGGACGCGTTGTAAACGGAGAGGATCCGAAACGTGGTAGAGGTAGCGAAGAGAGACCCAACCGTGGTCGTGCCACATCTGACCGTGGCCGAGCGAGTCGCCCGTGGCAAGGCAGCGCGCGCGGAGGTCCCTCGCTCGAGCCATGCGGTGTTCGAGCCGGGGCAGGAACGGCCGGATCCGATCGAGTTACTCGAGCGCCAGGCGGCCACACGCGTGCCCGAGCTGGTCCCGATCCGATACGGCCGCATGCTGGTCTCGCCGTTCACGTTCTACCGCGGTGCCGCGCTGATCATGGCGCATGACCTCGCGGCGACGCCACGCTCGGGCTTCAACGTACAGTGCTGCGGAGACGCCCATCTTTCTAATTTCGGCGTCTTTGCCTCTCCCGAGCGCCGGTTGGTGTTCGACATCAACGACTTCGACGAGACCCTGCCGGGACCTTGGGAGTGGGACGTCAAGCGGCTGGCCGTGAGCATGCTGATCGCCGCGCGCGACAACCAGTACCGGGTCAAGGACCAGCAGCGGATCGTCATGGAGACGTTGGGCCAGTACCGCAACGCCATGCGCGAGTTCGCCTCGATGGACAACCTGGCCGTCTGGTACGCGCGGCTCGAGATCGAGAGCCTGCTCGCCGAGCGCTCGGAGGCCATGGCTCCGGCAATGGTGAAGCGGGCCGCGAAGGGTCTGGCCAAGGCACGGACACGCGACAGCATGTCGGCGTTCTCGAAGCTCACCCGGACGGTGAACGGCACGGTCGAGATCGTCGATCAGTCACCGCTGATCGTGCCCCTCGCCGTTCTGGCCAAAGGCGATGATCTGGAACAGCGCTTCGACGAGCTGCGCGGACTTCTACGCGAGTTTCGAGGCACGCTCGAGGCCGATCGTCGCGTGTTGCTCGAGGAATTCGAGCTCGTGGACTTTGCCCGCAAGGTCGTCGGTGTGGGCAGCGTCGGAACGCGGGCCTGGATTGGGCTTCTGCTGGGGCGCGACAACGAGGATCCGCTGTTCCTGCAGATGAAGGAGGCGGAGGCGTCTGTGTTCGAGGAGTTCCTCGGCCACAGCCAATATCGCAATCACGGTCAGCGCGTCGTCACGGGACAGCGGCTGATGCAGGCCGCGAGCGACATCTTCCTCGGCTGGGTCAAGGTCGATGCCGGGTTCGACGGCAAGGCGCGCGACTTCTACGGCCGACAGCTCAGGGACTGGAAGGGGTCGGTCGAGATCGACCAACTCAGGCCCGAGGGCATGATCGTCTACGGACGGCTCTGCGGTTGGACGCTGGCCCGTGCCCATGCGCGCAGCGGCGATCGGATCGCGATCGCGTCGTATCTGGGCGGCGGCAACAACTTCGATCGAGCCGTGCTCGATTTCTCCGAGGCGTACGCAGAGCAGAACGGCCGCGACTACGAAGCGCTGTCAGACGCCGTCGCCGCGGGCAAGATCGTCGCCGAGACCGGACTCTGAGCCAACGGACGATGGCCGCGCGAAGAGTCTGGGCGATTTCGGCGGTGGTGCTGGCGGGCGTCTCGCTGGTTCTCGCCGTTGGCCTCGTGATTGTCCGGTTCCCGCGCGGGCTGTCGGTGCTCGCGTGTCTCGTGGTCGCGGCGCTGAGCGGCTGGTACGGCATCCGACACCGGGGCAGCCCCCGCGTCCTTGGGTTGGCAGCGGCGTTGGTCCTGTTCGTCGCGTCGATCGTCCTCATCGTCGTGGAGGGGTCGCTGTGGGTGAACCTGATCGTGGCCGTGACCTTTGTGGCCGCGCTCGCCGCGGCACCGCGGGCGTTCAAGCTTCACGTCGATCTGCCCCGGGCCGATCCCCCGGCCCACGCCGTGCTCGTCTACAACCCCAAGTCGGGCGGCGGCAAGGCTGAGCGGTTCCACCTCGCCGATGAGGCACGCCGCCGGGGCATCGAGCCAATCGAGCTGAGCCTGGGTGACGACCTCGAACAGCTCGTCCGCGACGCCGTGAAGCGTGGCGCCGACGGCCTGGCCGCGGCGGGCGGGGACGGCACACAGGCGATCGTGGCCGAGCTGGCCGCCGAGCACAACCTGCCATACGCGTGCATCCCGGCCGGCACGCGCAACCACTTCGCTCTCGATCTCGGCGTCGATCGCAACGACGTGGTCGGCGCGCTCGACGCCTTCGTCAATGGGGGAGAGCGGATCGTCGATCTGGCCGAGGTAAACGGACGCGTATTCGTCAACAATGTCTCGCTGGGGCTGTACGCGGAAGCCGTACAGCGGGCCGGCTACCGCGAGGCCAAGATCCGCACGCTGCTCGACACGGTGCCCGACATGGTGGGGCCGGACGCCAAGCCGCTCGAGCTGAGCGCCGGGGACGACGATGACCAGCATTCGGCCCTGGCCATCCTGATCTCCAACAACAGCTACCGGCTCGGCCCCGGGCTGAGCAGCGGGACGCGGCCTCGCCTCGACGAGGGGACGCTGGGCATCGCGCTGATCGGCGCGACCAACGGCCACGACTCGCAGTCCGGCGGTGCGCCGGCCATGCGTCAGTGGACGGCTCCGTCGATCGACATCGCATCGCCACGGCAGGTGCCGGCGGGAATCGACGGTGAGGCGGCGATGCTCGATCCGCCACTGCGCTTCCGAATCCGACCCGGCGCGCTCAGGGTCAGGGTGGCCCCGCAGCACCCCGGCGCCTCCCCGTCGGCGATCGAGCCCGAGACAACATGGAAGACGCGTCGTGGCGCTGACGCGTCTGGCCTTCACCGGCCATCTGCCCGCGGACGCGAGCGAGCTCATGCAGCCGCGCTCTGACCGAGCGCTCCCGGCGTCCGAGTAATCACCCATTACGGGTGAGGTGTGGACGCCCCCCATCGTCGATCCTGGTGGCTATCCGCTACTGATAGGAGGGACGGAAGTGAACCAAACCCGAGGTCTGGGGCGCGCCATCTTCGCCGCCGTGTTGCTGATGATCGGCGGCGTGCTGAACATCGTCTACGGGATCGCAGCGATTGGAAATTCGAACTTCTTCACGCACCACACGCACTACGTATTCGGAAGCCTCAAGACGTGGGGCTGGATCACGCTGATTCTCGGCATCCTCGAGATCTTGGCGTCGCTGTCGCTCTTCCAAGGTGGCGACTTCGGCAGGTATTTCGGCATCGCCGTCGCCGCACTGGTGGCGATCGACGCCCTGTTCGACATTGCCGCGTACCCGTTCTGGTCGCTGGCGATCTTTGCACTGAGCCTGTGGATCATCCACGGACTGGCCACGTTCGGCGACCCGATCGGCAGCGACGGGCCAGGTGATACGAGCCCCTCGATACCAACCGCACCTCGTCCGCCGATTTAGGGCCGGACGGGCCATCGAGGCATCCGGGGCTCGAGGGCCCCGGATGCCATCCGGGTCTGCGTCCTTATGATCCGCACCTCGTGAGAGGTTTCGCTTGACCGACGCCAGCCCCGGTGCCAACGAGCCCGACAGCGCCGAGACCGAACCGAGCGTCCCCGCACAACCGATCGATCGCCGGGAGCGCTACGGAGCGTTGCTGGGGGCGATACTGGCTTCGTTCGCAGTGCAGGGAATCGCCGAACCGGGCAAGATCGAGCAGGTCGCTGTGTCGCTGCTCCTGGCCGCGACCTTGCTCCTCGCGCTGTGGGCCGGCAATGTGCGGCCCCGCTTCAAGCGCGGCGCCCTCATCATCGCCATCATCGTCGTCGCCGCCAGCATCGTCGAGTCGGCCACCGGCAACATCGACGGCGCGTCGACCCGACTGGCCAACCTGCTGCTCGTCACGCTGGCCCCGCCGGCCATCGTCGTGGGCGTGGTGCGGAGTGTGCGGGCCCGCCATCGGGTCACCGTCCCGGCGGTGTTCGGCGTGCTTTGCCTGTACATCCTGCTGGGGATGTTCTTCGCCTTCATCTACGGGTCGATAGATCGCCTTGGGGGGACTGACTTCTTCGCCCAGAACGTCCAGGCCACGGTGGCCAGGTGCCTGTACTTCAGCTTCACGACGCTGACCACGGTCGGCTATGGAGATCTGACCGCCCGCAGCAACCTGGGTCATACTCTGTCGTCGGGTGAAGCGCTGCTGGGACAGATCTATCTCGTCACGGTCGTGTCCGTGATCGTCGGAAACCTGGGCCGAGCGCGCCCGCTCAGGCAGCGCTGAGCCATGGCCCATGGGTCGTGCAACCCCGCTGACGTACGCGATGGCCGAGGATGGCTGGGCGAGCTCGTGCAGGTCGATCGCGCGGTTTACTCGGCGATCGCCGACACGCCCACGCCTCGGCTGGATGGGGCGATGCGGCGGCTCTCCACGGCGGCCAACTACTCGCGCCTGTCGTTGGCGGCCAGCGGTGCGCTGGCGCTGTTAGGCGGTCGGCGTGGCCGGCGGGCGGCGATCTCCGGGCTCGCCGCCGTGACGGCGACGTCGGCCACGGTCAACCTAGTCGTCAAGCCCTTCGGGCGTCGCCGGCGCCCCGATCGCGCAGGTGAGTCCGTGCCGGAGAGCCGTTATGTACCGATGCCGGATTCACGGTCGTTCCCGTCGGGTCACACGGCCGCCGCTGTCGCATTCGCCAATGGCGCCGGTCAGGCGCTACCGGCAGTCAGCCTGCCGTTGCATCTGCTGGCCGCGCTCGTCGGCTACTCGCGAATTCACACCGGCGTGCACTATCCCGGCGATGTGCTCGCCGGCGCGGTGCTTGGGTCTGTGCTGGCCGACGTGACCACGAGCCTGCTCTCGTCTCGCTTGACCTCGGGGCACGCGGCCGATCCCTCGTAACACTCAGCCGCCGTGATCGCGAGCAGCTCGTCGATCAGTGCCATGGCCCTTGCGTGGGTTTCGTCGGTGTGCTTGGAGATCGCGCGCACGGACTGCGTCCCGATCCCATCGGCGATCGAGATCGCGGCCAGCGAGCGCAGGCGCTGGGGCATGAACAGCCGCGTCCATCGCCGCTGCTGGATCTCGAGACTCCATGAGGTCAGCCGCCGCACTCGCGCGTGCTGGACGGCGGGGGAGGCGTTGCTGCCGACCACCTCGGAGGCGTAGGCGTAGAGATCCTGGCGCCGTTCGTCGTCGATCGAGTCGTTGTACGCCCGCAGAAATGACCCGATCACGGGGCATACGGAGGTGGGGTGATCGCTGAACGGCTCCCCCGCCAGCATCGAGGCAAGTTCCATAACGCAGGCCCCCTCCGCGGGTGATCCGTGCTTGCCTCGCGCTAGCTTGATCGTCTGGAATGTGACGTGAGCCATTGACACCTCTCAGTCCGTCGAGCTTTCTAGATCTGCCGACCCGGGCGGCGATGAGACATGGTAAGTCCACGGCGGCGCCCGAACATCACCCAAATTGGGCGATACGGGCCGAGTCACTCGTCGTCGTGAATGTCGTAGCCGATGGCCAGCGCGAGCTTGGGCGCCGCGGACACCACTCGCGCCAGTCCGACTGCGGGGGCGACGGCGACCAGCACGCCAACGATCTCCGACTCGGTGGCGCCGGCCTCCTCGGCCCGGTGAACGGTGGCGCGCAACGACATGGTGGGAGCACCGAGCGCCAGAAGGGCTCCCAGTCGGACGAGCACATCCTCCTTGGGCAGCAAGGCCGGAGCCGCCTCGCTCTCGGGTCGACCGGCGAGCACCATCCCCACTGACCGTTCGTCGTTGAGCGCGAGTCGGCGGAGGAGGAGTTCGGCCTCATCCATAGGCACGGCACGTTAGGCCCGATCCTGCGGCGCGCATCCTCCCAAGTGGGTGATGTATGCCCGGGCGGGTGGGTGGATAACAGGACGATCGGCGCTCGAGGCGCCCAGACGCGGGGCCGATCTCGCCCCGTAAGGGTGGTGCGTGCCTCCGCGAAGACGGAGGCGGGCCTGCTTGTCTCGGCCGCCCGCGTGCGGGACAACTTCGCCTTAGCAGTGTTGTCATCCATGCAACCACGGTCCGCCAACTTGCGACGCGATCCACTCACGATGTCTACAGCCGAGCTAGTCGCGCCCCCACGAGGGCCGCGCACGACGAAAGGTGAGGCGGCGAGGTCAGCGCGAGGTCTGCGTGCGCTGGACCGTGCGCCCGCCTTTCGTCCCGGGATGGTCAGCCGTAGGTTGCTCGTGGAGCGGCTGACGAACGCTCGCGGCGCCGCGGTGGCTTTGGTTGTCGCGCCGGCAGGCTACGGCAAGTCGACCCTCCTGTCGGAATGGGCGGCGTGCGACGAGCGCCCGGTCCTGTGGCTCACCCTCGACCGCGCTTATGCCAACGATCGCGGAGCGATCGTTGCGGCGCTGCTCGACGGCTTCGGCGCCGCAGCCTGGATTGACCCGCCGGAGGCCGGAGAACTGCCGGACTGGGATGAACCGGCCGCCCTCGCGCTGCTCGTGCAGCGACTCGCCGCGGCCGGTCGCGACTTCATCCTCGTGCTCGACGACGCACAGGCCGTCGCCTCGACGGTGCTGCGCGATGTCGTGGAGGAGATGCGCAAGCACCTGGCCGACGGGTCGGTCATCGCCATCGGCTCGCGCAGCGAGCCCGCCCTGCCGACCGGCCGCCTGCGCGCGCACCGCCAGCTCGTCGAGGTGGGGATGCGCGATCTGCAACTGGCGCGTGACGAGGCCGCCGATCTACTCGGCCGGGCCGGCGTCGACCTCGATCCACAGGCCGTCGGCTCGCTCGTGGCGCAGACCGAGGGGTGGCCGGCCGCGCTGTATCTCGCGGCGCTGTCGATGAGGGAAGGCGTCGAACGTGGCTCGGCCACGGCGGGCGGCGGCAGCGACTACTTCCTGGCTGAGTTCCTGCGCGAGGAGGTGCTCGGGGCGGTGCCGCACGACCTGAGGGACTTCGCGCGGCGCACGTCGGTGCTCGACGAGCTGTCCGGCCCACTCTGCGACGCAGCTCTCCAGACGTCCGGATCGGCGCTCGCGCTGGCGCGGCTGGCGCGGGTCACGCAACTGCTCGTGCCACTGGACGCCGCCCACGAGACGCATCGCTGGCACGAGCTCGTGCGTGACGCGCTGCGCGCCGAGCTGCGTCAGGCTGATGGCGAGCTCGAAGCGCGGATCCGCTCCCGCGCCAGCGCGTGGTTTGCTGAGCGCGGGGACCTTGACCGCGCGATCGGCCACGCCGTGGCGGGGGGCGACGGGGCGCGCGCCGGTGAGCTGCTGTGGGCAAACCTCGTCGGCTACCTGGCCCAGGGGCGTGGTGAGACGGTGGAGGATTGGCTCGGAAGCCTCGGACCCGAGCGCATCGGCGGGCTGCCCACGCTGTCCCTGTGCGCCGCCCACAGTGCTCTGGTCGCCGGCGATGTCGCCGAGGCACGCCAACACGCACGCGCCGCCGCGGCGATGGTGGAGCGAGTTCCGGATCCGGACACGGCGAGGTCGATGAAAATCGGACTGGCGGTAGTGGAAGCGATTGTCGCCAAGGCGGGGGCGATCGAGATGGGCGAGGTCGCGAGGCGCGCGTACGAGCTCGAGTCGGAGGAGAGTCCCTGGCGGCCCTCCCTGTGCCTGCTCCGGGGGGTGGCCGACCACCTCATCGGCGAGCGCGACTCCGCGCTAGGACTGCTCGACGAGGGCGTCGAACGGGGTGTCGCCGCAGCGCCCCTCGCCGCGTCCTTGTGTCTCGCCGTGCAGGCGATGCTGGCCATCGAGGGCCGGGACTGGGACACGGCTACCGATCTGACCGACCGCGCGCGCGATCTGCTCGACCGGCGCGGGCTGACGCGGTGTTCGCTCACTGCGCTGGTGTTTGCTGCCTCCGCCGCCGCGCGCGCTCATCAGGGCCGGGCCGACGAGGCGAAGCGGGATCTGCGCACGGCCAAGGACCTCCTGTCCTCCCTGGGCGACTTTCTTCCCTGGTACGGCGCGGAGGCCAGACTTCTTCTCGCCCATGCTTCGCTCAGGTTGGCTGACGTTATCGCTGCTCGGACGTTGCTCGCCGAGGCGTCGCGCCTAGCTCGTCGGACGCCCGACGCCTCGGTGTTCGCGCAGTGGTTCGACGAGGCGTGGTCGTATATGGACACGCTCGCCGAGGACAGCCTCACCGGGCCCTCGGCGCTGACCATCGCCGAGTTGCGGATCCTGCGCTTCCTCCCCAGCCACCGTTCATTCCGCGAGATCGCCATCCAGCTGGGCGTGTCGCCCAACACCGTCAAGACCCAGGCGCACGCCGTGTACCGCAAGCTCGGTGCCGCGTCCCGCTCAGAGGCCGTGGCGCGCGGCTCGGCCGCCGGTCTCCTCGGGCTCTAGGTACTCCTACTCACGAACCGTCCCAGCCGTCGAGCTCCATGTCGAAGCCGAGGGCGAGGGCGAGGCGCGGGGCGCTGGCCACGAGCTGTGCCGCGCCGGCGGCGGGGGCGGCGATGAGCAGGACGCCGACAATGGCGTCGTCATCGGCACCCATGCACGACGCGCGCTCGACGGCCCAGCGCAACGAGGCGGTTGACGCATCGAGAGCGAGGAGGGCGCCGAGGCGGACGAGCGTCGCCGTTCGCGTGTCCAGACGGTGGTCTGCGAGCGCGCCGCTCGCCGCCGGGGGCGGCATGAGGACCTGGCGGAGGCTGTTCTCGTCGCCCTCGGCGAGGCGCCGGAGCAGCGCTTCCGATGCGGTGGCCATCGCTGTCAGGCCCCCAGCAGCCGCGTCTTCGCGGCGTTGTACTCCTCGTCCGAGATCGACCCATCGTTGCGCAGCTTGGCCAGGCGCTCGAGCTGGTCCGGGATCGCATCTGAGCCGTTGGCAGCGGGCTGCTTACGGCGCTCACGACCGTCCCGGAACGATTGGACGCGACCACGGGCCGAGGCGCTCGCATCGCCCGCCTGGGCGTCGGGGAACTCGGCCGTGACCTGGCGGCGCAACAGCGCGGTCCCGACCAGGGCAAGGACGAGGAAGGCGATGATGCCACCCGGCGTCCCGGTGGCGTGGATCGGCTGCCAGATGAAGATCAGGATCATCACGGCCACCACGACTCCGTACGTTCCCACCGGCTGGTCTCGCATGAACGGGGTGATGGCCCGACGCCCGGCGACGGCGATTCGCGCCGGACCGGCGAACCATGCGGCCACGATGGCCGCCGCGCCGACCAGAATGAACGCGTTGGCAATCTCGGCCAGCAAGCCGGTGCTGATGAGGACCACGGCGCTCACGGCGGGACGCAGCGAATCGTCCTTGACGAGCGAATTCGTGATCGCCGAATCGAGAATGTGTCGCCCGGCGATTCCGAGGACTCCCGCGATCAGGATGGCGAAACCCACTGTCATCAGCGTCCGCCGCCGGTGGTAGCGCGCCAGCACGACCGCCAGCAGGTAGAGAATCGGGACGAGGATCGTCAGCCACAGCGCCAGCCCCTTGACGGCGTTGCCGATGTCCTGGACCGCCTTGATCTGGTTGGACTTGAAGATGGTCAGGCGCCCGATGTTGGGCGGCAGCTTCTCCCCCAGGCCGGCGGGGAGGCCAAGGCGCGACGCAACGTTGTCGATGATCGAGGCGAGGTCGAGCGACACCACCCCACCCTGGACCCCCACCGCCCCGGCCCCGCCGTTGACGATGTTGACGAACTGTTGGTCGGCCGCGCGGTTTGCCGCCGCCCACAACGACTGGACCCGCGGTCGCTCGAGGGCCGCGCTGGTCCCCTTGACGGCGACGTTGCGCAACGCGCCGGCCGCCGGTCCGGCCAATGGCTGAAGGCGAGGCGGTAGCCCGGACTCGATCAGCTGGGCGATGTTGACGTTGGCGTAGAGCTGGTCGACGACGTAATTGGCCGTGGCATCCCGGACGTCGGGGTTCTGGAGAAGCTGCGTGCTGGTGTTCGACCAGTTGTCGGGGTTGAACAGCAGACGATTGGCCCATACGGCCAGCATCCCGATGACGGCCAGGATGGTGGTGATGGTGATGAGCGCGTCGACGCCGATCAACCGGCCGCGGGAGATCTTCGCCGGCTCCGCTGACGGTGTCGCGCCGGCGGCGGCTGCCGGCGCTTCCTGCGGGGTCGCGGTCTCGCCGTTGCTCATGTGAGTGCAAGCCTGCCCCATGTTCGTGCCCGCGGCATCGTCCGAATCGGGTGACTGCGGCCGATGGTCTGGTCGTCGGGGGCGGCGGCTCATCCTATTCGGGTGATGACCGGAAAGCCACCTCAATCGACGCTATGGAGCGCACAAACGCGTGCCGCCGGGCCATCCTCTCAACAGATGACCGAGCGCCAAATATGACAATTGAGCCGAAAGGAGATCGTGTAATGGCAACCCTGGTGGCGATCGGCTATCCGGATCAAACCACCGCCGAGCAGGCGAGGCAAACCGTTCAGCAACTCGAGTCTGAGCTCATCATCCAGGCCGACCAGGTCGCTTCGATTTCGCGTGACCTCGACGGCAAGTACCACGTGCACACCACCCACGGTGGCGCCTCCGCCGCCGGCGGCGCGGTTTGGGGAGGGTTCTGGGGGCTGCTGTTCGGCCTGCTGTTTTTCGTGCCGTTTGCCGGCTGGGCGGTCGGAGCCGGCCTTGGCGCGCTGTTCGGGCACCTCGGAGAGAAGGGCATCGACAAGCAGTTCCAGGAGCAGGTGCGCGACTACGTCAAACCCGGCACGTCGGCCATGTTCTTGATCATCGAGCACGCCACGCCGGACAAGGCTGTCGCCGCGCTCGAGCAGTACGGAGGAACCGTGATCAAGACCTCGCTGTCCGACGAGGACACCAAGCGACTCCAGGATGCGCTGCAGCCGCCGGCCAACGCCGGCGCCGCCTCGTAACCAGCGCCGACACGCGCCCCGGCCGCAGGCGCCACGCCGCGACTCCGGCCGGGGTAGAGGCCCACCACCGGGCGGAGCGCACACACTCGGCACGATCTGGGCCGCCAAATCCGTAAATCGCGGGTCGGGTTACACGAGCTTTCCATTTGCACCGCTGGCCAGGTGAAAGAATTGTCGCCATGGCTGGCGCGTCGTTGGGTGCGACCGCAGAACCGGGCGTTTGGGCAAGAATCGTCGGTGGATCGTCTGCGAAGTCGCAGCGGGCCTACCTTCTCGGCGTCGCCGGGGTCATCCTGGCGTACTACGTGGCCGCGCACATCGGGTACGCGTTTGAGTTCGCCGGTCCGGTGGCGGCGGTCGTTTGGCTCCCCGTCGGCGTCGGCATCGCGGCGCTGTACCTCGGCGGGTTGAGGTTCTGGCCCGCGGTCTTGCTCGGCGACCTGCTCGTCAACAACTACACGGCCCTTCCGACCGGATGCGCCGTCGCGCAGAGCTTCGGCAACCTGCTCGAGATTCTCGTCGCCGCCGGTCTGATCAGGCGGTTGCAACCCCGTGGCTCGCCGCTCGAGACCGTGGCGGGAACGGCGGTCGTGGTGGCCGGAATCACCGTGGGGACGGCCATCAGTGCCACGATCGGCAGCCTGTCCCTGACTCTGTGGGGGGTCGTCCATCAGGGGTCGCTCCTGCGGGTGTGGCGGACATGGTGGTTGGGCGACTTCTCCGGCGCGCTGATCATCCTGCCGCTCGCCATTGCCTGGTGGAACCGCCAGTCGCGAGATTGGCTGCGGGGCCGGTGGGTCGAGGGTGGCGCGTTGACGGTGGCACTGATCGCGCTCAGCCAGTTCGGGTTGAACACGGGCAGCCCGCTCAGCTACATCGTGTTCCCGGCCCTGATCTGGGCCGCGTTGCGCTTCGGACCCCGGGGCGCGACGCTGGCCATTCTGATCGTGTCGGGGTTCGCGATCTGGGGGACGACGCACTTCGACGGTCCCTTCGCCATCCACTCGATCTCCCGCGGCGTGCTGGTCACGCAGCTGTATGTCGCCGTCGCGGCGCTGTCCACGCTGACGCTGGCAGCGGTGGTGTGCGAGCGCCGGGCGCTTGCCGCGGGGCTCCGGGCCTCGCGCCTGCGACTCATCGCGGCCGGACAGATCGCCCAGCGACGGCTCGAACGCGACCTCCACGATGGTGCGCAGCAGAGGCTGATTGCCCTCGCCGTGAATCTCGGCCTGGCCACGGACGAGGTGCGGAGAGGGGCTCCGCGCGCGCCGGCCCTGCTCGACGAAGCGCGGGGCGAGCTGTCCCTGGCCATCGCGGACCTCCGGGCGCTGGCGCACGGGATCCGCCCGCCGGTGCTGGCCGCGGCCGGACTGGCCGCGGCCGTCAGGACGATCGCCGGATCGGCCAGCCTCCCCGTGGAGGTACTTGGCGCCCCCAATGGCCGGCTCGATGAGGGAGCCGAGACGACGGCGTACTTCGTCGTCGCGGAGGCAATCGCCAATGCCCAGAAATACTCCCGTGCCTCACGCGTGGTGGTGCGATTCGAGCAGCGGTCCGGTCAGCTCGCACTCGTCGTCAGCGACAACGGGATCGGCGGGGCGGTGGAGCGGCCCGGGCTTGGGCTCGAGGGCCTCCGGGACCGGGTCGAGGGGCTCGGCGGCAGCTTCGAGATCGAGTCGGGGCGAGGACAGGGGACGCGAATCGCCGCGGAGATTCCGACACAGCGGCGAGGCGACCGGGCGTCCGGCTACTGATCGTCGGCAGCGAGGAAGATCAGCGTCGCCTTGACCCGACGGCTCACGTCGTCGGTGTTGCCGAGGTCGAGCTTCATGAAGATCGAGTTCACGTGCTTCTCGACGGCCCTCTTGGTCAGGTAGAGCGAACCGGCGATGGCACCGTTGCTCTTCCCCTGGGCGATCTCGGCGAGGACATCGTGTTCGCGGGCGGTGAGCTCCGACAGGGGCGATTTGGCCGCGTTCGTGCGGGCGCGGACCAGCGACTCGACGACGAGCGGGTCGATGACGGAGCCACCGGAGGCGACGGCCTCGATGGCCGAGACCAGCTGGCCGGCGTCGCTGATGCGCTCCTTGAGCAGGTAGGCGCGACCGGCCGAGCCCGACTCGAGCAGGGCGAGCATGTAGCTCGGGTCCGCGTACTGGCTGAGTACAACGATGCCGATCTGCGGGTCACTCTCGCGCAGCTCGCGGGCGACCTGAATGCCCTCATCGGTCCCCGTCGGCGGCATCCGGATGTCGGTGACGACGGCATCGGGCTGGAGCTCCCGCACCGCGCGAAGGAGGGAATCGCGATCGCCGTAGCTTCCGGCGACCTCAACCGTCGCCGCGCTGGCCAGGAGACGCGTCAGCGCCTCCCTGACCAGGTAGGCGTCCTCGGCGATCACGACGCGGATCGGATCGCAGTCTTGGGCTTCGCTCATAGGTTGCTGAGGCATGGACACAACGGCCCGCTGGTGGTCACGACGCATCGCGCCGACCCAGCAAGGATAAGGCTCAAGTCTCAGCTGTCGTCGGCTGCGGCCTTCAGCTCTGGCTTGACGGAGCGAATCCCGAAGCCGAGGGCGATCGTCCCGACGCCGTTGAGAACAAACCAGATGCCGACGAGGACCGCCAGCGTTGCGTAACCGATGTGGGGATCGGAGACGACGATGATGCCGGCGATGATCATGATCACGGCGATCACCGATCGCATCACGGTATTCACGCGCTCGGCGATGGCGAAGACGAGCCGGACCACGCCGGCGGCGACCAGCCAGATCCCGATGAGGATCCCGATCGCGGCGACGCCGTGGAACGGATGCCGGATCAGCGCGATGCCGATCACGATTCCGAGGACGCCGATGATCGCGGCCAGGGCCCGGTTCTCGTTGGCGTGGCTGAACGAACTGGCCAGCTGGAAGATGCCGTCGATGAGCAAGAAGATCCCGACGACGACAGCGAGCGTTGCGAGGCTGTTGCTCGGCTTGAGGATCAGGATGATGCCCGCGATCAGGCTGAGCAGCCCGACGAGCACGAAGACCCACCACGCGCCGGCCGCCTCGAGCGCCCGGTCGGAGGGGTTCACCGCCATACAGACTCCTTTAGTTATCCACCGCGG
The DNA here is from genome assembly GCA_963734775.1 of uncultured Solirubrobacterales bacterium. Classification (GTDB taxonomy): domain Bacteria; phylum Actinomycetota; class Thermoleophilia; order Solirubrobacterales; family Solirubrobacteraceae; genus Palsa-465. The sequence goes on from CAVTJE010000021.1 coordinate 204,833, forward strand.
TGGTTAGCCACTGTCAGCGGACAGCTTCTCACGCAGCTGGGACGTGACGGTGCCGGGCAGCGGAGCCCAGGCCTCATCGAGGCCATCCACCTCGACGAACTCGTCGTGCATGGGGGCGCCACCCATGCGCGAGATCCCGTCGACCAGGATCTGTGACCACGTGTGCTCGACGAGCACGGCGGCCATGGCCTCGCCCGGCTCCAGGTTCTCGGCCAGCGATCGGGCCAGCGGACCGAGTCGGCCATCGAGCACCTTCTCGGTCAGGCTCTTGCGCGCCGTTCCGCCCTCGAGGCGGAACGTGAGCAGCCTGCCGACCATGCCGGCACTGCCGTCGGCGCTCATCGAGATCGCTGCGAGCTCCCCCGAATCGGGCTCGCGGGCCACGAACAGGGCATCGAGGATTCGCATCGTCCCGCCGCTCTCGACGCGTTCCAGCGCGCCGACCAGCTGCCCTTCGAAGGACGATCCACGGGGAAAGGCAAAGGCCACGAGCTGTCGAGGAGGCGCATTCATGCCGGCAAAGCTACCGCTCGGGCAGTTGGCGGCATCGCCCAAACCGGGTGATAATGACCGTTCGGGGCTCTGAGATGATGGGGCCCGGGACCACCGATGGCCGATAGTCAGAGATCCAACTCAGCCGAACGGGCCGCACGCAGGCTCGTGGGGATCGGGGGTCGGGCCGCCGCGCTACCGCTGCGTCCGTTCAGAGGTGTGGCGGGCAGGGCCGTCGACGCCGGCTTCGAACTCGAGCGCCGCGCCGTCGATCGCGTGCTCGACAGCGAGGAGCTCGAACGGGTGCTGCTGGCCGCGCTGAATAGCCCGCGCGTCCAGGCGACGGTCAAACAGATGGTGGCCACCGACGGGGCCAAGGCAATCATCGCGGCGGTCTTCGACAGCGGTCTGCTCGACGAGATCGTCGACCGCATCCTGGCCAGCCCGGCGCTCTGGCGGATGATCGACGAGATCGCCGCCAGCCCGGCCGTCACCGCCGCGATCACCCAACAGAGCCTTGGTTTCGCCGACCAGGTCGGTGACGCGGTTCGCGCACGCTCGCGTGGCGCGGACGACTGGCTCGACCGCGCAGCTCACCGTCTGACCCGTCGCCGGATGGACACGATCCCGCCGACGACCCGGCCGACCGGCGAGAAACCCGAACCGGACACGCCATGACTTCGACGGCGGCGCCGTTGCCGGCGCGTTACGTCGGGCTGGCCACGCGAGCGGTCGCAGGAGCGCTCGATGCTGCGATTATCAACGTGGCGGCAGTCGTGGTCGCGGTCGGCGTGAGTCTGATCGTGTCGGTTCTGCATCTGCCCAAGGACGTCAGAACCGCCCTGCTGGCGGTCGGCGGGGCGGCTTACATCATCTGGATCGTCGGCTACTTCACCTTTTTCTGGGCAACCACGGGCCAGACGCCGGGCAACCGCATCATGCAATTCCGGGTCGTGGGGACAGATGGGAAGCTGATCAAACCGCGCCGTGCCTTCGTGCGCATGATTGGGGTCGTACTCGCGGCCATCCCGCTGTTGGCCGGCTACGTGATGATCCCGTTCAATTCTCGGCGTCGCGGCCTCCAGGATCTGATCGCCCGCACGGTGGTGATTGAAGCGCCGCAGGAGTCGGTTGCCGGCGCTAGCAAGGCCCGTCAGCGCGAGGACGCGCGAAAACGACGCGCGGGCCGGTCGAACGTCGAAATCCCTGCCACGACCTCGGGACCCTCCCTAGACTCGAACTCTTAAGAAGATCTCACCATGGCGACCTAGCTTTGCCTGGGAGCTCATGAACTCACCGAAGCATCTGTGGTCTGGCGATTGGGAGCAGGAGTCGGCTGACTCCGCGGCGCGACGCGTCCACGTAGTCGTCCCCGAACAGGCAGAGGAGCCGGCGGTCGAACCGGTGGCGATCGCTCCCAAGGGCCCGTCGCTGGCCGCTCGGATGGCTGCAGCGGTTGCGCGCGCCCGCGCTCGCCTCGCGGCCCTGCGCCGGTCCAGCGCGCCCCGCATCGCAGCGCTCTGCCTCCTCGCCGCGCTCGTGGTCGCCGGCGGGGCGTACGCGGTCACCTCGATGAACGATTCGAGCCCCGCAAGGGTGCATAACGCGCCGGCGTGGCTCGGCGCGCAGCTCGAGAGCTGGCCAACCGGTGCGCTGGTCGCCGTCGTGACTCCCGGCAGCCCAGCCCAGTCGGCCGGACTGCGCCCCGGAGACATCATCACCCAGGTCGACGGTCGCCCCGTGGCCTCGCCCGTCAACGTCACCGAGGCGATTGATGTGCTGCAGCCGGGCGACAAGCTGTCGCTCGAGTTCAAGCGTGGGCAGCTCACGTATACGACCGCGGCGACGCTGACGGCACGACACGCGAGTAAAACGCCGTGAGCTTTGCCTCGCCGTTGGTCCTGCTGGCGCTGCTGGCCGTCCCCGTGCTGGTCGCCTGGTACATCGTCTCTCAGCGCGGGCGCGAGCGGGCCGCGACGACCTTCGCCACCTCGCCGCTGCAGCCGTCGGTGGCGCCGCGGCGCCCACGGTGGCGGCGCCACGCACCGATGCTCGCCTTCCTGCTGGCCGTCGCCGCCCTGATCGTGGCCGCGGCCCGGCCTCAGCGCAGCGCCGCCGTGCCCGTCACGCAGGGCGCGGTGATGCTCGTCCAGGACGTCTCGAGTTCGATGGCTTCCACCGACGTGGCCCCGTCGCGGTTGGGGGCTGCCGAACGCGCCAGCCGGCAGTTTCTGAGCACGGTCCCGAACACGGTCAAGGTCGGCCTCATGCAGTTCAACGACAGGCCGACGCTGTTGCAGTCGCCGACCACCGACCACTCACTGTCGAGCTCGGCCCTGATGCAGCTCCACGCCGCCGGCCACACGGCAATCGGCGACGCGATGCAGGCGGCCGCCACCGTGCTCAAGAAGACCCCCGGGGTGGGCGGCAAACGCGCTCCGAGCGCGATCGTCCTGCTATCCGACGGCACCTCCACCAACGGCGCCAATCCGATCACGGTGGCCCGCCAGGTGGGCGGCCAACACATCCCGGTCTACACGGTGGCTCTGGGCACGGCCCGCGGCACGATCAAGGTCAAGCACGGCAAGCGGACACTCACCGTCCCGGTGCCGCTCAGCGCCACCGAGCTCGGTCAGATCGCCAAGGCGTCCGGGGGCCGCGCCTTCGCGGTGGGCGACAGCGGGAAGCTGACGACCGTCTACAAGCATCTCGCCTCCGAGCTTGGCCACAAGCACGTCAACCACGAAATCACACAGAGCTTCGCCGGCCTTGGTCTAGTGCTCCTGATCTTCGGAAGCGCTATGTCGTTGCGCTGGTTCGGCCGCCTGGCCTAGACAGAAAGACCCGAAAAGGAGATCGGATGACCGACATTGAACAGACCGGCGACTCCCGCCACGAGGCGCGCGGAGCGCTGCAGGAAGCCCTGCACGAGATCAAACGCGTCATCGTCGGGCAGGACGCCATGCTCGAGCGGCTGCTCGTGAGCATGCTGGCCGGCGGCCACGTGCTCCTCGAGGGCGTCCCCGGGCTGGCCAAGACGCTCACCGTCAAGACGCTCGCGGCAGTCCTGGGCGGCTCCTACGGCCGAGTCCAGTTCACCCCGGACCTGGTCCCGGCCGACCTCGTCGGCACGCGCGTGTACCGGCCCGATACGGGCGGTTTCGCCACCGAGCTCGGCCCCGTCTTCACGAATTTCCTGCTCGCCGACGAGATCAACCGCGCGCCGGCCAAGGTCCAGTCGGCGCTGCTCGAGGTCATGCAGGAGCAGCAGGTGACGATCGGCGGAGAGACTCACCCCCTGCCCCTCCCGTTCATCGTCATGGCGACGCAGAACCCGATCGAGTCCGAGGGCACCTATCCGCTTCCCGAGGCGCAGCTCGACCGCTTTCTCATGAAGGTGCTCGTCGACTACCCGACGCCCGGCGAGGAGGCGTCCGTGGTCGGACGCAGCCTGGGCGCCCAGGCCGAGGTCCGCGAGGTCCTCTCGCTCGACGCCCTGCACCGCTACGCCGCCGCCGCCGCGACCGTGTTGGTCGACCGCGAGTCGATCGGTTACGCCGTCGCGCTCGCCGAAGCCACCAGGCATCCGGGGCAGTTCGGCCTCGCCGACCTCGCCGGGATGATCGAGTTCGGCGCCAGCCCCCGCGGCCCGATCGGACTCGTCCAGGCGGCGCGCGTGCTCGCCCTGCTGCGCGGCCGCGGCCACGTCGTCACCGATGACATCCGGGATCTGGCGGCCGACGTTCTGCGCCATCGCATCGTGCTCTCCTACGATGCGCTGAGCGAGGGAGTCACCGCCGACCAACTGCTCGAGCGGGTGCTCGCGGCGGTACCGGAGCCCGGCACCGGACGCCTCACGCACGCGTCGCCCGGCGACATCCAGACTGGTGTCGTGAGGTCTGCGTGACCCCGGCGCTCCTTGAGCCCCCTGCCGCCAGGCAGGGTCCTGGCCGTCTCTCGCAGTCGGTGATCGACGAGCTCGAGGTCGGCCTCGATCACCTCGTCGCGCGCACGCTGCCCGGCGACCGCCGCGCGGCGGGCGTCGGGCCAGGGATCGAGCTGGCCCAGGTCCGGCCCTACGAGATCGGCGACGACGTCCGCCACATCGATCCGGCGGCGACGGCCCGCAGCGGCGGGCAGCCCCACGTCCGCCTCCACGTCCCCGAGCGGACGCTCACAACGTGGATCGTGCTCGACCAGTCGCCATCGATGGCCTTCGGCACCGCCGACCGGCTCAAGGCCGACGTGGCCGAGGGGGTCACGCTCGTATTCGGGCGCCTCGGCGTGCGCCGCGCGGGGAGCGTGGGATTGGTGGGCTTCGGAGCCAGCGTGCCGCGCGTTCTCTCACCGCGCGGAGCCAAGCCCGGCATCGTCGCGCTGCGGCGGACGCTGGCCGAGGGCGTGGCTCCGGACGGCGAGCACGACCCCGAGGGACTGGCGGGCGGGTTGCGCCGCGTCTCTCGCCTGGCCCGGCTCCCGGGGCTGATCGTGGTCATCTCGGACTTCCGCGACCAGGAGCGGTGGGAGCGGCGGCTCGGGTCGCTGCGGATGCGCCACTCGGTGCTGGCGGTCGAGATCAGCGACCCTCGCGAGGCCGAGCTGCCGGCCGTCGGGCATCTGATGCTCGTGGACCCTGAGACCGGGGACTTCATCGATGTCGACACCTCGCGCCGCAAGGTGCGCGAGCGCTTCGCCGAGCTCGAGCGCGAGCGGTCCGACAAGGTGGCTCGCGAGCTGCGCCGCCTTCGCGTCGAGCACATCAGGCTCTCGACCGGCGCCAACTGGCTGCGCGATCTGGGGCGGCATCTGCGGTGAGCTTCTCGGACCCGATCTGGCTGCTGGTCCTCCTCGTCGTCCCCATCGCCGCGCTGGCCTACATTTACGCGCGCCGGCGCGCCCGGCGCTATGCCGTCCGCTTCACCGGCGTGTCCACCCTGCGACTCGCCGTCGCCGCCACGCCGAGCTGGCAGCGGCACCTTCCGGCGGGTCTGATTCTGGCCTCGATAGCTGCCCTCGGCGTGGCCCTGGCCCGTCCCCACGTGACGTACCGGTCCCCGGTGGGCGAGGCCTCGATCATGCTCGTCACCGACCACTCGGGCTCGATGGCGGCGACCGACGTCAAGCCGACGCGACTGTCCGCGGCCGAACAGGCCGCCAACACGTTCATCGGCAAGCTTCCGAGTGCGGTGAAGCTCGGCGCGGTGACCTTCTCGAGCTCAGCCGACGCGGTCCAGGGGCCGGTGACCAACCACGGCGCCGCCAGGACGATCATCGCCGGGCAGCAGGCCGATGGCGCGACCGCCACCGGGGACGCGCTGTCTCTGGCACTGCAGCTGCTCCACGGCCCGAGCGCCAAGCACCCGCCGTCGGCGATCGTCCTCCTCTCCGACGGCGCGGCGAACTCGGGCGTCGATCCGACCATCGTCGCCCAGGAGGCCAAGAAGGACAAGGTGCCGATCTACACCGTCGCGCTTGGTACCCCAGGGGGCACGCTGCAGAACCCCGATCCGCTGGGGCAGCCGGTGCCGGTGCCGCCGGATCCGCAGCTGATGGCGCAGATCGCCCGCCTATCCGGTGGTCGCGCGTTCACGGCCCAGAGCGCCGATGAACTCGGCTCGATCTACCGCGGGCTGGGGGACAAGCTCGGCAGCATCTCGCGCAAGCGCGAGATCACGGCTGCCTTCGCGGTCGCCGGACTGGTGCTCCTGCTGGGCGCCGCCGGGGCGTCCGTACGCTGGTCCGGGCGTCTGCCCTGAGGGCGGGCTCAGCTCGGCCGCGACTCGAGAATGTGCTTGAGCAAGCGCAGGTCGTTTTGATTCGCTCGCCGTATCGCCCGTGCCATCACCGGCGCGGCGACTCTGGCGAAGCCGGCCGGATCACCGTGGTTGCGGAGCGTCATCTGCGTCGCGCCGTCGGGCAGATCCCGCCACGCATAGCTGGTCTGCATCGGGAACGGCCCCTGGGCCGTGCGCATCACGAATCGCTCGCCGGGCACGATTTCGATCACCTCGTAGGTGTAGGCCAGGCGCCGGCCCAGGAACTGGGCGACGAAGGCGATTCGCGAGCCGACGGCGAGCGGGCGAGGCGACTCCCACGTCACTTCCTTGATGTTCCGGTACCACGCTGTGGCGTTGTCCGGGTCGCAGGCATAGTCGGCAACGTCCGCTCGCGGTCGGGCGATCGCGATCTGGGTTTCGACCGAGACCATCAGCTGCCAGCCGGCCCGATGGTTGGCGCACGACTCGGCCGAGGCGAAGCCGGTGTGGTGGAGATGAACAGTGGTCCCGTCATCGCCGGCCACGAACTCGACCGTGACCAAAGGGCGTCGCTCGTGCTCATTGCCCATCACGCTCCTTCAGCGCCCGCTGCTCGGCCAGGTACGCGTCGACGGTGTCGAACTTGCGCTCCCACAGCATCCGCTGGTCGGCCATCCAAGCTAGCGCGACGAAAGCCGGCTCGCCTACGCCGTGGCGCCGGCGGGTTGCGCCACCGGAGGCTCGCCGCAGAGCTCGCGGGCGAGACGCCGCAGCAGGGCCGTTAACTCGGGCGGCCTGTCGTCGTCGCCGTCGGCCAGGGCCTCGGCGAGGAGATTGCGCCGCGCGGCCAGGAGCCGCTCGGTGTACTCGTGCCCGGTCTCGGTCATGCTCGTATCGCCGTCCTCGCCCGACAACAGGCCACGGGCGCGCAGCTCGCCGAGCACGTTGGCGATCCGCTGGGGCGTGACACCGTTGGCCTCGGCGATCGTCCGCGCGCGGGCGAAGCCGTGCTCGTCGATCTGCACCAGCGCCCAGATGGCCCCGGGGCTGACGTCGACGCCCGAGCGCTCGGCCACCTCCTGGCGGAAGCGTCTGCGCTCCTCCAGCGTGGTCAAATTGGTCAGGGACCGTTCGATCTCGGCCAGCGAATTCGAGGAACGCGGCGCCGCCAGGCTGTCCTCGAGCCCCGTGCTCGCGCCGGCGGTCTCGCGCAACGGCCGCTCCTGAATCAGCAGGCTGAGCACGAAGCCGAGCGCCGCCACCGCGGCGGCGACGAGCAGGACCGGCCGCAGCGAGAGGACGTAGGCGTGCTCGTAGACGTGGCGTGCGGGCGGCGGGAGCCTGACCACCTGAGCGCCGGTAAGGCGGCTGCCGGAGGCGACCTGGGCGCCGAGCGGGCCGGTAAGCGCGTTCTTCAGGTGCGATCGCAGCTGGCTGGTGAAGATCGACCCGAACACCGCGGTGCCGAGCGAGCCGCCCATGCCGCGGGCCAGGGTCACGGCCGAGGTCGCCGCGCCCAGCATCGAGTAGTCGACGGCGTTCTGCACGGCGAGCACGAGCACCTGCATGACCGACCCCAGGCCCAGCCCGAGGACGAGCAGGTACGCCGAGGCGGTGAGCACGTTGGTGCCGACGTCGAGCCGCGACAGCAGGACGAGCCCGATCGCCATCAACGCCGTCCCCAGCACGGGGAAGACCTTGTATCGGCCCGTGCGGCTGATCAGCTGGCCGGACAGGATCGACATGATCAGCAGGCCGGCGATCATCGGCACCAACCGCAGTCCGGCCCCCGTCGGCGATGCGCCATCGACGGTCTGGAAGTACAGAGGGAGGAAGGTCACCGAGCCGAACAGGGCAAAGCCGACGATGAACGACAGCGTTCCGCAGACCACGAACAGGCGGTCTCGCAGCAGCTCGAGCGGGACGATCGGCTCCTTGGCCCGGCCTTCGGCGAAGAAGAAGGCTCCGATCAGGGCGATGCCGAGCGCGCCTATGAGGACGACCTCCGTGGAGCCCCAGGCCCACGTCGTGCCGCCCAGGCTCGCGACGAGGACGATCGCGCTCAGCCCCGCGGCGAGCAACGCGGCGCCGACGTAGTCGATGGCCGGCTTGCCCCGCGGCCCGCTCGCCGGCAGCGTGACCGCAAGGACGGCGAGCGCGGCCAGGCCAACGGGCAGGTTCACGTAGAAGATCCAGCGCCAGGACACGGCCTGCACGATCAGCCCACCGAGCAGCGGTCCGCCGACGCTGGCGATCCCGAACACGGCCCCGAACAGACCCTGGTAGCGGCCACGATCCCGCGGCGCGACGACGTCGCCGATCACGGCCTGGATGAGCACGACGAGGCCGCCGGCGCCCAGGCCCTGAACGGCGCGGAAGGCGATCAGCTCGGTCATCGAGTCGGCCTGCCCGCACAGGGCCGAGCCGATCAGGAAGAGCACGATCGCGCTCTGGAGGATGCGTTTGCGTCCGTAGAGGTCGCCGAGCTTGCCGTAGATCGGCGTGACCGCGGTCTGGGCGAGCAGGAACGCGCTGGTCACCCAGGCCAGCTGGTTCAGCCCACCGAGATCCGACACGATCGTGGGCAGCGCCGTGGCGACGATCGTCTGGTCGAGTGCGGCCAGCAGCAGCACGAGCATCAGACCGGCGAAGACGACCCGGACGTTGACGCGGGGGGCAGGGATCGAGGCGGTCGCGGCGGCAGACATCAGCGACCCATCGACGATATCTGGCCCGTCCAGCGCGCCTGTCCGCGGGTCAGCGATTCGCGCAGGCAGGCCACGATAAGGTCACGTCGATGCACCCGACGGCGGAGAAATTCCGGCAAAGGCTGCTCGAGCGCGGCCTCGAGGTCGACGTGCACACGCTCAGCGACTCGACACGTACGGCCGACGAGGCGGCGGCGGCCGTCGGCTGCCAGGTGGGTCAGATCGTGAAGTCGCTCGTATTCGTCCGCGATGAAGAGCCGGTGATGGTCCTGTGCGCGGGCGATCGGCGAGTTGACGCCAAGCGCCTTGGCATCAAGCCGGCGCGGGCCGAGCAGGCTCGCGACGCCACGGGCTACGCGATCGGCGGCATCCCCCCGCTCGGCCACGACCGCGATCTCGTGACGATGATCGACGTCTCGCTGAAGCGCTTTCCCACCGTGTGGTGTGCCGCCGGAACGCCCCACGCGGTGTTCGAGATCGACGTCGAACGGCTGATCTCCGCGGCCCAGCCGGCCACGGTCCTCGACGTCACCGAGTAACGGGCGGCCCGGGCCGCCAGGCGTCGCGCGAGGGGTGGGCCGTGGGGGTGGGGGAGGCGTGCACGATCGGCGCGCCGTACTCGTGCTCCGGGCCCAGGGCGATCCGCGGCGCATCGCCCGCCCCGCTGCCGTCGTGGGCGTGCCCCCGGTGAGGACTGCGGGTGCCGGTGCGCCGGCGACCGGCGGCCCGCTCGCGCTGCAGGACATGGGTGAGCTGGCTGAGTGGCAAGGTCTCTTGAGTCATCAGACGTCTGTGGACTCCTCATACGAGAAGACGTGGGGCGGTGCGAAAACTTCCTCGGAAGTTTTCGTCGGCGCGGGCGTCTTACCGAGCATGGATCCTGTCGACCAAGTCATCAGACATCTGATCTGATGCCCGAAATCTTGATCGGGTTGATCCTCGGTGCGACCGTGGTCGCGCTGTACGCGCTGCGCGGCGCCGGCCGCCGGCTGTGGATGGCTCGCCACCCCGCGCCGACGTTCGTGTTCGCCGACCTGGTCGGCTACACGGCGCTGACCGAAGTGCACGGCGACGAGACGGCGGCGAGGGTGGCGCGTGAATTCGGCCGCGCCATGTCGGCCCTGAGTCGCGAGCACGGTGCGTGGCCGGTCAAGTCACTCGGCGACGGGGCAATGATCTGGGTTCCAGACGCCGGCGAGGCGGTCGCGCTGGCCGCGCGGGCGCTGACCGAGGTCGGCACGCGCCCCGACCTGCTGCCGGTGCGCGTCGGTACCCACACGGGACCAGCCGTCATGAGCGGCTCCGATTGGTATGGGAACGCTGTCAACGTCGCCGCCCACCTGGCCGCCGAGGCCGAACCCAACGAGGCTCTGATCAGCTATGCCACCGGGGACGCGGCAGGCGGGCGCGAGCGGCTCCCCAGAGCTCGGCGCGAGGTCATGCTGCCCGGGGTGCAGCGCCCGATCATGGCCTGGACGCTGACGTGCCGGCGCGGCGCCGGGGCATGACCAAGCGGCGCCGGGGCATGACCAACATTCAGGGATGGGTTAGGGGAATCTGCCGATACCGGGTTTGCGCCATACGCGGGATCCTGGCAGGCGTGCCGAGGTGCGTCCATGAACCTGATGAGGTCGAAGGGGTTCCGCTGCCATGAATGTGGAACCTTCCATACCGCGCCGGCCTCACATCCTTGATCCCAACAGCCTGTCGCGCTACATCGACCCGCTGTATCGAGCCGCGTGGGCGCTGTGCGGGTCGCGGCACGACGCCGAGGATCTCGTGCAGGAGACCTTCCTCAACGTGCTCAAGCGACCGCGCCTGGTCCGCGATGACAACGAGCTCGGCTATCTGATGCGGGCACTCCGAAATGCCTACGCGAGCCGGTATCGGCGCGCCGCTGGACGTCCCCCGGTGACGCTGCTGGGCGACGATGAGCTGCCGTCGGCCCCGGAGAGCGACATCAACGCCCGCGAGGTGATGGAGGCGATCGCCGGAGCGCCACCGCTGTACCGCGACGCTGTCATCGCCGTTGACCTGCTCGGGCTCTCCTACCGCGAGGCCGCGCGGTCACTCGGCACGCGCGAGGCCACGCTCACGACGCGGCTTCACCGCGGGCGCCAGCACGTGTCCCGGGCCCTGCGGGACGAGGTGCTGGTGCCGACCTAGCGGTGGCGGCTGGAGCCTCTTCGCCGGCCGCCATGATCGCCGCCAGCGCGGTCCGCGAGCGGACGCCGAGCTTGTCGTAGATGCGCGCCAGGTGGCTCTCGACGGTCTTCTCGCTGACGAACAGCGCGGTGGCCACGTCGCGGTTGCGCTTGCCGGCGGCGACCAACGTCGCCACCTCGAGTTCGCGCGGGCTGAGCGCGGACGGCCCATCGGGCCGAGCCGCCTCACGGCTACGCCGCCGGCGCCGTCGTCCGAGACGGCGCAGCTCGTGCGCCGCTGCGTCGGCGTCCCGCAGGGCCCCGCAGGAGAACAACGTGCGCTCGGCTGCCTCGAGTTCGGCCACCGCACGCTCGATCTCGCCGCCACGACCGAGGGCGCTGCCGACCAGCGTCTGCGCCCGGGCGGCGAGGTAGGGATTGCCGGTCGCCTCGGCGAGCGTCTTGGCCTCGAGCGCCGCCGCGCCGGCTTGATCGACCTCGTCGAGGGCCAGGAGCACGGCGGCACGGGCGCATAGTGCGGTCGCGGTGCGTTGCGCCAGCGGGGTGGCCCTCGCCCGGGCCTCGGCGGTGGCGACGGAGGCGACCGCCCCCTCGAGGTCGCCCAGGGCCAGCTGGGTGCGGATCAGGAGCTCCCAGCCGAGCCCGCCGCGGAGATCGAGCAGCCGTTGCCCAGGACCGGCCTCGAAGATGGCCAGCTCGGCGCGAGCGCTGGCCACGTCGCTGGCCGCGTTGAGCGCGGCGGCGATGTGCAATCGGGACAGGCTCGAGAAATAGGTCTCGGTCAGGCGCTCGGCCCGGACCGCGGCCTCCTGCGCGCTGGTCAGAGCGCGGGTCGTGTCGCCGGCGCACGAGCACACCATCGCGTCGGCCCACAGGGCCCACACGACGAGCTGATCGTTTCCCGTCAACTCGGCGGCGTCGGTGGCGGTCTCCGCGACCGCGACGGCGTCGGCGATACGCCCCTTCATGAACAGGGCATTCGTCTCCAGAACCAAGAGGCCCGGGATGAACGGGATCTGGCCGGTCAGCCGGGCTAGCCGCAGCCCGCGCCGGACGTGCTCGAGCGCGCAGTCGACCTGTTCGAGCGTGGCCGCAGCCTGGGCCACGTAGCCGACGATGTCGAGGTGCTCAGCCAGCTGATCGTCGGGAAGCCCGCGCAGCGTGCGCTCCGCCTCGTCGAGTTCGCCATTCGCGTCCTCCCAGCGACCCAGCGCCGTGCTGGCCAGGCTGCACAGCCCCGCGGCCCAGCTGAGCAACAGCCCCTCGCCGCGCTCGCGCGCGGGCCCACGAACGCTGTTGGCGATGACGTACATGGCGGCAAATTCGCCCCGCCAGTAGTGGTCGAGCGCGAGCTCGAGGGCGAGACCGAGACCGGCCTGGCTGTCCGGTGGCAGCGGGGCCAGCGCCTGCTCGACCAGCGCACGCGACTCAAATGGCCGCCCGCTCATGCGCTTGGCAAAGGCGATCCGCGCCGCCAGCACGGCCCGCTCATCGGTTCGCTCGGGCGCCAGCAGCTCCCCGGCCTCATCGAGCACGCGGAGGGAGTCGTCATAGGCGCCGGCGAACATGAGCGCACTGGCCGCCTCGGACAGGAGTGAGAGGCGTCGCTCGTCGGCCTCGGACCGCGGCAGCAGGTGGGTGGCCCTCAGCAGCCATCGGCCCGCGGTTTCCGGGGCACGGGGTGCGGCATCGCGCCCGGCCTCGACGAGCAGGGCGATTCCCCGCTCGTCGCCGCGGGGAGCCGAGATGGCCACGTGATGCGCGCGTACGTCGAGCGGTGAATGCGTGGCGGCGAGGAACTCGGCCGCGCGGCCGTGAGCGCCGATGCGCCAGGCCGGGGGCATCTCGTCGTATACCGCCCGGCGAACGATCGGGTGGCGGAAACGAAAGCGCCGCGGCACGTCGGTGGGGCGGATGAAGTCAACGGCAAGCAGCTCGTCCAGGGCACCGAGCACGTCGGTCACGTCGCGCTCGGCGACCGCGGCGACGAGTTCGGGTTCAAATGACGCGCCGGCCACGGCGCCCGCCTCCAGGACCAGGCGGGCCTCGGGCGAGACGTCCAGCAGCTCGGCGTGGATCGCCGCGATCACCGCCGGCGGCACCGCCTGCGCTCCGTCGACGGCGGCCGTGTTCCCGGTGGACTGGATGAGCGGCGAGCGGGCCAGCTGCTCGAGGTAGAAGGGGTTGCCCCCGCTCTCTCGATAGAGCATCGCCCGGGCGGCGTCATCGACCTCGGGCCCGATCAGGTGCTTCGCCTGGGCCTTTGTCAGCGGCCCGAGCTCGACTCGGGTGCTCGACCCCAACCGAGCCGCCGCCGCCAGGGCCGCGAGCCCGCGCTCGGCCGACGGTCGGTAGGCCACCGCCATCAGCAGCGGGCCCCGGAAGCGCCGCAGCAGGTGGTTGAGCATCTCCGCCGACGCTGCGTCGGCCCAGTGCACGTCGTCGAACGCGAGCACGACGGGCCGGCTCTTGGTCAGTCGCTCGAGCAGACCGCGGATCGCGTAGTGGAGGCGGTAGCGCTCGGCCCCCCGCCCGCCGCTCGGGGATCCACCCTCGGGCATGGGCAGCGAGGGGAAGATCGAGGCCAGTTCGCGTTCGGTGTCCTCATCGAGCGCGCGAAGCACGGCCGGCTCGGCGGCGCCGACGTAGTCGTTGAGGGCGTCGACGATCAGACCGAAAGGGATGTCGCGCTCGAACTCGGCGGCGCGGCCCTCGAGCGCGAGATAGCCGCGCTGCTCGCCGCGGCGGCAGAGCTCGCCCAGCAGGCACGACTTGCCGATCCCCGGCTCGCCGACGATCTGCACGAACCAGGGCTCGCCCGCGGCCAGCCGCGCCAGCGCCCCGTCGAGTTCACCCAGCTCGCGGGCGCGGCCAACCAGCGCAGGCACATGCTTTGCATCCATCACAACCCCAGGCTCGGGGTCAGCCTACTCCGAGCCGGGCCACCGTGCAGGTGGCCCGGCTCGGGTCTGAGGACTAGCTACGTGCGGGCGGGGTGCGCCCGGCCGCTCGGGCGAGCGAGGCTGAGTGCCGCAACCGGCGCCAGCAGCACGACCGTGGCCACCTCGGAGGCGATGGCGATGAGTATGGGTGTGTCATAGCCGAATTCGGTGAACCCGAACAGGCCGCTGCTCTCGCTGATGAAGAGGGCGATCAGCGCGCCCGCGGCGATGGCGACACCGGCGATGGCCAACACCGCGACCGTGCGCTCGGCGCGGCGCTCGGAGACGGCCAGCTCGATGGGGGCCAGCAGCCCGACGGCCACCACCGCCGCGACGATCGCGTTGAGCAGGAAGAGAGTGCCGACTGTGGGGATCTGGTTGTAACCGGCTCCTAGGTATTGCTGCAGGTGCACGCCGCCGACGACCAGCAGCGCCACCGCGCCGAGCCGACGCGTTGTTCGTAGAACCATGGAAGCGACCTCCCGTCGCTCTGAGTTGACTGTGTCTACTTAGATCGACGCTGGCCACGCGCCATCCTTCCCGGCGTTTACGCGGCGTGGCCGGCGAGAAGCTCGACGAGCTCGTCGCCGAGCTTGGGTGAGGCTCACCGTTGCGCGTAGCCTCGCACGCGGGCCCGATTACGCCAGCCAGGCTGGCCGAGGAGCGCCGGGTGCGATCATCAGATACATGATCGGAGCGCGGATCCGCTGGCTGGGCAGCGTGATCGTCGTGCTGGTGCTCAGCGGTTGCGGCTCCGGCGCAGGAGTGCCATCGGCGACGCATTCGTCGACCGGCCGCTCGCCGACGCGCTCGAGGGCAAACGCGGTCCCGAACATGCCGCAGACGATTCCCGACCCCGGCCCGACGGGGATCATGGCCGACCCGGCCGCGGTACGGGTGATCCGTCTGTGGGCCGACGACCTCCGGCGGGGCGATGTGCACGACGCGGCGAGGTGGTTCGCGCTCCCGAGCGTGATGATCAACGGAGGTGCGGGTGACGTATCGGTGAGCCGGATCCGCACCGACCGACAGGCCCAGGCGGCCAACGAGATGCTGCCGTGCGGAGCCAAGTTCCTCTCCGCCGACATGCGCGGACGCTACGTCAACGCGCTGTTCGAGCTGACCGGGCGTCGGGGAGCGGGTGGCAGCGATTGCGGGGGTGGAGCCGGGGGGACCGCCCGCACCAACTTCGTGATCGCCCACGGTCGGATCGTCGAATGGATCCGCGCTCCCGACGACCCCGGCGACAACAGCTCAGGTCCGAGCGCCTGAACCCGGCGGGTCAAGGGCTGAGCCTCTGCGCGACGGTGCTCGAAAATACCCGCATAGCGAGTACTTTCGAGCACGCTGCGCCGTGAGTGACGATCGCTAGGCAGCCGCAGCCGACTCGGACCGCGCCGCCAGCTGCTCGGCGAGACGCTGCATCGCCTGCTCGTTGGCACGCCGGAGGGTGGCGCGGACGAGGGGAGAGGCGAGGCGCTCGCTGAGCGGGACCTGCCGCCATGCGTACTCGAAGGCGATCTTCGTGCCTCCACCCGGCAGCTCGGCGAGCCTGTAGGTGCCGTTGGCGATGCGGCGGCCGCCGGCGCCGATGTTCTCCTCGACGATCTCGGACGGACGCTGCGCCGAGACGACCTCGATGGTGACCTCGTCGGTGCGGCCGGCCGCGGAGACCTTGACCTGGGCCTTGGAGCCCACGCCGCGATCGGGACCGGAGTACTTCCACTCGCGGAGGATGTGGTTGGTGAATGGCTCGTGGTTGGCCATCACGTCGAGGAAGTCGAAGACGTCCTCGCGGGGGTACGGGACTTCTATGCTCACTTGGACTGGTTTCATGTACCACATGGTACACTGGTCCGGATGGCTGTCAAGGACCGCCGGCAGGAACTGATCGACGAGGCGATCAGCTACCTCGAGCAGAACGGGATTGGCGACATGAGCCTGCGCGAGCTGGCGGCTGGTCTCGGCACGAGCCACCGAATGCTGATCCACTACTTCGGCTCCAAGGAGGGCCTGTGGGTGGCGATCGTCCACGCCGTCGAGGCGCGCCAGCGCGAGCTGCTCGGGACCTTCTTCCCCGACCCGAGCCTGCCGGTGGGCGAGGCGATGCGGGCGTGGTGGAAGCACATCTCCGACCCGTCGCTGTGGCCGAACGCGCGGCTGTTCTACGAGCTCTACGGGCGCGCGCTGCTCGACCCCCCGCTGGCCGATCAGTTCCTCGACGGAATCGTCGAGGACTGGCTCGGGCCCGCCACCGAGATCAACGTGGCCATCGGCGTCCCGCGGCCGCTGGCGCGCGCGCACGCGCGAGCCGGCATCGCCGTGACGCGCGGGCTGTTGCTCGACCTGCTGGCCACCGGCGATGTCGCCGGCGTCGACGCCGCCATGGACGCATTCATCGACGTCTATGAGGGCTGGCTCCGACACGCCTCGCCCCCCAAACCCTGACCTCAGATCAGCCGCTCGGCCTCTTCCTCAATCTCGATTTCGAGCCTGTGCAGGCGCGGAAACGGGCCCGCCTTGGCCGTGCGGCCGGTGGTCAGGGTGGCCAGGCCGTTGATGAGGAAGCACGCCGCCCCCAGACACGTGTTCCAGTTCGACCATGCGAGGTCGAGCACCGAGCCGCTGGAGGGCACGACGTAGCCGGCCACGGCGCTGACGGCGAAGAAGATGCAGCCGAGCAGGTTGAGCCCCAACTCCCACCACCCCGGTGCCCCGCGAGCCGGCAACCACCCGCGCCGGGACGAGAAGCGATAGGCGATCGCGCCGGAGACGAGAAAGCAGATCGACCCGAGCGCGTCGGGGCGCCACACGAGCCGGTTGTACTGGTCGCTGGCCGTCGAGGTGCTGATGGCCATGAACGTGGTGGCGTTGAAGAACAGCGTGCCCGCGGACTGGACGATGGACGACCGCCAGGCGGCACGGCCCTCCGGGTACCGCCTCCGCTGCGGCCAGGACAGCCACGACTGCACCGCGCCGCCGGCGGTGAAGAAGATCGAGCCGATGAAGAACACGAGCTCGTCGGCGTGGCCGCCGACCAGCTTGGCGAAGCCGGGAAACGGGCCGACGAGGAAGCAGGTCGACCCGACGGCGAAGAGGGCCCCCATCCAGCGCTGCGGCCTCACCGCGACGGCCCTCCGTCTCGACAATCGGCGACCGCTTGCGGCGGCAGCGGCACGCGCAGCGTCATCGTGATTGCATGTTCGCATGACCAGCGCCACCGAACCGTCGCGGCTTGACGCGGGGGAGTCAGCGGAGCGGGGACGGGCGGCGAGGGCGACCGCGCCGCGTTCGGCCCACGGCGATTGGCAGCCCGCCGGAGATCGCCCGGATCCGATCGTCCTGCTCCGGGCACAGGCGGCGACCCGTGTGCAGGAGCTCGTCCCGATCCGCTACGGACGGATGCTCGCCTCGCCGTTCACGTTCTACCGCGGTGCGGCGGCGGTGATGGCGGCCGACCTCGCGGCTGACCCCGGCCTCCGGCATCGTCGTACAGGCGTGCGGAGACGCGCACATCTCGAACTTCGGCGGCTTCGCGGCGTCGGACCGCAGGCTGATCTTCGGGCCCAACGACTTCGACGAGACGCTTCCGGGTCCGTGGGAATGGGACGTCAAGCGGATGGGGGCGAGCGTCGAGGTGGCGGGTCGCGACATCGGCCTGCCCGCCGGGCGCCGGCGCAGGCTGGTGACCGAATGCGTGCGCGAGTACCGCGACGCGATGCGTGGCTTCGCCCATATGAGCCACCTCGACGTCTGGTACGAGCGGATCAACGCCAGCGAGCTCGTCGGGCGCTTCGGTGGCCGGCTCGACAGGCAGGGGCGGATCCTGTTCTCGGCTCCGTTCGTCAAGGCGCGGCGCAAGACCAGCCTGAGGGCGGTGCGCAAGCTGACCGAGACGGTCGATGGCGCGCCGCGCTTTCGCAGCGTGCCACCGCTGCTGGTCCCGTTTCGCGAGCTGCACGATGCGACCGACCCCCGCGCCGAGTCCGATTACGTCCACGACCTGATCGCGGCCTACGTCGACAGCCTGGAGGAGGACCGGCGCTACCTGTTCGGGAGCTATGAGTTCGTCGACATGGCGCGCAAGGTGGTCGGCGTGGGCAGCGTGGGCACGCGTGCATGGGTGCTGCTGTTCGCTTCGCGCGGCCTTCAGCATCCCGTCATCCTGCAGATGAAGGAGGCCCAGGCGTCGGTGCTGGAGGCCTACCTGGGACCGAGCGAGTACAGCCACCATGGCGAGCGGGTCGTGCGCGGGCAGCGCATGGATCAGGCCGCCGCCGACGTGTTCCTGGGCTGGCAGCGGAGCATGGGCCTGGACGGCCAGGAGCACGACTTCTACATCCGCCAGCTGTGGGACTGGAAGGCCTCGATCGATCTGACCACGATGGACTACGCCGGTCTGCACGCCTACACCCGGGCGTGCGGGTGGTCGCTGGCCCGCTCGCACGCCCGCTCGGGCGATCGCCTGGCGATCGCTGCCTACCTGGGTCCCGGCACCAACTTCGATCGTGCCATCGCCCGCTTCGCCAGCGCCTACGCCGATCAGAATGAGCGCGACTACGAACGGCTCGTCGAAGCCGTGGCCGACGGTGACGTCGCGGCCGAAACGGGCGTCTGAGAGTCATC
This sequence comes from uncultured Solirubrobacterales bacterium, assembly GCA_963734775.1. Lineage (GTDB taxonomy): Bacteria > Actinomycetota > Thermoleophilia > Solirubrobacterales > Solirubrobacteraceae > Palsa-465. Next base: position 223,522 of record CAVTJE010000021.1, read on the forward strand.
CGATCCGGATGATGCGGTGGGATGGGGGGCGTGGCAACGTGCGGGGCGGAGGCTGCCGACACGACGACACGAGGACTGACCATGAGCAAGCCGTTCGAGGGCACAATCAATGTCGACATACGCGATTCGAAGCCCGACTGGGCGCCGTTTGAACCGCCAAAGGCGCCAGACGGAGCCCCGAGCGTCGTCTATATCGTCCTCGACGACGTGGGGTTCTCGGCCATTGGTTGTTACGGCGGCCCCGTCGAGACGCCGAACATCGACCGGATCGCGTCGCAGGGCGTGCGCTACACGCAGTGGCACACGACGGCGCTGTGTTCGCCCACGCGTTCGTGCCTGCTGACCGGGCGCAACCACACGCGCAACAGCATGGCCTGCATCACCGAGGCGGCGATCGGGTTCCCCAACGCCAGCGGGATGATCCCGCCCGAGAACGGGATGCTCCCCGAGATCCTCGGCGAGCTGGGCTGGAACACGTACATGGTGGGCAAGTGGCACCTGTGTCCGACCGACGAGATGCACCTGGCCGCCACGCGGCGCAACTGGCCGAGCGGAAGGGGGTTCGAGCGTTGGTACGGATTCCTCGGCGCCGAGACCGACCAGTGGCATCCCGATCTCGTCTACGACAACCATCCCGTCGAACAGCCCCGCCAGCCCGAGGACGGCTACAACCTCACCGCGGACCTGACGGACAAGGCGCTCGAGTTCATCAAGGACGCCAAGGCGGTGGCACCCGACAAGCCGTTCTGTCTCTATTACGCGCCCGGGGCGTGTCACGCGCCCCACCAGGTTTCGAGGGAGTGGATCGACAAGTACAAGGGCCGTTTCGATGCCGGCTATGAGGCGATGCGCGAGCAGACGTTGGCGCGGCAGAAGCAGTTGGGGATCGTTCCCGGCGATACCGAGCTGCCACCGATCAACCCGATCGGCACGCCCGAGACGCGCTCGGGCCCCGACGGCCAGCCCTTCCCGGCTGTCGACACGACGCGACCCTGGGAGTCGTTGTCAGATGACGAGAAGCGGCTGTTCGCCCGGATGGCTGAGGTCTACGCCGGCTTCCTCGCCCATGCCGACGATCAGATCGGGCGGCTGCTGGCCTACCTCGAGGAGACCGAGCAGCTCGAGAACACGCTCATCGTGCTCGTCTCCGACAACGGGGCCAGCGGCGAGGGCGGCCCGAACGGCTCGGTCAACGAGAACAAGTTCTTCAATGGGGTGCCCGACAGCGTGGAGGACAACCTCGCCCTTCTCGACGACCTGGGCAGCGAAAAGACCTACAACCACTACCCCAACGGCTGGGCGATGGCGTTCAACACGCCGTTCAAGATGTGGAAGCGCTACGAGTTCAACGGCGGGACCAGCGACCCGTGCATCGTCTCGTGGCCAAAGGGGATCACGGCCACGGGCGAGGTCCGACACCAGTACCACCACGCCATCGACATTGTCCCGACGATCCTCGAGTGCCTGGACGTTGAATCGCCGGACACGATCAAGGGCCATGTCCAGAGCACCTTCGACGGCGTCAGCATGCGCTACAGCTTCGACGCCGGCGATGCTCCCGGACGACGTCGCACCCAGTTCTACTCGATGCTCGGGTCGCGGGCCATCTGGCACGACGGCTGGAAGGCGGTCAGCACCCACCCGACGATCAGTGGTTGGAGCAACTTCAACGACGACACCTGGGAGCTGTACCACGTCGACGGCGACCGAGCCGAGTTGCACGACCTCGCCGGCCAACAGCCCGACAAGGTGCGGGAGCTCGTCAATCTGTGGTTCTCGGAGGCCGGCACCAACGGCGCGTTCCCGCTCGACGACCGTTCGGCGGTCGAGATCCTCAACACTCCGCGCCCGCAACTCACCAGTCCCCGTGATCGCTACCGGTACTTCCCCGGCGTCGCCGGTGTCCCCGAGGCGCAATCGGTCAACATCCGCAATCGCAACTACGTCGTCGGCGCCTGGGTCGACGTCCCCGCCGCCGGCCCGAGCGGCGTGCTGTTCGCCCAGGGTTCACACTTCGGTGGGCACGCGCTGTATATCAAGGACGACCGGCTTCACTACGTCTACAACTTCGTCGGCATGCTCGATCAGAAGGTTGTGGCCACGGAGGCCATCCCGGTGGGCGAGGGTCTGATCCTGTCGGCCTCGTTCGTCAAGGACGGCGAGGACCCACCTGGCGTCTCGACGGGGATGCTGTCCCTGTTCCACGGCGAGGACAAGGTCGGCGAGGGTCGGATCAAGACCCAGCCGTCCGCGTTCGGTCTGTCCGGCACGGACCTCACCGTGGGGCGGGCGCTCAGCAACATCACCGATGACTATCCGGGCGAGCGGCCGTGGTCGTTCACCGGCGGCACGATCAAGATGGTGGCGGTCGATGTCAGCGGCGATCCCTACGTCGACCTCGAGCGCGCCGCCGCCGCGATGATCGCGCGCGAATAACCGCTCGAGCCCCGTCACACAGCTAGATCACGGCTTGGCGTGCCCGGTGAACTCGATCACCTGCTGGAAGGTCGAGCGGTTCGTCCAGCGCATCGTGAACGGGATCAGCCCGGGGATGAAGGAGATCCGCTCGGCGGTGGCGCTCGAATGCCAGGCCTTCGGATCGGGGCCCTGGCTGGCCTTGAGCTGGTTCGCCGCCGACTGAATCGCGGCCCACAGCGAGTTCCGGCACGCCGCGAGGCTGCCGTGACCGCAGTACTGGCGTGAGAAGCGTCCGCTGACCTTCATGCCGAGCTCGGTACGCAGGTCCTTCGACACGTACCCGTACCAGCCCGAACCGAACGAGGGGGTTGAGCTGGTCGACATCTGGTCCTCGAGGTTCTGGGTCAGCGGACCCAGCACCGGCCGCATGACGGCGGTCGCGATCCCGTTCCACGCGGTGTCCATGACCGCCGCGCCGGGGGCGTCGATGTTCCCGTCGAGGTTTCGGTCCAGACGGCTCGAGCCGCCTGCTCGCCACTGGTCGATCAGCTTGGCCGCCTGGGCGGCGAGCGGACTCGGCGCCGGCCCGCCGTTCAGCACACGCCGGATGATCGGCCACACCTGGACGGCCCGCAGATCCTCGGTCGCGGCGCGGTTCATGATCGAGACGTCGTTGTTCTCGTGCATATTCTTGGTGAAGCCGCGGTACAGCTGTACGCGATCGACCGCGCCGTAGGCGTAGTTGTCCGACGAGGCCCCCCACCCCGGTGCCGGCTTGTTATTCCAGTTGGTCAGGATGTCGGAGCTCGGCTGGATCATGTGCGGGTGGCGGTTCAGCGGCAGCCAGCCGCGCCAGTCGTACTTGCCGGTACCGAGCGCCGGCAGGCTCGGGTCGGTGCCCTTGGCCATGATCGGCAGTCGCCCGGAGGAGAAGTAGGCGATGTGCTTGTTGTCGATGTAGGGCCAGTTGAACGTCGTGCCGAAGTGGTTGACGGCCTGGAAGAACTGCTGCGGCGAGTGGACCCGGTCGGAGTCGAGGTCGCTCAGCGCCAGTTCACCGGTCGGCTCGTCGCCGCGGGTCGAGCGGTCGAGCGCGACGGCATACGGCCGTCCATGGACGGTCACCGTGCCGCTGACCGGGCCGTGAACGGTCTGCCAGAACGTGAGCTCGCGCGCGGGCTCGCCGCCGCCGGCGCCGAGGCGCCCGGCATCGAAGTGGACCATCGCACGACAACGGCCCTTGTACATGTAGTGCTTGGAGTCGCGCGTCGGTTTGCTGCCGTTCGGGTTGCAGAGCTGATCCAGGAACTGCTGCTCGTTCTCGGAGCCGGCGCTGGTCAGGCTCCAGGCGAAGTCGCGGCCGCGGCCGATGAACACGTACGGCGAGATCGGAGCGATGATCCCGCGGGCGTCGATGCCGCCGCCGTGCAGGTCTCCCTGCATGACGATCTCGGGGTAGTAGTAGCCGAGCTGGGGCCCCATGACCGCCAGCGGGTGGCCGTCAGCGGAGTGCTTGTGCCCGGCGATGATGAAGTTCGAGGCCTGCCGGTGGGCGGCCGTGTGGGCGGCAGCGGCCGCGCTCTCGGCGCTGCTCTCCGACCCGGGATCGACGACCATCGCGCCCGGCGTCGGGCCCTTCGGTACACCGTCGTAGGGGAAGGACTTCTTGATCGTGGTCGGCGCCTCGGGGTCGTTGACCTCGCGCAGGTCGCGGAACACCTTCAGCCCCGCCTCGTGGCCCAGCTTGCGCTCGAGCCGGGCGAGGAAGTCGGAGTTGGCCACCTCGTTGCCTCCGCCGTTGCCGAAGATCGAGCCGATGAAGGCGAACCCGGCGATGGCGTCGGTGAGCTTGGCACGTGGCAGCTTGGGCCCCGCCTGCTCGGGCGAGGCCTCGTAGGCGTTGATGCCGTTGACCCAGTCCTGGAGGTCGCGGAGCACCTGGAGACCCGGCTTGCCGGCCCGGCGCAGCACGTTCTCCTGCTTGGCCACGAAGCGAATGGTCTGGGCGCTGGGCGTGAACGACCGCGCCGAGGTGACGAGGCTGAAGGCGTTGAGTCCCGGAATATCGAGCGTGGCCGCGTACGCGGGTCCGAGGCCCTCGGCGAGGAGCAGGCCGCGATCCTCGGCCGCCACCCAGCCCGAGCCGAACATCACGTCGTCACGCGTGCGCCCGTAGACGTGGGGAATGTCGTTGCGGTCGCGCAGGATCTGCAGTCCCGGACGCCCGGTCTTCTCGCGGCGCACGACCGGTCCGGCGACCCCGAACTTCTCGGACAGGTAGTAACGCTTGAGGTCCGCGGGCGTGACGTGACCCTCGAGCGGGGTGAGCGCGTCGTAGAGCTTGCCCTGATCGGTCGAGTACTGGTCGGACGGGAGACCGCCGAACTCGCCCGGAGCGAGGATGTTGTAGGCCGGCCCCGAGTAGTCAACGCGCGCCTGAACCGGCGCAGCGATCAACAGGACCGCGGTCAGTGTGCCGAGCATGCCGCCTGCGACCTTTCGCACCGCAGAACTCCTTTCCTTGGTCATTGCGCACCAAACTGGCTGGCCGGCCAGCCTAGCAATTAGCAATTCTCGTTGCCAGCTGATATACGAGCATCTGTCTCATGATCGCTCTGGGGGGCGGTCAGTGAATGTGGGTGGAGGGTCATCTCGATGTCAAGGATCGTGACCGGTTGGAGCAATCGCCGCCGCATGGCTGCGGTTGCGGCGGTGTTCGTCCTGGCCTCTGCGGTCTGGCTGTCGGTCGGCCGCTCCGATGTCGGCGCCACCTCGGGTGGCGACCCGTATGCAGTCCCCAACGTCGTCGACACGAATCCGGACCCGCACATCGTCCAGACGACGCTGACCGCCGAGCCGGCGAACGTTGACATCGGTAACGGCGTGACCGCCCATGCCCTGACCTTCAACGGAACGATCCCCGCGCCGACGTTCCGCCTTCACGTCGGCGACACGGTCATCGTCCACTTCATCAACCACCTGACCACACCGGCCTCGATCCACTGGCACGGCATCGAGGTGCCCAACGACGAGGACGGCACGCCGTTCACCCAGAATATGGTCGTGCCCGGCGGTGACTTCCTCTACAAGTTCACGGTCGAGCGCCCGGGCATCTTCTGGTACCACCCGCACGGCCTGAAGTCGACCAATCAGGTGTTCGCGGGGATGTACGGGATGATCATCGTCACCGATCCCAACGAAGCCAAGCTCCAGCACTCGGGCACGCTGCCGCCGGCCTCCCAGACCAAGCCGATCGTGCTCAGCGACACGACGGTGTGCAAGACGCCCGGGAGTAACGACACGGCCACGTACAACCCGTCGCTGCCGTGGGTCGGGGGCGGCGCACTGCCGGCTCAAGCGCCACCCGTGCCAAAGGACCTGTGCGAGAAGGCCCCAGCTGGGAAGGCGATCGACCAGGACGGGAACCCGGCCACCTCCGATTACGCGGCCGGCGACATCCCGGCCATCCAGAACATTGGTTCTGCGCGGACCAACGAAGGTCAGACCGTCCTCACCAACGGTAAGAACGTCGGCGGGCGCGGTGGAAGCCCCTCGGCTCCGGGTGCGCTGGACCCGGGGGCGTCGACCCTCAACGTACGCCCGGGTTCAGGATTGCGGCTCGAGATGGTCAACGCGTCGACGGTGCGCTATATGCGCCTGCGGCTCACCACCCCGACCGGGGTGCTGGTGCCATTGATCAGGGTTGGGGGCGAGGGCGGCCTGCTCGACAACGCGGTCGAGGAGGGGGGCACGCCCCAGGGCTTCAACATGAACTACGACCTCGGCGAGATCCTGCTCCCGCCCGGTTCGCGGGCCGACGTGGTGGCCGCGATCCCGGCGTCGCCGACCACCGGCGTGCTGACCATGTGGACCGAGGACTACAGCCGCACGGGCATGGGCTTCAGCAACATCCCGACCGTCCCCGTGATGCACCTCCAACTGTCCGGTTCGGTCCAGAATCCGGCCTACTCGATCTCCGCCGGGACACCGCTGCGCGCGGCGACACACGATCCCGTTCCGGTCCTCGGCCCGGCGACGGGTACGGTGTTGGACCCGTCGACGTTCAGCCCAGCCAAGCTCGGGAATGCGACGTCCGCGATCGCCTTCACCCAGTCGGGCACCTCGATCGGCGTCAACGGCGTGATCGGTGTCCACAGCGACTCGGGCTACCAGACCTGGCCCCACCTCGGATCCACCCGGTACGCCAAGATCGGCGACACGCTCGAGCTCACGACGACGAATTCCACGGGCGCCAGCCACCCGTTCCACCTGCACGGCTTCTCAATCCAGCCCGTCTCCTTGACCAAGGGGGCAACTACGTACACGTGGCCCTACCACGAGTTCCGGGACAACGTCGAGATCCCGGCCGGCGCCACATTGAAATTCTTCGTCAAGCTCGAGGATCGACCGCTCGCCGACGGCAAAACCCCGGGCGGCGCGCTTGGGCGCTGGATGTTCCACTGCCACATCTTCTTCCACGGCGAGCTGGGGATGCTCTCTGAGCTGGTGGTGGTTCCATCGAACACCGGACGGGAGAAGCCCGACATCAGCGTTAATACCGGCAACGTGCAGGTCAACCAGGGCGAGACGGCGACCGTGGGCGGCTCGTTCAACGATGTTGACGGTGAGCCGGTGACCCTGTCATCGACCGTCGGCACGATGCACGACGACGGCGGCGGGAACTACACCTGGTCCTTTAAGACCAGACGGTCGAACAGTCGCTTTGTCTACGTGACGGCGACAAACGCCGATGGATCGAAGAGCCAAGTGGTGTTCTTCCTCAACATCGTGAACACCGGGCCGCCGAGCTTCGCCGGGGTGCCGGGATCCAGGACCGGCACGGTGGGCAAGAAGCTCAAGTTCCGGATCCAGGCGTTCGATCCCGACGCGGTCGACCTGCTGACGCTGGGCGCATTCGGGCTTCCGTCCGGTGTGAAGTTCACCGACGACCACCATCGCACCGGAACCGTGTCGGGGACAGTTCTCGACCGGGCCGGCAAGTACTCGGTGAAGTTCGCGGCTTCGGACGGGCATCACCCGACCGTGGTCAAGTCGATGAAGCTCACAATCAAGCCGGGTGCCCTGGCCGCGCTGATCGGGCGCCGCGTCCGCCTAAGCGATGGTGCCCTCAGCGTCCGCTGTCGGGTGGCAAGCGGCTCGATCAAGAACTGCACCGGGACGGCGCTGCTGGCCGGCAAGCAGGTGGGCGGCGCGTCGCGGCGCCTGTCTGACCGCGGCAGCCGCTCGATCACACTCACGATCAAGCTCAGCAAGGCCGCGCGGAAGGCGATCTCACACGCCAGTCATGGGGTGACGATCTTCGTCCACATCGCCGCCCATAAGTTCGGCTCGAAGAGCAAGCTTCTGGCCGGCGCGGGAACGACCGTCGTGAAGCACTGAGCCTCAGCTGCCGGGCACCTGGAGGTCGAACACGCTGCGCAGTCGGGTCCGGAACGGGGTGTGGGCGATGACCGCGATCTGGTTGTGACCGGCGGCCAGCCGCACGTTGCTGACGAAGCGCCCGGGGCCGATCCGGCGGACGGGCTGCTGCTCGGTGGGCGCGTCGCCCGCCGCCAGCGTGACGACCATTGAGCGAATCGGCATCTCGGCGCCGATCGCGACGGTGTAGCAGGTGACGACCACCGCGCTGGGGCCGGCGTGCTCGGGGTGGGGGGAAATGCGCACGAATCCAAGGTTGCCGTCGAGCTTTGTGTACTCGGGTGCCTGTCCGGGAATCCGCTGGACAGAAAGGAACTGCGGCGCCCCGATCGGATCGAGCTCGAGCGGGACCTCGACGGCGGAACCCGGCCGCTTGACCAGTACGCGAACCGCCCACCGCCCGTCGAAGCGAAGGTTGCCGCCGGTGCCCACGTAGGAGCCAGCCGGGGCGCGGACCAGCGCCAGCGAGCTCGACCGCACCCCCGGGTCATCGAGCGGCGTGAACAGCAGCTGAACCTGGCCGTCGCGCAGTGGCGCGCCCGAGTGCGAGTCGGTGATCTGGGCGACGAAACGGTTGGCTCCCGGCTCGTTGGACAGCGTGGAAAGGTGCACGTGCACGGTGTTGCCGACGTCGGCGCCGCTGGCCGAAAGCCCGACGAGCCCACTCGCGCTCCCCGCCACGGGCGGGGCCAGCGTGCCGAGGAGCGCCGCGACGGCGATCGCCACCGCGGCCAGCGACAGCTCGGCGATCGAGGTTCGCCGCAGCGGCGCGAGGTCCGCCCTCCGCGCCTGGGGGACGCCGCGGCGAACGTTGTGCCAGGCCAGCCCGGCGATCATCGCGATCAACCCGAGCTTGACCAGTATGGCGCGGCCGTAGCCGGTCGACCAGAGCTCGTCGAAGGCCCGGAGTTCGCTGAAGGTCCGCAGGATCCCCGTCACGGTCACCACGACCAGGCCGACCGCGGCCACAACCGCAAACCGCTTGATTGCCCCGGATCGGTCGCGCGCGGCCGCGGCCCGGTCGCGCGCGGCCCCGGCCCGGAGCCCGAGCAGCAGGGCTGCCAGCCCCCCGATCCAGATGCCGGCGGCGGCGAAGTGAGCCGATTGCGCCGTCACAGTGATCGCCGAGGACCAGGCGCTCGTCGCCGCGTGGCCGTTGGCGACGTGCACGACGATCGCGGCCAGCGTCGCGAGTCCGGCGAGGAGAAACCCGAATCGCCGAAGGCCGGGCCGGACCAGGACGATCAGCAGCGCCGCGCCGGCGGCGCCAAGGGCAACCGCGCGCCAGATGAGCGCATGCCCCACCGGCGACTGCAGCAGCGTGCCGAGCGAGACGCCGGCGCTGCGGCGCTGAGCGACGGCGAGCAGGACGAGGCCGAGCGCGGCGACGCCCCAGCCGGCGGCCGCGAGCAGCGCGTCGCCGCGGCCGCTGTCCCCGAACCGACCGAGCTCGGCCGCCGCCGCCCCGAGGAGCGCGATCAGGCCGAGGAGCAGGACCCACCGGGCGATGAGCTCGAGCGTCGAGCTGATCGGCGTCGTGCTAGCAGGTGCCGTCGTGGCGCCCACCGCCGATGCCGGCACCTGGACCCCGAAGGAGAACGTGCCGCGCGTCGCGTGACCGTCGATCGCGGAATCCACGTGCCAGCGCACGGTGTAGACGCCCTTGGGCGCCGCGCGAACGGCGATCGACACAGACAGCGGGTCCCCGGCCACCGCCTCGGGCGCGCCGCTGGCGTACACGGTACCCCGGCGGTCGACGACGGTGATCGTCGAGAGCTTGGGATCCACACGCTCGGTGAACGTGAGCTCGATGGCCGAAGGCGAGGCGCCGAGCGTGGCTCCTTCGGCGGGGTTGGAGCTGACCAGCCCCGCGTGCGCGTCGGCGCTCGAGGCCGCGGCGCCCGCGATCATGAGGGCGAGCGCCGCGACTACCGCCGCGGTCCGCGACCGCCGTGACAGCGCGCTCCGATTAGGCCCGGCGACGATCTCTCAGTGTTTTGGTTTGGGTTTGCGCACCAGCGTGACCGCCACCATGGTGCCCGCCGGACGAACCTTCCCGGCGCCCGGTGAGGTCTTGCTGACTACGAGCTTCGGGTGCTTGCCCGTGGAAGGCTTGGGTTTGTGAAGGGTACCGAGCCGGCAGTGCGCCCGCTTCAGCAGCGTCTTGGCCTGACTGAGCGTCTTGCCCTTGAGCTTGGGCACGATGCACTGGTTCTTGGTCTTTACAGTCACGACGAGACTCTTGGTGGCGGCGTTGCCGGCCGCATCGGTGGCCGTCGCCTTCACGGTGAAGTGGCCGGTTCGGGTGAAGGTGTGCGACACGGCCACACCGGTGGCCCCCGCGCTGCCGTCGCCGAAGGACCATCTTGACCGAGGATACGGCCGAGAAGGCGTCCGTCGGCTTGGGCACCGAGAAACTCGCCCTTGCGCCCTTAAGCAAGCTGGCCGGTCCGGTGGGCGTGCCCAATCGCGGCGGTGTGGTGTCGAACACCACCGCCTCGACGCCGAGCGGCCCTCCGCTCGAACCGAGTGGGAGGCCGGCCACTGCGTCGCCGGTCGCATCGATCGCCATGGGCGAGTCGTAGGTGTCCCTGGTCGGATCGGAGATGACCTTCGAGGCGCCGAACACCGTGGCTCCCGGTGGCTTGACCGCGGCGCGAACGACGTTGTGGTTGGCCGGCATCTCGAACGAGTACCACGACGCGATCACCTCGCCGCGGCCGTTGCCGGCCATTACGAAGTTGTTCGGGGTCACCGGCACCGCCGTGATCGACTGCGCGCCCGCGGGGGAGGGGAATGAACCGCCAGGCGGGCGTCGCGAGAACCGCACGGTTTTTGCCGCCGTCCACCCGACGATCGCCCCGCCTGTGTCGTCGACGCTTACGCCGGGTCCGTGAGAGACTCCGTCCGCGGACAGGGTCTTGATCGTGGGGGCGGTACCGAAGCCAGCCGAGACAGTCCCGCTCGCCTCCGAGATGGCGGGCTGTCCACCCGCCGCATCCATGAAGGCGGCGATCAGCTGCCCGTTGGGATTCGCCACCACGTTCGGCTCGGTGAACATGTGGCCGGGCGTGAGCAGAAGGTCCGGGTTGGTCGTCCACGCACCGCCGGCCGGATGGTGTTTGGCGAACAGGGACCCTGGCGTCGCGTTGCTCGGCCACAGGGCGAGCGCGTTACCGCTGCCGTCGATGGCGACCTTGGGGCCGCCGACGCCGGCGGTGTCGAGCGTGGTCGGGCTGGTGAACGTCCCGCCCGCGCCCTGCCGGGTCACCGCCTCGACGTGGTTGCCCAGGTGGGTCCAGGCCACGACAGCGTCGCCGCCGGCATTGATCGCGACGGCGACGTTTGCGAAGGCGCCGAAGGAGGCGCTGACGGGGACGACCGTGTCACCCACGCGCCCGCCGGCCGTGACCGTGCGCACGTCGACCTGCTCGTTACCCATGTTGTGCAGATCCTCGACCCAGGCGACCAGGCCGACGCCGGCGGCATTCATGGCCACCGCGGGCTGGCTGTTGTCGTGCTGCGGAATGTCGTCGGAGAGGTCGGCCAGGGCAGCAAACCCGCTGGCGCCCGCTACATGACGCGCGCTTGCGATCGATTGAAAGCCGCTGCTCGGGTTGGTCTCCCACGCCGCGATCGTGTTCCCGCCGGCGTCGAGGCCGACGGACGGATTCGACGCCGGGGCCAGGTTAAGGGGGGTGGGTTTCAGCCATCCCGCCGCCCGAGCCATGCCGGGGGCGAGCGCCAGTGCCGCGACAAGCGTGCTGGCAGCGATCCCTGGCCGGGTTATCCGTAGCATGAAGCGCCTCCTCCTAGGTCGGTCGATGCCGGCTGACCCCTCAAGCCCGGTGCGGGACCAGCAGTGCGACTGTAAAGCATCAATCCGCGCGCGTCACGTCGAGTTGTGCACGCAAAACCGGCCCGACTTGACCACTGCCCAGGCCAGCGGCCGGTGCGACGTTTAGGCTGACCAACCGCGGCCATGTCCACGAACCAGATCCTCATCGCGCGATGAGCGACGATCGAGCGCCAAGTCCCCGTCCGGACCTCAGCACCGACGAGTTCGGCGCGCTGTTCGGCGAGCTGAGCCGATGGGGGAGATGGGGCGATAAGGACGAGCGCGGGGCGCTGCACTTTCTCACCCCGGAACGGATCGCCGCCGCGGCCACGCTGGTGCGCGAGGGCGTGGGCGTGTCGCTGAGCCTCCCGTGGAACACCCATCTCGGCGGGGACAACCCGATGCCGGCCGACCATCACATGACGCAGTTGGCCAGCGCCGCCAAGCCACAGCACGTGCAGTTCCTCAAGGACTACGTGGGAATCGACTACCACAACGACGGCCACACGCACATCGATGCGCTGTGCCACGTCGCCTACGACAACCTGCTCTACAACGGGGCGCCCGAGGGCGCCGTCACCCCCGACGGAGCGACCGTCAACTCGATCGAGGTGCTCAGAAACGGGTTGATCGGGCGCGGGGTGCTGCTCGACGTACCCCGCCTGCGCGGCGTCTCATGGGTCGAGCCCGGCGAGCACGTGTACGAAGCGGACCTCGAGGCGGCCGAGCGCGAGCAGGGCGTGAGCGTAGGCGAGGGCGACATCCTCCTCGTGCGCACCGGTCATGCCGGACGACTGGCCAAGCTCGGCCCGTGGGACACGCCGGTGGCCAAGGCGGGTCTGCACCCCATGGCCATGAGGTTCGTGGCCGACCGCCATGTCGCCGCGCTGGGCTCCGATGGCAACAGCGACACCGCGCCGAGCACCACCGAGGGCGTTGGCTTCCCCATCCACGTCCTCGCCATCACCGCTCTGGGCATTCACCTGCTCGACTACCTGCAGCTCGAGGACCTGGCCGCCAAGTGCGCCGGCGCCGGGCGGTGGGAGTTCCTGTTCACGGCGGCGCCGCTGTTCATCCGCGGTGGGACGGGCTCGCCACTGAACCCGGTGGCCGTCTTCTGAGAGGGGAGTCGATGCCCGAACCTGTGCAGCTCCCCGAGCCGTCCGCCGAACAGGCTGCCGCGACCATGCGCAGTAGTCGCCGGGCGGAGCGGTATCGACGCGAGCTCATTTGCTCGCCTGGGCGTCGATCTCCGCCGCCACCGTCTGCCACAGGGTCACGTGCACGCGCGGACGCACGCGCGTCGAGACGGTCCCCGCGCGCCCGGTGGAGATCGCGTGGGTGGCCTCGGGCGTGGTGGCGAAGCGCTGGAGGGCGAGCGCGGCGGGCAGCGCTCGGCCCAAACCGAGTGTGCTGGCGTGCCACAGTTCGACGATCGGGGTCTCGCGGACGTCGAGTCTGACCAGCGCGCGCCGCCGTATCTCCTCGAGCACGGATTGGGCCACCGTCAGCGCGATGCCCTCGCCAGCAGCCGCCGCGGCGATCGCGGCGGCGTGGCTGTTGTACTGGCTGATGTCGGCGGGCTCGAGCCCGTTGCCGGCCAGGAACTGACTCGTGGTCGTCGTCGGGTCGAGGTCCGGCGGGCCAACCAGCCAGCGCTCGCCCGCGAGCGCTGCCGGCGCGATCGCACGTTCGCCGGCGAGTCGGTGTCCGGGGGCGGCGACGGGGAGCATGCGGCAGCGCAGGAAGGGCACCGAGGCGATCGTGTTCGCGCGCTCGACGCCGGGGTGGGGGCCGAGCGCGATGTCGGCGCGACGGTTCTCGAGCCGGTCGGCGAACGAGCTCCCCGGGACCGTCTCGACGGCGATCTCGACTCCGTCGTTGCGGGCGCTGAAGGCGTCGATTAGCGGGCTGATGTGCTCGGCCACGAGGCTCGTCGCGGCGACCTGGATCTGTCGCGGCGAACCGGGCGCCTCGTGCACGGTCCGTCTCGCCTGCTCGGCCAAGGCAAGGATCTCCGTGGCCAGCGCGGCCAGGCGACGGCCGCCCTCGGTGAGGGCGATGCCACGTCCGTCGCGGACGAACAGCTCGTCGCCGAGCTCCCTGCGCAGCGCGGCAACGGCCACCGAAACGGCGGGCTCGGTGACCTCGAGCTCGGCTGCCGCCGCCTTGACCGAGCCGAGGCGAGCGACGAGCACGAAGGACTGGAGTTGGGCGAGCGTCATGGAATTGAGAAACGTGACGATACAGATGGCTTTTTGGGTGAGTTAAGGGATCGCTTAGGTCAGATTGCCGCCGACCACTGCCATGAGCCATAGTGAGAGAAGGAGAAAGATGGCTTAGTGCAAGTTCCAGCTCCGTTTGAGTACGAGCGGGCGACGAGCGTCGACCACGCGCTCGAGCTGCTGGCCCGGCTGGGACCGGAGGCGCGGCTCTTGGCCGGCGGTCACTCGCTGCTACCGATGATGAAGCTCCGCCTCGCCACGCCCGACTATCTGATCGATATCGACGGACTGGCCGATGAGCTCAGCTACATCCGCGAGCACGAGGGCGAGGTCAGGATCGGCGCCATGACGCGCCATCGCGAGCTGCTCGAGTCCGCGCTGCTGGCGCGGCGACTGGCCATCTTCGGCGACGCCGAACGGGTCATCGCCGACCCGGTGGTGCGCAACCGCGGGACGATCGGCGGTGCCCTGTGCCAGGCCGACCCTTCCGAGGACCTATCCGCGGTCTGCGCGGCGATCGACGCCCGCATGGTCATCCGGGGCGGCGACGGCGAGCGCGTGCTCGCGATGGAGGAATTTCACCGTGGCCCCTACCGCACGGCGATCGGAGAGGGGGAGATGCTGATCGAGATCCGCATCCCGGTGAGCCCCGACTCCGGCAGCGCATACGAGAAGGTCGATCGCCGGGCCGGTGACTGGGCGGTGGTCTCCGCCGCAGCGTCGGTGACGCTGGCCGGCGGGACGGTGCAGCGGGCCGGGATCGCGCTGGCCGCGGTCGGGTCCGGTGTGCATTCGGAGCAGGCGGAGGAGTCGCTTGTCGGGCAGGCCCCCAGCGAGGAGTTGTTCGCCCACGCAGGACGTTTGGCGGCGGCAGCGTCGGAACCGGTGTCCGACCAGCGCGGGTCCGCCGAGTACAAGCGGCACGCCGCCGGCGTGCTGACCCGTCGCGCGCTCATCCGCGCGACGTCAAGAGCCATGCAACGTAGTCAGCTCAAGGAGGGAGGTTCTTAGTGTCTCTCTTGATCGGTGCATCCACCGGTTGGGGCATAGGACTGGTTCTCGGCATCGTCGTCGTGCTGGTCGCGGCAGCGATCGTGATCACGATCGTCGTGCTGGCCGGCCGCATCGCCACGCAGGCGCGCACGGCTGTGCAGGGCGTCGAGAAGGTGAACGAGCAGACGGTCGGACTGAGCGGAGTCGCTCGGATCAACGATTCCGGGGTGCGGATCCTGCACGCGGCGCGCGCGCTGCGCAAGGTGGCGGTGGGCAAATGACGCCGCCAGTCGCTGCTCTCACCAACCACGACGTCTGGGGCATCGCCCTGATCATCGGCCTCGTGGCCGCGCTGATCGTCGCCGGGCTGCTGATCGTGCTGATCCGCTCGGTGACCGACATCGACCGCTCGGCGGCCACGCTGCTGGAAGTCGCAGGCAAGGTGGCCGGCAATACGGCAAACATCCCTCAGCTCCAGGCCACCGCGCCCGTGCTGGGACTGATCGTGGAGGAGGCCGTGGTCCAAGACGGCTACATGAACGCGCTCACCGACGGGTACGGTGGGAAATGAGCCAGAGCACACTGATCGTCCTCAGCGTGATCCTGGCCGTGGTCATCGTCGTCGTGCTCGCGGCTGCTCTCATCCGCATTCGCCAGCTGCTCGAGTCGACGGCCAAGAACCTGGCCACCCTCGGCGGCGCCCTGGAAACCGTCGAGTCCGAGCACCTGCGGGGGCTCGAGGCGTCGGTCAAGGCGATCAACGCCCAGTTCGACGTGATCCTCGGCGCGATGCCCGGGATCGCGGCGAAGGCCGCCATCGTCGCCGAGAGGAGGCCGCAATGACGCTCGAATGGATCGGCGATGTCGTCCTGCTCGTCGTCCTGCTGCCCGTGGTCATCTATCTGCTGAACGGCGTGCTTCGCGCCGCCAACAGCATCGTGCCGAGCGTGAACCAGATCGCCGGCGCGGCCCAGGCCGCCTCCACGGATCTCGACGCCGCGCCGCTGTTGCTCCGCACGCAAGACCAGGTCAAGCAAACGGTCGAGGTCGTCGCTGGCTACGGCGGCTCACTCGACAAGATCGTCGACGACGCATGAGGAGGTCTGACTGATGCCAGCAGCAGGTGTGGTCATGATCATCGCCGTCGTGCTGATCATCGCGGCGATCGTGGTGTTTCTACTCGCCACGATCCTCGCGCTGCAGAAGATCACCAGAGGCCTCGACGAGGCGATCAAGGGCGTGGGCGGGATCATCGAGAAGAGCGAGCCCGTCAACGCGATCGTCGGCAACATCAACCAGCAGCTCGACGCCGGCGTCGACCTGCTCGAGGGACTTCTGGTCAAGAAGGCCGGTCTCGAGGACGCCGTCGGGCTCGTCGACGGCCTGTATCCCGGCGCGGCCAAGGACGGTCTGCGCAACTTCCCCGATAGCAAGACGGTCACCGCGCCGAGGATCTCCGAGGTGTACACGAAGGGGACCCTGACGCTCGCCCGACTCGGGCGCGAGGCGCCGATCGCCGCCGCCAGCCCGAACGGGCCGGCACTGCGCAACGTTGAGCGAGGCAGCCTGATGGCACGCCTGCTCTATCCCGACCTCCGGCAGTCGCACCCGCCGGAGATGCCGCGCTCGCCGGTCATCGGCACGGATGCGCCGGTCCAGTACGAGCCGACCGAGACACCGGGAGTCCGTCCAGGCGACGCGAGCGGCGCGACCGCGGTGGCCGAGCCCTCGACAGAAGAGGAGAGTTGATGCAGACCCCAGCGCCGTGTGAATACGAGCGGGCGGTCACCGTCGACGGAGCGATTGCCTCGCTTCAGCGGGTCGGTTCGGGGGCGCGCATCATCGCGGGCGGGCACAGCCTGATCCCGATGATGAAGCTGCGCCTGGCGACCCCCGAGCATCTGATCGACATCAACGATCTCGACGAGCTCTCCTACATCCGCCAGGAGGGCGACGAGATCAGGATCGGAGCGCTGACCCGCCACGCCGAGCTGCTCGAGTCGGAGCTGCTCGCGCGCCAGCTGCCGGTGTTCCGCGATGCCGAGGAGGTGATCGCCGACCCGATCGTGCGCAACCGCGGGACGATCGGCGGCAGCCTGTGCCAGGCCGACCCGGCCGAGGATCTGAGCGCCGTGTGCTCGGCGCTCAAGGCCACGGTGATCATCAAGGGGGCCGGCGGGGAGCGGACGGTCAGCATGTCCGATTTCCACGTCGGCCCGTACATGACCGCGGTGGGCGACGCCGAGATCCTCACGGAGGTCCGGATCCAGGTGCGGCCCGGTGCGGGTAGTGCCCACGAGAAGGTCGAGCGCCGGGCCGGCGACTTCGCCATCGCCGCCGCGTCGGCCGCGCTGTGGATCGACGGCGGGACGATCGTCGATGCCGGCATCGCGCTGGCCGCGGTGGCACCGGTCACGGTCGACGTCGCGCGGGCCGAGGAGCTGTTGCGCGGCAAGTCCGCGGCCGACGAGCTGTTCGAGCAGGCCGGGCAGATCGCCTCCGAGGACTGCTCGCCGATGCCGGATGGCCGCGGCCCGGTCGACTACAAGCGCCACCTCGCCGGCGTTCTCACCAAACGTGCGCTACGCCGTGCCGCGGCGCGTGCCCTGCATCAGGAGGCCTGAATGCAACTGACGATCAACATCAACGGCGAGCCGGTGACCCGCGACGTCGAGCCGCGCCAACTGCTCGTCCATTTCATCCGAGACACCCCAGGCCTGACCGGCACTCACTGGGGCTGTGACACGTCGAACTGCGGCGCCTGCGTGGTCCACATGGACGGCAAGCCGATCAAGTCGTGCACAGCGCTGGCCGCGATGTGTCAGGGCCACGAGATCAGCACGGTAGAGTCGCTGGAGCGCGACGGTCGGCTCGATCCGATCCAGCAGGGCTTTCACGAGCTGCACGCCCTCCAGTGCGGGTTCTGCACTCCGGGCATGTTGATGACCACGCGTGCACTGCTGAACGAGAAC
The DNA here is from genome assembly GCA_963734775.1 of uncultured Solirubrobacterales bacterium. Classification (GTDB taxonomy): domain Bacteria; phylum Actinomycetota; class Thermoleophilia; order Solirubrobacterales; family Solirubrobacteraceae; genus Palsa-465. The sequence goes on from CAVTJE010000021.1 coordinate 241,407, forward strand.
CCCGATCCGAGCGACGAGGAGATCCGCACCGCAATCTCGGGCTCACTGTGCCGGTGCACGGGCTACAAGAACATCGTCGCGGCTGTTCGCTGGGCCTCCGAGCAAGAAGCGACAACGAAACAGGAAGTGTGATTCATGGCCACGGTAGAGAACCTTCCCAGTCCTTCGACCGAGCGGCCGATCGGATTCGGCCGGCTCAAGCGCAAGGAGGACGCGCGGTTCATCCGCGGCAAGGGCAACTATCTCGACGACATCCGTCTGCCGGGCATGGTCCACGGCGCGGTCCTGCGCAGCCCGTACGCGCACGCCAAGATCAACTCGATCGACACGTCGGCGGCACTGGCCCTTCCCGGTGTGGCCGCGGTGATCACGGCCAAGGATCTCGAGACGCTCGGGCTGGCGTGGATGCCGACCATCTCCTATGACACGCAGGCCGTGCTGGCCGGCGACAAGGTTCGCTTCCAGGGCCAGGAGGTCGCATTCGTGATCGCGACCGACGAGTACATCGCGCGCGACGCGCTGGCGCTGATCGACGTCGACTACGAGCCGCTCCCGGCCATCGTCAACGCGCGCAAGGCGCTCGACGCCGATGCGCCGCTGATCCGCGACGACAAGGAGGGGCAGACCGACAATCTGGCCAGCCCTCTGTGGGAGGCCGGCGACGAGGCGGCCACGGACCAGGCATTCGCGCAGGCCGATGTCGTGGTCAAGCGGGACATCATCTATCCCCGCTGCCATCCCGCACCGCTCGAGACGTGCGGGATGATCGCCGACTTCAACCCGAAGACCGGCCAGCTCGACATCTACAACGGCAACCAGGCCCCCCACGCGCACCGCACCGTCTATGCCCACGTGGCCGGCCTCGCCGAGCACATGATCCGGATCCAATGCAACGACATCGGCGGCGGGTTCGGCAACAAGGTGCCCGTGTACCCCGGCTACGTGTGCGCGATCGCCGGCTCGATCGTGGCCGGTGTTCCGGTCAAGTGGATCGAGGACCGCTCGGAGAACCTGATGTCGACCGGCTTCGCGCGCGACTATGTGATGTCAGCCGAGATGTGCGCCAAGGACGGCAAGATCACCGGTCTCCGTGTCGATGTGATCGCCGACCATGGCGCCTTCGACTCCACCGCGCAGCCGACCAAGTTCCCGGCCGGGTTCTTCCACATCGTGTGCGGCTCGTACGACCTGCAGGCCGCCCACGTCAAGGTCAAGGCGGTGTACACGAACAAGGCACCAGGCGGCGTGGCGTACCGCTGCTCGTTCCGGATCACCGAGGCCGTGTACCTCGTCGAGCGGATGGTCCACGCGCTGGCCATGGAGATGGACGTGGATCAGATCGAGCTGCGAATGCGCAGCTTCATCAAGCCCGAGCAGTTCCCGTACGAGACGACGACCGGGTGGACGTACGACTCGGGCAACTACGCCACCACCATGAAGGTGGCGATGGATATAGCGGGCTACGACGACCTCCTGCGCGAGCAGAAGGAGAAGCGCGCGCGAGGCGAGCTGATGGGCATCGGCGTGTCGTTCTTCACCGAAGGCGTGGGCGCCGGCCCGCGCAAGCACATGGACATCCTCGGGCTGTCGATGAACGACGGCGCCGATCTGCGCGTCCACCCATCGGGGAAGGCGGTGGTCAGCATCAGCGCCCAGACCCAGGGCCAGGGCCACGAGACGACGTTCGCCCAGATCGTGGCCGAGGAGCTCGGGATCCCGCCCGAGGACGTCCAGGTCCGCCACGGCGACACCGACAAATCCCCTTACGGGCTGGGCACCTATGGCTCGCGCTCGACCCCCGTGTCGGGCGGTGCCGTCGCGGTCGTGTCGCGTAAGGTCCGCGACAAAGCGCGCCAGATCGCGGCCACGATGCTCGAGACGCGTCCCGAGGACCTGGCCTGGGAGAAGGGCCGCTGGTACGTCAAGGGCGACCCCGAGAAGGGCGCGTTGATCGAGGACATCGCCAAGCGGGCCTACAGCGGCGAGCCGATGCCGGCCGGCATGGAGGGCGGTCTCGATGCGCAGGTCATCTACGACCCGCCGAACCTGACCTATCCCTACGGGGCCTACATCGCGGTGGTCGACATCGATCCCGAGACGGCCTTCGTCAGGATCCGCCGGTTCATTGCCGTCGATGACTGCGGCGTGCGGATCAACCCGATGATCGTCGACGGCCAGATCCACGGGGGGCTGGCTGAGGGCATCGGGATCGCGCTCATGGAGGTGATCACGTTCGACGAGGAGGGCAACTGCATGAACGGGTCGTTCATGGACTACCTGATCCCGACCGCGCTCGAGTGCCCCGACTTCGAGCTCGGCGAGACGGTCACGCCCTGCCCCCATCATCCGCTGGGAGCCAAGGGCGTTGGCGAGTCCCCGAACGTCGGTTCGCCCCCGGCTATCGTCAATGCCGTGATCGACGCGCTGCACGAGACCCACGGCGTCACCCACATCGATATGCCCTGTAACCCGGCGCGGGTGTGGGCGGCGATGCAGGGTCGGCCCGAGCCCCCGCAGTAGCCATATGCAGACGACGGATCGACAGGCCGAGCTCGGTCACCTCGTCCCCGATGTTGAGATGCTGGCCAACCGGCTGGCCAGCGTCGACTACCTGGTCGACGAGGCACTGGGAACGTCGATGTTCCTGGCCCTCGGCCTGCCGCAGCCGCTGCTGCTCGAAGGCGAGGCCGGCGTGGGCAAGACCGAGGCCGCGAAGGCGCTGGCCGCCGTGCTCGATACCCCGCTGATCCGCCTGCAGTGCTACGAGGGCATCGATGCCTCGGAGGCGCTGTACGAGTGGAACTATCCGCGCCAGCTCCTCAGCATCCGACTCGCCGAGGCGAGCGGAACCGAGGTGCGCGAGGAGGATCTGTTCGGGCCCGATTACCTGATCCGCCGTCCGCTGCTGCGGGCGCTCGAGCACCCGGGGCCACGGCCGGCGGTGCTGCTGATCGATGAGATCGATCGCGCCGACGACGACTTCGAGGCCTTTCTGCTCGAGCTCCTCGGAGAGGCCGCGGTGACGATCCCGGAGCTGGGGCGAGTGCAGGCGACGCACCCGCCGGTGATCATCCTTACCTCAAACCGAACACGCGATCTGCACGACGCCGTCAAGCGTCGCTGTCTGTACCACTGGATCGAGTACCCGTCTCCCCACCGCGAGGTCGAGATCATCCGCCGGCGGGTCAAGGGTGCCTCCGAGACGCTGGCCGTACAGGTGGCCGACGCCGTATCGCGCATGCGGGGGAGCGACGTCCAGAAGCCGCCGGGGGTCGCGGAGGCGATCGATTGGCTCGCCGCGCTCAGCCTGCTCGGGATCGAGCGCCTCGACGCGGGCGCGATCGACCGGACCCTCGGGTCGGTGCTCAAATACAGCGAGGACCAGGAGGTGGTCCGGACCGCCGGTCTGGACCGGCTCCTGGTGGGCGGAGGGGACTGAACATGGGCGACCGCGTGTTCGGTGTCGAGACGATCGATCTGGATCTGCCCGCGCTGGCCGGCGCCTTCAGCCAGCGCCTCCGCGAGGCCGGCGTCCCGTGCACCCCCGATCGCGCGAGCAACTTCGCCCGCGCGCTGAGGCTCGTGCGTCCGGTCAGTCGGCTGAGGCTGTACTGCACCGCCCGCGCGGTGTTCGTCTCTGACCCCGCCCAGGCCAAGGCGTTCGAGTCGGTCTTCGCGAGCGTGTTCGGAACCAGCCCGGGCGCGGAGGATGGCGCCGTCCCCGATGACGCACGGACGGTTCCGGCCCCGCCCGAAGAGCGACCGGCCACCGATCGTCCGCCCCACGAACGTCGGGGTGCCGGGCAGGAACGGTCGCTGGCGGCGGCTGCGGCGGCCGCCCGACGCCACGGCCAGGACCGCGAGGAGGCTGAAGAGCTGCCCGTGCCCGTAGCTCCGAGCGACGAGGAGTTGCTCCGTGGCAAGCGCTTCGATGCGCTCGAGCCCCACGAGTTGGTCGCGCTGTATCGCCTCATGGGCCAGCTCGAGATCGCCCCGCCGCCGCGGCGAACGCGTCGGGCCCGACGCGCTCATCACGGCGAGCGCATCGATCTGCGGCGGACGCTGCGGGGAAGCTTTCGCACCGCCGGCGACCCGATCCGGCTGGCGCGCCGCCGCCGCCGGATGGTGCCGCGGCGCATGGTCCTGCTGTGCGACATCTCGGGCTCGATGGAGCCGTACGCGCGGGCCTACCTGCAGTTTCTGAGTTGCGCCGCGGGTGGGGGCCACCGCACCGAGGCCTTCGTATTCGCGACCCGGCTGACGCGGGTGACACGCGCGCTGGCCACGCGCAGCCCGGAACGAGCGATCCAGCGTGCCGCCGCCGCCGCCCCGGACTGGTCGAGCGGGACCCGCATCGGCGAGGCGCTGAAGGCATTCAACGACCGCCACGGCCGGCGCGGCATGGCCCGTGGGGCGGTCGTGGTGATCCTCTCCGACGGCTGGGAGCGAGGCGATCCCGCCCTCGTGGCGCGCGAGATGGAGCGTCTCGCCCGCCTGGCCAACCGAATCGTGTGGGTCAACCCCCGGGTCAGCGCCGCGGCCTTCGCCCCGCGCACCGGGGGGATGGCCGCGGCACTGCCTCACTGCGATGCGCTGGTGAGCGGACACAGCCTTGAGGCGCTCGAGGAGGTTGTCGCCGCGATCGGTGATCGGCGCGCGCCGGAGGACCGCTCCTGGCCCGCTTTGGAAACGGTCGCGGCCGAGCCCGAGGACGAGTCGTGGGCTAGCGCGACGCCCGTCCCCGGGAGCTCGGTGGCGATGCCGAGCGGTTACGGACCGAGCCGGGGCAGGACGACGCCGGGTTGGGGAGCCGTGGAGTGACCGAGCAACCCGGCAGGCAGTGCATTTACCCGGGGTGCGAGCGGCCGGCCGTCCCGCCCCACCCTCTGGGAGGACCACAGCCCAGCTTTTGCGACCTCGAGGAGCACAATGCGTTGACCGCGCACCTCGAGCGTCAGCGTCTGGCCGCCCGGCCGGACGGCGCAACCGATCCGAACGCTAGGAGGAGTAGCGATGGCTGACGAGGCTTACCGTGCAGTGTTCTTGCGCGTGCACCCGACCGGCAAGATGGTGCTCAGCCTGACGACCGAGTCCGATGGCAAGGAGGCGCAGTACGCCGAGCAGGTTGCCGTGGAGCTCGGCGTCCCGTCGCTCGACGTAAAGGTCGTGCCCGCGGACGAGAATCGCTTCGGGATCGGCCACGGATTCAACACCAGCCCCTCGGCCGAGACGCCGGCCGCCATCACGAGCGCCACGGCAAGGATCCGCGCCAAGGCCCAGCTCCTGGCGGGGATGGACCTCGAGACGCCGGCCGAGCAGCTGAAATGGAACAACGGCGCGTTCGTCTCCGGCTCGGACCCGGCGCAATCGAGGACGATCGCCGACATCGCGCTCTACGCCCACGGCAGCGGGCCGCTGCCGGCTGGGGTCGAGGGCGGCCTCGATGCCCAGGCGGTTTATAAGGACTAGCCCTGAGGCAGCTGCGCAGTGATCTCGACGGTCACCTCGTCGATGACCTTGAGCGTCCCAAACAGGGCCGAATACGGCTTGATGCCCCAGGCGGTCTGTTTGATCGTGGCGCTCCCGCTGAGGTGGCCATCGTCAGCGGTCTCGAGCTCAAAGGCGATCGGATGGCGCTGACCGGCGAGCTCGAGTTCTCCATCCACGTGGGCGCGCCCCGCGGCGCCGTCGCTCTGGATCTCATTCGAGGCGAACGTGATCGCGGTGCCCTTGAGCACCTCGTCGTCGATCGTCTGCGAGATGCCCGCCTTGTCGTCGGCGCCCAGCGAGGTCATTCCGCCGCTGCCCTCGATGACCTTGAGCGAGCGCGAGTCGGCGGCCAGCTCGATGCGGGTCGGAATGCCGTCCGCGTCGACCTCGAGCTTGGCCTGCCAGGACCCAACCTCGATGAGGAGATTGTGCGCGGCGACGGCGGCGGCGCCGGCCTTCTTGGTCCGGACCGAAAGGGTGCCGTTGTCGGGGCCCAACTCGTAGCTACCAGTCGCGATTGCCATACCGGCACTCTTACATAGATAAGGAGCAGTGAGCAGCCATGGTTCGACTTGACCATTCCTTCACCACCGACAAGCCCATCGACGAGACGTGGGCCGCGATTCTCGATCTCGAGCGGCTGGTCCCCTGTGTGGAGGGGGGCAGCGTCTCCGAGCGCACGGGCCCGGAGTCGGTCAAAGCCGAGATCAAGGTCAAGATGGGGGCCATGTCGCTGACCTACAGGGGCACGGTCGAGGTGGCCGAGCACGACGACGAGAGCCACAAGGCCCTGTTGAAGATCAAGTCGCGCGAGTCCGGCGGGCAGGGTTACGCCAACGCCGATGTTGAGTTCGCGCTGGCCAACGGTGGCGGCACGATCCACACCGAGGCGCAGATCACCGGCAAGGCGGCATCGATGGGCGAGGGCGTGATGGTCACCGTGCTCGACGCCCTGATCAACGACTTCACCGGCAAGCTGGCTCAGTTGTGAGCGACGCTGGCGCCACCAAGACGATGCGCCTGCCGCGGCCGGGCGAGATCCCACCGGACGGCGGCACGGCGATCCAGCAGGATCCCGGCAAGCCGGTGTTCAAGGGCAACGGGGCCTATGACTACGTGTGCGTGCAGTGCGGCAACGTGCTCGCGTCATCGATGCCGGCCGAGTGGATGAACCGCAAGGTCCGGGTGCGCTGCGCCGCGTGCCGGACCGTCAACGTCGCCGTCGAGGAGGACGGCGTCGACTACAGCAAGGGGTTCGGGCGGCGGCCGACCTGATGACCGCGGGCGGGGAACGACCGATCGGGTTCGGCCGCCTCTCGCGCAAGGAGGACGCGCGCTTCATCCGTGGCCAGGGACAGTTCGTCGACGACGTGGCGCTCGAGGGAATGCTCCACGGCGCCGTGCTGCGCAGCCCCGTCGCCCACGCGCGCATTGTCTCGATCGACGCCTCGGCGGCGCTCCAGCACCCCAAGGTTCATGCCGTCATCACCGGAGCCGACCTCGAGGCTCGCGGGCTCGCGTGGATGCCTACTCTGGCCGGCGACACCGAGGCGGTGCTGGCCACCGACAAGGTCCGCTTTCAGGGACAGGGCGTGGCCTTCGTCATCGCCGAGGATCATTACTGTGCGCGCGATGCCCTCGAGCTGATCGAGGTCTCCTACGAGGTGCTGGCGCCGGTCGTCGACGCGCGTACGGCGCTTGACCCCGAGACGCCGGTCATCCGCGAGGACACCCCGGAGGGGCGCGGCAACCTGGCCTTCGAATGGGAGGCCGGCGATCGCGAGGCCACCGACGACGTGTTCGCCCGCGCCGACGTGGTGGTCGAGCAGCAGATGCACTACCCGCGCTCGCACCCGGCGCCGATGGAAACGTGCGGCTCCGTGGCGCAGTTCGATCCGATCAGCGAGAAGCTCACGCTGTGGTGCACAACGCAGGCGCCGCACGCCCATCGCACCTTCTACGCCCTGCTGACCGGCCTCGCCGAGCACAGGATCCGCGTCATCTCTCCCGACGTCGGCGGCGGCTTCGGCAACAAGGTCCCCGTGTATCCGGGATATGTGTGTTCGATCGTCGGCTCGATGATCACCCGACGGCCGGTGAAGTGGATGGAGGACCGCTCGGAGAACCTGATGTCGACCGGGTTCGCCCGTGACTACGCGATGAGCGGCGCGATCGCCGCCACGAGCGGGGGGAAGATCCTCGCGGTCAGGGTCGACGTGATCGCCGACCATGGCGCGTTCAACGCGGCCGCCCAGCCGACCAAGTTCCCGGCCGGGTTCTTCCACGTCTTCACCGGCTCCTACGACATGGCGGCGGCCCACTGCCGGGTGACCGGCGTCTACACGAACAAGGCCCCGGGTGGCGTGGGGTACTCGTGCTCGTTCCGCGTCACCGAGGCCGTCTACCTGGTCGAGCGGCTCGTCGATTGTCTGGCCACCGAGCTCGGCACCGATCCGGCCGAGCTCCGGATGGCCAACCTGATCCGCGCCGACCAGTTCCCCTACGAGTCGAACACCGGATGGGTCTACGACTCAGGCGACTATGAGCACACGCTGCGCAAGGCGCTCGACAACGCGGGCTACCCCGGGCTGCGCCGCGAGCAGGCGGAGCGCCGCGCTCGGGGCGAGCTGATGGGGATCGGGATCTCGTTCTTCACCGAGGCCGCGGGCGCCGGGCCGCGCAAGCACATGGACATCCTTGGTCTGGGCATGAACGACGGCGCGGTCCTGCGGGTCCATCCGACGGGCAAGGCGCAGCTGGCCATCAGCGTGCAGACCCAGGGGCAGGGCCACGAGACGACGTTCGCGCAGATCGTCGCCGAGGAGCTGGGCATCCCGCCCGAGGACATCGACGTCATCCACGGCGACACCGACAACACTCCGTTCGGGCTCGGAACCTACGGGTCGCGCTCGACCCCGGTCAGCGGCGCCGCCACGGCGATGGTCGCGCGCAAGGTTCGCGACCGGGCCCGGATCGTCGCCTCAGCGATGCTCGAGGTGTCGCCCGAGGACCTGGCCTGGGAGAAAGGCCGGTGGTTCGTCCGCGGCGATCCCGACCAGGGCGCGACCATCCAGGCCATCGCCAGCGCCGCGCACGGCACCATCGAGTTGCCCACGGGAGTAGAGAGCGGACTCGATGCCGAGGCCGTTTACGACCCTCCGAACCTGACCTTCCCCTACGGCGCCTATATCTGCGTCGTAGACCTCGATCCCGAGACGGCCAAGGTGCAGGTTCGCCGCTTCGTGGCCGTCGACGACTGCGGTACGCGGATCAACCCCATGATCATCGAGGGCCAGATCCACCGCGGGCTCACCGACGGCGTCGGCATGGCGCTGATGGAGCTCATCGCCTTCGACGAACAGGGGAACTGCCTCGGCGCCTCGTTGATGGATTACCTGATCCCCACCGCCGTGGAGGTCCCCGACTGGGAGACGGATTGGACGGTCACGCCATCGCCACACCATCCGATCGGGGCCAAGGGGGTGGGGGAGTCGGCGACGATCGGCTCGCCGCCGGCGATCGTCAACGCGATCTGCGACGCGCTCGCCCCGTTCGGGGTTCGCCACGTAGACATGCCATGCACGCCCTCGCGTGTCTGGGAGGCGATCCAGGCGTGTGGGGCCGCAAAGGCCACACGGTAGGTTGGGGGCGTGGCCGGTCAAAGCCGCCGAGCCCGGTGGTATGACCGCAAGGGACTCGATCGCATGCCGCGCGAGCTGATGGAATACGTTGACCGAGCCGTGACTGAATACCGAGACCGACGAGAAGGTGTGGCGAGCGAGGAGAGCGTGCAGTGAGTGCCATCGAACCGTTCACGATCTCGGTTCCGGACAGCGACGTGGATGACCTGCGCCGGCGGCTGGCGGCCACTCGCTGGCCCGAGGCCGAGACGGTCGGCGACTGGTCTCAGGGCATGCCGCTCGCCTACGCGAAGGAGCTGTGCGACTACTGGGCCGCCGATTACGATTGGCGCCGCGCCGAGCGCCAGCTCAATGCGATCCCTCAGTTCCGCACCATGATCGACGGGCTGCAGATCCATTTCCTGCACGCGCGCTCGCCGCACGATGACGCGCTCCCGCTGCTGATGACGCACGGCTGGCCCGGATCGGTGGTGGAGTTCCTGAAGGTGATCGGGCCGCTGGCCGACCCTGTCGCGCACGGTGGCGAGGCGAGCGACGCGTTTCATGTCGTGTGCCCATCGTTGCCCGGGTACGGGTTCTCAGGCAAACCCACGAGCAGCGGGTGGGGGGTGGAGCGGATCGCCGCCGCATGGACCGAGCTCATGTCGCAGCTGGGGTACGAGCGCTACGGTGTCCAGGGCGGAGATTGGGGTGGCTCGGTGACGATGGACCTCGGTGTCATCGGTGGCCCTCAGATCGCCGGCATCCACGTCAATTTCGCGCTCGCCGACCCGAAGGCGTTGACCGGCTTCGGCGAGCTGACCGAGCGGGAGAAGAAGGCACTGGCGTCGTTCGAGTACTACGCCCGCTGGGACTCCGGTTACTCGAAGGAGCAGTCGACCCGTCCCCAGACGGTCGGCTACGGCCTGGTCGACTCGCCGGCGGCTCTGTGCGCGTGGATCGTGGAGAAGTTCTGGTCCTGGACCGACTGCGACGGCCATCCCGAGAACGTGCTCTCCCGCGACGAGATGCTCGACGACGTGATGCTCTACTGGCTGCCCGCCACCGGCGCCTCCTCGGCGCGGCTGTACTGGGAGAGTTTCAACCGCCGCGCGTTGGACCCGGTCGTCGCGCCGAGCGGGATCTCAACGTTCCCCAAGGAGATCTTCGGCATGTCGCGGCGCTGGGCGGAGACCCGGTTTGTCGACCTTCGCTACTGGAACGAGCTCGACCGCGGCGGACACTTCGCCGCCTTCGAGCAACCCGAGGCGTTCGTCGAGGAGCTGCGGTCTTTCTTCCGCCTCGTGCGCTGAGGGGGGGCCGTCGGGCCATAATCCACGAGTCGTGACCCCGAGCGGCTTCCATCTCGCGCAGCTGAACATCGCCCTGCCCCAGGGCGCCGCTCGACACACCGCTATTGGCCGAGTTCGTGAGCCGGCTCGATCCCGTCAACGTCGCCGCCGAGCGGAGCCGTGGGTTCGTCTGGCGCCTGCAGACCGACGACGGCAACGCGACCGGGATCCGCGCGTTTGGCGATGACCGGCTGATCGTGAACATGTCCGTCTGGGAGTCGCTCGAGGCGCTGCGCGGGTTCGTGTACGCGACTCGAGCGCACCTCGAGGTGCTGCGGCGCAGACGCGAGTGGTTCGAACGCGTCGCGGAGGCTTACATGGTGCTGTGGTGGGTGCCGGCCGGTGACATACCGACCGTCGCCGATGCTGAAGAGCGACTGTCGCTGCTGCAAGCCGACGGGCCAACACCAAACGCATTCACCTTTCGTGCCCATTTCCCGCCCCCGGCCCGCGGGGCGAGCAGCGAGCCGGTGCGCGACGAACGCGAACTCTGCCCCGCCGGCTGAGGCGCCCCGCACACCCATAGTTCCCGCCGGCTCAATTGATGAGCCGGCGATACCGATAACGACCCCTTGGGACGTCCGAGAGCGAGCGGGGCGACATGGGGCTTCGCGGTGTGCGCCGCGGCCGCTGTCCTCGCGGGCTGTGGCGGCGGTTCGAACTCGGTGGTGACCTCGCGTCCCGGACGCGCGATTCCGACCATAAATCTGGCTCCTCACTCGCCGACGCCCGGCGTCACGACCGCCAATGGCGCGCCGAGGGTCACCCAGTTCAAGGCGCCGACCAAGTTCTGGTGTCTGCCCGACTACGCCAACCGAGCGCAGATAACGATCGGCTGGCACGTGCCGTCGGCGACCCGGGTATCGCTCGCGCTGGACCGGCGAGCGCTGTCCACGATCGCGGTGTCGCATCTCCTCTCCCCGGGGCAGCCTCCCTTCGAGGTCCCCGCAGGCGGGCCGACAGGCATCGGGGCGACGATCGTCTTTCCCTGCGTGCCCGGCGAGCGACACACGATCACGCTGCGTTGGCGGGTCGGGGGCTCGCCGGCGACACGTCGCACGGTGACCGTGACGAAGGCCCGTTCATGAGCCCGTCGGCCCCGTCACGGACGTTGGACAGGCGGACGTTCCTGGCCGGCGCTGCCGGGGGATTGCTCACGGTGGCTCTGGCCCGATGCGGTGGGACGGGCGGCCACGAGCCGACGACCGAGTCGATCGGCGGTTGGCTTCAGCCGGTCAGCCGCCAGAGCGTCGATGGCCAGCTGTCTACGACGCTGCGTGCGAGCGAGGGCCCGGTCCTGGTTGGAACCAGGGATGCCAGGGCGCAGACCTACGAACAGATGTATCCCGGGCCTACGTTGGAGGTGCGCTCAGGCGAGCGGCTGAGGGTGGACCTGGTCAACGACATGCCTCAGGTCACGAACCTTCACACCCACGGGCTGCACGTCTCATCCGACAGTCCGTCCGACGATGTCCTGTTCGGGATCCCCCCGGGCAAGCGCTTCCAGTACGAGTACGACCTGCCCGCCGATCACCCGGCCGGGACCTACTGGTACCACGCCCACTATCACCCACTGACCGACGACCAGGTTGGCGCGGGGCTGTTCGGGGCGCTGATCATCCGCGGTCAGGAGGACGAGGCGTCGGGCGTCGCGCGCGACGGGGAGCGGTTGATGATCTTCAGCCAGGTCGAGATCAAGGACGGCGCCATCGAAGAGGCTCAGATCAGCCTTCTGTCCCGCCAGGCGACGCTCGTCAACGGCCAGTACCAGCCATCGCTGGTGATCACGCCCGGAGAGATCCAGCGCTGGCGCCTCGTGAATGCCTCGGTCGTGTTCCTGCGCCTGCAACTCGACGGCCACCTGCTGCACAAGATGGCCGTCGACGGAAACACGATGGCCCGGGTCACGCCGGAGGAGGTGCTCGAGATTCCTCCGGGCGGTCGCGCTGACGTCCTGGTGCAGACCGATCGTGCCGGCACGTTCAACCTGCGCTCCCTCAGCTTTGAGTCACTCGGAGTGTTCAACACGTCGATGGTGCCGGTCCCGCAATCGCTGGTACGCGTCGTCTCGCGGGGCAGGCCCGCGTCACCGCGGCCGAACCTGCCAGACATGCTGGTGCCATTTCACGACCTCCGTCACGCAAAGATCGATTACCGGCGCACGCTCAGGCTCGAGGAGATCGAGCCGAGGGGGGTCGCCGGAAACCCGAACCACATCAATCAGCATTACCGCTACTACATCAACGGCAGAGTCTTCGATCACGACCGCGTCGACGAGACAATGGTGCTGGGTGACACCGAGGAGTGGGAGTTCGTGAACGAGACGTACGAGCCTCATCCCGTTCACATCCATCAAAACCCGTTCCAGGTCGTGGCCGTGAACGGCAAGGCCGTGGACGAGCGTCACTACCGAGACACCGCCACGCTGCCTGCCTTCGGAAGTCTCACCATCCGCCATCGCTTCCTCGACTACACGGGCAAGTTCGTGTGGCACTGCCACGTCCTCTTCCACGAGGATCACGGCATGATGCAGCTGCTCGAGGTGGTCAAGAACGGCCGACCCACAAGCGCCGGACCGGGCGGGCCCGACGCAGCGTGGACCGACCTCGCGGCGCAGCAGGGGCTCGTATGCCACCTGCCGCTCATCTGAGGCCCGAAGGAGCCATCTGACATCGACGCGGGTGTCACAGCGCGGGCCCCCGTTTCGTCTTGTCGGGTGTAGGTGATACTCGACCAAGGAGTTGACGATGCGAGTGTTTGTGGCAGGTGCGACGGGAGCAATTGGAAGGCAGCTCGTGCCGCGTCTCGTCGCCGCCGGCCATGAGGTCCACGGCATGACGCGCAGCGAGTCAAAGCAGGAGTTGCTCCACGAGCTGGGCGCGGTGCCGGTGGTGGCGGACGCGCTCGATCCGCGATCAGGTCGCGGACGCCGTGGGCAGGGCGAGGCCGGAGGTGATCGTCCATGAGCTGACGGCGATTGGTGCGCTTGACATGCGTCATTTCGATCGCGATTTCGCGCTGACGAACCGTCTGCGGACCGAGGGGACGGACTATCTGCTCTCGGCCGGACAGGCGGTCGGGGTGCGACGGTTCGTGGCCCAGGGAGTCGGGGCGTACGGCATGTACGCGCGTATCGGCGGGCCGGTCAAGACCGAGGAGGACCCGCTCGATCCGACGCCGGTGCGCGACATGCGCGAGACTCTGGCCGCGGTTGGTCATCTTGAGCAGGCGGTTCTCGGTGCGCGGTGGACGGAGGGGATCGTGCTGCGCTACGGCGTGTTCTACGGACCGGGCACATCGATGGCGCCGGGTGAGGAACAGTTCGAGATGGTGCGTAGGCGCAAGTTCCCCGTGGTCGGCAATGGCGGCGGTGTGTGGTCTTTCATCCACGTCGCCGACGCGGCGGAGGCGACGATCGCGGCGGTCGAGCACGGCAGTCGTGGCGTCTACAACGTGGTCGACGATGATCCCGCCGCGGTCGCCGATTGGCTGCCGGCGCTGGCTCAGGACCTCGGGGCCAAGCGGCCGATGCGCGTGCCGCGGTTCGTTGGGCGGCTGTTCGCCGGTGAGGCCGGGGTGATGATGATGACGGAGGTCCGTGGCGCGTCGAACGCGAAGGCCAAGCGCGAGCTTCGGTGGCGTCCGGCGCACCCGAGCTGGCGGCAGGGACTCGCGGAAATGAGTCTGAGCGGGTCAGCCGTTGGGGTTTGAGTCTCCGAGGTTGTGGGATGCCGCGTATGCGGCCGCTTCCGCCGGTGTGTAGGCCCCTACCGATGCTTGTGAGAAAACGGTGTAGGCCCCAGTGTTGGAATGGCACTCCACGCCTGACTGCTGATCCGGTGTGCAGGTGACCGAGTAGTCGCTGTTCGTGGCCGGGCTGTATACGGTCATCGTCTGTCCGGACGGATCTTGGGATGATTGCGTGTACTCGTAGAAGACGTTCTCTGCGAACTGACAGCTGGTGTCTGCGCTGGCGGAAATGTTCTGATCGCAGGCGTGGAGGTTCGACGGTGGGGTGCTCGATGATGGTGGGGCGGAGGGGGTGGTTGGTGCCGTTGACGGGTTAGAGGTGAAGTAGACAGACGCGTCGTGGGTGCTGCCGCCGGAGCACACGTGTGGGGTACCGCCGCTGCAGTTGATCGTGTAGGACGTGCCGGTCTCGGGGCTAAAGGCGGTCACGACCTGGTCGCCGCCGGAGGTTTGGTCATAGGCGTTCTCGACGTTTTGCGCGAAGCCGCAGCTCGTGTTGGATCCGACCGAGAGATCGCCCCCGCACGACGTTCTGGCGCCGGCGGGGACTCCTGCCGTGGCGCCGGAGTGCCCGGCGGCCGTCCGAGCGTGGTGCTGGCGGGCGGGAGCACCCTTCGTTTGCGCGTGGGCGCGGGTCGCATCGGTGATGGTGCGGGTCGTGGTGGTGTGGGAGAAGACGCCGGCCGCCGCCAGCGCGCCGACAGCGATGCCCGCGAGGGCGACGAGTCCGAGCAGGATCAGTGCGAGCGGATTGCCCGAGCGCGACGGCGGCGGATACGACGGTGGCGGCGTCGCGTAGCCGGTGGCGGGATGGGGCGGGGCACCCGGCGCAGGGGTGTTGGCTGGCGGAATCGGTGTCGGTGGCCCGACGGCGGTCGGCGTGTGTGCAGGCGTGATCGGCTGGTTTTGCGCAGCCGTCGTCCATTCGCCGGCGTGGGCGGACGCCAGGCTGCTGGCGAACTCCCGGCCCGAACCGAACCGCTGCGCGGGATCGACGGCCAGGGCGGTCGCGAAGAACCGGTCATAGCGATCGCCGAGCGCCGGCAGGACGGCCGAGGCAGTGGGTCGCGGATCGTTGGCGTGGGCCCAGCGCAGCGCCATCTCGTTGTCGCCGCGGAATGGCGGCTGACCGGTGAGGGTCTCGAAGAACAGGCATCCGAGCGCGTATAGGTCGCTGCTCGACCCGGGCTCCTGCCCGCGGATCTGCTCCGGGGAGAGGTAACCGGTCGTGCCCACAACCCAGCCCGTCTGCGTGAGCTGTTCGCCGGTCTCGGCCGGTTTGGCAACTCCGAAGTCAGTCAGGTAGGCGTGATCGGTGCCGGAGAACTGTCGCAAGAGAACGTTTGCCGGCTTCACGTCGCGGTGGATCAGCCCAGCGACTCCGTGGACGGCATCAAGGGCACCGGCCAACTGCGTGGCGATCGCCACCGCACGGTCGGCGGCCATCCGACCGTCCTTCTCGAGGAGGCGGTTCAGGTCCTCTCCATCGATCCATTGCATGGCGAGAAAGAGCTGGTCCTCAGCATCGCCGACGTCATAGATGGAGACGACATGCGGATGGTCGACCGATGCGGCCAGACGGGCCTCGCGCAGGAATCGCTGACGGTATTCGGGGGTGCGGGCAATGTCCTCGCGGATCACCTTCAAGGCGACCGTCCGACCCAGTGAACGCTGCCGCGCCTTGTAGACAACCCCCATACCCCCGGTACCCGCCACGCCCACGACCTCGTAATCGCCTAGGACTTCCCGCTCGTGCAGGAGGTGCAGTACCGGAACGCCGCTCTGCTGTCTCCATCTCGCCCTCAGTTCGTCGTCTACATCAACCCTTTATGTACATCCCCTCGGCGGTTGCGCAAGCAGCGCAGCCGCGGCCCCAGAGGGGTTGTCCTCGAAGGTGCGTCCATTGCCACCACAAATTGGCCCATCGCCCCTTCGAGGGCTAATCTAGCGCTTCCAGACCGGGGGCTGGATTTTTTCTCGGATCGATCAGGGTGCGCTCGCGGATCCCGCACATACGACGCTCAGCGCCAATCGCTCTGGCCGTGTTCGTGCTGGGCCTTGGGGCCGGCGCGCTGATCATCGTCGCCTCGCATCCCAGCGACCCCGCGCGGGTGGTCGTCGAGCGAACCACGACGACCGACACCGCGCGAAACGCCGGCTCCGAGAGCCATACCACGAGCTCCACGCGGACGGCGTCCGGGACTGAGGCGGCCCGGCCCCGCTACGGATCCACCGTGCCCGCGGGCGCCGGGCTGAGCTTCGGCGCGTTGGAGCGCCAGCTCGCGGGGCGGGTGGGGTTGGCGGTCGCGCCGCTCGGCGCTGGCCCGATCCACGCGTTTGGAGCGGCCCAGGTCGCCCACGCATGGAGTACCAGCAAGGTGCCGGTGCTCGTGACCCTTCTCCACGACGATGAGCAGCTTGGCGAAGTCCTGAATCCCGACGAGCGCACAGACGCTGCACTGGCTCTGGAACAGTCAGACAACGCCGCGATCGACGCGCTGTTCGCGCACCTCGAACGGATCCACGGAGGCCTTGTCCCCGCCAGCGAGGCGATGCAGCAAACGCTCAGGGCAGCTGGTGATCAGACGACGGAGATCAATACCGCCCCAAACGACCGGGGCCTGACCACCGAGGGCCAGACCGAGTGGTCGCTCAGGGGCGAGGTCGCCTTCTACCGGGCGCTCGCGCGCGGCTGCCTCCTTGACCGGCACGACACCGCCTACGTTCTCGGCCTGATGCGCAGCGTCATTGCGTCGCAACGCTGGGGCGCCGGCGCGGCGGCCTATCCGAGCGACGCACCGCTTGCCTTCAAGGGCGGCTGGGGGCCGGACACCGCCGGGAACTACCAGGTGCGCCAGAGCGCAATCATCGGATCCGCCGGGCGCGGCTACGTCCTCAGCATGCTGGCACTGCCCACCAGCGGGTCGTTCACCGACGGGACCAACATGATCAGCGAGCTCGCGACCTGGGCCCGCGAGCACCTCGCGCTCGACGCGAAGCATCCGGCAGGCGACTGCGCCGGAACCCGATGAGCCGGGCGGGGGCAGCGTCCGAATGGGAGCTTGAGATCGGGGGGCTGCGCCTGAACCTGGCGGAGCGTCCGCTGGTGCTCGGGCGCGACCCACAGTGCGACATACCGCTGCAGGATCAGCGCGTGTCCTGGCAACACCTGCGCATCGAACTCGCTGATGGGGTCCCTCTGCTCACGGATCTCGGGTCTAGCAACGGCACCTACGTCGATGGCCGCCGGATTGACACCGAGCCCAGGTACGTCACTCGCGAGGCGATCATCCTGCTCGGCGGCATCCGCGCGCGTCTGTGGCAGATCACCTCAGAGCCGGATGCGGGGCGGGGACGCTTCCGTCGGATCCCCCTACGCCGGGACACGGTAAGGATCGGTCGTGCGCCCGACAACGATGTTGTCCTTGACGAACCCAACGTGTCTTGGCACCACGCTGAGCTCCGGTCCGGATCACCGCCGACCCTGGTCGATCTTGGCGCTCGCAACGGCGTCAGGCTCGGCGAGAAGTTCCTGCACGGCTCGGGAGCGCTCGGGCCCGGACTGACGGCCGGCATCGGGCCGTTCAGCCTCCGCTATGACACCGGCGAGCTGATCGTCACCGACGAGCGTGGCGGGCTCAGTCTCGCCGCCCACCAGGTCGCGGTCGCCGTCGATGGAAAAGTGATCCTCCAGCCGACCAGCCTCAGCGTCGCGCCCGGCGAGGTCGTGGCCCTCATCGGCCCCAGCGGATCGGGAAAGACCACGCTGCTGAAATGCCTTGCTGGCGTTAGAGAGCCCACGATCGGCGAGGTGCTGGTCGGAGTCGAGCCGCTTGCGCTGAGGCTGACAGAGGTCGGCTACGTACCCCAGAGCGACGTCGTGCACGACCGGCTCACCGTCCGCGAGGCGCTGCTGTACGCGGCACGGCTCCGCCTTCCGTCCGACACCCGCCGCGAGGAGCAGGCGGCTGCCGTCGACGACGTGCTCGTCGAACTGCGCCTTACCGAGCACCAGGAAAGGCCGATCGGCCGTTTGTCAGGCGGGCAGCACAAGCGCGTGGCCTGTGGAGTTGAGCTGATCGGCAAGCCGACCATGCTGCTGCTCGACGAGCCCACCAGCGGGCTTGACCCTGCACTCGAACGCCGACTGATGTCGACGTTCCGCCGGCTCGGCGAGAGCGGGCGAGGAATCGTCGTTGTGACGCACGCGACCAGCAGCCTCTCGCTCTGCGACACCGTAGCCGTGATGGCGCCTGGCGGCTACCTGCTCTTCGCCGGCTGGCCCAGAGAGAGTCTCGAGCACTTCCAGGTATCGGCCTACGACGAGATCTACAACGCCATCGACCTCGCCGAGATACCGTCCGCGCCGCTCACCGCGCCCGCCGCCCCACGCCGCGCGGCCCACCCCAGGCTGCTCTCGGGCCGCTCGCTGGTAAGACACGCCGGCACGCTCACCTCACGCTATGCCCGCACCCTCGGGCGGGATCGCCGAACTCTCGCGATCCTGCTCGGGCAGGCCCCGATCATCGGGCTGCTGATCGCGCTGCTCTACCCCGCCCGGCTGCTCGCGCTTCCAGACCACCAACCCACACGAAGCGCGCAATTCGTGTTCCTTCTCGTCACAGCCGCGCTCTGGCTCGGACTGATCGACTCCTGCCGCGAGATCGTCAAGGAGCGCTCGATCATCCTCCGCGAGCTCGCCGTCGGGGTGAGACTCGACGCATATCTGTTCGCCAAGGCAAGCGTGCTCTTCCTCTTGACGTTGGTGCAGTGCGTGCTTCTGGTCGCCGTTGCAACTGCCGTCCAACCCCTGCACGCCGGCGCCACCACATACCTCGAACTCACGGGACTCCTGATCCTGACCAGTTGGTCAACGGTTGGACTCGGCCTCGTCGTCTCGACACTCGCTCGGAGCGTCGACCAATCAACCAGCCTGATCCCGTTGCTGCTGATCCCCCAACTGCTCTTCGGCGCCGCGCTCGTGCCATTCGCCAGGATGAGCAGCGCGATCAAGGTCGTCGCCGATCTGATGGTCAGCCGGTGGGCTTTCGCCGGCGCGGGGCACGCGATCTCAATCAACGCACGCCTCGCTGACGCTCCGCAGGTCGCCGCGCTCGGCGGCTATGGCAGCAGCTTCTTCTCGATCGACGCACTCGTCCCCGCGATAATCCTGCTCGGCTTCACCGCCGCGATGCTCCTGACGACGGCGATTCTGCTGGCTCGGCGCGGGGAAACCGCGCTCTAGCGAAAGCAGCCCGACCCCCGATTGGTTACCCGCCGCGCGTCACCCGCGGCGCAGATCGCGCAGGTTTCCGACCAGGAGCGTCAGCGCCGCGGCTCCGAGCAGCAGGGCGATCGCGGTTCGCCAGTGTTTGAGGAACAGCAGTACGAGCCCCACCGTGATGGCCACGATGGCAACCAGCAGCAGCGTGCTGCCGAGGAACGAGAGCAGCCGCCGGCGGGCGATCGCCTCGACGCCGGTGAAGATGGCGAACAGGGCCACGACCGTGGTGATCGCCGCCAGCGGCGCGGCGATCACGGCGACGATCAGGGCCACGAGCAGCAGCGGTGTGCTGAGCGCGGCCCACAGCCGCAGGAAACGGGTGCGTCGTTCCTGCTCTGAGATGTGAGGGCGATGCGGGCGGCGAACGTGAGCCTGGGGTGGCTCGGGCGGCAGCGGCTGCGACAGCGTGGCGAGGTACGCCCGGCGCTCCTCGGCGGCGTTTGTGCGTTCGGCGATGGTCTGATTGAGCGCGCGCTCGCGTTCGTCCAGCTCGCTTGCCCGGGCCTCGGACAGCCTGCGCGTCGACTCCTGCGCGCGCAGCGCCCTCACCTGGGCGCGCAGACCGCGGAGCTCGGCACGGTCAACCTCGATTCTGGCGTCGAGCGAGGTCAGCTCGTGGCTGAGCGCATTGGCGCGCTCGTGCAGGGCCTGCGCGGCCTCGCGCTCATCGGGTGACACCTTGAGCAGCCCGGCCCAGCCCAGCGGGTTGGCCCATGACGTCCGCACCGAGCCGTCGCGCTCGTAGCGTGGCCCCGACGGTGCTCGCTCACCGCCGAAGCGGTCGCGCGTGTCGAGCCCCCACAGGCCGCGGTAGTCGCGGACCCAGGTCGTGTCGTCGTCGATGACCACCGGGCTCCACTCGTGCTCGTGCCCGGGGCCGATGGCCACGCCGTCGCCCCGGGCGTAGTCGACGAAGGGGATACCGAGGCCGGCCTCGGCGCCCGTGTAGTGGCGCCAAGGGGCGAGCAGGCGCCGCGCCCTCTGAAGCCACCGAAGCAGGAAGCGCACCTGCGGCGGGTCGACTCGGATCACGTAGTCGCCGGCGACGAACGCGCCCGAGTGCGATCCGGCGCCGGCGAAGACGACCGGCCGCGAGCCCTCGCGCGCGAGCTCGGGATCGTCCCAGCGTCGCCGCAGGTCGTCGCCGTGGTAGTCGTGAGACGAGAACGCCACCCAGGCGGGGGTCGGGAGTCGCTCGGCGTCGGGTGATCCGTTGCCGGCGCCGGGATCGGCCAGGTACACCGTGACCATTTCCCAATCGCCCTCGTGATCGTTGATCCCCCCGAACGTCGAGCGCCAGTCGTTCATCGCGTAGAAGTACCAGTACTGCAGGCACACGTAGCCCCCCTCGCGGACCACGCGGCCGTAGTAGGTGAACCGGCGCGAGTCGAGCTGTTCGCGGTACGCGGTCTCGGCCGAGGCGGCTAGCCCGGCCGGGACCTTCCCGCGCAGTAGCAGCGAGGCGCGCAGCGCGGCGTCGATGAGACGGCCGAACACCCCGGTGGTGGTGAAGCGCCCCACGGCGCTCAGCTGCTCCCGCGGTATCTTGCGCCACCGAACGTACTCGCGGCGGCCCAGCGGTTTCTCGACAAAGCGCAGGAACAGGGGCCGCTCCCGGTGGATCACGCCCTCGCGCGCGAGCCGCCCGAGGGTCATCTCGCCGTGCGGCACGAGCACGCTGAGCTTGCCGCCGTGGACCCCGGTCCACAGGCTGCATTGCTCGACGTAGGGGCCGACCGCGGTGGGCAGGAAAAGCTCGCCCTTGGTGAAGTGGACGATCGGCTCGTAGGCCTGCAGCAGGTCGAGATCGGGGACCATCACGCGAGCCCCGAGATGCCTCGGCCGATCAGCGTCAGGCCGATCACGCCGACGACCGCGGCGACCATGTCGAGCTTGCGGGTCTTCATCCACTCGGCAAAGCGCGCCACCTCGCTCGCCGTCCGCTCAGGCCGGAGTGTGTAACAGGCAATCGGGACCTCGATGAGCAGGAACTTGATCAGGCTGAACGCGATGATCGCGACGAGCGCCGTCCCGTCCGAGTGGTGGTTGCGGGCCAGGTGGCCGATGGCAACGAGGTCGAAGGGGCCGGGGACGCCGAGAATCAGTCCCACCCCGACGGCGACGAGCAGCGATCCCTCCTTGAGCGCGTTCTCAGCGCGCGACCTCGTGCGGCTGGGCGGCCGGGGCTCGTCGCGCCGCCTGCGGAGCCTCCGCGGCAGATCGCTGCCCAGTAGCTCACGTCCCCGCCGGGTGACGGCGAACAGCGCGAGCAACACGGCCAGCACACCGATGAACGTGTAGGCCGCGGGGCCGATCCGCGCCGA
This sequence comes from uncultured Solirubrobacterales bacterium, assembly GCA_963734775.1. Taxonomy (GTDB): domain Bacteria; phylum Actinomycetota; class Thermoleophilia; order Solirubrobacterales; family Solirubrobacteraceae; genus Palsa-465. Next base: position 263,227 of record CAVTJE010000021.1, read on the forward strand.
GGTCGTGCCGGCCACGCTGCCACGCGAGCGGAACACGGCCAGGATCACGAGGCTCGAGCCGATGCTGAGGCACAGCCCCCCGAGATAGCACGCCCACAGCAGCAGCCTCGGGCTCGGGCGGGTGAGGATGATCACCACCACGGCCAAGAGCTGCGGATAGATCGCCGCGGCGAGTGCCAGCGCAAGAATCGGCCCCATCCAGCCTGAGTATTTCATTGGTGCGGCGCAGGCTGAACGGCGTTCGGCCGCCGACGGAGGCCGGCAGGGGACACTACTGTCGTGAGCGACGGGCTAATGCTTCTGGTGACCGGGGCGCTGCTCGCTGGCGGCCTGGCCGTTTCGATGCTGGCGGGGCGGCTCCGGGTCCCGGGGCTGGTGCTCGTCCTCGGGCTGGGGGTGGCGATCGGCTCCGACGGACTGGGTTGGATCTCGTTCAACGACTATGAGCTGGCCCGCACGATCGGCATCGTCGCACTGTCGCTGATCCTGTTCGAGGGGGGTCTGGCCGCCGGCTGGGGTGAGATCGGTCCCGTGATCGGTCCGGCGCTCAGCCTGGCCATCCTCGGAACTCTGGTCACGGCGGTGATCGCGGGGGCGGCGGCGGCGGAGCTGTTCCACGTTCCCCTCGTGGACGGAATGCTGCTGGGTTCGATCCTGGCCAGCACCGACGGCGCCGCGGTGTTCGCCGTGCTGCGCGGTTCGACGCTCCGCCGACGGGTCGCGCGCACCCTCGAGGGCGAGGCCGGGCTGAACGACCCGGTCGCCGTCGTGCTCGTGCTCGGGTTCATCTCCTGGGCGAGCGACCCGAACTACGGCCCGATCAATCTCGCGCTTGCCTTCCTCCGTCAGCTCGGCATCGGCGCCGCCGTCGGTGCCGTGATCGCCGCCGCGGCGGTCGTGACCCTGCGCCGCATCCGGCTGCCGTCGGCGGGGCTCTACCCGGTGGCGTCGCTCGCGTTCGCCGCCCTGGCCTATGGGATCGCCGACGAAGCCCACGGGTCGGGCTTCCTGGCCGTCTACATCACCGGTTTGGCCATCGGCAGCTCCCCCTCGCCGGCCCAGCGGACGATCGCCACCTTCCACGACGGGCTGGCCTGGGTGGCCCAGCTGACCCTGTTCCTCGTCCTCGGCCTGCTCGTGTTCCCCCAACAGCTCGGCGCCGTCGCTCTGAAGGGCACGACCCTCGCGCTGGTCGTCGCCGTGATCGCGCGGCCCGTGGCGACCTGGCTGGCCACGATGTTCGCCGGCTTCAGCTGGCCCGAGCGAGCCGTGCTCGGCTGGGCCGGCCTGCGCGGGGCGGTGCCGGTGGTGCTGGCGACGTTTCCGGTGATCGATCACGTGTCGCACAGCCCCGAGTACTTCAACATCATCTTCTTCGCCGTCGTGGTCTCGACCGTGCTCCAGGGAACGACGATCGAAGCATTGGCCCGGCGGCTCCGGGTGACGACGAGCGAGGCCGCCATGCCGGCGCCGTTGATCGAGTCGAGCGCGATCAGGCGGCTCGGGGCCGAGGTCGTGGAGTTCGTCGTCAAGCCCGAACATGCTGCGGCGGGGCGCCGCGTGCGCGAGCTCGGGCTCCCGCGCGACGCGCTGCTGAATCTCATCATCCGCGACGGTCAGGCACTGCCGCCGCGCGGATCGACGCGCGTGCAGCCCGCCGATCACCTCCACGTCCTAGTGCGCCAGGAGGCGGCGGTGGACTTTCGCCGGCTGCTCGACCGCTGGCGTGACGGCCCCGTCGGCCCGCCGCCGCGCGAGCCGATCCCGCCTCGCGCCACGACGATCTTCACCACGCGTCCTTGGCTTCAGGCGGACGGCGACCCGTCCCGTCCGACCCGTCTGGCCAACCTCGATGTGATCGAGCAGCTGCGCACCCGTCGCGACGAGCCCGGCGCGCTGGTGGCGCTCGCCGATGGCCGCTACGCCTACACCGGCGCGATCACGGCGATCGGCTCGGCCAACCAGCTCCAGGACGCTGCGCGAAGGCGGCTGCGCGTGGCCACCAGCGATGGCGAACGCGCGTGGTGGCAGGAGGTCATCGGCGCATTGGCGCTGCCCTGACACTGGGACAGCGCGGGCATTTGCGTCAAAATGGCGACCATGACCGTCGCCGTCCGCATCACCCCCAACCAGATGTCACGAGACGACTACGAGAAAGTCATCAGCGAGCTCGAGGCGTGTGGCGCCGGAGAGCCGCAGGGGCGCCAGCTCCACGCTGCGTACGGCGACGATGAGGTTCACGTGTTCGAGCTCTGGAACAGCAAAGAGGAATTCGACGCACATCGCGAGCAGCTGACCGCCTGCCTCCAGGCCGCCGGCATCGACTCCGGGCCGATCGAGATCCACACCACCCACTCCTCGCACCCGGACTGAGCACTTAACTGGCCCGGGCCGGTGCGCGTGAAGCGCACCGGCCCGAACGGGCCAACTACATCGCCGTTGCTAGTGAGTCAGCTCGGCGACGCGTCCGACGGGCTCCGACTCATGCTCACCATGAGCCTGGCCCGAGTCCTTGTCGCGGTCCCGGAAGAACTCGGCACCCTCGATGCTGATGCGAGGCACGACCCTGTCGAGCCAGCTCGGCATGTACCAGTTGCGCTTGCCGACCATGATCATCAGGGCGGGCACGAGCAGGCAACGCACGACGGTGGCGTCGAGGATCACCGCGACGGCGAGGCCGATGCCGAACTGCTTGACCGTGGGATCACCGTTGAGCACGAAGCTGCCGAACACGAACACCATGATCAGCGCGGCGGCAGTGATCACGCGGGCACTGGTGATCAGACCCGACACCACCGAGCTGCGGTTGTCCTGGCCCTCATGTACGTGTTCCTCAATCTGGCTGACGAGGAACACCTCGTAGTCCATCGACAGCCCGAACAGGATCGCGAACATGAACAGCGGAACGTAGGACACGATGGGCACAGACCCGCTGAGCCCGATCAGGCTGTGGAACCACCCGAACTGGAAGATCGCCGTCAACACGCCGTAGGAGGCGCCGATCGACAGCAGGTTCATGACTGCGGCCTGGGCGGGATCACGACCGTGCGGAAGGCGAGAACCAACAACACGAAGCTGAGCGCGATCACGACGAGGATCTGCAGTGGCAGCTTGCTCGAGATGTTCGAGGCCAGATCGATGTAGGCCGCCGTGCTGCCCCCGACGTGCGCCTGCAGGTCGTTCCCCTTCTCGGCCTTGGGTATTACGTCCGCGCGGAGTTTGTTGACGAGATCCGTCGTGGCGTTTTCCGCGGGGCCTGTCTTGGCGATGGCATTGAAGTACGCCACCGTGCCGGCCTTGTTGAGCTGGATCGGCGTCACGGCGGCGACGTCGGAGGTGCCGGCCACGTCCTTCTGCAGCGTGGCCAGGCGCGAGTCATTGGTGTTCTTGGCAGGAGAGCCCAGCGTTGCCGAAACGATCAACGGACCGTTCACGCCGGCCCCGAAGTTGTTCGTGAGCAGATCGTAGGCCCGCCGGGCGGTGGTCGAAGTCGATAGCGCGGCCACGTCCTTCTGGCCGAGGTTGAGCGAGAGGAGCGGGACCATCAGGGGGATCAGGATGACCAGCGCGACCAGTCCGGCGATCACCGGCGCCTTGGCGATGTACGTGCCCACTTCGCCCACAACCCGTCATGCGCCTTGGCGTCGGAATGGGGTGGGCGTACGCGAAGGGAGTTGATCCGGGGTCCGAGGATCGTCAGCACGCCGGGGAGCAGCGTCAACGCGGCGAGTACGGCGACGACCACCGCGATCGCTGCCATGGCGCCCATCGTCGTGACGAGCGGGATACCGGCGACGGCCAGCGAGACCAGCGCGATTGTCACCGTACATCCGGCGAAGAACACCGCCCCGCCCGAGGTCGCCACCGCTCGCGCGATCGATTCATCGATGTCGAGTCCCTCCTGGAGCCCCCGGAAGTGGCGGGTGACGATGAACAGGGCGTAGTCGATCCCCACTCCGAGCCCGATCATCGTCGCCAGCGTGGGCGACACGGTGGGGACGGTGAACACGTGGCTCAGGATCTCGATGATCGAGAGAGTCGACACCACCCCGAGGATCGCGGTGACGATTGGGAGCAACATCGAGACGACGGTGCCGAAGGTCAGGGTGAGGATCACCATCGCAGCGAGGATTCCGATCAGCTCGCTCGACTCGGTGGCCGGCTTGGACACCTTGGATCCGAGCTGGCCGCCGGTCTCGACCTCGATTCCCGGCCGCCTGCGCGGGCTTGCTCGCGGCATCGATGATCGTCTGCGCCTGGTCTACCGACATGCTGCCGGGGTCGACGGAAGTGGTCACCGACAGGTAGCCGGTCGCCTTGTCCTTGCTCAGCGCCGACGCGCCCTGAGAGGTGAGCGGGTTGACCACCGAGGCGACGTTTGGCGCCTTGGCCACGTCAGCCGCCGACTGGTTGACGGCGTCCGCGTACTTGGAGTCGGTCAGCTTCCCGTTCTTCACATGCAGCACGATCGGGCTCGATCCATTCGCCTGATCGGGGAACGACTTGTGCAGCGCGTCGGTGGCCTGCTGGGAATCGGTCCCCGGCAGGGTGAGGTTGTCGCTCGTGGCGTCGCCGAGACTGTGCGACGCGGCGAGCAGCCCGGCCGCCGCCACGAACCAGACGATTAGGACCACGAAACGGTGGCGCCCGCAGAACCGCGCCAAGTTGTAGAGCACACCTGTCATAACTGGCCCCTTCTCTCCATTTCAGCGGTGTCACCCGCGGTTGTGTTGGCCTGCGGGAATCGTCCGCGTCAGCCCCCACCCCTCACAAGAGGGGAACCCCCCGTGTTTTCCCTACGTTTTTATGCGGGGGCCGATTGCTCGCCGATGGCTTCCTGGAGCTGGAAGCGCGAGCGGATTCCGAGCTTCTGGTAGGCGCTCGAGAGATGGCGCTCGACGGTCTTCTCAGTCACGAACAAGGTGCCGGCGATCTCGCGATTCGTGCCTCCGGCTGCCGCTCGGCGGCACACCCGCCATTCGGCGGCGGTCAGGGAGCTCGGCCCGGTCAGCTCGAGGCGCGCGCGGCGCCCGGGGCCGGCCCGCAGGTCGTCCATGGCGCGTCGGGCCAGCGCGAGCGCGCCGCACTGCTCGGCAAGCGCCATGGCCCGACGCTGGGCATCGCGGCCCTCGCGCCGCCGGTTGGCAGCACTCAGTTCGCGTCCGAGATCGGCCAGAGCGTAGGCGAGCTCGAGGCGTGCCGAGCTCGACTCGAGCACCGATACGGCTTGCTCGAGGAGAGCCATGCGCTCCTCTGCACCGCGTGTCTGTGCGGCGGCGCGCAGCGATCGTCCGAGCGCCCGGGGGCGCCGAAGCGGAGAGCCGCGGCCAGCTGCTCGTCGGCCAGCTTCGCCGCCTCCTCGTGCTCACCGAGCGTCGACATCGCGGGCGCGGCGAACACCCTCCACTCGGTGGGCCAGCGCATGCCGTTCGCCTCGATTCGCCGCCCGCACCACCGCAGGTCCTCGACCCCCTCGCGAACGTCGCCCTGGGCGATGCGGAGCCGCCCGCGGGCGATCAGATACTCGCTCACGAAGGCCCGATCCTCAGCAATGCCGAGCCGGTCGCCCCGCCGCCGCAGTTCGACCGCGGTATCCAACGACCCTCGCTCGATGTCCACCACTATCGCCACGGCGAGCAACTGCACGGTGGTGAAATGCCGTTCGTCGACGAGGAGCAGGCCGGTCTCGGCCTCCACCTGAGCATCGTGGAGGTCCCCCTGCTCGACGGCGATCACGGCACGCTGGCCGTGGATCAGGCCCTGGCGGGCGGTGTGACCCTCCTCGCGCGCGCGCTCTAGGGCGCGTTCGAGCACTGGCGAGGCGAGGTCGTATCGCTCCGCCACCCGGAGCGCTGTCAGGGCGAAGAAGGCGGCGTTGGTCCGGGCGGAGGGGGGAGACCGGCCGCGAACGCAGCCTCGATTTCGACCACGGCCTCGGACGCCGGATCGCCCTGGAACAGGCGCTCGACGGCGCCATGGATTCTGGCCACGGCCTCAAAGCCGGCGTGGCCTCGCGCCTGCTCGCGAAAGCGCTCGAGGTCCCTGGCCAGCCCGCGGCGAAGGCCGGGAACGATGCTCACCACGCCCAGCTGCTCGGCCCCCAACTCCAGCGAGCGCTCGAGGTCGGTGGAGCGCAGCTCGTGCGCCAGCGCCGTGAGGGCCTCGATGGCGATTTCCGCTCCCGGGCCGCCCGACACGGCCGCGTAGCGCCCCAGCAGCGACGCCGCATCCGCTCGCGTGGCGATCGAAGCATCCGATTCCAGGGCGACCCGAAGATGCTGCTCGGCGGCGTCGAACTGCATCGCGGCCAGCTCGTAGCGACCCAGCTCGGTGGCGATCTCGGCCCGCTCCTGTTCGTCCGGGGACTCGGCCAGTGCGCGGCGCAGGCGCGCCGCGGCGACCGCGGGTGCGCCACGACGGGCCGCGCTGGTGGCGGCCGCCCTGAGCGTCTGCACCCGGCTCTGGTCCCCCGTGGGAGCGGTCAACAGCAGGTGGGCGGTGAGGCGCTCGGGCGAGGCGCCGGCCGCGGCCAGTGCCTCGGCGGCGGCGGCATGCAGCGTCTGTCGCTCGCCGGGGGCAAGATCTTCGTACAGGGCTGCGCGGACGATCGGGTGCACGAAGCCCAGGCGCTCGGCGGAGACGAAGATCTCGGCGCGGACGAGATCATCGGCGGCGGTCCGGGCGGCGCTGTCGGGCAACCCCGCCACCCGGCCGGCGACCTGCAGATCGCTGCCGTCTCCAAGCACGGCGACGGCGCGGGCCAACTCGCTCGCTGGACGGCCGAGCCTGGCCAAACGGTGCAGAACGAACCGGCTGACCGCCCCCGGGCCGACCGACTGCACCTCGCTGGCCGCGGCCGCCGACGGCGCGACGGCGGCCGCCTCGAGCGCCCTGAGCAACTCGTGCAGGAACAGCGGATTGCCCCCAGTGGCCTGGTGACAGGCGCGGCAGAACTCGTCCGCCGCCTCTGGGCCGAGGCGCGTGCGGACGAGCGCGGCAGCCGCTGGCTCGCTCAGCGGCCGTGGATGGACGACGACCGCCTCCGGCCGCGAGGCGACCTGGGCCCACGCCGACTCGGGCTCGGCCATGGCCGAATCCAGCGGCCGGGCGGCGAGGACCATCGTCACGGGAAGGCCCTCGATGCGCTGGGCGAGATAGGTGAGGAACCGCAGCGAGTCGCGATCGACCCAGTGGCAATCGTCGACCAGCACCAACACGGGCGAGCGGTCGGCGAGGTTCACCATCAGCCAGTAGAGGCTGTGGAGCGCCTCGAACCCGCCATCGGCAGCGGTGGAGTCATGCTCGTCGAGTTCAAACAGCCGCGCCGCCGGACCGGCGGCCCCGGCGAACAACTCTGAGGTCCCGTCGATCATCGGCTCGAGCAGCTGCCGCACGGCGCCGAACGCAAATGGCTGCTCGAGCTCGGAACCGCGCGCCTCGAGGACCGCCATGCCCAACTGTCCTGCCGTGGCGCGTGCCTCGCGGACGAGCTCGGTCTTGCCTGCGCCCGCCGGTCCCTCGATGAGCAGCAGCGTCCCGTCGCCGGCGCAGGCCCGGTCCAGCCCGCCCCGCACCGTCCCGAGCTCACGCTCGCGCTCGAGCAGGGCTGCGACCGTGGTAGACGGCACGAGTTGACGATACAGCGCGCACCCACGAACCGGGAGCGGGCGAAACCCGGGGGGAAACGTTGGGGGATCCTCCCTTGTTAGCGTGGGCGCCCAACTCGGATCATTTACGCGATGAACCGCGTGAGCGAGCTCAACAAGCGGAAGGTCCGTATGTTTGTCGGCGCCGTGATCAATGAAGGGCGACTCGACCTGATCGATGAGCTGGTGACGGCCGACTACGTGGGCCGCCTGCCGTGCATCACACGGGCTGTCATCGGACCGGCCGGTGTGCGCCGGATGGTGTCGAGAAGGCGCACCCGGTACCCCGATCGTTACGTGTGGATCGACGATCAGATCGCGGAGGACGATCGCGTCGCGGTGCGCTGGCGCACGCCAGGTTACTCAGGCATCTCGATCGTTCGCTTTCTGGCCGGAAAGCAGGTCGAGTCACATACGGAGTACACGAACGATCTCGTCGTGCCGTCCGGACATCCGGTGTAATTGTCTTCGCGCCGAGCGATCGGCCAAACGGGGCGCTCGCAGCATGAACAGAAACCTGGTCATCGTTTTCCTTTCGTCGGTCCTGGCGATGGCCAACCCCTCGCTGCTCGCCGCCGTCACGGTGATGCTCCTGCTCCCGCATCCGAAACGCCTCATGTCCGCCTATCTGCTCGGGGCGTACACCACGAGCATCGCCGTGGGGCTGGCATTCGTTTTCTCGCTCCACGGGTCGAACTTCGTCAAGACGTCAAAGCACACGCTGAGCCCCGGCCAGGACGTCGCAGCCGGGCTGATCGCGTTCGGCATCGCGCTCGCGCTGCTGAACCGGCGCGACGAACAGTTGCGAAGATGGCGCGAGCGGCGCAAGGCAGACAAGGCCGCCGACCGTGCGCCCAGGAAGTCCTGGTCGGAGCGGATGCTCGGGCACGGGTCGGTGGGAGTGGCGTACGTCGTCGGAGCCGCCCTCAGCTTCCCCGGCGTCAGCTATCTGAACGCGCTGGACCACATCGTCAAGCTCAACCCGCCAGACCTGTTCGTCGTGCTCCTCGTCATCTACTTCTGCGCCATGCAGCAGATCTTCCTCGAGGTGCCTCTGATCTCCTACGCGATCGCGCCCAGACGGACACACGACGCCGTCCTGCGGTTCAAGGCCTGGCTCGGCCGGCGCGGCCGTCTGATCGCGGTCGTCTTGCTCACGCTGATCGGGGTGGTCCTGACCTCGCGCGGGCTGCTGACACTGCTGTAATTCCGGCATATATGCCATCTGGCAGATGTAGGTCGAACAGGGCCGGCGTAGCTTGCGTGTATGACATGGACTCGGACGCCGCTGATCTGGGGTGAGGCGCACGTGAGTGCCGAGACACAAGCCCCGTCGAGGTTCAACCTGCCCGCTGGGACGGTGACGTTCCTGCTCAGCGATATCGAGGGCTCGACGCGTCTGTGGTCGCACGTTCCCCAACGCGATGGCCGCGGCCGTCGCCGACACATACGCCGTCCTCGACCGTGCCGTGGCGCAGTGTGACGGTGTCCGCCCGGTCGAGCAGGGTGAGGGCGACAGCGTGGTGGCGGCGTTTGAGCGGGCGCAGCTGATGCTGCACGAGTCGCTGGCGATCCGTGCCGTGCACGGCGCGAGCCTGTACGTACCGCAGGTGTTTGACGCACTGGCCGAGGTTGCCGCGCAGCTCGAAAGCTATGAGGAGTCAGCTCGCGTCCTCGGGGCAGCTCGCCGTGCCCGAGACCAGTTGGGACTCGAGCGCTGGGCGCCGGACGGCCCCCGCCTCGTCGCCCTGGAGATGACGCTGCGTGAGGCGCTCGGGGAGGAGGCGTTCGAAGCGGCCCACGACGGGGGGATGGAGCTGGGCCTCGAGGACGCGGTGGTGATGGATCCGCGGCGCCCACGGCGAGCGCAAACGCCCGAGCCGGGGTGGGCCAGCCTGACACCGACCGAGCTGCGGGTCGCTGGGCTGGTGGCAGAGGGCCTGACCAACCCCGAGATCGGTGCGCGGATGTTCATCTCGCGTGGCACGGTGAAGGTCCACGTGTCACACATCTTCGCCAAGCTCGGCCTGGCCAGCCGGGCCGAGCTGGCCGCCGAGGCGACGCGCCGAGCGGGGCCCGCGCCATGACGCTCGCCAGTGAGGCGCTGGCCAGGCGGATGCGCCTTCCGCGCGCGCAGACCCTGGACGTGGTGTGCGAATCCGATCTCGAGGTGAGGATGGACGACGATGCCGTGCTGCTCGCCGATCGCTGGGTGGCGCGCGAGGCCCGCCAGCGTCGCCAGCCGACCGTGCTCGTGCGCTCGCCCTACGGGCGCAGCCAGTTCGTCGGGCTGCTGTTCGGACGGCTGCTGGCCGAGCGCGGACTGCAGGTGGTGATCCAGAGCGTCCGGGGGACTTTCGGATCGCAGGGCGCGTTCAGCCCGTTCGAGGAGCGCGCCGACGGGTTGGCCACGCTGCGCTGGGTCCGCGAGCAGTCCTGGCACGGTGAGCGCATCGGCATGATCGGCCCCAGCTACCTCGGTCTCGTCCAGTGGGCGGTGGCGCCCGAGGCCGGCGATGACCTCACCGCCCTGGCGATCCAGGTCAGCGCGTCGCAGTTCCACGGCCAAACCTACGCGGGCGGGAGTCTGTCGCTCGAGAGCGCTGCCTCGTGGTTGGTGCTGATCGCCGCGCAGCAGCGGCACTTCGCGCCGTTGGCCATGGCCCGGGCGCTGCGACGCCTCCCCGCGCAGCTCTCCGAGTTCCCGCTCATCGACCTCGACGAGCGAGCAACGGGAAGCGAGGTCGAGTGGTTCCGCGAGGGGCTTATCCACGTGCAGCGCGAGGACGCCTACTGGGTGGCGCGCGACTTCGCCGCCGGCGTGGCCGAGGTGACCGCTCCGGTGCAGCTGATCGGAGGCTGGTACGACATCTTCCTGCCGTGGATGCTCGAGGACGCGGTGGCGCTCCACGAGGCAGGGCGCGAGCCGCAGCTGATCATCGGTCCATGGACCCACACGGCACCCGGGCTGGTGGCAGCGGGCCAGCGTGAGGGATTGGCCTGGTTGCGGGCGCGACTCCTCGACGACGACCGCCTGGTCCGCTCGGCGCGCGTCAGCGTGTACGTCACCGGCGAGCCCTCGGGCGGCGGCTGGCGCGAACTTGCCAGCTGGCCGCCTCCCGGTACGGGCGAGCGGTCGCTGTGGCTGGGCGAGAACCGATCGCTGTCGGACCACCGGCAGGCCGGGAGCGGCGGCGAGCGCTATCGCTATGACCCCATTGAGCCCACCCCGTCGGTTGGTGGCCCGATCCTGCTCGAGCGCGCCCCGGTCCTCGACAACCGCGAGCTCGAGTCTCGTGCCGACGTCTTGACGTTCACGACCGAGCCCCTGGCTGACACCGTCGAGGCGATCGGCCCGGTGGCGGTGGAGCTGTGGGTCAAGGCCAGCTCGGCGTACTTCGACGTGTTCGCGCGGGTCTGCGACGTCGAGCCCGGTGGGGCGTCGTGGAACGTCTGCGACGCGCTGGCTCGCGTGTCCGCCGGCGCCTACGAGCTTCAGGACGACGGCGCCTGGCAAGTCCGTTTCAACCTGTGGCCGATGGGGCATAGGTTCGCCGGCGGTCATAGCATCCGTCTCCAGCTCTCGTCCGGAGCCCATCCGCGCTACGCGCGCAATCCCGGCACGGGCGAAGACGCCGCCACGGCCACCCGCCTGCAGGCCGTCGACGTCGAGGTCTTGCACGGTGGGCCCCATCCATCGCGTCTGCTGCTGCCGGCGCTAGCATCGTCGTAGCGGGCGGCGCGGAACGAGTTCCACCGGGGTGATGGGGTGGCCGAAGTCTCCAACGTTGAGGACATGCAGTGGCAAGAGGTGTACGCCACCCTGATCGACCGTGACGCCAGCGAGCCGCTCGGAGCCGACGATCTGGAGGCGCTGGGGGAGGCTGCCTGGTGGTTGCGCCGTCTCCCCGAGTGCACCTCCGCCCGCGAGCGGGCGGTGGCTGCCCATGTCGCCGAGGGGAATCCGCGGCGCGCTGCGGTGGTCGCCCTCCGCCTGTTCTACACGTTCTCCGTGCGCGGCGACGCCGCGATCGCCGGCGGTTGGCTGAGGCGGGCCGTCCGCCTGCTCGCGGGCGAGCCCGAGGGGATCGAGCATGGCGAGCTGGCGGTGGCCCAGGCGCGGGTGGCCCGCGGGCAGGGGAACGTCGAGGCCGAACTCGCCCACGCGCGCCGAGCCATCGCCCTCGGTGAGCGCTTCGGCGACCCCGATCTCGTCGCTCTGGGCCAATACATCGAGGGACGGCTGCTGGTCAGGCAGGGTCGGGTCTACGACGGCATGGCGACGCTCGACGAGGCGATGCTGGCCGCGGCTCAGGGCGAGCTGGGGCCGATGGCCACAGGCCAGGTGTACTGCAACGTGATCGCCGCCTGCCAGGAGCTCGGCGATCTGCGCCGCGCGAGCGAATGGACGGAAGCGCTGCGGGGCTGGTGCGCCACGCAGCCCGCCTCGGTGTTTCCCGGTTTGTGTCGCGTCCACCGCGCCGAGGTCATGCACTTCCGCGGGGCCTGGGCCGACGCGGAGAGCGAAGCGCGCCAGGCCTGCAGCGAGCTGCTCGAGACGATGCCGGCGTTCGCGGCCGAGGCCTTTTACCAGGTCGGCGAGGTGCGCCGCCGGCTCGGTGACCTCAGCGGCGCGGAGGAAGCGTTCAGGCGCGCCGGCGATCTCGGACGCGAGCCCCAGCCGGGTCTGGCCTTGGTCCGTCTGGCCCAGGGCCGGGTCGACGCCGCCGGCGCAGCGCTGCACCGCGCGCTGGCCGAGGAGTCAAATCGCCTCATACGCGCCAAGCTGCGGGCCGCGCAGGTGGAGGTCGCGCTCGCCGCGAACGAGCTGCCGACGGCTCGCGGGGCGGTCGACGAGCTCCGCGAGATCGCCGACGAGTACGGAAGTGCCGCGCTTCAGGCGGCATCGGCCACGGCGCAGGGAGGGGTTGAGCTGAGCGGGGAGGACGCGACGGCAGCCCTGCGCTCGCTGCGGCGCGCGTGGGAGCTTTGGCAGGCGGCTGACTGCCCGTTCGAGGCAGCGGTGACACGCCGGATGCTGGGCCTGGCCTGTCGCCAGGTCGGTGACAACGAAGGGGCACAGCTCGCCCTGTCCGCGTCGCTCACCGTGTTCGACCGGCTGGGAGCAGCCCTCGAGTCGGCGCGGACGGCCGACCTACTCGGGGCGCGTCGGCAACCGGCCGGTCTCACCTCGCGTGAGGTCGAGGTCCTCCGCCTGGTGGCGTCGGGCAAGAGCAACCGTGAGATCGCCGCCGATCTGTGTCTCAGCGCCAAGACGGTGTCACGCCATCTGTCCAACATCTTCTACAAGATCGATGTTTCCTCGCGGACGGCTGCCGCCGCCTTCGCCTACGAGCATGGACTGATTGACGAGGCGTAGTTGAGGCAGTGGGGCGCACGTCCCACGGGGCGGTTTTCAAGATGGGGCGGGTGCCCGATGAGGATCGGTGGGGACGGCCGCATCATCTGCACCCATGCAGACGGTGATATCCAACCAAGGAGGAGCGATGGCTCTAACCCTGCGCGAGATGATCGCCAGCGCGCGATCGGAGGTCCGAGAGGTCGGGCCCGCCGAGGCGTGTCGAGCGCACAACGACGGAAAGCTGGCCCTGATCATCGACGTGCGAGAGCCGCACGAGTACCGCGAAGCTCGCATCCCCGAGGCGGTGAACATCCCCCGCGGGCTACTCGAGATCAGCGCTGACCCATCCTCGCCGGCGCACGATGTGGCGCTTTGCGCGGACCCCTCGGCCCGGATCCTCGTCTACTGCACGAAGGGGCCCGGCGCCCGATCGCTGCTCGCCGCGCAGACGCTGGCGCGGATGGGCTACGAGCGCGCGGAGGTCCTGGGCGGCGGACTCGTCGCCTGGACCGAAGCCGGGCTACCGGTCGAGGGCGAGCCCCGGGCCGTGAGGGCGTAGCAAGAACCAGTCACGGGCAATAAAGGAGACAAAAAGATGACGCTGCAACTGGGCGCGGTGGCGCCCGATTTCAAGGCCAACACGACCGAGGGTCCGATCCGTTTCCACGACTGGCTGGGCGACTCCTGGGCGGTGCTGTTCTCGCATCCGAAGGACTTCACGCCGATCTGCACGACCGAGCTCGGGTACATGGCGAACGTCAAGCCGGAGTTCGACCGCCGCGGCGTGAAGATCATCGGCCTGTCCGTCGACCCGCTGGACCGTCATGCCGATTGGGCCAGGGACATCGAGGAGACGCAGGGAAGCGCCCCGAACTACCCGCTGATCAGCGACGCTAACTACGAGATCTCGAAGGCCTACGGGATGCTCTCGGAGGACGTCGAGGGCGATCCGGTGACCCGCACTCCGGCGGACAACCAGACCGTCCGCAACGTGTTCGTGAGCGGGCCGGACAAGAAGGTGAAGCTGATCCTGGTCTATCCGATGACCACCGGTCGGAACTTCGACGAGGTGCTGCGGGTGCTCGACTCGCTTCAGCTGACGGCGAGCCACAAGGTCGCCACGCCGGCCAACTGGCAGCACGGTGACGATGTGATCATCGCCGGTTCGGTGTCCGACGATCAGGCCAGGGAGATGTTCGGCGAGTGGAAGGCTCCGAAGCCCTACATCCGCATCGTCCCCGAGCCGGGCGGCTCGAACCGGTGATCCTCCAGCTCGATTGACCTCGCCGAACATCTCCCGGGCCCCGGCGGCTGCGACGAACCGCCGTGGGGCTCGAGCTGGAGAAAAACGGCGCCGGGGATGGAAGCTGGTCAGCTAAACGAAATATAGGTGCGGTTTGCTGACCACCCTCCGGCGCACCCTTCCCAGGGCGCAGCGCCCGCGGCCGACTGAACACGACCGCGTTCACGGTTGAGGGCGGATGCGCTCGGTCCCGGCGTACTCCGGATCGGCTGACGGCTTTGGGATCGGCTGGCTGGGGATGGGTAGGGAGCCGTGGTGGCGGCACCGGTCAACGTGAAACTCGGCGGTGGCTAGAAGGCGAGATTCACATCGACGGCGTGAGGCGCCGTCAAGGTGAAACTCGAGCTTCTGGGGGCGGCGAGTTTCACGTTGACCGACGCTAAGAGTGGGTGTGTTTCCCGGTGACCGTCGAAGCGGAGCGGACTGGAGGCGCCGGCAGATTACGTGGCGCCGGCTCAGCCCCGGGCCATCTCGTCGATGCAGACGGTGACCGCCAGGATCAGCGCGTCGTTCTCGCCGGGCAAGATCTCGATGCCGTAGGTGTCACGGATGCGGAACCAACGCTTGGACACCTCGGCCACCTTGTCGCCGTCGCGCTCGATCTCGAACTCGTGGTCGACGACGTTGCCCTTGGCGCTCAGCTCCCCATCTTCATCGAGGTCGATCGAGTAGCGGTCGCGCAGCGGAGTGATCAACGCCTTCTTGATCTTGGCTACGGTATGGCCGTCGCGCTCGACCTCCATCGTGTCGCGGATCCGCAGCGCCTTCTCCTGGATCTTGAACAGCTCCTGTCCCGCGTCGTTCTCGAGGATGAACGTGCTCCGCGCCCGCAGCGCCTTGCCGTCGACCTTGAACGCGCGTTGGCCATCCCCGTTCTCGATCCAGAAGTCATCGCCGATGGAGAACAGCTTCTCGCGCATCTGATACCGGGTGCCCTGGGGCTCGTCGTGTCGGTGTAGGAATCCCATCGAGTCTCCTTTAGCTGGCCAGGCCTGTGATTGCGTCGCCGATCAGCTTGGCGCCGATGACGAGGCAGATCACGGCCATGATCGTGGCGTTCTCGCGCGCCATCCAGTCGCGTAAATCGGACAGGATCGTGCTCGCGCGGTCTCCCGTCAGGTAGTAGATCGCCACCGGGGCCCCGACTCCAAGCGATCCGATGATGGCAAACACGATCAGCGCGACGACCTGGCTGCCCGTGCTGGCCCCGGTCTGCGCGATCGCCGCCGCGGCGCCGACGATCAGCAGCAGGTTCTTGGGATTGAGGGCCGAGAGTGCCACGGCCATGGCGACAGAACGCGTGGGCGTGAATGTGTCCACGGTGCGCATCCACCCCGGCAGCTCGGGGCGCGTGCGCCCTCGGGGGCGACCGCGCCACTCCCTGACGGCCAGCAGGATCAGGCCGAGTCCGAGAATGATCTTGACCACGCTCACCCAGGTCGCCGGAGCCCCGTGCTTGCTGGCCGATGCGCCGCCGGCGATGAGCAGGACGATCGCGCCCGCCACGGCGATCCCGAGGACCCACCCGGCCAGGAAGGCCGGTCCGTTGGCGCGTCCACGGGGCGTCGAGAGCATCAGCACGACGGCGATGATCGGTATCGGGCTCAGGGCGACGCCAACGCCGAACGCCAGGATTTGGCCGATCGCCTGACCCATTCGGGGCATGATCGCGCCCTGGAGCGGCGGACTCACATCGCCCGAAACGGATGAGAGCGGCAATTCTCAACCACATGGTTGCGAATCGCCCCGGAGCAAACAGCAAAAATAAGGCGGTCGGGCGGTAAACCGGAGATGATTCCGAAGGCCATGGATTGGACTCTCGTGTTCATCGCGCTCGCCGTTCTCGCCGTCGCCGCGGTGTCGCGGCGGCTGGCCGGGACCGTCGTCACCCCGGCGATGGTGTTCGTGGCCATCGGCGTCGTGCTCGGGCCGAAGCTGCTGGGGGAGATCGAGCCGTCGTCGCGCGACCATACGGTCCGGATCCTGGCCGAGGCCACGCTCGCGATCGTCCTGTTCTCCGACGCCTCGCGCATCAGACTCGGCGCGCTGCGCCGCCAGACGAGCGTGCCCGTGCGTCTTCTGGCCATCGGCCTCCCCCTGACGATTGTCCTCGGTGCGCTGGCCGCGACGATGTTCGGGGGGATGACCTTCGGCGAGGTGTTGGTCGTGGGCGTGCTGCTCGCGCCCACCGACGCGGCCCTGGGGCAGGCGGTGGTCACCGAACCCCGCGTGCCATCGCGGATCCGGCAGGGGCTCAACGTCGAGGGCGGCCTCAACGATGGAATCTGCGTCCCCCTGCTGCTCATCGTGCTGGCCGCGGCCGACGTCGAATCGAATGTCGCAACCACTCACCACGCCCTCAGCATCGTCGCCGAGGAGATCGGCTACGGGATTCTCGGTGGCGCCGGCGCCGGTCTGGTCACGGTCGCAGTCGTGGTATTCGCGGGCCGGCGCGACCTGATCGCGGGATCGTGGCTGCAGGTGATTCCCATCGCCGGCGCCACGCTTGCCTACGCCACCGCAGCCGCGCTCGGCGGATCGGGCTTCATCGCCGCGTTTGTCGCCGGCGGCGTGTTTGGGGCGCTGTCCGGCCGCGAACCGACCGAGGTGACCCGCCTGACCGAGGAGGTCGGCGAGCTGCTCGGTGGCGTGACGTTCCTGATGTTCGGTGCGGTGCTGCTCGGGCCCGCGCTGACCCACCTGACATGGCGCGTTGTCCTGTACGCGCTGCTCAGCCTGACCGTTGTCCGGATGGTGCCCGTCGCCATCGCCATGCTGGGATCCGGAGCGAACCGGACCACGGTCGCCTTCCTGGGCTGGTTCGGACCCCGTGGCCTGGCCTCGATCGTCTTCGCCCTCATCGTCGTCGAGGATTCCGACCTGCCGCAGACCCCGACGATCCTCGTCGTCACCTACTTCACCGTGGGACTCTCGGTTCTCCTCCACGGCATCTCCGCGGCGCCGCTGGCGGACCGGTACGCGCGCTGGTACGAGACCCACCGCGACGATGTCAGCCCGAACATGGAGAGCGGCCCGGTCGAAGATCATCCGCCCCGCCGTTCGCTGGCCATGCACTAGTTGCTCGGAAAATGCGCGGACAGGATGTGGGGGATGTGGCCGGGCTTTGCCCCGGGTAGCGTCGGCGCCACCCAGCAGGCCTGAATCGTGGCCGTCGCCGGCCTCTCGCCGTTGCCCGGTGCCCCGGTGGGGCGGCAGTCCCAGGACGGCAGGGCGAAGCTGCCCGGGAACCTTCCTCCGGCCGAGAAGCTCTGCGGATCGGCGAGCCACAGCGACGGGGGATAGGTGTTGCCGCGGCTGTTCACGTCGCGCGTCTTGGCCAGACCCGTTGTCTGCGGGCCGACCGGCGAGAACTGGCGCAGATAGTGGCCGCAGGGTGTGCCGCCACAGGTGACTCCGCTGCCGCCGTAGGCAGTCGTCTTGGCCGCCACGCCGACGGCACCGACGGAGATGAAGTCGGAGATCAGCTGTTGATGGAGCGACAGCCAGTCGAGGATCGGGTTCAGCTGGCCCAGGAACGGCGCCACCGCGCCGAGCAGTGGTTTGGCCCCGAGCAGCACATCGCGGAAGGCGGGGAAGCCCTTCTCCGACGCCGTGACGAGCGGGTCGAGGTTGACGAACAAGGTCCGCAGGCTGGGCGACAACGTTTGCAAGGCACCGAGCGTCGGGCCCAGCTGCTGCGCGACGGGGATGAGCTCGCTGACCAACGGATTGGTGTCGTTGGCGAACTGCTGCAGACGGGCGAACGTCGCCTTGGTCTCGTTCAGGAAGGTGGGGAAGACCTGGAACGTCGCCGCCAGCTGCTCGTTGTTCGCGGCCGTGGTGGCGAACGTCGCCCCGGCGCTGGTGATCAGGTTGCGCAGGGCGGACTGGCTCTTGGTCAGCGCGTCGAACACGGTCCCGCCGTTGCGGACGAGTCGTACGGTCGCCATGTGCTCGACGTCGAGCACCCGCAGAACGTCGTTGGCGTCGGCGGCGAACTGGGGCAGATTGCCGAGCACGCTGTTGAGGTTCTGGTCGTTGCCGGCCACGGCGAGGGCGAGCTGCTGCTGCCAGATCTGGAAAGCGCGGCGGGTGGTGGGGTCGAGCGCGTTCAGGATCTGGTCGAACTGGACGGCGGGCTGAACGTTCGACCGAGCGAGGAGGGCGTCGTCGGGTAGTGCGGGCGCGTTCGGCGACCCCGGGACGAGCTCCACGTAGGTCTCACCGATGATCGTCTTCTGGCGCAGGATCGCGCGAGCGTCCTGGCGGATCGGCGCGTACTGATTGGCGAGCTGGATCGTCGCGATCGTCCGATTGCCCTGCGGGTCCAGCGACTTGGCCACGACCTTCCCGACCGACACCCCGGCGATCCGTACGTCGGCCTGGGTGGCCAGTTGCTGCGCGTTGGGGAATGAAGCACGAAAGCGGTAGCCCTGGGCCTGGAACGGGATTGGCCCGCCGAACGACAGCCACAGGAACAGCAGGAGCCCGAAGCACGACAGCGCGAACAGGACCATCGTGAGGATCCTGGCCAGTGAGGGGGTTCCGGTTTGCATCAGTTCGTCGAGGGGGTCAGCGTGGACGTTGGCGGCTGGATGTCGTGTGCCTTCGACGCCGGGCAGAACTTCCGCAGCGGCGTGATGTTCAGCAGGCTGGCGACCAGCCCGAACTCCGACCCCGGGTCGGTCAGCAGCCCGATCTGGGCACAGCTGAACTGGATGAACAGGGGCCTGTACGCGCCGTTGGCGTCCTGGACCGAGAACAGCGTTCGCGTGTTGTGCGAAAGCCAGGCCAGCCACCAGAGGTAGCCGTGTTGACCCCCTCCGGGGAAGTAGCCCAGCATGTTGACCAGGTGGCCGAGGACCCCAAAGGTCTTCTGAAGGTTGGGCGTTGCCGTGGCGAGGTTGACCGCCGCCGGCTCGAGGTTCTGGACGAGCGGCTGAGCGGCGGTCACGAACGGGCGAATCTGCGTCTGCACGATCGGCGCCGCGGGCTTGGCGAACGCGGCCAGGGCCCGATTGGCCGCCGGGAGTGCACGGGCAGCCGGAAGCAGGTTGCGGGCCGTCGGGCCGAGTTGACCGGCGAACGCCTGGACCTCTCCGAGGGTCGATGTGGCCTGGTTCAGCGTTGCCGGTAGATCGGCGATCGCCCGGCTGACGTTCTGATTCTCGGAGGCGAAGGCGCGGAACACCGTCGAGCTGGCGTCGACGAGCGACACGATCTGCCCCTGCTTGGCCGCCAGCGCGGTGTTGAGGCGTTGCAGCGAGTTGACCAGACGTCGGAGGTTCTTGCCGCGCTTGGCCACGGCCTGGCTCACACGGGCGAGATCTCGATGCGTGGGCTCGAACCGTTCGAGCACCTGGGCGAGCTCGGTCCCGCCGGGAGCCTTCAGACCCTGACCGGCGCCATTGACAAGCAGGTTGAGATACGCGCGCGTGTCCCCGTCGAGCGAGGAGAGGATCTCGTCAACGTTGATGTCGGGCAGCGTGTTGCCGACCGGAATGGTGAAGCCGGGCTTGACGGTGGGCGCATTGGCCGAGCCCGGGCTGAGCTCGATGAACATGTCCTTCAGCCCGGTCCGTGGGCGCAGCAGCGCCGTGGCGTCGGTATGGATCAGGTGCTTGTACTGCTGGTTGATGTCGAGCCTAACGACGGCGATCCCGTTCCTGAGCGTGACGGCGCCGATATCGCCGATCTGCACGCCCGACACGCGGACCGTCTGGCCCTGGCCCGGGGTCACCGCCTGCGCGGTCGAGAACTCGGCGTTGATCGAGAACGGCGCTGACTGGATAAACGGGAAGCGGAAGCGCTCGTGGTTCAGGATGTATCCGGCCACGGCGATCGACACCACGAGCAACACGACGATCGCGGCGAAGTCGCCCAGGTGGGTCTTGATCGCGCGCTTCATCGGTTACTTGACCTGGGTGAGCGCGGGGCCGGTCGCGGCGGACAGGGTGTGGATCGCGGGCTGGGTCTCGCACGGTACGTTCGGCTCAAGCGGCGGGCGCCGGTCTCCCGGGGGGAGCGTCGGTTGGGTGGCCACGAGCGGAGCCACCGCCTGACCAAACGCCCCGGGCTGGAGCGAGTAGGTGAGCGAACCGGCGGTGAGAAGGACGCGTATGTAGGACCCGTTGGCGTCGAAATTGCGCGACTCCCCGGCCAGCCCTGGGAGGTAGTCGACGGCCTCGACAAACACCTTGTGCGGGGGGAAGCCATTGGACGCGTTGAAGTGCGGGTCGTGGAGCTTGAGTTGTGACCACGGGTGCACGACGGTGGCCAGGCAGCTCGACGTCGGGCGCACCCCGTCGCGCATGAGCGGGATGGTCTTGGTGGTCAGCCTGGCCAGCGCGGGCACGGTGACAGCGAGATCAGAGGACAGACCCCCGAGCTCGGAGGGTTGGACGAGTTGACGGAGTTGGTTGATCAGAGGCAGGCTGGCGTCGATCGCGGGGCCGAGCGATACGACCCCGGGGATCAGCGTCCGGGCCAGAGCGCGCACCGAAGGGAAGGCGGCATTGAGGGCATTGAAGGCGGGGATGGCTGCCGACAGCGTCTGGGGCAGCTCGGCAACAGCGTTCTGCAGCGCGACGTTCTGGCGCGCGAAGGCATTCGCCGTCGTGTTGAAGTCGGTGATCAGGTTCTGGAGGTTGCGCGGGTGGGCGTCGAGCGCGGCCGCCACCGACGCCTGGGCGGCGATCCAGTTCGAGAGGTCGTGCGGCTGGATCCCGAGGGCGTCGTGGCTGACGATCGATGAGTACCGGTAGGCCGGCAGCCAGTACTGGATCGAGGCGTTGTACGCCGGCCCACCCTGCTTGACCGCGATGCCGTACTGGCGCAGGAGGATCTGCAGGTTGCGGCGCGTGTTGGCCTGGAGCGAGGTCAGAACCTGGTCGAGCTGGACGGGCTGGATGCCCTGCTGGATGGGGAACGTGTAGCCGTCCGGCGCGCGCGGCGCCTGTGGTGTCCCAGGGCTGACGTCGACGAAGAAATTCCCCTCCAGGAAGATCCGCGGGCGGATGTGGAAGGTGGCGTCAGTGTGGAGCGGCAGCCCCTGCTGGTCGATCGTCATCGTCACGTCGGCGGCCGAGCACCGAGGCTGGCTCTGCCCGCCGGGGCGGCACCCGGGAACGGTGCTGATGCTCTTGACCTTGCCGACGTTGACGCCGGCGATCCGCACCAGCGAATCGGGGCGCAGGCTGTTGACGCTCGAGAACGTGGCGTGGATCGTGAACGGGTTGGCGAAGGGATTGGCGAACTTGGTAAAGGCGAGATACGCGAGCAGCGCCAGGACGACGATCCCGATCGCCCCGGCGGCGAGGGGGCTAATTTTTTTGCGCTTGCGTCGGCGTCTCATCGCGGGGTTGGCTAGGGGAGCTGGGGTCCGGTGGTGGGACTGCGGCTGAACGTCTCGCCGGCGGGCACGCGGGCGCGGCCGTGGAAGGTGGGGCCCTGGTCGCCCGGGGTATGGGGGTCCACCGCGAGATTCCGGCCCTCGGGATCCAACGCGTTGAGCTTCTTGGGCCACCCTCGTTGCCCGGTCTCGCAGTCGGCGTTGCCGTGGTTGTCGATCGCTGCGCCGTAGGCCTGGGCGTGGAGGAACTGCTGGCCCCCGAAGACGGTCAGGGGCGGCACGTTGCTGCCCGACGTGCCGTTGACGGGTGTCGTGGCGCCCTGCTGGCCGACGCTTCCGCCCGACGGCGCGGCCAGGTTGATCAGCGCGCGCTGGGCGAAGCCGTACTTGGTGTGTGCCGACAGATGCTCGGCCACGTACGTCCACCAGTAGTTCCAGTAGTCGCACACGGTCTGGTAGGGCCCGAGGTAGCGGACAACCGGATTCAGCGTTCCGACCGTGGCGGTGAGCCCATTGAGAGCCTGATTGGTCCCCGGAGCGAGCGACAGAGTCTGCAGCGCGCGCAGGACCTGCTCCAGGTTCTTGTTCAGCACGGGCGTCCGCGCAAGCGTCCGGGTGCCGATCTCGATCGTCGGGTTGAGCACGGGTAGGGTCGCCTCGAGCGTTGCCGTGGCCGGCGTCAGCGCGTGTCCGAGAGTGGTGAGGTTCCGCAGGAAGGGTTGCTGGACGACGAGCGACGCGGTGCCCACGGCGAGAGTGGAGGGTGACTCGGCGATGGTCGCCTCGAGTGCGTTCGGATCGCGTGAGATCGCTTCGAAGGTCGTGGCCATGTCGGTGAACAGCTGCGCGAGGACAGGCGCCACGGGTGCGAGAGTCCCCGTGAACGCGTTCAGCGAGCCGATGAACCGCGTCAGCCCCGTAGCTGGCGCGGAGAGGTACCTGGCCACCGGTTCCAGGTGGCCGAGCAGGTCGGGGAGCGCCGCCAACGTGTCATTCAGAGCCGAGCCCCGGCCGGCCAGCGTGTTGCCGATTCCGACCAGGTTGTCCTGGATGGCCCGCCGCGTCGGCGGCGAGAAGGTTTGGAAGATCTCGTCGAACTGCACCGGAACGGTCGTCTGTGAGACGGGCAGGACGCCACCGTCGGGGATCAGCTGGGTCGAGGTCCCCTTATGGAGGTCGATGTATTTGGAGCCCAGCACCGACAGCGGCCGGATCGACGCCGTCGAGTCGACCGGGACCGTCCCGTAGGCCTGGTTCAGTTGCAGGGTCAGCTGGGCCCCGGCCACGCCGTTGGGGAGTCCGACGGGCGACAGCGCCGATACGAGGCCGATCCGGTAGCCGCCCTCGCGCACGTCACTGCCGACGACGACATTGGCGCCGTTGGTGAAGTCGACCTTGAGCTCCTTCGTGGGGACGAACGGCAGTCCGCTGTTGGCGTTGTAGGCCAGGAACACCGCAGCCATCACGATGAGCACGGTGACCGCCCCGACGAGGACGGGGTTGCTGAACGCGGGCTGCGTGTCAGGCCTCGCCCTCATGGCGCCAGGAGGTAGTTGAGAAGCTGGGCCGGGGCGGAGGCGCTCGACTGGGGG
The DNA here is from genome assembly GCA_963734775.1 of uncultured Solirubrobacterales bacterium. Lineage (GTDB taxonomy): Bacteria > Actinomycetota > Thermoleophilia > Solirubrobacterales > Solirubrobacteraceae > Palsa-465. Next base: position 286,481 of record CAVTJE010000021.1, read on the forward strand.
CTGGAGGTCGCCGGTCGTGCGGTGGCGGTGAGCGGTTGGGTCCGGACCGCGTGGCGGGGCGTGCTCGAGGCTCGAGGTTGCGGGCGGGCGTGAGTCGCCGTGGCGGTGCGCTCGCCGCTGGCCACATCCGGGGCGATCAGCTTGCAGGCGGTCGTGTTCGGACCCCGCTCGCCCGGTGGCGCGCCACCCGGGTCGGGGACGCACGCGTGGGAGTTGGTGGGATCGGTCTCGTTGACGCCGGGCTGGTTGGGGCCCAGCCACGCGTAGCACTGGCGGTAGCTCGGCCCGAATTGCTTGAGGTTGATGGCGATCGTCGGCGGGGTGGCGTAGGGCGAGCACTTGGGATCGACAAACGAGTCGACGGCCAGCAGGTGGCCGAACGGTCCGAACGTGTTGATGGCCAACGTCTGGTTGAACACGTACTGGAGCAGCGCCTCGAGCCCCGTGTAGCCCTTGCCTGCAGGACTGCGCGAGTCTGGCTCGACCGCCCGTCCGCGGTCGTCGAGGTCGCGCAGGACGATGGCCAGGTTCTGGGCCAGCTCAGGCGTGTGGCGAGCGAATGCGTTGAGGTCCGCCACCGTCGGACTGGCGGCCTGCACCGCCGACTTGCCGACGATCGAGGCCTGCCCCAGCGATTTGACCGCCGGCAGGGCCGCGCGCGAGAACCCGGGCAGGTTCTGCAGGAGCACGGCCAGCTGGGGGGCGGCGGCGTTCAAGTTGGCCAGCACCGGCTGGTTGGCCCGCGCGGCGACGGAGAGGTCGGCCAGGGCCGGCTGGAGCTGCTCGAGGAAGCCGGGGAGCTGGCGCAGCGTCGAGGCCAGGTTCGCCTGCTGGGTCGCGGTGGCCGTGGCGGTGTTGTCAGCCCCGGTGATGAACCTCTGCACCTGGCTCTTGTTGTTGGCCAGCGCCGTGACCACGGTGTCCGCGCTTACGGTGAGCTGCTGCAGCGTCCGCGAGTCGTCGGCGAGCAGGCGCAGCAGGTTGTCGGTCTCCGAGAGCGCCGGCACGGCCCGCCGGAGCGCCGCCTGCAGGTCACCCGAGCGGCCCGCGACCCCGGCACCCAGTTCGTTGATGATCAACGTCAGCCGCTGGCGATAGGGCAACCGCAGCACGTTCTGAAGCAGGTCGGCGGGAATCGTCGACTGCGTGTGGGTGACCGGGATCGTGCTTCCCGGGGGCAGCACCGGCCCGGCCCCGCCCGGCTGGCAGTCGATGAAATACTCGCCGATCAGCGACTGCGGGCGCGACTGACAGAAGGCGTCGGAGTGAAACTGCCCGAAGCCGCCCTGGGTCACCTGGACGGTGACCAGGGCCTGGCACGCTCGCGTGTTGCCCGCTGTGCACGCCGGCGGCAGACCGATCGACGAGATCGTGCCGGCCTGGACGCCGGCCACCTTGAAATCGGCGCCGGTGACGAGGCCGAACGCGTTGTCGAACTCGATCTTGTATGTGCCCAGCGCGCTGTTGTCCGAGCTGGCGGTGGCGGACCGCAGCGCGAAGAAGCCAACCGCCAATACGAGTGCCAGGCCCGCGACGATCCGTCTCATGGGCCGGTCGGGACCTGCTTCGGATTACAGGGGAAGCCGCGTTCGGGGTAGAAGAGACCGCCGCGCTCCATCGATCCGGGACATCGATCGCCCTGGAACGCCGTCAGGCCTCCGCCCGGGCCGGTGAGGAGCTGGACGATCTTGGTCAGCTGCTGCGACAGCGGGAGCGAGGCCAACAGCGCCGCGTCGGTCGGCGATAGCACGCCCAGGGTGGCCGCGACCCGGCTCGATCCTCCGTTGGCGTCGATCGTGCCGGGATGTGAGAACCCCTCGAACCACCCGGTCAGATCGACCGAGTAGGGCCGGGCGACGGCCAGCTCAGGCGTGAAGTCGTTGAGCGCGACCGTGGACTCGGGGAACGCCCCCGGCCGCAGCTTGCCGTGTGCCCGGATCGGGCGGACGGTGACCGCGGCCAGTGGGACCCCGAGGCGGGTCAGGTCGATCAGGTCGTTGTCCGGGCCGGGTCGATGGACCACGTTCGCCAACGCCTGGACGGTCGGTACCGCCTGCTCGGCCAGGGGCCGGAGCTGCACGAGCAGCCGCTGGAGCTTCGGCGCCACCGGTTTGGTGACATCGACCAGCGGCGTCAGCTGATCGAGCGCTTCCCGCAGGTTGACGAACGTGGTGTTGGCCAGGCGCATGAAGCCCGGCAGCTGCTGGATCGATTGCCCGAGGGCGGTCCGCTGCGCCGCCAGAGCCTGCGTCGTCGTGGCCAGGTTCTGCACCAGCGAGCTGAGGTCGCCGCTGCGCTGGGCGATCGTCGTAACGAGATTGCTCGACTTGACGATGAAGCCGGTGAAGCTGTTCGTGTCGCGGTTCAGCTCGCGGAACAGCATGCTGCTCGAGGCCACCGCCGGATTCAGGTACGCCCAACCGGCCTGCGCCTGCCGGCCGCGTCCGGCGTACTGGGACGCCGACCCCTGGATCACAGCCTGGAGGCCCTTGAGGGTGGGGGGGTTGAGGGTGTTGAAGAGCTGGTCGAGATCAACCGCGCTCGTCGTGTTCGTCGTGCCGATGACGCCGTTGTCTGGAATCTCCGGCGCGTTTCCCTGGCCGAGGCGCAGGTCGATGTACCGGTTGGCGATCCCCGACAGCGACGTCTGCCTTACGGTGGCCTCGGTGCCCTCCCGCAGCGGTCGGTAGGTCGAGTTGTTTATTTGGAGCGTCAGCTGCGCCTGGCCGTTGGGCGTCAGCGCGATGTCGGACACCGTGCCGATCGGATTGCCCGCGACCTGGACCTGGTCGCCGGTCACGATCTGGCTCGCGTTGATGAAGATCGCGCGGACGTGGTAGCCGCTGCCGCCGCCGAAGACGATCGCTACGACCCCCACGAGGACGACAACGATCGCTGCGACTGCCGCGGCCCTTCCGATCACCGATGTCCTGCGCACCGCCTAGATCGTCATCTCCTCCCCGCACCGCGGCACGAGCTCGTTGACTCGCCGATAGCTCACGTTGATCCAGCCCGGGCGTGGTCGCATCACCCCTATCGGATGAACGGAAAACGGTCGAATGTTGCACCGAAATCATGTGTCTCGGCGTCTAGTGGCTGCCCGGGCGGCGGGACGCGGGCCCCGGCCGGATGCGGTGCGTGCTCGAAAGGGCTCGCTATGCGGAACTTTTCGAGCACGGCGGCGGTCGCGCTTGGTTCGGGGCTGTGCAACGGCCCCGCGATGGGCGGCCACCGCGCTGAGGCGATTTCTTAACGGTTCCTGCACACGATTGCAGTTGACAACTCGCGGAGCCCCCGACTATCGTCTTGCAAACGATTGCACCGCGTGGTGGCGGCGAATCGGAAATGCCGTGTGGAGTGCGGCCACTGTTCCGATTCGAATCCCCCAACACCACTCACGAGCGGAGGAGACCGAGATGAGGATCTTGCGCAGATGTGCCGCGATTGGACTTGGCGCTGGCGGTGATCACCGGCCTTGCCGCATGCGGCTCGAGCAGCTCAAGTAGCTCCAGCTCCGGCTCCAGCAGCGGTGCGTCGAGTAGCAGCAAGAGCCCGGTCACGATCGGGGTATCGCTGTCGCTGTCGGGCGACTTTGCCTCGGACGGGCAGGCGTTCGAGCGCGGCTACAAGCTGTGGGCCGAGGACCAGAACCGCAAGGGCGGACTGCTCGGGCACCCGGTTCAGCTGAAGATCGTCAATGACGCATCGAGCCCGGCGCAGGTTGTCAGCAACTACCAGCGGCTGATCGGATCGGACAAGGTCCCGCTCGTCTTCGGCCCGTTCTCGACGCTGCTCACCGTTCCGTCGGCACGTGTGGCGGCGCGCTACGGATATGCGTTCGTCGAGGGCGCGGGTGGCGGCCCGACCGTGTTTGGCTCCGGGCTCCACAACGTGTTCGACGTGTCGATCCCGGTCAAGGACAACCTGGTGACGTTCGCGCAGTGGGTGGCCGCGCTGCCGGCGAGCCAACGGCCCAAGACAGCCGCCTACGCGACCGTCAACGACCCCTTCACCCAACCCCAGATCGGCCCCGCCCAGCAGATCCTCCAGGGCGCCGGCGTGAAGACGCTGTCGTCAAAGGTGTTTCCGGCCGAGGTGGCCGACTACACACCCATCGCCACGCAGCTGGCGGGCGAGAAGGCCGACATTGCAGTGCTCGGCTCGGTTGACGTGCCGACGGTATCGGCGTTCGTGCACGCCTTCATCCAGCAGCACTACAACCCCAAGATCTTCATCGCCACGTCAGGGCCCGACCAGGGCGCTGCGTTCGTCAAGGCGGTCGGCGCCGGCAACGAGAACGGGATCATGGTCCCCAACGGTTGGTACGGCGGGTTCCAGAAGGCCGACAGCCAGCAGATGGTCAAGGAGTACATCGCCAAATACGGCGGGACACCATCCGATGTGAACGCCGATGTCGCCGAGGCGTATTCGGTCGGGCAGGTCGTGGCCCAAGGGGTGGCGGCCAACCACAGCTTCGACAACCCGAAGCTCATCAGCTATCTCCACAGCGGCGTCACGCTCGACAGCGTGCAGGGCCCGGTCAAGTTCGACTCCTTGGGGGAGAACACCGCCCAGCACACGTTGACGTTCCAGTGGCAGAAGGGCACTCTTCTGCAGACGTTGCCGACGACAGCCACAGGCTCAAAGCCGCCCCAGCTTCCCAAGCCCGCGTGGGCCGGTTAGTGGCCCCCTAGGCGCGTGTCGGGCACCGAGCTACTCCAGGCGATCGTTGATGGCATCCTGACCGGCGGCGTGTATGCGCTGATGGCGGCCGGACTGACCCTGATCTTCGGGGTCATGGACATCATCAACATCGCCCAGGGTGTGATGGTCGTGCTCGGGGCCTACCTGAGCTACGAGCTCTCGGTGCATCTGGGCATCGGGCTGCTTCCGGGACTCCTGATCACGGTCCCGGCGATGTTCGTGCTCGGGGTGACGATCGAGTTCTGCTTCATGCGCCGGCTGCGCGAATCCGACCGGACCGGCATGTCGCTCCTCATCACCTTCGCCGTGGCGATCCTCATCGAGGGGGTTCTGAGTGCGATCTACGGCGTCGACTACGTCCAGCTGCATGCGTCCTACGTCGACAAGTCGGTGCACGTGTTCGGGTTTTACCTGCCCTACATCTATCTGATCGGCTTCGCACTGGCGGTGCTGCTGATGGCGGCGCTGTATTACATGCTGTACCGGACCAAGTTCGGTCGTGCCGTCCGTGCCTCACTGCAGAACCGCACCGCCGCCGACCTGATTGGCATCAACGTCAACCGGACGCGAACGATTTCGGTCGGCATCGGGGTCGCGGTCACAGCCGTTGGCGGCATGGTCTTCGGCGCCACGACAGCGTTCAATCCGAACAGCGGCTACGACCTGATCTCCCGGCTGCTGGCCATCGTCATCCTCGGCGGCATGGGGAGCATCGGCGGCGCCATGACCGCGGCGATCTTCCTCCTCGTGCTGAACGACGTCGTCGCGGTCTGGTGGTCCCCGACGTGGGCGCCCCTGGTGTTCTTCGCCGCGCTGGTCATTGTCCTGTCGTTCCGACCGCAGGGGCTGTTCGGCCGATCAGCCGTGCGCGCGCAATGAACGCGGCGGCCGGCGTCCAGCCACCCGCACGCCGGCGCGTGGTTCCAAAGAGGGCCGCGATCGCGGTCGGCCTCGCCATCGTGCTCGCCGTATTCGCGTTCTTCCCGGTGGCGATCACCGACCCCACCGCGACCTCGATCGCGGTCTTCACGCTGATCTTCATGGTCTCCACGGTGGCCTGGAACGTCTTCAGCGGCTACTCGGGTTACCTCGCGCTCGGTCACGCCGTGTTCTTTGGCACCGGCGGCTACGCCGTGGCGCTGGCGGCGCGCGATTGGCACTTCAAGGGTGGCTGGGACGTCTTCGCCCTGCTGCCCTTCGCCGGGCTGGTCGCCGGCGCGATCGCGATCCCGATCGGACTCATCGCTCTGCGAACGCGCCGCCATACGTTTGTCGTGGTGACGATCGCGATCTTCTTCATCTTCCAGCTCGCCGCCTTCAACCTGTCCTTCACGGGCGGGACCTCGGGGATCGAGTTCCCCTTCGCGCCGTTCAGCGCAGCCAACTACAACCAGCCCTTCTACTACGTTGGATTGGTCATCCTCGTCCTCACCGTGCTGATGTCGTGGGCGGTGCGGCGCTCGCGCTTCGGCCTGCAGCTGCTGGCGATCAGAGACGACGAGGACCGGGCCCTCGGACTGGGGGTGAAGACGAGGCGGGTCAAGCTCGTGGCCTTCGTCCTGTCGGCCATTCCGGTGGGCATGGTCGGTGGTCTGTACTTCTACTTCATCGGGCAGATCTTCCCCCAGTTCGCCTACGACCCGCTGTTCGACATCTCGATCGCGCTCATGGCCTTCCTCGGCGGCATTGGCACTCTGGCCGGGCCGCTGCTCGGGGGGCTGGTGCTCGAATCGCTCCAGCAATACCTAACCCAGACCTACTCGGGCACGGGCACCTATCTGATCGCCTACGGAATCCTGTTTCTGGCCGTCATCCTGCTGTTGCCGCGCGGCGTGGTGCCGACGATCGGGCAGTTCTTCGCCAACCGCCGGGCCCGCGCGCTCGATGCCTCCGCATCGCGTGAGCCGGCCGCCAGACACGGCGTCGCGGGAGCGGTCAGGTGAGCGCGTTGCTCGAGGTCACCGGGGTTTCCAAGTCGTTCGGCGGCGTCCACGCCCTGTCCGCCTGTCACCTGGAGGTTCAGGAAGGCTCGATCCACGGCCTAATCGGCCCCAACGGCTCCGGCAAGACCACCCTCTTCAACGTCATCACGGGTTACGAGCGGATCCAGCAGGGCGAGGTTCACTTCCGGGGCACCGAGATCACCAACGCCCCGCCCGATCGCGTGTTCGGGCTGGGGATCGGCCGCACGTTCCAGCTCACCCGATTGTTTGGCCGGCTGACCGTGCTCGAGAACATGCTCGTCGCGACGCAGCGCAAGCAATCGTGGTTGAAGGGCATCCTGAGTCGCTCGGGCTCGGCGGCCGAGCGGCGGCGCGCATTCGAGCTGCTCGACTTCGTTGGCATCGCGCGCCTGGCTGAGGAGCCCGCCGCCAACCTGTCCTACGGGCAGCGCAAGCTGCTCGAGCTGGCCTCGTTGCTCGTGGCCGAGCCCTCGGTGCTGCTGCTCGACGAGCCCGCCGGCGGAGTCAACCCAACGCTGATACAGCACCTCGCCGATCGGATCAGGGAGATCAACCAGCGCGGCACGACATTCCTGGTCGTCGAGCACAACATGGAGTTCGTAATGAACCTGTGTCATCAGGTCACCGTGCTCAGCCAGGGCACGAGACTGGTGTCGGGACCACCCGCGATCGTGCGGTCAAACCCGGCGGTGCTCGACGCCTACCTGGGTGGCGAGGACGACGAGGCGACCCAGCTCCAGGTGGCGCGGGACGCGGGGAACGTGCCAGTCGGCGCGCGCGTGAGCATCGGCTCTCCGATCGTCAAGCCGGCCCCGAAGCTCGGCGGCCCCGAAGCGCTGCTCACGCTGCAGGGCGTGGTAGCGGGTTACGGCGGGGGCGACATACTCAAGCAGGTCTCGCTCGAGGTTCCCGAGGGTCGCATCACGTGCATCGTCGGTCCCAACGGGGCCGGCAAGTCGACGTTGCTGGCCACGATCAGTGGCCTGCTCCGCCTCCGTCAAGGCGAGATCCGCTTCCGCGGAAAGGTGATCTCTGGCCTGGCGCCCCGCCAGGTCCTGGCCACTGGGATCGCCCAGGTGCCCCAGGCGCACAGCCTGTTCGGAGACATGACCGTGCGCGAGAACGTCGAGATGGGCGCCTTTACGGTCAGCGATCGAGCACTCGTGCAGCAACGTCTCAAAGCCGTCGAGGAGCTTTACCCGATCGTCCGCGAACGGGCAGAGGAGAAGGCGGCAAGCTTGTCTGGGGGACAGCAACGGCTGGTCGAGTTCGCCCGCTGCATGATGCTCGACCCGAGCCTGATAATCCTGGACGAACCATCGATGGGGCTCGATCCCCAGACGCGCAAGATCGTCTTCGACATGGTCGAGCTGATGAACCGCCAGGGCAAGACGATTCTGCTGGTGGAACAGAACGCGCGCGCTGGACTCAAGCTCAGCGCGCGTGGTGTGGTCCTGGAGAATGGAATCGTCCGCCTCGCGGGATCGGGGCGCGAGGTGCTCGAGCATCCTGAGATCGGGGCGCTGTACCTCGGGGGCGTGGTGTCCCCTGACACGGCGAGCGCGTGAGCGCTCCGGACTCTGATGCCGCGCGGGCGCGAGGCGGCGCCGACGTCGGGCCCGACACGATAATCCCGCGGATGCGGGCTCCGGTAACCATTCGAGATGTCGCTCGGGTGGCCAAGGTGCACCCAGGCACGGTCTCGCGCGCGCTCAACGCGGAGACGCGCGGGCTGGTCAACCAGGAGACAGCCGAGCGCGTGCTGCGTGCCGCCGACGAGCTCGGTTACCGGCCCAATCCGATCGCTCGAGGCCTGAAGACCAATCGGTCCTACACGATCGGGGTGCTGATCCCCGACCTCACCAACCCGCTGTTCCCTCCGATTCTCCGTGGCATCGAGGATCGCCTCGACGACGCCGGCTACACCTCGCTGGTCGTCAACACCGACAACGACGCCGACCGCGAGCGAAGCCACTTCGAGGCCATGCGGGCCCGCCAGGTGGATGGGTTCATCTCCGCCACGGCCCGGCTCGATCGCGAGTTGCTGGCCGACGTCGCGGCGGCCGGGACGCCGCTCGTGCTGGTCAACCGCAGTCTCGAAGACGGCTCGGTGCCCGCGGTAACGGTCAACGACCGCCAGGGCATCAGTCTGGCCGTGGAGCACATCGCCGGCCTCGGTCATCGGCGAATCGGGCATGTCTCGGGGCCCCAGAACATTTCGACCGGCCACCGTCGCTACCAGGGCTTTCTCGAAGCGATGGCCGCCGCGAGGCTCGAGGTGTCCGCCGAGCACGTTCGCTTCAGCAAGGCGTTCATCGAGGTCGAGGGGGCCCGAGTGTGCGCCGAGCTGCTCGACGGCGGGAGCAGTCTCACGGCCATCATCGCGGCTAACGATCTGCTCGCCATCGGCTGCTACGACACGCTGGAGGAGCGCGGCCTGAGGTGTCCCGAGGACATCTCGATCGTCGGTTTCAACGACATGCCATTCGTCGATCGGCTGCGGCCGCCGCTGACCACGGTGCGCATCCCGCAGCGGGAGATCGGCACGGTCGCCGCGGACCTGATGCTCCAGCGTCTCGCCGACGAGTCGCTTCCCGTCCGCGAGACGCTGCTCGAGCCCACCTTGATCGTCCGCGGCTCGACGGCGCCCCCACCGGACCAGCGGCCGTGAGCGCGTCGCCCACAGTTGACGCGCGGGTGCGGTCGGCGCTCGACAACTGGGGGCCACGCCTGATCACCAACGGAGTCGACTACAACGACTTTGTTCGGACCACGGGTTCGATCACACACTGGGACGAATGGCTCGACGCCTGGACAGCGACGGCGGAGATCCATCGCGACCTGGCGCAGAGCGCGCTCCAGCGCGGGCATCGTCGCACCGCGGGCGAGGCGTTTGTGCGAGCAGCGGTGAGCTACCACTTCGCCAAGTTCGTGTGGGTGCTGGATCCAGCTCGCAACCGCCACGCCACCGAGCAGGCCGTCCGCTCCCTCTACGACGCGCACGCGTTGCTGGACCCGACGGCGAAGCGCATCGAGGCCCCGATCGACGGTGGCATGGTCGTGGGGAACCTGCGGCTGCCGCCACGTGCCGATGGTGCTGCTCCGCTGGTCGTGGTCATCCCCGGCCTCGATTCGACCAAGGAGGAGTTCTTCAGTCTGGAGTCGGTGTTCCTGGACCGCGGCCTGGCCACGCTGTCTCTCGACGGCCCCGGCCAGGGCGAGACAGGGTTTCATTCCCGCATCCGCCCCGACTACGAGGTAGCGGTCACCGCCGCGCTCGACGCACTCGCGGCCCGCCCCGAGGTTGACCTCGAGCGTGTCGGCGTTGCCGGCATCAGCCTCGGCGGCTACTACGCGGTGCGCGCCGCCGCGTTCGAGCCGCGACTGAAGGCGATTGCCGGTGTCAGCGGGCCATTTGACATGGGCGCCGGCTGGGACTCGAAGCCCGCGCTCACGCGCGACGCGTTCCGGCACTACAGCGGCGCGGGCAGCGACGCCGAAGCGCGCGAACGCGCGACCCAGCTGAGTCTGGACGGGGTCGCCGAGCAGGTGCACCAGCCCTGCCTCGTCGTGACGGGCAGGCGCGATCGCGTGATTCCGTGGGAGGAGACGAAGCGGATCGCCGATGGCGTGCGTCGCGGCACGTGGGTCATCTACGAAGAGGCGACCCACGTCTGCAACAACGTCCCGTTCAAGTACCGGCCGATGATCGCCGACTGGCTGCGCGAGCAACTCTGATGGGAGGCCCGGTCGGGTTGATTGGCCGCTCGATCACCCGCCGCGAGGACCTCAGAATGCTGCGGGGCGAGACCCGTTTCCTCGACGACATCGACCCGCCACACACGGCTCACGTGGCCTTCGTGCGGAGCCCTCACGCCCACGCCGCGATCGCCGCGATTCGCGTGCCCGATGCTGCGCCCGGCCTACTCGCCGTGCTGACGGCCAAGGACCTCGGCGACCGGGTGCGGTCGTTTCCAGTGCCGCCCGTCGACGGCGCCGAGCTGGCGGATGCCGCGCACCCGGTTCTCGCCGCTGGCGAGGTCCGCTACGTCGGCCAGCCCGTTGCAGCCGTGCTGGCCGAGTCCCGGGCACAGGCCGAGGATGCCGCCGAGCTCGTCGACGTCGAGTACGACGTTCGCGCCTGCGCTGTCGAGCCCGACGCCGCCGGCGAGGTGCTGATGCGGTGGTCGCGCACGGCCGGCGACGTCGACGACGCGTTCTCTCGCGCGGCGCACGTGGTGCGCGGACGCTACGCGCTGCCGCGTCTGATCGCCTCGCCGATCGAAACTCGAGGCTGCGTCGTCGAGCATGACGCCGAGCGTGATCTCCTCACGGTGTGGTGCTCGGCCCAGGACCCCCACCGTCCGCTGGCCCAACTGGCGCACATCCTCAGGCGACCGGCCGGCTCCATGCGCGTCGTCGTGCCCGACGTCGGGGGCGCCTTCGGCAGCAAGGGCGTGATTGCGCCCGAGATTGCCGCCGCTGCCATCGCCGCGATCGATCTGCTCCGGCCGGTCAAATGGGTCGAGGATCGGCTCGAGAACCTCCTCGCCGCCTACCAGGGACGCGGCATCGACGGCTCGCTCGAGCTCGCACTGACGGATAACGGACGGATGCTCGCGTTGCGGGCCCGTCTGCTCGCGGATCTCGGGGCGTATCTGCTCACGACCACCGCTATCCCGCCGCATACAGCGGCCATGCTCATCACCGGCTGCTACGAGATCCCGGCCGCCCAGGTGACGCTCATCGGCGCGCGCACGCACAAGGTCCCGACCGGCCCCTACCGCGGTGCGGGCCGGCCCGACGCCGCCTACATGCTCGAGCAGCTAGTCGACGATGCGGCGCGTGTGCTTGGGCTCGACCGTCTCGAGCTGCGACGCCGCAATCTCATCCGGAGCTTTCCCCATCGGGCGCCGCTGGGGTACACGTACGACTCAGGCGACTACGCGCGGTGCCTCGACCAGGCGCTCGAGCTCGCGCGCCTCGATGAGATCGCGCCCCCACCGGGTGACCGCGTACGGGGCACAGGCGTGGCCATGTTCGTCGAGCGCGCCGGCGGCCAGTGGGAGAGCGCGGCGGTCGAGGTGCAGCCGGACGGCCGCGTGGTCGTACGGAGCAGCGCCTCGCCGCACGGCCAGGGCCACGAGACCACGTTCGCCCAGATCGCGGCACAGGGCCTGGGCATAGGCCTCGACGAGATCGTGCTGCGCTTCGGCGACAGCGCCGAGGTCCCACCGGGAGTCGGCACCTTCGGCAGCCGATCCGTGGCGATGGCCGGATCGGCGATCGCCGTGGCCGTCGAGCATCTGCTCGACCGCGCGCGTGAGCTGGCGGCGCCGCTGCTCGAGGTCGAGGCGAGCGAGGTCGTGTGGGAGCACGGCGCGGCCCGCGCCGACGGTCGGTCGGTCACGCTGCGCGAGCTGGCGATCGCAGCCGAGCGACGGGGGGCGGCCGGCGGACTGCGGGCCTCGGCGCGCTTCGAGTCCGAGCTGGTCTTCGCCTCTGGCGCGTACGCCGCGGTGGTCGAGATCGAGCGCCCGACGGGACGGTTGCACGTACTCAGGCTCGCCGCCGTCGACGACGCCGGCACGGTGATCAACCCGCTCCTCGCGCACGGGCAGGTGGTCGGTGGAGCCGTGCAGGGGCTTGGTGAGTGCCTGGTCGAGGAGGCTGAGCATGACGAGTTGGGGCGGCCGCGGAGTGGGTCGCTGATGGATTACCGGCTGCTGAGCGCCGCCGATGTACCCCAGATCATCACCGGGACGATCGCGAGCCCAACCCCGCTGAATCCGCTCGGCGCCAAGGGTGCCGGCGAGGGTGGCGCGATCGGCACGCTACCCGCGGTGGCCAACGCCGTGGCCGATGCGCTGGGCGGGCGCCACGTCGATCCGCCCTTCACGGCCGAGAAGCTGTGGAGGGCGCTGGCGGCCGGCCACGTGTGATGGGGCGCCAGCCCCCAACGCCGTGAAGCCTGCTCCGTTTGCCTATGAGGCGCCTGGCGCGCTCGACGAAGCCTTGGCGTTGCTGGGTCACGGAGGCTGTGCGCTGGCTGGCGGACAGAGCCTCATCCCGAGGATGAATTTCCGTCTCGCGCGACCGTCGCTCGTGGTCGATCTGAATGGGCTCACCGAGCTCGATTACCTGCGCGTGCGGGGCGGCGCGCTGCGCATCGGGGCGCTCACGCGGCAGGCCACGCTGGCACGCTCCGAGCTCGTGCAACGGAGCTGGCCGCTGCTCGGCCAAGCCGCGAGACTGGTCGGGCACGAGGCAATCCGCACGCGGGGAACGGTCGGTGGCTCGGTCGCCCAGGCCGACCCGACGGCCGAGCTTCCGGCCGCGCTCGTCGCCCTCGATGCTCGTTTGCATCTGCGCTCGCGAGTTCGTGCGCGGACCGTCGCGGCAGGCGAGTTCTTCCTGGCCGCGCAAAAGACCGCGCTCGAGCCCGACGAATTGCTGACGGAGATCGAGGTGCCAGCCCTGCCGGCGACCGCCCGCACCGCCTTCGTCGAGCACGGGGTCACGTACGGTGGCGTGGCGATCGCCGGCGCGGCGGTGGTGCTGGCCGGCGACGAGCACGTCGCGCTTGTACTGCTCGGGGCGGGGGACACGCCGAGGCGAGCGCCGGAGGCGGAGCGAGCACTGCTGGCCCGAGCCGAGCCGTTCGAGGTGGCCGGGATCGCGGCCGACGGGATCGAACCCGCGTACCGGCGTGCGCTGGTCGCCGCGTTGGTGCAGCAGGCGATCGTGGCGGCCCGCGCGTGAGGCTCCGCGTCGAGATCAACGGGCGCGAGTACGCGGGGGAGGTCGAGCCGCGCACGCTCCTGTCCGACTTCATCCGCCACGAGGCAAAGCTGACCGGCACCCACGTCGGCTGCGAGCACGGCGTATGTGGCGCCTGCACCGTGCAGCTCGACGGCGAGCCCATCCGCTCGTGCCTGATGCTGGCCATCCAGGCCGAGGGCCGCTCGCTGCGCACGGTCGAGGGCGTGGCGCACTCGGGCGGCGAGCTCGATGCGCTTCAGCGCGCGTTCACGGAGCACCACGCCCTGCAGTGCGGCTTCTGCACAGCCGGATTTCTGATGACGGCCGATGCGCTGCTGCGGCGGCTAGCCAATCCAACCGAAGAGCAGGTTCGAGCAGGGTTGTCCGGCAACCTATGCCGCTGCACCGGCTACGAGGGGATCGTCGCTGCCGTGCTGGCGGTGGCGGGGGGTGGGCCGTAGGGATGGACGCACGGGATGGGCGGTAGGGGCGAGCGGTAGGGATGGGCGCACATGGGCGGAGAATCGTGACAAGGTCGCCGGCGCCGTCTGTCGCAGGGCACATTCCTCGACCTGAGCCCGAGTTTCGGTCGTTCGGTTTCGGCGGTGCCGGTGGTTTGTCACTTTTCTCGGCACCCCGGGCGTGACTGACCGCCTGCTAGACGTGCCAAACCTCCCGAAGCGCCCGCACCTTGGCCACCTAAGTGCACGAGGTTGGCGCGCGGCGCGGAGCTTGTCACGTTTTCCAGCAAGGTTGGTGCCGGCGCGCGGGCGCAAACCGCGGCACCCTGACTGGACGCGCCCCCGATCGGCCTCAATCGAGTGCCGGCGTGGGGTGATCGGCAGGCCGGCGCGGAATCGCCTCGTGGGTGTCGGCGTCAAGTTCGGTGTTGCGGTTCGACTGCGGGTCGCGCTCGAGCGGCAGCGATCCGCCGGCGGTGAAGTACGGCTTGCCGGCGATGACCAAATCCTCGGCTGGGAACCGCGTGATGATCTCGCATCCGTCGCGCGTGACGACGAGCTGTTCCTCGATCCGTGCCGCCGACCAGCCGTCGCTTGCGGGCCAGAAGGTCTCGAGCGCGAACACCATGCCCTCGCGGATCTCCTCCGGGTACTCGAGGGAGACGAGGCGGCTGAAGATCGGCTTTTCCCAGATCGACAGCCCGACGCCGTGGCCGAACTGGAGCGCGAAGGCCGCCTCCTCGTCGGGGAAGCCGAACTCCTGCGCGCGCGGCCACACCGAGACGACCTCGGCCGTGGTGGCACCGGGCCGGATCAGGTCGATGGCGGCATCGAGGTAGTAGCGGCAGCGCTTGTAGGCGTCGATCAACGGACGCGAGGCGCTGGCCACGGCGAACGTGCGGTAGTAGCACGTGCGGTAGCCCATGTAGCTATGAAGGATGTCGAAGTAGGCCGGATCGCCTGGGCGCAGGGCGCGATCGGTGAATACATGGGGGTGGGGGCTACACCGCTCGCCGGAAATCGCATTCACGCCCTCGACGAACTCCGACCCCATCTCGTAGAGCACCTTGTTGACCAGCGCCACGCAGTCGTTTTCGCGGATGCCGGCGCGCATCGTCCGGTACAGCTCCTCGTAGGCGGCGTCGACCATTCCGCACGCCATGTTGAGCAGCGTGGTCTCGTCGCGGGTCTTGATCACGCGGGCCTGCTGCATCAGCTGCTGGCCGTCGGCGACCTCGATTCCCTCGCGCTGGAGCGCGAACAGCACGGGCGGCTCAATGGCGTCGATCCCCAGGGGCTCGCCGAGCAGGCCGCGGTGCTCGAGCTCGACGCGGATCTTGGCGGCGACATCCTCGGCGCGGCCCGACTCCGGCGCCATGGCGCCTCGCATCGTCGAAATCCCGGCCCGCGAGCGGCCGTCGGAGAGCCACGGGTTGTACAGCTGGTGATGGCGGGCGGCCGAGCCGAAGTCCCACATGATCGGATCGTCGCCCTGGGGCAGGAGGCAGAAACGGTTGAGCTTGTCGCTGGCCCACGTGCCGATGTGTGTCGCCGTCACGTACCGGATGTTGGCCATGTCAAAACACAGCAGAGCGCCGAGCTCTGACTCGGCCAGTGCGGCCTTGATCCGGGCCAGTCGCTCGTCGCGCAGCCGGTCGAAGCGAACCCGTTCCTCCCAGTCGACGCCCATCGCGCCGTAGCTATGCAATCCCATTGTTCCCGCCTTGGTTGCAAACGATTGCAGGGAGCATACGCCTGGCTCTGCGGCCCGGCAAGGGGCCACGGCCTTCCCCCTCCTTGACCGTCCGGAAGGCGTCGGCTAAATTGCTGCAAACGATTGCAACAAGGAGCTGACCATATGAGCAGCGACCAAGGCGTGCGGCTCGGCTGGGTTGGTGTCGGGCGCATGGGTCGGGCCCTGGTAATCCGTCTGCTCGAAGCGGGCCACGACGTCGGCGTGTACAACCGCACGCGCGAAAAGGCCGAGGCGCTGGCCGATTTAGGGGCGACGATCGTCGACACTCCCGCCGATCTGGCTGACCGCGACATCGTGTTCACGATGGTCGCCGATTCCGCCGACGTCGAGGAGGTGGTCGGAGGAGCGCAGGGGCTGCTGTCGCGCGCCGACCGCGCCCCCGGATTGATCGTCGACTCGACGACGATCTCTCCAGCGCTGGCGGGCGATATCCGCGCCGCTGTCGAGGGCCGCGGAAGCTCGATGCTGGCGGCGCCGGTCAGCGGCAATCCCAAGGTGGCGGCGAGCGGGCGGCTCACGATCGTCGCCTCCGGTCCCCGCGACGCGTGGCTGCGCGCGCAGCCGTTTCTCGAACAGCTGGCGAGGAGCGTGACCTACGTTGGCGAGGGCGAGCGCGCGCGGCTCGTGAAGGTGTGCCACAACCTGATGCTGGGGGTCGTTGCCCAGTGCATGGCCGAGGTGACCGTGCTGGCGGAGAAGGGGGGCGTCTCACGCGCCGATTTCCTCGAGTTTCTCAACGACAGCGTGATGGGCTCGACGTTCACCAGGTACAAGAGCCCGGCCTACGTCAACCTCGACTTCACGCCGACGTTCACGCCGGAGCTGCTCCTCAAGGACTTCCATCTCGGCCTCGATGCCGCGCGCGAGCTGTCGGTGGCAATGCCCCTGGCCGCGGCGACCGAGCAGATCGTTCAGGGTCTGGCCTCGCTGAGCGGCAACGAGGTCGATTTCGCGGCGCTGGTCGAGCTCACCGCGAAGGCGTCGGGCCTGGCGCTCGAGCCCGAGGACGTCGAGGTCGACGACGGCCTCGGCTCGGCGGCGGCGAGCGGCGCCGGCGGCTACATCAGCAGCGACAGCGGACGCTCGAGCAACTCGCGCACGCGCGTCAAGTAGCGCGCTCCGTCGACGCCGTACAGAATCCGGTGATCGCAGGCCAGCGCCAGCTGGAGCGTCGGGCGCGCCACGATCCGCCCGGATTCCTGCTGCACGACAGGGCGGAGGCGCAGCGCGCCGACGGCAAGAATGGCCGCCTGCGGCGGATTGATCACGGCCGAGAAGCTGTCGATCCCGTACATGCCGAGGTTCGAGACCGTGAACGTCCCGCCTGATAGCTCGGCGGGCGTGATCGACCCATCGCGGACTCGGGCGGCGAGCGCACGCGCCTCGCGGCCGATATCGGCCACCGACTTCGTGTCGGCATCGAGGATCGTCGGCACCACCAGAGCGTCGTCGCCGGCGACGGCGATCCCGACATTGACGCGCCCGTATGTCTCGACGTCGCCGTCGTGGTAGGCACCGTTGACGCGAGGGAACTCGCGCAGTGCCACGGCTGCGGCCCTGATGATGAAGTCGTTCAGCGACGGCACCGGGTCGGCGACCTCGCGCAGACGCTGACGCAACTCGACAAGCTCGCCGGCGTCGACCTCGCTGCGCAGCTCGATGTCGGGCACGGTGGCGCGGGACTCGGACATCCGGCGCGCCACCGTCTTCTGCAGGCGCGTGAGCTCGTGACGCGTGGACGGCCCCTTGGCGCCGTCGACCGGCTGCGAGGGGGCGCCCTGGGCTTCGGTTCTCAGGGGTGCGACCTCGACGTCAGGCCGCGCGGTATGTGCTTCGAGGTCGGCCTTGATGATCCGTCCCTGGGGGCCCGTACCGGTGACCGCGAGGAGGTCGATGCCGCGCTCGACGGCAATCCGTCGCGCCAGCGGCGATGCCTTCGCCCGGCTCGCACCGGCCACAGCGGCCGGAGCCAGATCTTCGTCGGCGGCGCCGAGAACCGCGATCGGTGAGCCGACCGCCACCGTCGTGCCCTCGGCAGCTCTGAGCGCGAGCACCACCCCTGCGGACTGCGCTTCGTAGACGACGGTGGCCTTGTCGGTCTCGACCTCGGCCAGGGGCTGACCTTCATCGACCGAGTCGCCCTCGCCGACGAACCAACGCAGGATCGTGCCCTCTTCCATCGAGTCAGATAGGCGGGGCATGGCGATTTCGAGGGCCACGTAATGCACGCAGTTCGGCTACTGCAAACGTTTGCGATAGCATCCTAACAACATGGCGAACGTCCAGACTGCGCGACAAGCGGACGCCGTGGCCGACTACCTCGGGGCGTACGGGCGCATGCTGCTGATCAGGTCGTTCGAGACCGAGATGCACCGCCTCTTCCTCGCCGGCGAGGTCCACGGCACGACTCATCTCTACGCGGGCCAGGAGGCGGTGGCGGTGGGCGTATGTCTCGCGCTCACGCCCGACGACTACCTGGCCGGGACGTACCGCGGCCACGGGCACGCGCTGGCCAAGGGCACCGCACCGGGTCCATTGCTGGCCGAGATGCTGGGCCGGACCACAGGCGTGTGCGGCGGCCGAGCTGGGTCGATGAATGTCATCGACCTCGCCCACGGTCTCGTCGGCTGTTACGGGATCGTCGGTGGGTCGATCGCCGCCGGGCTGGGAGCGGGGTTGTCGGCCAAGCGCCAGGGTCGCGTATCGGCCGCACTGTTCGGCGACGGCGCCACCAACCAGGCCTACTTCCACGAGTGTCTGAACATGGCCAAGGTGCTCGCATTGCCGGTCGTGTTCGTGTGCGAGAACAATTTGTACGGCGAGTTCACGCCGATGGCCGCGGTGACGGCGGCGGCCGATATCGCGGGACGTGGGCGTGCCTACGGGATCCCCTCCACGTCGCTCGACGGAAACGATCTGTGGGCGGTCCACTCCGCCGCGCAGGAAGCGGTGGAGCGCGCCCGGCGGGGTGACGGGCCGTCGCTGCTCGAGTGCCGGACCTACCGCCATTACGGCCACTCGAAGAGCGATCCCGCGAGCTACCGACCGGCCGAGGAGGTCGAGCAGTGGCTCGAGCGCGACCCGCTCAAGCTGGCGCGAGCGCGGCTGGTGTCGGAGGGCGTCGGGGAGCAGCAGATCGTCGCCGTCGAGGCGTCGATCAAGCAGCTGCTCGCCGAGGCCGTGGAGGGTGCACTCGCGGCGCCCTATCCCGATCCGGCAGTGGCCTCGGCCACCGAGTACCGGCCATGACCGCACTCGAGTTTCGCGTGGCCATCCGTGATGCCCTCGCCGAGGAGCTCGAGCGCGACGACTCGGTCGTGTTCTTCGGCGAAGACGTGGCCCGTCCCGGCGGCGTGTTCAGGGCCACGCCCGAGCTCTTCGAGCGTTTTGGCCCCGAGCGGGTGTTCGACACCCCGATCTCCGAGCTGGCCCTTGCCGGCGCCGCCTACGGAGCAGCGGTGACCGGGCTGCGACCGGTCATCGAGGTCATGTTCGGCGATTTCATGGCCCTGGCCATGGACAGCCTGGTCAACCAGTCGGCCAAGTTCTGGTACATCTCCAACGAGCAGGGGAGCGTGCCACTCGTCGTGCGATCGGCGGTCGGCGCGGGCGGCCGGTTCGGAGCGATCCACTCGCAGACCCACGGCACATGGTTTCAGGGCATTCCCGGAATGAAGATCGCTTTTCCGTCCTCACCGGCTGAGGCCAAGGGGCTGCTCAAGGCTTCCATCCGCGACGACAATCCGGTCCTGTTCCTGGAGCACAAGCGTCTGTATTCCCTCAAGGGGCCGCCGCCCGAGCGGGAGCTGATCCCGCTCGGACGTGCGGGGCTGCCGAGGGCGGGCGATGACCTGACGATCGTCTCCGTGGGCAAGGGGGTCTCGGACGCATTGGCGGCCGCCGACGCACTCGCCGCGGACGGCGTGTCGGCCGAGGTGGTCGACCTGCGGACGCTGCGCCCGCTCGACCTCGAGACCGTGCTCGAATCGGTGAGCCGGACCAACCGGCTACTGGCCGTCGAGGAGGGCCCTCGCACCGGTGGGTGGGCTGCCGGGTTGCTCGGCGCTGTCGCCGAGGAGGGGCTGCACGACCTCGACGACGCCTGGATTCTCGCCACGGACGAGACGCCGATCCCCTACAGCCCGACGCTCGAGGACGCCTTCCTCCCCGACGCCGACGCCATCGTCTCAAGTGTCCGCTCACGGCTTTCCGTTGGGGAGGCACGAGGGTTGGAGAACGGATCACGTTGACTCGATGCCGGTAGGGCTCTTACGATCGTCAGCGGGCGCGATCGAGGAGCTGCGCGGGTGCGCGCTCGTGGACCCCGCATTCGGTGGCGAGAACCCTGCCGTGCTCGCCTGGCGCTCGGCGGCGGCGCTGTCCCTGGCCGAGCTCGCCGCCATCGGTGTTCGGCCCCGGCCCGACGTCCTGCTGGCGCAGGCAACGTGACGTCTGCCGCGAAGGTGGTGCCGACACCCACCCTAGGGTCGCTGGTGCACGAGCGTTCCCGGATGGAGGATGTGTCGGCAAGCAGGAACCAGCCCCGAGGAGGAAGCAAATGTTCACCGAAGATCTAGGCGCAACCAAGAGCTACCGCACCCTGGCCCGCGGATCGGGATCTCGCTGGGTCCGAACCTACGGGGCGTCGCTGAGGGATCAGGGCGATCGGCGCTATGGCTTCGGTGGCGGACTTCCCGCCGCGGGGTCTCAGCGGGACGGGCGGGGAGCCGATGTCCCTATTCTGAGTCCCCGAGGCAATGAGTCATGAGCTCCCGGATGACGATCGAGTCGGGACCCGGTTTGGGTCCTACCGGGTCGACGCCCTGATCGGGGTCGGCGGAATGGGTCGGGTCTACAGGGCGATGGCGGAGGACGGCGCGCTCGTCGCGCTGAAGATCATCAAGCAGGACTACTCGCGCGACGAGACCTTCCGGCGCCGCTTCCGCCGCGAGGCGCGGATTGCGCAGACCGTCCGCAACCCGCATGTCGTACCCGTGCGCGACAGCGGCGAGGAGGATGGCCTGCCGTACCTGGCCGCACAGTTCATCGAGGGGTCGCCGCTTGATCAGCGACTCGCGTCAGAGGGGCGGCTCGATCTTCCCACCACGGTGCGCATCTGCGTCCAGGTGGCCGACGGCCTGCAGGCCATGTGGGAGGCCGGCATGGTTCACCGCGACGTCAAGCCCGGCAACATCCTGCTCGACCTGTCGGGAACCGCCTACATCACGGACTTCGGCCTAGCCAAGGATCGCGCCGGTACCGTCCTTACCCGCCCCGGCCAGCCGCTCGGCTCGATGGACTACATGCCGCCCGAGCAGATCCGCGGCGAGCCGGTGACCGCCGCCGCCGACATCTACTCGCTGGGCTGCGTGATGTTCGAGTGCGTCCAGGGACGGCCGCCGTTCGCCGACCGGGAGGGCATGCGCGTGCTGTGGGCCCATCTCCAGGACGAGCCCGCCGATCCCTCGGCGGATCGGAGCGACGTCTCGCCCGAGTTCTCGCGAGCCCTGGTGGCGGCGCTGCGCAAGGAGCCGGGAGAGCGGCCGCAGACGAGCATTGAGTACGCCCGGTCGCTGGCGCACGCCGCGGGCGTCCCGATCGCCGACGGAGCCAGCTGAGCCGTGCGCGCCGCCCGCCACCGTCTCCTCTCGACCGCCGCGACGGCGTTGGTCCTGCTGCTCACCGCGTGCGGCTCGAGTTCGCACACGACGACCACCCAGGCGGCCACCGACCCTACCGGCAACACCGTCCACGTCGTGATGGCGCACCTGGCCTTCAGCCCAACGGCGGTCAACGCCAAGATCGGGCAGATCGTCAAATGGGCAAACGAGGACAACGTGCCCCACAACGTCACCTACGTGAGCGGGCCGGTGTTCAAGTCCTCGCGCCGGCTGGCGCCGGGAGACAAGTTCGCCCTCAAGCTCGCCCACACCGGGACCATCCACTACTACTGCACGATCCACCCCTGGATGCGGGCGACGATCTCCGTCACCCAGTGATCAAGCCGGGGCCGCCCCCGTCGTAGCGCCTGCGCTCCGGGGATCGGCGAGCGCGCCGGCATCGACTCCGACCAGGTGGCAGACGATCTCGAAGCTGTTCCCAACCTGGACGACCGACGCCACATAGCGGTGCAGGCTCACCGCGTAGGTGGTGCCCGCCGTGCCCGCGTCGGCGCTCTTCGTCGCCACGAGAGGCCCGCACAGCGCCGGTGCCGTGGCCTCCCCGGGGAGGTTCTTATTGAGCTCGCTGCGGTCGAGCACGTCGTCGTAGATGCCGTTGTGGTTGTAGTCGATGCCGTGGACGACGATCACGGCGTTGCCAGAGCGAATCGCCGACGCGATTCCCGCCGGGATCGTGAAGGTCCGCGTGTAGCGGATGTCTCCCACCGTCGGGTAACGCGAGAAGTCGACGATGCTCTTGGAGCTTGTGTCGCCGTGCGAGGTCAGCGACACCTGCGGCGGACCGTAGAAGGAGATCCCGTTGGTCGTGCTGATCGACAGATGCCCGTTGTGCAGGCGGGCCGCCGAGGCGGGTGGGCAGATCCCCTTGCCACCGGCATGGATGTGCATCGCGTGCGGGGATCCGTTGAGCAGGCCGTTCGTATCGAGGCCGACGGTCACCTGATCTCCGTTCAGATGCACGGTGGCGCTGCCATTTCCGGTGACACGGTTGGTGGGAACCGGATCCGCGGTGGCGGCGAAGGGCTCGCCCTTCGGGGCCGAGGACCCGCCGCCTGAGCTGAGGACGACGACGGCGACGACCACGGCGGCGAGGACGACGACCGCGCCGACGACGATCGGCACCCGCGAGCGCTTCTTCTTCTGCTTGTCCCCGGCCGGGGGTGGGGGCGGAGCGACGGCCGCGGGCGGCGTGATGACCGGGGGCGGGGCGGACCCGCCCGACTCACTCGGCGGCTTCGTCGCCGGTGGAGGGGGCGCCGTTTCCGGGACGGGCGTGAAGGCCGTCGCCTCCGGCTCGGGCGTGAGCGAGGTGGCCCAGGCTCGGGCGTGAGCGAGGTGGCCCCAGGCTCGGGCGTGAGCGAGGTGGCCCCAGGCTCGGGCGTGAGCGAGGTAGCGCCAGGCTCGGGCTGGCCGGGTGTGAGCGCGGTGGCGTCGGGCTGGCTCGGGGCCTGGGGGGGCGGGGCGGTGGCGCGTGGCTGAGAGACCGCGGTCTCGCCGGCGACGTCACCGGTCGCCGTCGCTTCGCGCAACTCGACGATCCCGGACGGTTCGGGCGCGGGGTCCGACGGCGGATCGCTGATCGGCCGGGGGAGCGGCGTGGCGTCGCCGGTGCCGACGATCGTCGGCGGCGCGGTATCGCGGGCGCCCTTCAGCGCCGCCGCGGCGTCGCGCGCGAAGTCGCCGGCGGACAAGTAGCGCTCGCTCGGCTCCTTGGCCATCGCCTTGGCGAGGACGGTGGCGAAGGCGGGGTGCGTGTCGCTGACGCCTCCGTCGAGGGCTGGGGGCGCATGGTGGACGTGGGCAAACAGCGTCGCCACCGAATTGTCGCGCTCGAAGGGCACATTGCCGGTGAGCATCTGGTAGAAGACGCAACCGAGCGCGTAGATGTCGGTTCGCGCGTCGGTCCGCTCACCGGTGATCTGTTCGGGCGCCATGTAATCGACGGTCCCGACCACCGACCCCTTGACGGTCAGGCCCGAGACGGTGTCGAACTTCTTGGCCAGCCCGAAGTCGGTCAGATACGCGTGCTCCTCACCGTCCTTGACCGTGATGAGGATGTTGGCCGGCTTGACGTCGCGGTGGACCAGCCCGCGGGCGTGCGCGGCGTCGAGCGCGGAAGCGAACTGCTCGAGCAGGTCGACGGCCCGCCGGGGCTCGATCGCCCCCTGCTTGATCAGGACCTCGCGCAGATCGGTGCCGGTCACGTAGTCCATGACGAAGAACAGCATTCCGTCCTGTTCGCCGGCATAGTGGATGCCGACGATGTTGGGATGGTGCAGCGAGGCGGCGATGCGCATCTCGCGCTTGAAGCGCTCGCGGAACTGCTCGTCTTCGGCGAGCGCCGGCGAGAGCACCTTCAGGGCATAGATCCGGTTCAGAGCGACGTTGGTCACGCGGTAAACGAGCCCCATCCCACCACGGCCGATCAGCTCATCGATGCGGTAGCCCCCGACTACAGAGCCCTGCTGCAGCTCATCGCCTCTCACTGCCATCTGTCGATCCTCTCAGGAGCCGTCGCGTGGAAAGCGTGAGAAATGTCGCGCCCGACACCCCCCGCGGCCCTTCTGAGCTTAGCGGCGATGGCGGTGGAGTCAAGAACGTTCAGGCGCACTTGTCGGACAAATTTTAACGATCGGGGCGGGGCCATCAGCGCCAATCGACGAGGTACAGGGCGTGCTCGCCGAGCAGTCCCTTGAAATGGTGTTCGCCGCGGGGCTCGAAGCGAAAGCTCGGGTCGGTCTCGGTGTACTGCTTGAGTGTGGAGGAGACGAGGATCTCGCCGGCCTTCGCGTACGCGGCGATCCGCGATGCGAGCACGACGTTGCGCCCGAGCATCTCCTCACCGGCGATCACGAAGCCGGAATGGAGGCCGACGCGCAGGGCCAGCGCACCGGGCGCGCCATCCCCGCCAGCGCTGAACGTGCGCTGGAGCTCGACGGCGGCGTGCAGGCCGCCGTGTGCACTGTTGAACGAGGCGAGAAACCCGTCGCGCTCGAACTTCACCACGGCTCCGTCGTGCGCTTCGAGGATCCGCTCGACGAACAGATGGTGATCGGAGATCAGCTGCTCCCAGCGGTCCGGGCCCATCTGCGCGGCCACGGCCGCGGCGTCGGCGATGTCGCTCAGCATCAGGGTCAGAGCGCCGTCCGGCGAGCTCATCCGGCTGACCGCGGGCGTCAGCGGCTCGAGCGCCGTAGCGATCACGTCAATTGAGGTCACGTCCGTCGGAGGATTCACGTCAGGTCCTTTTGCGCCCTACCGCAATCGGGCGAGAATACCTTGACACCCATCGGTAACGACAGCAAAATCGACTCCACGGGATGAAGGGGGGTCTTGACCACGGGAACCGCGCCAGCGCCTTTCCGCCAATCGCTGACTACGCGTTCCTGTCCGATTGCGAGACCACGGCGCTGATCGCGCCCAACGGAAACGTCGAGTGGTTGTGCCTGCCGCGCGTGGATTCGCCGAGTGTGTTCGCCTCGATCCTCGATCGCGACGCCGGCAGCTTCCGCGTGGGGCCGGCCGACGTAAACGTTCCCGCGGCCCGCCGTTACGTGCCGGGCACGATGGTGCTGGAGACGACGTGGGAGACGCGCATGGGGTGGATGATCGTGCGCGATCTCCTCTGCATCGGCCCCTGGCACCACGACACCGAACGTTCGGTCAGCCACCGGCGCTCGCCCACCGATCACGATGCAGATCACGTGCTGCTGCGGATGATCGAGTGCGTGCAGGGCTCCGTGGAGGTCAAGCTCGACTGCGAGCCGGCCTTCGACTATGGCGGTCTGGCCGCCGACTGGGAGTACGACGGCGAGGGCTACAACGAGGCCTTCGCGCGCTCCGAGGGCATGGACCTCAAGCTCCGCCTCCTCACCGACCTGCGACTGGGGTTCGAGGGCCCGAGGGCCCGGGCGCGCACGATGCTGCACGAGGGCGAGTCCGCGTTCGTCGCCCTGGGGTGGTCGACGCACGGGATTCCGCACACCTACGAGGAGGCCGCAGTCAGGCTGGCTCGCACGGCGCGCTTCTGGCAGGAGTGGCTCAAGCACGGCACGTTCCCCGACCACCCCTGGCGCTCGCATCTGCAGCGCTCGGCGCTCACGCTCAAGGGCCTCACCTACGGCCCCTCGGGCGCGATGGTCGCCGCGCCCACGACGTCGCTGCCGGAGACGCCCGGCGGTGACCGCAACTGGGACTATCGCTACAGCTGGGTGCGCGATTCGACCTTCACGCTGTGGGCGCTCTACAGCCTCGGCTTCGACGAGGAGGCCAACGACTTCTTCTACTTCGTGGCCGACATGGTCGAGGCCGAGGAGGGTGAGATCCAGATCATGTACGGGGTCGGGGGCGAGAGCAAGCTCACCGAGCAGGAGCTCGAGCACCTCTCGGGCTACGACCACTCGCGGCCGGTTCGGATCGGGAACGGGGCTTACAACCAGCGCCAGCACGACGTGTGGGGGGCGGTGCTCGACTCGATCTACCTCCATACGCGTTCCCGGGATCAGCTGCCCGACCGGCTGTGGCCGATCATCAAGCGCCAGGTCGAGGGCGCCCTGGCCCACTGGCGTGATCCCGATCGCGGCATCTGGGAGGTGCGCGGCGAGCCTCGGCACTTCACCTCTTCGAAGCTGATGTGCTGGGTCGCCGCCGACCGCGGGAGCACGACTGGCACGGATCCGTGCCGACGACGCGACGGCCACGCGCTGGGAGGCGGCGGCGGCGGAGATTCACGCCGACATCTGCACGCATGGACTCGACGAGCGCGGCGTATTCGTGCAGCACTACGGCACCAAGGCGCTCGACGCCTCGGTGCTGCTGATGCCGCTGGTGCGCTTCCTGCCCTCCGACGACGAGCGGATCCGAAACACCGTGCTGGCGATCGCCGACGAGCTGACCGAGGAGGGCCTGGTGCTCCGCTACCGGGTGGAGGAGACCGATGACGGGTTCTCCGGCGAGGAGGGGACGTTCACTATCTGCTCGTTCTGGCTCGTTTCGGCTCTGGTCGAGGTCGGGGAGCTCGACCGGGCGCGTGGACTGTGCGAGAAGCTGCTTTCCTACGCCAGCCCGCTGGCCCTGTACGCCGAGGAGATCGACCCGCTTACCGGACGGCACCTGGGGAACTTTCCCCAGGCCTTCACTCACCTGGCGCTGATCAACGCCGTCGTGCACATCATCAACGCCGAGCGCCAGCTCGAGGTCCCCGCCGTGGCGCGAGGCGGCCCGCTCGACCTTCCCGGGAGTGCCGTGTGAGGTGCGAAGGGTCACATCGGCGGCGCCGCATCTGGGCTAGAGTCGCTCCGAGCACGTAGTCGCGTGGAGAGGGCGGTCGCACTGTGCCAACTGTGACGGGGAAAAAATCGTCGGGAGCGCTGCTTCAGCGTCTCCGGGGTGCGCACGAGGCCGAGCTGTTCGGCCCGCGCGGACGCGTACCCCGACGCGGTGAGCCCGACACCAGTCGCGAAAACGCGCGTCTCATCCTGCTCGGCGTCATCGTGGTCGGTGCTGATCCTGCGCGTTGCCGCGACCCGGGGGATCTGGCTCGACGAGGCGATCAGCATCCACCAGGCGCGCCTGTCGCTCCACGGCCTGTTCGCCACGCTGTACAACGGGGATCGCCAGCCGCCGCTCTACGACCTGGTGCTCTACGCGACGATCCGCATCTTCGGGCACAGCGAGTTCGCGGTCAGGCTCCCGTCGCTGATCGCGGGGACGCTGGTGATCCCGGTCCTCTTCGAGTTGGGTCGCGAGCTCTACGACCGCCGCACGGGTCTGCTCGCCGCGGCCTTCGCCGCCGTTTCCCCACTCCTCATCTGGTACTCGCAAGAGGTACGGATGTACGAGTTCATCGCGCTGTTCGGGCTGTTGGCCCTACTCACCCAGCTCCGTGTCATCCGCAACGCGACGATGCTGAACTGGGCGGCGTACATCCTCGCCACGGCTGCTCTGCTGTGGTCGCACTATTTCGGCCTGCTGCTGATCGGCGTGCAGCAGGTCGTGTTCATCGCGGTTTTGATCCACCGCAGGCGCGTGGGCGAACCCGTCAAGCCGCTGGCCCTCGGCTTTCTCTACTCGCTGGCCATCCTCGTCATGCAGCTGGTGCCGCTGCTCGTCTTCGCCCACCACCAGTACCAGGTGACCTCCGGGGCGGCGGGCTCGCCGAGCGGGACCTACGACTACCTGTCGTTCTACTCGGTGCTCTCGAACATGGCCTGGTCGCTGTGGGGGTACCAGCCCGACGCGACGACCGTGCTGCTCTCGGCGCTGTGGCCGCTGGCCCTGCTTGGCTCGCTCGTGCTGCTCGGCCGCGGCGGATCGCGCCAGACGACGACCCTGGCCGCGGCGGGCATTGCCCTCGTCGGGGTGCTGATCGTGGTCTCGCTGTTCGACCGCTCGCTGTTCGAGGTGCGCAACTTCCTCATCCTCGTACCGCTCGTCCTGCTGCTCCTCGCGCGGCTCGTCACCGGCTGGATCCGAGCACCGAGGGCGCGGCTGCTCGTCGCCGGGGCGTTGATGCTGACCCTGGTCATCGGACTGGCCGACCAGCAGTTCAACAAGTCCAATCCGCGTCTGTTCGACTTCCGCGGGGCGATCAACGACATCAAGGCCAACGGCGGGCCCAACAGCCTCGTGCTGCTCGAGCCGGGCGACATGCGCTACGTGCTCGACTACTACGCCCCCAATCTCCGCAGTCAGCCGCTGTCCAAGGGCGTCTCGGCGGGCAGGGAGGGGAGCCCGGTCTTCGTGCTCGCGTCCTTCCAGGACAACAAGCAGTTCTTCAACGCGACCAACAAGGTGGTGGGGCAGCTGAGCTTCTTCCGCACACTCGTGCACCATTTCAAGACGCCGCAAACGCAGGTCTGGGAGTTCCAATGAGCAGCCGGCCCTGGGACGTACGCCTTCGCAAGGTCACATGGGAGCCGGTTCCGAAGAACTGGAGCGTGCGCCGCCGCGTGCGCATCCTGATTGCGCTCGGGCTGCCGTGCGCCGTGTGGTACTTCGGCTGGCTGCTCAACCCGGACCGCGTCGGCACGCCAGTGCTGTACGGCATCCTCATCGCCGCCGAGCTGTTCAACTTCATGCAGGCGCTGGGCTTCTGGTGGACGGTTTCGAACGAGCGTGTGCGCGAGAAGCGGCGCGCCGAGCAGGCTGGCAGGCGGTCGACGTGTTCATCCCCGTCTACAAGGAACCGCCCGAGATCGTCGACCTGACCGTGGCCGCGGCCGTCGGCCTGCGCGGTGCCGAGGTCAGGGTCCACGTCCTCGACGACGGCAACGACGATGCCATGCGCGACCTGGCCGAGCGCTACGGCGTGGGCTACATCCGGCGCCCGGAGCACACCGGCGCCAAGGCGGGCAACATCAACCACGCCCTGACCAAGACCTCGGCGCCGTTCATCGCCGTCTTCGACTCCGACCACGTCGCCGACCCGGCCTTCCTCGAGGCGACGCTGGGGTGGATGGAGGACCCCAAGATCGCGTTCGTGCAGACGCCGCAGTACTACGCCAACACCGACGACAACCGGATCGCGGCGGCCTCCTGGGCTCAGCAGGCCCTGTTCTTCGGAGCCATCTGCCGCGGCAAGGACGGGCTCGACGCCGTCTTCTGCTGCGGCACCAACGTGCTGTTCCGGCGCGAGGCGTTCGAGAGCGTGGGCGGCTTCCCGACCAACTCGCTCACCGAGGACTTCGAGCTCTCGATCCACCTGCACGAGAAGGGCTGGAGCTCGGCCTACATCCCGGACGTGCTCTCGCGCGGGCTCGGCCCAGAGGACACCGCCGCCTACGTCTCCCAGCAGCAGCGCTGGGCCAGGGGCTGTCTGTCGGGTATCCCGCGCGCGTTCCGGGCCAAGCTCCCCCTGAAGCTGAAGGCGCAGTATCTGCTGTCGGGTCTGTACTTCCTGTCGGGCTGGACCGTGCTCATCTACATGTGCTTCCCGGTGGTTCGTCTGCTCGGCGGCGGCCAGCCGATCGGCCACATCGACGCCCCGGTATTCCTGCTGCACTTCGTGCCCTACTACGCGGTTGCTCTGACGATGGCGGCCGTCGCCGGCGCGGGCACGTACACGTTCGCCGCGTTCGCCCTGTCGGCGGCCAACTTCTGGATTCACGTCCTGGCCACGATCTACACCGTCCTGCGCAAGAGCGGGTCGTTCGTGGTGACGCCCAAGAAGGGCGCCGAGGCTCGCCAGCCGGGCGCGGTGATGCCGGCGCTGGTTGCCGTCGGGATCCTGGTCGCCGCCAGCATCTACGGCCTGGTCAAGAATCCCGACTCGGCGACGATCAACAACGTGTCGTTCGCCGCCGTGCACGTCTCGATCCTCATGACCGGATGCTGGGCGGCGCTCCAGAAGCCACGCGCGCCGACCGCCGGGTCGTTCGTGCCGGCCAAGGTCGCAGCGTGAGGCGCGCCCGTGCGCCGTGTCGTGGTAGTACTCGCGATGGTGACGCTGATCGGGTCTGCGCTTTCGTTCCTAACCGGCTGCGGCGGGTCGAGCTCGTCGTCGGCGACCGGCAGCGCGGCGCCCCAGCCCGCCGACCGCGCGCCAGGCCGCGGCCGAGCACTTCCTCGACCGCTACGTCGACCCCGACGGTCGCGTCGTGCGGCTCGATCAGGGCGGCGACACGGTCGGCGAGGGACAGGCCTACGGGATGCTGATGGCGGCGGCGATCGGCGACCAGAAACGCTTCAACTCGATCTGGACCTGGACCCAGAAGAACCTCCAGCGCTCCGACGGGCTGATCTCGTTCCTGTGGCGCAACGGTCACGTCGTCGATCCCCAGGCGGCGTCCGACGCCGACCTCGACGCGGCCCGGGCGCTGCTCGTCGCCTCCTGCCGCTTCCACAACTCGACGCTTCGCCAGCAGGGCCTAGCGCTGGCCAAGGCGATCATGAACGTCGAGGTCGCCTCGGTGGGGGGGACGCCGGTCATGGTCGCCGGTCCGTGGGCCATAACTCCGACGGTCACGATCGACCCGAGCTATTTCTCGCCCGCCAGCTACGCGCTGATCCAGGCGCTGTCCCACGACAACCGCTGGAACGAGCTGGCCACGAGCTCGCGCTCGATCACGGGCACGTTGATGACGTCGCGCACGCCGCTGCCGCCCGACTGGGCCAGGATGGAGGGCGACAAGCCCGTGCCGATCGGCAAACCCAGCGACCCGCAGTCGCCCCCGATGTTCGGCTTCGACGCCGTGCGGACGCTGGTCCGGATGGCCGAGGATCCGAACCCGGCCGGCCGGGAGATCGCCGCCCGAGCGTGGCCGGTGTTCGCCGGGGCAGAATCCGACCAAGCTGCCCGTGGAGCACAAGCTCTCCGGGCGCTCCGATCGGCGAACACGCTGAACCCCGTGGTGCTCGTGGCCGCGGCCGGCGCGGCCGATGCCGCCGGACACACCGCCGCCCGCGACGGGCTGCTCGACGAGGCCGAGGCGCTCGACCGGCGATTCCCGACCTACTACGGCTCCGCCTGGGTGGCCCTCGGGCGGATCATGCTGACCACGAAGCTGCTCGACGCCTGCACGTCCGCGTAGGCGGCCTGACCGGCGGTCAGGGCATCTCGCCCACGGATTCGAGCACCTGCCCGAGGAACTCGGCCGCCGTGGGACGCGCTTCGGGCGCCTTGGCCATGGCCCGGTTCATGACCTCCTCGAGCGCCGCCGGCACATCGGGACGCCGCTCGTGCATCGGGGTCGGCTCGGCGTTGACCTGAGCCCACATCTTGGCCATGCCACCCCGCTGATCGGCGAACGGGGCCTCGCCGGCGAGCATCTCATAGAGCACGCAGCCGAGGCTGTAGATGTCGCTGCGAGCATCGGGTTCGCTGCCCTCGATCAGCTCGGGCGCGACGTAGTCGACGGTGCCCAGCATCTGATCCGCGCCGGTTAGCCCGGCCGCCGTCTCGGCTCGCTTGGCCAGCCCGAAGTCCGTCAGGTAGACGTGACCCTCGGCGGTCAGGATCACGTTGGAGGGCTTGACGTCGCGGTGGATGAGGCCCTTCTCGTGGGCGATCTCGAGCGCGTCGGCGATCTGCGCGGCCGATCGTGCCGCCGTCACGGGATCGAGGGGCCCGTCGTCGTGAATGAGCGTGCCGAGCTCTCGGCCGTCGACCCACCGGGTGACGATGTACACGGTCCCGTCCTTCTCGCCGGCCTCGTACAGAGGTACGACATTGGGGTGATCGAGCGCCGCCACCGCGCGCGCCTCGCGGCGAAGCCGTTCGCGGACGACGGGATCCCGCGCCGCATCGGCCTCGACGAGCTTGAGGGCGACCGGTCGGTCGAGGCGAAGCTGGCGCGCGCGGTACAGGACTCCGATCCCGCCGAGGCCGACGACGTCCTCGACCTCATATCCGCCGAAGGTGGAGCCGGGGGAAAGCATCAGAGGCCCATTACAGATCGTTCTCCGATACCACACCGGTGGCGAAGGCCCGCTCGACGAGGCGGACCCGACTCTCGGCGGCGGGCTGGTCCATGAGGCCGAACTTCGCCGTCAGCACGCGAAGATGGGCGGCGACCTCCCCTGCTGACAGGAAAAGGTCCTCGGCGATCGCCTCGTCGCTGGCGGGGCTGGCGAAACCACCCTGGCCCTTGTAAGGACGGCACAGCGCGGCGAGGACGCGGCGCTGCGTGCTCGACAGCGACACCCCCGGGGCCTGCTGAGGCGCTGCGACGGGCCCGGGCGCCGGACGGGCTCGGGCGCCCGGACGGGCGCGGGCGGGGTCGCCCGCGGGGCCGGTGGCGGGCCGGGGCGTGGAAGATGGCCGTCGTGGCGCCGAAGCGGAGGCTGTCGCCGTCGGTGAGCCGCCGCCTGCCGTTCAGGCGCTCCTGGTTTATGAACGTGCCGTTGCTCGACAGGCCATCGTCGACGAGCACCCACGCGCCGTCGACGAGCTCGAAGCGGGCGTGCAGGCGTGAGACCTGATCGTCCCAGTCGAGCACGAGGTCGGAGGTGGACCGGCGTCCGACGGTTGCCGATGAGGTGTCCGCCGCGAACACAAAGAGTCGTTGGCGGCCGTCCCGGTCGCTGAACACGAGGTACGGGCGGCCCGAACGCTCCGCCTCGGCGACGGCGTTGTGATCCGAGATCGACACCCTCCCATTATCTCCAGGCTGTGCGGCTGCGTCGAGTGGCGTAGGCTTCGAGGCCGATGGCTGGCGAGCAGTTGCGGGTGAGTGAGGGCAAGGAGAGCGGCAAGCTGATGCGCGTCGACGCGGATCTGCTGCTTGGACGCCAGGCGCCCGAGGAACAGGGCAAGCTCGGTGGCGACGCGCAGATCTCCCGTCGTCACGCCCGCGTGTGGCGCGGCGACGACGGACGGTTGACGATCGAGGACCTCGGGTCGGCGAACGGAACCTTCGTCAACGACGAGCGGATCGGCTCTGCCCGGGTGCTCGAGGCGGGTGATCTCATCCGCGTGGGGACGACGGTTCTGCAGGTGACCGGCGGCGAGAGGTCTAAAGCGGCGAGGACCGAGTCCGCCGTGGTCCTGACCGTCGAGGGCGCCGATCGGCGGATTTCGACTGACCGACGAACTC
Organism: uncultured Solirubrobacterales bacterium; assembly: GCA_963734775.1. Taxonomy (GTDB): domain Bacteria; phylum Actinomycetota; class Thermoleophilia; order Solirubrobacterales; family Solirubrobacteraceae; genus Palsa-465. The sequence continues at coordinate 319,343 of CAVTJE010000021.1, forward strand.
GTCCTCGGGCGCGGGGTGAGCGGGGCGGGGAGGCTGAGCGACGATGTCGAGCTCTCGCGGCGCCACGCCCGGGTCTGGCGCGGGGCCGACGGGCGAATCATGGTCGAGGATCTCGGCTCGGCCAACGGCACGTTCCTCAACGGCGAGCCGGTTCACGCCCCGACACCACTGAAGGCCGGCGACGCGATCCGCGTGGGCAGCACGGTGCTCCAGCTGGCCGAGGCCGCTCCGGCGCCCGCGGCGCCGCGCGCGAAGGCCCCGCCCGCGCGGCGTCCCGCCCCCGCTCCGCCGCCTCCTGCCCAAGCCGCGCCGCCGAGCCCGCCGCCCGCGCCGAAAACGCCCGCCCCAAGACCGCCCGCGCCGAGAACGCCCACGCCGCGGCCACGATCTCGGCCGGCCCCGGTCGGCGGCGACGCGAGCCCAGAGCTACCTCTCGACGCGGTATTCGCGGGATGCCGGGTCGAGGAGGTCATCGGGCGCGGTGACATGGGCGTTGTCTACCGAGCCGAGGAGCTCGCGCTCCAGCGGACGGTCGCGCTCAAGCTGATCGTGTCCGAGTACTCCCGCGATGAGCGGTTCCGCGAGCGCTTCCGGCGCGAGTCGCGGATCGCCGCCGCCATCGACCACCCCAACGTCATTCCCGTATTCGACGCCGGCGACGAGGCCGGCACGCTCTACATCATGATGCGTCTGGTCGAGGGGACCGACCTGCGCGCGGTGATCGACGATCGGGGCGCCCTGGACCCGCTGCGGGCGGCGCGGATCGTCCGCCAGGTCGGAACCGCGCTCGATGCCGCGCACGCGCGCGGGATGCTGCACCGTGACGTCAAGCCCTCGAACGTCCTGCTCGCGCGTCGGGATCACGCCTATCTGAGCGATTTCGGGCTCGCCAAGCCCGCCGAATCGCTCGAGGCCCTGACGCGACACGGGACGATCGTCGCTCGGGTCGAATATGTGGCGCCCGAGCAGGTCCTCGGCCAGCCGGTCGATGCCCGCGCCGACATCTATGCACTCGGGTGTCTGCTCTTCGAGGCGCTCACCGGAGAGGCGCCGTTCGAGCGCTCGACGGCGGGCGCCGGCGCGGCCGCGTTGGCGCACGTTGATGCACCGCGGCCGTCGCCGCTCGAGGTGCGGCCGGATCTGCCCCGCGAGTTCGAGGACGTCGTCCAGCGCGCGATGGCCAAGGACCCCGACGACCGCTACCCGTCGGCCGGAGACCTGGGCCAGGCGGCGCTCGTGGCCGCCGGCGGACTCAGGCGGGCCAACCCGTGGTCGGTGGTGGCCACCGGCGAGGCTGCCTTCCTGCCGCCGGCGCGCGCGACGCCGGCCCCGGCTGAGACGCCGGCCCGTCGCTCTGGCACCCGCGACGACGCTCCGGCCGAGCCGGCGCACGTCGCTGCCCGAGGCGGTTCGGACGCGCTGCGCTGGGCGATCGCACTGGCCGGGCTCGTCATCGTCGCCATCGGCATGGTGGCCGCGCTCCACGGCATCTCGACGCTGTGAGGGTTCAGGCGTCCGAGGCGCGCTGGGCGTAGTACTGCATGACGAAGGCTCCGTATTCGTTGGCGGGATCGCCGGCGTAGGTGCTGATCAGCGCCCCGCAGGTCCCCCACGTGTCCCACGTCCAAGTCGCGTAGCCGACGCCGTGAGCGTCGGCCCAGTGCAGGAACGTAGAGATGTTTGTCGAGCCGCAGTCCGACGCATCCCACGTCTCGCCGGTCTCACCGAAGATCAGTGGCACGCGGTGCAGGACGGGAAGCATCGTCGTGTTGAAGCACGACACCGAGCTGCAGGCGTTCTTGCCGTACACGTGCGCCTCGGCGACGAGCTGGTGCAACGGGTCGCGGGGCTCGACGGCCAGCCAGTGCGCCATGTTGTTGGCGTAGTTCACCCCGGGGATAGCGATCGGACCCCCGTAGCCGGACGCGCGCATGACGTTAACCGCCTGCTGCATTCCCGCCGCCCGGTAGCGGCGCTTGGTCGGTCCGTGTGTCGACGGGCAGAAGCCGCCCTTGAGCAGGCAGCGCGGGCTCACCACGGGCTCGCCCCAAGGCGCGAGGAGCACGGCGTGATCGTTCTTGAACGTCGCTGCCATGCTCGCCCACATCGCCGGCGAGTGATCCTCGTCTGGCGCCCGCGGTTGATAGGTGGCCCGGTCGTGTCCCGGCGCTCCCCAGATCAGAGAGATCTCGACGTACATGCCGTGCCGGTGCAGAAGGTTGATGTAGTTCACGACCGCGCGCCGGTAGTTCCGCCCGGCGAACGCGGGGTCGATGCCGTTGATGTTCAGCCAGCAGTCCTCGTTGAGGAGGACGCGCACGAAGTTCACGTGCCAGGATGCGATCGCGCTGACCGACGCCGGGTCGCTCGGCCCGTCGAAGATGCCAAAGCCCTGGACGCACGAGTACTCGGTGCCGGAACGATTGACGCCGCGCAGAATCAGCCGCTTGTTGCCCGCCTTGAGGTACCGGCCCGAGACATGCAGCCCCGCCAAACCCTTGGCGTCAGCCGCTGCGGTCGTGACCGACACCCCTATGAAAAGCGTCACGATCGCCATCCCGAGCATGGATCTGATCAATCGCATGCCCCACTCCATCGCGCCATTGTCGCAAACGTCACGTGGGGACGAGCGCGCGTCCACCGCGCTTGGCTTCAGCCCGCGGCGGGGGAGGCGACCGCGGCCTCGCCGCGCTGGGCGGCCTCGGCGTGCCGGCGGCTGTCGCGGGAGGAGATCAGCACCGCTGCCAGGAGGGCGCCGACGATCGCGAAGCCGGCACCAAACAGGAACGCACGATCAAAACCCTTGGTCAGCGCGACCGATGGGTCGACGCCGGCGTGGAACAGGCTTTGGGTACGGCTGTTGGCCACGGTGGCCAGGATGGCCAGGCCGAGCGCGCCGCCGACCTGCTGTGAGGTATTGATGAGTCCGGAGGCCAGGCCCGACTCGTGCGGCCTCGTCCCGGTCACGGCGGCGATGGTCACGGGAACGAAGGAGAAGCCCAGGCCTACCGCGGCGAGCAACGACGGGCCGAGGACATCGGCGGCGTAGGAACCACCGGTGCCGGGCACCTGCGAGAACCAGAGCAGGCCGGCGGCGATCAGCAGCAGCCCCCCGATCAAGGGCAGCTTGAAGCCGAAGCGGTTGACGAGCTGGGCGGCGATTCCCGCCGAGAGGATGATCCCGACGGCCAGCGGCAGGTAGGAGATGCCGGTCTTGATGGGCGAGTAGTGCATGACGTTCTGGAGGTACAGCGAGATGAAGAAGAACATCGAGAACAGAGACATCCCGATCAGCAGGCCGACGATGTTTGCGCCTCGTAACGTCCGCAGGCGGAAGATCGAGAACGGCATGAGCGGCTCGCGCGTGCGCATCTCGATGATCAGGAAGGCGAGGATCAGCACGGCCGCGCCGGCGAGGCGCAGCAGCGTCGTCGTCGAGCCCCAGCCGACGTTCACCGCGTCGACGACGGCATAGACGAGGAGCGCGAGCCCCGCGGTCACGGTCACTGCGCCCGGCAGGTCGAAGCTCGTCGTTCCGTCCTCGGCGCGGCTCTCGGCCAGGACGCGCGGCGCCAGCGCAGCGGCGGCGATCCCGATCGGGACGTTGACGAACAGCACCCACCGCCAGTTCAGACCGCTGGTCAGGATTCCGCCGAGCAAGACGCCCGCGGCACCGCCGGCGCCGGCCACGGCGCCCCAGATCCCGAGCGCCCGGTTGCGCTCGGGTCCGTCGGCGAAGGTGGTGGTGATGATCGACAGGGCGGCGGGGGAGACGATGGCGGCGCCGAGGCCCTGAACGGCTCGGGCCACGATCAGCCAGGCCTCCGACTGGGCCAGACCACCGGCCAGTGAGGCGAGCGAGAACAAAACCAGCCCGAGGATGAACATGCGCCGCCGTCCCATCAGGTCGGCAAGACGCCCGCCCAGCAGCAGAAAGCCGCCGAAGGTGAGCGTGTACGCATTGACGACCCAGGACAGGTCGTCGCGCGAGAAATGCAGGGCCGCGCCGATCGACGGCAGGGCGACGTTGACGATGGCCGCATCGATGACGATCACGAACTGCGTCATCGCGAGCAGGATCAGCGCGCGATTCTTGGCCCGGGGGGTATCTAGCGTGGGTTCGGATGTGTTTGTGACGGTTGTCACGGAAGCTGAACTCCGGTTCCGGTTGCTTTCGCGACTATAGTGAACTATGATTCCGCTTGTCAAGACGACCGGGGTCATAAGAGCGGTGACCACGATCCAGCACAGAGAGCGCACGCCCACTGCGGGCCGACGCGCGACGCAACCGGGAGCGCATCGTCGATGCCGCCCGGGACGTCTTCGCCGAGTACGGCCTCGATGGGCAGATCGACGACGTGGCCAGCCGCGCTGGCGTCGGGGTCGGCACCGTCTACCGGCACTTCCCGACCAAGGAGGAGCTGCTGGGCGAGCTCGTGCGGCAAAAGTTCCGCATCTTCACGGCCAACGCGGAGGAGGCGCTCGAGCGCGACGGTGAGCCATTCGAGGTCTTCGCCGACCTGTTGCGCCGCAACGCCGAGGTTTGCGTGCGCGACGCCGCCATCCAGCGGGTACTCACCGGGTTCGGAAATCACGTCGCCACGTATGCCGGCGCCGAGCTCGAGGAGCTGAACCAGCCGACGTCCGAGCTGATTGCGCGCTCCCAGCGCGCGGGCACGATGCGTGCCGACGTCACGGTCCATGACATCCCGATGCTGATGTGTGGCGTGTCGGCCACGATGTCGCAGGACGGTCCGGGGTTTGACTGGCATCGCCACCTCGAGTTCGTGATCGACATGCTGCGGGCGTAGCGCTCGGGCCGCGCAGGGGGGCATGCATGAGTTCTGACACCCGTGCTGTGAGGCGATTGGCGGCAGTCGTCGCGGTGCTGGCGGTGGCGTGTGCCGCGCCGAGCACGGGATCGGCACGCAGCCTTCGCGTGGGGTCGGCGACGCTTCACCCCTGTTCGCACGGCTTCCCGGGGTGGTGCGGTTCGATCCGCCGCGCGCTCGACCCCGGTCTGCGGGGCGGGCCGACGATTCCGATCGGGTTCGAGTGGCTGCCGGCGTCACACCGAGCGCGGGCCCTCGGAACGGTGGTCGCCGTCGAGGGCGGCCCCGGCTTTCCGTCGTCGGGCAGCTACGTCGAGTATCGCCGCATCTTCGGGTCGACCCTGCGCCGGCGCAATCTCCTGCTGGTCGACAACCGCGGCACCGGCATGTCGGCCCTGATCCGCTGCCACCCGCTCGACTCCTTCCCCGAGGGCGCGCGCGCCTCGGGCGCCCGCTTTGCCCGCATCGTCGGCCGGTGCGGACGGGCCCTGAACCACCGCTACTCGCACACGTGCCGGTCGGTCGGTCCACGCCTCGGACCTGTTCGGGACCGCCTACGCCGCCCAGGACCTGCGCGCGGTTCTCCGCCGGCTGGCGCTGCGGCGCATCGCGCTCTACGGCGACTCCTACGGCTCGTGGTTCGTGCAGGCGTTTATCGCGCGCTACCCGGGTGTGTTGCGCTCGGTGATCCTCGACTCGACCTATTCAGCCCACGCGCTCGATCCCTACTACGCCTCCTCCGCATCGAGCGGGCGAGCGGCATTGAACCGCGTCTGCGAACGTGATCCGGGCTGCGTACAGGCGGCCCCGACCGGCTCGGCCAGCCACCGCCTCAGCGAGCTTCTGCGCCGCCTTCGCCGGCGGCCGCTCCGCGGGACGGTGCCCGGCCTGCACGGTCGGCGCTCACGCGTGACCGTAGGACCGCGCCAGCTGGCCGACCTGTTGCAGGACGCGGGGTCCGAACCCACGGTCCCGCGCGACCTCGATGCCTCGGTGCGGGCCGCCCTGGCCGGCGACGCGGCACCACTGCTGCGGCTTGTCCTCCTTGTCGACGGCAACGGCAGCAGCAGCGATCCCGCGTACTTCTCGAATGGCCTGTACATGGCGGTCAGCTGCACGGACTATCCCCAGCTGTTCTCGATGCAGGCCGCGCCTGCGGTCCGGGCACGCCAGTTCCGGGCCGCCGTGCACCGCGCCCCCGCGGGTGCCTTCGCGCCCTTCACGGCGCCGGAGTGGGTGTCGATGAGCGGTTTCTCACAGCCCTATGACGTCTGTCTCGACTGGCCCCGCCCCGTGCACCACGCTCCCGTGATCCCGGCGCGGTCCCATCCGCTTCCCGCCTCGGTCCCGCTGTTGATCATCGGTGGCGATCTCGACGATCTCACGCCCCTGTCCGACGTCGAGCGCTTCGGCCCGAGCCTGGGACGCCACGTACGCATCGTCGACCTGGTCAACACCGTGCACGTGACCTCCGAGGGCGACAACTATCTCAGCGACGGGGCTCGGTGCGCCCAGGCGATCATCCGCCGCTTCGTCGTCACGCCGGCACGGCTCGATCAGCTGAACACACGATGCGCGCCGAGGATCCCGCACATCCAGACCGCCGGCGCCTACCCGCGGACCTTCGATCACGCCGCCGCGGCGGCGCTGGTCTCGGGCCCCGACCCGGGACTTCGCGCGCCGCCGCGCTGCGACGGTCGCGGCGGACGCGTTCGCCGACGCGTTCATGTATTGGGTGTTTACCGGGGCCCATCACGGCCCCGGCCTGCGCGGTGGACAGTTCAGGGTCGCCGGCAGCGAGATCCACCTGAGCCATCTTCGTTTCGTTTCCGACGCGCGCGTTGACGACGAACCTACGACG
>CAVTJE010000022.1:0-20119 GCA_963734775.1 uncultured Solirubrobacterales bacterium
GGTGCAGGAAGTCGCGCCGCGCGCGGTGGGAGCGACGCTGGGCCAGATCGAGCAGGAGCCAGGACCGCGCACGATTCCGTCGGTGCCGGTGGCGGCCGCCGGCGAGCGCGTCGAGCTCGTGATGACCGCGGTCGAGCCGGGGGTGGTGAGGCTCGACCCTTATCCGTTCGACGTGGACGAGCTCAGCTGCTCGGTCGCCGCGCGCGCGATTCCCGATCGCCCCTACGAGGACGAGGCCGAAGCGACGAGCGGGTTCCGGGCCGCCGAGGCCGTGGCGATCGAGTTGGCGCTCGTCAGGTAGCCATCACGTCTCGAACCACAGCGTCGAGCCGTAGGCGATTCCGGGCAGGCCGCATCGCTCCCAGAGGCCGTCGACGCTGGCCCGCAGCTGCGGGTCGGTGGCGCAGAAGTGGGCCGGGAAGATGAGACCGACGCGCCCCGCCGCTCCCAGCAACCACGTCGCGAGCAGGTTTTGCTCGGCGTACCAGCGCGAGAGCCACCACGGGTAGTCGTCGGGGAGAAACACGTCGTGGATGCCGACGAGCACGGCCGCCGGGAGCGCCGGGAGAACGTCCAGGAAGAACGCCACCACGTCCGAGCCCTGGAGCGCATAGTGCGACGAGTCGATCAGCAGCACGTCGCCCGACGCCAGGGCGGCGACGCGCTGCGGATCGGCGGCCTCCAACGGCGTCCGATCGACCTCGTCGCAAACAAGATCGACTTCCGCGCGCGGGTGCGGGTCCACCGAAAGGATCGTCGTGGGCAGCTGACCATCGCGGATCGCCCGCGCGGCAAATAGTGTCGAGTGCCCCGAACCGACCTCGTGGTAGCGCGCCGGCCGGCGGGCACGGAGGAACGCATACAGCGCAGCGGCGTCGAGGCCGGTGAACCAGTTCTGATTCCACGACGGCTCGCGACCGGTCTCCGGTTGGGCCGCGGGAATACGGACCAGGTCGGCCGCGACCTCGTCGATCAGCTCGAGCGTGTGCCCGTACCGCGCGGCGTCGCGGGCCATCAACTCATGGAGAGCTTTATTCGGCGCCGAGCCCCAGCCCCAGCGCGCTCGATCGCCATCCGGCGGCGGATACTCGAGGAGGACGGGATGGGACCCCAGCAGCCTCGCCGCCCCGCGCAGACATAGATCGCCGGCCCGCTCGCGAATCGTCGGACGCGCCGCGGTGGCGCGTGGACGCGGATCGCGGGGATCGGGCGTGTCAGCGGGCACGCACAACCCCCCTGCCGTAGACGTGAAACTCGCCGATCATGGCGCGGCGAGTTTCACGTTCACCTACAGCGTGTGCGTGGCTACTTCAGCTCGACGCTGCCGCCGGCCTCCTCGAGGTCGGCCTTGAGCTTGTCGGCCTCCGCCTTGTCGACGCCCTCCTTGACGGCCTTGGGGGCCTCGTCGACGAGCGCCTTGGCCTCCTTGAGGCCCAGGCCGGTGGCAGCACGCACGACCTTGATCACCTGGATCTTCTTCTCGCCGGCGCCGGTCAGCAGCACGTCGAAGCTCGTCTGCTCCTCGGCGTCCTCGCCACCACCGTCGCCACCGGCGGCGGCGGCTGGAGCGGCGGCCGCAACGGCCGCGGCGGAGACGCCAAACGTCTCCTCGAGCGCCTTGATGCGCTCGGACAGCTCGAGCACGGAAATGCTCTTGAGCTCCTCGATCCACTCTTCTGTGGTTGCCATGGTTCCTCCTTATGCGTCGGACGGTTCCGCGTCGTCCGGCGCGGCTTCCGCTTCTGGTTCAGATTGTTCGGGGGTTTCCACCTCGGGCTCGGCGGGGGTCTCGGCCTCGGGCTCAGCCGGGCGCCTCTGGCTCCGCGCCGCCCGGGCCGGCGGCGGGCGCGTCTGGCTCCGCTGGCGCCTCTGGCTCCGCGGGCGCCCCGCCACTCACCAAGCCCTGATCGGCGATCGCCTGCAACTGGCGGGCGACTCCCGCGATGAGGCCGTTCAACCCTCGGACGAGACCGGTCAGGGGTGCGGCGATCGTGCCGACGAGCTGGGCGTGAAGGATTTCGCGAGCGGGCAGGCGGGCGATCGACCGGATGTCCTCGCCGCTCAGCGTGCTCCCGTCCATCAGCCCGCCCTTGAACTCGAGGATGTTGAGCTGGCGGGCCGTGTCGTTGAGCGCCTTGGCGGCCAGGGCGGCGTCGCCCTTGACCAGGGCCAGGGCGGTCGGGCCCTCGAGCAGCGGCTTCAGCGATTCGGCGCCGGCCTTATCGGCCGCCCGCTCAGACAGGGAGTTCTTGACGATGCGAAAACGGGTGTCGGTCTCGCGCAGCTTGGCGCGCAGCTCCGCCACCTGCGACACGGAGATGCCGCGGTAGTCCACGGCGAAGATCGCCTCGGCCTCCTGAAGCTGGGCTGCGATCTCATCTACGACTGCTGCTTTTTGATCTCGGTTCATCTTGCCTTTCAAAAACAAACGCCCGCGGTGGCGGGCGTCGAAGCTCGAGCATCGTGACGGCTCGGTCGAGGCTCCGCCTGCTTCGGACTTACGCGCTGGGGCGGCCGAAGGTCTCGGGCTTCGCTCTGTGAAGTGTTGAGTTTACGCGGCTACCGGCTCCTCGACGATGTCACGCGTGCGGCTGGGATCGACCTTCACGCCCGGCCCCATCGTGGTGGCGAAGGTGACCGTGCGGATGTAGCGCCCCTTGGCCGCCGAGGGCTTGGCGCGGATCAGCTCCTCGATCACCGCCGCGTAGTTCTCGAGCAGCCGGAGCTCGTCGAAGTCGCGCTTGCCGATGACGAGATGGACGATCGCGTTGCGGTCGGTGCGGTACTCGACCTTTCCGGCCTTGGACTCCTCGACCGCCTTGGCGACGTCCATCGTGACCGTGCCGACCTTGGGGTTGGGCATCTTGCCCGCGGGCCCGAGGATCCGGCCGAGGCGGCCGACGATCGGCATCATGTCCGGCGTGGCGATGGCCACATCGAAGTCGTCGAAGCCCTCCTGGATCTGCTTGGCCAGGTCCTCCCCACCGACGATGTCGGCGCCAGCCTCCTCGGCCTCGCGCGCCTTGTCCCCCTGGGCGAACACGATGATCTTCACGTCCTTGCCCAGACCGTTGGGCAGGGCGATGGTTCCGCGCAGCTGCTCATCCGCGTGGCGGACGTTGAGCCCGGTGCGCACGTGCACCTCGACCGACTCGTTGAACTTCACGTGGCTGAGCTGCTTGACGAGCGAGATCGCCTCGGACGGCGGGTACTCGCGCTCTCGGTCGAAGCGCTGCTTGGCGTCGTCGTAAGCCTTGCCGTGGGACATCACACAACCTCCACACCCATCGAGCGTGCGGTGCCGGCGATGATCTTCGCGGCGGCATCGACATCGTTCGCGTTGAGATCATTCATCTTCTTCTCGGCGATCTGTCGCAGCTGATCCTGTGTGATCCGGCCGACCTTGTCCCGATGGGGCTCGGCCGAGCCCTTCTCGAGTGAGATCGCCTGCTTGATGAGTACCGCGGCCGGCGGGCTCTTGGTCACGAACGTGAACGAGCGATCCTCGTAGACCGTGATCACGACGGGAATCACCGTTCCCGCGTCGGATTGCGTCTGCGCGTTGAACGCCTTTACGAACTCCATGATGTTGACGCCATGCTGGCCGAGCGCGGGGCCGACGGGCGGCGCCGGGCTCGCCTGGCCGCCAACGGCCTGGAGCTTGATTTCAGTCAGAACTTTCTTCGCCATTGCGTGGAACCTTCGATAGCCAAACCACAGGGGCCGCGTACGCGGCCCCCCTTAAATCTTCTTCACCTGGTCGAAGCCAACCTCGACCGGAGTCTCCCGGCCGAAGATCGAGACCAGCACCTTGAGTCGCTGGGCGTCCTCGTTGACCTCGGAGATCTCGCCCGAAAAGTCGGAGAGCGGGCCGGAGACGACCTTGATCTGCTCGCCGATCGCGAACTGAGCCCGGCTGCGTGGGCGCTGCTCCTGCTCGCGGTGGAGCAGACGGTTGATCTCGTCCTGGGTCAGCGGGACCGGTTCGTTGGAGGCTCCGACGAACCCCGTCACACCCGGCGTGCCCTTGACCAGCGTCCACGAGTCCTCGTTGAGGTCCATGTTCACCAGCACGTAGCCCGGCATCGTCCGCTTCTCGACCGTGACCTTCTGGTTGTCCTTCATCTCGGACACCGACTCGGTCGGAACCACGATCTGCCTGATCGCACGCTGCTGCCCGAGCGACACGACGCGATGCTCGAGATTGTGCTTGACCTTGTTCTCGTGGCCCGAATATGTATTTACGACGTACCAGCGAAACATTTACTTGAAGTGTCCAGTCAGGATGTAGTTCATCACCTTGCCAGCGAGCAGATCGGCCACACCGAGGAATACGCCGGCCACGATCACGAACCCGATCACGACCCCGGTGGCCTGCACGACCTGGCGACGATCGGGCCACTGTACCCGTTGTAGCTCGCGCCAGCTTCCCTGAAGGAAGGTGATCAGGCGGCGCGGAACGCTCGGCCGCTTGGCGGGTGTCGCGCCAGGAACATTAGCGAGCGCGACCTCGGAGGCCGACTCACCGGCGACGCCGTTTCCGTCGGCCTGAGCCTGCTCGACCGCCTCCTCGGCCTCGAGCTCGAACTCGGCCTCGTCCTCCTCGCGTTCCTCGGCCAGGTCGGGGCGGCCCAGCGCGAGCTGCGCCTCGGCCAGCTCGACGTCCGGCGTCGCGTGCTCGATCGAGTCCGGCGCTTCCTCGCGCCCCTCGCGAGCTCCGGGAACGGGTTGTGGGCGGCGAGCCCGCCGTTCCTTGGCGCGTTTGCGGTTACGGGCCACGGAGTACTCCGGTCAGCTCAGCGGGTCTCGCGGTGCGGCGTGTGACATCTGCACCAGCGGCAGTACTTGCGCAGCTGGAGTCGCTCCGGGTTGTTTCGCTTGCTCTTGTTCGTTTGGTAATTCCGGCGCTTGCACTCTTCGCAGGCGAGAGTTGCAGCAATCCGAACGTCTCCACGGGCCATCTACGCGCTTCCCGTAGTGGGTGATCAGGTCCGGCTATCCGGTCGTAGGCGTGATAATTAACGCCGGCCGGCGCCAGCCCTGAGTGTAGCGTCATTCGCCGCCCGGTAAGGTTGATCTGGGCGATGCGCACCGCGACGGAATCGCGAGGAACATCGGGGCATCCTTTACTTGGCCCGTGCAGCGCGCTGCTCGTGCTCGCCGCGCTGGCGCTCGGCGGCTGCGGCGGTGCATCAGAGGCGCTCACGTCTGCCGCCCGCGGTGGTGCGTCGCTGAGCGCCACGATCCGCTCATCGCGCGATCTTGGGCCGTTGGGCGGCGATGTGCGAATGAGGCTGGCACTCGCCCTGGCCGGCCGGCACGACCGCGAGCTCGATGGGCTGATCGGGGCGGGGCGCAGGCTGTCGCCTTCGGCGTATGCGCGGAGGTACCTGCCCCGCGCCGCGGCCGTGCAGGCCGCCGTCCATCAACTCGAACCCGACGGACTGAGCGCGAGCTGGACCCCCGGTTCCGCAGTCCTCACCGTGAGCGGTCCGGCCACCGCCGTCGATCGAGCCTTCGCCGTCCGGATCGAGCGCTACCGCACCCCGGGCGGAGCCACGTTCTACGCGCCGGCCACCCGCCCGCGGCTGCGCGGCCCGCTCCGGCAGCTGGTCAAGGGTGTCTCCGGGCTCGACAGCTACAACAGGCTGGTCAACCTCGGCGCGGGCGCGAGCTCAGACCCATCGCCGGCGGGGTGTGGCCAGAGCGTCGGCGGATATTCGCCCGCGCAGGTCCTCGGCGCCTACGACTTCGCGTCGTTGAAAACGAGCGGACTCGGTGGGGCCGGCCAGACGGTCGTGTTCATCGAGATCGACAAGTTTGCGGCCCCGGATCTTGCCTGCTTCGCGGAGCACTACGGACTGCCTCCGTTCAACGTGGCGGTAGCGCCGAGCCAGTCGGGCCCCCCGAACGAGAGCAGCCATGCCGAGCCGGATCTGGACCTGGAGGTCGTCCACTCGATCGCGCCGGCCGCCCACCTTGTCGTCTACTACTCCGACGCCCGCGTCGCTGACCTGGCGGCCACCGCGGCCGCCGCGATGAAGGCCTACCCGAGGGCGATCTTCAGCATCAGCATCGGCGGCTGCGAGGTGGAGAACGTCAATGCGAGCGGCCACGCGCTCCTCTCGGGCGACCAGACCGTCTGGCGTGACGCGCTCCGGGGCCTCGCCGCCACCGGTGGGAGCGCGTTCGTCGCCTCGGGCGATTCCGGGGCCTACACGTGCGGGTCGCGATTGACGAGCGACGCGACCGGGGCCGAGGCCCCGAGCGTCTCCGATCCGGCATCCGACCCGTATGCGACGTCGGTGGGTGGAACGACGCTGTTCGTCGCGCCGACCGGCACGTACGGTGGAGAGGCCGCGTGGGGAGGGCCGTTCGAGCAAGATGGCAGCGGCGGCGGGGTGAGCCAGGTCTGGACAGAGCCGTTCTACCAGCGCAACGCCGCCCTCGAAAATCGTTTCTCCGACGGCATGCGGCAGGTACCTGACGTGTCCGCGCTCGGAGACGCCAACACCGGCTGGAACATCTTCCACGATGGCGGCTGGGACGTCGTCGCCGGGACCTCGGCGGCGGCTCCGCTGTGGGCTGGCCTGGTAGCTCTGATCGACCAATCGCTCGACCAACGCCGGCTGGCCAGGGTCGGCTTCGCCAACCCGGCGCTCTACAGCTTTGGCCAGCACGCCTCGGCGCAACCCGCGCGGCCGTTCAACGACGTCAGCCGCGGCAACAACCTCTACTACCCGGCAACGCCGGGGTGGGATTTCGCGACCGGGTGGGGAACGCCCAACGCCTCCGGGCTGGCCGCCGACTTCATCGCCTACGCGCGGAGCCGAGGATGAGCACCTCGGCTGGTTCGCCGACGCCCGGTCTGCCGCTTCGGGGACGGGCCCGGATGCCTCGGCGCGCCAGGCAGTTGCGACCGCTGGCGAAGTTCGCCATCGGCATGACGGCGCTGGTCATCGGTGCGAGCGCGGTCAAGGCGTTGGTGTCCCCCGGACCAGGGGCGCGCTGCGTCGTCGCGTGCGCGTCGCCGCCCGGCGGCGCTGGCGAGCCCTCGGGTAGGACATTCGTGAGCGCACGCTATGGCTTCTCGTTTGGCTACCCAGCGGGAGGACGCGCGATCAAGGTCAGCGGCAACGGCGTCACGGGGCTCGTGTACACGAAGGACGGCCAGTTGCGCGCCGAGATGCTCGTCCGAGCCGCCTCCCAACCGACCTCACTCGAGCATCTCGTCGCCGACGAGGGCTCTGCCCTGTCGGGCGTCAGGATTCAGAACGTAGCGGCGAGGGGCCCGATCAACGGCGCCGAGATCGGCTTCACGCCCGGCCAGGGCGAGTTCTACAGCGGCGACTTCATCGACGACACCGGCTCGGTGTTTCCCGTCCGCGTGGGCATCGTCGCCGTACGGCGTCCGGCCGGCTGGGTCGATCTCGTCGGGATCAGCACGATTGGCGCGATCAGCGGCAGGACGCTCGGCTTCCCGGTGATCGACGACATCCTGGATCGGTGGCAGTGGAGCCGTTGATCGCGCTCCTGCCGCGGCACCTTGGCTCAGAGGCCGGCGATGCCCTCGTGTGAACACTGCGGGCACCCGACGCCCGATGAGCCGTTCTGCACCTGGTGCGGCGCCGACCGCACCGGTGAGAGCTCCGATCCGCAACGGAGAGCGCACCGGTTCGCCGCCGCACCTGGCGAGCACGTCCGGCGGCCCGCCGTGATCTCGACGTTGCTGCCGCATCTCCCGAGCCCGCGGGTGCATGAGTTCCGCTGGGGACTGTTGGGCGGAATCGCCGCCGTGGTGGCCCTCGTCCTCGCGGGCGCCGTCGTTCCCGCGATCCTGACCGCAGCCGTGCTCGTGCCGGTGCTGTACCTGGTCTACCTCTACGAAGCGCAGGTCTACCGCGACGAGCCGATCCGAGTGCTCGGATTGACAATCGTGGCCGGCGCCGGGCTCGGGTGCGTCGTTCTGTTCGTGGCTCGGGGGGTGATCCCGACCAGCTCGCCGCTCGAGGTGACACAGGCGACGGGCGTGCTGATCGCGGGAACGGTCCTGCTCCCGATCGTCGAGGAGATCGTGAAGCCGCTGCCGGCGCTCACGCTGCGCCTCCGTCCCAGCTTCAGCGAGACCGTCGATGGGCTTGTTTTCGGCATCGCCGCGGGCCTCGGATTCGCGGCCGCGCAGACGATCTTCAACTTCTCGCGGATCATCGGCTACGAGCGTCTGCATACCTCGGCCGGCGACTGGCTGTTTCCGGTACTGGGAGCGGCCGTGCTGACACCGCTGATGCAGGCGAGCTGCACAGGAGCCGTCACCGCGTCGTTGTGGCGGCGTGGCCGGCAGGGAGGCCGACTTCTGTACGCGGCCGGGTTCCCCGTTGCGCTGCTCGGGCACATCGCTTTCACGCTCGGGGGCCGCCTGCTCCTGAATGCCGGTGCCGGCCAGGCGGTGTTGCTGATCTGGGAGGCCGCGGTCGTCGCCACGCTGCTCGTGTTCGTGCGCGCGCTGCTACATCGAGCCCTGCTCGACGAGGCGGAGGACTTCGGGCTGCATCAGACCATGTGTCCTCACTGCCGCCGGGACGTCGAGGCGGTCGGCTTCTGCCCCCATTGCGGGGCGGCCGTCCGGGCAGCACCCAGGACCGAGCACGGCGGCCTGATCTCGGAGGCGCCGCCAGCGTCTGGCGAGGCGGCGCCGGGCTCGCCGTAGGGCCGTCCCTACTCTGAGAGCTCGACCGGCGAGAGCTCCAGGTCAAGCAGCTGATCGCCGCGCAGGACGCGTGCCGCGATCGGCCGCCCGATCGCGTCCTCGGTCATCAGGCGCTGGACATCGTCGACCTGCTCGATCGCGCGTCCGCCGAGCTCGACGATGAGATCCTCGGCGCGCACGCCGGCGCGCTCGGCGGGGCTGCCGTGCGCCACCTCGACCACCTCGACACCCGAGCGGCGGTCGAGTCTCACGCGGGCGTGCGGGGGCAGCGGACGTGGCCCTCCACCGATGCCGATGTAGGCGCGGCGGACGCGTCCGTCGCGCATCAGCGCCCCGATGATCTGGCGCGTGTGGTCGTTGATGGGCACCGCCAGGCCGAGGCCGACACCGGCCACCGCAGTGTTGATGCCGACGACGCGGGCCGTGCTGTCGACCAGCGCGCCACCGGAGTTGCCGGGGTTGAGCGCGGCGTCGGTCTGGATCACGTTGTCGATGTAGCGGACGGCGCGTCCGGCGCGCGCCGGCAACGACCGCCCCAGGGCCGAAACCACGCCGGCCGTGACCGACCCCGCGAACCCGTTGGGATTGCCAATCGCCACCACGAGCTGCCCGACCCGGAGCCTCTCGGCCTCGCCGAGCACTGCGGGAGCGAGCTCGGTGGCGTCGGCACGCAGCACGGCGAGGTCGGACAGCCGGTCAATCCCGACGATCCGGAAGCTCACCTCGCGTCCGTCGACGAACGACGCCCGCCCCGAGCGGCCCGGCCCGGCCACGACATGAGCCGAGGTGAGCAGAAAGCCGTCGGGCGTCAGCGCGACCGCGCTGCCGGCGCCGGCCGGGACCTGACCGCCCCGGCCCCGGCGCGTCACCCTCAGGTTGGCCACGCTCGGGGCCAGCCGCTCGGCCACGTCGACCACGATGCGCGAATACGCATCGAGCGCCTCGGCGTCGCGTTCCTCGGTCATCGCGTCCATGGTCCCGGAGCTCATAGCGCCACCGTGATCGTCCGCTCGTCGGTGCCGCGAACGACGGTGAGCTCGATCTGACCCGCGCCGCGCGCGGCGTCGAGGGCCTCGTAGAGGACGTCGACGCGGCTGAGCTCGGTATCGCCGACGGCGACGAGCAGGTCACCGCGCTCGATGCCCGCGGCCGCCGCCGGGCTCTTATCCTCGACGGCGCGCACCAACACGCCTTCGCGTTCGGGAAGGCCCACGGCCCGGCGCAGGCGCCTGGCCACGCGGGGCGGCGCGATCGCCACTCCGAGTCGGGCTCGCTCGGGTGCCTCGCCGCGACTCAGTCCGTCGACGCGCTCACGCAGTGCATTGTCGGTGGGGATGGCGAGGATCAGCCCGCCGTCGACGCGGATCGAGTTGAGGCCGAGCAGGACGCCGTCGGAGTCAACGAGGGGACCGCCCGACGAGCCGCGAGGCAGGGGTGCGGTGTGCTCGATCGCCCCGCCGATGCGACGGCCGCGGGGGCCGCGGAAGCTGCGGGCAGCCGAGGAGATGAAACCGGGCGTCACGCGCAGTCCGCGTCCTCCCGGGTTGCCGAGGGCGAGCACGGCGAGACCAATGGCCGGCTCGCGAGCGTCCTCGGGCCACTGCACGGGCTCGATGTCGCCGGTGTCGACGCTGATCACGGCGACGTCGAGGTCGGCGTCGGCGCCGGCCACCTGGCCGGTCTCGCGGCGTCCGTCGCTGAAGGTCACGGTGATCTCGCCGTGGCTGTGGCGGAGGTTGTGGGCGTTGGTCAGCACCTGCCCGGTGGCGATCACGGTTCCCGACCCGACGCCCCAGCCGCGCCCGAGCCCGACAACGGCGGGTCCGGTGCGCTGCGCCGAGGCCTGGATTGTGTTCTGAAGTTCCTCGAGAAGAGTCATGTAGGTCCCTCCCACGCGGATCCTGGGCCAGGTCCGCGCTCCTTGCTAGTGACTTGCTAAATGCAAGTCGCTACTGTAGCACCGGTGATCGCGCATACGATGTCCGGGCCGATGGTCAATTCCGACCCCCCCACCGACGGCACCGAGGGCCACTCGGCCCTCGCCGACGCACTGGCCGCGGTCGGCGACCGCTGGACGTTGCTGCTGGTCGCCGCGCTGCTCGACGGCCCGCGCCGGTTCGGCGAGCTTCAGGAGGAGGTCGAGGGGATCGCGCCCAACGTCCTCACCCAGCGATTGCGCCAACTCGAGCGCAACGCGCTCGTCGTGGCTCGTCCCTACTCCGAGCGGCCGCCCCGCTTCGTCTACGAGCTGAGCGCGGCGGGCCAGGAGCTCGCCGGCGCGCTGCGGCTGCTCGCGGGCTGGGGCGCCCGCAACACCGAGGGCGGCTCGGCGCCGCGTCACGCGGTGTGCGGGACGCCGATGGAGGCGCGGTGGTGGTGCCCGACGTGTGAGCGTCCCGTCGACGATGACGAGGGCGAGGAATTGCACTTCGCCTAGCGGGCGAGGGGCGGTCCTCGCCGGCCTTTGGGGCGTTGCGGTCAGTTCGGCTGCCCCGCCGGGCGTGGGCGTCGGGAACGGCTTGCTGTCGGAGGGTCGGTGTGTGGGGCTGGCGCGCCCCGGGGTCAGGCGGCCGGCGCAACGTAGAAAAGCTCGGTCGGCGTGGCACGAGGGCGCGTTTCCTCGGCCTGAGCCCGAGTATCGGTCGTTCGGTTTCCCCGGGCGCGGCGGTTTGTCACTTTTCTCGGCACCCCGGGGCGTGTCTACCCGGGCTGCGAAACCGCGACAACGTCACAGAGCTCCCCGGACCGGTGGCGCTCAGTAACGAAACGGCTCTCAGAGCGCGGACAACGTCACCTGGCGCCGGCCGCCCACGGCCGCTATGTAACGTTGTGGCTGTTGGACAGCCCGCAGGAGCAGGTCCCACCACCCCCTCCCCGGCCGAGCCGTTCCCGAGCCCGGGCTGGCGCTCCCGACCGACTACGCCCCCGCGCACCCCCGCCGCCCACGATCTACCGGGAAGGGCAGATCGGCGACGAGAGCGGTCTCGAGATAGTCGTCCGCCCGACGCGACCCCGGAGCGAGCTCGTCGCCCACGCGACGCAGGGCCGCCCGCGAGCGGTCGCTGACAACCCACGGCGCCAGGGCGAGGAAATCGCTCTTGCCCCCGGCGTAACGCCGCAGCGAGGGTTCGTCCTCACCGGGCACGAACGAGCCGTTCCCGATGTAATGACACCGCCGCCCGTGCCCGCGCAGGCCTCGCTCGGTGATGGCGCTCTGGCCGTCGAAGACGAGGTCGGCGAGGTTGCCGACCATCATCGCGGTGACGTTGTAGTCGAAGTCGACGCTGGGATCGCTGACCGTCCGGTAGGTCGAGGTCATCCACGACAGGGGCTGCCACTTCTCGATCCCGTTGCCGTCGGGGCCGGTCCACGGGCCGGGGTTCGCCTCGTCCTGGATGACGAGGTTGGCGCCGAGCTTGCTCAGGCAGCGCATGTAGTACAGGGCGGTGTTGCTGCACGGGTTGACGCCGCGCCCCGGGTTGCCGAAGGTGAACGCCGGCAGGCTGGTGGCGAAACCGATGCGGGCGCGGGTGCCCGGTAGCCGGTAGGGCCTCAGGTTGGCGACCGCCGCAGGCCCTGACGAAGGCCCTGGGGTGAAGCCGAGGCCCAGCTCGAGCGAGGTCAGGGGCACCTTTCGATTCGACGCCACCACGTTGCGCGTGACATCCGGACCGGTGTGGCGCACGTCGCGCGGGCCCCACATGAATACCTCGTTGTAGACGTGCGGCGCCGTGGCCACGTAGACCGACGGCGGCCGCGGCTTCAGATCAGGATCGGCGAACGTCGCCACGTCCCCATGAGCGCGCGACTGCTTGAACGGCGCCACGTCACCCGACCCGATCATGTACACGTGGTAGCGCTTGGCCAGCGTCGAGAAGGTGCCCATGAAGCCCCGCGCGACGGTGTCGGTCTCGGCCACGAAGCCCTGATCGAGCCCGGCCATCGAGGGGAAGCGCGACTTGTAGGCGCCGAGCGGCCCCGCGTAGGCGCGGCTCAGCCGGGAGAGCGCGGCAAGCGCGGCGCACGGCGAGCTCCCGGGCGCGCAACCCGACGCGACCGGGTCGGCGAACAGCCTGCGCGCGGCGGCCCCGCGCGAGCCGATCCCGAGCGTGGCCAGCCCGATGTCCTCGTTGAACACGACGACGTTGGGCCGGTGGCGGGCCAGGTGTGGCAGCACGTAGCGGCGCAGCATGCACTCGATCTTCGCCCGGAAGGAGGCGTAGTTGACGACGTTGTGCGCCGCCTGCTTGTACTGCATGGCGAAGATCCGCGGCGCGCCGGGGCGCGGATCGAGCGACAGGACCGCCGGGTGGCTGCGGTGGGCGGCGTAGCCGGCGCACGAAGGACCGGCGCCGCGCGCGCCGAAGGACGCGGCGGGGACTATCAGAAGGACCGCGGCGATCCCCGCGAGCACCCAGAACATCCTTGTTCGCACCGGCATTGGCGGCCCAAGCGTGGCACATCGGCCGTCATCTCGCCACAATGTCGGTGCACGGATGAATGGGTGGGCCGTGGGAGCGAGCGCCCCTTGATCAACGGAGACCAACAATGTCGAGTGACAACGAGCATCGGGTCAGCCGGCGCAAGCTGATCGGAGGCGCCGCCGTCGCCGCCGGGGCGGCTGCCCTGCCGGCGCAGGCCGCGGCCAAGACCAAACGCCCCCAGAGCGGAGCCCGGAAGGCCGACGTCGTGATCGTCGGTGCCGGACTGTCGGGGCTGACGGCGGCCCGCCACGTGGTGGGCGCCGGCCACTCGGCGATCGTGCTCGAGGCCCGCGACCGCGTCGGCGGGCGCACGCTCAACCACTCGCTCGGCCATGGCAAGGTGGTCGAGGTCGGCGGTCAGTGGATCGGACCGACCCAGGATCACCTCGCCGCGCTGGCCAAAGAGCTCGGCATCGGCACGTTCAAGACCTACAACAAAGGCAACTACCTGTTCTACGAGAACGGCAAGCTGACGCCCTACTCGGCCACCGGGCCACTCGGCCCGATCCCGCCCGACCCGACAGCCGTCGGGCAGCTCGAGACCGTGCTGTTGAAGCTCGACTCGATGGCCAAGACCGTTCCGCTGGAAAAGCCGTGGACGGCGCCCAACGCTCTCGAGTGGGACGGGCAGACGTTCGAGACCTTCAAGCGCGCCAACACGCTCGGGTCGGGGGCGGCGAACCTGCTCGACCTCGGGATCGAATCGGTGTTCGCGTGCGAGCCCCGTGACATCTCACTGCTGCACGTCCTCTTCTACATCCACTCGGCCGGCAACAAGAGCACCCCGGGCACCTTCGAGCGCCTGATCAGCACGGCCGGCGGGGCGCAGGACAGCCGCTTCATCGGCGGCTCGCAGCTCGTGTCGCTCAAGGCGGCCAGGACGCTCGGCCGCCGGGTGATGCTCTCGCAACCCGTCCGCCGGATCGTGCAGGGACGCGGCGGCGTCACCGTGCACACGGACGGCGTGACCATTCAGGGCAAGCAGGTGATCGTGACCGGACCGCCATCGCTGACCGGTCTGATCCAATACGACCCGGTGCTCCCCCCACTGCGCGCGCAGCTACTCCAGCGCTTCCCGCAGGGGACGTCGATCAAGGTCGAGGCGGTGTACCGGAGACCCTTCTGGCGCGCCAAGGGACTGGCCGGGCAGGTCACCAGCGACACCGGGCCGATCAAGATCACCTTCGACAACTCGCCCCCCGACGGCTCCCCCGGAGTGCTCCTAGGCTTCGTCGAAGGTCACGACGCCCGCGTGTTCACCACCCTGTCCGCCGCCCAACGTCGCAGGCAGGCGATTGCCTGCTTCGTGCGCTACTTCGGCCACCAGGCGGCCAACCCGGTCGCCTACATCGAGAAGAACTGGACCGAGGAGCAGTGGACCCGCGGCTGCTACGGCGGCTTCCTTGCGCCGGGCGTGCTGACCGACTACGGCCGGGCCATCCGCCAGCCGTTCGGTCGCGTGCATTGGGCCGGCTCGGAGACGTCGGACTACTGGAACGGTTACATGGACGGGGCCGTCAGATCAGGCGAGCGTGCCGCGCGCGAGGTGCTGGCAAGGATCTGAGCGAGCGAACACCTCCTGAGCGAAGTGGCAGGTTTCTAATCGCGGGTCGGCGTCGGCTGGGGAAAATGCCGCCATGCTCCGGCTGATCGGCATCGTCGTCTCGATCGGTCTTGCGGACTCGCTGAACCCGACGACCATCGCTCCCGCGCTGTTCCTGGCCACCGGCGAGCATGCGCGCAAGGCGGTGCTCGAGTTCACGGTCGGGGTATTCCTCGTCTACTTCCTCGGCGGCGCCGCGATCGCCCTGGGGCCGGGCCAGCTCCTCCTCTCGCTGGTCCCCAAACCGAGCCCCGAGACGCGCCACATACTCGAGGTCCTGGCCGGCGTCGCGATGCTGGTCGCCGCCGCCCTGCTGTGGCGCAATCGCCACACGCTGGCCACGCGCAAGCTCCCGGCCACCGACGCCAAGGGTCGGTCGGGCGCGATTCTCGGCGCCACGATCACCGCGGTGGAGCTGCCGACGGCATTCCCTTACTTCGCCGCCATTGCGGCCATCGTCGGCTCGGGGCTCGACCCGGCGCGCCAGGTCAGCCTTTTGCTCCTGTTCAACGTGTGCTTCGTGGCGCCGCTGCTCGGCATCCTGGCCACGCTGTGGTTTGCCGGCGATCAGGCCGACCGCTGGCTGTCTATCGGCCGCGACTTCCTCCAGCGGCACTGGCCGGTGTTGCTGGCCGGACTGGCATTGCTCGCCGGCGTGTTCGTCCTCCTGCTCGGCGCCACCGCGTTCGGCGGCAACGGCCGCGGGCGCATCGGACGCTTCATGCGAGGGTTCCACCACCTGCTTCACCCGTAGCCCCGCGCGCCTGACGGATGATCTTGCGCATGCCGCGCACCCAGCGCTCGGGCTGGGTTGCCCTGACCGCCATGTAGTCGGCGACGACCGGATGGGGCAGGATCAGCAGGCGCTCCTCGCGGATTCCCTGGACGACGACCTCGGCGACGTCCTCGGGGTCGAGCAGTCCCTCGGCCAGGAGCGGCGCGGCGCCAACCGGGTCCTCGACGGCCAGGTCGAGCATCGGCGTCCGCACCCCCTGGGGGCACAGGCATGAGACCTTGATGCCGGCGTCGCCGTAGTTGATGGCCAGCCACTCGGCCACCGCCACGGCGGCGTGCTTGGTGGCCGAGTACGCGAGTGCCGACACCTGCGTGAGCAGCCCGGCGGCCGAGGCAGTGCTGGCGAGGTACCCGTCGCCGCGCTGCACCATGTCGGGCACCAGTGCCCGGGCCGCCCAGACATGGGCCATCACGTTGATCTCCCACGTCTTCTGCCACTCCTCCTCGGAGCCGTCCTGACCGCCGGGTCCGGGCACGCCGGCGTTGGAGAAGAACAGGTCAATCGGTCCGTCCGCCTTCTGGGCCTGCGCGACCAGGGCACGGATCTCGCTCTCGCGCGAGACGTCGGTGGGGATCGCCAGACCCCCGATCTCGTCGGCCACGGCCTGGGCCGCATCGCCGTTTACATCGGCAACGACCACCGCGCGGGCGCCCTCGGCGGCGAAGCGTCGCGCCAGCGCGCGTCCGATGCCGCTCCCGGCCCCGGTCACCACCACGTGTCGCTCGGCAAGCTCCATCTCGAGCGCCCCACCCTAATTGAAGTTCGAGGATGATGAGGTTCACAGAGCCGGAATACGAGGGAGATCAACAGACATGAACTTCGAGCTCAATGACCGCACACAGAACCTGCGCGAGCGCCTGCTCAGCTTCATGGACGATCACGTCTATCCGGCCGAGTCCGTGTACCACGAGCAGCTCGTCGAGTCGGGCGACCCGCACTCGCATCCGCCGGTGATGGAGGAACTGAAGGAGCGAGCACGCGAGCTGGGGTTGTGGAACCTGTTCCTGCCCTACGAGAACGAGGACGGCGTACCCGGTCTGAGCAATACCGAATATGCGCCGCTGGCCGAGATCATGGGCCGCAGCCACATCGCGCCCGAGGCGTGCAACTGCGCCGCGCCCGACACCGGCAACATGGAGGTGCTGTCGCTGTTCGGCACCGCGGAGCAGAAGGACCGCTGGCTACGGCCGCTCCTGGAGGGTGAGATCCGCTCGGCCTTCGCGATGACCGAACCCGACGTGGCCAGTTCCGATGCCACCAACGTCCAGTTACGGATCGAGCGCGACGGCGAGGACTACGTGCTCAACGGGCGCAAGTGGTGGACCTCGGGACTCATGCGCGAGCGCTGTCGGGTCATGATCGTCATGGGCAAGACCGACCCCGATGGCCCGCCCTACCGGCAGCAGTCGATGATCCTGGTGCCGCGTGACTCGCCCGGGGTGAACGTCATCCGCAACCTCCCCGTGTTCGGCTACGTCGACCAGGAGGGCCACGCCGAGGTCCGCTTCGACGACGTCCGCGTTCCGGCCGCGAGCCTGATCGCCAACGAGGGGGACGGCTTCCTGATCTCCCAGGCGCGGCTGGGGCCGGGGCGGATTCACCACTGCATGCGCGCGATCGGCGCCGCCGAGCGGGCGCTCGAGCTGATGTGCCACCGCGCTGCCTCGCGCGTGACGTTCGGCGCGCCGGTGGCCTCGCGCTCCAACGTCCAGGACTGGATCGCCGAGTCGCGGATCGAAATCGAGATGGTCCGTCTGCTCACGCTCAAGGCGGCATGGCTCATGGACACCGTCGGCAACAAGCACGCGCGAACGGAGATCGCCGCGATCAAGATCGCCGCGCCCGACGTGGCCCTGCGCGTGGTCGACCGCGCGATCCAGGTCCACGGCGGCGGCGGGATCAGCGATGACTTCCCGCTGGCGAGCATGTACGCGCACCTGCGCACGCTGCGGCTCGCCGACGGCCCCGACGAGATTCACAAGCGCACGATCGCGCGCCACGAGATCCGCCGCTGGGCGGCGCCGGATCCGGCGCACGTCTAAGCCGCCAAGGTCGCGTGTCCGCGCTCCATCAACCCCAGGTAGCAGTTGCCTCGGCGTCGCAGCGACGGGCGATCGACCCGTGCACGGCGGCAGTCGCAGGCCTGACGCTGCTCGCCCTGGTGCTGCGGGCGGCGCTGATGCGCGACAGCCTGATGGGCGACGAGCTGTTCATGTTCAACATCGTCCACCACCGCAGCCTCGGCAGTGCGATCAGCCTGATCCGGAACACCGAGAAGACGCCGCCCCTGTTCTTCCTGCTGGTGTGGGCGTCGGCGAAGATCGGCGACCCAACCCTGTGGGTGCGACTCCCGTCGGTCTTGGCCGCGACCGCCATGGTCCCGGTGGGCTACCTGCTCGGCAGCCGAACGGCAGGACGAAACGCCGGTCTGATGGCCGCCGCGGTGCTGGCGCTGGACCCGTTCGCGATCTTCTACGGCACCGAGGCTCGGGCGTACGCGGCGGTGGCGCTGCTGGCCGCGCTCTCGACGCTGTTCCTGCTCGAGGCGCTCCGCACCCGCCGTCGGCGCTGGTGGGTCGCCTACGGGCTCGCCGTGGTCGCCGTCATGTACACGCACTACATCGGTGTCTTCGTCCTCGGCGTCCAAGCCGTGTGGGCCCTGTGGACCCACCGTGAGCAGCTTCGTACCCAGCTGATCGTCTACGGGCTGGTTGTCCTCGCCTACCTGCCGTGGCTTCCCTCGTTCCTGGTGCAGCAGCGCCACAGCGCGGACGAGGCCCACCGGATCGCGACCGTCGCGCCGCCTTCGTTGAACCTGTTTGCGCGATTCAACGTCCAGGCACTGTTCGGAACTCCGTTCGTGGCGCTGAAGGATCTTCCGGGCACCCCGGCCGTCGTCGCGGGACTGTCAACCCTCGGAATTCTCGCGATCCTCGCCGTGCATTCGCGCGTGGCGCATGCCGGCAAGACGACCGCGATTGTCCTCGCCGCTGACGCTGATCGTCCTGCTGGCGATCGCCACGCCGATCGGGATCGCGCTTGTCAGCCTGAGGCCGCACATGAGCTTCATGCTGGCGCGGAATCTGATCCCGTCGCTCGTCCCGGCGGCGATCGTCATCGGATGGCTGGTCGCGTCCGCCGGACGTCGAGTCGCGGTCGTCGCCGCGGCGGTGCTGCTGGTCGTCCTGGTGACCGGGGCGGTCAGGAGCCTGCAGCCCGCGAACCGCCGAACGCCCTACCGCGACATCGCCCACTTCATCGACGCCCGCAGCCGTCCAGGGGACCCGATCATCCAGGGCTTCTTCCTCCCCACTCCGGGTCCGCTCAAGACGGTCGTCTTGATCAATCTGAGCCACCCGCACCCGATTTTCCAGACGCCGGCCGGGCAGGCGACGGCGTGGAATCTAGGTCGGCATGGCGCGAACGTGTACCGACCATCGACCTGCCGGGCATCTTCGAATCGGTCCGGCACCTGCCCGGCTTCGCGGGCCCGGGCAAGGGTTTCGCCTCGTCGCCGAGCACCACTAGGTGGGGATCGACGACGCCCTGGTCGGCGAGTACAGATTCGCCGGACCCCGGTAGCTCCAGACTGGCGCTCGACGACGATTCGCTCTGAGCGCTCCATAATCGTCTGATGCTCGCCGCCCAGGTCGCTGCCGCTGGCTTGATCGCCGGCTATGCCGTCGCCGTGGCCAGCGGATCGCGGCCCCTCGGCGGGCTCGTCCTGGCCGCCTTCGCGATCGTCTGCATCGCGGTCTGGCTCCGGCGCGACGGGCGCCGCACGGCGGCGATCCTGACCGGCGCCGGCCTCGCCGCGTTCATCCTCTCGCACGCGCTTGGCCTCGTCATCGGCGCCTGGCCGGCGGTGCTCGTCAGCGCCGCGGCGATCGGTGCCGTGTGCTGGCTGGGTCTCGGATTCGCGGCGGATGACGCTCGCCTGAACCGCCGTCGACGCGGACGGCTCGATACCTACCTCGACGGCGTCCTGATCGGAGGGCGTGGGCACCGACCGATCGCGGTCGCGGACTACGACCCCGCCTGGCCGCGCCCGTTTGCGCTCGAGCGCGAGCGGATCCGTTCGCTCTGGGCGCGGCGGCATCCGCATCGAGCACATCGGCTCCACCTCGGTGCGGGCTGGCGGCGAAGCCGATGGTCGACGTGTTCGTCACGGTCGGCCCGACCCGAGGACGACGAGGCGTTCGTTCCCGCACTCCCAGGCGCCGGCTACGTTTTCCTCGTGCGCCAGCCGGGTCATCACATGCTGCGCACCGGCGCGCGACGTCCGGTCCATGTCTGGGCTGACGACGGCGCCGAGGTCGATCGCCGCCTACCGCTTCCTCGATGGCCTGCGCGGCTCACCGGAGCGCCGCCGCGATTGCGGCAGCTCAAGCGCGGCTCGGCCAGCGCGACTGGCCCGACGTCAACCACTACGCCAACGCCGAAAGCCGTTCATCGGTGCTCTACCTGTCCGGCGTTCAGCTGCCCCTGGCCGGTGGCGATGGTGCCGACCTGGAAAAGGTAGCTACGGT
>CAVTJE010000023.1:0-254742 GCA_963734775.1 uncultured Solirubrobacterales bacterium
GGGCCGTGAAGGACTCGAACCTTCAACCTTGGGATTAAGAGTCCCCTGCTCTACCAGTTGAGCTAACGGCCCAGGTAGTGGGCGATGTTACCCGGCGCGAGCGGTCGCGTCACTCAGGCGGATGGGACGGACGGACGCTCTAGAGCACGTCTGCGCGGACGCTCTGGGGGTGGTTGTATGCGTCCGCCGTGGGGGTCCTGTGGAGCGAATCTCCGTGGCGCGTCGGTCGCGGTCGAAGTTGTGTCCGTCGCGTAGAAGCCGGGCTCATTACCGCTGCCGGGGCCCTGGGCCACGACGTCTGCTCAGCACTGCTGGGCGACCTGGGGATTCGTCTTGGCTTGCGTCAGCGCGAGCTTGATCTGGGCTTGGGAGGCCTTGGGCACGAGGCTCTCGGCCTTGGCGGCGGCGAGATCACCCTTGCGCGTTTGCTTGGCGGCGTACGCCGAGGCGGCCAGGCATTCGAAGCCCTTGGCCGCCGTCGGGTTGGCGAGTGTCTGCAGCTCCCAGGCGTTGGCCTCGCCGGCGTAGTTGCCCAGCTGGCCGTAGGCGCGGGCGGCCAGGATCGCGAGATTGGGGTCCGGTTTCTTGGTCAGGTTGGTGTAGTGCTCCCAATCGCTGCTCAGCTTGGAGAGCTCCTGCTTGCCCGACGCGGTGAACGTGCCCGTGTTGGCGTCGTAGTTGGCGCCCTGGTTCGCGTTGGTCCAGCGCGCCTGGACGAGGGCGGACCAGGCGGCGGGGTTGTTGGGTCGCAGGTTCGTCTCGCGCAGGGCCTGCTTCTCGGCCTGGCTCACCACGGCCTTCTGAGCGCTGCCCGAGCCGTTGCCGGTGAAGGCGTTGAGGATGCCCCCGATGCCGTTACCGGCGCCGACGCCGAACAGCACGAGCCCGGCGCCCAGGATGATTGCGAGTCCGAGATAGACGGCCTGAACGGTGCGACGTCGGCCCCTGCTGCGAAGGTCAAAGAGCATGGTGGACTAGGTCGGATCGAGTCCGTCGTCGATCGTCGTCAGTTCCGCGGCGGCGCGCGCGGCGGCCCGGCGATCGGTGATCTTGAGCAACACGATACTGGCGAGATAGAGGATGACGAGGGGGAGCATCTCGAGCCCGGTGCTGACCGGGTCCGCCCCTGGCATCGCCGCCGCGATGACGGCGATGATGACAACAGCGTAGCGCCAGTTCTTGGTCAAGGTCCGTGAATTGATGACCCCTATCCGGTCGAGCGCGAGGAGCAGCAGCGGTAACTGGAAGGCCAGCCCGATCCCCGCCATCGTGAAGATCTCGAACGTGTAATACGTCTTGGCTTGGACAAGGATGTCGAAGTTCTGGGCGTTGTAGCCCTGCAGAAAGTGGACCGCCGGTGGTAACACCAAGAAGTAGGCAAACAGCACCCCGGCAATGAACAGGATCGGGGCCACGAACATCACCGGGAGCGCCACGCGTTTCTCGTGGGGGTTCAGCGCTGGGATCACGAAGGCGTACGCCTGGTAGAGCAATAACGGCAGCGTGATCAAGAGGGCGAAGTAGGCCGCGACGGTCAGCGTGGTCGTAAAGGGCTCGCCGATCCCGATGGTGATCGGGAGCCGTTGGGGCGTCGTTGACGGCAGCTGTTTGCCGGTGATCTCCAGGTCCTTGCCGAGTTGCTGAAGGCCGAGGCTGTTGTACAGCTTTTGGTCACCGGGGCTCAGCGATGGATACGCCTGGAGGAGACGCTGTCCCGACGCGGTCAGCTGCTTCCCCGCATTGACCTGGGCCTTGACCGAGCCGTTCAGATGGTTCGGGCTCGTCTTCGGCGCCGCCGGCAGCGCGCGGTTGAGGATGTTGAGCAGGTGTTGGTTCTGCCAGAAGCAGAAGCCGAAGGCGACGGCGAGGGCAATCCCACAGATGATCAGCCGCCCGCGCAGCTCGTCGAGATGGTCGACGATGCTCAGCCGGTCTTCATGCCCGATGGGCCGGACCCGCGCCACGGCGAAAACGCTCCTCGCGGGCCGCTAGGAGCGGCCTTCGGACCCGACCTCGGCGGACGGCCGATCCGCCGCAGGAGCCGCTTCAGCGGGCGTGCGTTCGGGTGTCGCTGCGGGTGCGGGCGCCGCTGTCGCCTGAGTCAGGGCTGGACGCTCCGCGGATTCTTCGTCGTCATCCTTGTGCTCGCCTGTAATTCCATCCTTGAAGTCTTTGATGCCCTGGCCCAACTGCTTGCCCAATCCGGGCAGCCGCTTGGGACCGAAAATCAGCAGCACGATGACCAGGACAACGATCAGGTCGGTAGTGGGGTTGCGGAACATGCCTAAGGCCTCCGAGTGGGGTTGACCAAATGTAGCGGGCGGAGCGAACGAGGGTGCGAAATGCGCCCCGTTGGTGGCGTCTCAGAGTGTTCGCAGCCGGGTGCGCGATGGATCAAACCGATCCGGCACCGTCGAAAACATGCTCTTTGGGGCAATCGCCAACTCAAGCTGCGATCGGGGGCGGCCGATTTTAATCGCCACGGGAAGGCACCGATGGCCCTCGACTCAAACCACAGCCACTCAGTTCGTCGCATCGTCCTGCCGAGCGGTCGCTCGATCGAGGTCGTCCGCTTCGGCGAGGCCGATCCGCCTCGCCGCGGGCTGCACATATGCCCGCGCTGCAGTTCGGACCTGGTCCAGCCGGTGGCCTGGAACGAAGCGTCTGCGGACCATTGGGAGCTGACACTCGAGTGCCCCAACTGCTGGTGGTCTGCTGGCGGGGTGTTCAGCCGCGACGAGGTGGACCAACTGGAGGAGTGCCTGGACGAGGGGCTGGCCACAGTGCTGGCCGACCTCAAGCGGCTCAGCCAGTCGAATATGGCCGAGGACATCGACCGCTTCGTCGCCGCTCTCGACGCCAACTATGTTCTGCCCGAAGACTTCTAGTCCCGGTTAGGCGTAGCGCTCGACGACGCCGTCGGCCACCAGCTCAAGGGCCCCGCGCTGGCGCTCGGGGAGGCCCGGCAGCCGTTCCTTCGCAAGTTTGACGAGCTCGAGCGCATCGCCCCGCGCCTCGTCGAGCGCGCCCGTCGCCTCGATCCGCTCGCAGACCTCGGCAGCGTCGCCAGCCGATCGGATCGTGCGCAGATCCACTGCCGCCAGTTCGGCATCACGCGAGCGGGCGATGATCACCGGCAGCGTGACCGTGCCGTCGAGCAGGTCGGCCCCGCGCGGCTTGCCGGTGCGCTCGGGCGGGCCCGAGACGTCGAGGACATCATCGAGGATCTGAAATGCGACACCGATCTGCTCTCCGAAGGCTCCGAGCTCGTCCGGGTCGCCGCTGCCCTCCAGGGCGCCGAGCTCGCATGCGGCCCGGAACAGAACCGCGGTCTTGAGCCGGCAGCGTTCGAGGTAGCGCTCGATGCCGACGTCGCCGTGCCATGCGTCGGCGCGCTGCATCAGCTCCCCGACCGCGAGCTCCGAACTCGCGCGGGAGAGGACCCGCACCGCCTCTGCGGAGTCGCCGGACGCGAGTTCTGAGAACGCGCGGGAGAAGAGAAGGTCACCCGTGGCTATCGCCGGGAGCCGGCCGCCGTCGGCGACGACCGTGGGACGCCCACGGCGCAGAGAGGAACCGTCGAGGACATCGTCGTGAACCAGCGTGGCCGCGTGCACCAGTTCGACCGCCACCGCGGCCGAGACCAGTCCCTCGGTCTCGGGCGGAGGGGCACCGGCAGCGAGGCAGACCAGCAGCGGGCGCAGTCGCTTGCCCCCCGCGGCGATCGTGTCGCCGGCGAAGCGCGCCAGCAGCGGGCCGTGGCCACGTGCAGCAGCAAGCATCCGCTCCTCGACGCGCTCCATGATCCGGCTGACGGGCCGGCCACCGGCGTCGACCACCGCCTGGACAGCGTTCACCGCGGCCGTACCTCGCCTGCGTGGATGGCGATGATCCCGCCCGCTGTGAGGACATAGTGGATGCGGTCAAGCCCGCAGCCGGCCATTACATCCGCCAGTTCCTCCGGTCCCGGGAAGCGTCGCACCGAACTGGGAAGATAGCTATAAGCCTGCGGATCGCCGGCCAGCCGCCCCAATGCGGGCACCACACGGTCGAACCACATGGAGAAGAACGTCGAGAGCGGCGCCCGGCGCGGAGTAGTTATCTCCAGGACGACGACGCGCCCGCCCGGGCGTACGACGCGGGCCATCTCGCCCACTCCGCGCTCCAGATCGGCGAAGTTCCTGGCCCCGAACCCGACCGTCGCAGCATCGAATTCGTCATCGGCGAACGGAAGCTCCAGCGCGTTGGCCCAGAGGAACTCGGGTCCCGGGCCCACCCGGTCCACCTTGCCTCGCGCCAGCTCGAGCATCCGCTCGGAGAAGTCGACACCGACCACGTGTCCACCCGGAGCCACCCGGCCGGCGAGCTCGAGGGCGAGATCCCCGGTCCCCGTGGCGACGTCCAGCGCGCGCTGACCTGGCGACAACGCGGCGAGATCCGCGGCCCGCCGGCGCCACTGATGATGCAGACCGGCGGTCATCACGCTGTTCATCCGGTCATACAGACCGGCGATCCGGTCGAACATGGCCCGGACCTGGGTCTCCTCGAGGGTGCCAGGCGCGTCGTATCGTGAGGGGTCGACGCTATCCGTCACGTCGTCAGGACACCCCCGGAGCGGCAGCCCGGCCCTACTGCAGCTCGGCCAGGAAGTTGACCAGGTTGTTGAACTTCTGCGGGGATTGCTGCGCCAGGGCCTTGAACGACGGCATCGGGGCCGTTGGGTTGCGCAGCGTGGAGGCGATCGCCGCAGGCCTCAGCTTCGAGCCGACGTGCGTGAGTGGCGGCCCGGGCCCGTTGTTGCCGTTGTCACCGATCTGATGGCAGGCCAGGCAGCCCGATTGGCCGACCACGAGCTTGCCGGCGTTGAACGTCGCCACCTGCGCCGGGGTGAGGTCGTTCGGCGCCTTCATGTCGACGGAGTTCGGCGAACCGGTGTTGGCGCCCGAGTAGGTCAGGTAGGCAATGGCGAAGATGGTGACGATTCCGGCCGCCAGCGCCACCGGGCGGCGCTCGATCCGGCGCTCCGGGCTGCGATCGTAGAAGGGCAGCAGGAATAGGAGGATCATGCAGATCGTCGGTACGCCGATCGTGGCCATCGGCGTGAACTTCGGGACGTTGCGCATGACGCGCAGGACCTCGAACAGGAAGAAGAAGTACCAGTCCGGCCGCGGCACGTAGGTGGTCGTGGTCGGGTCCGCCTGCGGTCCGAGCTCGGCGCCGAACATCAGCGCCAGGAAGATGATCACGAGGAGCACGATCAGCGCCATGATCGAGTCCTTCACGACTGCGTAGGGGAAGAACGGCTTGCCCGCGTTCTTCAGAATCGAGTACTCGCGGAGGTACTGCTCCTTTTGTGCCTGATTCATAGCTGGGGGCCTGAGTCAGGTCCTAGTGATGCTGCCATCAGACGTCCGTCTCCGGCATCGGCTCGGGTTCGGCCTTGAGCCACGGCGGAGCCGAGATCCCGAGCTTCGATACGAGCCACAAGTGGGCCCCGATCAACGCGGCGATCAGCCCAGGGATGAGCAGCATGTGGATGGCGTAGAAGCGCGACAGCGTGGTGGCGCCGAATTCGGGACCGGCCCGGAGGAAGTCAGACAGGTAGGGACCGATGAACGGTCCGGTGCCGTTGATGTTGACGCCAACGATCGTGGCCCAGTAGGACCGCTGGTCGAACGGCAGCAGGTAGCCCGTAAACCCCATGGCCAGAGTGAGGATCAGCAACGTCACGCCGATGACCCAGGTCAGCTCACGGGGGTACTTGTAGGCGCCGTAGAAGAACACCCGCGCCATGTGCAAGAAGATGAGGATGATCATCACCGAGGCTCCCCACTTATGCATCGCGCGCACGAACTGACCGAGGAAGGCATCGTCGGTGATGTAGCGGATCGACTCGTAGGCGCCGCCGCTCGCGTCGGGGCGGTAGTACATGGCCAGGAAGACGCCCGTGACGGCCTGGGAGAGGAAAGCGAACAGCGTCGCCGACCCCAACGTGTACGCCCAGTTGATGCCCTTCGGGACCTTGCGGAAGAGCATCCAGCGGACGCCGGGGGACAGCGAGGTGCGCTCGTCGAGCCAGTCGACGACGGTGATCCCGGCCTCGGCCGGCGTGACCTTGTCGCCGTTCTCCTCGCCCGGGCGCTTGGGCTTGGGGAGGAGAATCTTGGGAAGTGGGGGCATCGAGGACTAGCTGTTGGGGGGAAGGACCGAGGTCGAGAAACGCTTCGGATACAGATACTGACCGATTCCGTCGAGCGGCTGGCCCGGGTCGCGCGGCGAGAAGCGGTGGAGCTCCGAGTTGACCGAGTAGCGCGGCCCGATCTCCACATAACCGTTCTTCAGCCTCGTATAGAAGCGGTCCAAGGGCCGCACGGGTGGGCCACCCGCCACCATGCCGCGGAAGTCGTAGACGCCGCCGTGGCACGGACAGATGAAGCGCTGGGCTGCGGACACGTAGCGAACCGGGCAACCCAGGTGCATGCAGCGGTCGGACAGCGCGACGAAGTGGCTGTACTTGTCCTCGGGGTCGGTATCGATCGCCGGGTTGCGCGCGCGGACGTAGGCGATCGACTTGCCCGCCTCGCCGATTCCCTGAACGATCGTCACCGTCACCGTCGTGTAGGTGTTGTCCGGAAAGTCGGCGGGAAGCCCGATCACCTGCCAATTGAAGGGCTCGCGGCTGAACAGCGGCCCGAGGGCAAACCCCAGAGCCGGCAGCGTGAACGCCGCCACCGTGGCTATCCCAGCGCCCTGGGCCGTGACGTTCAAAAAGCGACGCCGCGTGACGGTCTCGCCCTCGAAGGCCCCGGGCATCCCCCGATCCACGGTGTACTTCGACTTGTGTTTATGTCTATCTGGCACGAGGGTCAGGGTCGCTGCAGTCGTTCAATTGAACGCGGCTTTAAGCCTATCGTCAACATCGAGACGACCGTCACGATCCCCCGCCCCGCCGGGCTCCCGCGACGTTCCTCAATTCTGCCGCCGCGCCCGGCTCGCAGGCCCTGGCCTGGGCCTTGGCACGCTCGTGGTCGGCACTCGTGCCCCATCCGATGGCGACCGCGCCGGCCTCCCAGACGGCCTCGGCAAGGGCGGCGTCGCCATCGCTATGCGCCTGGGCGACGATCGAGATCACGTCGGCGAGCTCGCTCACCGCCGGCAGGTCCCCGAGAGCGGCGAGTCTGGCCAGTCCGAGTGCATACAGCTGGTCGCCCAGAAGGAGAGCCAGATCGGGATCATCGGGCGCGACCAGCGCCGGGCTTCCGTAATGAAGGCGGGAGCCCTCGAGAATCATCTCCAGCAGCACCTCGTACTCGAGTTCGTGCCCCGCGGCTCGCGGCCCGGCGGCCGCGAGTTGGGCAGGACCGGCAGGCGACTGAGCCACGGATGGTGATCCTTGGCCGATCAGCTCGGCCAGAGGGCCGCCCTGGGCCCGGAGCTCGTCGCGAAGGTAATCGGGGGCGTTCACCGCGACGCGACCTCAGCGAAGGCGGCGGCGGCGGCGCTGACGGTTAGCTCGATGTCTTCATCGGTATGGGCCAGCGACGGGAACCAGGCCTCGAATTGGGAGGCCGGTGGGTACACGCCGTGGGCCAGAAGCGACCGGCACCACGCGCCGTAGGCATCGAGATCGCACGCCGCCGCCTGCGAGTACCGGAGCACGGGCGTTCCGGAGAAGAACACGGTCAGCAGCCCGGGGACGCTCTGGACTTGAACATCGACGCCCTCGCGCGACGCTGCCCCGCGCAAGCCCTCGGCCAGCGCGTCGGTGAGCGCATCGAGCCGGTCGTACGCCGGGCCGTCGAGCTGCCGGAGGGTGGCCAGCCCGGCAGCAACGGCCAGCGGGTTGCCCGAGAGCGTCCCGGCCTGGTACACGTCGCCGGCCGGAGCGACCCGCTCCATCAGTGCGCGCGGCCCGGCAAAGGCGGCCGCGGGTAGCCCGCCGCCCATCACCTTTCCGAGGATGCTCAGATCCGGCTTGACGCCGTAGCGCTGCTGCGCTCCACCCCGGGCGACACGGAAACCCGTGATCACCTCGTCGAAGACGAGTAGAGCTCCTGTGCGGTCCGCTCGCTCGCGCAACAGCTCCAGGAAACCCTCGGCGGGCGGCACAACGCCCATGTTGGCCGGTACAGGCTCAACGAGGATGGCGGCCAGCTCATGAGTCTCGGTGGCCTCGATGACGGCGTCGCGATCGTTCCAAGGGACAATCACGGTGGCGGCCGCCGCTGCGACGGTGACGCCCGGGCTGGCGGGGATTCCCTGGGTGGCCAACCCGGAGCCGGCCAGCGCCAGGAGGCCGTCCACGTGGCCGTGGTAGGCCCCGGCGAATTTCAACAGCAGTTCGCGACCGGTGAGCGCGCGAGCGAGCCTGATCGCGCTCATCGTCGCCTCGGTACCCGACGAGGTCATGCGCAGCATCTCCACCGAGTCGATGCGTTCGGCCACCTCGGCCGCCAGCTCAACCTCACCCTCGGTCGGAGCGCCGAAGGAGGTTCCGGCCGCCGCTGCAGCGCTCACGGCATCGATGACGGCGGGATTGGCGTGGCCGAGGATCAACGGACCCCAGGAGCCGACCCAATCCACGTACTCGTTGCCATCGACGTCGCGCAGATGCGCACCGTGTCCCGACGCGATGAAGATCGGGTCCCGCCCGATCGCGCGCATCGCCCGGACCGGCGAATTCACGCCGCCAGGGAGCAGCGAAAGGGCGCGGTGGTAGAGATCGTCGGAGCGCGTCACACGCCGGCGTGCTTGCGTTCCCAGGCCCGGTAGTCGTCCGTGAAGTACAGCAGCCGGATCTTCTTGAACTCGGTCGATGAGTACAGGGTGGAGCGCTCGCTGACGCCGGTGTCGGTGGCGATCGAGTCGAGAATCGCGTCGCACTCATCCTTCGAGCGGCCGTGGGCCATGGTGAAGATCGAGTATGGCCAGTCCCGGTAGGTGGGGCGCTGGTAACAGTGGGAGATTCCGCGGTAGGCGGCCATCCGTGGGCCAAGCTCCATGATCCGGCTGTCGTCGACCTTCCAGACGCCCATCCCATTGGCGCTGAAGCCGGCGCGGCGATGGAAGAGGATCGCGGCCACGCGACGGAGTAGCCGCCGTGCCTGCATGTCCTCCAGGTGGGCGAGGAGCCGCTCCTGGGAGATCCCCAGCCGGTCGGCGGCAGCTGCGTAGGGCTCGGCAACGATCGGCATGTCGCCCTGGAGCGCCCGGATCACGGCGATGTCGAACTCGTCGTAGGGCTGGCGCTCGGTCTCGGCCGGCGGCGCCACCTCAACCGACTTCGCGAGGTCGGCGGTCGACCCCTCCATCTCCAGGTCCATCCGGATCTTGAACAGCTTGAGCGTGGGAAGCTGCCGGATCGAGTCGGCGCCGGCGAGCTCGCCGAGGACTTCGAGGGTCCGCTCGAGCCCCAGCGGCGAATCGGGCTCGGTGGCGATCGTGAACCAGATGTTGAACTCGTGGTTTCGGAGATAGTTGTGCGAGACGCCCGGGTGCTCATTGATCACGCTCGCGGCGCGCCAGGGATTTTCGGCGTCGACCTTGGCGGCAACGAGCATCGACGAGTAACCAAGGGCGCGGGTGTCGAAGATCGGCGTGACCTGGCGGATGATCCGTTCGCGCAGGAGCTCACCGACCCGCTTGATCGCGTCCTCTTCCTCGATCCCGGCCTCGGTCGCGACGTGCTGGTAGGGCCGCCGCGCGAGCGGAAACGCCCCCTGCATCAGGTTGAGCAGGCGCCTGTCGAGATCGTCGAGCGGGATCGCGGCGCCGTGCTTGCGGCTCCGCAGCTTGGGCACGGGCCCGCGGCCCGCTCGGCTTCCGGCCTCGCTCTTATGGGCCGCGCCCGTGTCATCCGGCTGTTGAGACCCGGGCGTTACTGCAGCCATCTGGCCGCATCCTTTGCGTGGTAGGTGATGATGATGTCCGCCCCCGCACGGCGGATGCCGGTGAGGATCTCCATCACGGTGGCGCGCTCGTCGAGGTAGCCCGCGGCGGCACCGGCCTTGACCATCGCGTATTCGCCGCTGACGTTGTAGGCGGCCAGCGGGATTCCGGTCTCGTCCTTGACCCGCCGGACGAGGTCGAGATACGGGAGCGCTGGTTTGACCATCACGATGTCGGCCCCCTCCTCGATGTCCAGCCGGGCCTCGCGGACGGCCTCACGCCCGTTGGCCGGGTCCATCTGATACGCGCGGCGATCGCCGAACGCCGGGGCCGAATCAGCCGCCTCGCGGAACGGGCCGTAGAAGGCGGAGGCGAACTTCGCCGAGTAGGCGAGGATCGGCGTCTCCACCAGGCCATCGTCGTCGAGCGCCGCTCGGATCACTCCGACCCGGCCGTCCATCATGTCGCTCGGCGCGATGATGTCGGCCCCCGCTCGGGCTTGGGAGACGGCTGTGCGCGCCAGCAGCTCGAGGGTGGCGTCGTTGTCGACCGAACCGTCTGGGCGAACAACGCCGCAGTGCCCGTGGCTGGTGTACTCGCACAGGCACAGGTCGGTGATCACGAGCAGGTCGGGATGGGCGTCCTTGATCGCATGCGTGGCCAGCTGGATGATGCCCTCGTCGTCCCACGCCCCGGAGCCCTCCTCGTCCTTGGCGGCCGGGAGCCCGAACAGGAGCACCGCGGGGATTCCCAGCGCGGCGACTTCTCCGGCCTCCTGCACCGCGTGGTCGATGGACAGGTGATCGACGCCGGGCATCGCCGCGATCGGTTCCCGCCGGTCGACGCCGTGGGCCACGAACAGCGGGTAGACGAAGTCAGCTGGGGAGAGCTTGGTCTCGCGGGCGAGGCCGCGCAGTGCGCGGTTCGCGCGGAGCCGGCGCAGCCGGGTCTGCGGGAAAGCCATTGCTCCAGTCAGGATACCCCTGGCTCACCGCCGTGCCTGCCGGTCGAGTCAGGCCGTGGACAAAATGCCCTTCGCGCGGGGAGTCATACGAGCCGCCATAGGTCGATTCGACGGCCGGTCACCAGCCCGGCCTCGACGTAGGGGTCGGTCTGGGCAAACGCCTCGACCTGCTCGGGGTCGACGCCGCGGAAGACGAGCGCGCCACGCTGGGGAGGATCGCCCAGGGCGCCCGCCATCACGAGCCGTCCGGCCTCGCGCTCGGCTTTGATCTTGGCCAGGTGCGCCTCGCGGTACGGAGCGCGGCGCTCGAACATGTCGTCGACGTATTCGTATTGGAGCATGTAATGGGTGTCTGGATCTGCCATGTCCTGAACCCTACGCGCCTCGGCGCGGTACGCTCTGACTCGTGGCAGATATCCAGAAACGCGGCAGCTACACCCCCCGGCGTGCGCGGGAGCGGCGGGCCTATCAGCTCGTGGTCACCGGCAGCGTGGCCGGGGTGGTCGGCGTAGTGGGGATCGTGCTGGCCGTGGCCGGCGTGGTCGGTGCCACGATTCCGATCATTGCCCTGATCGTGGCCGCCATCTGCGCGTTCATGTTCAGCCGCACAGTCGGCCGCTGATCCTCAGGACGCGAACCGCTTCAGCGTGACCCTGGCCAGGGCGCCGAAGGCGAGCGTCAGCACGGCCAGGTGGACGAGCGGCCAGCCGATTCCGGGCGAGGTGCCGCTGAACGCGTTGTTGACGGCCTGCAGCGCAGCCTTGAACGGGAACACGAAGGCGATCACGTCGAGCACCGACTTCAGCGCGCCGGACACGGCATCGGCCGGGATGAGGGCAATGAAGGCGATCGGCAGCGAGACCAGGAACGCCATCAATGAAGCGGCGCTCACCTCACGCGCCAGGCCCCCGATGGCCACGCCCAGGGCGCCGAACGCGAGGCCCC
The DNA here is from genome assembly GCA_963734775.1 of uncultured Solirubrobacterales bacterium. Lineage (GTDB taxonomy): Bacteria > Actinomycetota > Thermoleophilia > Solirubrobacterales > Solirubrobacteraceae > Palsa-465. Next base: position 11,798 of record CAVTJE010000023.1, read on the forward strand.
CGAAAGCCAGCGCGAGCACCCACAGCTCAAACCGGCTCCAGTCGAGATGGACGAACAACGAGACCAGCGCGGCCATGAGCAGCGTAACGCTGCCCGCACAGATCGCCGACAGTGTGACCTTCTCTGACAGCAGGCGACCGGGAGAGATGAGCCCCCGGACCAGCCGCGAGTATGCGTTCTCCGAGCGCTCGACGGCGAGCATCCCGGCGGCCAGGAGCAGCGCGATGAACATCAACGACACGATCACGGCGATGGCGGCAGCGTAGGAGTCCGTCGGGGTCGTCTGGCCCGATAGCTCGGTCTGGTGGACGGTCAGCGGAGTGCCGATCGAGCCGAGGACCGGATTGGCGAAGGAGAGTCCCTGGATGGCGAGGTTGGCGAAGGTGACGACCTGACGCAGAGCAGGCGTGAGCTTCGAGTCCTTGGGCAGGGCGCCGACCGTCCCCTGGATGATCGTGCGGGCATTGCGTAACCCGAGGAGGTTGAAGTTCTGGCCCAGGAACTGGATGGACCCACCGTTGAGGACCTGCTGCAGATCGCTGACCGCCACTCGCAGCACCTGTTTGGAGACCGCCTGCTCGACCTCGTTGAGGCGCGAGGTGATGGCCTGATTGACGAATTGGCGCTCGATCGGATCCTTTGAATTGAGGACCAGCTCGACCGTGGGGGTGCCGACTCCCGTGGTCACGAGGCTCTGAATCTGTTGCGGGATGTCCGAGGGGATGATCAGCGCCGCCAGCGCCTGGCCGTCCTTCACCTTGGCCACGGCCTCGTCGCGGGAGCTCACCTTGATCGGATCGACCGACTGAAACAGCTCCTTGGCGTAGCTAGAGATGTTGATCTGCTGGTTACCGAAGTTGAGCTTGCCCTTGCCCGGCGGGACCTCGCTGTAGAACGCGACCTTGGGCTTCCCGGGCGGACTCGAGAGCGCGAAGCCGATCATCAGCGCGATCGCCACCGGATAAACGGCCAGCAGCCCGGTCAGCAGGGGCGAGCGCCTGAGGATCTGAAGATCCTTGATCAGCAGCCAGCGCAAGGGTCAATGCCCTCGGTCGTGCAGGAAGCGGACGAACGCCGCCTCGAAGTCGCGCTCGTCGCGACCGACCGCCTGCTCGAGTTCAGTCGGCGTGCCGGTGAACAACAGCTCACCGTCGACGAGGACCAGCACGCGGTCCCCCTCGCGTTCAGCCTCGGCCACGTCGTGGGTCGAGAAGACCACCGACGTCCCGCGTCCCGCCAGTGCGGCGATGAACTCCCACAACCGCTGGCGCTGGCGCGGGTCGAGTGAGGACGCCGGCTCGTCGAGGAGCAACACGGCGGGCTCGCAGAGCAGCCCGATGGCGATGTTCACGCGCTGCTGGTTACCGCCCGAGAGGCGGCCGACCGCCTCGTCGGCCCGCTCGCGCAGGCCGGTCTGCTCGAGCATCCGGTCGACGGCGGCCTCCGGATCAGTGAGCTTCTCCAGCCGGGCGAAAAGCCGGAGGTTCTCGGCCACCGACAGCTTGGAGTACAGAGCCGGTTGCTGCGGTACCCAGCCGATCTCTTTGGCGGCCTTCGTCACCTCGCCCTCTGTGGCGGGCAAGACGCCGGCCAGGATCGACAGGAGCGTCGTCTTGCCGGCGCCGTTGGGCCCGATGATGGCCACCAGTTCGCCTGCGGTCAGCTCGAAGCTCACACTGTCCAGAGCGGTGCGGGTCCCGAACCGCTTGGTCAGCGAGCGCGCCGCAAGCGGGGTCATCGCGTCGCCTGTGGCGGTACTCGCGGACACCGGAAGGAGGCTAATACAGACGTGGTGCGCGCCGATCCGGCACCCGGCGCGGGCCAGAAGATTGATTCACCGCGGCCGTGGAATCAATCATCTAAGGCGAGCTCCGGACCCGCGGCTCGAGCGAGGCACCACAGGAGCGGCAGTACGCATCGCCGGCTCCGGCCTCGGTACCGCAGTCGGGGCACCGATCGGGATCGAGCACGCCCCCGAGGGCCGGAGCGGATTGGACCGTGTCCGGGTCTTCCGGTTCCTCGGGACCGCCTGGCGGCGGACCCGGCGGCCCGGGCCCGGCGATCCCCTCCGGGGCGACGACCACCCATGGCTCGAGCACGAGGTGGCGACGCAGGTAGACGACGGTCTGGCGAATCACGGCTGAAATCGGCAGAGCCACAAGCGAGCCGACTATCCCGTACAGCTGATAGCCGATGAGCAGCGCCAGGATGATGAGGATCGGATTGATCCGCAGCGAGATCCGGAACACCTGGGGAGCGACGATGTGTCCCTCGAGCTGTTGCAAAGCGAGAAACAGGAGAATCACCCACAGCGCGCTGAGTGGGTCGTTGAAAAGCGCCACCAGGACGGCCGGGAGTGGCCCGATGAGCGGGCCGATATAGGGGATGAACTCCATCAGTCCATAGAAGCCGCCGAAGAAGAGCGCGTAGCTCTCGCCGTCGGGAAAGATCCCGATCACGCCGAAGATCCACAGCGCAACGGCCGCGCTGCCGCCCATGATCAGGCTGAACAGCACCTGACCGCGGACGTAGCCAAACACGGCCCGCTGGACGAGCAGTGGAAAGTCATCCTCGGGCGTGCCGTCGCCGCGGGGCATGAACCGGCGTACGAGATCCCCGATCTGCCGTCCGTAGACAAGCAGATAGATCGACAGCACCAGGATGAGCACCAGGTCGAACGAGATCGTCACGATCTGCGACAACAGGTCGCGCGAGAACGAGACGATGCTGCCCGAGCTCTTGAGGACGTGCTTTTCGAGCGTCTGAAGTGCGGTCTGACCCTGCTGCTGGATCTGAACCTTGATCCCGTGGTCGTTGAGCCACGTCTGGAGGTTGGTCAGATCCTTGTTCGCATTGTCGATGATGTGCGGAACGTTGTTGGCGAAATGGCTGACCTGGGTGCTGATGGGGTCGGACAGGAGGACACCGACACCGACGAGAATCGCCACACCGCCGAGATAGACACCGGTGATGGCAAGCCCGCGCGGTACGCGGCCCCGTTCGAACTTCTTGACCAGTGGGTTGAGCATGAGGGCGATCACGCTGGCCACGATCAGGATCAACAGCACGTTTCCCGCCGCCCCGGCGAGCGCCCACAACGCCAGGAGGGCCAGCGGCAGCATGACGAGCTGGATCCACCGAGGAACGACTACCGGCGGGACCGTGGGCGCCTGCGGTGCGGCTGGTGGCGTCTCCGGGGCGGCTGACGGCTCGGCGAGGTGGGCTCCGTCAGCCTCGGTCGCGGCCTCGGACGGCGTGGCGGCACCCTCGCCGCGGCCGCGGCCATTGGTGCCGCGATCCTCCGCGGCGGTGGCATCGGAATGTCCCCAGGGAAGCCTTAGGCGCATGCAACTGGAAGTATGCGCATCACGAGGACATGTCCAAAGCGATCACCATCCTGTTCATCGGGGACATAGTCGGCGGAATCGGCCGGCGAACTCTCATCACCCTGTTGCCGGTCCTGCGCGATCGCTACTCCCCTGATTTCGTCGTCGTCAACGGCGAGAACGCTGCGGGCGGAATCGGAATCACGCCCAAGAACGCCGACGAACTGTTCGGGGCCGGGATCGATGTGATCACGCTGGGAAACCACACCTATCGCCATCGAGACATCTACCCGTATCTGGACCAGCACGAACGCATCCTCCGACCCGTGAACTTCCTCCGCAGCCAGCCCGGTCACGGCTGGTGCGTCGTCACCAAGGGTGACGTCCGTCTCGGGGTCATATCGGTCTCGGGCAACCTGTTCATGAACGCCGCCAAGCCAGCTTTCTCGGAAGCTGACGCTGCCTTGCACGCCCTCAAGGACAAGGCCGACCACGTACTGGTCGACATACACGCCGAGGCGACGAGCGAGAAGATCGGCATGGGCTGGCACCTCGACGGTCGCGTCACCGCGGTCGTCGGCACCCACACGCACGTGCCGACCGCCGACGCTCGCATCCTCCCCGGCGGGACCGCTTACATCACCGACGTGGGGATGACCGGACCCCGTGGCGGGGTGATCGGCGTCAAACGCGAACTCGCACTCGAGTCGATGATCACCCGCATGCCGGTCAAGTTCGAGACCTCGACCGAGGATCCGTGGCTCAACGGGGTCGTGATCAGGGCCGACCGGCCGGGCCACGCCACCTCGATCGAGCCGGTGATCGAGCAGGGGGGCAACTCCATCCGGCCGCCCGGTTAGCTTCCCCGCGTGTTCATATCCGGGGACGTCCTCTCCTGGCTATACGACGCCGGGCGATGGACATGGCACGATCCTGACGGGTACAACTTCATCAGCGGGCCGCTTGCCGACATCACCCTGCTCGGCGGGGCCTACGCGATTGTCCGGCGGCACAACTGCCACGCGCGTCACTGCTTGCGCATCGGCCGCCACAAGGTTCCCGGCACCGACTACATCGTGTGCCGCAAGCATCACCCACGCAGCAGTCCGTCGGCCGAGCAGATCCTGGCCGAGCACCTCGCCGCATCCTCCGGGCCCATCGGGCCGGGCGATCCCAGCCACCCGGCCTGACCGCCGCTAGGCCGCGGCGAGCACCGGGCCACGCTCGCGCCCGGCCTGCTCGACGCTGCCCAGCGCGTAGCGAATCTCCGACGGGAACGCCCCGATCAGGGCGACGATCAGGAGCGGGAAGAACCACGGGATGTACAGGTAGAACCAGTGCGTCAGGCCGAGCTGGAACGCGATGATCACCGCGGCTCCGAGCGCCGCGACCTCGACGGCCGTCCGCTGCCGCGGCACGAACGCCACGGCGATCGCCAGTCCGATGGCGAGTCCCTGAACGAGATGCTGAAAGACACCGAGCCCGCCCCACAGGCCCCAGATCGAGAACGGCGAACTGCGATCGACCTGGGAGACGATCGTGTCCTCCCAGAAGGTGTGGAAGTTGCCGGCCAGGAGGACCGGCAGCATCACCACCGCCGAGGTGACCGCGAACGCCACCACGTATGCCGCCAAAGCCCGCTTGCGTGGCCAGCCGCCGACGCCGCGCATGAACAGCGGCGCCAGGATCAGGGGCGCGAACTTGGCGAACCCCGCCAGCGCGGCGGCGACCCCACGGGCTGGGGCCGAGGTGATGACGAGCAGCGCGAGCACGAGCAGCATCGCCACCAGCGAGTCGTTGCTGTTCGAGTTCAGCGAGTACAGCGTGAACGGATATGCCGCCCACATGTAGGCAAGCACGGTGCCGGCCGTCGGTCCGCGGATTCGCCGTCCCAGGAAGTACAGCCCCAGCAGCGTGAGTAGATCGAAGGCGATCGCCGCTGCGTGGGCCGCCGGGAGGTCATCCCAGGTCCCGCTCCAGCCGAAGATGGCGCGAAACGGAACGTAGGCGTAGTAGTTGACCGGACCGTAGGTATCGCCGTGGACGTTGTCCGAGGGCCAGTGTCCGTACAGCGGCTTGTCATGAATCAGCTTGTCGGCCCCGATCACGCCGGCGTAACCCACGTCGATCACGTTGGAGTTGGTCACGTTCAGACCAACCCGGAAGCCGACCAGGAACACGATGCCCACGGCGAGCCAGGAAGCCGGCACGAGCAGGCGCAGCGGCTCGCGCGGCACGCCGCGCCCGAAGCCCACCATCAGCGCTCGCACGAGCAGGTAGACGAGGAACGGGTACACGATCGGTACCGAGATCCCGATCAGCGCGTTGTTGAAGAACGCCAGCGAAATCGAGAAGGCGAGGAGTACCAGGAGGTCGAGGTGCAGCAGGGTGGGCCGCCGGCGCCAGGGGATGAACGGCACCACAAACAGCAGGCACAGCGGCAGCCACACGTACCAGGCGTTGACCCGGCGGCCGAAGGCTCCCGAATAGCCCCGAGCCATCGTCCAGGCGACCTGGAATCCCGTCCACGCCTCGGTCACCTTTCCGCTGGCGTCATCGACGTAGACCTGGGCCAGTTCCTTGCCGTTCGGACCCGGGCTGAACCAGCTGACCTGCCAGCGCCCCGTTCCCTTCGTGTACTCGTACGCGCGCGCGGTGGGGTGGCGGTGGCGCTCGCCGACGATCTTTGGGTCAGCGGCAGCGATCCGCTCGACCTGAGCGGCCGTGAGCCGGTAGCCCGGTGGCGCCTTGTTCGGCGCGGTGACGAGCACCGGCGTATTCGGGTCGAGCGGGACGGTCGACGACGTCGCCGCGCCGGCGGGCGCGGCCGTGAGCGCGAACACCAGAAGCGTGATCGCGGCCGCCGCCCAGGCCACCGCTCCGCAGCTGAGACCGCGCTTCAGGCCTTGAAGCTCCAAAGCTTCTGCCCGAGGAAAGACAGCGGCGTCCCCGTCGCGATCGCGATCGCCTGCGCGACCACCTTGGACATTCCGGCTCCCTCGACCAGTACCACCAGCACGACGTACGTGAAGGCGAACGCGATCAAGGAGACGAGGAAGAAACGGGCAGCCTGGAACATCGGATGCCTGTGCTTCGCGTCGAAGGTCCAATGACGGTTCAGCCAGAAGTTGTTCATCACCGAGACGAGGAAAGCGATCACCGCGGAGACGCGGTAGTCGATCCCCAAGAGATGGACACAACCCGCGAACACCGCGAGGTTCACGACGTATCCACTGGCGCCGACGGTCGCGAACCGAACGAGCTGGAGCCAATTGTGGGGGCGGCGGACGCCGTGGCGAACGCGCGCCCGGAACGGCAGCTCAACGGTGGTTGTCAGGTCTTCGGGCACCAAGGGAATGTATCGGCGGGGTTCTAAGGGACTGTAAGTGTTTGCCGAGCGCTAACGGGGTCCTAATCCGCAGTCTGTGCGGAGCTTATTGCGAAATGCTCCTCCACGAGTGGGGTTATGTCTCTCAGCGACCAGACATCGCGCGCCTTGCGCGAGCCGGGGCCCGTGCCACACCACATCAGAGCGCCCAGCGAGTCGGACCGATGCAACGACCCGTGCGAGCCTCCGCCCACGTGGTCGGCGCCGCCCCAGTCGACGAATTCGTAGCCCGGGGCGGCCGACAGGAGCACGTCGCCAGCGGTCGGACACGTCACCGCGGACCAGATCCGGCTGAGCGCGTCGGGATACTCGGTGCACAGGAAACGCCCATCCTGCACCTCGGCCCGCACAGCCGAGAGCTCGCCGTCGACACTCCAGCGCTCGCCCCGGCCATCGACGAGCTCGCCGCCGGGCGCGAACCGCAGCTCTCCGCGCGCGCTGCGGACGACAGCACCATCGTCCTCACGCCACATGGCCAGGTCGATGCCCTCGAGTTCGGCGATCGCCTTCAGTGATCGCAAGACCAGCTCCTCGCGCCGGTCCTGGTCGAGGGCATAGATCATCGCCGAGCGCTGGGCCGGGCTCAGCGCCACCTCGGCGTCGACGGAACGCGATGCTCCCGGCGCCGCGACGTCGAACTCCCCAAACGCCTCGTCGAGCCGGATGCGCTCCTCGACGGGGGCCTGCGAGTGGTCCGAGGTGACGATCACGGCGTGGTCCTCGAGGAAGGCATCGGGACCGCCGGCGGCGTGCATGAGCCGCTCGAGCTGGCGGTCAGCGGCGGCGATCGACGTCACCTGGGCGTGGGGACCGTTCTTGTGCGACCAGGCATCGTTGTCGGGCAGCGAGAAGAGGAGGAAGTCGAACAGGTCGTTCTCGACCAGATAGGCCCCGACGCACCCCGTGTGCTGGTCGCGGATCCCGGGCATCCCAAGCTGACCGCGGCAGCCGGTCTTGCGGCTGGCGTACAGGTCGGCGTAGAAGAGCTCGAGCGGGCCGTCGATCGTACGCCGGAACAGGGTCGAGGTGACGATCCGCGCCAGCGCCGTCTCGTTGGCCACCTCGTGCTGATGGCGACCCCGATAGATCAGATAGGTCGTGCCGGCCGTCCGAACATCGGCGTCGTCGAGCGACTCGAACACCGTCTCGACATCGCGGGAGAGGTGTTCGGCGTTCATCCGGTAGACGGTGTCGGTGAGCGACCGCAACACGCCGAACTGTCGCGAGGCCGAGAAACTCGAGCCGTACTCGATGTATCGCGCCTCCTCGCGGTGATACCAGTTCATGCTTGGGATCAGATGCTGGTCGGGCCCTACTCCGGTCGTGATCGTCGCCGCGCATACGGGGGTGACCGAGGGAAAGGCCGCGACGCAGTCATCGACATAGACCCCCTCGTTGCGGATGCGGGCCAGGGCGGGAGCGCGGCCGGTGGCGATCGCGCGGTCGAGCATGGCCGGCTTGAGCGCGTCGATCACGACGAGGACGAGCTTCTTGGTGTCGCTCACCGGGGGACTCGGGCGTCGCTCACCGCAGGATTCGCAGCCCGGCGAACTTCTGTTGATCGCGCTTGCGGCCGGCCACGAGCAGCCAGATAAGGAACAGCACCACAACCAGTCCGACCGGCGGTGCGACCACCGAGAGCACGGCTACCACCAACCCGGTTCCCTCGGCGTACACGGGGACCGACCCGGCGGTTGGCTGGTCGAGTCGCGATCGGACGCGGGCCAGCAGGGGAAGGGTGGCCGCGACGGCGATGAGGGCACAGATAACGCCGCCGATGAGTCCCGGCCAGGCGGCGTAGTGGCCCCGGGCCAATGACCCGGCGAAGAACATCGCCCCGAGGGCGGCACTGATCGCGGCGAGCGTCAGCGCCCCGGGCCCCCGCTCGAGTCGCTCGGTGGGCAGGCGCCGCTCGACCACGGCCAGAGCGATCGCCGCCACGGCGAGAATCAGCAGGAAAGCCGCCCCTTGCAGGAAAGAGTAGCCCGTGCCATTGAAGTGGATCTCGACGTCACCCGCGGCCAGCGCGCCGGTGACCAGCGCGGGGAGGAACGGCCGGATCCCGACCGCCGCCGCGATCCCCATCCCTTGGAAGATGTCTAAGACCAGATGCACCGTGCTGTACCGTGACTGATCGTGACGATAGACAAAAGGGCATGACGGGCCCTGGCCGAAGTGGGTCGACCCGGCGCCCGCGTTCGACCGCACGGGATATCGAACGGTACGGCGCGCTATTCGCCGAACGCACCAAGGTCATGAAGTCCTCGGCGATGCGCGATCTGATGGCGCTCACCGAACGGGCCGACGTGATTTCGCTCGCCGGCGGCCTGCCCGACACCTCAACCTTCCCGCCGGACTCCTATGCGTCGCTGATGAGCTCAGTGGCGGTCGACTCATGCGCGCGCGCGCTCCAGTACGGGCCGACCGAGGGCCTCACGCTGGTCAAGCAATGCATCGCCCAGGTCATGGAGGCCGAGGGGCTCGAGATCGACCCCGACGAGGTGCTGGTGACCACCGGCGGCCAGCAGGTGATCGACCTGGTTTGCAAGACGCTGCTCGATCCGGGCGATGTGGTCGTCACCGAGGCCCCGACCTACCCCGGCGCCGTGCCCACCTTCTGCGCCTACCAGGCGGACGTCGTCCAGGTGATGATGGATCGCGACGGGATGCGCGTAGACGAGCTGGAGCGCACCCTCGACCAGCTCGAGCAGGGCGGCCGGCGACCCAAGTTCATCTACACGGTCCCCAACTTTCACAACCCGGCCGGCGTCACCCTGTCGCTCGAGCGCCGCCGCGAGCTCGTCCGCATCGCCGCCGACCGCGAGTTGCTCATCCTGGAGGACAACCCGTACGGCCTGCTCCGCTACGAGGGCACGCCGCTCCCCACGCTGCGCTCTCTCGACGACGAGTTCGTGATCTACGCGAGCACGTTCTCGAAGATCCTCTCGCCCGGGGTGCGACTCGGCTGGGCCGTCGCGCCCGCGCCGATCCTCCAGAAGATGAACTTCGGCAAGCAGGCCTCCGACCTGTGCTCATCGTCGATCTGCCAGTACTTCGTCAGCGCGTACTTCGACTCCGGGCCGTGGGAGCAGTACGTGCGGTCGCTCATTGAGATCTACCGCCGGCGCCGCGATGTGATGCTCGACTCGCTGGCCGAGCAGTTCCCGCGCGAGGCCGAATGGACGCATCCCCAGGGCGGCCTGTTCATCTGGGCCACGCTCCCGGACTACATCGACACGACCGATCTGCTCGCCCGCGCGCTCGAGGAACACGTGGCCTTCGTCCCCGGGCGGGCGGCGTTCGTCGACGGCCGCGGCGGTTCCTCGATGCGACTCAACTTCTCCGGCGTCCCGGAGGACGAGATCCGCGAGGGAATTCGACGCATAGGCGAGATCGTGCGCGAGCAGGTCGCGCTGTACGGAACGCTCACCGGCCAGTTCGAGGCCGTGCGTCCCGCGCCGCAGCCCATGCCGCGGATGTCGGACACCCCGGCGCCGGCCGAGCTGGCCAAGGTGCTGCGGCTGCCACGCAAGCGCGCCGGCTGAGGATATGGCACGCATAGCGGTGCTGAAGGGCGGGCGCTCGCTCGAGCGCCAGGTCTCACTGAAGTCCGGGGCCCGGGTCGAGGACGCACTCGAGAGGCTCGGGCACCAGGTCACCGCGATCGATGTCGGAGCCGACCTCGTCGAGCAGCTCGGCACGTGTGCCCCCGACGTGGCATTCGTCGCGCTCCATGGCCGCGACGGAGAGGACGGCACGGTGCAGGAGATCCTCGAGGTGATGGGCATCCCCTACACCGGCTCCGGTGTCTCGGCCAGCATCCGCACGCTCGACAAGGTGCTGGCGAAGCACGCAATGCGCGATCGCGGCATCCCGACCCCGGACTTCTACGCCTTCAACGAGACCGCGTTCAAGGAACTCGGCGCCGCCCAGGCGCTGCCCGAGATCGAGGAGCGGCTGCAGTTTCCGATTGTCGTCAAGCCGGCCGCGCAGGGCTCGGCCCTGGGGATTAAGTTTGCGCGCACGGCGGCCGACGTCCCGGCCGCGCTGGTCGCCGCCTTTTCCTATGACCGCAAGGTGCTGCTCGAGCGCTACGTGGCTGGGCGCGACCTGGCCGTCTCGATCCTCGAGCACAATGGCGCGGCGCAGGTGCTCCCGATCGTCGAGGCGGTGCCCGAGCAGGGGGATTTCTATGACTTCGAGTCGCGCTACGAATTCGGCCGCACGCGGTTCGTCTGTCCCGCCGAGCTGGCTGAAGCGGTGGCGAGCCGGGCCAGCGAGATCGCGATCGCCGTGTATGAGCTGCTGGGCTGCTCGGGGTTCGCGCGCGTGGATCTGATGGTCGAGCACGAGGGCGACGAGCTCTACGTGCTCGAGGCCAACACGATCCCCGGGTTGACCGAGACGAGCTTGCTTCCCCAGGCGGCCGATGCCGCCGGGATAGGATTCGACGAGCTGATAGGGCGGATCCTGGCTGCGGCCCAGCGATGAGAATCGAGACTCAGCGCGACATCCTGCGACAGTTCTTCGCGCTTCGCGATGCGCACACCACGACGCTCGCGCCGGCACCCTACCGCCAGCGCGCGGCAACGTACATCGAGCCCGACCGGCTGTCGGCGGAGGTCGAGGCGCTGTTCCGCGGTCGGCCCATGCTGGTCGGGCTGAGCGCCGACCTACCCGGGACCGGCGACTGCATGGCCACCGAGGTGGCCGGCGTGCCGCTGCTGCTGGTGCGGGGCGAGGACGCATCGGTGCGCTGCTTTCTCAACATCTGTCGTCACCGCGGTGGACGGGTCTTCACCGGCCGTGGCTGCCCCGGGCGCGCACTGAAGTGTCCGTATCACTCGTGGGCCTACGACCTCGACGGCGAGCTGCTCGGCCAGCCACTGGCTCGGGACGCGTTCGAGGGTATCGACCGCTCCGAGCTGGGATTGCTTCCCGTCGCCGCGGCCGAGCGGTTCGGACTGATCTTCGCCCGCCTCGGCTCCCACGAGCCCGTCGACGTCGCCGCGGAGCTGCACGGGCTGGGGCCGGAGATCGCCGACTTCGGGTTCGACTCGTGGCAGTACTTCGATCAGCGAACGGGGGTGTTCGACGCCAACTGGAAGCTCATCCACGACACCTTCACCGAGACCTACCACGTTTTCTCCCTACACCGCCAGACGCTGGCGCCCGACATGCTCTCGACCCCGTTCGTGGGCGAGAACTTCGGCCCACACACGCGGGGCGTGGTGATGCGCAAGGAGGTCACCCGACTCCTCGAGCTCGATGAGTCCGAGTGGGAGCTGCGGCCCTACGCGTCGGTGGTCTACCTGCTCTTCCCCAGCGTGGTCATCAACCTGCCCATGAGCGGCCACTGCGAGCTGTGGGAGATGTACCCCGAGCCCGACGACCCGCACCGCACGCGCGTGAGCGTCAAGTTCTACGTGCCGCGCGAGCCCGACGACGAAGCGCGGACGTTCTGGGAGGCCAACGTCCGCTTCACGCACAAGGTCGTCTTCAAAGAGGACTTCGACCAGCAGCAGGACATCCACCGATCCCTGCGGACCGGCCTGATGCCCGAGGTCGTCTACGGCCGCAACGAGCCCGCCCTGATTCATCACCACAAGCAGATCGAGGCGGCGCTCGGACGCGCGGCAATCAGCCTCGGTTAGCCCCGCGTTGCGCTGTTCCCAAAGCCTCCCGCCCGGGTCCGCGCACGAACCGACCGCGAAAAGGCCCCGCTAGCTCTCGCCCATGAAGTCTTCGGGCGTGACGCGGTCGAGGAAGTCCTTGAACTTCTCGACCACCTCCTCGGTGTCCTCGACCTCGTGCTCGAACTCGATAGCCGACTCGGCGATGACGTCGTCGGCGGCGAAGATCGGAGCGTTGGCGCGGACGGCGAGGGCGAGGGCGTCGCTGGGGCGAGAGTCGATCTCGAGCTCGCGGCCGTTGACGCGGAGGGAGATCGAGGCGTAGAAGGTGTTCTCGCGCAGTTCGGTGACGGCGACCCGGGTGCATTCGACATCGAGCTCGCCGAGCATCTCGGAGAGGAGATCGTGGGTCATCGGACGGGGCGTCGAGGCGCCCTGGAGTTTCATCAGGATCGCGGCAGCTTCAGGGTGCCCGATCCAGATCGGCAGGAATCTGTTGCTCTCGACCGTCTTCAGCAGCACGATCGGCTGCTTCCCGACCATGTCGAAGCTCACGCCGTAAATGACCATCTCCTGCACGCAAGGCTCCTAACTCCAGGGTCTGGGCAAGTATAGGGCGCTCAACCATGCGGTCAGCGGGGCCGATGATCCCGTCGTGGACGCTTCGAGCTACGCCTTCGTGCACGGGATTCGCAGCACTCGCGCGACGCTCGGGGCGTGGAACCGGCGACCGTGGCCGGTGCTGGCGCGATGGGTGGCGGGCTCGCTGGCGGCATCGCTCGTGCTGCTTGCCGCGGTGTGGGCGATCGCCGCGATGAGCTTGCAGCCGGCGGTCGTCTCGCTGCATCGTCCGCCGTTTCGAATCGGCACCCCGCTCGATGTCCTCAGGATCCTGGCCAAGAACTCGCTCGTGCTCGCGCTGCACGCGATGGCGTGCGTGGCCGGGTTCATCGCCGGCGCCTCGTTGCCGATGCAGGCGCCGCAGCGACATGGCCTCAGCCGCGCCATCCACGAGCGCGGTGGGCGGCTGGCCATCGCCTTCGTGGTCGCGGCCACGGCCTTCTCGTTGAGCGCGCAGGCCTATGTGCTCGGCACCGGGGTGGGTCACGTCGCGTACGCCTACGGCACGACGCCGGGACTGCTGCTGCTCGGTCTGCTCCCCCACGCAATCCCCGAGCTCACCGCGCTGTTCCTACCGCTGGCGGCTTGGATCATCGCGAGCCGGCGGGGCGAGTGGGACAAGCTGCTGGCGGCGACGTTCGTCACCGTTGCGCTGGCGGTGCCCGTGCTCGTCGTGTCGGCCCTATGGGAGGTCTACGTGGCTCCCCACGTGCTGTTCGCGCTGGTCGGTCGCGGCCCGATCTAGAGACGAGTACGCTAACCAGCCAAGAGGCTATGGCTGGTGAGATTACGTCCTCGGTGCAGCCAGGCGGTCGACGAACCCGCGCCGGGCGAGCTCGCCCTCGTGCAGGCGTTCATCAACTCGCACTTCGACCTCGAGGAGAACCATGGAGCCGAGCTGTTCGCCACCCCGACGGCGCTGGAGGCATGGCTGAGGCGCCATAACCTGCTCGGCCGAAGGGACAGCGTGACCGCGACCGACCTCAGACGAGCGGTCGAGCTGCGCGAGGGGCTGCGCGAGCTCGCCGCCGGTCGCACCACCAAGCTCGACCATGACGGCCCGGTCGAGGTTCGCATAGCGGCCGCCGGGCCACGCTACACGCGCGTCGAGAGCGCAGGCGTCGCCGGCGCGCTGGGGCTGATCCTCGCCATCACCGCGCAGGCGATGCTCGAGGGCACGTGGGCGCGACTCAAGGTATGTCCGGGCGAACACTGCGGCTGGGCGTTCTACGACCACTCGCGCAACCAGTCGGGGCGGTGGTGCTCGATGGCCGTGTGCGGCGGCCGAGCCAAGGCGAAGGCGCATTACCGGAGACGTCGGTGAGGGCGGCCGCCGCCGTGTTCCGGCTCGTCGTCGCGCGCGCTCGCCGGCGGCCCGGGCGGTGGCTGCTGACCGTGCTGGGCATCGCGTTGGCCACGGCGTTCGCCGGTGCCGTGTACGCCGAGAGCACGATCGCCGGAGATCGAGCCGCACGATCGGTGCTCACCCGGCTGTCCGACACGCAGCGCGTCGTGACCCTGACCAGCCAGGACGTGGTGACGCCGGCCGTCGAGCGCCGCGCCCGCAGCCTGCTCCACGGCCTCGGCCTGCCGTCTTTCACCGAGGTCGTGCTGATGAGTCCCATCCGGCTGAGCGGCGTTGTCGTGAGGCTGGCCGCGATCGCGCCGCTGCGGCCATGGATCGGTGCTGCGGTGCCGCCGGCACTAGAGCGTTGTACGGCGGCCAGCTGTCCCACACTGCTCGCCAACGGCGCGGTCGTGCACCGCGTCCTCACCGCGCCCGGGGCTCAGCGTCCCGGTGCTGCTCCGAGCGACCGTTGCGCTCGGCCGCCCCGCTGGGCTTCATCCCCGGCCAGCCGGCAGGTCAGCCGCCCGTGCTCGTCACCGCGGACCCCGGCGGGCTGGCGAGGCTCACTCCGCTGGGCAGTTTCTACCGAACCCACAGCTGGCTCGCGCTGCTGCCGACGACGACGGTGCACTCGTGGCAGATCGAAGGCGTCGAGCGGCGCCTGCTGCACGGCCAGACCTCGCTGGCGCAGACGAATGGCCTCACGCTCAGCGGACCGTTCGGAGCCCTCGACACTGCACGGTCACAGGCCAGTGCCGCCCCTCAGCGGCTGCTGCTGGCCGCGGGGGGGTCGATCGCCGCGCTCGTCCTGTTTCTCGTGCTGTCGGTCGGAGCGGTCAGGCGCGACGTCGAGGCCGAGCTCGAGCGGTTGGAGATCGCCGGAGCGCGGACGGTCGATCGTGCGCTCTTCGTGGTGCTCGAGTCCGCACTGGTGTGCGCGGGCGCGCTCGGGCTGGGCGCCGTGCTCGCGCTCGGCGTTGGGGTGGTCGAGGCGGCGAGCGCCGGCGAGCCCGTCGGAGGCGTCCTCGCCCACAGCCTCCTGACTCCCGGCGCGGTTCTGGCGCTGGCCGGCGCCTGGTTGTGCGCCACGACGATCCTCGCGGCCCTTCTCGTCGTTCGCGGCGCGCGCGTGGCGGATGTCCTCGCCGTGGCCGCCCTCGCGGCGCTGACAGTGGTGCTGACGACCGGGAGCGACGGGCACGCGGCGCTCGTCGTCCTGCTCGCGCCCCTCGCCTGCCTCGCCGCCGGTGTGCTGGTCTTCCGTGGCGCCTCGCGGCTGTTGCGTGCCGGCGAGCGCGTGGCTCGGCGCGGGCCGCTGACGGCGCGGCTGGCCCTCGTCGGTCTCGCGCGGGCCCCGACCGGCCCATCGCTCGCGATCGCCTTCATCGCGGTCAGCACTGGGCTCGGTGGCTTCGCCCTGGCCTATCGCGCGACGCTACTGCGCAGCACGGCCGACCAGGCCGCGGCTCGCGTTCCTCTCGACGCCACAGTGGCCGCGGGGGCCGACTTCACGCCACCGCTGGCCCTGGCCCCGATCAACCGCTGGCGGGCAATCGCGCGCGGCACCGTGTTCCCAGTCCGCCGCACGGAGGCAAGCTTCGTCAGCGGCGGCAGCTCGGTGACGATGCCGGCCCTCGGCGTGCCGGCGGCGGCGCTGGCGCGCCTGCACGGATGGCGGTCGGGGGACGGCTCGGCGCCGCTCGGGACGCTGGCACGGCGGATCGAGCCCTCGGGACCGGTGCGCGATCCCGGCCCGCGACTCAGGGACACGAGCCGCGCGCTCGAGCTGCGGGCGGCCAGCCGCGGCATTTCCGTGACGATCACCGCCGACCTGCGCGGCCCCGACGGCACCGTCATCCAGCTTCCGCTCGGCCAGAGCACTCCACGCGGGACGCTCCGGCGCGTCGCCCTCCCACCCGCAGTCAGTCGAGGTTCGTGGGAGGTCGAGGCGCTGCAGGCGGCCGAGCCGGCCGGACTGGAGGCCACCAACGGGCATCAGAACAGCGAGAATCCGGCCGCGGCAACGCGGTTCGCCACCCTGCTGAGGTTGGGCCCGCTGGGGATCGAGGACGGCGCGGGACGGATCACCCACATCCCCATCAATCGCTGGACCGCGGTGGGCGCGATCAGCTCGCCTCGCGTAGTTCGGTCCGGCCTGTTGGTGCTGTTCTCGGCCACCGGAGAAACCGGCCTGATCCGGCCCCGCCAGCCGAGCGACACGCGGCCCCTGCCGGTGCTCGTCGATCCCGGCACCGCGGCGCTGGCCGGCCCGGGACATCGTCTCGGCCTGACCGTCGACGGCGTCGCCACGCAGGCCGCGGTGGTCGGGGTCCTGAAGCGCTTTCCCACGATCCCGGCCGGAGCCTCGGGCTTCGTCGTCGCCGATGAGGCGGCGCTTGCCTCGGCCCTCGACGCCCAGTCTCCCGGCCAGGGTCGGGCCGACGAGCTGTGGGTCAGTTCGGCCGACCCGGCCCGGCTGCGTGCCGGGCTGGCCACCGGGCGGCTCCGGCAGCTGAGCGCCAGCTTCCGCACCGACATCGAGCACGAGCTGCGGAGCGCTCCGGTGGCGCGCGGGGTCCTCGGGACGCTGATCGCGGCCAGCGCGCTGGCCGCTGCGCTGGCGGCGCTGGGCCTCCTCGTCGCCCTGCTCGGCTCGGCGCGTGACCCACGGATCGAAGCCGACCTCGTGGCGCAGGGCTTGGGCCCGCGGGCCATGCGAGCGGAGCTTCGTGTACGGCTGCTGCTGGCCAGCGCGATAGCGGTGTGCGCCGGCGCGGTCATCGGGGTTGTGCTCACGCGACTGGCCGTGGCCACCGTGCGCGCCGCGGGCACGGTGCCAGTGCCATCGCCGCCCGTGGTCGCGGTGGCGCCGTGGCTCGGCCTCGCGCTCTGGAGCGTCGCCGTCCTCGCCGCGCTCGTTCTCGCCACGTGGGCGGCGACCCGGGTGCTCGTGGGGAGGGCGGCGTGACCACCACGGCGAGGACGGCGCACTCAGCCCGTGTCAGCGGCACCCAGCCCGTGGTGGCGCTGCGCGATGTCTTCTCTGTGCACCGAACGAGCGAAGGCGATGCTGCCGCACTCCAGGGCACCAGCCTTGACGTGCAGGCCGGCGAGCTGCTCTGCATCCTCGGGCCGAGCGGCGCGGGGAAGAGCACACTCCTGCGGGTGATCGCGGGGCTCCAGACCCCGTCGGCGGGCGCCGTCCGCGTGCTCGGGGCCGACATCGGCCGCCTGTCCGCCCGCGCCCGCGCGCGGGTCCGCCATCAATCGATCGGCTTCCTCAGCCAGCACGCCGACTCGCTCCTCGCGCCCGAGCTCCCGACCGCCGAGGCGATCGCCCGGCCACTGGCTCTACGTGGGGCTTCGCGAACAGCCCAGCGCGCCCGGGCCGAGGAGCTGCTCAGCGCCGCGGGGCTTCGCGAGCGCGCCGCTGCCCTTCCCGGCGAGCTGTCGGGCGGCGAGCGCCAGCGCGTCGCGCTGTGTGCCGCGCTCGCGCACGAGCCCCCGCTGCTCCTCGCCGACGAGCCCACGGGTGAACTCGACCCGGCCAGCGCCGGCGTCGTGCGCTCGTTGCTGGCCGAGCTCGCGCGGGCATCGGGAACGACGGTGATCGTCGTCTCGCATGATCCCGCGACCGACGTGCTCGCGGACCGCAGCGTCCTGCTGCGCGATGGACGCGTGGTCCAGGACACGCGCGGCGACGATGACGCGCTCGTCGTCACGCGCGGCGGATGGGTGCAGCTGCCCGCCGAGCTGCTGTCCGCCGCGGGCATCGGCGAGCGCGCCAAGGTCCGGCTGGGCAGCGAAGGAGTCGTCCTCACACCGGTGCCGGGCGAGCTCCCGCCGGCCGCGCCTCAGACCTCGATCGCGGCCACGCCGAGTTGGCAGCCGGCCGCGGTCGAGCTGCGTTCGCTGGTCCGGCGGCGCGGTGGCCAACCGGTGATCGAGGCGCTCACACGCCGACTGAAGCCCGGGGCGATGACTGCCGTGATCGGTCCATCGGGGGTCGGAAAGACCACGCTGCTGAGGATGCTCGTGGGCATCGACCACCCGGACGATGGGGAGCTGCTGATCGATTCGCGGCCGATCGGGAGCGATAGCGCCGAACAGCTCGCCGCGTTGCGTCGCCAGCGGATCGGCTACCTGCCGCAGGAGCCGACCGCGGTTGGATTTCTCAGCGCGCAGGAGAACGTGGCCCTGGCGCTCAGCGTGCGTGGCTGGGCGCAGAGTGCCGCAGAGGAGCGGGCCTCGGTGATCCTCAGCTGGATGGGGCTGGCCGAGCGGGCCCGCCAGAGGGTGTCGCGGTTATCGGCGGGCGAGACCCAGCGCGTTGCCCTCGGCCGGGCGTTGGCCGGGGCGCGAGGGCTGCTGATCGTCGATGAGCCGACATCGCGACTTGACCGCGGTGGCGCCGCCGCCGTGGCCGAGGTGCTGGTGGCGACATCCCGCCAGGACGGTCAGACGGTGGTCTGCGCAACCCACGACGTCGAGCTGATCAGCCGGGCCGACGATGTGATCGAGCTCGGCTGACCCTAAACGAGGCCCTCCTCGCTCAGCACCCGCTTGGCGATCGCGAAGGCCGAGTTTGCCGCCGGAACGCCGGCGTAGATCGCACACTGGAGGAGCACCTCGCGGATCTCCTCCACGCTCAAACCGTGCCGCAGCGCGGCTCGGATGTGCATGGGCAGCTCGTTCTCCGCCCGCAGGCAAACCAGCGCGGTCAGTGTGATCACGCTGCGCGTGCGGCGATCGAGGTCAGGGCGCGACCAGGCCGCTCCCCAGGCGTATCGCGTGATGAGCTCCTGAAACGGCGAGCCGAACTCGCCCGCGGCCTCGGTGGCGCGATCGACGTGGCTGTCGCCCAGTACCTCGCGACGTGTGCGCATGCCCTGCTCGTAGTCATCCATTGCCCGGCTCCTGGAGGAAGTTGAGGATCAGATCGCCGACCGCACCCGGCTGCTCGACCACGGCCAGGTGGGCCGTCGGCACCATCTCGAGCCGGGCGCCTGGAATTCCCTCCGCGATCAGCCGGCCGTGATCCGGCGGCGTGGCGGGGTCCTCGGCGCCGGCGATGACGAGCGTGGGGGAGTCGATGGTGCCCAGCACCGGGCGCAGGTCCATCGCCGCGAGCGCCTCGCAGCACCCCGCGTATCCCTCGCGCGAGGTGGCGATCAGCTCGCGACGGAGCCGTGCGACCGTCTCGGGGTTCGCGCGCGCGAAGCGCTCGGTCACCCATCGCGCCAGCACCGCGTCGGCGACGGGTTCAAGGCCATCGGCGCGGACCGCCGCTGCACGCTCGGTGTAGGCCTGCCGTGCGTCGTCGGCGAAACGGGCCGAGGTGCAGCAGAGGGTCAGAGACTCAACTCGTTCGGGGTGGTTGGCCGCCGTCCAGATACCCGTCATCGCACCGATGGAGATCCCGCACAGTGCCGCCCGCTCGATCCCGAGGCGATCGAACAGGGCGATCAGATCGCCGCCGAGCTCGGCGATGGAGTACGGGCCGCGTGGCGCAGGAGAGCGTCCGTGGCCACGCAGGTCGTAGCGCAACACCCGCCGGTGGGCGATCAGACGCTCGGCCTGCGGCTGCCAGATCGAGAGCTCGGTGCCAAGCGAGGCCAAACACGCAACCACCGGCCCCTCGGCGGGTCCGGATAGCTCGTGATGAACGGTGCAGCTACTGCTCACGGTGCGCGGCGAGAGCCCGGTCGATCAAGATATCGGTGGCACCGAGGTATGCCTCGGGGTCGAGCGCCCGCTCCACCCCGTCCGACCCGAGCCGCTCGCTGACCTCCGCGGTCTCGAGGAGGAGGTCGCGGAATGGGCGCTGCTGCTCGGCGGCCGCGCGGGCCGCCCGCTGGACGATTTCCCGAGCACGCCCGGGACCGATGGACTGCGCCAGAGTCGCGGCGACCCGCTCGCTCATGGCCTCCGGCACCAGGTTGGCTCGCATCCGCTCGGGGTCGAGCTCGAGCCCGGCCAGGAGCTCGCGCAGCGTTGTGGCGGCCGATCCCGTCAGGCACAGAAGCTCGGCGAGTGTCGGCCATTCGGATTGCCAGCTGCCGGCGGCCCGTTCGTGCTCCTGGGCCATCGAGGCCAGAATCGTTGCCACCAGGCCCGGGGCCGCGCTGGGCGCAGGCACGGATGGCGATCGCGCCAACGGGATTGCGCTTGTGCGGCATCGCCGACGAGCCGCCGCGGTCGGCTCCGCCCTCCTTCGCCTCGGCCACCTCGGTCTGCGCGAGGAGCACGACGTCCACGGCGATCTTGGCCATCGCGCCGAGGGCCATGCCGAGGGCGCACGCGAGCTGCGCCGGGCGGATCCGAATCGTATGCCAGGCCAGTGGCGCAAGCCCCAGACCGAGCTCCTGCGCCATCACGTTCATGACCTCCAGGCCCCGATCGCCGAGCGCCGCGAGCGTGCCGACGGCGCCGCCGAACTGCACCGCGAGCTCGTGGTCGTGCAGCCAGACCAGCTGTGTCCGGGCCGCGTCCAGTCCTGTGAGCCACTCGGCCGCCTTGAGCCCGAAGCTGATCGGAGCTCCCTGCTGCAGGAGCGTGCGCCCGGGCATGACGGTCGCGCGGTGGTGGTTCGCGAGCTCCGCGCACGATCCGCCGGCCACAGTGAGATCGGCCAGCAGCGGTCCCAGCGCGCGCTTGACGACCAGCATCGTGGCGGTGTCGACCACGTCCTGGCTCGTCGCACCCTGATGGAGATTGGCGGTTGCCGGCCCGGTCGGATCGAGGCGCCCGCGCATCGCGGCGAGCAGGGACGGGATGGGCGTGCCGCTACTGGCCGTACCGCGGCCGAGGGCCGCCAGGTCGAGCCAGCTCGCATCGGCAGCCAGCCGGGTCAACTCCTCGGCTGCGGTTTCCGGCGCCAGCCCGACACGGACCAGCCCCCGCATCAACGCCAGCTCGACGTCGAGCATGGCCTGCGCGAACGCCCGGTCGCCGACGAGCGACGCGACCGGACCACGGGCGAACAGTCCGGCAAAGATTTCCTGCGACTCGGGGGTCACCGCGATTGGCGAACCTAACAGATGGGTTAGGGTGGCCCGGTGCGGACGCAGGTGACGATTGTCGGCGCGGGGCCGGCGGGTCTCGTGCTCGGGCGATTGCTGGAGCTGGCTGGGATCGAGTCCGTCATCCTCGAGGCGCGCGACCGCGAGTACGTGGAGCAACGCGTGCGCGCCGGAGTGCTCGAGCAGGGAACCGTCGACCTGCTCGGTGCGATGGGCGTGGACACGCGATTGCGCCGCGAGGGCCTCGTCCATCACGGTCTCGAGTTGCGCTTCGGCGCCCGTGGCCATCGCATCGACCTGAGCGAGTTGACCGGGGGCCGCGCGATCACGATCTACGGCCAGCAGGAGGTCGTCAAGGACCTGATCGCCGCCCGCCTGCAGAGCGGGGGAGCGCTGCGCTTCGAGGTGTCGGACGTGACGCCGGCAGGGATCGAAACCGAGCGGCCGACGGTCCGCTTTCGCGAAGCCGGCGGCGCTGAGGCCGAGCTCGAATCAGACTTCATCGCGGGCTGCGACGGCTTTCACGGCGTCTGCCGCGGCGTCATTCCGGCCGGCGTGCTGACGAGCTACGAGCACGAGTACCCGTACGGGTGGCTGGGGATCCTGGCCCGGGTTGCGCCCTCCAGCGAGGAGCTCATCTACTGCAACCACGAGCGCGGCTTCGCTCTGCACAGCCTGCGCTCCCCGCAGCTCAGCCGGCTGTATCTGCAGTGCGATCCCCACGACCGCATCGAGGAGTGGTCCGACGAGCGGATCTGGCACGAGCTGCAGACGCGTTTCGCCACCGACGGCGACTGGACGCTCCACGAGGGCGAGGTCATCGAGAAGGGAATCACGCCGATGCGCAGCTTCGTCATCGAGCCGATGCAGCACGGGCGCCTGTTTCTGGCCGGCGACGCGGCCCACATCGTGCCCCCCACGGGCGCCAAGGGTCTGAACCTGGCGGTACGCGACGTCAAGGTGCTCGCCGACGCGATCGCGGCTTGGTACGACACCGGGAGCGACGATCCGCTGGCGGCGTACTCGGACACGTGCCTGCGGCGGGTGTGGCGGGTGCAGCACTTCTCCACATGGATGACCTCGATGCTGCACCGCCATCCCGCCTCGGACCGCTTCGACCAGCGGATCCAGCGCTCCCAGCTCGACTACGTGTGCCACTCGAGGGCCGCGGCCACCACACTGGCCGAGAACTACGTGGGTCTAGAGAACGTCTAGGGCGGTCTCGGCGCGGCCGCTCCGACGCTCCGGTTGGACCCGCGGCTCGGGCTTCAACACCACGAGGCCGACGGCCACCGCGGCCAGCATGAGCATGGCGGCGACGAGGAAGCCGAGACGATAGCCTCCGGTCAGCGCATCGGCCACGCCGTGGCCGTGCGCCGCCAGCGCATGAGTGTGCGTGGCGGCGAGCGTGGCCAGCACCGCGAGCCCCAGCGCACCGCCGACCTGCGCGCTGGTGTTCACGACCCCGGATGCCAGCCCCGCCTCACTCGGCTCGATGTCGGACATGGCCAGGGTCATCAGCGCCGGGAACGAGGCACCCACGCCGGCGCCGAGCAGGAGCAATGTCGGCAGTACGTCTCGAAGGTAACTGCCACCGGTGGCCGGCACGCGGGTGAAGAGCAGCAGCCCGGCGGTGATCAGGACGAGGCCGGGCAGGAGGGTCCGTCGCGGACCGAACCGGGTGCTCAGACGCTCCGAGTAGCGGAGCGACAGCGTGCCCATGACGACCGTCGTGGGGAGGAAGGCCAACCCGATCTCGAGGGCGTCGTAGTGGCGCACACGTTGCAGATACAACGAGCCGAGGAAGAACATCCCGAACATCCCCGCCACTGACAGCGCCTGGATTGCGTTGGCACCCGACAGGTTGCGCGAACGGAAGATTCGCAGGGGCACCAGCGGCGTGTCGGCCGTCAGCTCGCGGACGAGGAAGGCGACGAGCAGCACGAGCGCCCCGCCCGCCAGCACCAGGGTCGTGGTCGCTCCCCAGCCCTGTTCGGCCGCCGGCTTGACGATCGTGTACACGCCGAGCATGAGCGAGCCGGTGATCAGGAGGGCGCCCGGAAGATCGGCGCCACGACCGAGGCCGATGCCTCGGTCCTTGTCGAGCACGCGGAGCGCGAATGCGCCGGTGACGATGCCGATCGGCACGTTGACGAAAAAGATCCAGTGCCAGTTGATCGCCTGCGTCAGCACACCGCCGACCAGCAGCCCGATCGAGCCGCCGGCCGAGGCCACGAAGCCGTACACGCCCATCGCCTTGGCCTGCTCCCGCGGCTCGGGAAACATCGTGACGATCATTCCGAGGATGACCGCCGAGGTCATGGCCCCGCCGACGCCCTGGATGAAGCGGGCGGCCACGAGTAGCTCCTGGCTGTCCGCCGCGCCGCAGAGCACCGACGCCGAGGTGAACAGCGCCAAGCCGACGAGAAACACCGTGCGCCGCGAGATCAGGTCGCCGAGGCGGCCGGCCAGGAGCAGCAGCCCGCCGAAGGCGATCAGGTAGGCGTTCATCACCCAGGCCAGGCTCGAGGACGAGAAGTGCAGGTTGCTCTGGATCGACGGCAGGGCAACGTTCACGACTGTGACGTCGAGAACGATCATCAGCATGCCCACGCACAGCACGACAAGGGCTACCCAGCGGGATCGATCCTGTCCGGTACTCGAATTCATGGCCTCACGCTCCTGTGTCTGGACGTCGTTCATGTGGGGAGAGACCGGCCGGCCGCCGACAAATCATCGGTCGTGATTTGCTCGGCGGTCGTGAAAACGGCGCCACAAATGAGTCGCGCCCCTGGAGTCCGGCGGGGTATCAGGCCGGGTCTGAGGGGCGCGCTCGAGGGGAGGAGAGGGTTGCTGCACGACCATGATTGCGCGTCGGGGTTTAGTTGTCCAAGACGAGTATTGGCAGAGATATATAGGCTTTGCTTATGGATCTACGCCAGCTTCGCTATCTCGTCGCGCTGGCCGAGGAACGCAATTTCACGCGTGCCGCCGAGCGCGAGCACATCGCCCAGCCGGCGCTGTCCCAGCAAATTCGCAGGCTCGAGCAGGAGCTCGGCCTGGCGCTCGTTGAGCGCACCACACGCCACGTGGCGATGACCGATGCCGGGGATCAGCTCGTCGGCCGGGCGCGCCGGATCCTGGCCGAGGTCGAGGGTGCGAACGCCGAGATGCAGCGCCTGGCGGGCGTCCAGACCGGCCATGTCAGCGTGGGCACGATGCACACCATGGGGCCGATCGACGTCGTCGATCGCGCTGGCCATATTCCACCAACGCCACCCCGGCGTCGAGCTCACCGTGCGCGAGCAGTCAAGCGAGGAGCTGGCCGAGATGCTCCGCGTCGACGAGATCGACCTTGCCTTCCTGTCCGTCACCGAGCGCATCGAGAGCCACGAGCTCGGCCTGCGCCAGCTCGTGTCCGAGGAGCTGGTCGTGGTCGCGCCGCTCGACCACCCCTTGGCCAGCCGCCGGCGGGTGCGCATGAGCGAGCTGTCCGAGGAGCACTTCATCAGCTATCGCGAAGGCGCACGCCTGCGAGAGCTGCTCGTCGCCGCCGGTCATCAGGCCGGGTTCGAGCCCCAGATCAAGCTCGAGCTGAACGAGAGCCAGCGGATCCGGCGACTCGTCGCACGCGGGTTGGGACTGGCCATCCTGCCTCGCTCCGACGCCCAGAGCCCCGGCGCGGAGGTCGCAGTTGTCGGGTTGGTCGCACCGGCGCTGCGACGCGACATAACGCTGGCCTGGCGCGACGGCCGACGGCTGCCACCGGCCGCGGCAGAGTTCCTCGAGTTGTCGCTGGAGATCTTTGCCGCCGTGAGCGCTAGCGTGGCTGTTGCGTGAGCAGCGCGTATTCGGCACGGACGCCGTTGAGGACCTCGTCGGCGACCTCCTGCTGGCGTTCCCGCTGGGCGTCTGGCTCGGGGGCCCAGCGCAGTGGCTCGCCGTAGCCGATCGTTACGGCAGGGAAATCGAGCCGGCGCCAGTTCCGCGCCTTCTCGGATCCGCTGACGGCGACCGGAACCACCGGCGCTCCGGTTTCCAGAGCCAGCCGTCCCACGCCCGGCCTGGCCGATTGCCCGATCTGGCCGCTGCGCGACCGCCCGCCTTCGGGGTACATGACGAGAACGCCATTGCGGGCAAGGATCGTGATGGCCGTGATGATCGCCTCCTCGTCGCGCTGGCCGCGCCGAACCGGAAACGCCGCCGCGTGGGCCATGACGAACTCCAGGAACGGCCCTCTGAACAGCTGCGACTTGGCCATGAATCGGACCCGACGTGGCAGAAAAATGCCGACAAACCAGTGGTCCATGGCGGAAAAGTGGTTCGGAGCGAGGATTACTGGACCCTCACGCGGGACATGCTCGAGACCGTTTGCGTGTAACCGATAGACGAGACGGCAATAGGGATATGAGACGGTCTTGATGAACGAGTAGACCCAGTCGGGCTCGCGCGTCCTGGCGCGGGCGTGGAAGCGGTCGAAGTACTCCGCCGGCCGCGAATCGATGTAGACCTGAGGCTTCAGCGGAGTGAGGTCGTCGGAGGACATTTGGAGGGCGCGAAGCGTACCCCGAATGCGCAGGGATAGTTCGACAAAAGTCGAACAATGGTTTATAATTCGATACTCATCGAACATTGGAATCGGAGATTCAACTGAACACTCATAAGAACCCTGGTCGCGACAGTGCCGGCAGAAGCCGGAGCGACCATCGTGAAACCACAAACGTAGAAAGCAAGCGCCGCACACGGAAGCCCGTGTCGGACGCGACCAAGCGGCCGCGGCGGCGTCGCGGAGCTCACGCGGAGGCCCGTAACCTGGGCGCGCCCGAGCTCGCGGCGACACGCGATCATGGCGACGGAGCCGTCTCCGTCGACTCGCTCGAGTTGTTTCTCCGTCAGGCTCGCCTCCACCCGCTGCTCACCGCCGCGGAGGAGATTGAGCTGGCAAAGCGGATCGAGCGTGGCGACCTGGAGGCGAAGGAGCGGATGATCAACTCCAACCTCCGGCTCGTGGTCTCGCAGGCCCGTCGCTATCAGGGCCATGGTCTCCCGATGGAAGACCTCGTCCAGGAAGGCATGCTGGGTCTGATCCGCGCGGTGGAGAAGTTCGACTGGCGCCGAGGCTTCAAGTTCTCGACCTACGGAACCCTGTGGATCCGGCAGGCGATTCAGCGCGGCCTGCAGAACCATGGCCGCACGATCCGCCTCCCCGTCCACGTCGCCCAGCGACAGGTAAAGGTGCGTAAGGTCGAGAGCGAGCTCAACACCAAGCTCGGTCGCGAGCCCTCCGACGAGGAGATCGCTGCGGTCGCCGAGCTGTCGGTCGACGAGGTGATCGAAATCCGCGAACTGTCTCGTGGACTCGCCAGCCTCGATCAGGCCGTCAGCGACGACGGTGAGACCGCGCTCGGAGACCTGTTGGCCAGTGAACGCCCTGAGCCGATGGAAGAGGTCGCCGAGGCCGACCGCGATCAGCGCGTCAACGAGATCGTCGAGCAGCTCCCCGAGGCGGAGCGGAACGTGATCCGCCTGCGCTTCGGACTGACCGGCGACGAGCCCCGCACCCTCCGTCAGACGGGCAGCGAGCTCGGCATCTCAGCCGAGCGGGCGCGCGAGCTCGAGGAGCGCGGACTCCGTCGGCTGGCGCACAGCCACGAGCTCGAGCAGCTCCGGCTGGCGGCGTAAGCATCTGAGCGACTGCCGCGGACCTGGCATCTGCCGGGCCCGCGGTTTCGCGTGCCCAGGCACGCCCGTTCAGCGGATCTGCATGCCCGAGATGGCGCGGGCGATGACCAGGCGCTGGATCTCTGAGGTGCCCTCGAAGATCGTGTAGATCTTGGCGTCGCGGTGCATCCGCTCGACCGGATACTCGCGCGTGTAGCCATTCCCGCCGAGAATCTGGATCGCACGCTCGGTGGCCCATACCGCGACCTCGCCGGCCTTGAGCTTGCTCATCGACCCCTCGGCGTTGTCGAACGGATGGTCGTTGCGGCCCATCCAGGCGGCCCGCCAGACGAGCAACCGGGCGGCGTCGATCTCCATCTTCATGTCCGCCAGCGCGAAGGCAATGGCCTGGTTGTCGATGATCGGGCGGCCGAACTGCACCCGTTCCTTGGCGTAGGCCAGGGCGTACTCGTAGGCAGCGCGAGCGATCCCCACTGCCTGGGCACCGACGGTCGGGCGGCTGACCTCGAACGTGCGCATGGCCGCCTGACCCCGTGAGCTCTCGCCCTCCCGGGCGCGGGCCAGTCTGGCGTCGAGCCTGTCCTTCCCACCGAGCAGGCAGGCACCCGGAATTCGGACGTCGTCGAGGAACACGTCGGCAGTGTGGGAGGCGCGAAGGCCATGTTTCTTGACCTTGGTTCCCATCTCGAGACCCTTGGTGTGGGGCGGAATGACGAACGAGGCGTGTCCGCGCGCCTTCAGGTCACCGTCGACCTGCGCGACGACTACATGGATCTCGGCGATTCCCCCGTTCGTCGCCCACGCCTTCTGACCGTTCAGCACCCATTCGTCCTTGGCCTCGTCGTAGCGAGCCCGCGTGCGGAGTGAGGAGACATCCGAACCGGCGTCGGGCTCGGAAACGCAGAACGCCGCCACCTTGGGTTCCTGCTCGGTACCAAAGCAACGCGGGATCCACTCGCCCCACTGTTCGGGGGTGCCGTTGGCGTGGATCGCAGCCACCGCCAGGGTGGTGCCCATGATCGACATACCGATCCCGGCGTCGCCCCAGAACAGCTCCTCGTTGACGATCGGGAAGAGGATTCCGGTCTCGTCCAGCCAGAACTGGGCGATCCCCTCGAAGCCGTAGAGGCCGATCTTGGCCGCCTCCTGAATGACCGGCCATGGCGTTTGCTCGCGCTCGTCCCACTCGGAAGCCGCCGGGCGCACCGTATGCTCGGCGAACCCGTGAACCCATTCGCGGATGTCCTTCTGGTCCTGGGTCAGCTCGAGCGAGAACGCGGTCTCGGCGGGCTGTGGCGGAGGCTCCGCTTGCGCCTCGGTTGTGGCTTCCATCGTGGGTCTGTCCTTTCGCTACCTGAGTGGGGTCGGGGCGTCGCGCCAATTGTCGAGCAAGATGGTCATTGGCGCGCCGACGCGGGGCGGAGCATTTACCTGACCGCGCGGCGGACCGCGCGGCGCTCGTAGAGGTGCGGTGGCGGGCCCGGCAGGCGGCGGAAGTGGGCCGCGAAGTAGGTCAGGATCCGATTGGTCCACGGGATGCGGCGGTTGGTCGAGACGTCGCAGTGGGCAGCCCGCGGCGGTCCGCAGTAGAGCCAGACGAACTGGGCCCGGCGCAGCGCGGCGAGCCACGTGGACCTGACTGCCGGACTGCGGCCTGCACCCGAGAGCGCGCTCCGCCCGTGGGCGAGCGCGTAGTCGGTGCCGACCGAGTCGATGAGCTGTGGGCAACGCCGATGGCTCGAGGTGAACCGATCAGCGACGAGCGTCATCGAGACCATGTCGGTGACCACGCACGACCCGGGGGGGATGTGCCGGTCGGCCGCGGCGGCAGGATCGACCGTTCTCAGGCCCACCTCGTAGCGGGCCTGGTCGACGGCCATGGCCGCGATCACGAGTACGGCGACCGCGGTGCCGGCCCTCACGAGCGCGCTCCGGGAGCCCGGCGGCGCGAGGGCGTCGACGAGCCTGGCGGCAGGTAGAGCAACGGCGAGGGCCAGGAACGGGGCCAAGAATCCGGCGTAGTGGGGGTAGTAGTCGGGTGGCCAAAGGAACGCCAGGGCAATCAGGGCGGCCGTGCCCAAGGCGAATGCCTCCAGCGCCGGCGGCGGGCGGCGCGTTAGCAGGCTGGCGGCGACCGCGCAGACGACGACGAACGCGGCGATCGCCACACCGGCCAGCACGGCGGCCGTCGCGGCGCTCGATAGGTCGCTGACTCCGGCCATGCTGCCGAGCCGGCCGGGGATTGACACGCGTGCGATCTCGACTCGAGACAACTGGGCGACGATCACGTCGTTGTAGAACGCTCGCGGGGCGAGCGCGGCGAACGGCAGCACCGCGACGAGGAACGCCCCCGCGACACCCCCCACATACATCAGCGCAGCGCGGTGCCCGCGGGCACGCCAGCAGACGGCCAGGACAACGACCACGGGAAGGATCGCCCACACCTTGACCGCGCCGGCCAAGCCGAAGGCGACGCCCCCGATCGCGAGCCGCCGATCGTCGGTGGTTACGTCGTCGCCTTCGAAAACGGCGAGCGCGCCGGCGAGACAGAACAGCGCGAGCCAGGGTTCCAGCAGTACGCTGTGCGAGGCCAGAATGGCGCCCGGGCTGACGGCGAGAATCCCGCAGGCCAGCGCCGTGGCCAATGGTCCGCGATGACGCACGAGCAGTCCGGCGAGGAGGGCTCCGGCGGCGCCGACGCACGCCATCACGATCCGCGCTACCGCGAACGCGACGTGCGTGCCGGTGGCCTTGGCCAGCAGCCCGGCCGGAGCCATGAGGAGTGCGATGCCGGGAGGCTGCACCAGGGCGAAGTCCCGGTACGGCAACGCGCCGTTGACCAGCCGAACCGCGCTGCCAAAATCGACCCCGTCGTCATAGCCCGTCAGGCCGAACAGATAGTTCGGCCGCGCCAGCTGATACAGGCGCAGGGCCAGCCCGAGCACCGTGGCCACGGTGATGATCAGCCAGGTGGCGCGGGCGTCCTGAAGCCGTGGCGGCAGCGGCTGGACATCGCCCATACGAAGCGGCGGTGCCGTTTCGGGTCTCGCCGAGATCCCGGTCATCGTGCCGGGCTCAGGCGTCGTAGATTCCCGGCGGGGCAAATTCGTCTCCGGTGGGCGGTGGCGGTCAACCGACAGCTTGCGGCGATCGGACTTCGCTGAGCCTCACGGCAGCGAGCGTGCCCTCGAGGATTGCCTCTTCGAGGCCGCGCGGCGAGCGACAGTCGCCCGCAGTGGTCACCGAGAAGCTCCTCGACCGGAGCTCGGCCTCGAGTCGCTGGTTGGGAACGCGCCCCAATGACAATGCCAGCACGTCACAGCGAATCGAGGTCTCGAGCTCGGGAGCAAAGATGCTCCTGAAGCTGACACTCCCGTCGGCGGCGCCCTGTAACCCAAGCCAGTTCTCGATGCGTATGCCGGCGCGAAGGAGGCGCGCGATGTAGGTGTTCCGGGTGTACTGATGAAGGGTCTCGCCCGGCACGGCGGCACTCACCGCGAGCGTCACGTTGCGCCCGTCAGCCACGAGCGCAGCGGCGCAGTCGAGCCCAGCCGCATCGCCGCCCCAGTCGGCGATCAGGACGTGCCCGTCGGGACGCAGACCGGCCAACACGTCCCAGGCCTGCACGACCTCGACACCGCTGAGGCTGTGCCCGGGCTCGAACGGCCGGGCACCGGTCGCCACGATCACCTCATCGGGCGCGTAACGCTCGATGACATCCGCGTCCGCTTCGACGCCGAGTTCGACTCCTACATTGGCGGCTCGCAGCAACCTCTCGTAGTTGGCCAGCATCGTCGCCGCCAGCTCCTCGTGGGTGGGCGAATTGCCGGCCAGCCACACCTGACCGCCGAGGCACTCGCGCTCGAGCAGCACCACGTCGTGGCCGCGCGCCCCGGCCTCCGCGGCCGCCGCCAACCCAGCCGGTCCGCCGCCGACGACGACGATCCGGCGCGAGGGGTCGGCCCGGTGCGGGCGGGCCATGGTCAGCTCGCGCCCCGTGCGGGGATTCTGCGCGCACCGAATCGGCGTCTCGGCGTGATAGTGGGCGATGCATGCGTTGCAGCCGATGCAACGGAGAATTTCGGCCGTGCGCCCGGTCCTCGCCTTGGCAGGCATGTCGGGGTCGGTGATCAGGGCTCGGGTCATACCGACCGCGTCGGCGGCGCCGCGCTTGATCATCGCATTGGCGTCCCGAGCTTCAACCACGCGCGCCGTCGCGATCAGCGGGACTCCGACCCGGAACGGAGCCGTGAACGTCTCGACGACGTTCCGGGGGATCGGCGGGGGCGGGACAATGCCCACCGAGCCGTCGAACGTGGCGGAGTTGCCGGTGGTGACGTGGAGATAGTCGACGATGTTGGCGACGTCGCGGACGATCGCGCGGGCGGCCTCCGAGTCGCCGCTCAGCCGCACGCCGAGCGCGAGGGACGACGCGGCTCCGCGCACCGCCGTGATCACCTCGAGCAGCGCGCGGGTCGGGTCGCGGTACTCGTCGTCGCGAAGGTTGTAGGCCGGATTGAAGAACTGCTCGAGCAGGTAGCTGTGCGCCGCGCTGATCTCGATCCCGTCGAGGCCGGCCTCCGCCGCGACGGCAGCACACCTGGCGTAGGCGGCGACGAGCTCCCGCACCTCGTCGGTCCTCAGCACGCCCGGCTCGGTGTGGAAGCGCAGACTGGGGATTGCCGACGATGACACCGCCACCGGCCGCGGCGAAGAGGAGATCACCTCTCGGCCGCCGTGGAACAGCTGGACGAACAGCTTCGTGCCGTGCTGCTGGACCGCTTCGGCGACACGGCGGTAGCCGCCCACCATCTCGGCCAGATAGCCGCCCAGTGTGTGCGACGTGAGCAGGCCCGAAGGCGCCACCGCCACCGCCTCCAGGATGATCAGCCCCGCGCCGCCGCGGGCGCGCGCCTCGTGATAGGCGACAAACTCGTCGGTCGGCAGGTGGTCGTGGACCAGCGTCGTCTGGTGCGAGGTCGAGACGATCCGGCACGGAATCTCCGCCGGGCCGAGCCGCAGCGGTGCAAATAACTCCTCGAGCGCCATCGGGCGATCTCCTCGTCTCGGTGATCAGGCCGCGCAAGTATCACTCTCGCCGCGATGAGATGATCCGCGCGTGGTGCCCCGGGGCAACTGGATGAGCCGCAGGACGGATCCGAGTTCTTCGCCCTACCGGTGTTCACCGCCTGGGTGGCGGCGCCCCAGGAGGCCGACGCCGACCGCTGACGGTGATCTCGTCGTTACGACCAACCCGGGGCATCGATACCTTCCCCGCGTGGCCGATGCGGATAAACCGCCCGCCGACGAGACACCCGAGGAGCGGGCGTTCGACTACGCGCGAACCGTGGCCCTCAGCGACGGGGTGTTCGCCATCGCCCTCACCTTGCTGGTGCTCAACATCACGCTCCCGAGCCTGGGCGCGGATCATCACAACGCGCTTGGCTCCGCCCTCGCGGACCGGCGCGAGGAATTCACCTCATACACCATCAGCTTCGTCGTCATCGCCTTCCTGTGGGTTCGCCACCACCGCTTCTTCCGGGCGCTGAAGATGATCGATGGCAAGATCACGGTGCTCAACCTCGCCTACCTCGGGTTCATCGCCTTCCTGCCCTACCCGACGCGGGTGCTCGGCGTCTACGGCAATGACCCGGCTTCGGTGATCCTCTACGCCTCTACGGTGGCGATCGTGGCGCTCATCAGCGGCGCAATGCGCATATATGCCCAGCACGCCGACGCCTTGACGCCCGAGGGCGCCCGCGAGCTCGGGCGACGCGAACACTGGCTCATCACGCCGGCCATCTTCCTCCTCTCCATCCCCGTGGCCTTCGTCAGCACAGGCGCCGCCCAGCTGTGCTGGCTGCTGCTGCTCGTGCCCACCGTGCGCCGCTCCAACCCGTGATCCGGGCCCCGGACCTACGAGGTGCGTCCGCACCCGGCCCTACAGTGGCCCGCGTTGCATCCGCTGCGGACCCGATCTCCCAGCTTAGGCACGTCGGGATACGGTCGCCATCGTGAGCTGTCGCCCACGACCCGATCGCCCCAGCTAGACGGACGACCGCGCGTTCCGGGTTTGATCCGCGGCGCGATCTGGGGCCGTCCACTCACCGCTCAGCTTGCGATCCTTGCCGGCTTTCTGGCTGCCGGAGTCCTGGCGACGTGGCCGCGAGCGCGTGACCTGTCCGGTCACATGCCGGCCACGCGCGACGCGGGAAGCTACATATGGGGGTTCTGGTGGATGGCCCACCAGGTTGAGCACCTGAGCAATCCCTGGTTCAGTCGAAGCATCGCGGCTCCGGTGGGCGCGCCCCTCGGTCTGCATGCGCTGATGCCTCTGCCGGACGTGCTGATGATGCCCGCCACGGTCGTGTTCGGTCCCGGTGTCTCGTACAACCTCCTCTCAGTTGCGGTCCCGGGCCTGTCGAGCTATGCCGCGTATCGCGTCGCCCGCCTCTGGCTGCCGTCACAATCCGGCGCGATCGCCGCCGGCGCCTTCTTCGGCCTGTCTTCGATGTTGACGTGGCGAGCCTGGTACCACCTGAACCTGGCCGTGGGGGCCGTGTTCTTCCCGCTCGCGCTCGAGGCCGCGGTACGGCTCGTTCGGCGGCCCTCACGGCAGCAGGCGGCAGTCCTCGGCCTGGTACTCGGCGGTGCGCTGCTGACCGATCTAGAGATGGCCGTTCTCGTTGTGGTGGTGGCCGGACTCGCGCTCGTCCCGTGGGTCCTGGAGCGTCCGAGGGCGGCAAACCTCGGACTCGCGGCCGTGGCCGCGCTCACCGCTGCACTGTTCGCTGCTCCTCAGATCACGGCCATCGCGACGCAGGTGAGCTCGGGCGGCGCCACCTCCTCGCCCCACGCCCTGGGCGCCGACTACGTCGGGAGCAGCGTCAACCTCGACAGAATGTTCGCGCTCTCGCCGAGGGTGAGGGACTTCGGGCTTGGACACCTCGGGATCGTCGATAACGGACTGACCCGCGACGGGATCCATACGTTCGGCCTCATCCTCACGCTACTCGCGCTGGCCGGACTGTTCCTGGCTCGGCGGCGGAAGAGCGCTTGGCTGCTGACCCTCCTCTGGGCCGGCTGCGCAGCCCTGGCGTTCGGACCGCTGCTTCGCGTCGGCTCTCATACCTTCATCCCCGCCGCGGTCGGACTCGACGGCCGGCGGGTATCGGCGATCATGCCGTACACCTGGTTTGTCCAGCTCCCGCTGCTGTCCGGATTCCGCGAGGCGAGTCGGATCATGACGCTCGGCATCCTGCCCGCCGCCCTGTTGGCCGGCGCTGCGGTGGACTGGTTGCGCGCTCACGCCGCTCCGGCGGCAATCGTTGTCGTCGCCCTTGCCTGCCTGGAGCTCGGCTGGGGCGGCGGCGGGCCGATCGGCACCGTGCCCACCGCCTTGCCTGCTGTGGACCGCGCGATAGCCGCTGACCGCTCCCACTCGATCGTGGTCGACGTTCCCTACGGAATCCGGGGCGGAACCAACTGGAACGGCCTCGGTTTCGATCCGGACGCTCAGGTGCTGGCGACCGCCGACGGCCATCCGCGCGCCGTCGGCTTCATCTCACGGATCTCACCTCACACCCTGGCCGGGCTCGACAAGGACCCGTTCTACACGCGACTCCTGGCCACCCAGGCGGGATATCCGAGCACGCCCCCCCAACTGATCGCCGCGCGCGACAACGCCCGGCGGCTGGACATCGGCTGGGTCCTGCTGTGGAGTTGGCTGAGCGGCCACAGCCCCGCCATCAGGCGATACGTCCGTGAGACCGGATTTCGGCTCGACTACAGCGCCAACGGCGTCCAGGTCTACCGAGCGACGTCGACCGTAGCCGACCGGCCTGGCGCCACCTGATCTCGATTCGCGCGCCGAGCCGCTCGGTTGCGCAAGCCACGCGGATTGGACATCATGTGAGTGCAAGTGGGCTGACCCGGGGCGTATCGGGCGAGGTACGACCTGCACACGCGACAACGTCGGCGCCACGGATACCGGATCCGGAGGGGGAAGTTGATGGAAGATCACCGCCTGGGTGACGATCGCGACCTAGAGTCGCTGGAGGAGCTGTTGGCGACGCCAGTGGGGCGGCGCTGGCTGTTGAAGGCTGGCGTGTCCTCGGCGGCCGCAGCGATGATCCTCGGCCGCTCGTCGGCCATGGCACGGCCGAAGCACTCGCATAAGCCAAAGCACCCCAAGCCGAAGGGGCAGGCACCGCCCACACGTTTGCAGTTTGCCCTCAGACCAGCCAGGGGAATGTCCGGTCTGGTCGTGGTGGCCAACGGCAAGCGGCTTCCGCTGGTCGCGCACACGAAGGCCTCCAGGAAAGCGCTCGCCGCGGAAGGCGGAATCTGGAAGAAGATGAACCTGTCGGTCCTGACGCATCACGTGTCGGGAGTGCCGGTTCACGTCGAGCGCGGGATGGTGGTCTCGGTGTACGGAAAGCGGCGTGGGCGCGGGCACCGGCCCAAGCACGGATCCAAGTCGAGGCATCGGCGGCGGGCTACCAGGCAGGTACTGGTCTCGCAGATGTGGCACGTGCCGGCGGACGCGACGACGTCCCTAGCCCTCACGGCACGTCGCGTCGGGGGTTCACTGAAGAGCGTCGCCGGCTCGCAGCGGCGCCTCAAGTCGCTCGGCCTCACGGCGGCGCACGTAACTTCGCCCGAGGAAATAGTGCAGCTGAGCAACATCATGGACACATACTCGGCGGCGGCGGCGCTCGTCGGATTCCATCCGAACGTGAGCACGCTCGACAAGACGAGCCTGGCCGCGACCAACGCGCTGCTGGCTCAGACGCCGGCTGTCCAGACGCTCGGGGCGTACATAACGACCATGCAGCGGCAGGGCAGGGACTACGCGACGCTGGTCCAGGTCACCGACCCCGACGGGACACCCAGCCAGATCCAACTGACCAACGGCAAGCTCGCGACGTTCAACACCGTCCAGCTCAATCGCGACGATCAAACCTTTGTCAACGCTCACGTGGACGCGGTCAAGTCGGGGATTGGCGCGGTTCGCGAGGACGCCACCCTGGGGGCGGTCATCGACAAGCCGCTGGCCGACGCCGATGACAGCGCGCAGCGGAAGACGTGGATCCAGCCCCGCGGCGTCGTTCCCCAGCCGACCCCGTACTCGCCGGCCCTGGCCACCGGGGCCGGACTCGACATCAAGATCAAGAACCCCGGCGACGTGTACGGCACGACCACGGTCGCCAACGGCTCCTACGACAACGGCAAGTTGCCGCTGAAGCTGTCGAACGACTTCGTGCGGTGGGTCAACGTGTATGTCCAGTACTTGGGAAAGGGCGGTCAGGTCGTTCCCGCCAAATCGGGCGGCCAGTACCCGGATCCGGGCGCCGACCCTCCCGATACGCAATACGCGAAGTTCCTGGGCATATTGCCGCAGGTGCCCACCATCCTCGGCATACCGCTGGGTGGCGCCACCAACACGATCAACGTCACGCTCGACTTCCCGTCCGGCGCCCACACGGCGCGGCTCATGTACTGCGGGCTGGGCTCGACCATCAACGGAGGGTGGCGCGACTATTTCCCCAGCGACGCCTATCCCAACGGGATCGCCCCCACCGCCGAGGTGCTGGTGCCGTCGATCTTGACCGGCATCCTCACCATCGGTCTCAACGCGTTCGCGCTGGCGGTCGACATCAACGTCGCGGCCACATGGGGCGCGATCAGGCAAGGCATCGTGGGCGTCGTGGCCAGCCGGGCGACCGTTAGGGAGTTGGCCAAGCTGGCACAAACCGCCCTCAGCCTGACCAAGGGCGAGTCCTTTGCCACTCTGGTCGCCAGCGGCGGCGCAACCATCGCCGAAATGAAGGGCGGGGGTGTGAACCTGTGGTCTGTTCTGCTCCCTCTGGCGGGCGCGATCCCCAAGCTGCTCTTTGCCCCCAGGCCCGCCGCTCAAATACTTGGGAAGGCCGGCGCAATCCTCCTTGCCCAGACAATCGGAGAAAAGGCGATTGACGCGATCCCGACGATCGGCCAGGTAATCGCGGCCATCGAGGCGGCGGGCGATGCGGCGACGCTGGCCGAGGTGTGCGCGGAGACGATCATCAGTCCGTGGGTGATCGAGAATGAGGTCTCGTTGACGTATCAGGCCACGGTGACGATCTCGCGTGATCCCTGCGCGGCGACGTTCCCGGCCACGGCGCGGTCGTGGCGACTCGAGGCGAAGGTCGACGGGACCTTGGTGCTCGATCCGATCACCGGCAAGATCAACGAGGGCGGCAAGGTGCGGTCCGACCCGCTGGCCGTGAACGTGGTGGCGCCGTTCGGGGGCGGTCAGATCCAGTGGAGCGTGGTGTTCATGGACGACGGTGGCAACCAGGTGGGAACCGGGGTATCGGATCAGTTCGTCAACGACGATCCGGGCAAGGTCCCCTCCGCCGTGGGCTTCGCGATCAAGCAACTGCCCGCCACGATCAGCGCCGCGACCGTGTTCAAACGGACCGGAACCACGGCCTACAGCACTGCCGATCAGGGCTATACATGGTCCGATCAGGTCACGGTCAAGTCGACCGGCGGCTCTGGAATCCAGGATGTCACCGGGGCGGCCGTCGCCACCACCCTGGGTGTGGCGGGCATGGTGTGGAAGCAGGGGGACCGCTACTTCCTGCGAGGAGTGCCGGTCGCACAGAACGGCAACACGATTGAGCTGGCCGCAGCCCGCAAGGAGGGCTACGCGCGGCGTCCGTTTCTGCTGCTCGACAGCTTCGTCGACGTGACCAACTGCAACACGAACGCCCCCGGCGGCGGCAACCACGTGCTGCTGGAGCCAGCCGAGACAAGCGACGCCTATGACGTCCGCAAGGTCACGGTGGACCTGCAAAACGGGAAGTTCGCCTGGGATCCCACGGCCTCCCTGGGCCGATTCCTGCTGCCCGTATCCGCCGCGGCGCTGCATTCGTCGGGGCGTGTGGTGGCGGTGCACACGGACAGCGGCCGGGTGGGATCGGTCGAGCCTCTGTCCGCGCCACTTCCGGTGGCGGGAGACGGTCTGGCCAGCACGCGGCTGGCCACCTACTCGGCCGGGCCGGGCACCCAGATCGGACTCCTCAGCTCGCCGATCGCGGTTGCGGTGACCAATCCCGGCACCGTGCTGATCCTCGAGGCCGCGGGTCCGCAGCTGTCGGCGTTCGATCTCAACGGCAACCCCGTGCGCTACTTCGGCAGTCAGCCGGACCGCGACTTCACCCTGGCCCTCGGCAGCCAAAGGACGTATCTAGATGTGGCCGTGGACGGCGCGAGCCAGATCTACCTGCTCTACCACAGCGGCGACGGCAGCGACCCGCAGGACTACCACCTCGACGTCTACAACGCCGACGGCACGCCCCTGGCCACCAAGAGCGCGGGGGTCAACGTGCCGCACGTGGCGGTGGACTACTGGCGCAGTGTGTTCGCGCCCAACTACCAACCGCTCACCGACCTCGGGACGAGCAATCCCCACATTGCGCCGGGGATAGGCGAGGCGGAGCCATCGCTGAGCCGGTTTGACCCCACCAACAGCTGAGGGTGACCGTGCGCGACCGCATCCTCGCCGCCTGCGCCGCGCTCCTGCTGTCAAGCCTGCTCGCGGCGCCCGCCTCCGCGCAGGCGAGCGGGGCGCAGTGTCTTCGCCAGGCCAACCCCCCGCCACCTCCGGACGGGGGTGCGGTCTTCGCCCGACCGCTTGATTCGACTAGCTCCAAATCCAACGTGGTCGTGATCCCCGCGGACTCGAGCTGGGACTCGAGCGCCTGCGGCGGCGACTAGGGAGCGGCCGATGTGATGACTCACCCGACTTCGATCGCCGTCGCGCCCGGGGCCGCCGTGTTGCTCCAGGATGAGCCGGCCGGCCTCGTCTCGGCGTGGGGGGCGCAGGACGTGCAGTCGTCGGATCCCGCCCCCGCCCTGTTCCCCGGCCGCAACGACTGGACGACCACGAACGCCTCGATCGTCGCCCCGGAAGCGCTTCTGAACGTGTTCAGCTCCTGTCGCGCCTGCGCGCTGCAGGGGGTCGACGCGACGTCCGTTCAGCCGATGCTTTCCAACATCGCCTTTGAAGGAAACGTGACGGACGCCGATCTGACGGGCGCCACGCTGCACGGGAATTTCAACGGCTGGAACATGACCCGTACGAACCTGAGCGACGTCACGTTCGACAACGCGACCCTGGCCGGCGCCGGGCTCGACCACACGGTGGTGACGCGCACCGGGTTCGACGGGACCGATCTGCGAGGAGCGCGCCTGGTCGCACTGCGCTACCGCTCGCCGCCCAGCTTCGCGGGCGTCAAGGTCGGACCGTTCGGGGGTTCATGCACGACGTTCAAGGACACCTCGCTCGTCAACGCGAGGCTTACGCCGGTCAAGCCGGATCCGGGTTGCGAGACCAGCCCCCTGCTTCCCGGGAGCACCGTGCGGCTCGACCTGCTCGACCTGCTCGTGCGCCAAGAGCACGCCAACGTGGATGTGGACGGCGCCGAGTTCGTCGCCGACGCGGGTGACAGGGCGGTGCTTGCTGGGGCGGACCTCCACGGCGCCAACCTCGCGGGCGCGAAGTTCGTCGGGTTCCCCGCCGACTTCACGGGCACCAATTTCAACGGGGCGTCCCTCCAGCGCACCGGCTTCGACTTGGCCGAGCTCGCCGGAGCGACGTTCAACAACGCCAACGCGGCCGGGGCCTCCTTCGAGGACGCCCGTCTCGGCGCGCATGGAAACGCCAAGGGCGCCAGCTTCGCCGGATCGCAGACCAATCTGGAGGGCGCCGACTTCGTCGGAGCGGACGTGTCCGGCGATAGTTTCGTCGGCGCCGATCTCTCCGGAGCGGCGTTCAACCGGGTTCTCGCCGTGGGCACTGACTTCAATGGGGTACTAGGCAAGCGCACCGTGTTCAGCGGGGCCCACATCTACGGCGACGGTCAGGCGTTCGACAGCGCCCGGGATCTGGAGGGCGTGGACTTCTCTGGAGCGGTGCTTGCCGGGAACGTCGATACGGGCGGCGGCTTCGACCTGACCGGGGCCACGCTGATCGGTGCGACCTTCGACGGTGCGCAGTGCATCGGCTGCAACTTCACCGGGGCGCATCTCGACCACGCCAGCTTCTCGCGAGCGTACGTGCCCGGAGCGGTGTTCTCGAACGCGACGCTCACCGCCGCAAATCTGACCGACGCGTGGCTCTACTGCGGCGACCTCTCCAATTCCGCCTGCGCCGCGGCGCCCGGTTCGCAGCAGCGCTGGCTCTGGCCACTCGCGCTCGGGAGCGCGGAGGCGTTCGGGCCCGTGCCGTTCGCCAAGACCAACCTGAACGGAGTCTCGACCGCGGACGTGACGGTCTGCCCCGATGGCCACCAACCCGATCCCACCAGCGGCTGCGACGGCAGGCTATTGCCGGCCAACCCAGACAGCGCGCCGAAGATACCGGCGCCGTGCTCGGCGGCGGCGCTCGATGCGTGCCCGACGGCCACCAGCACGCGGTTCGACGCGACATCGATCGGCTTACCGTCGGCCCTGGCGGCTGCCGCTCCACCCACCTGGTCGACCACACTCACGGAGCGCGGTTTCTACGTCGGCCTCGACGACGGGACCATTCGCCTGGTCGGAGACGGATCCCCTGCGATTGTGGCTGGTCAAACCGGTCAGCACTGCGCGGCGCCGGCCGACGCCTGCGGCGATGGCGGACCGGCCGGCGAAGCTCACCTCGGCACCACGGCGGGACTCGCGGTCGGGCTCGACGGAGCGCTATATGTCGCCGACCCGGCCCTGCATAGGGTCCGGGTAATCGACCCCATAGCCCCGCGGGTCATCACGACCGTGGCCGGAAACGGCCAGAAGTGCAGCGACCAGCATTCGGCCTGCGGGGACGGCGGGTCGGCGAGGAACGCCTCGCTCAGCGGCCCCTACGGCGTGTGGGTCGACCCCAGCGGGGTGATCTTCATCGCCGACGGCGATCACGGTGTGCGCGAGGTCCATCCGGACGGCACGATCACGACAGTTGGAGCCGCTGCCGACGATGTCCGCGACGTTGTCGGAGGGCCAGGCGGCAATCTGTACGCGACCACCAACAACCCGGCTTACGTGCTCAAGATCCACCTCGCCGACGGGAGCGTGACGAAGGTCGTCGGCACCGGGACGAGCGGCTACAACGGCAACACGGACCCCAACACCGGGCTCCTGCTGCCCGGCAACCAGGTTCAGATCAACCATCCCCAGGGTCTGTCGATGGGGCTCGACGGTGACGTCGTGTTTGCCGACACCGCCAACAATCTCGTCCGCGCCTACGTGCCGAGCTCCAACCACGTGATCGACCTCGGCGGCCTGGTCTCGTCCGACGGTAACCCGCAGGGAGGCTTCAACGGCGACGGCCATTTCGCCGACGCGACCGAGTTCAACGGCCCCCAGGACGTCGCCGCGACCCGCGGCGCGCTGTTCGTGGTCGCCGACACGCAAAACCACCGGATCCGCCAGTTCGGCCCAGTCCCATTGTCTCCGCGTCCGCGCCGCGGGCGAGAGCTTCGCGTCCTACGAGCGGGATCGCGTCTTCATGCCGTCCGGAGCAAGAGGGAAAAGCACCGCGTGACCCACCGGCGAGCGCGACGGTTTCGCAGAATCAAGACGTAGTGCCCGATCGCGCGTGGCCACTCAGCGGAGAACGAGACGGAAACGGTGCGTGACCCAACGACGGCCCTGGCGGTGGCGTAGAACCAGCGTGTACCTCCCCGGCTTCAACGCGCGCCGCTCGTTGAGCACAAGCTCCTCACCTCCATGTGGGGTCGCCACCCTCGCGCCTCAGGCCAGGACCTTCCCCCCGCGCTTGATCGTCGCGCGGGTCGCGGCACCGGTGATGGTGAACTTGACAGTGCCGCGAATCACCTTGCCCGTGCATCTCTCGGTGGGGGGAGTCCTCTTGCCCCCTTCGTGGTGAACCTTCGCGAGCTTGCATCTCAGCAACTCGACCTTGCCCGCCGGCCCCGGTCCCGTGACCGCTGTACCCCCGGCCAGGGTCACGGCCGGTGGCGCGCTGGCCGCATTGGTCAACAGCGTCAGCATCGCCGAGCGTCCCCCCGCCACCTGTGGATAGAACCGCACCCCAACGTCGCAGCTCGAGCCCACCGCCACGGGGTGTTGACAGTGATCGAAGGTCAGGAAATCGCCCGGATCCGAGCCCCCGAGCAGGATCCCCGACACCACCAGCGGCGCCGAACCATTGTTGTTCACCGTCAGCGTTTGCCCCGGACTCGCCGTGCCCGCCGCCTGAGCGCCGAAGTGCAGGCTCGTGTTGCTCTCCTCGGCGGTTGGGGCCGCGTACGTGATGGATACCCCTGAGGTCGCGTTGGTCGGCGTCGGAGGAGATATGACTGCAGCGCCCGGCATAACGAAGCTGGAGCCTCCTCCTCCGCCGCTGCCGCCGCAGCCACCACCGCCCCCGCCACCGTAGTAGCCACCGCCCCCGCCACCGCCACTACTTGTGAAGTCAGAGCCGCAGTTGCCTCCGGTGCCGCCGAGGCCGAACGAGCCCGGACCCCCGCCAGGCTGGCCACCGCCGCCGCCCGCGGTTGAAGTCCCGGGTCCGCCGCCGCCGCCGGGCGCACCAGAGCCGGCCGAACCGGCGTCACCTCCGTTTCCATTCAGCGCACTAGGTCCTCCGGTACCTCCGCCGCCGGCGGCGACCGACTAGGAGCCCCGGAAAGCCAGGCGATGGCGAGGCTCGGCCCACCAACGAAGCGCCGCCGCCGCCGGCACCGCCGTCACGCTTGTTGCCCGGCGCGCCGTCGCCGCCGCCGCCAATGCCGCCCGCCCCACCAGCCGGCTGATGGCATGGCTCGCCGGCGCCGCCGACGCCGACCAACAGCGACTCGCCCCCCGAGGCCACGACGGTGGCGCTGACCCCAGCCCCGTGACCCCCGGCGATTCCCTCGCAGCCACCACCGGCGCCGCCAACCGCCGCAACCGTGATGCCTGTCACCCCGACCGGAACCGTGAATACGGACTGCCCGGGAGCGTTGAACGTCGTCGTTGCGGTCGTCGCCGCCTGCGCGACCATGGGGCAGAGGAGCCCAATCAGAACCGCCGGCCCGCCCATGCGCCAGGCGCCGGCCACGGCGAGACCCACCGCACGCACGGCTCGACGGCCCGGGGTGCGACGGACGTGGAGGCCGCGCAGGCCTCCCTCCAGAGACATTCGCGGACCGCCCCACCGGAAACGCGAGACACTCGCCACCAGACGACATGATCTCCTGAATCGCCACCGAGCGCAAGCGAGCCGATGGCCACTTTCGCGATCATCACCCTGTAGCTGCGTTTACGGTCCCGCCTGCGGCACCGGAAGCGATCTCGAACGTGCCGGCCGGGCGCGGCGCACGGTGTTGCCGACGGCCCGCAGCGGCGCCGTGATCCGCCAACTCTTCGAATTCTTGACGGCAAGATGCCGCTGCTCGGCGCGCGCCGCCCGGTCCTGCACCCAAGACGAGATTCGTTCGCCGGCTGACTGTCATGGCGGAAGCATCCGATGCCCGACCGTGAAGGTGAGCCAACTGGCGCCGATCAGGAGCAGGAGGCTCGCCGAAGAGAGCCACCCAAACCAACGGCCTCTGACGCGGTCGGCCAGCACGACCACCGCCGGGAAGGCGGTTATCAACATCCTCGGATTCGGCGGCACGTTCTCCGTCGTCACGGCGAGGAAGCTGATCCCAGCAGTCCAGATCAGCGCCTCCATCGACATCGTTCGGCGGTTGCGATAGACGATGATCAGGAGCACGAACAGCAGGAGCGCGCCGATCACGGCGACCACCGGTTTGAACGTGCTCTTCCCGGCGAGCGGGTGGGTGATCTGGGCGAGTGCGGTGTTCAACAGGTCGACGAGCGCCAGCGGATTGGTGCGTTCCCCCCACGCGTCGTGCTGGGCGCTCAGCGTGGCGAACGGCGTCCCCGTCCAGAGCCACAGGTAGCTGGCGAACGCGGCGACACCCGTGAGTGAGAGCGCGGGCGCCCATAGGCTCGTGCGCACCGCGCGGCCGGCGCGGTCGCGCCGGTGGAGCTCACGCGCGGCCGAGGCGGCGCAGACCAAGATGAGAACCAACCCCTGAGCCGCGGTCGCCGTCGCCAAACCCGCCAGCGCGCCCGCCAGCACCCACCTGCGGCGCTGAAGCGCGAGGATGCAGCCCGCCGCGAGCGGAATCAGCAGACCCTCGGCGTACACCATCGAGAAGACGACCGAGCCCGGGAAGACGCAGAAGATCACGGCCGCTCGGCGCCCGGCCTGGACTCCCCACCACGCGGTCGCCAGGCGCTGGACGAGCACGGTCGCGACGAGGCCGCCGACTCCCGAGACGATGACGCCGGCGAGATTGATCTGCTCGACGAACGGCAGCGTGGTACCGAAGTGGGCGATCACGCCGGCGACCCTCCTGACGACGAGCGGATAGAGGGGGAAGAACCCGAGGGTCGTCTGCCCGTGGCCGGCATGCACGGGGTACCAGTGCAGCGCCAGGTCGCCGTACCACTTCCCGTCCCAGCTCGCGAACTGCGCCAAGAACGGCTGGCGCCGGACGTAATGCTCGACTGCGGCCATCACCACGAGC
Organism: uncultured Solirubrobacterales bacterium; assembly: GCA_963734775.1. Taxonomy (GTDB): domain Bacteria; phylum Actinomycetota; class Thermoleophilia; order Solirubrobacterales; family Solirubrobacteraceae; genus Palsa-465. The sequence goes on from CAVTJE010000023.1 coordinate 56,388, forward strand.
ACCATGCGGCTGGACAGGAACACGAGCAGCGGCCACTTGAGCGTGACGATGAGCGACGGGACCCTTGCTCTCATCGACGCCAGCCCGTACGGCACGTGCCGCAATACATCCAGGGCGGGGGTCAGGCTGTAGCCAGGCTCAGAGGTCGCGAGCGCCGAGCCGAGCCTCGCGGCAGGCAGCGCGATCGCGCAGACCAGGAACGGCTCGAGGAAGGCAGCGTAGTGCGGGTAATAGTCGGGCGGCCAGAGGAAGGCGGCGACGATCAGCGCGGCCGTCGCGAGCGAGAAACGCTCGAGCGGTGGCGGCGGGCGGCGGGAGATGACAGTCGCGGCGACGACACAGAAGGCCATGAACGCGAACAGCGCGGCAGCCACCGCGACCGTGACGCCGATTCGCGGATTCAGATCCCTGATTCCCGTAAAGCTCACCAGGCGCGTCACCAGCGGAACCCGGCCGATATCGGTGCGCGCGAGTTGCGAGACAATGACGTCGCGAGTGAAGGCCGCCGGGGCGATCAGCACGAACGGGAGCGCGAACACCGCCGGTGCGGCGATCACGCCGCCAACATAGGCGAGCGTCCTGCGCCGGTCGGCCAGCGCGAGAAAGCACACGACCAGCACGATCACGGGCAGAACCGCCCAAGCCTTGATGACACACGCGAATCCCAGCGCGGCGCCTCCGAGCACGCACCGATGCGAGCGCGCAGTGAGTCGGTCGCCGTCGAACAGCAGGAGCGCGCCGGCGAGACAGAAGAGAACGAGCCAGGGCTCGAGGAGCACGCTGTGCGAAGCGATGATCGCGTCGGGATTGATCGCGAAGAGCCCGCACGCCAGCGTCGTGGCGACGACGCCACGGTGGCGGACCAGGAGGCCTACGAGCACGACATTCGAAGCTCCGGCCAGCGCAGTCAGGACGCGAGCGACCGCGAACGCCGAATCGCTGCCCACGACCTTTCCGAGAAGCGCCACCGGCGCCAGCAACACGGTGATACCAGGAGGCTGGACGAGCGCGAAGTCACGGTAGGGAAAGCTCCCATCCACCAGCCGCAGCGCACTGCCAAAGTCCACGCCGTCGTCGTAGCCAGACACTCCGAGTAGATAGTTGGGCCGGCTCAGCTGGTACAGGCGCAGGAGCAGCGCCAGCGCAGTTGCAGCGAGGATGCTTAGCGGGACGCCCCGCGCGAGCGGCGATCGCGGCCGAGCCGCTGTGGCGATCTCGATCCGGTGCGATCGCCCCTCGGCTTGGAGCTCTGGAGCGAGGCCGACGCTCATGCGGGAGCAACGCGCTCGAACGCTGCAACGAGATCATCGAGCACATGTGTCCGTCTCGGCGCGGATCCGTCGAGCTTGTGGTCGCCCCGGTACCTCAGCAGTGAGTCTGAACTCGGCAGCCTGATCATCTCTGCGCGCAGCCTGGGGCGGAAGCTGTGCCAGCCGGCCGCCACGGTGTGTTCAGCGAAGGGACGATGCTCGACGTACTTGCGGATCGCGTGATCGCGACTCAGGAACAGGTAGTGGCGCATGCACAGCGAAACTGGCGCCGGTCTGAGTCCTTCGAACCGAACGGCGTGTCCACCTGACCAGGCAAGCTCGACCGGTCCGTCCTGTCGCTTGAACGCGTTCAGCCGGTGCGGGTCGGACCGTGCGAATGCGTAATACGAGTGCATCGTGCGATCGAAATGGGCGTGATCATGGTTCGGCGCTTCGTGAGTGGGGACGAACGTGAATTCCTGAAAATTCACCGCGTTGTAACCGGCATCGTCGAACTGCTCGAGCGCGCGGGCGAGGGACTGGCGGCGCACCGGTGAGAAGCGGATCTCGTCGGCATCGTGGTGAATCAGCCAATCGGCATCGAGCCGCGCCGCAAGCTGCTCCTTGCGCCGGCAGATCTCGTGCCAGTCGTGAACCTCGTGAGCCGGGAGCTCCTCGATGTGGACGATCCCGCGCCCGAGGTACCGCTCCGCGACCGCGACCGTATCGTCGGTCGACGCATCATCGATCAGATAAACATCGACGCCCTGCTCACGCAGGTGCTCGACGCAGCGGGTGATGAAGCGCTCCTCGTTGAACGCCTGGATAATCGCGATGACCCGTATCCGTCGGCGCCGAGCCCGGCCTAGCACGCGCGCATTCTCGCCGCCGCGGCGGACGCTACGCACGGCCCGGTGGCAGATTCGCGGGGGGCGATTCGTCCGCAAGCGCCCATAGTCTCGGACCGATGGAGTCCGCATCGCTGCCCCTACAGGCGAGCGACCGGTCGACGGCGTCGGGCCGCAAGCGCGCCTGGACCGTTCTCCTCCCGTGCCTCTACGCGCTCGGCATGTTGGGCCTAGGGGCGATGGCAGTGGTTCGCTTCAGTCACGAGGCGAGGTTGACCACGTCCAACCCAGCCGCAGCCGCAGACGCGCGGATTCCCGCCGGCGCCTGCGTACTGACGGACGTCGCCTCCTACACGATCGTGGCGAATCGGTTCTTCTCAGCGAAGTCGACGTGCCCACGGCTGATCGATTCGATCGGGACCGATTACGCGCTCGCCAACGGTCGCAACGCGCTCGTCGGCGCGGGCCGCAGTCCGGCCGTTCAACATGAATGGGAGGCGGCGTTCCGGCAAGCGCAGTTCGTCTGGCTCAACTGCGCGCCGGTCACGAGTCCGTCGTGCGCGAATGCGACCGGCCGGCGCATCCCGTGGACACCGGCGATCAGTTCGTACTTCGCGACTCACTTCCGAGCAGAGCCCGGCGTGGCCGGCTTTCTCTTCGTCCGCGTTCGTCTCTGAGCGGGACGGGCGCGATCACAGCAAGAGTGATCTGGTCCGGCGGAGACGAGCGTCTCTGGCGCCGGCTCAACCCGGAACCCGGACGTATAGACGTGCCGGCGGGTTGAGAGGGCCCGGCCCTGTCGCGAGCGTACGAAAATGGCGCCTGAAGTAGCCGAGGATCTCGGGCGTCCACGGGACGTAACGGTTGGTCGAGCCGCGCCGATCGCAAATAAGAGCAGCCGGAGGCCCGCACTGGAGCCACACGAACCTAGCCCGCCGCAAGCCTGACAGCCATACGGCCTGCAGCGACACGTCGGAGCTTGAAGCCATGAGGCCATTTCGGCCGTCGTTAAGGGCGAGGGACGTCCCGAAGGCGTCGACCATCTTGGAGCACCCCGGATCGGTGGATATGAAGCGATCGGCCGTGATCGTCAGTGCTGCATTGTCGGTGAGCACGCATGAACCTGGGGGTACGAGCTGGTCGACCCAGGCGATCAGCGTGGACCTACCTGTGCCGGCCTCGTAGCTGAGCCGGACGCCGGCCATGACGGCGATCCCGATCGCTGCCGCGATTGTCCACCGCCAAACGGACGCCGGGGCCAGCGCACTTACGAGCCCTGCGGCGGCGAGGCCGACGGCCAGGCCAAGTAACGGGGCGAAGAAGCCGGCGTAATGCGGGTAGTAATCGGCCGGCCACAGGAGCGCCAGCAGGACCACCACCAAGGTCCCGATCGCGAACCGATCCAGGGTTGGCATGGAACGGGGGCCCCGCACGACCGTAAGAGCCACCCACGCCAACAGGAGTCCTGCGATCGCAACGGTGGCCACGATCACTTTGGCCTCTCCCGCGCTCAGATGACTGAACTGGAGCACGCCGGTGATCCCGGACATGCTCGCCAGGCGCAGGATGAGCGGAACGCGGGCGACATCGGCTCGCGACAGCTGCGCCACCACGACGTCGTGAAGGAACGCGTTGGGGGCCATCACGACGAACGGGATCACTAGGACCACGAAGCCGCTCGCCACGCCGCTGACATAGGCCGCGATGCTTCGGCTGCCGCCGGCTCGCCACACGAGCCACACCAGCACGAGCACAGGAAGGATCGCCCACGCCTTGATCGTGCCGGCGACGCCGAAGGCAATGCCGCCGAGCGCCAGCCGCGTCCGGTTCGAAGTCAGCTCATCACCCTCGAACATCACCAAGGCGCCCAGTAGACAAGCCAGCACCAGCCACGGCTCGAGGAACACCGTGCTGGCGTCGAGGATGCCGTCAGGACTCACGGCCAGGATCCCGCAGGCCAGGGTGGTGGCCAGCGGCCCGCGATGTCGCACCAGCCGGCCGAGCAGCAAGACGCCGGTCGCACTAGCGCATACGGTCAGGATCCGGGCCACAACCAGTCCAGCATCGGTCCCCACCGCCTTCGCCAACAACGCCACTGGTGAGAGCAGCAGCGCAATCCCCGGCGGCTGTACAAAGACGAAATCGCGGTACGGAAGCGAGCCGTCGAGTAGCCGGAGCGCACTCCCGAAGTCGGCGCCGTCGTCGTATTGCGTTGGGCCGGAGAGGTAGTTGGGCCTGGCGAGCTGGTAAATGCGCAAACCCAGCGCCAGCGCCGTGCAGAGGAGGATGCTGACGTCTACCAGGGTGAGCCGGCGTGGCTGCGTTAGCGGGCGGACGCGGGCGACGCCTGCTTGCAACGACTGCGCTGTGCGGGAGACCGCCGACACCTCGTCCTCGGAACGACCGCCGGTCAGGCGGCGTGGGCCTCCGGCCTCGGAGCTATCGCGAAGAGATCGTCGAGCACGGGCGTCCGCCTGTGGGGGAAGCCCGGTAGGTACTCGAGGCAACGGGCCAGAAGCCTGCGCTCGTTGTTTGCCTCGACGATCGCCACGATCCGCATCGACCGGTGCCATTCTGTTGCGCGAACCGGACGTTCAGGAGACGGCAGCGGATACGGCTCCGGGCTCGGCGGCCCGGCCGGTGCGGGCTCCGTCCGGTTCGCGCCCTAGCCTCGCCGTGCTGTGGAGTCCACCTCCGCCCCGGCCGACGCGGTTGCCTGGCCACCCGCCTCGTCGCGGGAACGGCTGGCGGCTTCCCTCGAGTCTTTCCGCTGGCCGGTGCTCGTGTACCTGGGCAGCCGAGTGCTGGTACTCGTGGTCGCGGTGGTGGAGGGGTACGTCAACCACCGCTCGTTGATGCTCGAGCTCACCAACTGGGACGGCCGCTGGTACAGCAAGCTGGCGTTTAGCGGCTATCCTGCGCACCCGCCTGGGGCTGCGACGAGCACGCTTGGGTTCTTCCCGTTGTATCCGCTGCTCGTACGGCACCTCGCGGGTCTGCTCGCCCATCTCGCCGGGCCGTACAGCTTCATGTCGCTGATCTACCTCTCCGGCGTGATGATCTCGGGAGCCGGCGGTCTCGTCACTGCCGTGCTCGTCCACCGGCTGGCGACGGGATGGTGGGGCGAGGCAGCGGGCCGACGCGCGGTGGCGATCTTCTGCCTGTTCCCGGGTTCGGTGGTGTTCTCGATGGCCTACGCCGAAGGATTGATGCTGCCGTTGGTGGCTGCGTGCATCCTCGCGCTTCAAAAGCGGCGGTGGCTGCTGGCGGGGACACTGGCCGGACTCGCCACCGCGACCGAGCCTGAGGGAGTGGTTCTGATCGCCGTCTGCGGCGTCGCCGCTTTACGAGAGCTTCGCAGCTGCGGGTGGGACAGCCGGGCCGGGCGGCGGAGCCTTGTCGCGCCCGCGCTCTCTCTGACCGGTGTGGGCGCGGTCGCCACGTTTCTGTGGGCACACACGGGTACCCCGTTCGCCATGCTGATCGCCCAGCATCGATCATGGGGGGAAGGGTTCAATCTTGCATCACTGGCGGATCAGGTGCAGAGACTCGTCTGGCGAACCGCACACGCCCCAGCCCGAACGCTCGGTCCTCCGATCGGCGGTCTGGCCGGTGCCGTTGTCTTGGTGATCCTCCTGAGGTTGCTGTTCAGAAGGCGCCGATCCCTTTCGCTCGAGGCCCTGATATGGACCGTCGGCATTGCACTGATCTCGGTGTGCACGGAGCGCGTGCCACCGAACTCGCGCATGCTGATCACGGCCTTCCCAGCCGTTCTGGTCGTTGCCACCTACGTCGGCGGCCGGCGTTTTTGGGTGCTCCAGACCGTAAACCTGCTCCTGCTCGTGGCAACAGCGTGGTTTACGTTCATCTTCCCCCGTGTGCTGCCGCCGTGAGGCGAGGTTTGCATCGAGCACCTAGCGGGATGCTCGAGGTCGACCGGGCTGCCGACCCTAACTACGAGCCGGAGACGGTCCTCAACCCACGGCTAGACGCCGCGTGCGACTCGACGGAGTCCCGCGCCACGTCCGCCAGGCTGGCCCGGGTCCGCCGCCGCTGGGTCGGCCCGGCGGTGTTCGTGGTGTGCGGGGTGGTGCTGTTCTTCGCATTTCTGGCCCAGGCCACCACCGCCGCCGCCAGCTCTGAGAGCAGCGGGCAGGCGCTCCAGGCCTGGGCCATGCTGCATGGCAATCCCCTGCTCCACGGCTGGAGCCTGTCGGACGTGTCGTTCTACACGACCGAGCTGCCCGAGTACATGCTGGTGGAGGCGGTGCACGGACTGAACGTCGAGACTGTGCACGTGGCTGCGGCGCTGAGCTACACGCTGACGCTCCTGCTCGCGGCGCTGTTGGCCAAGGGTCGGGCCACCGGCCGCGAGGCGACGGTTCGGATGCTGATCGCCGGCGGGATCATGCTGGCGCCGTCGCTCGGCTTGACCACTCACGTGCTGCTGGGCAACCCCGATCACATGGGAACTCATGTTCCACTGTTGATCATCTACCTGGTGCTCGATCGGGTACGTCCCCGCTGGTGGGTGCCTCTGCTCGTCGCCGCGCTGCTCACCTGGGCGCAGATCGCTGACACCCTGGTGCTGTTCGAAGGCGCCCTGCCGCTGGCTCTGGCCTGTGCGATCCGGATGTGCCGCCGCCGCGGTGTGCTCGTTGGCAAGTCGTACGAGGCCATGCTGGCCGGCGGGGCGGTGGTCTCCGCCGTGGCCGCTCGAGTGGTGCTGCACGTCATCAACGCCGCTGGCGGTTTCTACGTGAAGACCCCAGTGGCCGAGTTCAAAACCTTGTCAGCGTTGCCGACGATGCTAGGGAACCAATTGGTCAAGGTGCTGAACACCTTCGGCGCCGACTTCTCGGGTCCGCCCGCCGCACCATTTCCCGGCCTCGTCCACCTGATCGGTTTTCTGCTCGTCGTGGTGGCGGTCTGCATCGGTGTCCGCCGGCTGCGGCGGGAGAGCGACCTGATCGTGCAGATGCTCTGCATCGCCTTCGTCCTCGTCTTCGCCGCGTACCTGGTCAGCACCCAGACCGAGTCAAACGAGATCGTCGGCCTGCTGCCCATAGGGGCGGTGCTAGCCGGCCGGGTACTGGGCGGCCGGCTGGTGGGCGGCCGGCTCCCGCGCCGAGGCCTGCTCCCGGCGCTGGCTCTCGTTCTGGCGAGCTACATCGGGATCACGATCTACAACGCCACCCGGCCGCCGGCCGGCAACCCCAGCGTGCCGCTTGCCACGTGGCTACAGGCGCACCACCTCGATTACGGACTGGCCGGCTTCTGGGGCGCAGGCATCGACACCGTGGCCAGCGGCGACCACATCCGGGTGCGGCCGGTCCGGCTATACAAGAACCAGGTCGTGACCACGGCTTGGGAGTCCGACGCGTCCTGGTATGACCCGCATCTGCACGAGGCCAACTTTGTCATCGCCTCGCCGAGCCAGAACTGCTCGACCTGCCTGCCGTCTGCCGTTGTCGCCGAGGAGTACGGGCCTCCGGCCGTGACCTACCGCGTGCAGGGGAACATCATCATGGTCTGGAACAAGAACCTGCTGGAACGCCTGCCCGCACTGTTCTGGTGTGGGCAGAGCTGGCCGTGGCGAGATCCCTCGGCCCCGTCCCAGCGGGCGTGCGGTTGAGCCGGATTCCGCACCCGGGCGCGATGTAGTGGCGGGCAGCGGCGCGGGTCATGACGCAAGCCGCACCGTCGCCGACAGGGCCAGGACGTGCCCGGATGCGTCGCGCGGCTCGACGGCGAAGTAGGGCCCGTCGTTGGCCAGGTCGATCGCGGTCTCGAACCCAGTGCATCGCGCCGAGCCCACGTAGGCAAGGGATGACGTTCGCCTGCCGGCCAGGACACCCCAGGATGCCACCACAGTCGCTCCGTTCCAGCTCGCGTAGACGGTCGCGCCACCGGTGCCGGCGCGGGCGGCGGCCGCGGGCCGCTCGGTCGGATGGCCGGTCCAGGGTCGCCTGAAGGTGCGGTACGACGGATGGCCCAAGGGCATGACCGCGTCCATAACCAGTGAGCCATCGGCGGCGAACTCGGAGTAGTAGGGCGTGGCGCCCCAGCCGACGAACATCCCGCCATCGGGCAGCAACTCAGCGCTGCCCATCGCATGAACCAGGAACTGGGGATTCGCATGGGTGAACGCTCGGACCAGTCGGACGCGTCTCGCCGCAGTGTCGACGCGCAGGATGAGCGCCCGCGACTGCAGTTCGTACGGCGGGGCCGCGCCGTTGTCGAAAAGTGTCAGCGTCGTCGCCCCGTGCGGGCGCACGTGGTGCTGCCAGTAGAACCTCACGCCCGGGCCGAGCTGGAAGTCGGACCGCTTGCCGCCCAGCCGCCAGGCGATTCTGCCGCCTGGGCGAGTGACCTTGTACACCGTCCAGGTGTTGCGCGCGGAGACGAGCAAATCGCCGTCGGGCGCCACCGCGATCGAGTTAATGTGGAAATAGTTGTAAGGGTCGTCCGGAGTGCCCCCGGTGAACACCTGTTGGCTCTCAGTTAGCGGCACGTGGTCCAGGCTGTCCCACTCGAAGAGGAGCGCGCCCGTCGCGATGTCGACCTCCTGGACGACGCCTGACAGTACGTAACCGCGGACTGGTCCGCCCACGGTCGACAGGTCAGTGACCGACGTTCGGTAGGCAGTGATCAGGGCCGTGCCCTGGGAGGTGAGGTTGAACTCGTGCAGATCGGCCTGGAGGCCGTGGTGGGCCCGCACGACGTGGGTCGTACGGTAGGACGTGTCGGCAATCATTCCCACGCCAAGGCCATAGTCCGTTACGACCCCCTCCCACCAAGTGAGTACGGGCTTACCGCGGTACGTCTGGGCGTTGACGTCCATGCGATGGTGGCCAACGGTGTTGGGACTCATCCAGACCAGGCCGCCCCGGGCGTCGCGGATCAATGAGCCGCCGTGCGATTCGTCCGTCCACGGAGCGTTCATGAAGGTGTAGTCCCCGTCGATCGCCAGGCCAAAGCGGGTTACGTTGACGACTGGAGGCGTCAGGTCCGGCCTGGTCACGAAGTGCTTTAGCCCGCCACCAGCGCCTGAGCCCGAGTCGACCACGGCCGCTTCGGACGATCCCCCGCCCAACCGGTCGCCAACCAACCCCAGCCCGGCCACGCCGGCTGCGGCGGCTCCCGCTTGCCCCAGCAGCTGTCGCCGAGTCATACTCATTGTGCTTTTCAGGCCGCCGCTGCCGCCACGAGATCCTCGAGCAGGTGGGTCCGGCGAGGAGACGAGGGATCCAGGCGCTCGTCACCATCGTAAGTGTGCAGCAGATGCGCGGGGGGAAGCTCGATCATCTCGGGTCGTAACCTCGGCCGAAAGCCGTGCCAGCCCAAAGCCAGCGTCTCGGCCGCAAACGGGCGGTGCCGGACGTACTTTTCGATGGCGTGTGCCCGGCTGAGGTACAGGTAGTGACGCATGTACAGTGAGGACGGGGCCATGGCAAGACCATCAAAGCGCACGCGGTGTCCGCCCGACCACGCCAGCTCGACCGGTCCGTCCTGTCGTTTGAAGGCGTTGAGCCGATGGGGAAACGCGGGTGCGAATGAGTAATACGAGCGCATGGTGCGCTGGTAGTGAGGATGATCGTGGTCCGGCGCCTCCCGCGTAGGGGTGAATGTGAACTCGAGAAAATTCACAGCGTTGAAGCCGGCTCGATCGAAATCGGTCAGTGCCTGTGCCAGCGACTTGCCCGGGTCGGGCGCGACCCGAACCTCGTCGATGTCATGGTGAATCAACCAGTCGGCATCAAGGTCGGCGGCGAGCCTCTCCTTGCGGCGACAAATGTCGTGCCAGTTGTGAATCTCGTGCGGCGCCAGCACCTCGATCTCGCTAACCCCTCGCCCGAGATAGCGCTCGGCAATGCTGACGGTCGCGTCGGTTGAGGCGTCGTCGATCAGGTGGACGTCGATGCCGTTGGCTCGCAGGTGCTCGATACAGCCGGCGATGAAACGCTCCCCGTTGTAGACCTGGATGATGGCGACGATCCGCATCAAGCCCGCGCCGATCGAGCCAGGCCGAGTACGCTGCCACGCTGTGCCGGGCGCGTCGCGGCACGGAAGCATCGGCGATACATCCAGCGGTTGCGCAGCGGAGCGGTCCCGCGCGAAGCCTTCGCCCGCTGCCGCCAGAGCGCAGGGTCGATCGCCGGCATGGCCAGCTCGCGCAACTCCGCCGGCACGGCCAGGAAATCGGCCAGGCGCGTCACCTCGCGGTTCCCGCGCGTGAGGAGTTGCCGGTGGTCAACGACGAGGCGGGGTGAGCCGGCCGTGTGATGGAGAGCCGCCTTGAAGTAACTCATCCAAAGAACCGCCCAGTCACGCTCGGTGTAGCCCTGCGGCGGTTCTGTCGGTGGCCGCTCCGAGCGACGCCGCAGCGACGCCGCCACTTCGGCCGGATGACGGACGCAGACGATGTACTGCACCGGACCAATCAGATCACGCCAGAACGGCAGCGTGATGGACAGCCGCGGGTCCTTGATCGCCCAGCGGTCGGTCTGGAAACGCCCCAGCTCGGCCCGCGCGCGGGCGCGCAGCGCCTCGAGGTCGTGGCTGCGTTCCCACCCCGGACGAAGCGTGGGGGGGTTCCACCATGTGCCGCCCAGCGCCTCGAGGAGCAACTCGTTGATCGACCAGATCTCCCAGCGCTCGAAAAAGCCCGCCGGATTGTCATCTGGATGTGGCGGCATGAGCCCTTCCGGAGGTCCGAGATCGAAGCCCATGTCGCTCACGAGCTTCGCGACCAGCGATGTCCCGCACCGGTGCATCCCCACGATGACGACCGGCGATCGCCCACGGACAGTGCTCTTCCGCACAGGGCGATTCTGGAGTAACTCTCGGACGGCACTGCGGAAAGCGCTGGTTTTGCAGCTACTTTCTTGAGTGGGCGATCCAGGACTCGAACCTGGGACCTCTTCCTTATCAGAGAAGCGCTCTAACCGACTGAGCTAATCGCCCTGGCCTCAGGGGCGCCGGCTTGGGCACGGCGTGTCGCCGACCCATGTTATCCGTGCGCGCGATCGGGGGCTGGGCGGGCGGGCGGTCAGGCTGCGCGGCGGCCCTGGAGCCGGCGTGCCAGGTCGAGGGCGGCGTCCAGCGACTCGAAGGTGACCTGGGCGCGGTACCCGCGTCCCGGGACGGGCGTGACGTCGACGTCGGCGCCCAGCACCTCCCCCAGGGCGTCGGCAATCTGCTCGATCGCCGCCGCCTGGTCGGGATGAAGAACACGACCACGACGGCTTGCCTTGCCCTGTGGCTTCGGGGCGGCGCCGGCGCGTGCCCGTGTCTCGAGCTCGCGCACCGACCACCGGCCGGCGACGGCGTCGCGCGCCAGGCGGCGGCGGGTGGGGTGATCCTCGGCCAGCAGCAGGGCGCGGCCGTGGCCCTCGCTCAGATCACCGGCCTCGATCAGCTCGAGCGCTTCGTCGGGCAGTTCGAGGAGCCGGATCAGGTTGGACACGGCGACACGGCTTCGGCCGACCCGGAGACCGACCTCTTCGCGCGTCAGGCCGAGCTCGTCGGTCAGCGCCGCGCAGGCCCGTGCCTCCTCGATCGGGTTGAGGTCCTCGCGGGCCATGTTCTCGACCAGCGCCACCTCGAGCGAGGTCGCGTCGTCGTGGTGTCGGACGATGGCGGGAACGTCCTCGACCTCGGCCAGCTGCGCCGCCCGCCAGCGGCGCTCGCCGGCGATGAGCTCGTAGCGGCCGCCGACGAGTGGGCGGACGAGAACGGGCTGGAGCACGCCCCGGGCCTGGATCGAGTCGGCCAGCCCTAGCAGCGTCTCCTCGTCGAAGGACCGACGCGGCTGGTGCGGGTTGGGCGCGATCAGCTCGACCGGGATCTGCCGATACTCCTCCGGCTCTTCCTTGGGCACGGCCGAGAGGATGGCCGCCAGTCCGCGGCCCATGCCCTTCTGTCGCTCAGCCACGAGCGGCCACCTCCTTTGCGAGCTCGAAGTACGCGTCGGCGCCGGCGCAGTGGGGATCGTGGTGAATGACCGGCTTGCCGAAGCTCGGCGATTCCCCGATCCGCACGTTCCGCGGGATCACCGTATCGAACACCAGTTCCGGAAAGTGCTCGCGCACCTCGCGTTCCACGTCCTGGGCAAGCCGTGTGCGGCCGTCGTGCATGGTGAGCAGCATCCCGGCCACGGTCAGGCGGGGATTGAGCTCGCGCTGGACGAGCGAGAGCGTGTCGAGTAGCCCGGCCAGCCCCTCGAGCGCGAAATATTCGGCCTGGACGGGGACGATGACGCGGTCCGCGGCCACCAGTGCGTTGATGGTCAGCGGCCCGAGCGACGGTGGGCAGTCGAGAAGGACGAATGCGTAGCGCTCCCGGATGGCCTCGACGGCATGGCGCAGGCGCGTTTCGGACCCAGGCTCGCGTGGAAGTTCCACCGTCGCGCCGGCCAGGTCGGGACCGGCCGGGGCGAGCGCCAGGTGCTCGACGGCGGTCGGCACGATCACATCCTCGAGCGGTGTCGATCCGACGAGAACGTCGTAGACCGTGAGCGAGCGATCCTTTCCGATCCCCAGCCCGAGCGTCGCGTTGCACTGGGGATCGACGTCCACCACCAGTGCCTCGTAGCCGGCCTCGGCCACGCACGCGGCCAGGTTCACGGCCGTGGTCGTCTTGCCGACGCCGCCCTTCTGGTTGGCGATCGCGTACACGGTCCCCATCGTGCTCGTGAAGCTACCGGCGACGGCGGTCAGATGTCGCGCGACGGCCGGCGCAAGCGGCGGCCGATCACGGCCCCCGACGAGGTCAGCCGAGCGGTCGTTTGGCCGCCATCCCTGGGCGCCGTGGAAAGCGCTCGGGCGTCAGTCTCACCTTCAACATCAGGTGGAGGTATCGGTTCTCGGCGGCGGCATAGGGCTTGACCGGGCGGACGTCGGCTACCTCGAGGCCCAGCTCTTCGGCGGCGGCCGTCGCAGCCCGTTCGCCGGCGGGGTCGCGGCGGCCTCGCCAGGCGACCAGCGCCCCGCCCACGCGGAGGAGCGGGGCTGCGTACTCGGCCACCACGGCGAGGGGCGCCAGGGCGCGAGCCGTCACCAGATCGAGGCTGTCAAGCCCGTCCCGCCATTCCTCGGCGCGGGCCCGGACGCAGTACGCGTTCTCGGCGCGGGAGGCGTGGACGGCAAGGTCCAGGAAGTCCACTTTTCGCGCGTTGCTCTCGACCAGCGCCACACGGCTGTCGGGGCGGGCGATGGCCAGCGGAAGGCCCGGAAACCCCGCTCCCGAGCCCAGATCGGCGATTGACGTCGCCTCGAGCACCTGCGGCAACTCGAGCGCCACGAGCGAGTCGGCGAGATGGTCGTCGAGCGCCCGAAGGGGGTCGCGGACCGTGGTGGGGGCGCGGTCATCCTCGACCAGGAGGTCGAGGAGCGCGACCATCTGTTCGACCGCCGCCGGCGGCAGCTCGTGGCTCGCGACCAATCCTCGCACCCCCGCCACTACCTCGTCGGCGACCCGGGCCCTAGCCATGGCGCCTCACTCCTCGAGCCGCGCCTGTTCGCGCGAGATGTACGCGGCGTAGCGCTCTCGCATCACGTGGAGCCGCTCCGCGGCATAACCGTCAAGTCCAGGATGAAGCTCTTGCTCGAGCAGAGGCAGAACGTCCCTCACCAGCACCTGCCCGCGAGCCATCCATTGGTAGTAGGAGCGCCCGCCGTGGTGATAGGGCCCGTAAAGCTTGGTCGCGGGCAGGCGCTCGACCAGCCAGGTGAACAGCGCCTCGTGGCGCACGTGCATCCGCAGCGTGACCTGCGGCTGCTTGCCGTCGCCGCCAAATGAGCCTTCGCCGATGAGCAGGCCGACGATGACGCCGCGGTCGAATTCCGACAGTGGTTCTGTCATCGATGGAGTTGTAGCGCCCGCGTTGTTTCACCGTCAAGAAAAACGTGAAACGCCGGCGGGGGCCGGCGGCCGATCGCCATCCGGGGATTCAACCAGCCGCACCCCGCTGCTGCTTCCGGACAGTTGGGACAGCCCGATGAGGAGACAGGGCGTGGCTGCTCCGTCGCCGAAGCGCTCGTCGGCTCGGGGGCCGCTCCAGAAGCGAAAGCGATCGCTGGCGAGTCGCGCGCTTTGCGCGCTAAGTGGGTGCGCCGGCCACGTCCCGACCAACGTCCAAACGCGACGCGACGCCGCGGCTCAGATCGCGCGGCACTACTGGTCTCTCACCGCTCGCACAGTTAGCTGGGATTCGCATTCAGAGCTAGCACTGGGCTGCTGCCAGCCCGGATTGAACAGATCCGCTCGCTGCTCTAAATAGCCCAGACGGCTGCGAGGTGACCGCTGGCGGCGCCGCTGCTCTCCACGCGGCGGAGCGTCTCGCTGCGCTTCGGCCCCGGCTGGTCTCACGCGAACTCACAAGTCGGCTGCTCTCGCCAAAATCGCCTTCAGGGTCGTGCTCTCACGCCGGCTGGCCGCTTGTCGGGCTTGGGCGACGGGCCGCCCAGCAGCTCCGCGACGCCACGCTCGATGCCCCGACAGAGCACCCCGATGTCAGGGGAACTGTCGCGGTCGCCGGTGACACCGAAGTTGATCCCGCCGTCATAGGAGAAGATCGCGACGCCCACCCGCACGTTGCCGCCCAGCGGAACGAACGGAAATGCATCGAGCATGCGCCGCTCCGCGAGGTACAAGGGGTACTGCGGACCCGGGACGTTGGTCGTGACGGTGTTGACGGCGCTCTGGGGCAGCCGCGTGGCGACCCTTCCGCCGAGCGCCAGCAGCATCGCCGGGGCAAACCCGCCGAGCGCGGTCAGCCGCTCGGCCGCGACCGCCTGACCGGACTGCTTGAGGTCCTGCATCTGCTCGTGCAGGGAATGCACTCGCTCGACGGGATCCTCGAGCCCGACCGGCAGCTCCGCGAACATCGCAGAGACCTTGTTGTTATAGCTCCCGCGCTCATCGTCGGCGCGGACCGACACGGGCACGAGCGTACGCACGACGCGCCCCTCGACGGTCTCGCCGCGACCGAGCAGGAGGTCCCGGAAGCCACCCGTGATCACGGCGAGCACGACATCGTTGATGGTGCCACCGTGAAGCGCGCGGATCTGCTTGATGTCCACCAACCGGGCCCTCGCCCAGTCCCACCGGCGATGCGGGCCGATCGGGCCGTTGAGCGAGCTCGACGCGCCCGGAGTGAGAAGCGTTCGCATGTTCACGAAACCTCGGGCGGCCTCGCCGGCTTGCCGAGCGACGCGACGCGGACCGCGCGCGGCCGACAGCACGGTCCGCAACCCCTCGTAGGGACTGGCCGCACGCTGCGCCAGCGCATGAGCCACCAGCGCAGCCGAGTTCGGCTCGGGGGCAGGCTCCCAGCCATCTTCGGCAGCCGTCGTCGACTCACGCTCCTTGCTCAGGAGCACGCTCATCAGGTCCGTCCCCGAGACACCGTCGACCATGCAATGGTGCACCTTTGAGATCAGCGCCCAGCGGCCGTCGTCGAGCCCCTCCGCAACCCACATCTCCCACAGCGGCTTTGCGCGATCCAGCTGCTGGGACATCACCCGCCCGACCAGATTTCGCAGCTCGTCGTCGCCACCAGGCGCCGGAAGTGCCGTGCGCCGCACGTGGTACTCGAGGTTGAAGTGTGGATCGTCCACCCACGCCGGGCGGCCGAGCGCCAGCGGCACGAAGCGAACCTTCTGCCGGTATCGAGGGACCAGCGGTAACCGAGCGGCAACCGCCGACTGCACCCGCCCCGGACCCGGCGCCGGGCCCTCGAAGAGCCCCACCGAGCCGATGTGCATGTGCGTCACTGCGTCCTCGATGTGGAGAAATGACGCGTCGAGGGGGCTCATCATCTCCATTTGGCGATCTCCTCCGCTGGTCGGCCGGTCGGCTGGTTGAAACCTAGCGCGGAAAACTTGTATCAAGCCGGCGCTCCGGTCCCGGATCCAGCCGGCCGGGGAATTGCGCTGGCAGCACGCCGGCTTCAACTGCTGGCGCTAGAGGCCGCAGACGAGGCGTAGCGACGAGACGCCGCCAGGGCCGGACTCACTTTCGACGAACCACCTCGCGGCGATCGCGTACGGCGTACACGAGCAACTCGTCGTCGAGCAAGCCACAACGCGGGTTGGACTTGCCCCGTTTTCGACGACCATTGGACGCTTCCGGGCGTAAGCGGGGAAAGTCCAGAGCATCAACCGGGCGCCCGGCCTGGGCGAATGGGAAAGCGCTCGCATGTCGGGGCCGACCGGCGTGTTCGATGCGATCATGGGAGATGTGATGTCGAGTGCCTGAGCTCAGCGGCCGGGAGCTGCTAGGCGAGTGGCGGAAGCTGATGGATTCCGTGGTCGCCTCCGCAGCGTCGGTCGGCGGCCGTGCAGAGCTTCCGCGTCAGCTGCTCGAGCCGATGCAACGCCAACTGGAGCTTGTGCAGGAGGTGATCGAGCGCGAACGCAGACTCCAGACGCAGTTGGCGGGTCACCTGCTCGCGCCGGTCGACGTGATCCTTGACCTGCTCGATGAGAGCGGGTCGATGTTGCGCAGGCAGGCGGAAGCGTTGGAGGCTGCCGGGCGCGCGCTTGAGGAGACTGCCGGGCTCGTAAAGAACCAGGCCGAGCTGTTCGAACGAACAATCGGCGTGCTGCGCGAACCGGCCGAGCGCGCACGGGCAGCTGCGGGACTCGATCGACGCGAACGCAAGCGCGGCGGTCGTCAATCCCATCGTGGCCCTTAGGCCTAGCCAACGATCGGCGAGCCGAGCTGCTGTCTCGAGCTCGCCCTTTGATTGCAGCGAGGCGATGACGTGCGCGACGAGTTGAGCGCGGAGTGGCGGCCATAGACGACGTCGTCGCTCGTGGCCCGAAGCAGCCACCGGGTCGGCACTGGCGCTCCCGTCGGGGCTGCTACCGGACACAACCAGCCGGGACGTCCTGGCCCTGACGCTCGCGCGAGGAACGAAAGCGGGTCTCGACCCGCGCGTGGGCAACTCGACGGAGCGGTATCGCAGAGTGGGAGAGCCTCGGCGCGTTGGGCCTCCTAGCCCGCGCCGATCGGCTTCGGTGATGACGATGCAGCGTTCCTGGAAGTGAGAGCTACGACGTGGTGCGCGTAGGGGTTATTTACGGTGGTCGAGCCGCAGCCGGGTGGCCTTTGGGCTGGCGTGGCCTGGGGTGGAACCATTCAGCTGGTTCACGGGGCTTCCCCGTCGAGTGGATGGGTCACGACTTGGCCGCTGACCCGCGGCGCGTACCAACCGGGCGCGGGAGCGAGGCGGTCGGCCTCGGTCGGGCCCCACGAGCCGCGGTCGTACTCGTGGACGGGGGTGGCGTTGCCGAGGATCGGATCGACGATCCGCCACGCCTCCTCGATTGTCTCCTGGCTGGCGAAGAGGTCGTGCTCGCCGCGCAGCGCCGCGCTCAGCAGTCGCTGGTAGGGCGGGATGTTACGAGCGGCTTGCCGCATTGCGGTCAGCTCGATGTCCTCGACTGCGAACTGCTCCACACCCGGCTTGCGCGACTGCACCTCGAGGCCGATCACGACCTCGGGCTCGATCTGGAAGCGCAGCCGGTTGCCGTGCGGGTGCTGCGTGGGAAACAGCTTCTCGGGCGGGCGTTTTAGTTCGACGATGATCTCGGTCGCCTTCACGGGCAGGCATTTGCCCGCCCGCACGATGATCGGCACGTCGGACCAGCGCCACGTGTCGACGCGCAGTCGAATCGCGGCGTAGGTCTCGACCGTCGACGCGGGGTCGACGCCATCAGTGTCGCGGTAGCCGCGATACTGGCCGCGCACGACGTCGCGCCTCGTGAGGGTGCGCACGCCCCGTAGGAAGCGGGCCTTCTCCTCGCGCACCGCCTCGTCGTGATGACCGCTGAACGGGTCCATCGCGAGTAGCGTGAGCACCTGGAAGAGGTGGTTCTCGACAACGTCGCGGATCGCGCCGACACCCTCGTAGAACGCGCCCCGCGTGGAGACGTCGAAGTCCTCGGCCATCGTGATCTGGATCTGGTGCACGTGCTCGCGGTTCCAGATCGGTTCGAGGAACGCGTTCGCGAAGCGGAAGAACAGGATGTCCTCGACCGGTGACTTACCGAGGTAGTGGTCGATGCGGAAGCAGCGCTCTTCCGGGAACACGCGGTGCAGCGCTTGGTTCAGCGTCCGCGACGACTCCAGATCGCGTCCAAACGGTTTTTCGACGACGACGCGCCCGCGCTCTGCAAGGCCCACGTTGCCGAGGTGGTCGATGACCGTCGGGAACAGCTCAGGCGGGATTGCGAGGTAATGGACCGGGCACGTGGCGGCCCCGAGCGCGTCGCGCAGCGCGACGTACGTCCGCGGATCGTCGTAGGTGCCCCAGACATAGCGGACGAGCGCAGAAAGCTTCTCGTGAGCCGCGGGATCGAGTCCCTCCGCGCAGGCCAAGAGGCTGTTCCTCATCCGCTCGTCGAGCTTCTCAGCGGTCCAGTGATCACGTGCGACGCCGACGACTGGCACCTTCAGCTCGTCCGCCTGGACCATGCGCTGCAGCGCCGGGATGATGTGCTTGAACGCCAAGTCGCCAGTGATCCCGAAGACGACAATCGCGTCGCCCTGCTCGCGCTTCCGGCTCACGCTAGCCCCCGGCCAGCCGCCCGTCATCGCCGCCGGACCGCGCGCGCGACGAACGATGGCGTCTCGGCGCCGTCGGACGCGCCACTTCGCGAGAAGCGCCCGGAGCGCCCCGCGGTGAGCGCGCCGCGCCGTGACGCTCCGCCTTGGTCGATTCCGACGACGCCAATCATCAGTGAGACGCCGAACCCTAATGCATCGATTCGTGCGCACCGCCGGGTGCCAACGGCTCGCGCTCGTGCCAGCCACGCAAGGCTGCCGGCCGCGGCTCCAAGTCGTTGAGTGCCCTCGGTTCCTGACGGGCACGCGGGTCCGACCACGTTTGAAGTCACCGACGCGATGGCGGCTCCGGAGCAACCGTGCGGAAGTGCGACAGCCTTGTTCTCCGATGCGTCTCGTCGGGCAAGCGCGCCAAGTGGGCGGCGGGTCGGCCACGACCCTAGTCGAGGGTGCGCCGCAAGTGCTCAGCGGGCAGCCGGGAAGCGGCTATCGTCCGGGACATGACTGCAAGCGCGGCCACGGCGGAGACGAACGGCTCTGATGGCGGGTTGCGCGATGTGCGCGTGGCGATCATCGGCGCGGGGTTCGGCGGTCTCGGGGTAGCGATCAAGCTGCGCGAGGCCGGCTTCGACGACTTCTTGGTGCTCGAGCGCGACGAGGCGCTCGGTGGCACGTGGTGGGCGAATACCTACCCTGGCTGCGCGTGCGACGTGCCGGCTCACCTGTATTCGTACTCGTTCCAGCTGAACCCGAACTGGAGCAGGATGTTCGCGCCGCAGCCGGAGATCCTCGAGTACCTGCGGCGCACCGCGCGCGAGCGGGGCATCGAGGGCCATCTGCGGTTCCGGACCGAGGTCCAAGGCGCGCGGTGGGACGAGGACGCGCAGCTGTGGCATGTCGAGACGAGCCGGCGGGTCGCTGAGCGCGCAGGTGCTCGTGGCTGCGGCTGGCGGGCTGGTCGAGCCGAAGTACCCCGACATTCCTGGGCTTGCCGACTTCCAAGGCGCGTGCTTTCACTCTGCCCGCTGGGATCACGACCATGATCTGCGCGGTGAGCGCGTCGGCGTGATCGGTACCGGCGCGTCGTCGGCGCAGTTCATTCCCGAGGTCCAAAAGCAGGCGGCACGGTTGACCGTTTTCCAGCGCACGCCCCGGCTGGGTGTTGCCGCGCCTGGATCACCCGCATTCCGATTTTCAGAAGCGTCTGTTCGCGCGCTTTCCGGTGCTGCAGCGCGCGGTCAGATCGTCGCTGTACTACTCGGCCGAGGGGCTTGTGCTCGGGCTCGTTCACGACCAGCGCCTGCTGAAGGCACTTGAGCACGTCGCGCGCCGGCATCTCGAGAAGCAGGTGCCGGATCCCGAGGTGCGCGCGCGGCTGACCCCGAACTTCCGGATCGGCTGCAAGCGCATCATGTTCAGCAACGACTACCTCCGGTCCTACGTCGAGCCGAACGTCGAGCTCGTCAGCGACGGTATCCGCGAGGTTGTGGCGAACGGCGTGATCACGAACACCGGGCGACACGTCGAGCTCGACACGATTCTCCTCGGGACCGGCTTCCACGTCTTTGATCCGCCGCACGCGTCAGGCGTGATCGGCCGCGACGGGCGGACGCTCAAGGAGCGATGGAGCGACGGTGGGATCCGCGCCTACCTCGGGACGGCGGTCGCCAACTTCCCGAACCACTTCATGGTGATGGGGCCGAACACGGGACTCGGTAACAACTCGATGATCAACGTGATCGAGGCGCACGCCGGGTTCGTCGTCGACGCGCTGAAGACGATGGACGCACGCGGTCTGACGAGCGTCGAGGTTCGCGAGGACGTCGAGGAGCGCTACAACGAGGACATCCAGGCGCGCCTGCAGCACACGGTCTGGAACGAGGGCGGCTGTAAGAGCTGGTACGTCGGCGCGGACGGGCGCAATCACACGCTGTGGCCATCGTTCTCCGACGCGTTCAAGCGCCGGCTCGCGCGCTTTGACGAGACCGACTTCGTGACGCGCACGCGCACCGGCGAACCGGTCGGCGTCTAAACGACCCTCGGTTCGACAAAACGGGACACGCGAAACCCCGGAGCGCATGCCGCAGGTTTGCGTCTCACGCACGATCGCAATGCGGGTGAAGGCTTCGTCCGACCGGGTCCTGTAACGCTTCTCGGACCGATGCGAACGAGCCACGCCGACGGCGTGACCCGTATGGGCGTCCTCCAGCAGCGCGGCCCCGGTGACATCGCGCTGCTCCATTCGGTTACCAGCAGCCATCCGAGCTCACGATCGCTTCCGCCGTCGCGCCGGCTTTCGGCGCACGATCGGAATAGACACTATGGAGGAGCTGGCCCGCGGTTGTCGAAGGGTTCGGCACTCCCCGCGCAGTCCGCGGGGTAAGTCTTCGCGCTGAGGATTGCGGCCTCGGCGCGGGGCCCACAAGCTACGAGAGGAGTGCCGATGCCTGACGGTATCCGTTGGGTCGGTCTGGACGTGCACGCGCGCGAGTCGACGCTCGCGGTGTTCGACCAGGCCACGGGCGAGGTGCGTGACGAGGCGGGTGGTGGGCCGGCCGCACGAGCTGCTGGCGGCGCTGCGAGAGATCGCGCGTCCGGCGCGGATGGTGTATGAGGCCGGTCCGACCGGCTACGGGCTCGCGCGCCGCGCGCGGGCGGAGGGGATCGAGGTGGCGGTGTGCGCGCCGGGCAAGACCGATCGTCCGCCGTCGGATCGGGTCAAGACCGACAAGCGTGACGCGATCCGCCTGGCTCGGCTGTTGGCGGCCGGCGAGCTGGTGCTGGTCACGATCCCGTCGATCGAGCGTGAGCAGCTGCGTGATCTGGTGCGCTGCCGCGAGGACATCCGCGCCGATCTGATGCGCGCCCGGCACCGGATCGGGAAGTTCCTGTTGCGTCGCGAGATCTACTACGAGGGGCCGGCGGTGGCGTGGACGCTGAAGTACCGCTCGTGGTTGACCTCGGTGCGGTTCGCCGATCCGGCTTCGCGGGCGACGCTGGCTGATTATCTGCACGCGCACGACGTGCTGATCGCCCGCCGCGACCAAGTCGAGGCCGAGCTCGCCAAGCTCGCTCTCAGCGCCCCGTGCGCGCCGACGATCGCGCGGCTGCGGTGTCTGCGCGGGATCGACACGCTGACCGCGTTCGGGCTGTGCGCCGAGATCGGCGAGTGGGAACGCTTCGATCATCCCGACCAGCTCGCCGCCTACCTCGGGATCGTTCCCTGCGAGCACACCACCGGCGCCCAGCGCCGGCTGGGGTCGATCACCAAGGCGGGCTCCACGCACGCGCGGCGGCTGCTGGTCGAGGCCTCCTGGCACTACCGGCGCGGGCCCGCCGTCGGACAGGCGCTCGAGCACCGCCAGCGCGGACACGCGCCCGAGATCATCAACATCTCCTGGACAGCGCAACGCCGGCTCAACGCCCGCTGGCGCCAGCTCAGAGACGCCCGCCACAAGCCCGGCGGGATCGTTGCGGTCGCCGTCGCGCGCGAGCTCGCCGCCTACTGCTGGGAGATCGCCACCTGGCGCGCTCATCCCGACCCGGTGCCGCCGGCGTCCCTGCCGGCGGGCGACCCCCTCACGCAGGCAGCCCCGCTCCCACCGAAGCAGAAGACAACCACCCGCCGGAGGCTCACCAACTCACGCTGACACCCTCCGTTTGACACTTCCGTGCGGCTGGCGAGGCGGCCCGAGGCGGCCCGGCTCGCGCGCAGCAACTCCGCGATTCGTCGCCTGAGCAACCGTCCCCACCCGGGCGGCCGCGCTCGACAATAGACAGCGGACGTGCGACGAACAAAGGTCTTGGGACAGCCCCCGAATATGAGCATGACCACCGTCGCGAACCCGAGCATCCCCGGACCGCCCCGCCAGCCGCACACCACCAACGACGCAACCCAACCAGACAATGGCCATCAACCCCTACCCCTTGGCTCCTCCATATGGGCGACGTTGCGGGCGTCGGGGATAGCTGTGAGTCCCGTCGGGCGCAACCGCACGCGGCTGCCGACGATTCTTGTCGTGCTGCTTGGGTTGCCAGCCGCCTGCCCAGAACTGGGCTCTGCGATGCTTCGTCGGCTTGCTGCCCAGTAACGAGGAGGAGGTCGAGTGATGCCGGGCCCATTGCAGGTGATCGCGGTGAGCTTTAGTCCCGGTTCTGACTTCCAGGCTCGGGTGTTGGCCGAGGTCGATCGACTGCAGGGCCGAGGGGTGTTGCGCCTGCTCGACGTGATCTTCGTCGCCAAGAATGAGGACGGCACGATCGAGCCCGTGGTCGTCGGCGGCGACGACGACCTTGGCGCGCTTCTGTCGGGGATCTTGCCGCTTGGCGGCGGTGGTCTTGTCGAGCCGACGGGGGACGTTGACTCGTCGGGTTTTGCTCTGGCTGACGCGTGGGCGATGGCAGAGTCGTTGTTGCCTGGGACGGCGCTCGCTGTGCTGCTCGTCGAGCACGGCTGGGCGCAGGCGCTCTTCAATGCGGTCGCTGAGTCTGGTGGGGCGCTGTTGGGGGAGGGCTTTCTCACCGCCGAGGCCGGGTTGGTGGTTGGGGCCGAGGTCGCGGCGCTGGAGGAGGCGGCTGAGGTGATTGCGGCCGCGCACGCCGCCGAAGCCCGGGCGACGCTGGCCGCTATGGCGGCAGAGGCCAAGGCAGCCGATGCGATCGCAGCTTCAGAGGCGATCGTCGCCGGTGCGGCCGCTGTCGCGGTTCGAGCGTTGATCGACGCCGGCATAGTGCAGGAGGCCGCCGCCCACGAGGCCGTTGAGGCCTTAAACGCCGCCGGCCTGATGGTCGCGGCGGCAGACCAGGGCGCGGCCGAGGCCGTCGCCGAGGACGCCGCGGCAGTGCGGACCGCCGACGAGGCCGCCGCGGAGGCGGTCGCGCAAGACGCGACAGAAGTGATCGTCGCCGACCAAGCAGCGGCGGAGGCGGTCGCCGGAGCTGCCGCGAAATTCGCCGCTGCGTCGATCACCGTGGCTGAGGCGCGAGTCCTCCGCTACCTGCCGACGCGTTTGACCTTCGCGCTGATCGCGGACAAGCTGGGGATCTCTCGCTCAGCGGCAAAGGAACGAGCCGAGCGCACCTACAAGAAGCTCGGGGTGCACAACCGCGCCGATGCAGTCAAACGGGCACGAGCGCTGGGGGTGATCGACTGACCCTCGACACCTTTCCTCAGGCAGCCGCGACGCCGTCGGTTGCCGAGCGGCCAGACACGCGGCGCCGAACCGGACTTCTGGGACGATAAACCGGGCACCCGAACCGCTGCACACCAGTTCGTAGACCCAAGCGCTCGATCACAATGTACGCCGGACCACAGGTCGCGAAGGCGACCTTGGGATGAGGCACCGCGCCCTCCCGTGCTGTGTTCGGTGAACATTCCCGATCGCACACCGATGAGAACCGCCGATCCGTCGAGACCGCGCACCGCGCGGACCTGGTCTTGCGAGGTCTCGGACATTCGGCCTCGGCCTTCCCTCTCCTGCACGGAAAGGGCGCGTGTGGAGACGATCGCATTCGTCCCCGACCGGCGGCACGGCCAGCGAGCGCTTCGGCGACGTAGGAGTGCTCCGCCGTGCAGACATCGGACGCTTGATTCGCCACGACGGAAAGTCAAGTCTTGGGTACCGGTTTTTTGGGGGTGCAACGGGTCGGGTGGTGGTCGCGGAGGGCGTTAGATCGTCTCCTGTGAGCCCGTTCTGTTCGGGCGAGGTGTCGAGCAGCGGGTTTGGGCCGGTATTTGGGCAGCCGGGGTTGTCGCCGGTCTTGCCAGCGTGCTTGTGGAGGCGTAGGTTGTTGGTCGGGCGCGAGCCGATGACGTAGCGAAGCGCAGACGTCAGGAGCTTGTGGTCTGCCGCGCGGCTTGTGCCTCTTTGAGTGACTTAATCTATGCGCGCTCCGGTGTCACGCTCGCGCCCGCTTTCTCTGGCTGGTGCGCCGGCTTGTTGGTCTTGGACCATGCGCTTGTAGGAGGTCTCGGCTTGCTGGGCGAGCTCGAGCTCGGCGTCGCGCATGAGGTCGTTGGTCGACCAGATCGCCGGCGGCGCGGCGGCGTGTATTTGGGTGCGCCGGCGGTGATCTCGAGGCGGCGGAGCTTCTTGCGCGGTCAGCGAGGGTTGCTGGTGGGCGTAGTCCTCGTGAGCGGGTGAGCATGCACCAGAACAGGATCGCGAGCTTGCGGGCGGTCGCGACGATCGCCTTGCCGTGACCGCGGCGGGCTCGGGTGCGCTCATAGAAGCGCGTGCAGCGGCCCGGGCTGCAGCACCGCGCGTCCACGCCGCCTCGACCAGCGCCCAGCGCGCGGACGGCGAGCCGCGCTTTGAGATCCGGCCGCTGCGCGCCGGCCCTTCGCCGGACTGGCTTGACCCGCGGGTCCAGGCCGAGGTAGGCGACGAGCTTGCGGCTGGTCAGGAACCGGTACGGGTTCGCCGATCGCGGCGATGAACGACGCGGCGCAGATCAGGTTCACGCCGGGCACGGTCATCAGCCGCCGGATCTCCGGCCAGGACAGCGCCTGCTGGGCGATCAGCCTCTCGACCGCCGCGATCTCCGCGTCGAGGAACTCGATGTGGCGCATCGCCGCGTCGACCGACTCGCGCTCCTCGAGCGGCAGCTCCAGCCCCGCGAGCCACTGGCCGACCTTTGACGCCGAACAGGTCCGAGCACGGCGGCTTGCCCTGCAGCCGGCGCTGCAGCACGGCGTGGATCTCGTTCTTGGCCCGCGATGCGGGAGCGCACCAGCTGCTCACGGCGCGCCAGCCGCCGGCGCAGGATCCGGCAGCGCTCATCGGGCATCCACACCGCCTCGAGCTCGCCCCGCCACAGCAAGCTCGCCAACGCCCGCGCGTCGAGCTTGTCCGTCTTCGCCCGCGCGCTGCGTGATCCCGGTGTCGTCGGGCTGAGACCACGACCACCCGGTTGACGTGCGGCTCGAGGATCCGGGCGACCTCCCAGCAGCTGCCCGTCACCTCCAACGCCACCCGGTCCGAGCGCCAGCAGGCTCTCGCGCCAGCGTCGCGACCCCCTCCGGCGTCGCCGGCACCCGACCCGCCGAGCGCACCTCGCCGTCCTCACAGATCGCGACCTCGCAGAAGTCGCGGTGCACGTCCAGACCGATCGCGCGACCGACCCATCTCGGCACTCGCCACCTCTCACCTCCATCACTCGGTTGACAGTGCGGGAGAACCAGCGGGACAACGACACAGACCGATACGAGCTCGCAGCTCAATCCAGGCAAGTCGCAGGGGCGGCCGAACGAAAAGCCCGGGCTCGAAGCCCATCGATCAAAACGGGTTGAGTCGCCGGGGGAGTTTCACCCCCGGCGCTCGCAGATCCCGGCGTGAGCCTCTCGACTCACCGGGCTCTTGTCATCCAGCCGTTGGCTGCGCTCCCCACGCCCAGTGGGCGAACAGGCCCGGTTCCCGTGCGGCGATCGCCGCCAGGAACCGGTTCGCGCGTTGGGGACGGGCGCGCAGCCGCTTGTACTTCCGCATGGCCCAGCGCACCAGGTAGACGTTGATGCGCTTGAGAGTCAGGATCAGCTCGGTCCGGTAGAAGCGGCCGTAGTAGTTGATCCAGCCCCGCACGGTCGGGTTGATCTCGTGTGCGAGGTCGGCGAGGTCTTGCCCGCTCCACAAGTGCAGCCGCCAGCGCTTGACCCTGTCGGCGGATCGCCTTCGCGGCGTCGTCGGAGACCGCCGGGATGAAGCTGACGAACTTCTCGCCAGCCCTGCTCCGCGCCAGTCTCGGCCGAAACGTGTATCCGAGGAAGGTGAACTGCTCGTGCTCGTGAGAGCCGGTGCGGTTCGAGTCCTTGCAGTACACGATGCGCGTCTTGTCCAGATTCAACTCCAGACCGACCTCCGCCAACCGCTCGACGATCGCGTCGAGCACGATCTGCGCCTGCTGCTTGGACTTGCAGTGCAGGATCGCATCATCCGCGTAGCGCTCGAACGGCACGTCCGGGAACTCCCGGCCAAGCCACAGATCGAGCGCGTAGTGCAGAAAGATGTTCGCCAGCACGGGCGAGATCGCCGAGCCCTGCGGGCTGCCGCGATCCCGTGGCGTGAGGGTGCCGTCCTCGAGTTGCAGCGGCGCTTTCAGCCACCGCTCCACGTAGAGGAGGATCCACCGCAGGTTCGTGTGGTGAGCGACCGCCTTCAGAACGAGCGAGTGATCGAGCGAGTCGAAGAACGACTTCAGGTCCAAGTCCAGAACCCAGTCGTACTTCCAACACCGCTGCCGACATGTCCGCCAGCGCGTCATGAGCCGACCGTCCCGGCCGATACCCGTAGGAGTCCGGGTGGAACACCGGCTCCACCTCGGGCTCCAAGTACAGGTACGCGACCGTCTGAGCGACCCTATCCGCGACAGTGGGCACGCCGAGCACTCTCGATCCCGTCCGCCCTTCTTCGGTATCTCGACCGCCCTCACCGGCGGCGGGACATAGCTCCCCGAGGACATCCGATTCCAGACCTTGTAGAGGTTCCCCTTCAGGTTCGCCTCGAACGCCAGGATCGACTCCTCGTCAACACCCGCAGCTCCCCGGTTGGCCTTGACCCTTCGCCACGCCTCGCAGACCAGCCGCTTGGAAATCACAAACGGCTTGCCGTCCGGTTTCGGCTCGCTCATCCGGCTCCTCCCGCACCAAGTGCGGTTGACCATCGAGCAAGCCAGGATGACCCGTCCCCTTCGCTCCAGCCCCATTACAGGGCCTTCATCGCTACTACGGTCAGGTCCGCCCCTGTGCCCCGCATCAGTACCCAGCCCCTCGCGGATCAGCCGCTTGGAGCTCTCCCTTCCACCGACGACCGCAGGCCACAACCGCTCCACTGGCCGCCCATGGGCGCGGGACGACAGGTTCCCACGTTCCACACCAAAGCCCGGACCAAGCTCGCGCCACCTCCATGCCGGACACCACCTGGCCAATAAGCAGGCACCCGCCAGGCTCAATCCCGGGCTGGGCAGGCCGCCCGGTTTCGATGTCGTCTATCGCAGATTTCGACACGTCATCAGTGGATCGCTCACGCTCGCCTTCTTGGCCCACACCTGACGCGCTCACGGCGCGCCTTACTCCCCGACGCTCACCACCACGGCTCTTGACCGCAGCAGCTCGGGGTGGTTTGCGGCCTCCCCCTGCAGGACGACCGCGGAGGCCCACCAGCCCACGGACCGGCCCCTCCATCTCCGATGCAGCACCGCATCAAACAGTCCGATCTTCTACATCGACCTCCTCTCCGCGTTCGTGGCACACCCTACCCGTCTGCGTTCTCCCAACAAGGCCCCTGTCCCGGATCAGCCGAACCTACGGCCGAACCCGGACAGAGCCTCCAACCAGCAGTTTCATGCCTCGAAAACCGGAAGTCTCGGACACGACCGTTCGCGACGGATCACTGCGCTGTCGCTTGTAGCCCGAACCACAAGCGGCTAACTGTCGGTGAGACGATAGTTCTGTTCGGTCTGAATGCAGGCCGTAGCTCAGACGGGTTTCAATGCCTTGCCGTTCCAATGCTGGATCAGGGTTCGGTCCGTCCTAATCGTTCTCATTCTCGCAGTGCACAGCGAGGCCCTTGATCGAGCCAAAATACACACTGTCGAAGAATTCGGAGAGGCGGTTCTCTGCGGTTCCCCAGTTCGCGCCTACCGCCCAGATCTCGGATGATTTAGAGGCCACGGCGTAGAGCGCCATTCCACCCCGTTTCGGGCTGGCCTGGGCCTTCCAGGCCTTGCCGCCGTTCCATTGCCAGATCGTGGCAGCCTTGATGGGATAGCCCACCGCCCAGGCATCGGTGGAGGAGGTGGCGGCCACGCCGAAGAGCTGGTTGTCCGTGGGCTCCCCGTTTGGGCTGCGCTGGATCTTCCAGGACCTGCCGTTCCAGCGCTCGATCAGGGTCTGGGTCTCGAACTCGCCGTCGCCGCTGAGTTGAAAGTAGCCGTAGCCGACCGCCCAGGCGTTGGTGGAGGACGTTGCGGCCACGCCCATCAGTGGGATCTCACCGTCACTCGTCTGGAATCTATCCCCGAATACGCCCCTCGGGTTCGGGCTGGCCTGGATCTTCCAGGACCTGCCGTTCCAACGCTCGATCAGGGTCCGGGGCAGCCCGCTGGCGGTGTAGTAGTCGCCCACCGCCCAGGCGTTGGTCGAGGAGGTGGCGGCCACCCCGGAGAGGGTGGCATATCGCAGTTTCGGTCTGGCCTGGATCTTCCAAGACCTGCCGTTCCAATGCTCGATCACGCCGCCGTGGCCGTCCCTGCCCACAGCCCAAGCGTTGGTCGGGGAGGTGGCGGCCACCCCCGTGAAAAAGGGCCTGATGTACTTCGTTCTAGCCAGTTTCGGGCTTCTCTGGATCTTCCACGCCTTGCCGTTCCAATGCTCGATCAGGCCGCCGTGGCTGTCATGGCCCACGGCCCAAGCGTTCGTCGAGGAGGTGGCGGCCACCGCGTAGAGTCCCCCAGCCAGTTTCGGGCTGGCCTGGATCTTCCAGGACCTGCCGTTCCAACGCTCGATCAGGGTCCCGGTCTGATCGAAGGTCTGGGTCTGACCGCTGGCGGTGTTGTAGTAGCCCACAGCCCAGGCGTTGCGGGAAGAGATCACGGACACCCCACGGAGCACGTTCCAGTGCCCCACATTTGCGGTCTGCACCCTCTGACAAGTTGCGGCAGAAGCCCGCGCGGCGCCCGACGCAATCGGGCCGGCAGCCTCCACGCCAAACGCGCTCGCCACCCAAAACACCATCGCCGCCGCAACGAAGACACAAACCGCCACCCGCGTCCAGCCGTGTCCCAGCCACGCCCGCACCATCTCCGACCATCCTTTTCGGTCCCGGCAATCCTTCGCGGTGGTGATACTCCCACCACCCGAAGCCTTAGTCAACACAACGACGCGAACCTGCCTTACGCGCGTCCGGCTCGCATCGGGTGAACCCCTACATCTAGCCAGCCGAGTGAGCTCCAATCCATCAACGAGCGTTGCTCCACTGTCGAGATGATCGAAAACCAGCGGTCTGAGGCGCGGCCAACTCGGAGACGCTCCCAGCGCCGCTGCTTCTAGCCGAGGTTGTCGCGTAAAGGGGTTCCGTCCGCGGGGTTGGTGAGGCTTCCTGCATGCCGCAGAATTTCATCGAGAGTTGTCGTGAGCAGGGGTTTTTGCTTCCGCCGGCCGTGCGGGAGTGCTTGCCGGGCGATCATTTGGTGTGGTTTGTGATCGACGCGGTCGCTGAGATGGATGTGGACGTGTTCTATGCCGCTTATCGGGCTGGCGGTCATGGTCGCGCGGCGTATGAGCCGTCTGTGATGGCCTGAGCTCAACCGGTCGTCGCAACACGGTTGGTCTGTGACTCTAAAGGAGGAAGTGACGTCTGGGTTCGCCTTTGGGGTGCGGCTGTCGTCGTGGAGGCGCGCCCGTAGGGCGGGCCGGAGCGGCGGCCGCTACGACTGGATGCGAAAGGTCCTAGCCACTGAGCGAGGCCGCCTGACCTACCGAAAACGCAAACAGACAGTCGAGCCCGTATTCGGCCACACCAAACACAACAGTGGCGTCACCCACTTCAACCGGCGAGACCGGGTCAAGGTGCACACCGAGTGGCGATTACTGATGATGACCCAGAACCTCGGCAAGGTCTATCGCCACCAACTCGCGATCACAGGGGCCTGAAACAAGGCCCCACACAGCCACACCACCGTCCCGGGCGGACACAGCCACACCGACCCAGCCACCGGCATCGCCACCCCCGCCAGGGTCTGGACCTTTGCGCACCCTCAGCCCGAAGGAGCGGTCTCGCCAACGGGGCGTACGACTTCTGCTCCGAGGATTCGGTGCTTGGCGAGCCTCAGCGAGGCGGGATCCGTAACGCGGAGCTGCGTAGGATCTCACGGAGGCGTCTGTTTGAACGTTGGAATGGTGATGGCGAAACGGGACGTGGAGATCATTGCTCGTGGCTATGACCAGGTAGCTGACGAGTACGAGGCGTTGGAGTCTGCTAATACGCCGTGGCCTCGTCTGGGGCGCGTGCGCGCGTTCGTGGCTGATCTCCCGCAAGGCTCGCGCATTCTGGACATCGGTTGTGGGAACGGCGTCCCGGCGACCCTTGAACTGGCGCTGAAGCACGAGGTCACGGGTGTTGATATCTCCGCCGAGCAGGTCGCCCGCGCAAGGTCGAACGTCCCCACAGGCACGTTCATCTGTGGCGACGCTCGTGACGTCGAGCTTCCCGTAGGAGCTTTCGACGCAATCGTCGCCCTATACCTGATTGACAACATCGCTCGCGAGGACCATCCCGCGTTTCTCTCGCGCCTCACACAGTTGCTCAGACCGAATGGGCGAGTGTTGCTGAGTGCGGAGCCCGGAGACGATCCGTGGCAGTCCTACACCTGGCTCGGCGTGCCGATGTTCATCAACACGGTTCCCACCGACGAGTTGGTGCAGCGGCTCCAGGATGCTGGCTTGTCGGTCGTGAGTACCGAATTCGAATCTCAGCTGGAGGGCGGCCGTCCGATCGAATATGCCTGGATCGTCGCAGAGAATCCCGGCTAGTCCCCAGCTCGTCGGGGCGCCGAGTCCGAGACGAATAATGCGTCGCGACACACCCGCCTCGCCCTGGAAAGCAGGAGTCTTCCTTGTGCGAACGAGACTGCTCAGTTGATCGGAAACCGGAAGTCTCGGACACGACCGGCTCGCGACGGATCGCTGCGCTGTCGCTTGTAGCTCCAAGAGCCCGAAGGAGCAGGGCGTGTCGACTCGCCGGTTGATGCCCGCCGTTCACTGTGAAGGGTGATGGGGGGCCCGCCCCGGTGGGGGCGGCGCGGAGAGTGCGCGCCGCCCGCCGATAACCGCGGTTTGCCTATGGCTTAGTAGCGCACAAGTACACGAAGGAGAACATGCCGCCTCCTGGGATCTCCGGACGGCCGCCGTCGGCGACACACGCTTGGTCGAGCTGGGTGGTGTTTGAGAGGATTGAGATAGGGACCCCGTCGCATTCCCACAGCGTGGGGACGCTACCGGATGTCCCGGTTCGGAACCTCGCCCCGTACGACGCGCAGATCGCCCGCGCCGGGTTTGCGCACTCGAAATCGAACGTGTCGACGGTGCCCGTCTGGCCAAACTGGTTGCCACCGTCGTGGACGCACGCTGCTTTGAGGCTGGCAACATCTGCGTCCTGAGAAGCGATTGGCAGTCCGCTGCATGTCCACAGCGTGGGGCTGGTCCCAGTTGCGAACGTCCCCCCGAACGACTCGCACAGCGCTTGCGACGCACGAATCGTGATCGACTGCTGCGCCGGAGGCGCTGACGCCCAGATGTCATCCCCGTCCTGGGTGGCATCGATGATGCAAACCCCCGCTGCGCTGAAGCTCACCACACCGCTGGACAGCGTGCAGCCGGTACTCGTCGCGTCGAGGGCGATCATGACCGTCAGCCCCGACGACGCGGTCGCGGTCGGGGTGTATCGACCCCCGACCCCCACCGGCGAAGGGTTGGTCGAGCTGAACGTGATCGTCTGCGACTTCTTGGCCACGTTGATTGTCTGCTGTGCCTGGGACGCTGGCGCCCACACCGCGTTCCCGGCCTGGTTGGCATCGATCACACACGTCCCCCCTGCGGTGAAGCTCACGACACCGCCCGACAGCGAACACCCAGTGCTGGCCGCGTCGAGGGCGATTCTGACCGGCAGCCCCGACGACGCCGTCGCGGTCGGCGTGTAGGTATCCCCGACGGTCGGCGAGGGGCTGGACGAGGTGAACTTGATCCTCTGGCCGACCTTCCCACCGTGCGCGCCGTAAGAGACACACGCGTCCTGGCTGGCGAACGGCGTGCCGTTAGCCCGGGACAGCGTCTTCCACCCGTTCATCTGGCACATGTGCGCGATCGTCGCATTGTTCGCCTGCGCAACCGCCGGAACTACCACGGCCAGCCCGAGCGAAACGCCGATCCCAAACCACCACCCGAAGTTGTTGTGGCCTGGGCGGCCGGCGATTGGGTCCGACGGATCAGAAGTAGGTGACGGCGAACGGGAGGAGCGGCCAAAGTCAATGCCGAGCGCGATGCAAGATGGCTCTATCTGATCCGACTTCGGCTCGGCCGCGTCAATGCATGACACCCCTTGCAACCCGGCGCTGTCGTACCAAACCCGGGGGATGGGTAAAAGCGACCAGGCCGTCCCGTTCCGGGGTCTCCGCCGGCGGCCGGCTGAGGCCGGTGTCCCCGATAGCAGTTCAGGCCGTCGCGGAGGTGCAGGAGACGCCATTCAGTTCCCAGGAACAGACAGACCGCCAGAGTGCCGCAGTCTGGGATACTCCCCGGCCATGAATCTCCGCAGGTGGGTTGGTGGCGGGTGGGCAGCGGTCCTCGTCGCCGTCGTGTCGGGCTTGTCCGCGGCACCAGCCGTCGGCCGGGTTCCCAACGCGTGCAAGATCGTCGGTGCAAGCCGCACTTTCGCCCACATGCTGTTCGGGAAGGGCGCGACGTTCTTCGAAGAGATCGACGGCCCGTCCACCCCGCAGAACATCGGCTCAGACTGCTCGCTCAGGCCGGCGGCGCCCAAGCGGACAGCCGCCCGGACCCACGGGGGGCTCGACATCGAGCTGTATCCGGCTGCTGCGTTCGCGCAGCTCGCAGCGATCTGCACGGGGCGCGGCCGCAAGCTCACGCACCTGACGGCCCTCGGCGCGGGCGCCGTGTACTGCATCAGCAAGGATCACAGCTATGACGACCTGATGTTCAAGAAGGGCCCTTACGCCGCCTTCGTGTACGGCACCATACCCGCCCGCCAGCGGAGCTCGTTGTATCCGACGAAGAAGCAGTATCTAGCGCTGGCGCACCACGCGTACGCGCACATCCACTGAGCCGCCCTCGGCCGCTGCCACATCGCGTGGCGCACGATCTGCTTTACGGGCTGCACTTACTCGTACGAGGGCCTACGACTGCTTGCTACGAAAACAAAGCGTCCCGCGAGCCTCCACCGAGGCCTTGCCTCAGGCCGACTCGGGCGGACGGACGGGGTCGCCGTGCTTTTTCTCTCGCTCTTGTCGAGACCGTTCCCGCGCCCGATCCTTACGACATGTTCCTGGCGTGAAGGGAACGGCGAGAGGCCCCGTCCGCCGCGGAGCCTCGTGGGCAGCCGTCGTATTTGTGCGGAGCTACGACCCGCTGGGCGGGTTCTTTCCGCGGGTGGCGAAGAAGCTAACGCAGTCGCCCTGGTTCTTGAACGTGGTGCCGAAGCTCTTCCACCCGCCGTGCTTGCACTGCGTCCGCACGGCACCGTTGGAGGCGAAGGTCTCGTTGAAAAGGAGCAGTTGTGATCCGACCACCCCCAGCATGCTGATCGTCGCGGTGCCCGTATTTCGCTGCGCGCCGTTAATAGTGGCGGTATAGGTGGTGGCGAGATTGTCGAGGCTGAGGTCTTCGCCTAGCCCAAGTCGGAAGCATGAGGCGGCAGCGAGGTTGTCCTCGGCAAGTCTCCCGGTGCCGGTCACCATGCCCGCGGTGCTGGTGATGGTGAAGGTGCTAGAGAAGCTGGTCGGGAAGCCGGAACGCGCCGTGTTGAAGCTCCCCGACTCGGTGAAGGTGCCCGGGAAGGGACCGGCGGCCGTGCCGCTCACGGAGAAGTTGAAGCTCCCCTCGTTGCCGTTGCCGGTACAGGTGCCGGTCAAGGTCGATCCCTTGACCTCGCTACTTGTGAAGGACTCGCCCGCCAGCGAGGAGGGCGTGGCAGCGTGCGCCTCGACCGCCCCCAGTCCGAGCACCCCTAGGATCAGACACCCCGTCAGCGCTACCAAGCGCCGAGCGTGCCGCCCGCCCGCGCTAACAACCACTGGTCTCATCACACCCTCCTTGTCGCTGTCCGGGAGCCACGATCCTAAGCAATCCCGCAAGCCCTAACGGCCCCTAGCGGATCTTAGCCCCGCGCATGCTGCAGGCAAACTCGAGGCAGGTGCGACGCTGGTGCTCTGATCGAAAACGCAGCATCGCTCCAGACTCGTCGGCGCCTCCGAAGTCTTCGCTCCTCTTCGTGCAGCAGCTCCTCTTATCAGGCATGATCGCGCCATGCCCGACGACCTCAACGTTTTTGACATGAGCAGCTGGGAGCGGGAGATGGGCCCAGCTCGCGGCACGCGGCTCGGCCCCCCGGCCGGCGCGAAGGATCTCGGCTGCACGCTGTTCGAAGTCGATCCCGGTGGCCAGGCTGTCCCTTACCACGCCCATCACGCCAACGAGGAGCTCCTGATCGTGCTCGATGGCACCCTCGAGCTGCGCTCCCCGGACGGGCTGCGCACCGTCTCGAGGGGATCCGTGGTCGCCTTTCCGGCTGGCCCCGAGGGCGCGCACCGGTTGCGCAACGTGTCCGACGCCCCGGCGCGGTACCTGCTCGTCTCGACCATGCGGTTCCCCGAGGTGGCCGAGCAGCTCGACACCGGAACGATCCTTGCCATGAAAGGGCCGGGCGACGGCTGGGCGTTCCCGGCCGGCAGCGCCGGGGACTATCTCGCGCTCACGCTCGACGCCATCAGGGCAGATCCGGGCGCCTGACCTCGCTGCTCAGCTCCGCCCGCGCTCGCGTCAGCACGGTGCTGAGAACGCGGCCCGCGGTCGTCAGGTCTTCGGCCGGAAGATCACCCCACAGACGCTGGGTGACCTCTCCCACCTCGGCGCGAACGGCGCCGTAGACCCGCTGCCCCGTATCGGTGACGGTCACTGGTGCACCGTCGCTCTCGGGGACATGGAGCATCTCCGCCGCGGCCAGCTCGGCGACGCGCGCCCGCGCCTCTGCATCGCTGACGTGCAGGGCGCGGGCCACGCGCTCGATGAGCCCACCGCGGTCGAGCTGGCCGCCACCGTTGATCGTCAGGGTCAGGGTGACCCACTGAGGCTCGGTCAGGCCGGGCCCGGCCAGCAGCCGAGCCAGGATCGCGTTGGCGGCCTTCTCGGTCTGGCCGAGGAGCTGCGCATCGAATGTGGTCGTCATGATTGTTGCTCTTTCGTTGGATGGTTCAACGTTGGTGGTGCCAACGATATCAACAATCCGTTGGCACTACCAACGTTGGGCGGCCCAAGCTATTATCAGCAACCGTCGTGATCGAGCCCGCGCAGTACGACCCGCCCCTCCAGCTCCGGCAGCTGCCCAGCTGGCTCACCGGCCAGGTCGCCCGCAGGGCCGAGCGCCTGGTCAGCGAGGCTCTGGCGCGCGAGGGGGCGCGCCGCCAGCACTTCGCCGTGCTCGCCTCGCTGGCCGAGCAGGGGTCGGCGAGCCAGGCCGCGCTCGGGCGCAGACTGTGGATCGATCGCAGCGACCTTCACGCGATCCTCAACGAGCTCGAGGACGATGGGCTCATCAAACGGGTCCGCGACGAGTACGATCGCCGCCGCAACGTCGTCGCTCTCACCCCGCGTGGTACGGCCGCACTGAAGCGCCTCGACGCGCGGGTGCAGGAGGCTCAGGATGCCCTGCTCGAGCCCCTGTCGGCGCGCGATCGGCGCGAGCTGCGCCGTCTGCTCGAGCGGCTCCTCGAGGGAGCCTGACCCGGCGCTTGGACGTGCCGGCCTCGATCGGCGAAAATCAACGACGGTGAGTATGGCCTCGGTACCGAGCGGCGAGACCTCGCCGTCCCTTGCCACGATCGTCGCGCAGATCGGCCCCGACCTGCCCGGATATCGCGAGAAGACCTCGCCCGACGGGATGCTGACGATCGCCTTCACCGACATCGAGGGCTCGACCGAGATGATGGAGACGCTGGGCGAGGACCGATGGGTCGAGCTCATGATCGCCCACGACCGCATGGTTCGCCGGTGCGTCGGCGAGCACGACGGCGAGGTGGTCAAGTCGCAGGGCGACGGCTACATGATCGTGTTCTCGAGCGCGAGCGCGGCGCTCGACTGCGCGGTTGCGCTCCAGCGAGTCCTCACGCGGTACCACCGGCGCGAGCCGCCGGAGACTCTGCGGGTCCGAGTTGGCCTGCACACGGGGAACATCTTCCAGGCCGACCACGACTTCCTCGGCAAGGCGGTCGTGCTGGCCGCCCGCATCACCGGCCGGGCCCAGGGAGGCGAGATCCTCGTGTCCGAGGCGTGCCAGAGCTACACCTCGCGCGTCGGCCGGTGGCGCTACGGCGAAGCAATGGAGTTGAGCCTCAAGGGGCTGGCCAGCGTCGAGCGCGTCTACCCGCTCGACTGGTCGACCAGCCGGCCTTGATCGCACGGGACGACGCAGGTGAGTCAAATGTTCATTTGATCAACAGATGGCAACAGATGAACATTTGCCCCGCCCGGGTCGACATGTGCATGTCGTAAACAGATCGCGCAACCGGTCAGATAACCGGCCCCATTTTCCCGTTAGCTGACCAGCTTCCGTCGTGGACGCGGTTCCCCCGGGCTCCAGCCCGAGAGTGCTTGAAAACACGATCTGGTCGGCCCGGCGGCAAGCCTAACTCAGCAGGTGACGGGTGAGGAACTCGACCTGATCGCTCACCGCGAGCTCGAACGTCTCCCCCACGTAGATGTCGAAGTGACCTCCGGGATACGTTCGAACCTCGGCATTCGGCGTGCGCGCCGCCGCATCCCGCGCGAAGGCGACCGGCGTGACGGCGTCGTCCTCGGCCATGGCGAACAGGACCGGGGGCACGATTCGGCCGGCGTGGAGACCCGGCCGGTACGCGCCCACGCGCAGGACGATGCGGGCGGCAGCCTCGTTGCGCCAGCTCGAGCCCGAGGGGTCGATCCTGCGGTAACCGGGCTCGGCATCGGGGGTGTTCATCACGGCCAGGGAGCCGGGTGGACCAACGCTCGGAATCATGTACGGCGGCCGGCCGAGAATCGCGCCGACCTGATCGCGCGCACCGGCGCCGGTCAGCCTCAGCGCCAGCCCGATGCCGAGACTGGGCAGGTTGCGCAGCCCATCGGCGAACGGCACCTGCGCCACGACGGCGGCGATCTGCGGATCCCGCGCCGCGGTCTCCATCACGTGACCGCCGGCGAAGGAGCTGCCCCAGATGGCCACCCGCCCGCGGTCGATCTCGCCCAGAGAGCGAGTGAACTCGACCGCCGCCGCCCAGTCGGCGAGCTGGCGCTTGACGTCGAGCAGCTGGCGTGGCTCGCCCGAGCTGGCGCCGAAGTGGCGATAGTCGAACGCAAGCGCGGCCAGTCCGGCGGCGGCGAAGCGCTCGGCGTAGGCATCGAGGCGCTGCTCGCGCACGCCAGTCCAGCCGTGCGCGAGCACCACGGCCGGAAACGGTCCATCGCCAGTGGGAACGTATAGCCACGCGGCGCACGTGTCGCCGCCCGAGGCGAACTCAACATCCCGACGCTCCACCGGGACGATCCTATCCGCACGCAGGTCGTGACATGGCAATCGGGCTAGTCTCTGGGCCAGCCGATGGTCGAGGTCACCAAGCCCACCGACAGCCAGCGGGAAACCGGCTCGTGGTTCCCCGTCCCGGACGAGACCGATCTTCCCTCCGACCTCCGGGGCCTGTTCGCCAAGGCGCGCGAGCGGCTGGGCTTCGTCCCCAACGTGTTTCGCGTCTACTCGTACCGCCCCGAACGACTGAGCGCGTGGTTCACGCACTTCCGGGCCCTCCATCGCCCGACCGAGCGGCTCAGCGCGGCCGATCGCGAGATGGTTGCGGTCGTCGTCAGCGCCGCCAACGGCTGCCTCTACTGCCTCGTGGCCCACGGCGCTGACCTGCGCCGGGAGCTGTCGGATCCGGTGCTCGGCGAGCGGATCTCATACGACTGGCGTCGGGCGGATCTCGATCCCCGCCGCGCCGCGATCTGCGCCTACGCGGAGAAGCTCACGCTGCGCCCCCGAGAGCTCACGCGCGCGGACCTCGAGACCCTGCTCGAAGTCGGGCTGTCCCTCGAGGAGGCATGGGACGTGGCCGAGATCGCGGCTATGTACAACTTCACCAACCGCATGGCGATGGCCACCAACATGCTCCCGAACGAGGAGTACAGCGCCCAGGCACGCCCGGACTGAGCCGCTGGTCAGCTGACTAGCCCTCGTCGAGACTGGCGGCGATCATCACCGCCGCGCGTTCCTGCGCCGCATAGGTGTCGCGCAGCGCCGGGACCACGTCCTCGCCCTCGGCGGCGGCGGGAGGCGGGTGGTCGACGAGCACCTTGCGGACCTCGGTCCCGAGCGGCTCGCCGCCGATCGTGTCGGCCAGCGCCGACAGCGCATCGGCTCGAACGCGCGCGCCATCGACGAATGAGCCGATCACCGTCTCCCGCGCCAGCGGCGCGCGTCCGAACACGCGGGCGTGGAGCACGGCCGGGTTGACGGCGTGGGGCTGAACGAGCGCCCGCCGCTCGCTGACTGACAGGCCGACGGAAGCGGCGAGATGGTCGATGGCTTGGGTGACGCCCTGAGCGTCGACGGGTAGCGATGCCGACAGCTCGGGCGGCAGGCGGGCGATCAGCTCGGCGTGGGCATCGGCGGCTGCACTGAGCAGCGCCTCAACCCGAGCACGGTGCGTGTCCGCCAAGACCGCCTTACGCCGTGCCGCCGAACGCGGCGTCGACGACGGCCTGCGCGGTCGGTC
This sequence comes from uncultured Solirubrobacterales bacterium, assembly GCA_963734775.1. Lineage (GTDB taxonomy): Bacteria > Actinomycetota > Thermoleophilia > Solirubrobacterales > Solirubrobacteraceae > Palsa-465. The sequence goes on from CAVTJE010000023.1 coordinate 95,584, forward strand.
CGTAGGGCGGCGCGAACGCCTCGATCAGGTCGCCCTCGCCTCGGACGAACACCGCGCGGAGGTTGGAGAACTCGCGGAACCCCTCGATGCCGTGATGGCGGCCCGAGCCGCTCTGGCCGATGCCGCCGAACGGCAGCGACGGCAGCGCGCCGTGGACGGCGGCCGAGTTGACGCAGGCACCGCCCGAGGTGGTGCGGTGCAGCACGTCCGTCGGCGACCGCCTCGTCCTTGGCGAACACGTAGAGGGCCAGCGGCCGCTCGCCGGCGTTGACGTGGTCGATCGCCTCGTCGAGCGCGTCGTAGGGCTTGATCGGCAGGATCGGGCCGAAGATCTCCTCCTGCATCAGCCCGAGCTCGTCCGGCGGATCGATCACGAGCGACATCGGCAGCTGGCGCGTCGCGGGATCGACGTCGCCGGCCTCCTCCAGCGGCCGAATGTCGCAGCCGCGCGGCCCGCGCGTCCTCGAGCAGGCGCTGGATCCGCTCGAGGTGGCGGCCCGAGATGATCCCGGTGCAGCTCTCCGACTCGCAGTACCCGGGCATCGACTCGCGCACGTACTCGGCGGCCAGGCGGGCGAACTCCTCGACCTGTCCGCGCGGGACCAGGCAGTAGTCGACCGAGATGCACATCTGGCCGTTCTTCAGCGCCTTGGTGCCGAGCACCTGCTTGACCGATTCGGCGTCGACGCTGTCCTCGGTGAGGATCGCGGGGCACTTGCCGCCGAGCTCGAGCGTGACCGGCACGAGCTGCTCGGCCGCCGACCTTGGCGATCTCGCGCCCGATCGCCGGGCTGCCGGTGTAGAGCAGGTGGTCCCAGCGCACGCGGGTGAACGCCTGGGCGAGCTCGAGACCGCCGACGACGACGTCGACCCGGTCGCGATCGAACGTCGCGCGGATCATCTCGCTGCAGCAGCTCGCCGCAGGCGGGCGTGTACTCCGAGGGCTTGATCACGACGCGGTTCCCGGCGGCGAGCATCTCGATCAGCGGGCCGACCGACAGGTCGAAGGGGAAGTTCCAGGGGACGATGTTGCCGATCACGCCCTTGGGCTGCGGCTGCGACGTACGCGCGGCCCGAGCCGAACAGCGCCGGTTCGGCGTGCCGCGGCTCGGGCGCCATCCAGGTGGCGAGCTGCTCGGCGACGTAGGCGGCGCGGCCGGCCGGTCCGAGGATCTCGATCAGGTCGGCGGCGATCGGCGGGTGGACGCCGAAGTCGGAGCTCATCGCCTCCTCGATCTGGATGCGGTGGCTGATCAGCATCCCGGCCACCGCGCCGAGCAGCGCCTGACGCTCGTCGAGCGACGGGAACGGGATCGGCCAGGAACGCGGCGCGCTGGCGCTCGACGATCTCGTGGAGCTCGGCGATCGCGGCAGCGTCGTCGCCGGTGGTCGCAGTGCGGTTCTCGGTGATCGCCATCGTCATCTCCTCGGTCTTGGGGTGAGAGCATTGGCACGTGTGCGCCGCCGACCAACCCTATTATCGACCCGACCTCGCCCTCGTGCACGAGCGCGGCTTCGGCTTCCATGCTGCGGCCTGCGCACCCGGGATCCTCGAGTTCCTGGCCCCGGTCCTCGCCAGCGGCGGCGTGGTTCTGGAGCTGGGGTGCGGCAGCGGTCTCCTCACGCGCCAGCTCGTCGCCGCCGGCCATCGCGTGATCGCCACGGACGCGTCGCCGGCCATGCGCACGCGTTGATCGCGCGGCTCAATCCGAGAGCAGCTTGCGCTTCTGCTCGTCGAACTCGGCGTCGGTCAGCTCGCCCCGCTCGTGGAGCGTGGCCAGCGCGGCCAGCTGATCCACCACCTTGCCGTTCTCGGCTGAGGAGTCGCCGCCGTGCGCGGTGGCCATCGCGTGCTCCCCGGAGGCGTTGAACATCCGCGTGGCGGCGTCCAGATGCGCCCGGCCGCGCTTGAGCGCATCGAGCGCTCGCTCGAACTGGTACTTGTCGTCGGGCTTTTGCAGGCGCCGCTCGGCGTCCTGATAGCAATCGATGGCCTTGCTGTACTCCTCCTTGCCCTCGGCATTCGCGCCCGGCATCGAGCTGTCGATGTCGAGCGAACCGATGTCCTCGCCGAGCTTGATGAAGTCCGCCTGCGCCTGGGCGTGCACGTCGGCGGACTCCTCCTTGCGCCAGTGGGAGGCACTCATCGAGCGGCGGACGGACCGCACGACCGGCACGGAAATGCCCAGCAGCACCACCACTACCCCGATCAGCACGCCGATCAGTACGCCACTACCGCCGCCGCTCGAGCTGCTGGCGCCGGTCGACCCGGTGAACCCGTTGGACGTGTTTGTCGGCGCGGTGACCTGGCCCTGGGAGGGCGCCGGCGTGTTCTTCTCGGAGGAGTTGGCGCCCGGATGACCGGCCTTCGCATCGGCCCGGGCAAAGCTGTCGACCGTGCGTTGAAGCTGGACGTAGAGCGAATCTCCCGGGCGGTTCACGGCGGCGGCCAGCCGATTGCCCGCCGCGGTGCCCGACCCCCAGGTCGTGCTGACGTGGTAGTTGTAACCCGCGACGATGATCGTCACGCCGGCGCCGAGCTGCTCCGACACCGCCTCGCTGAGATCGCCCGTCGCCTTAACGTCGATCGGCGTCACGACCGCCATCCAGATGCGACCGCGATCCTTGCGCGCGATGCGCGCCCGCAGCGCCCGAACCTGACCAGCGGTGAGCGTCGGGTTGGGTTTCCCGGCCAGCTGAACAGGCGCCCGCTTGAGCGCGTTGACCAGCGACCCCACGCTGATGTCGCCAACCCGGACGAGTATCGCCGCCGCGGGCGAGGCGATCGCCAACGTGGCAGAGACGACGACGAATGCAGTCGCTGCCCGCCTAGCTAGCCACCGTCCCCGGTCCACGCCGGTAATTATCCCCGTTGGTCAAAGGCAAACCGACAGCTGACGCTGCACGGCGGGTGGCAGCGCGGCGACAGGGCACGGGTAGCTGCTGGCTTCGAGCACGGGCCGCCAAAGGCCACCCGCCCGGCGGAAGATCGCTACCACCGACCAGTCGTAGCGGCCGCACGCGGCGCGGCGGTCGAAATCGGCGCGCGCATAAGCGGCGTTCGACCGCGCCGTGGTCACGCTCAGACACCGAAGCGGATACCCGTAGGCCGCCGCCACACCCGCCGGCCCACGCACTCGCGCCTGGCTGAGCGCCTGATCGCCACGGTCGAGTAGGGCGCCGGCGATCGTCGTAACGGCGAGCAGAGCTGCGACGGCCCGGAACCAGCCGATCCGCCCCCAAGCCGAGCGACCGGCGCGTGCCGGGCGCACGGTGACCCATACCTCCGAGCTCTGCTCCTCGTCCTCGATCCGGCGATCAGGCGTCCCCTCCGGTGCCACGCACACGATTATCGTCCAGTCGATGGCCACGTTCGCGCTCATCCACGGAGCCTGGCACGGGGGTTGGGCGTGGAGTACGCTCCGGCCGGAGCTCGAACGCCTCGACCACCGCGCCTTGGCGCCGGATCTTCCGTGTGAGGACGTCGAGGCGGGCGCGGCGCGGTACGCCGAGATCGTGAGCGACGCGCTGGGTGGCGAGCGCGACGTAATCGTGGTGGGGCACTCCCTCGGCGGCTTGACGGCGCCCCTCGTGACAGCGCGGCTGCACGTGTACCTGTGCGCGTACGTGCCACAGCCGGGTCGGGCTCTCGTCGACCGACCCCCGGAGGCATTCGGTCCCGGGTTTGCCGACTCGCTTCTCCGCGACGAGCTGGACCGCTCTTACTGGCCCGACCCCGTCGCCGCCGCCCACGATCTCCAGTATCCGCGCGAAGCCGCCGGGATGGCTTCCCTTCTGCGCCCCCAAGCCCACATGCCGAGCCTCGAGCGCAGCCCGCTCGCCTCCCTCCCGGAGTCGCCGCGCGCCTGCGTGATCGGATCCGCGGACTTCGTCATCCCCCCGGCCTGGCAGCGTCGGGTCGCCGTGTCGGAGCTCGGCGTACAGCCGGTCGAGCTGCCCTGCGGTCACTCGCCGATGCTCAGCCACCCGCGCGAGCTGGCGACAATCCTCGATCGCCTGGCTCGGGCCGGCGAGTGAGGGTCAGCGGCGGCGGGGGTCTTCCTCCTCGACGGTCCGCTCGGCCGTCGGCAGAGCCACCAGGCGAGCATCGGAGATCGGCTCGCCGCTGACGACCGAGAGGCCGTAGGTCCCCGCCGCCAGTCGGGCCTCGGCCCGCTCTAGAGCCGCCATCTGCTCGCGCAGCTCCTGGCGGCGACCCTCGTCGCGCTCGTCCTGATACAGGTCCTCGGAATCGACATCGCCCGGCTCGAGCCGGTCAGTTCCCTCGAGCGGCCCGTCACGATTCAACGCCGCCAGGTCCTGTTCGATCCGTGCCCGCTCGCGGGCGAGAAGTTGCTGAGCGCGCTCTGTTTCCATACACGGAGACTATTCGTTGCGGCGCTCCCGGGGAAGCGCGTGATCAGAGCGCGCTCGCGACTCTCCTCCTACTCGAGCGTGTCGATTACCTCGTAGACGCCCGACACGTGCTCGTTCTCGACGAACGCGGACAGACGGTCGACACGCTGGTTCTCCTCGGCGTCGGCCTCGGCGCGCCAGCGGTGATAGTCGTCCTTGGTCCAGTCGAACAGGCCGTAGGAGATGACCTCATCCTCGTCGCGGATGTTCCGCGCGTGATAGGCACGCTGCAGGCCTGGCGGCCGCTCCTCGCCCGGATCCCACGCCTGCCGAAACTGCTCCCACGCACCCGGCTTCAGGCGTCGAGCGGTGAACATCACGATCATCGGTGCACCTCCTGGTTGGTCAACTGGGCACGAAACTCAAGCTGCGGCGGCACATTACTCCGCGTGGCCCGAGCCCCGGATGAAGCGTCACTCCTCGGGCGGATCCCGGCTGAGATAGATACCGTCGCGCTCTCGCAGCCCACGCGCGATCCGCCCGCCGGCCGCCCCAAGCAGGATGCCGACGATTGCCGTGATGACGATCAGAAACGGCGGGAAGCTGCCGAGGGAAACCTTGGCGTGCGTCCCGGCGAGCTTGTGGGCGATCAACAATGCGGCACCGTAAATCGCGCCACCGACCATGCCGCGGTCGGCTCCACCCCAGCCGTCCTGATGCTCGAACCCAGCCGCGAAGCCGCCGACGGCCGCCACCGCACCGACGGCCCAGTACGCGGCGGCCGAGACACCGATCAGGATCCCTGCCACGGCGCCGAGCGCGGCCGGCGCCACGCCTCCGAGCAGGATCTGCATGGGGAGCGAGCGGTTGCGCAGCAGCGTGACGCCGTGAATCCAACCCTCGTGCGCTTTGGCGTTCTGCTGCGACTCCAGGGTCTCTGGCATGGTCAGCTCGTCCGCGCCAGCCCGATCTTGAACTCGGCCCGGTAGGAGTCGCCCGGCGCCACGATCTGGAGGCCGTCACCGCTATTGAGCGCGTTGGTCGGTGCGGTCATCGGCTCGAAGCAGATGAACTGGTGGCCCACCGGCGCGTACACCTGTGCGTACGAATAGCCCGCGAGGAACTCGACCGCGAGCGTGGCGCCGGCGACGGCCGCCTGGAATTCCGGTGGCACGGCGAGGGCGTCGAAGGGATCGTCCAGGCTGGCGTCGCCAAGCGGGAACGAACGCTGATCGACGGGCTCTCGCTCGCCGGTGGGGATCATGCGCCCGTCGAGCTGCAGACGGCGGAAGGCGCCAAGCGTGATCTGCCACGACTCTCGGTCGACGCCGGGCAGGCGGGCGTAGGGGTGATAGCCGAACGACACCGGCACCGGATCCTCGCCGCTCGCCTCGACCGTCGTCGTCAGGGTCAGCTCACCCTGACTCACGGCTGCCTGGCAGTGAACCCGGTGGCGGAACGGAAACAGTTCGAGCAGGGCCTCAGAGTCCCACTCGAGAACGGCCTGCATCTGGTCGGCCGCCGGCGCGTCCGAATCCCACTGGAGCAGACCGGGCAATACGCCGTGGATGGGCAGGCCGCCGGGATCGACGGGGATTCGCTCGTCGCCCGCGGTCAGCTCGACCCGCTTCCCCGCCGCCTCATAGCCGAACCCGGAGAGGCGATTGGCCCACGGATAGAGCAGCGGGACACCCATCGTCTTGCCCTGCTCGGCGTACGCCTTCACGCCCCGGCCGCGGTCGAGCAGTTCCTCGCCGTCATAGGTGAGCGAACAGCACAGCATGTTCGCCCCCGGCACGAACTCCGCTCTCGTGCTCTCGTCGGCGGAGACCAGCGTGACGGAGTCAAAGCCTTCGGCCGACGCTGAGCTTTCCACGGCCTGCATGCTAACCCTCCCCGACGTTAGGTAGCTAGCGATCCCCGTCGCCATTGCCGCTTGACGCCGGCTTGGACGAAGCCTCGACGGCGAGCGGACCGTGATTGACCGACTCGACGTTGGTGCCGTCTGGATCGAACACGAACGCGGCGTAGTAGTACGGGTGGTAGTGGGTCCGTAGTCCGGGCTCGCCGTTGCTCGCATAGCCGGCCGCGACCGCGGCGCGGTGAAAGTCCGACACGGTTGTCCGGTCGGGGGCCGGGAAGGCGAGGTGCAGATCCTCGCTGACGGGCCTGCCGTCAGACACCAGGGACATCGTCGCCCATGCCCCGCGGAGCTGGACCCCGTGCTCCCAGCTCCGGCCCTCCCGTAGCCCGGTGTGGCGAGCGATTGTCCGGTAGAACGAGGCCGCGGCATCGAGATCGGCGACGCCGACCCACAGATGGTCGATGCAGCCGCCCCGGCGCGTGTCGCCGTGATGGACGGCTTCGGCGCTGTTGCCGTCGGGGTCGAGCAGGAAGGCGCCGTAGTAGTCGGGCCGGTACTGCGGTCGCTCGCCCGGAGCTCCGGCGTCCTCGTACCCGGCGTCCACCCCGGCGCGCCAGAAGGCGTCGACATGCTCCCGCGATGGCGCGACGAAGGCGACGTGCAGATGGCGGGTCGGGGTCTTGCCCGGGCCGGCGGGAATGACGTCGAACTCGTGCCACGCGATGAAGGCCTCCGACTCGGTCGTCGGCTCGACGTCCAGCGTGCCGAGCACCGTCCGGTAGAAGCGCTCCGTGGCCGCACGGTCGGAAGCCCGAATGGCCACGTGATCGAACATCACGGCGACTGTATCGCGCCGGATCCAACGGGACGCTAACGTCGGCCCCCGTGATCGAAGAGCGGACTCCGGCGCCGGGCAATGTCGACGTGCAGAGGATCGCTGCGCTGGCCGGGGAGCTGGCCACCGAAACCGAGCGGCGGCGGCACCTGCCCCCCCAACTGCTCGCCGAGCTCCGCACCTCCGGGCTTCTGCGCGCCGGTGCGCCCGCCGAGGTCGGCGCGCTCGAGCTGGCACCTGGCGCCGCACTCGTCTGTGCCGAGGAGGTCGCCCGCGGTGATGCCTCGGCCGGGTGGTGCGTGTCCATCGCCATCACCAGCAGCCTGCTGGCCGGCTACCTCCCGGCGGCCGAGCGCAATCAGCTCTTCGGCCACGAGGATGCGGTGGCCGCGGGCGTCTGGGCCCCCACCGGCGTGGCCCGGCGAGGGGAAGGTGGCGTGCAGGTCTCGGGCCGCTGGCGCTACTGCAGCGGAATCAGCCACTCGGAGCTCATGTTCGCCGGCTGCCTGATCGATGAAGGCGATGCCCCGACCACCGCTCGCCCCACCCCCCACGTGGTCGCGCTTCCCACGGCCGAGCTGCGGATCCTCGACACGTGGCGCACGTTGGGGTTGCGCGGAACGGGGAGTCACGACGCCGTGGCCGACGGCGTGTTCGTCCCCAACGCCCGCCTCTTCACTCTCTTTGACGGCCCGGTCCTCGACCGGCCGCTCTACCGCTTTCCGATCTTCGGGTTCTTCGCTCTGTCGATCGCCGCCGCGGCATTGGGTAACGCGCGCGCGGCAATCGACGATCTCGTCGCGCTGGCCGGCCACAAGATGGGGCTCGGGTCCCGGCGCACGCTGGCCGAACGGGCTCCAACGCAGACTGCGGTGGCCGACGCCGAGGCCACACTGCGGGCGGCCAGGGCCGGGTATTACGCGGCCGTTGACACGGCCTGGTCGGCCGCCCAGGCCGGCCCGCCCGTCGGCACCGAGCCACGCAATGCGCTCCGCCTCGCGGCCACGCACGCGGTGCGGACGAGCGCCGACGTCACGCGCGTGATGTACGACCTAGCCGGCGGCGTGGCGATCTATGACGATTCGTCGTTGCAGCGACGGTTCCGCGATGCCCACACCGCGACCGCCCACTTCCAGGTCGCCGCTGCCTCGCGCGAGCTACCCGGCCGCGTGCTGCTCGGCCAGGACGCGGATACGATGATGCTGTGAGGAGCCCGGTCGTTTGAGAGCGGTCGTCTGCCAGCATGAACGGCTCGAGGTCATGGATCGGCCGGAGCCGTCGCCCGGCCCCGGGCAGGTGCGCCTCGAGGTCCTGCGCTGCGGGATCTGTGGATCGGACCTTCACGCTCGCACGGGTTCCGACGCCTGGGCCGACCTGGCCGTCCGGGTCGGCTATGACCGCTTCGCCCGATCCAGCGATCCGGTCGTGTTCGGCCACGAGTTCTGCGGCGAGGTCGCCGAGTACGGACCCCACTGCCGGCGCGGCGCCACCCCTGGCACGCGGGTTGTGGCGCTCCCGATCGTCCGTGGGCCCGCCGGACTCGACATGGTCGGACTGTCGGCTCACGCTCCCGGTGCCTACGCCGAGCAGCTTGTGGTCGAGGAGTCGATGATGATGCCGGTCCCGAACGGACTCGGCACCGATATGGCCGCGCTGACCGAGCCGCTCGCCGTCGCCTGGCACGCCGTGCGGCGCGGCGAGGTGGGAAGGCGGACGGTGACCATTGTCATCGGCTGCGGACCGATCGGGCTGGCCGTCATCCTGATGCTGAAGGCCAAGGGAGTGCGTACTGTCGTGGCCAGCGACTACTCCCCCGGACGCCGGGCGCTGGCCACCGCGTGCGGCGCCGATGTCGTCATCGACGCGGGCCACGGCTCGCCGTTCACGGCCGTCACCCGGCGGGGTCACCTCACCGACGTGCCGGCCGCACTCGAGCTCGCGGTGAGCACGCGCGAGAAGCTCGAGCGGCTCCCGGTCGGCTGGTGGCACGCATGGCGGCTGGGTGAGGCACTGGGGGCGAAGCCGAAGCACCCGGTGATCTTCGAATGCGTGGGCGTCCCGGGCGTTATCGAGAGCATCATCGACGGCGCTCCGCTGTTCTCGCGTGTCGTCGTGGCCGGTGTCGTCGTCGGCGCGGATCACTTCACGCCCGCGATGGCCGTCAACAAGGAGATCGACCTGCGGTTCGCCTTCGGCTACACGCCGCTCGAGTTCCGCGACACGCTCCACATGCTGGCCGAGGGCAAGGTCAACCCCGCCCCGCTGCTGACGGGCACGGTCGGGCTCGACGGCGTCGCGGCGGCCTTCGACGTGCTGGCCAAGCCCGAGACCCACGCCAAGATCCTCATAGATCCGCGGAGCACTCAGAGCACCGTCTCCGCGCCCTCACACGCCATGGGCGGCGCGTCGAGCGCACCGCCCACGGCGTCCAGCGGCTAGCTGGGCCGCTCGACGACCATCAATGTGTTGCCGTCGGGGTCGCGGAACCAGAACAGCGGGGGGATCGGGTCGCCCATCCTGCTGACCTCCGGGTCCACGTCGACGCCGCGGGCCTTGAGATCGGCGTGGTCGGCATCGATGTCGTCGGTCTGCAGGCCGATCCCGGTGTCGACGTTTCCGGTGGCCTTGCCGGGCGGTGGCGGAACGATGGCGATCGTGGTCGTGGCCTCCGGTGCGGGTGCGACCTCGACCCATCGATACCGCGTCCCCGAAGGGGATGTCGGTGCGCTTCTCGAAGCCGAGCGTGTCGACGTAAAATGTGATCGCGCGGTCCTGGTCGGAAATCGGGACGACCACCGTACTGATCGTGTCGATGTGGGTTCTCGTGGTGCTCACGACTGCCTCCTCGGTTGATTGCAACCACTGAGACTCCGCCGTCGCAGGAAACTCATCTGTGGGCTCTTGACGGAATCTCTACAGCCCCAGCCCGATTCTTAGCGCGACCTTGACACTGGCTCGCCGACCATGTGGATTGCCGATGTTCGCCACGAGAAATCCGCAGAGCGCACAAGTCCTGGGAGCCCCCTCCCACTCCTACAGGCGCCGCCAGCGAACCTACGATCGCCCTCGATTCGGCCACGCGCGAGTGGCGTTGATGGCCCGCTGGCACAGCATCGCGCTCGATCGCCAGCTTGCCGACGGCGTCGACCCCGAGACCAGCCCCGTGCTCGCCACCCGCGCCGCCCAGCTCACATCGCGTCGCAGCCGCCGACGCGTTGCCAGCGGGCTGGCGGGAGCGTTCCACACGGCCCAGGACTCGAGGCCGCGGTTCACCGCCGCCCTCCCACCGCAGTCGCCTGAACTGCTCGACGCGCAGGTCGTGGTGACCACGTTGACGCGCCGTCTCGATGATCCCGAGCCGGTTGGCGTTCGCGGCGTCGCGATGCTCACGGAACTGCTCACCGACGTGGCCAGCCCCCTGTATCAGAACGAAGAGCCGGGTCTGCTGGGCAGCTGCCTCCGAGCGGCCGCCTCCGCGCTCGAGTTGCCCGACCCATCCACGATCGATGCCAGAACGCTCACCCGGCATTAGTGCGACAGCGCCGATCCGCCGGCGCAGCCTCAACGAGGCCGCGCACAAGCTCGGCGATCCACCCGAGCGCCACCCCGACGAGGACGACGCAGCACGACCCCCGCGCAGCAACGAGCTCGACGCCTTCCTCGCCGCGCTGGCGGTCGCGCAGCCGCCGGTGAGACGTGTGCCGGGAACGGCGATCTTCCTCAGCCCGGTCGACGGCAGTACGCCGCCGGCGCTCGAGGCCGAGGTCGAGCGCAACCAGGCGATGGCCGACAAGGTCGTGATCGTCTCGGTGGCGCGGGTCGATGGTGCTGCCGGCGACAGCAAGAACGGCGTGGCTGTTGCAAGCGCGCGGGCCGGGACGCTGCCGCATCCTCCACGTGACGATCCGTACCGGCTACGCCGATCCGGTCAACGTGCGCACGTCGTTGCAACTGGCCCGCAAGCGTGGGCTGCTCGAGCGCAGTCTCGATCTCGAGCACGCCACGTACTTCACTCCTCCCGCTGCAGGTACGTGAGCACGGCCAGCACGCGCCGGTGATCGGTCGCCGATGGGGGCAGGTCGAGCTTGGACATGATGCTCTGAACATGCTTCTCCACGGCGCCGACCGTCAGCACCAGCGCTTCCGCGATGCCCGCATTCGATCGCCCCTCGGCCATCAGGGACAGCACCTCGTGCTCACGCGGCGTGAGCCGCTCGAGCGGGCCGTCCTGGCGCCGGCGTGAGAAGAGCTGCGCCACCACCTCGGGGTCGAGCGCGGTGCCGCCGTCGGCCACGCGCCGAACCGCCTCGAGGAAATCGGCCACGTGCATGACACGATCCTTGAGGAGGTATCCGACGCCACCGCCGCGGTCGGCCAGCAGCTCCTCGGCGTAGGTCTGTTCGACGTACTGCGAAATGACCAGCACCGCCGTGCCCGGGACGCGGCGGCGGGCCTCGAGCGCGGCGCGCAGGCCCTCGTCGCGGAAGTGCGGCGGGAGACGGATGTCGACGACGGCGAGATCGGGTTTGTGCGCCACGACCTCACGCACCAACGCGTCGCCATCGCTGACCGCCGCCACCACGTCGACGTCGTTGTCGCGGAGCAGCCGCATCAGGCCGTCGCGCAGCAGCGCGAGATCTTCGGCGATGACTACCCGCACGGCAGCTCGGCTCGCACGAGCGTTGGCCCACCCCGCGGACTGGTCACCCGGAGCTCTCCGTCGAGCGCCTCGACGCGACGTCTGAGCCCGCTGAGACCGCTGCCCGACGGGTCGGCGCCACCATCGCCGTCGTCTTCGATCTCGAGTTCGAGCGCATCCCCGACCTGGTCGATTCTGATCTCCACGCGCGTGGCCCGCGCGTGCTTGGCGGCATTGGCCAGCGCCTCGGCAGCCACGAAATAGGCCGCGCTCTCGATCGTCGGCGCCAGTCGCCCGGAGACGTGGACGGCGAGATCCACGCGAATCGGCGTGGCGTTGCCGAGCGAAGCCAGCGCGGCTCCCAGCCCGCGATCGGCCAGGACGGGGGGATGGATCCCGCGGGCCAGGTCGCGCAGCTCCCGGAGCGCCTGCTCGGCTCCGACGCGTGCCTCGGCCAGCAGCTCGCCCGCGCGCTCGGGGTCGTTGGCGAGCTTCTGCTCGGCCATGCCGAGGCTCATGCCGAGGGCTACGAGCCTCGCCTGGGCGCCGTCGTGGAGATCGCGTTCGATCCGGCGCAGCTCGCTGTCCTGGGCGTCGACCGCCCCGGCCCGGCTCGTCTCGAGCGTCTCGATTCGCTCCGCCATCGCCGCGCGCGCCGGCGACCCAAGCCACGCCGCGGCCGCCAGCGCAGCCAGGATCACGGCGAACAGCAGGATGGGCCAGACGGGCCAGAAGTATCCGCCTCCGCTCACCGCCCAGATGCCGATCAGGTACGCCTCGAGGGCGACGGCCACCCCGGCGGCCCCAGCCAGCGCCCGGCTCCCGCGAAAGCGATCGACCACGGCAGGCTCCTCGGCCAGCACGACGAACCAGCTCTGGATGGCCAGCACGGTGGCGATCGGCATGGCCACCCAGATGGGCCAGAAGTAGCCCCGTGAGGTCACCGCCCAGATCAGCACCAGGGCGAAGAGCAGGACTCCGGCCACGGCGGCGTTGACCGCGAGCGCCCGACGCGGAGCGCCCGGCGGCCTCCTCATGCCGTTGCCGGGAGCTGGTCCCGGTGTCTGGTCTTGTCCGGGCAGCAGTGCGGCCACGAGATGACGAAATATTGCAGCGACCGGCCATGTGGCCAACAGGGTCGCCGGAAGCAGGACCAGGCCGATCGGCACGAGGGCGAGCGACTGGACGAAGGTGTGCGGTCGCCAGACCCCCAGGTGGGCGCCGCCGGGAACGCTCGGCAACCAGATCGGCGCGGTGATCATCCCGAGCGCGGCGGCCAGCAGGCTCACGATCACGACGGCGAGCGGGAACCCGATGAACCACCGGATCAGCAGATAGGCCTGGGCCCGCCAGAAGCCGAGGTCGAACCGTGGCCCGGAACGATGACCAGAAGCCGCCACCCCCCCGCGGAGCCGCGGGGGGGTAGACGGCCGTCTCGAGCAACGATCGTGCGAGCTCGGCCTCGACGGCGGCAAAGCCACGGACCATGACCGTCAAGCCGATCAGCAGCGGGATCACGAACGGCGTGATGATCAGGCCCAGGCAGAGACTCCAGACCGTCACCAGCGCGACGAACCAGGCCAGCCCCAGCGGAACACCCGACAGCACATAGACGAGCCGTCGATAGATCGCCGGGTCAGCCAGCGTCCGCCGCGCCCAGCTCATCTCAGACACCCTCCGCGGCCGGCTTCAGCCTGGTGGTCTCGAGGTTGACGCGCGGCAGCCAGCCGAGCCAGTCGCGGCAGGTACCAGTTCCATTCGCCAAGCATCTTCATCGTCGCCGGCAGCAGCACGCCGCGGATGAGCGTCGCGTCGATCAGCACGGCGACCGCCAATCCCACGCCGAGCTGCTTGATGTCGAGTGTAGGCAGCGAGGCGAAGATCGCGAACACCGCGACCATCACCGCGGCCGCGGCCGTCACCGTCCCCGCCGTGGCGGCAATCCCGCGCCCCACCGCCTCCGAGGTCGGAAGGCCGCAGTCGCGCAGCTCCTTGATCCGGCTCACGATGAACACGTGGTAGTCCATCGAGAGGCCGAACAGCACGGCGAACAGGAACAGCGGCAGCCAGGTCACGACCGCACCGTTGGAGTGGAAGCCCAGCAGTCCCTGCAGGTGGCCGTCCTGGAAGATCCACACCAGGACGCCGTAGGCCGCGCCGACCGACAGCAGGTTGAGCACGATCGACGTGATCGGGATGATCAGCGAACGGAACGTGATCAGCATCAGCAGGAAGGCCAGCCCGAGCACGAACGCGAACACAAGCGGGAACGTCTGCTTGATCCGCGTGTTGAAATCGTGCGTTCCCGCCGTCTCGCCGGTGACGGCGTATACCGCGCCGGGCAGCTGCCCGATGCTCGCCGGGAGCACGCGCGTGCGTAGTGTCGCCGAGCGCCGCCATCGACTTGGCGTTCTCCCCCGTACCGACGAGCGGAACCTGAATCCTCGCCACCGTGTGGCTGGCGTTGACCTGGGTTTCGATCGGTTGCTTGGCCTGGCCGCTGGCCAGCGCCAGTGTCTGCAGCTTGCCGATCGCCGCCCGCGTCGGCGCCGAGTCGACATCGGCGGCCCGCAGCACCACCTGGGCGGGCTGCTGGGCGCCCGGGAACGCCTTCTGGATCTTCTCGTAGGTCCGGACGATGGCCAGGTCGCGCGGCATGTCGGCCGGGCCCACCAGCGTCGTGTGCAGACGGAGGACGGGAACGGCCAGCACGACCAGCGCGGCGGCCGACAGCAGCGCGGCGACGAGCGGGAAGCGCATCACCGGTGCGCAGCACGGCGTTCCAGACCCGCGAGGTCGTGCGAGGACGCCGGATCCGGCCCTTGTCGACCCGGTCGCCGAGCTTGCCCAGCAGCGCCGGGAGCACGGTCAGCGATCCGATGATCGCCATCGCCACGACGAGCATCGCCCCCAGGCCGATGGAGTCGAACACCTTGGTGCCCGACAGCAGCATTCCGGCCATCGCGATCAGGACGGTCAGGCCCGAGGCCAGGACGGCGCGACCCGACGTGGCCGCGGCGCGCTGCAGGGAATCGGCGTGCCCCGCCCGTCGCTCCTCGCGTTCGCGTTTCAGGTAGAAGAGCGAATAGTCCACCCCCACGGCCATGCCCATCAGGAGCATCACCGAGCTCGTCGCATCCGAGGCATGGAACACGTGACTCGCCACCGCGGCCAGCCCGCCCGCGCCCAGTACGGCTGAGAAGGCCAGCAGCACCGGCAGGCCGGCGGCCACGAACGCACCGAACGCCACGAGCAGGACGAGGAAGGTGATCGGGAGCGACAGCTTCTCGGCCTTCGAGAGGCCACCGTTGACCGCCTTGTTGAGCTCGAGGTTGGCGCTTGCGTCGCCAAACTCAGCCACGGTGAAGCGCGGCGCGCTCGCGTTGCAGGCCCGCCACCGTGTCGAGCACCGGCTGGACACGGTCGCTTGCGGTGTCGGAGTTGCCCCTCATGTCAAACTCGATCAGAGCCGAATGGCCATCCCTGGCGATCTGCCCGTGGTGGCCCAGAGTCAGCGGCGAGCGGATGCCCTGGATCTGGTCAAGCGTCGCGAGCCGGCGACGACGTGCTCAATCTCTTGCCGAAATGCCGGGTCCGTGGCGGTCAGTCTCCGGCTGTGCACGAGCACGCTCTCACCGGCGTGATCGTGAAAGCCGCCCTGCGTGAGCATCGATTGGGCGCGTGCCGATTCGCCGATCGACTGCTCGGAGTCAGTCAGCTTTACGGTGCCGGCGAGATTGCCTATCACCACGGCGCAAACGACCAACGCCAGCCACCCAAAGGTGGCCGTCTTCCAATGCGCCGCACTCCATCGGCCGGCGCGTGCTGCGAGATTCATCGACCGCTTCCTTTCGGTTGCCTTTAGCACGCCGAAAAGGGTCGTCGCGAACGGCCCCGCGGCCAATGCGGCACTCTGGCGTCCGTCACACCAGGTACCTGGTGTGTCGCGTCTGGGGGATGTCGCGGCTAGAAGGCCCGGTTGGACGGATCGCCGATGAGAATCGCCTCCGCTTCGCGGTAGCGCTGGTTGAGTGCCGGCGTCTCGAGGAAGGTCATGAACAGGCGCTCGACCGGCAGACGGGCCCGCCACATGACGGCCGTTTGCGTAGTGCGGCCACCCTGGAAGTGGTCCTCGGCCACCGCGGTCGAGAACGTTGCCGAAACGAACGAGGTCGGGCTGCCCTCGGGCAGCGGCCCGTCGACCGCCGCGGCACGGTAGAGCGTCACCGTGGCGGCCTCCCACCGCCGCCACAGCTCGCGGACGAACGCGAGCCTGGCGATCACATGCTCGGCCATCTGCGCTCTGGCCCGCGACCCGCTGAATAGCCCGGTGTGACGGATGACCCGGCCCCGGTACGGGCACAGCCCGAGCTCGGCCAGCACGATCGCGTACCCCTTGATCAGTTCGCCCGACCGGGGGTTGCGCACGAACGCCTCGGCGAAGTCGCGATCGAGCTCGTCGAGGCCCCGCTGACCGAGAAAACTCAGGCTCAGCGCGCCCAGTTCAGGGCTGCCCACGCGGCGTTCGACGTGGGCCGAGAGATCCGGCACACCGACGACGGCGTCGGCCAGCCATTCGCGGATCGACCGCCGCTCGGCGGCGATGGCGGCCACAGTGTCCGCGTGGGCGCCGGGTGTGCAGTCGATGCGCACCTCCTCCGCGTAACGCGCCTGCGCCTGGCGCAGGTCCTCCACCTGCTCGGCCGGGGCGAGCGCTGCGCCACGGGCGAACTGGAAGCGCTCGACCTCGTCGAGCGCCAGCTCCCATCGCGCCCCGGTGTCTTCGAAGGCCTTCAGCTCGACCTCGAAGGCGCCGCTCGCCGCCGTGACCGCCGTCACCTCGACCGGTGTGCGCCGGGCGTCGAGCAACCGTCCCCGATTGCCGACCACGAGGTGGGCGAGCTCGCCGGGGACGAAGTCGGCCTCGGGAGCCGGTTGGGGATCGGACTCGTAGATCGGCATCGACGTGGCGAAGGCAAAGCTAAGCGAACGACGCAAATCCGGCCTTCAGGGCTCAAGCTCACGCGGGTTGCTGCCGACACTGCCGCCATGAGCCACACTGCACCGCGAACTGAGCGGCGAGAGACGGCCGGACCCCTCGCCGACGGCGAGGTCACGGTTCTGCGACCGATCACCAATCCCACAGCGGTCGAACTCGCCAGGCAGCTGGTCAGGGCCGGCACACCCGGCATCGAGCAGCACCCCGACGGCACGTTCTGGGCCCGCGGCGTAGATCGTCGCCCCCGCGACCGCCGCTCGTCGTGACGTTTCTCTAGCTGGACGGCGGCCGCCTGGCGTTCAGTTCCCTGCCAAAGCGGGAAACTGCCGGTTGATGCCAGCAGGAGAACAACGCGACCCCGGTGAACACGCGCTCGGCGTTGGCCAGGTCGTCGCCCGCCCAGCCAAGTCCGTCGAGTCGGCCCTGGCAGGCGACATGTACCGGCTCAGCGACCCGATCCTGTCCGAGCTCGGGCTCGACGCGCTGCTCGACGAACTGTTGCTCCGCGTACGCGCGGCCCTGAGGGTCGACACCGTGGCCATCTTGCTCGTCGACGTGGAGACGCAGGAGCTCGTCGCCCGCGCCGCCAAGGGCGTCGAGGAGGAGGTCGAACGAGGCGTTCGTATCCCCATCGGCCGCGGCTTCGCCGGTCGCATCGCCGCCGAGCGGGTGCCGATCCTCGTCGAGGACGTCGACCACGCCGACATCCTCAACCCGATTCTGCGCGAGAAGGGAATCCGCTCCCTGCTCGGCGTACCTCTGATCGTCGAGGGTACGTTGATCGGAGTGCTCCATGTCGGCTCGCTACACACCCGCGAGTTCGTCGGCACCGACATCGCCCTCCTCCAGATGGCCGCGCTCCGCGCCGCCCCGGCGATCGAACGCGCCCAGCTGTACGCCGCGCTCGAGCACGAGCATCGCGTGGCCGTCGTGCTGCAGCGCAGCCTGCTGTCGCGCAAGCTTCCCTCGGTGGTGGGCATCGAGGTCGCGGCTCGCTACCTGCCGGCTCGCGACGAGGTGGGCGGCGACTGGTTCGATGTGATCCAACTGCCGCGCGGGCTCGTCGGCATCGCGATCGGCGATGTCGTTGGCCACGGAATCCGGGCCGCCGCCCTGATGGGGCAGCTCCGAACCGCCCTCCATGCATACGCAATCGAGTCGCACGGACCGGGGCGCACGCTCGATCTCGTCGACCGATATGTCGAGACGATCGGTGGCGGGATGGCCACTGTGGCCTATGGCGTGTTCGATCCCGAGTCGGGCGGGTTGCGACTTGCCAGCGCCGGCCACCTGCCGCCGATCGTCGTCTCGGACGCCGGCGCACGCGTGCTCGACATCGCGCCGGCGCCCCCGTTGGGCGCCTTCCCCTACGGCGCTATGGCGAGACCGAGCTATCACTGCAGAGCTGGAGAGACGATCGTCCTGTACACCGACGGCCTGGTCGAGCGACCCGGAATCTCGGTCTCGGACGGAATCCAGAAGTTGGCCGACGTCGTCCGCTCGACGACGTCGGTCGACGACACCTGCGTGCTGGCGGTGGACAGGCTCGTGCCGCGGGCGGGAGCACGCGATGACGTCGCGATCGTCGCCCTGCGCAATACGCCGATCCCGGCGGAGCTTGACCTGCGGCTTCCGGCCGACCCCGGGGTGCTGTCGGGTATGCGCCGCACGCTTCGCCGTTGGTTGACGGCGCGCGGCGCCACCGGAGCCGATCTGGCTGAGATCACGATGGCCGTCAGCGAGGCATGCGCCAACGCGATCGAACACGCCTATTCCCCCGAGCCCAGCGAATTTCAGCTCCACGGCAGCGGGGATGATGGCGTCGTCACGCTGATCGTCCGCGACACCGGTCGATGGCGGGCGCCGCGAGGCGACGACCGCGGGCGCGGACTCGGCATCATCATTGCGGCGATGGACGAGGTGGATATCGACCGCAGCGCCACGGGCACGGTGATCACGATGCGCCGCCACCTGGGGTCGGCATGACGCTCGCCGACGTCCAGTTGTCCGTGCACGACGGCATCGTCCGCGCCGAGCTCCGCGGCGAGATCGACATGTCCAACTCGGAGCGCGTGTTGCGCACGATCGCCCAGGGCGTCCCCAACGAGGCGACCGCGACGATCCTCGACCTGAGCGGCGTGGACTACCTCGACAGCGCCGGCATCCATCTGCTCTACCGCCTGCGCGAGAACCTCCGTATCCGGGGTCACAAGCTGCTGGTCGTGATCCCTACAGGTTCGGCTGTCAGTGACGCGCTCAGACTCGCCGGCGTGTTCGAGCACATCGAGGCCTTCGCGTCGGTCGACGAGGCAGTGCGCGCCCTCCCGGCGCCCCAGTAGCTACCGCCAGCGACGCTCGAGCACGAAGTGCGGCCCGATGTCGCCGAGCTCGAACTCGTCAGAGGTCGCGCTAAAGCCAGCCCGTTCGTACAGCGACCGCGCCCGTGTCCGTGCGTTGCACCATACGCGGCGGGCACCGTGCTGACTGGCATGGGCCAGCAGCGCCTCGAGTACCGCCGAGCCCGCGCCGCGGCCGCGATTCTCCGGCGCCGTGGCCCCATGCCACGCACGCGCCACGACCCTGCTCGCCGTCGGGGGCGATCAGCCCGACCGAGACCAGATCATCCCCGTCGAACGCACCGATGGCGAAGGCATCGGGCGACTGGCGGCTGGCCAGGAGATCGAGGCCTTCGTGCGGTCGCAGGACGTCGTGACGCAGCCGACGTGTCTGCGCCAGCCGGGATCGCTCTGACTCGAAGCTGAGCCATGACCGGCATGGTAGGAAGGGAGGCAGGGGGCCGAGGGGCGGCCGTCGGTGCCGGGCAGGGGTAAGGCGAGACGAGGGCGCGGTGGGGTCGCGCGGCTGGTAGGAAGGGTAGCGGTAGCGTCGCCGCTCGGTAGCCGGTGACGGTGACGGAGAGGGGGGGCGGAGTCGTCTCCGTCACACGTGTCTGCGTGGGCGGGGTGAGTGTGACGGCGTCGGTGCCGGTCAGACCGCCGCCCTCACCATTCCCTTCCCGGTTCCCCAGTCCACCCGGGGCGGGGGGACGGCCCACTTAAGTCATTGGCCAGTAGCCGGCGCCAAAGGATCAGGGCTGCGCCAGACGTCGGCGAGCTGGCCCGGGGCCGCGGACGCGCGCTGAAGCCGGCCTAAAGCCCGGGGTCGGCGGGGTGGCGCGAGTATTACCCTTGGCTGGTGGACCCCAACGGGACATTTCACTGATGGCGGCCGTTCCCGGCGAACCGGTCCGCCGGGACCCGGTAATGCGCCGCGTGATGCTTCCCGGGCTCGTCATTGCCGCGGCGGCGGCGCTCCTGGCCCTGCTCGCCTTCGGCGTCGCCGGCCAGGGCACGAACACCTCGATCGACGCCGACCTGGCCCACGGCACCCGCCCCCCAGTGCCAGAGGCGCACATGTCGCTCCCCGTTCTCGGTTCCGCCAAGACCGAGCAGATCGCCGACTACCGCGGGAAGCTCGTCGTGCTCAACGTGTTCGCGTCGTGGTGTGACCCGTGCAAGGCCGAGGCGCCGATCCTCGAGCGAGCCCAGCACGAGCTGGTCAAGCACAATGGGACCGTGCTCGGCGTCACCTACCTCGACAACTCGAGCGACTCCGAGCAGTTCGTGCGCCGCGAGCACATCACCTACCCCGTTGTGCGCGATATCAGCGACAACTTCGTTCACTCGTTCGGCACCACGGGCGTGCCCGAGACGTTCGTGATCGATCGCCAGGGCCGAATCGCCGCGGTCCGGCGCTTCCAGCTCACCGGCGACTGGCTCCAGAAGACGCTGGGGCAGCTGATCGCCGAGCGGTCATGAGACGCGCGCTGCTCGTCCTTCTCTCGCTGGCGATCCTCGCCGCGCCCGCCGCCGCCGTCACTCCACGCGCCTCGCTGTCGGACATCGAGAACGACGTCATGTGCGTGTCCTGTCGCGAGCCTCTGGCGGTCGCGCAATCGCCCCAGGCGCTGTCCGAGCGCAGCTTCATCCGCGCGCTGATCGCCCGGGGCCTGACCAAGGCGCAGATCGAGAAGCAGCTCGTGGCCCAGTACGGCGTCGCCGTGCTCGGCCGCCCGCCGGCCCACGGCTTCAACCTGACCGTCTACCTCTTCCCGCCGGCCCTGCTCATCGCCGGCGCCGCCATCCTCGCGGTCTCCCTGCCGCGCTGGCGCCGCCACGCCAGAGCCCGGGCCGCCGCCTCGCCCGCGGCGAGCGCTCCCGCGCTCGATCCGGCCGACGCAAGGCGTCTCGACGAGGACCTGGGCCGCTTCGGCTGAGCCTCACATCGACTGGGGCGCGCTCACGCCGAGCAGCTCGAGCGCGGTGGCGATCGTCCGCTGCGCGGCAACCGACAGTGCGATCCGAAACGACTCGACATCCTCGGGCGTGGCACCCACGACCCGACAGTCGCGGTAGAACGCGGTGAACGACTGGGCGAGCTCGAGCACATAGACGGCGATCCGATGGGGCGCCCGGCGCAGCGCCGCCTCGGCGACCTCATCCGGGAATGCCGCAAGCTTCTTGACCAGGTCGCGCTCGGAGGGATGGAGCTCATCGCCTCCCCAATCGGCTTCGGCGTTCAACGCGCCCTCGACTCGCTCCGGCTCGAGCCGTCCCAAGCACCGAGGCGATCCGGGCGTGGGCGTATTGCACGTAGTAGACCGGGTTCTCAGCCGACTGCTGGCGGGCCAGCTCGAGGTCGAGGTCGAGCGTGCGGTCGTGCGAGCGCTGGAGCATGAAGAACCGTGTGGCATCGACGCCGATCTCGTCGAGCAGGTCGTCGAGCCTGACGAAGTCCCCGCGCCGCTTGGACATCGCCGCTCGCTCGCTCCCCTCCACCAGGTGGACGAACTGGATGATCGGCACCTCGAGCACGTCCGGATCGCCACCGAGCGCGGCGACCGCTGCCTTGAGCTCGCGCGCGTAGGCGTGGTGATCGGCTCCCACGGGCAGCAGTTGCCGGTCGAAGCCCCGCTCGCGCTTGTTCTGGAGGTAGGCGATGTCGGCGGCCAGATATGTGGGTTCGCCGTTTGAGCGCACGACGACGCGATCCTTGTCGTCCCCGAACGTGGTCGTGCGCAGCCAAGTGGCTCCCTCGGAGCGGTAGACGTGGCCGGCGCGCTCGAGCACCGCCATCGCCCGGTCGAGATCGCTTGGATCGCCCTCGTGGAGCGTCCGCTCGCTGAAGAAGTTGTCGTAGTGCACGCCGTAGCGCTCGAGCGTGGCCTTGATCGCGGCGAGCAGCAGCTCGACGGCGCTGGAGGCCAGCACCTCGACATCGGCGGTGGCCGAGCGTGGGATCTCGGCGGCCAGATCCTTTACGTATTCACCGTGGTAGCCGCCCTCGGGGACAGGCTCGCCCTGGGCGCGCGCGCGCACCGACGCTCCGAGCAGGCGGATCTGGTTGCCGGCGTCGTTGAAGTAGTACTCGCGGGTGACCGAATGGCCGTGGTACTCGAGTATCCGGGCCAGCGCATCCCCGTAGGCGGCATGGCGACCGCTGGCCGCGACCAGCGGGCCGGTCGGGTTGGCCGAGACGAACTCGGTCAGGATCTTCTCGGGGCGCTCGGCGCCACCGGCCCCGAAGCCCACCCCGACGGCGAGGATCGACCGCAGGGCACCGCGGTGCCAGAGGTCGGATAGGAACAGGTTGAGGAACCCCGGGCCGGCCACCTCCGCGCGCTCGATCCGGTCGCCGAGCACTCCGGTCAGCTCGCCCCCCAGTTTCTCGGCGATCACCCGCGGGGGAACGTCGAGCACCGGCGCCAGCAGCATCGCGGCGTTGGTGGCGTAGTCACCCTGGCCGGTCCGCTTGGGCCGCTCGACGCCCGGCGGCACGGGCAGTTCCCCCCGATCGCCGCGAACGGCGGCGGTGGCAGTGTGGACGGCGGCGCGCAGTTCCTCCAGCGGAAGAGGGCTCACGTGGGTGAGCGTACTCAGTAGTGGTATGGCTCGCGGGACAGGATCTTGTGGGCGCGATAGAGCTGCTCCAGGAGGACCACGCGCGCGAGCTGGTGGGGAAATGTCAGGCTGCTCAGCGACAGGCGGTGATCGAAACCATCGAACTCCAGCCCGAAAGGCCCTCCGATCACGAAGCACAGGTCCCGGCCGCTCCGGCGCCGCTCCTCGAGGAACTGGCTGAACTCGATGGAGTCCAAGTGCTGGCCCTCCGGGTGCAGCATCGAGACGAACGCGCGGTCGGGCAGCCGGCGGGCGACGTGGGCATCCTCGCGCACCTCGACCAGCTCCAGCCGCGCGTGGCCGGCCATCAGCTTCTGGTAATGGCGCACGTCATCGGCGTACGGCGGACGGAGTCTCCCCACGGCAACGACGACGATCCGCACGATTGGGATACTAGGCGTATATCGACGGGCGGCTGCCTTGTCCCTGCAAACGGCGGTTTTAGCGTGCGGATGCCGTGGCTGTAAGAATGGCGCGCCGGGTCGAAGGGCATTGTTCGGGATCACCGAGAGGGGCGATCGGATGAACCGCCGCATCGAACGCCGTCGGGGAGAGCGGACGCGACGGTCGGCGTCGAGAGTGGGCGCGATTGTGGTCGGCGCCGTCCTGGCCGGGGGAGTACTGACGGTCGGCGCGGGCGCGACGGGGTCACGCACCGGACCAGCGGCATCGGGCGATCCGGCCGCGTCGTGCACGCTCGGCGACGGCGTTCAGCACGTCGTCGAGATCACGTTGGACGACGCGCATTTCTTTCGCGATAACCCCAACGTCCCGTCCGACCTGGAGTTGATGCCGAACCTGAAGAATTTCATCGAGCAGAACGGGACGCTGCTGTCGAACAGTCACACGCCGTTGATCGCGAACTCGGCGAGTGACGCCCTGACGACGCTGACGGGTCTGTACGGCGACCGGCACGGGATGCCGATCTCCAACGGCTATCGGAGCTTCAACCCGGACGGGACGACTGCTCGGCCGCCTCGCCTACCTACTGGACCGATCCGGTCCTGGACACAGCAGGCTCGCCGACGGCGGGCCACGACACCAACCCGTCGATGGTCTATTCCGCGACGCCGCCCGCCACGACGACTCCTGCGCCGACGCCAAATACCACGACGCCCGCGCCGTGGGTGCCGTTCACCCGGGCCGGGTGCGACGTGGGCGCGGTCGGAACGACCAACATCGACCTCCAGGGCACACGAGACATCCCGAATGCGTTCGGGCCGAGCTCGCCCGAGGCGCAGCAGCTCAGCGCGGACCCGAACGCGTTCAAGGACGCGGAAGTCGCTGACTACGCTGGTGTCGCGGTTCATTGCGCCTCCGGTAGCGCGGTGTGCGCGACGGCCGAAGCCGTGAAGTTTGAGCAGCAGAGCGCGTCCACGACCGCGGTGCCCGACCTCCTGCCCGACGAACCCGGCGGCTACACCGGATTTCAGGCGCTATTCGGGCATCGGTATATCGCGCCGCAGCTCGGCGCCGGTACTCCTAACCTGTCCCGCAACGGCTTTCAGGTGACCAACGCGGCGGGCAACCTCGTCGATGAGAACGGCAACCAGCTCAACGGCGCATTCCTGACCGCGTATCCCGGCTTCCCTGGCTTCGGCTCGCTCAACGCATCCCAGAGCCTGTCCTACGTCGCCGAAATGCAGGATCGGCAACCGGTGAGGTACGCCGCCAGGCGACATCCACCGAGTGACATCCCGGGCGCGGCGCAGCGGAGCACCGATCGCCCTGCCAGTGGTTCGCCTGTTACGTCGCAGGCGGTACTACAACGCAGCGTTCGGCGTCTTCTTCCAGCGTCTGGCCGCCGATGGCATCACTCCCTCGAACACCTTGTTCATCGTCAGCTCGGACGAGGGAGACCACGAGGCCGGAGCGAACGTGGGACGCGCGATCCAGCCGACGCCGGCGAACTGCGACGGTGTCACAGTGCCGTGCACCTACCCCGCCGGCAGCTTCGGCGAGCTATTCGGCAACCTGACAGGCCTGCTCGCGACGCAGAGGGGCGACACGACGCCGTTCAGCCTCGAGAGCGATACCGCGCCCGAGTTCTACGTGACAGGCAACCCGACACCCGGTTCGGCGAGCGTTCGCACCCTGGAGCGAGACGTCGGGGGGCTGACAGCGGCCAACCCGTACACGGGGACCACCCAGCCGATCGCGAACTACCTCGCCGACCCGACCGAGGAGGCGATTCTCCACATGGTCAACGCGGATCCGGCCCGGACGCCGACGCTGACCATGTTCGCGAAGCCCGACTACTTCCTCTCCAGCGGACCCGCCGCCTGCAATACGTCGTGCGTGACCCCAGAACCCAGGATTCGCGTGGGACCACGGCGGCTACGCAGCTGAGATCAACACCAACTTCGTTGGCTTGGTGGGACCCGGGGTTGCCGTGCGCGGGGTCGACGGTTCGGCCCCCGATGCGGGCCCGAACTCGGCCGGGCCCGACAGTGGCCAGAGGAGCGTGCCCGACAGCGGAACGACTGGTACCTGGGTGGACGAGACCGACATCCGACCTACCGTGCGTGCGGCTGCCGGACTGTACGATGGCTATCAGTCCGACGGCCGGGTAATCGGCGAGGTCCTCGCGCACCCAGGCCCGATCCTCGCCTCACCTACCGTCGAGGCGCCGGTCGAAGGCGCCTCTGCCCATAGCCATGTCCACGCCAGCAGAGTGCGGCACCAGTGGTCCGTCGGACGAGGGCCGGGCACGCATACGATCACCGCCTCCTATGTGGGTGATGCCGCGCACGCCTCGAGCCAGGCTGACACACCGGTTAGCGTGTCGGCTGCGCTGCCGTCGGTCACGATCACGGCTCCGGCGAACGGGTCACGTTACGCGCTGGGGCAACAGGTCGCTTCGAGCTTCACCTGCGCGGATCCGACCGGTCCGGGGATCCGTTCCTGCCTCGATCAACACGGGAACCCGTCGGGTGCGCGGGTCGATACCTCGACGACCGGTTCGCATGCGTTCACGGTGACCGCCACCAGCAGCGACGGACAGACCGCGAGCTCGCAGGTCAGCTACACGGTCGCGGCAGCACCTCGGGCATCGATCACCGCCCCCGCGTCAGGCAGGACCTATACGGTGAGGCAGCGGGTATTGACCCGCTTCTCGTGCTTCGAGGGCGCCGGTGGCCCGGAGCTGGCCTCCTGCGATGACAGCACGGGTGCCAGCACGCGCACCGGCGGGTCCGGGCACCTCAACACCTCGACCCCGGGCCGTCACACCTACAAGGTCACCGCCACGAGCAATGACGGGCAGACCGGAAGCACCCAGATCCGTTACAAGGTCAGGCGACCAACGCCGCGGCTGAGCGCGCTCACGCTGACCCCGCGCGCTTCGTGGCCGCGACCGCGGCCGACGATCTTCACCAACCGGGACGCGGGCGTTAAGATCGGTTACCGCGATTCGCTCGCGGCTCGCAGTACGTTCACGGTGTTGCGTTGCGTCGGCCATCACGGCCGCTGCAGCAAACTCGCGCCTCGCGGCACCTTCTCCCACCGCGACCGCGCAGGCATCGACAGCCTGCGCTTCAGCGGCCGTCTGCGCGGCCACGCCCTTGCGCCCGGACGCTACGTGCTGCGGGTGATCGCCACACTCGCCGGACAGCGAAGCCCGGCGATAACCAGCACCTTCGTAATCCTCACTCCACCGCCCGTCTGTCATGACCCCGACCACGACGGCGACTGCGACCACCCCGGCCAAATCTAGGTAACGGTCAGCAACCTGACCAAAGCGCATCTGCCACCAATCACGGCCACACCCTGCAGCGTTTCGCCGTCCTCCGTGGGAGCGTAGAGAGCTCACTGCGCATCCACGACGATCGCCTTCGCAATTTCAGGCTTCTGACGCTTCCGCTGGCTACCGGGCGGCGGCTCGGCCACGTCCACTTGGAGCTCCTGCCGGACGCTTACCTGCGAGTGGTCATGGCCGGCCCTGACGGCGATCCCGTCGCTGAGGTGCTCGTCCATCCGGTGTAGGCGTGCGGCCACGACCCGCAAGTGGTTGGAGGACCCGAGGGGTCGGGGAGGGTCCCGACTGAACGGCACGCGATCAGGGTAGGTCAGGGCTCGGATTGCTTGACCGGCGCTGTCCGCACTTTGCGCCAAATCCTTTCGGTCAGTTACGCCGCCGTCCGGGTCTTGACCGCCGTCCGCCGTGTCGACGACGCCCTGCCCACGGGCTCGAGCCAGCTTCCGAGCTTTCTCGGAGGCCACAACAGAGGTGAATCACGGGAGTACCGAAGTAGCGGATTTACAGGCGATTCGCGGCAGAGCGTGATAGGCCGCAACAGGGCTGAGATACTAGGCGTATATGGACGAGCCCAATACTCCCGACCGCCACATCAACATCCACTTCTCGCCGGACATCATGGCCGGCGTCTACGCCAATTTCGCCAACGTCAGCCACTCCGAGTACGAGTTCACCATCACCTTCGCCCGCGTGGACCACGAGGTCGAGGAGGAGGAGATCCCCGGGGTCGTCGTCTCGCGTGTCAACCTCTCGGCGAAGTTCATGCGAGAGCTGATCGATGCCATGCAGGACAACTACTCCAAGTGGCAGACCCGCGAGGGGATCAAGAACCTCCCCGAGTTCGGCGGCGGCGCGCCCGAGACGACTGACGAGAGCTAGCGGGCGAGCGCCTGCGGGGCGCTCGCCTGTTTGTTGTAGGCCACGGCGGCGCCGATCCGTTCCGCCGTCGGTGGGTGGGTGGCCAAGATCCTCGTAAGCCAGCGGGGCGGATCAAGATCGCCCACGTTCTGCAGCGCGATGCTCCGCTCGAACGAGATGAACGCACCCGGCGCACCCGTCAGCTCCAGCGAAAAGTCGTCGGCGCGGCGCTCGACCGCTCGGGACAGGCGGTTCCCGATCACCCCTACCACGGCGGACATGATCGCCGCCGCCAGGGCCAGCGCCGGGAGCGACGAGGCGCCGTCCCGCTCCTCGGACAGCGTCCAGCTCAGGCGCTGCACGGCCAGCGCGGCGGGCGGGGCAACGAGCGCCGCATAGACGACCTGACGCGGGACATCCCGATGACGGACGTGGCCCAGTTCGTGCGCGACAACGACCCGCACCTCGTCACGGCTGTAGCGATCGAGCAGCGTGTCGAACAGCACCACGCGCTTGGTCGGACCGAGCCCGGTGACGTAGGCATTGGCCGCGGTACCCCGGCGGCTGGCATCGACGGAGAACACCTCGCCGACCTTGACGCCGGCCGTGCGGGCCAGCTCGAGCACGTCGGACCGCGTCTCGCCCTCGGGCAGCGGGGTGAAGTCGTTGAACACGGGGTCGAGCACCACCGGGGCCAGCGCTGCCAGACCCGCCCCCACGGCCACCGACCCCACGGCAGCAGGCGCCCACCAACCGCGCGGGTAGCGGCGGATGAGATCCACGGCGAGGCCGCCCGCGGCCGCCGACATCGCCATCGAGATCCCGGTTCCCTTGAGCAGATCGACGCCCCAGCCGCCCCACGACTGCGTGATCAAGCCGACGGCCATGGCACGCCGCCGGGCCACCGCGGCCAGCGGCAGCGTCGACACCGACAGGCCCACGGTCAGTCCGGCGGCGGCGCCGCCGCACGCCCCGGGGACCGAGCGCTCGTCGAGGCGTCTGAGTAGCGCCGGGGTGTGCCGGACGATCGCCGCCAGAGCGCCCAGATCGAGCGCGGCGCGGGTCATCGAGATCGCGACCTGCGGGCGCGCGTAGCGCCTTCCGCGTTCGATCTCCTCGGCGCTGAAGTACGTGCCGATATCGACGGGAGCCGGCTCGGGAGCCCGCTTTCTGGGTGCCAGCACGCGGGCGGCGAGCTCGGCCGTGGCGCCCGCCAGCACAAGCGCGGCGGCAGCCTCGGCACCTTGACGTCGTCTCACCAGCAAGACTGTACCCCCGTGCGAGCGGCCATCGTCTCCGACATTCACGGCAACCGCCAGGCCTTTGAGGCCGTGCTCGACGCCATCGGCGACACCGAATGCGAAGAAATGTGGTGCCTCGGCGACCTCGTCGGATATGGGGCCGATCCGGATGCGTGCGTCGAGCTCGCGCGTGAGCACGCGGCGGTCTGCCTGGCGGGTAACCACGATCTCGGGCGTCTGCGGAGCGCTCCCGCTGGAGGAGTTCTCCCGCGGCGCCGCACTGGCGGCGCAGTGGACGCGGGAGACGATCACGGCGGAAACCCGGAGCTATCTGGAGCAGCTCGAGCCCGCCAACGGCGATGAGGAGGTGGGCCTCTTTCACGCCAGCCCCCGTGATCCGGTGTGGGAATACGTCCTGTCGCCGCTCCAGGCCGAACTGTGCCTGGATACGCAGGAGCGCCGGGTGTGCCTCATCGGACATTCGCACGTTGCCCTGTCGTTCTGTCGCGAGGGCGGCTCGTCGGCCACCGGGCAGACCCGCGCCGACGACGAGGAGATCGACCTCCGAGGAGGCGAATGGCTGGTCAACCCGGGTAGCGTGGGCCAGCCCCGCGACGGCGACCCCCGGGCGGCCTGGCTCGAGCTCGATCTCGCCGGTTGGCAGGCCGTCTACCACCGGGTCGAATACGACATTGCCGGAGCCGCGGCGGCGATCCGGGCGGCCCGTTTGCCCGATTCCCTCGCCGACCGGCTGGCTTATGGACAGTGAAGGGTCTCTAACCGGAGCCCAACACCCGTTGCGTCTAAAGTGAGGCCGCGGATGCGCTTCGCGCCCCGCGCACTGCTGGCCGGCGGGCTTGGGTTCGCCGTCTCGGCTGTCGTCGCCTGCGGCGGCCAGTCTGGCCTGCTCTCAAGTGATCAGTCCTCGAATCTCAACAGCCAGCTCGACGCCGTGGCCTCGGCCGTGAGCGCCGGCAGCTGCCCCGGCGCCGCGACGGCGGTCTCCGGCTTCAGCCATGTCATCGGGAACCTTCCCGCCTCGGTCAGCCCCACCCTGCGGGCCAACCTGATCCAGGGCGCCAGCACGGTGGGCCATCTCGCCGCGACCGATTGCCACACCACGACCACGCACACGGCAACGACGCCGACGACGCCGAGCACCACGATAACGTCGAGCACGACAAGCACGCCGACGACCACGAGCACACCCACCTCGTCGAGCACCACCACCCCGACCACCACGTCCTCAACCACCACGACGAGCTCGGCCGAAACCAGCACCACCTCCTCGGGTAGTTCTTCTACGGGTAGCGGGAGCGGTGGCGCAGGGCTCGGGGGCTCTGGCAGCGGCAACGGCGGCGGGAACACACAATGAACGCGACGACAATCTCAGGGCGCTATCGGGTCGAGGGCCGGCTCGGCGTCGGCGGGATGTCGACCGTCCACCTCGCCTTCGACCAGCGACTCGAGCGTTACGTGGCCATCAAGCTCCTGGCCGAGCACCTCGCCGACGATCCCACCTTTGTCTCTCGCTTCCGTCGTGAGGCGCTCGCCGCGGCCCGCCTCGTACATCCAAACATCGTCCAGGTCTTCGACTTCGGCTTCGACGAGGGACACCACCAGCACTTCATCGTGATGGAGCACGTCGCCGGCCACTCGTGCGCCGAGCTGCTGCGCGATCGCGGCCACCTCGACGTCGAGGACGCCGTCGACATCGTCTCCCAGGCGTGCCGGGGCCTCGACTACGCCCACCGGAACGGCGTCGTGCACCGCGACGTCAAGCCGGGCAACCTGCTCGTTTCCGAGAGCGCCGTGGTCAAGCTCGCCGACTTCGGCATCGCACGCGCCACCGACCAGTCGAGCATCACCCAGGTCGGCTCCGTGCTCGGCACGGCCGCCTACCTGGCGCCCGAGCAGGCGCGGGGGGAGGAAGCCGGACCCCGGGCCGACATCTACTCGCTGGGCGTCGTGTCCTACCAGTTGATGTCGGGGCGCCTTCCCTACGAGGCCGCCTCGCTCTCCGAGCTCGCGCTCAAGCAGCAGCGCGAATCGCCCACTCCCCTGAACGAGCTCAACCCGCTCGTCCCGCGCCCGCTCGCCCAGGCGGTCGCGATAGCCCTGTCGATCGACAAGATGGCGCGGCCCGCCGATGCCATGGTGTTCGGCGAGGCGCTGCGCAACGGCTCGATCGGGCACTTTCCGCTCGACGCCACCGCCCCGACCTCCCACCTGGGAACGCGGGCCACCCGGGCGATCTCCTCGCCCGAGGAGGGCACCGCCGCCACGCGGGTGGCGCGGCCCCGCACCGACCGCAGCGCCCGACCCCGTTCCTGCCCGCTCATCCCGCCAGCTCGAGCCGCGTCCGGCCCAGCGCCGCCAGCCCGCCGTGGCGGCCGAGGCGCCGCGGCCGCGCCGCGGCAGCCGCGCGCGCCGGCGGTTCGTGGCCTTCCTGGGGCTGGCCATCGTGTTCACCGCCGCGGTCGCGGCAGCACTGGTGATCGCGAGCAGCACCTCGAACAGCGTCGTGCACTTCCGCCGCGTCGTCGGTCACGACGCGCAGCAGGCGATCAACGGCGTCCGCGGCCTGATCAACCAGTACACGAAGTAGCCGGCGCCTGGAGCGCCGCGGCCACCTCGGCCAGCCGCCCGGCGTCGATCGCTGCCCGCAGCTCCTCCATGAGCCGGGCGATGAAGCTCAGGTTGTGAAGCGTCACGAGGCGGAGCGCCGTGAGCTCGCCCGCTCGCAGCAGGTAGTGCAGATACGCGCGTGTGTAGCCGCGCGAGCAGGTCGGGCAGGGGCAGCCGTCGAGAATCGGCTCGCTGCTCTCTCGCCACGGACTCTTGACCAGGTCGAGCCGCCACTTGTTCGCCGGGTCGGGCACGAGCGCCACGCCGTGGCGGGCCAGGCGAGTCGGCAGGGCGCAGTCGAACGTGTCGACGCCCTGCGCGACGCCGGCGATCAGATCGTCGATGTCGCCGATCCCGAGGAGGTGGCGCGGTCTTCCCGGCGCCCGGCGCTCGAGCTCGGCCGTGGTCCACGACACGACCTCGCGCATCTGGGCCTTGTCGCGCCCCAGCGAGCCGCCGATGGCCACGCCGTCGCATGCGCTGGAGGCCACGGTGGCGGCCGATTCGAGCCGCAGATCGTGCTCGACCCCGCCCTGGACGATCCCATATACGACCTGGTCGCTCGAGCCGTGCTCGGCGTGCCAGCTCAGGCAGCGCTCGAGCCAGCGGTGCGTGCGCTCGGTCGATCGTGCCGTGTATTCGCGGGTGACGTGAAACGGCGTGCACTCGTCGAACACGAGCGCGATGTCCGAGCCCAGCGCAGCCTGGACCTCCATCGAGGTCTCGGGACCGAGAAACCGCTCCCCGCCGTCGAGATAGGAGCGGAAGCGCACGCCCTCCTCCTCGATGGCCAGGATCGCCCCCCGGCTCTCCTGCCGGCCGGCGCCGCGGCTGCGTCCCTTGATCTCGTCGGCCACACTGCCGTGGCCCATCGAGAAGACCTGAAAGCCGCCCGAATCGGTGATGATCGGGTGGTCCCAGCGCATCAGGGCGTTGAGCCCGCCGGCGCGCGCGATCAGATCGGGGCCGGGCGAGAGAAACAGGTGGAAGGTGTTGCCGAGAATCAGCTCATAGCCGAGCTCGGCAACCTCGTGCGCCTCGAGCGTCTTGACCGCCCCGCGGGTGGCCAGCGGCACGAACGCGGGCGTGCGCACCTTGCCGTGCGCCAGCTCGAGCGTCCCCGTGCGCGCGAGTGAGTCAGGCGAACGGGTCCGGACCGTGAACACGGATCCGGACCCTACTCACCAGAGAACTAAGAGGCCGACGACTCGGTCTCGGCGCCCTCGATCGTCTTGGGCTCACCGCCACCGACGGTGATCTCGACCTTGTGCGGCTTGCGCGCCTCGGGCTTCGGGATGCGAACCTCGAGCACGCCGCTGTCGAACTGGGCCTTGATCGCCTCGGCGTCAACGCCCTCGGGCAGCCTCAGCGAGCGGCGGAACGAGCCGGATGCACGCTCGACCCGGTAGTAACCCTCCTTGCGCTCCTCGTGCTCGGCCTTGCGCTCGCCGGACACCGTCAGCACGTTGTCGTCGAGCTCGATGTTGACGTCCTTCTCGGTCAGGCCGGGCAGGTCGACGCGCAGGACGTACTCGCCCTCGGTCTCGACCAGATCCAGCGCCGGCAGCCAGCGCCGGTATGACGAGCGCGCCGTTCGCGCTCGTCGGGGTGTCAAAAAAGCTGTTGAAGACCCGGTTCATCTCGCTCTGAATCGTGCTCAGCTCGCGAACCGGCTCCCAGCGGATGAGTGCCATTCCAATCCTCCTGGTGAAGGTTCATTTGATACAAACTGCATTACTAAATCTTAGTCTAGCACTATCAAATTTTGTCCCGACCTGAGTCCCCTACGACGAGGATCAACGACCGCCCCGTCATCGCCGCCGGCTGATCGATGCCCAGCATCTCGAGCAGGGTCGGCGCCACGTCGGCCAGGATTCCACCCTCGCGCAGCGACGCACCGGACACGGTCACGATCACCGGTACCGGATTGAGTGAGTGCGCGGTGTTGGGGCTGCCGTCGGGCTCGAGCATGTGGTCGGCGTTGCCGTGGTCGGCGGTGATCAAGCACGCGCCACCGGACGCGTGGACGGCCGTGACGACCTCACCGAGACAGCGATCGACGGTCTCGATGCCGCTGACCGCGGCCTCGATGACGCCCGTGTGCCCGACCATGTCGGCGTTGGCGAAGTTGATGATCCCGAACGTCGGCGCGTCGGAGCGCCAGCCCTCGACGAAGGCGGTCGCGGCCTCGGGGGCGCTCATCTCGGGCTTCTTGTCGTACGTGGGCACGTCGCGGGGCGAGGGGACCAGCTCACGACGCTCGCCCGTCGCACGGCCGCTCCTCGCCGCCGTTGAAGAAATACGTCACGTGCGGGTACTTCTCGGTCTCGGCGACGTGGAGCTGGCGCAGTCCATGGGCGGCGATGACCGTCGAGCATCGTCGTGTCGGGATGCTCGGGTGCGAACGCCACCGGGTAGTTCCAGCCCTCCTCGTACTGGGTCATGCAGCGCGTAGCGCTCGACCGGCTCGGCGCCACCGCGATCGACCTCGTCGAACCCGGGCTCGGCGAGCGCGCGGGTGATCTCGCGCATCCGATCGGGACGGAAGTTGAAGGCCGAGCACCGAATCGCCGGGCCGGATGCGCGCCTCCTCCCCCACCCTCACCGGCTCGATGAACTCGTCCGTCTCGTCGCGCTCGTAGGCGTCGCGGATGGCCTGGACCGCCGAGGCCGCCGACACCTCGGCCCGGCCGTGGACGAGAAGGTCGTAGGCGCGCTGGACGCGGTCCCACCGGCGATCGCGGTCCATGGCGTAGTAGCGCCCGACGACCGTCCCCACGCGGCCGGCGCCGGCGCGCTCCATCCAACCTTCCACGGTCTCGAGGAACCCGGCTCCGGAGGTCGGGAGCGTGTCGCGACCGTCGGTGAAGGCATGGAGCACCAGGTCGGGCACGCCCAGCGACGCTCCAAGCTCGATCAGCGCCTCGAGATGCGCAAAGCCCGAGTGGACGCCGCCGTCCGAGACGAGCCCGATCAGGTGGACGCGCTCGGCCCCCGAGCAGCGCGTCGCGCAGAACGGGGTTCCGGGACAGCTCGCCGTCCTCGACGGCCTGGTCGATTCTGGTCAGGTCCTGCATCACGACGGCACCCGCGCCGAGGTTGAGGTGGCCGACCTCGGAGTTGCCCATCTGTCCTTCCGGCAGCCCCACGGCGCGCCCGCACGCGGTCATCTGCGTGTGCGGGTAGGCCGCCCACAGCTCATCGAACACCGGCGTGCGGGCCAGCGAGACCGCGTTTCCAGGTCCGTCGGGCGCCAGCCCCCAGCCGTCGAGCACGATCAGCACCGCCGAGTCGGCGGGTAGTCCGCTGGCCCCCGGAGGGATGCTCATCAACCGGCCGCGGCGACGATCGTCGCGAACGAGTCGGGATCGAGGCTCGCGCCCCCGACGAGCGCGCCGTCGACGTCGGGCAGAGCCAGGAGCTCGCCGGCGTTCTCCGGCTTGACGCTGCCCCCGTAGAGAACCCGCGTGCGCTCGGCCTGCTCCGTCGAGCGATCGCCGACCAGGGCGCGGATGAAGGCGATCGCCTCCTGGGCCTGGTCGGGGGTGGCCACCAATCCCGTGCCGATGGCCCAGATCGGCTCGTAGGCGATGACCACGTCGCCGAGCCGATCGGTCTCGACCTTGGCCAGATCCTCCTGGACCTGGTGGCGAAGCTTGCGCTCGGTGTCGCCGCGCTCGCGCTCGTCCTCGTTCTCGCCCACGCACAGCACCGGCATGAGACCCGCCTCGAGCGCGGCCGGGACCTTGAGCGCCAGCGCGCGATCGGTCTCGCCGCACTGCTCGCGCCGCTCCGAATGGCCGAGGAGCACGCCCTGCACGCCGATCTCGTCGAGCATCGGCGCCGACACCTCGCCCGTGTAGGCGCCCTCGTTGGCCTGGTGCATCGTCTGGGCGTACACCTGGACGCGCGAGCCGCGGGTCGAATCGACCATCGCGGCCAGGGCCAGGAACGATGGGCACACCGCGATGTCGACGTGGTCGGCCGTCGAGACCCGCGGCAGCAGGGCCTGGATGAACTGCTCGGCCTCGGCGATCGTCTTGTGCATCTTCCAGTTGCCGGCGATCAGCGGGGTCCTCATGCCAGCGCCTCCACGCCGGGCAGTGGCTTGCCCTCGATCAGCTCCAGCGCGGCACCACCGCCGGTCGATAGATGCGTGACGCGGTCGGCGTAGCCGAAGCGCTGGATCGCCGCCGCCGAGTCGCCGCCGCCGACGACCGTCGTGCCGGGCGCCTCGGCGACAGCCCGCGCCACCGCGCGCGTGCCCTCCGCGAATGGCTCGAGCTCGAACGCGCCCATGGGGCCGTTCCAGAACACCGTGCCGGCACGCTCGATGATCGCCACGTACTCCTGCGCCGTCCGCGGCCCGATATCGAGGCCCATCAGGCCGTCGGGAACCTCGACGCCGTCAACCGGCGTCAC
Source organism: uncultured Solirubrobacterales bacterium (assembly GCA_963734775.1). Taxonomy (GTDB): domain Bacteria; phylum Actinomycetota; class Thermoleophilia; order Solirubrobacterales; family Solirubrobacteraceae; genus Palsa-465. The sequence goes on from CAVTJE010000023.1 coordinate 131,143, forward strand.
CTCGGCGTCGGCGGCGAAGCGGTCGCCGGCCACCAGGTCGACCGGCAGCTGCAGATCGGCTCCCTCGCCGCCCGACTCGTCGAGCACGCGCCGGGCCAGCTGGACATCCTCCTCCGCGCACAGCGAGCTCGCCCACGGCGTGCCCGTCGGCGGCCAGGAACGGAAAGCACATGGCGCCCCCGATGAGGATCATGTCGGCCACCTCGCGGAAACGCTCGATCACGGCGATCTTGTCGCTCACCTTGGCTCCGCCGAGCACCGCCACCAGCGGCCGGTCGGGGGCCTCGAGCAGCTTGGTCAGCGTGCTCACCTCGCGCTCGAGCAGCAGGCCCGCGGCGTGGTCGGGCAGCAGGCGAGCCACTCCCTCGGTCGACGCGTGCGCCCGGTGGGCGGCGCCGAACGCGTCGTCGACATAGACGCCGGCCAGCGAGGCCAGCTCGCGCGCCAGCTCGGGATCGTTCTTGGTCTCGCCCGGCTCGTAACGGACGTTCTCGAGCATGAGGATGTCGCCCCGACTCAGGTTCTTGGCGAAGCCCTGGACGTCGTCGCCGACCACCCCGGGCGCCAGCGTGACGTCGGCCCCCGTCAGCTCGGCCAGCCGGTCGGCCGCCGGCCGCAGCGACAGCTCGGGCTCGCGGTCCCTGGGGCGCCCGAGATGGGAGACGAGGATCAGCCGCGCGCCCCGCGAGCGGAGCTCCTCGATGGTCGGCAGGGCGGCGCGGATCCGCGTGTCGTCGGCCACCGCACCATCCTCGAGCGGGACGTTGAAGTCGACCCGCACCAGCACCCGTTTGCCATCGACGTCTCCCAGGTCCTTCAGTGTCTTCACAGCAGCCTTTGTACGAGGTCCGCGACTCGGTTGGAATAGCCCCATTCGTTGTCGTACCAGGACACGACCTTGACCATCGTCCCCTCCATGACGGCCGTCAGCTGGGAGTCGAGGATCGACGAGGCGGGATTCTTGACGATGTCGGATGAGACGATCGGATCCTCCGTGTACTCGAGGATTCCCTCGCATGGGGCCGCTTGACGCGGCCGCCTTCAGCGCCTGGTTGACCTCCTCCACGGTGGTCTCGCGGTTCATCTCGACGGTCAGGTCAACAACGCTGCCGGTGGGCACGGGCGCGCGCACGGCGAAGCCGTGGAGCTTGCCGTTCAGCTCCGGGATCACGAGCCCGATCGCCTTGGCCGCTCCGGTCGAGGCCGGGATCAGGTTGATCGCCGCCGCACGGGCGCGGCGGAGATCGCGGTGGGGCATGTCCTGGAGGCGCTGGTCGGACGTGTAGGCGTGAATCGTGGTCATCAGGCCGTGCTTGATGCCGATCGTGTCGTGCAGGACCTTCGCCACCGGAGCCAGGCAGTTCGTGGTGCAGGAGGCGTTGGAGATGACGCGGTGCTGCTCGCGATCGTAGGCCTCGTCGAAGTTGACGCCCAGCGCCACGGTCACGTCGGGATTGGTCGCCGGGGCGGAGATCACAACCTTCTGGGCCCCGGCGTCGAGATGCTTGGCGGCGTTCTCGCGGTCGGTGAACAGGCCCGTCGACTCGATCACGACCTCGGCTCCGAGCTCCTCCCACGGCAGCGCCGCGGGATCGCGCTCGGCCAGCACCCGGATGTCCCTGCCGTCGACACGGAAGCCGGTGTCCGTCGCCTCGACCTCGCCCGGGAAGGGGCCGTAGTTCGAGTCGTACTTGAGCAGATGCGCGATCGTCCTCGGATCGACCAGGTCGTTGACGGCCAGCCACTCGATGTCGGCGCCCTTCTCGTAGGCAGCGCGGAAGACGTTGCGGCCGATCCGTCCGAAACCGTTGATCCCGACCCGTACCGACATGCCGATGTCTCCCTTTCGTTGTGGCCCAGAACCACGCCCACCGCGCTGTTGCGGGGGCGACCGCCAGGCCCCGAAGCGAAGGGCGTATGGCGGACACTCCCGCCGGCGGCGAGCCGAAGGCTACCTAACGCGCCCGCTCGTCTCCGTGACCCCGGCGGGCCGGAGCTGGGCCTACCGCTGCGACACCACCTCGACGCGAAGGCGGTCGGGATCGCGCATGTAGGCGGCGTAGTACGCCCGCCCGTATTGAGGCCTCGGCCCCGGAGGCCCGTCATCGTCGCCGCCGTTGGCCACGCCCGCCTTGTGGGCCGCGTCGACCGCCGCTCGACCGCTCGCGTGCAGGGCAAGGTGGCCGTATCCAGGAGCGGGCGCGCGGCCGCGCACGACGATCCAGATCATCGGACTCGTGATGCCGTAGGCGATCGCGTGCTCGGAGTCGTGCATCCGCCGCCCCCCCAGGGCGAAGAACACGGCGTCGTAGAAGCGGCTCGAGCGCTGGAGATCGGAGACCTCGAAGCCGATGTGATGGATCATCGGTCTAGTGGCAACGTTTCGGCGGGGTCCACTACGCCGGCCGGGTGACGTCGCGATGGACGGCCTCGACGAGGTAATCGCGCGAGGACCGGTACCGGTCGGCCAGGTGTTCAGCCACGGCCACCGACCGGTGGCGGCCGCCCGTGCATCCGATGGCGAGGACGAGATGGGCCTTGCCTTCGGCGAGGTATTGCGGCAACAGGTAGTCGAGGAACGGGTGCAGGTGCTCGTAGAACTCGTCGAGCTCGCCTTCGCGGTTGATGAACTCGACGATCCGCTCGTCTGCTCCGGTCAGCGGGCGCAGTTCGGTCTCGTAATGGGGATTGGGGAGAAAGCGCACGTCGATCATCAGATCGGGGTCGCGGACCAGCCCGTACTTGTAGCCGAAGCTCTCGAAGGTCACCGCCAGCCGCCCCGGCGTGTGACTCGGCAGCAGCTCGTCGGTCAGCTTGCGCCGCAGCATCGCCGCGGTCAGTCCGCTGGTGTCGATGACGACGTCGGCGCGCTCCCGCAGCGGGGCGAGCGCCCGTCGCTCGCGCGCGATGCCATCGGCCACGCTGCCGCGCGGGGCCAGTGGATGACGCCGGCGCGTCTCCTGATAGCGCGTGAGGAGCGTCGCCTCGTCGGCCTCCAAGAACAGCACCCGATGCGTGACCCCGCTGCCACGGAGGTCGTCGAGCATCGCCGCCAGCCCCTCGAAGTAGCCCCGGCCGCGCACGTCGGAGACGACAGCCGCCCGCTCGACCTTCGACCCGCTGTGGCGAAACAGCTCGACCAGGCTGCGGATCATCTCGGAGGGCAGATTGTCGACGCAGAAGTACCCGGCGTCCTCGAACACGGCCATCGCGGTCGACTTCCCGGCTCCGGAGAACCCGGTGATCACGACCAGGTCGGTGAGGGCGGAGGAGCGCTCATCGGCGTCGTCGTCGGCTTTGCTGATCGCGGCTTGCTCGGCGGCTGTTCTTGACGCGTCCATGGCCTTGAAGCTTGACCTTACAGGCGGACGAGCGCCGCACACCGTCGGGTTATGACACCATGCTCGTGGTGTACCGTCGCGGAGGCCGCATCGCAATCCTGGCGGCGCTCGCGGTCTCCGTCGTATTTATCGGCAAGGCGCAGGCCGATTCGCCGATCGTGACCGCCGCCGTCCAGCCCACCCCCACCGGCCAAGCGATGGGGGATGGCTTCGTGGGCGTGTCGCTCGAGACCAAGGCCCTGCACATCTACACAGGCCGCGACCCGCTGGACGTCAATCCGGTGCTCGTACACCTCCTCAAGGCGCTTGCGCCGGGCCAGAGGCCCGTGCTGCGCATCGGCGGCGACAGCACCGATTCCACGTGGTGGCCGATGCGAGGCGTGATCCCGCCCGGCGGCATCACCTACGGGCTGACCAAGGGCTGGATGCGGACGACGCGGGCGCTGGCCCGCGACCTGCACGCCAAGCTGATCCTTGGTGTCAACCTCGCCGCCGACCGGCCCGCGCTGGCCGCGACCGAAGCGCGTGAGATGCTCCAGGCCATCGGCCGCCGGTACATCGATGCACTCGAGATCGGCAACGAGCCCGACCTCTACGGCGTGTTTCCCTGGTACCGCGATCGCCGCGGCCGCGTCGTCTACGCCCGCCCCCGCAGCTATTCCATGCGCGACTTCATCAGCGACTACTCGCGCTGGCGCTCGGCCCTGCCGACGGCACCCCTCGTCGGGCCGTCGTTCGCGCGGATGAGCTGGCTCGGCGGGCTGGGGCGCTTCCTGAATGCTGAGCACAACAAGGTCGGGACGGTCACCGCCCACCGCTATCCCCTGCGCGGGTGCGTCAAGGACCCGGGCTCGCCCTCGTACGCATCGATCGGCAACCTGCTCGCCGATAGCTCATCGGCCGGACTGGCCAGCGACATGCGCCATTCCATCTCGGTGGCCCACTCCCGCGGCCTGTCATTCCGCGTCGACGAGATGAACTCGGCGTCGTGCAGCGGGGCGTTCGGGGTCAGCGACACCTTCTCCTCGGCCCTGTGGATCCTCGACACGCTGTTCAACTTCGCCGCCGTCGGCGTTGACGGGGTCAACGTCCACACGCTGCCCCATGCGGCCTACCAGCTGTTCTCGTTCCGCCAGCGCAAGGGCACCTGGCACGCCTTCGTCCACCCCGAGTACTACGGGATGATGATGTTCGCCCAGGCCTTCCCCCCGGGCGCCAGGCGGCTCCCCGTGTCGATCGCTTCGGGCCCCATCAAGGCCTGGGCCACGAGCGGCCGCGACGGTCATACGCGAGTCGTGCTCATCAACCAGAGCCCGACCACGGCCGTGTCGGTGCAGCTCCAAATCCCGGGCGGGTCGAGTTCGGTGTCGATCGAGCGCCTCGAGGCGCCGAGTCTCACCGCGACCAAGGACGTCGCCTTCGGCGGGCAGAGCTTCGGCAACGACACCACAACCGGCGCGCTCCCGGGCCAACCGGTGTTCGACCAGGCGTCCTCGGGCAACGGCACCTACTCGATCTCGCTCCCCGCGGCCAGCGCCGCCGTCGTGACCCGTTAGCGTCGTCGGGCTAGACCCCGGTCTTGTGTAGCTCGCGGTAGACCTCGCGCGCCAGCTTGCCCGGCATTCCCGGCACCGCCTCGAGCTCCTCGCGCGAGGCGGCCAGGATCGCGTCGGGCGAGCCGAAATGGTTGAGCAGCGCGCGCTTGCGCGCCGGTCCGACGCCCGGGAGCTCGTCGAGGATCGAGGAGGTCATGGCCCGGTCGCGCCGGCTGCGGTGATGGGTGATGGCGAAGCGGTGGGCCTCGTCGCGCACGCGCTGCAGGAGCTGCAGCTCGGGAGTGTCGTGGGCCAGCCGCAACGGCGCCGGGCGGCCCGGGATGAACACCTCCTCGATCCGTTTCGCCAGGGAGATGACGACCACGCCGCGCTCGCGGAAGGTGCGCAGCGCCCGCAGCCCCGCCGACAGCTGTCCCTTGCCGCCGTCGATCACCACGACGTTGGGCAGGGCGGCGAAGCTCGGGTCGTAGTCCTTGTCGTGGGGCGAGACCTCGCGCTGCTGCTCCCATCGCGCCAGGCGCCGGCCCAGGATCTCCTCCATGGCGGCGAAGTCGTCAGGCGCGGCGTCGGCGCCGTCGCCATTCCCGTCCCCGAACACCTTGAAGCGCCTGTAGTCAGATTTCTTCGGCGCGCCGCCCTCGAACACGACCATCGAGGCGACCGTGTTGGTGCCCATCAGGGTCGAGATGTCAAAGCACTCGATCCGCAGCGGGATCGTGTCGAGTCCGAGGGCCGCCTGCAACCCATCGAGTGCCTCCACCCGTTGCTGGCGCCGCCGCTCGGAGCGCAGCTTCTCCTGGTCGAGGGCCAGCCGCGCGTTGCGTTCGGCGAGCTCCAGGATCCGGCGCTTGTCGCCGCGCTCGGCGGCGCGGATCTCCACCGGGGCCCCGCGGCGATCCGCCAGCGCCTGGGCCAGCGCCGGTCCGAGCTCGCACTGGACGATCAGCAGCGGCGGGATCATCATCGCGCTGGCGTAGTACTGGAGGATGAACGCCTCGGCCACGTCGGCGATACCGCCGCCGGCGGCGTTGTCGAGGTAGAAGCTCTGACGATCGGAGAGCACTCCATCGCGGACCTGAAACACCTGGGCGTTGGCCTCGCCGTCGGCCTCCGCCACCGCGATGGCGTCGAGGGTCCCCACCGTCTCGTTGGCCACGCGCTGGCGCTCGAGCAGCGAGCGCACCGCGCGCAGCCGGTTCCGTTCGCGGGCGGCATCCTCGAAGCGCTGGTCGGCCGCCGCCTCGCGCATCGAGGCCTCGAGCGAGCGCTCGATCTCCCGGTAGCGCCCGGAGAGGAAGCCGATCACGCCGTCGATCCCGGCCCGGTAGTCCTCCCTGCTGACATAGCCGACGCATGGAGCCTCGCAGCGCTTGATGTAGTAGTCCAGGCACGGCGAGCCGCTGCGCCGCCCGGGCTCGGGTCCCTCGCACGAGCGGAACATGAACACCTTGCCCAGCACCTCGAGCGTCGAGCGGACGCGCTTGGCGTTGCTGAACGGCCCGAAGTACGCGCGGTCGCGCCGGTGCCGCTCACGCGTGAAGTACACCCTGGGGAAGTCTTCGTCGAGCGAGATCGCGATGTACGGATAGGACTTGTCGTCGCGCAGGCGGATGTTGAACCGCGGCTTGTACTGCTTGATGAAGTTCTGCTCGGCCAGCAGGGCCTCGGCCTCCGTCTGCACCACGAGCGCCTCGATGTGGTCGATCATCGGCACGAGATCCCGGCCCATGCGGGTGCTCGGGTTGGAGAAGTGCGAGGCCACGCGTTTGCGGATCGACTTCGCCTTGCCGACATAGAGGACCTTGCCCCGCGAGTCGCGGAACAGGTAGACGCCAGGCTCGTCCGGGAGCTCGCGACGGCGGTCGGCTGGGGTTATCGACATGCTCTATCCGAGGATAGGTCCGGTGCCGCCGCGGCAGCCCGTCAGTCAGCGGTGAAGGACAGCCCCAGACCGGCGATGGCCAGCGCCAGCGCGCCGACGGCCACGACCTCTCCGCCGCCTGAGCTCGGGGCGTTGGGCACGTAGCTGCCGCTCGTCGGGTCGAAGACATTGGTCCCGTTGGTCGGGGGATGACCAAGCGCGTGGACAATGAACACGAGCGCGAGGATGCAGGCGAGAAAGGCGATCAGGCGAGCCATGCGGCGCCCGATCAGGGCCAGAAGCACGAGCACGACGGCCAGCAGCGCAAGCAGGAAGTCGACGATCCCGTATACCTGCCACGCCGTCGGGTCGCGAGGCACGCCGTGCAGCGCCGCCGAATTGCCCCATGCGGCGAGAAAGCTGGGCGAGAACTGATGACTCCAGGTCAGAAACAGCGAGGCGAACAGGACCCCGGCGCCCAGCAGGGTCAGCCAGTCGGCCAGAAGCTCTCGGCGGGCGGCGGTCACGGATCGGCTCTGCTTTCTTCCCTGCTCGTTTGACCTCGCTTTGAACAGTAACCTCCGTAGCTGTCATGTCCGCGGCCGACAACGATCTGCGCACCGCCTACCGCACGTGCCCGCTGTGCGAGGCCACCTGCGGCCTCGAGCTCAAGCTCGACGGTGATGAGGTCGTCTCGATCCGCGGTGATCGCGACGACGTCTTCAGCCACGGCTTCATCTGTCCCAAAGGCTTCGCGCTCAAAGAGCTCCACGCCGACCCCGATCGGCTGCGCACGCCGATGATCCGCCAGCCCGACGGGTCGTTCGCGCAAGCCACCTGGGATGAGGCGTTGGCCCTCATCGATGAGCGGTTGTCGCCGATTCTCGCCGCCGACCGCAACGCGGTCGGCGTCTATTTGGGCAACCCGAACGCCCATTTGCTCGAGAACATGCTCTACGGATCGGTGCTCATCCGTGGACTGGGGACCCGCAACGTCTATTCGGCCAGCACGGTCGACCAGTTCCCCAAGCAGAAGTCCTCGGCGTTGATGTTCGGCACCGGGACGACGGTCCCGGTCCCGGACGTCGATCGCACCGATCACCTGATGATCCTGGGCGCCAACCCACTCGTTTCCAACGGCAGCCTGATGACCGCGCCCGACATGCGCGGCCGTCTGCGTGCGCTTCGCGCCCGGGGCGGCAAGCTCGTCGTCATCGACCCGCGCCGCACCCGTACAGCGGAAGAGGCCGACGAGCACCACTTCATCCGCCCCGGCACCGACGCCCACCTGCTGTTCGCCATGGTCAACGTGATGTTCGACGAGGCGCTCGTCCACCCCGGCGAGAAGCTCGAGTCGCTGGCCGATGGCATCGACGTCGTCCGCGAACTCGCTACGCCGTTCACTCCCGAGGATGTCGCGGCACACTGCGGCATCCACGCCGACACCATCCGACGTCTGGCTCGCGAGCTCGCCGCGGCGGACCGCGCCGCCGTCTACGGCCGGATCGGGACATGCACCCAGGAGTTCGGGACGCTGGCCAGCTGGCTCGTCGATGTGCTCAACGTCCTCACGGGCAACCTCGATCGTGAGGGCGGCGCCATGTTCCCCCGCGGTGCCGCCGGCCACTCCAACACGGCCGGCGAACCAGGCCGCGGGCGCGGGGCCCGCTTCGGCCGCTGGCAGAGCCGCGTGCGCGAGGTGCACGAGATCTTCGGAGAGCTTCCGGTGGCCTGCCTGGCCGAGGAGATCCAGACTCCAGGCGAGGGCCAGATCCGTGCTCTCATCACGATCTCGGGCAACCCGGCCATCTCGACCCCCAACAGCGGCCGTCTCGGCGAGGCGCTCGGCGAGCTCGAGTTCATGGTCAGCCTCGACGTCTATCTCAACGAGACCACGCGCCACGCGGACGTGATCCTGCCCGCCCCCTCCCCACTGCGGCGGCCGCATTACGACCTCGCTCTGTACCTGTTCGCGGTCCGCAACGTCGCGCACTACTCGCCCCCCGTGCTGTTGCCGCAGCCCGGACTCCCCGACGAGTGGGTGACGCTGCTGCGGCTGACGGGAATCGCGGCAGGCCTCGGCCCGGCCGCCGACGTGGCCATGCTCGACGAGCAGGTCGCGCGCGCCCTGATTCAGCGAGAGCTGAAGACCCCACAGTCGCCGATCTTCGGCCGTGACCTCGAGGACGTGCTGACGCAGCTCGAGCCCCGCACCGGGCCCGAGCGGCTGCTCGACCTGATGCTTCGCGTCGGACCGTACGGCGACGGGTTCGGGACGCGCGATGAGGGCCTGACGCTGGCCACTCTCGAGGCGGCGCCTCACGGCGTCGATCTCGGACCGCTCGAGCCGCGCCTGCCGGACGCGCTCCGCACGGCCAGCGGGCGGATCGAGCTGGCACCGGAGGCGATCGTCGCCGACGTGAGCCGGTTGGGCAAATCGCTGGCCAACACGCCAAACGGCGAATTCGTTCTGATCGGCCGACGCCATCTGCGCTCCAACAACTCGTGGATGCACAACCTGCCCGTGCTGGTGAAGGGCAAGCCGCGCTGCACCCTGCACGTCAACCCCGCCGATGCCGAGCGCCTCGAGCTGATCGACGGCGAGGCGGCCGAGATCCGCTCGCGAACCGGCGCCGTCGTGGCCCAGGTCGAGGTGACCGACACGATCATGCCCGGCGTGGTCAGTCTGCCCCACGGCTGGGGGCACGACGACCCCGACGCGCGACTGCGCGTCGCCGCCGAGCACGCCGGCACCAACAGCAACGTGCTGGCCGACGAGACGCTGATCGACCCGCTGTCGGGCAACGCCGTCCTCAACGGGATTCCCGTCGAGCTCGCGCCCGCGCGCGAACCGGCGGTCGCGATGGCGGGCGCTCAGTAGCGGCGAGCGGAGAGGAACACCGCAACCGCGGCGTAGACGGCGCCGAGGATGAGCACGAACCAGACGATCTCGCCCGATGCGGTGTTCCACAGCCGCTGTGTCGCGGTCAACGTGAGCGCGCCCACGCCGAGCGCGATGTAAAGAATCGCGCGGCGGTTGTCACCCAACGCATACAGCTCGGCCCGACGCTGGCGATACGTGATCGCGGCGAACCAACCCAACGAGCCGAGGAACGCGAGCGACACGATCTGGATGGCCACGGCCGCGCCCGTGCCACCCCCGGGGACGGCCACCACCAGCCCCGCCAGCACGAGAACGATCGCCACGTTGCGGATGTTCTTGTTCATCGGAATCTAAGGGTACGCGCATGGGCCACCCGGCGGGGGCGGGTCAGCTCGGACGCATCTATGTTTCGGTCAGTTGACCAGCGCCCGAGCCGGTTGCGCCGGCACGCTCGGGGCCACCGGTGCTGGGGCGCCGACCGGCTCGGCGGCGAACCGATAGCCGACCCCGAAATGGGTGTGGACGTAGCGCCACCGTGGCGAGATCCGCTCGAGCTTGTTGCGCAGCTTGCGGATGAACACGTCGACGGACCGGTCGCCCCGCACCATCGTGTAACCCCACACCCGCTGATAGATCTCCTCCCGCTCGAGGACGCGGCCGTGTGCGCCGGCCAGCTGATAAAGCAGCTCATACTCCTTGCGCGACAGCGAGGCCGCGCGTTTGCCCACGAAGGCGTCGAAGCGGTCCGGCCGTATGGCGAGCTCGCCCGCCTCGATCGGCGTGGTGTCGCCGATCAGCATCTCGGCCCGCCGGCGGCGCATCACGGCCTCGATCCGCGCGACCAGCTCCTCGGGATGGCACGGCTTCGTGATCCAGTCATCGGCGCCGCTACGCAGGCCATAGACGCGGTCGGCCACCGGCGCCGGCCGGCTGCACACGAGCAGCGCCAGGCCGGGCAGCACGGTCGAGATCCGCTCGACGTACTGGAGCCCGGTGAGCGCCGGATTGATGACCAGGGCATGCAGACGCAGCTGGGCCAGCTGATCCGGGCCGACGGATGCCGACAGCACGTGCCGGTCCCAACCCAACGAGGTGAACCTTCGCTCGAGAACGGTCAGGAGACCGCTGTCATCCTCGATGAAGGCCACCCGCACGCGCGCCACGGCTTAAGTCTGGCAGCCCGTTAGGACGAGGCGGCCGCCTCCCACCGCGCGTAGAGGTCCTCGACGGCGCGCTTGGCCTCCTCATGGCGCGCGGCCGACCGGGCCGTCTTGCGCGGATTGGCCCAAGCGGCGGGGTCGGCGAGCTCATCCTCCAGCTTGGCGAGCGCCGCCTCCGCGCGCTCGATCTCCTGCTCCAGGGCCTTGGTCTCCGGCGCCTGCTGCGCGCGTGGTGCCCGCGCGGGCTGCCGTGAGGGCTTCTTCTTGGGCCGAGCTTTGGCCGCGGCCGCGAGACGCTCGCGCTCCTCGCGCACGCGCACGTACTCGGGCCAGCCGCCGACGTAGCTGTGAAGTGCGTGGTCCTCGATCGCCACCGTTCGCGAGCCGACCGCGTCGAGCAGGGCGCGATCGTGGGACACGAGCAGCAGCGAGCCGGTGAACGCCTGCAGGGCCTCCTCGAGCGCTTCGCGGCTTTCGAGATCCAGATGGTTGGTCGGCTCGTCGAGGATCAGCACGTTGGCGCCCGAGTGCACGAGGATGGCCAGCGACAGCCGCCGGCGCTCGCCGCCCGACAGACCGTCGAGCGGCTTTTCCGCCTCCTCGCCGGAGAAGAGAAAGCGGCCGAGCAGGGAACGCGCCTTGTTGGGCGTGAGCCCGGTGTCGCGTTGGGTTACCTCGAGCACCGTGCGTGATGTTCCGGCGGACAGTTCGTCGGCGTGCTGGGAGAGGTACCCGACCTTCACGTTGTGACCGGTCCGCAGCTTGCCCGATTCGAGCTCGCGTCGCCCGGCGAGGGTCTCGATCATCGTTGTCTTGCCGACGCCGTTGGGTCCGACCAGCGATACGTGCTCGCCGCGCTCGAGCCACAGGTCGGAGTCCTCGATCAGCTGCTTGCCGCCGATCGAGATGCTGCCGTCGAGCATCTCGAAGACCACACGCCCGCTGCGCTCGGGCGGTTTGAAGGAGAACTCCAACGACGCTCCATCGCGAGGCTCGCGCGTGATCCGCTCGATCCTCTCGAGCTGCTTGGCGCGCGATTGAGCCTGGCGGGCTCGGGTGCCCGCACGGAACCTGGTCACGAACCGCTCCAGCCTCGCGATCTCGGCCTGCTGGCGCTCGATCGCGCGGCCCAGAGCGAGCTCGCGCGCCGCCTGCTCGCGCCGCCACGCGTGCCAGGAACCGGGGAAGAACTTGCCGCGACCGGCCTCGAGCTCGAGCACCGAGGTGCCGACGGCCTCCAGGAACCACCGGTCGTGGGCGACGAGGACGATCGCCGCGTCGAGGGCGATCAGATGCTGCTCGAGCCACTCGAGCGAGGCGATATCGAGGTGGTTGGTCGGCTCGTCGAGCAGGAGCAGGTCGGGCGCACCGGCGAGCGCCCGGGCCAGCGACGCGCGCGTCAGCTCACCACCCGAAAACGTCGACAGCGAACGGTCGAGATCCTCGCCGTCGCGGAAGCCCAGGCCGTGCAGCGTCGCCAGCGCGCGCTCGCGCCAGGTGTAGCCGCCGGCGTGCTCGAGCCGCGCCTGTGCCTCGGCGTAGCGGCCGAGCGTCTGCTCGTCGTGGGCGCCGCCAGCCATCTGCTGTTCGAGCACGGCGAGGTCGGTCTCGATGGCCACGAGCTCCTGCGCGCCCGATAGCACGTAGTCGCGCAGCGACAGGTCGCGATCGCGCGGCGGGCGCTGGTCGTGAAGTGCGACCTTGGTGCCCTTGGCCAGCACCAGCTCGCCGAAATCGACCGTCGCCTCGCCGGCCAGCATCCGCAGAAGCGTTGTCTTGCCCGAGCCGTTGCGTCCCGACAGGGTCATCCGATCGCGGCGCTCGAGCTTGAACGAGATGCCGCGCAACAGGGACTCTCCGGAGATGTCCTTGCCCAGGTCGGATGCGATTACGACGGCCATCGCAGGTGATGGTAGGAATCGAGGGCGCGGGTAGGATGCCCGGATGCCCAGTCGATCCTTCCGGTCGGCCCAACGGCCAGGGTGGCCACCGGTACCACCGATCGAGATGCCGCCGGCGCGGACCGTTCTCGTGCCCGATCGCGGTGAGTTCTTCCTACGCGATACGGGGGGCGATGGCCCGGTGGTAATGCTGCTCCACGGTTGGCTGGCCTCCGCCGACCTGAACTGGTGGACGGTCTACGGCGAGCTCTCGCGTGCGGGTTATCGCGTGCTGGCCATCGACCACCGCGGCCACGGGCGCGGCCTGCGGCCCCTGGTTCCGTTCCGGCTCGCCGATTGCGCGGCCGACGCCGCGGCGGTGATGCGCGAGCTCGGTGTCGCCCCGGCGCTGGTCGTCGGCTACTCGATGGGCGGCGCCATCGCCCAGCTCGTCGCGCACAACCACCCGGATGTGGTCAGCGGCCTTGTGCTGAGCGGCACGGCCGCACACTGGCAGGATCCACCCACGCGCCGCGAATTCAGGGCCCTGGGGCTCGTCGGCCTGGCGCTCGCGCTGGCCCCCTACTCGACCTATCGCGCCGGTCTGAAGCGGTCCGGCATCCGCGAGAGCAGGGAAACCGCCTTCCTGCAGTCCGAGCTGACACGCCACAGCCCGCGCGACGTCATCGAGGCCGGACGCGAACTCGGACGTTTCGACTCGCGCCCGTGGCTCGGATCGCTGCCCGGGCCGATCGCGATGGTGCTGACCACGCGCGACGAGCTCGTCTCGCCGCGCAAGCAGCGCGAGCTGGCACAGGCCAGCCACGCGCAGGTGTTCGAGGTGGCGCTCGGGCACATGGACGTCGGACGTCCCGGGACCGGGTACGGCGCTGTTCTGCTCGAGGCTCTGGCTGCTGTCGGGCCCGGCGAAGACGTGAAGGCAGCCTAGGCGGGCCTGAAACTCGATACGCTTGGCGTGAATGAGTCGTCGCACCCGGTTCATCGCCACGTTGACCATCTTTAGCGTGACCCTGCTCGTGCTGGCGCCCGTCGCGCTGGCCAGCCGCCAGAACGGCGGTCAGGGCTGGTACGGCGAGACCAACGACAAGGTGATCACCAATGCGATGTTCATTACGATCATCTTCTTTCCGACGATCATCGTGATCTTCTCGTTGATCCAGTGGCGTCTGGATAAGCGCAAGCACGCGAAGATGGATGCGGCCAAGCGTCGCGCCGCCAACGTCGACTGGCGCGGCGGCTGGTAACGCGCCGGCGCTCGCGCACCTGATGCGCGGCGTGCACTGGTAGGTGCGACTGCGGTCGTCTCGGCGGGTTGAGGGCCTGGCCCTGACGGGTGTCATCGCGCTCGGTGCGGTCGCCTTCCTGTGGCGGCTGGGCACCTCGAGCCTGTTCATCGATGAGACGTTCAGCTGGCGGGCGGCGAGTTCGTCCCTCGGCGGCGTGTTTCACGGCGTGCGCAGCACCGAGGTGGCTCCGCCGCTGTACTACCTGCTGCTGCATTTCTGGATCGCAGCGTTCGGCGACGCGACCGAGTGGGGCATGCGGCTCCTGTCGGTGCTGGCCGCGCTGGCGTTCGTGGCGGCGGTGTGGTGGCTCGGGCGCCTGGTGGCGGGACGCGGCGCCGGCCTACTCGCCGCGCTGCTCGCCGCGGTCAGTCCGCTGGCCGTGCAGTACGCCCAGGAGCTGCGCGCCTACGCGTTCGTAATGGCGTCGGTGACGGTCGCCGCCGCCGCCGCCATCGAAGCGGTGCGCCGCCCATCAGGACCGGGACCGTGGCTCACCGTGTCGGCCCTCGCCTCGGTGGCGTCGATCTGGCTCCACTACACGGCCCTGCTGGTCATCGTGCCGCTGCTCGTGTTTGTCTACACGGCGCCCGAGCTCACGCGCCGGGTCCGCCGCGCGTATGCGTTGAGCTGCGCGGCCGCTTTGGCGATCGTCGCGCCGCTGTTGATCCTCCAGCTCCGAGCCGGTCATCAGGGCGGCGTGGCTCCGTTCGCCAAGCCGACCGCGACCAACCTGGCCCGGGTCGTGGGGACGCCGTTCGACGGGCGCTTCGTCCCCCACGCCCTGACCTATGTGACGGGCGCGATCGCCGTCGTGGTGAGCGTGGCCTGGCTGGCGGCGCGACCGCGCGTTGTCGGTGGTCACCGCGAGCAGCGCCTCGTCCTTGCCGCCGCCGTGGCGCCGCCAGCCGTGATCCTCGCCGTCACCGTGCTCGCCAGGCTGCTCGGCCGCCAATCCGACTATGCGCTGATCAGCCGCTACACGGCCGTCGCCGCGCCGTTCATGTTGGTGGCGATAGCGGCGACTGTCACCCGCCTGCCCCGGCCCGCGGGCGTGACGCTGGGAGCCGTGGTCGCGGTGGCCGTGATCAGCGGGCTGAGCTCGACCTACTCGACGCTGTGGCCCAATCTCCGCTCGCCGTTTCAGGCCATCTCTCGGGGCTACCACCCGGGCGATGCGGTCGTGCTCGCGGGCTCGGTCGCCGAGCCGGGCGACGCCGACTACTACGTGGCGAGATTGCGGGGCCGCCGGCCGGGAGCCATCGTCGCCCCGCTGACGGTGAGACGACCGCGGCTACCGGCCGCGCCCAAACGGCTATGGGTCGTGTCGGACTTTGGAGCGCAGGCGCTCGCATCAAACCTGCTCGCCCGCGCTGGCTGGCGGGCCGCGGCGCGCCATGCCTATCGCCCAGGCATCCAGCTGATCCTGGCTTCACGGTAGCCGCGCCGCAGCAGCCCTGGACCTGCGTCGAACAGTCAATCTCTTACCTGACGATGGTGAAGGTCAGCGGCCGCGCGGTCGCTGATCGGCCGCGCGCGCCGGTGGCCGTGAGCCTGAGGACGTACCGGCCGAGCTGGAGCTTCTTGGTCGACGAGAGGCGGCCTTGGAAATGAACTCTGTTGGTCCCTGAGTGGGCCGTAAGCCTGAGCGTGCCCGCAGCGATGCGGCGCTGCGTATGGCCGGTCGTAAGCCGGGTGAAACGCAGCGCGACGGTGGCGGTCTGGTCGAGAGAGAATGAGAACGTCGTGCCCAGCGGCGCCTGCCGCCGGCGCGTGATGTGCGCCACCTTGCCGCCCTCGCGCCAGCGTTTCGCCGTCTGCTTGAGCCCGGAGATCAAAGGCGGACCGCCCTTCGGTGTGACCGTGTAGGTCACGGTCTGGGTGGCCCTCAGGCCGTCGCTGTCGCCGGTCGTGACCGTGAACGAATGCCGGCCGCGCTTGGACGTGTCGATCGACGCGCCGACAGCGACAGGGCCGGTGCAGGCCGTGATCCGCGCGCCGGCCGGGGCGAGGCAGGAGTAGGACGCGCGTATGGCTTGGCCTTGATCGAAGCTTGCTCCGCTGGCGGGGGCCCGGATCGTGATCGCCGGCGGCGGGCCGAAGACGTAGATCGCGCCCTGCGACTGGTTGCGGCCGACCATGTGCAGCGGCGCCCCAACGACGACAAGGTTGCCGGAGACGGCGACGGAGTCAGAGAAGAAATCGCTCGGCGCGCCGTCTGCGGCAGTCACCTGGCGCGTCTCAGTCTCGCTCCTCCACGTCAGGCCCGGTCGGCTGAAGACGTACGCAGCTCCCTGGGCCTGATTGGCGCCGACCTGGTGGAGGAACGAGCCGGCCACGACGGTGTTGCCGGACACTGCGAGCTGAGCCCCGAATCTGTCATTCGTGGCACCGTCGGACGGGGTCAGCTCCGCGGTTTGGGTGGCTACAGGGACGTCGAGCAGCCAGCCCGGTGCCGGCTTGACAAACACATATGCCGCCCCGGAGCGTGTACCGCCGACCAGGTGGTGAAACGCACCTACGGCGACCGTGTCGCCGGAGATCGCGACCGAAAGTCCGAACCTGTCCTCGGCGGCCCCGTCAGAGGCGGTCAGCTCCGCGGTTTCGGTCATGTTCGTCCACCCCGAGGCGGGCTTGACGAACACGTACGCAGCTCCCTGGCCCGCGTTGTTGCCCACCTTGTGGAATGCCGAACCGAGCACGACGGTGTCGCCGGAGATCGAAGCGCCATTGACCAGTCCGAGAGAATCCTGAGCGGCTCCGTCTGACGCCGTCAGCTCTGCCGTCTGGGTGCCGTCCTTCCAGCCGCCGGTGGGCTTCACGAACACGTACCCGGCCCCCTGAGCGGAGGTGCCGTTGGGCGAGACACCCGGTGCGCCGGCGAGAACCGTGTCGCCTGAGATCGAGACGGCGTTGCCGAGCGAGTCGCCCGTGGTGCCGTCAGAAGCGGTCAGCTTTGCGGTCTCGTGCGCATCCTTCCAACCACCGACGGGCTTCACAAACACGTACACCGCTCCCTGACTCAGGTGGGTGCCGACCGTGCGCCCCGGCACGCCGGCAACGACCGTATCGCCGGAGATCGCCACCGAGCCGAGAGTGTCCTGTGCGGCACCGTCCGAGACGGTCAGCTCCGCGACCTGGGTCGCGTTGGCCCAGCCAGAGGCAGGCTTGCCAAAAACGTACAGAGCCCCCTGGCCGGCGTTCCGGCCGATTGTCTTGCCGATGGCACCGGCCACGATCGTGTCGCCGTCGATCGCCACGGATGCGCCCAGCGCGTCGGCCGTGGCGCCATTGCTGGCGGTCAGCTTGGCCGCCTGGATGAACGGGTCGATCCGGACCGGGTAGGCGGCGCCGCGATCGTCCACGCGAATCTCCACCCGGCCGTGGCGCAGCACGAGCTGCGAGGGCAGACCGTGCCCGCGGGCGTCCGTGGCGGACAGCCCGCCGTAGCGCAGCGTTCCGTGACGTGAGGTGAGCCGCAGTTCAGAGCGATCGAGCTGAACGCGAGCGTCAGAGGAGAGCGCAAGTGACAGCGTCAGCGGGCCGCTCCCGGCAGCAGGCCGGGTGCGAACGTCAAAACCCTGCTCGAGGCCGAGAGGCCCGTTGACGTACCACTCGTCGACACCGCTGTGTGCGTAGTCGACGCGGTTGTCGGAGGCACGCGGAGCCACGGTCCCCAGGGTGCGCAGCGCACCCGCGTGACCGTAATTGACCAGGCGCATGCCCACGCGCGTCGATGCCGAGGTGACCCTCACCCCGGCCCTGGAGAAGGTTGCGCCAAGCCCTTGCACGGCGTTGTGCGTCCGCAGACCAACCACCCGATAGCCGGGCTCGTGGCGTCCCAGCGCAGCTGAGAGCGGGCCCCGCGCCGCCAGCGGAACCCTCGACAGGCCGTGACGAAGGACAGGTTCCGGGGTGCTGGACTTGTCCACCCTCCCAGTGTGACCGACGCCGGCAAGCAGCCAGAGCGCTGCGCCGATCAGCGTGAGCGCGGCCAGCAGCCGGGCGCGCGGTCGTGTCACGTCCGCGGCGCGAGCGCGAGCGCGAACCCGAACCGACAGTTTGCTCGCCAAGCGATTGGTATGCACAGGCGCCTCCGGGCAACTCGGATCTGAATAAGTCATCGGATGTCTGACGCCTACAACCCGGATTCGTTCCCGATGCCCGCGTGGTCGCGTGTGTCTTAGATCTTGAAGACCTCGATCAATCGCTGCTCGTGCTCGGCGTCGATCCGTGCGATCACCTCGATGTGCTCCTCGAGCCCAGACCCGCGCAGCTTGGTGGCCAGCAGCTCGTCGACCTGGAAGATCCCGGCGCTGTTCGCAAACGTGGCAAAGCGCTGGTCCGGTCGCGGCCCTCGTGACGATGCCTCTTGGGCGGACGCCAACGTCTGCATAGGCAAAATGCCGCCAGCAGGCCAACGAGCCGGCTTGCGTATTCGCCCAGGAGCATGCACCCGCTCCGATCTCGGCGGACGACCGGGTTCAACGAACAGCACGCACCGCCGCTGGCTGCAGCAGACGCTCGCATTTGGCCCAGCTCGGAGCCCGAGCGCATTGTGGATACGCGATGCGGACGCCAGCTGGGCGACGCTCGTGAAGGTCGCTGACGGGATGGCCGCGAGCATGGCCGAGCTGGGGGCCACATTTGACCGCAGCCGAGGAATGAGTGTCCAACCCGCGCCCCGACGCGGGCCTGAAACCCACATTTCAGCTCGCCTCGCGTCGGGAGCGCTCCTCATCGATCAACTCGGAAGCGCCGCAAGCCTGAGCCTCAAGCGCCGCTGCCGCCAACGCGGCATCGTCTTCTTCGTCCCAGTTCGCAAAAACGAAAGCACGTACAGGCGTTGTCACTCGCATCTCGGCCAATGCGCAAAGCCTCATTTCTTGAGGGTGCTGGTCGACGAGGCAGTTGTAGCCGGCTTCGAAGATTGCCGCGCTCGATCGATCACCACTCAAAACTCCTCCGAGAGGCCTCAAACCAACGGACCCCTTCCGAACTAAACGAACCCGCGCTGGAGCTATCGCTTTGGACTAATCAAGACGGCGACTTGATGGCCCGCCCGTCCCCGGCAGGTGACTCGATGGCGCCCCGCCCCCAAGGCGCCATCGATATCGCCACCCCTACTTCCCGCCGGTGATCTTGACCGACACGGATCCGGCCGACGCACTGTCACACGTCTGGATGTACGTGTTCGGATCCACCGTGCAGTCGTCCAGCCCGCCGGAAGCAACCGCGGCACCTTCCTTGAACGGGGTCCCAGTCGACGTATAACCCGATATGGACGGATAGACAGACGCAACGCCGCTATGACTAGCGCCATCACAGATGGGCGCGAAGCCGCCCGAACCCGAAGCAATGGCCTTGCCCGCCCCGATTTGCTCCAAGAAGACCCCCACGTTTGCGAAGGTGAAGGGACCAGCGGCAAATTCGGGACACGAATATGTGACGGGCACGTTTACATACAACTTACTTACCAGCTTGAGCGAGGACGACCCAATAGACAGCGTACTTGCCGCCGAGGCGGCTGGGACGACTCCCAGTAGGCCGAGGCAGGACGCCAGCGCGGCGAGACGAGCTCTCCTAGCCATTAGATTCCCTCCAGTCCGAGGTTGCTTTACCCGCAGCTTGACCAACCACGATCCGTCTCGCATCGGGTGAATCCCTACAGTTGGGTCACACCGCGGGTGGCACCTCCTGAGGGGCTAGCGGCAATCGGCGGCCGCGCATGGCCCGCTCTTTGAGCTACGAGCGCACGCCGGTCTGAACGTCCATGCCCCGGAGCCAAGCTGGGCCTCGCTCGGCTTCCCATGGATGATCGAAGCGGCGCCAGTGATCTCCGCACGAGAGTGTCGAGATCGTGAGCCGTCCACGGCGAACGGGGGACAGCGCTGGGCCCGCTTTCGCGTGCACGCTCTCGGCCGACTACCCCTGGGGATCTCAAACCAATGGTTCTCACTGCTCCGTGAGCCCCGATACAGAAGGCGGCACTGGCGCGCCGCGAGTGTCGCTTTTCCGCGTCAAGGTGCTTGCTCAGTAGCGAATGCGAGCAAGCGCTCGCTGTGCGCGCGAGTAGATGACGGGTCCCTCGTATCCGCGCAGACGGGGGCTCTCGCCCGGGCAGATGCCGAGTACCGCGCTGCGAGCAAAGGAGTACCGCCTCCCGGGTGTGCCCGTCCGTTGAGGTCATCTGATGTGTGCGAGCGATCTGGAGCCCGCCCGCGCGCTGGGGTCTGTCAGCGCACCCAGAGCTGGTCGATTAGCACGCCGAGCTGGGGGTTGTATTGGTAGTTGCCGACGCGGTGGGAGACGAGGTCGGTGATGCTCGGGGTGACGAACGGCACGATCGGTGCCTGATCGGTGAACTGTCGGTCGGCTTTTGCCCACAGGGCCGGTGGCGGTCGGCGACCCGGCGGCCTCGGCCGCGAGCGCGGCGCGGACCGTGGTGTCGAACTGCGGGTCGCAGAACTCGAGCGGGTTGGCGTTGCTCATTGAGTTCGGGACGAAGCTCTGGCAGCTAGTGCTCTGCGGGCCGAGGAACTCCGACGCGGCGGGGTAGTTTGGGCCAGGCACGAGGAGGAAGGCCTGTACTCGGCGTGCGCGAGTCTACGAAGCGGGAAAACGAGGCAGCGTGTTTGGCGTCGAACGTCTTGATCCGCGCTGGGTAGCCGAGCCGGTCAAGCAGCGCGACGAGGTAGCGTCCGGCCGTGGTGAAGTCCGTGAGATACGGGGCCCACGGGCTCCAGATCGTGATCGGCGTGCCGCTGGTTCCCGAGGCGCGCGATCAGGGCTCGGGCTTTGGCGAGGTCGGGCGCGCTCCACGTCCCTGCGGGGTTTGGGTTGAGCGTGTAGGGGCAGTAGCGCTGATATCCCGGGATGTAGGGTGGGAGCAACTGGCAGGTGGGGTGGGACTCCTGGCCGAGAAGGCTTGCGAGTCGGGCACGGTCGATCGCGTAGTTGAGCGCGCGGCGCACGCGCACCTCGTTGAACGGCGTCACCCGGGTGTTCAGGCCCATTAGGATTGTCACGTCATTGGGGTTGACGTGCAGCTGGCTTGCGAAGCGGGTCCGCACTTCGCCGAGGCGGTCGGCTGGCGGGGGGTCAAGGGTGAAGTCGGCCTTAGCGTGCTCGACGGCCGTGACCGCTGCCGCGGGGCTGGCGCCGGTTCGCCACACGATCCGGTCCGGGTAGCCGTCAGGTTGCGCCGAGTGCGACCACTCGTGAAAGTAGGGATTGCGCACGAGTGTGACCTGGCGCGGCGTGATGCGGGCGATTTCATACGGGCCGGTCGCTGGCAGTGGGTGCGTGCCAATGTTTTGATTCGGCGTCCGTGGGGGCACCGCGACGGCACTCCACACCGCGAGTCTTGCGAGGAACTCCGGGTCGGGCTTAACGAGGTGGAAAGTGACCGTGTTGGCCTTATCGTCGGTCACGATCCCTCGAGAGAGATCGCAATGCGCCGGGCGTTGAAGGCATTCGGCTCCGCCGACGACACCTTCGTAATAGGTGTAGTTCGTCCCGGCTATCGACGGCGCTCCCGGGCCGAGCACAAGGTTGCGTTCGATCGCGCGACGGAAGTCCTCGGGCCTGACCGGCTGGCCGTTTGAGTACCGGATCCCGGGCCGCAGCCGGAATGTGTACGCAAGTCCGCCGTCGGTCGGCGTCGGCAGTGAGATCGCCAAGTCGGCGACGAGCCGCGCCCCGTCAGTACCGCCGACCTGCTCGTACGAGGTCAGACCGTCGTTGGTCATATGCAGCGTCAAAAGCACGGCTAACGACCATGGGGCGACCGGGTCGCTGGATCCGAACTGGCCGTGTTGAAGCACGGTCAGCGTGCCGCCACGATGGCTCGCGCCGGAGTCCACCGCGCTCACCCACAGCAGCCCCCCCGCGATCGCAAGCCCACGCGGCCCGTTGCCGACCGCGATCACCCGCGTGACCGTGTCGGTGGTCGGGTCGATCCGCGCCACGCTGCGGCCGAACTCGTTCGCGACCCACACACCGCCGGCGCCGGCGGCGATCGCGTCCGGTCCGTCGCCGACCGGGACCACGGCCATAACGTGGTTGGTTTGCCGGGTCGATCCGCGAGACCGTCCCATCGAGGCTGTTCGCTACCCACACCGAGCCGAAGCCGACGGTGATCGCGGTCGGCCCGGTGCCGACGTTGATCGGCTGCGTGACCTGATCGATCTGCGGGTCGACGCGCAGCACCCGGCCGCCTGCCTCGTCGCTCACCCACACCGCCCCGTAGGCCGGCGGCGACGTCGGTCGCGCCGCCGCCGAGGGCAATCGGCTTGGCCACGATGCCCGTGGTCGCATCGATCCGGCTGAGCGTGCCGTCGCTGCTGTTGGTGACCCACACCGACCCGTAGCCCACGGCGACACCAGCTCGGCCCGTTACCGACCGGGATCGGCTGCACGACCTTGTCGACGGCCGGGTCGATCCTCGACACGGTGCCGCCGAAGTTGTTCGCGACCCACACCGCGCCGGCGCCGACCGCGACCCCGCTCGGCGTCGACCCCGCCTGGATCGTCTGGACGACGTCGTGGGTCACCGGGTCGATCCGGGAGACGGTCCGGGCGTTGTAGTTGCTCACCCAGAGCGCCCCCGCCCCGGCTGCGAGCCCTGACGGCGAGGAGCCCGACCGGCACCACCGCACTGATCGCGCCGTGCACTGGGCTGATCGCTCCCACCGAATCAGCGGCAATCGCTGAGAACCGCGTCGCTCCGCCGCCGGTCGATGCGACAACCACCGCGGCGACCGCGATCGCGATCAAGGCCGTCGCCCCGACCGCGATGCGCCGCGAGCGGGGGCCCAGCGCCCTTGGGGGACGAGCAGGCGGGCCAACGGCCTGCTCGGCAGGCGGCCGGCTCGCCACCGGGGCATCGAGCGAGGCATCGCGGGTCAGGATCGCAGCCTCGAGCTGCTGCAGGCTCGGGCCCGGCTCGAGCCCGAGCTGCTCGGACAGACCGCGCCGGAACTCCTGATAGACCTCGAGCGCCTCGGCCTGGCGCCCGCAGCGGTAAAGCGCGAGCATCAACTGCGCTCGCAGCCGCTCACGGAGCGGATTTCGCTCTACCAGCGCCGCCAGCTCGCCGACGAGCTGGTCGTGGCGTCCGAGCGCCAGATCGGCCTCCACGCGCTCCTCGACCGCCCCCAGGTGAAGCTCCTCGAGCTGCGCGATCGCCGCCTGCGCGAACGCCTCATAGGTGAAGTCCGCCAGCGGCGGGCCGCGCCACAACGCCAGCCCAGCGCGCAGCACCCGCGCGGCCTCTCGCGGGTCACCCGCCGCCAGCGCCTGGCGTCCCTCTTCGACCACGCCGCGGAAGCGGTCGAGGTCAAGCTCGCCCGGCTCGACGCGCAGCAAGTACCCATGCCCGCGCGTCACCAACACCGCCTTGGACTCGACAGCAGACAGATCCCCGCCAGCCTCAAGCGAGCCGGCCGCGTTGGTATCGAAGCGCCTTGCGCAGCCGCGAGACGTGCGCCTGCAGGGCCTTCAGCGCCGCGGGCGGCGGGCGCTCGCCCCACAGATCGTCGATCAGACGGTCACCCGAGACGACCTCGCCAGCGTGCAACAAAAGGACCGCCAGCAGCGCGCGCTGCTTATCGCCCCCCAGCTCGACCATGCGATCACCGTCGCAGACCTCGAGCGGGCCGAGAATTCGATAGTCCATGCGCCCTCCTTGCGCTCCGCCCAGCGAGGCTACCACCGCCCGCAGCCTCTCGCGAGCAGCGCAGATCGCCGCCACGTAAACGCCCGTCACCGGTTTGTAGACGCGCTGTCAGCGACCGCGCTCACCGTGCCAGGCGAGCTCGGTCACCAGAACCGGGCCGCCGACCACAGAGGAGAGCCAGATGGCGACCCAGGACACACACCCCAAGCAAGCGCACCCGCTGCCAGCATCCCATCGAGAGCCCGGTAGGCATCCTCGGGCGCTGGCGCCACCACCGCGCCGAGCACGAGCGCCGCGTAATCGTGCAATGGCTGCGACGCACAGCGAACCGCACCGACGAGCCGCATCCAATCGCCCGCCGCCGCCAAGCGCTCCTGCACTACCGCGCAGCCGCGGTGCGCACCGAACTGCTCGAGATCGCCGCCACGCTCGAGCACACACACAACCCAGACCCGGAATGCATAGCGGCACTACGCGACCTGCTCGCCAACGGTTGCGACAGCCCGCTATACAACTCCGACATCCACGTCTCCGAGCTGCGCGCAACCCTGCACTACGTCCGCTCACGCCTCTGACGCCTCAACACACGCGCGGCCCCACACCCGGAAAGCGAGTCACTCGCCTCCGGGGCCGGCACACACATCCTTCAGCCCCACGCTCGGTCGAACGCAAAACCGTGCTCACGCGACGCCGCAAGCGGCGGAAAAGGCCCAGCGGGCACAAGCTCACGGCACCCGCAGTGACATCGGACAGGGCCGGGCCGATCGCCAACCGGGAACCCCCTACTCACCAACACCACCAGACGCCGGCCGACCACAGAGCCGACGGACAGTGCGCCGTCGAGTGCTAGCCCGGCAGTCGCGTCGAGCAAGCACTCCGTGTCTGAAAACGGAAGCCAGAGCGCATCATTCGAGACAACCCGAAAACATCGACAACCAGCAGTCCTCGGCGCTTCATGGTCGGTTCTGCTCCGTCGCCCAACCGTCAGCGTCACGACGGCTGCTCCATCGGGCGTACAAGCGGAAGCGCGCCGGTGCTCAAACGCTAATTTCGGCCCGGAACTCAACCTGGGACCCAGGTCAGGACCGTGCCCTCGATCAGACTGCACGCGGCAGAGCCGGTCCTCCATCACGATCTGCGCTGACTGCCGGATCCCTGCTGCCCGTCCACGATTGTCGGTCCTGACGTGGCGGGCGGACCCGGTCACGCTGCCGACGATATTCGGTGCGGGGGCCGGAATGACGGTTGAGCACCGGCCTCGGCGCTTCCGCTTATAAGCCCGACGCAGAAACGGGCGTATGACGGGCCTGGCTGCCGCGCTTGCTCAGAAGCAGGCACGCGGTCGGCGTGCCGGTGGACTGCCGCTCCGTCGGGCGAAAAGCAGCGCTCTCGAGGCGCGAGCAGGCGGAGAGTGCGGATCTGGCCCGACGTGGCTGTCTTCACGATTGGCTGGCCTGCCACTCTTGGTCCATCTCGATGCGCCGGGGTGGATCGTCGGTCGTCCGCGTCGGAGGTCCGCCACGTTCGCTGGCCGACGGCTGGTACCGCCGTGCCGCGGGCGGGCGCTTGATTCTGTGGTGTTGGCGGAGGGCTGTCGGACTGCTCGCCTGTGCCGGCGATCGAGTTGCGGTGTCTTGGACTGTGAGTGCGTGCTTAGCGGCCCGCGCGCTTGAGGCAGAGCGCGGCGAGATCCATGCCGTACGGCGCCTACGTAGGTCTGGCAGCCGATGCGCGGTGAGAAGAAGTCGCTGCTGGAGGGGTTGCCGTAGGCGAGCAGCGGCGCGGCGTTGCGGGCGAGGTCGATGTCGAGCTTGCCGTAGGCCAGGTAGCGCTCTGGTCCGGTCAGCCGTCCGGTGTCAGCGAGCCGGCGCTGGTAGGTCGGGTCATCGAACGTGGGGTAGAGGGTGTTGTCGTCGAGCATGGCGGGCAGCATCCCGGCGGGGTCGGGGTACGCCGTTGTCCAGCCGTAGGCGCCGATGTCGAATGGCTCGCCTGGCCGGTGCTCCCGCGCGAGCAGTGTGAGGATTGGGAACGGTTTGACCTGGACGTGTAGGCCGATTGCCGCGAGGTTGGTCTTCACGATTTGGGCTTGCTGGGCGCACGGCGAGAGGTCGCAGGTGTACAGGACGGCCGTTCGGCCTGCGCCGTGCGCGAGTGCTCTGGCTTTGACGAGATCCGGGGTTAGCGGGTAGATGTGCGTGTCGCTGTATCCGGGCATTCCCGGTGGGAGGTAGTGATCGGCCGGGCGGTCGCGCAGCGGCTGCCATGGCTCTCCGAGCTGGGCTAGGGCGTTGGCGGTCGATCGCGTAGCTGACGGCCTGCCTCAGTCGGACGTCGCGAAACAGCGGCCGGTGTGTGTTGAGGTCGAAGTAGTCGAGCGCCAGTTGCGGGTCGACGAAGTACTGCTGCCGGCCGTGTTTCGCGGCTGCGCTGCCTGGTCCGTAGCGAGCGGCGAGTTCGGAGGCGAGACTCCGCACGTTGGCCGCGCCCGGGCCGCCGAGCGTTGTGTAATCGGCCGTGCCGGTCTCGACGTTGGGCAGCGCCCGCTGATACGAGACTCCCATCGCCAGCTCGATCCGCGCAAGCCGGTGCGGACGGCTGCCCCGGTAGTTCGGGTTGCGCGTGAGCACGAGCCCGTGGCCGGGTGTGAAGGACGAAACGAAGTAGGGCCCGGCCGATGGGATCGTACGCACACCCTTGGGATCGATCGGGGTGTCCGACGGGACCGCGCACATTGCCGGCTCGGCGATCCGCGCCAGAAAGTCAGGCGCCGGAGCAACAAGATGGATCGTCAATTGGTTTCCTCGCACGACTATCCCCGAGATGTGGGGCGCCTTGCCGGCGATGTACGGAGTGGCGCCGGCGATGTCGCCGTACTGCTGCGCGTAGGGGCTTTTCATCCTCGGGTTGAGCGTGCGCTCGATCGTGTTCTTGAACGTCCGCGCGGTGACCGGCTCGTTCGAAGGTGGCGAGAAGCGGAAGCCGGTGCGGATCGTGAACGTGTAGGTCTTGCCGTCGGGCGAGCGCGTCGGCAGCGACTGCGCCACTTCTGGGATCAGCCGGGCGCCCGCGGGGCCGGACTTGTCTGGATAGTTCAGGAGCTGTGCGCACGCGGCGTAGAGGTACTGCCATGACCCCCCAAGGTTCGCCAGCGCCGGGTCGGTGTAGTCAACCCCGAATTGGGCGTCGATCCTGAGCGTCCCGCCGTCGGTCTCGAGGCCCGTCGGCCTGATCGTTGGCGCGTCGACGGTCACCCACGCGCGTCCGTCGGCGATCGTGATCGCCTGCGGGCTGCCGCCAACCGCGATCGTCGCTTGAACGTTCTTGGTGCGTGGGTCGATCCGGGTGATCGTGCTGTCGCCGCTGTTCGCGACCCATACCGAGCCGGCGCCAACGGCAATTCCGGTTGGCGAGCGCCCGACGGGGATCGTGGTGGTCACCGATCGCGTGGCCGGGTCGATCCGCACGACCGCGTCATCGAGCGAGTCCGCGACCCACACTCCACCTTCGCCAACCGCGATCCCGGTCGGTCCGTTGCCTACCGCGATGGGCGTCAGCAGCCCGGTCGGGTCGACGCGCGTGACGTTATCGCCCTCGGTGTCGCTCACCCAGGTCGCACCGTCGCCGAGTGCGATTGCGGCTGGGCCCGAGTTCGGATTGATCTGCCCGACAACGCCCCCGCCTGCGTCAAGGCGCGTGAGCAAGCCAGCGGATGGCGCGACCCAGACCGTGGCGCCTTGCGTCGCGACCGCTACGGGGCCGCCTGGCACGATGTTCGCGAGCCGCTTGGTGGGTCCGACAGCGTCGAACTGCGGATCGATCGCGTTGACCGACACGGTGCTCACTTGTGGATTGGATTCGGCCACCCAGACCGCATTGGCGTCCGCGGCCAGACCCGTCGGCGGGTTCCCCAGCGACAGCGTGCGCAGCGTTCGCAGCGACCCCGGATCGATCCGCGAGACGGTCTGATCATCGACGTTCGCGACCCACAGCGATCCCGAACCAAACGCAATCGCGCCAGGCCGGCTCCCGACCGGAGCCGAGCCAACGACGCTATTGCTCCCTGGGTCGATCGCCGCGACCGAGTTCGCCGGCACCTGCACAGAACTGGCGCTTGAGCTTGAGAGCTTGACCGCGACCGCTGCGATCCCGGCGAGCAGGACGGCGCCCGCGGCGGCGATCAGCCACGCGCCGCGCCGGGCGCCTCGAGCGACCGTCACCGGCTGTGCCCCTGACCGTCGGGGCGGCGGCTCGAGCGCCGCGTCTTGCGCCAAGATCGCCCGTTCGAGTTCCTGCAGGTCGCGGCCGGGTTCGAGCCCGAGCTCGTCGACCAGCGAGCGCCGCGCCTTGTGATAACTCTCAAGCGCCTCGGCCTGGCGGCCCGCGCGATACAGCGCGAGCATTAGCTGGCGCTGCAGGCGCTCGCGCAACGGATGTCCGGCAACGAGTGTCTCGAGCTCCCCCACCAGCCCCGCCTGTTCGCCGATCGCAAGGTCGGCATCGATCCGATCCTCAAGCGCCTCTAGGCGCGCCTCCTCGAGCCGCGCGATCGCGTTCTGTGCGAACGGCTCATAGGCGAACTCCGCGAGCGCCGGCCCGCGCCACAGTGCCAGCGCGTCCCGCAACCGCTCACCCGCAGCTCGCCCATCACCCGACTGCAGCGCGCGGCGACCCTCAGCAACCAGCGCCTCAAAGCGGTCCGAGTCGAGCTGGCCAGTCTCGATCTGAAGCAGATACCCATGCCCGCGAGTGACCAGCAGACCGTCGCTGAGAGCCTTGCGCAAGTTCGAGACGTACACCTGAACGGTCTTGGCGGCGGTCGCCGACGCCCGCTCCCCCCACAGCGCGTCGATCAGGCGATCAGTCGAGACCACCTCCCCGCGGTGCAGCAACAGCACCGCCAACAGCGCCCGCACCTTCGGACCACCGAGCACCAGCGGTCGATCGTGCTCGAGGACCTCTAACGGCCCCAGGATCCGGAACTCAACCAAGCTCGTCGCCCAACGGCAACGCTACCACCGCCGCTCGCGTCCGCAAAGCGCGGTCTCGGCGTCGCTCTTACCGATCTCTAACCGCCTCTAAGCGCTCCTTCACCGCCCGAGAGCACGGTTCTAGCGGACCCGATCGCACACGGCGATCAGCAAACACAGGAGGGCAACGCAACATGCTCCCCAACCAACAGATCAAGACGACCGCCGCGCTCGCGCTCGCGCTCGCCGTGCTCGCCCCAGCGGCAGCGGCCGCGAGGCCCCAGCTCGACCCGGGTGGCGCCACACCCACGCAGTCGCAGACGAGCCCGATCGTCCGCGTCGTGACCCCCAACAGCGGCTTCGACTGGGGGGATGCGGGCATCGGCGCCGCCGGCGGCTTCGCGCTCGCGATGCTCGGCCTCGGAGGAACGCTCGCGCTCTCACAGCGACGCCCGCGCCACCCCAAGCACCCGCCGGCCCCCACCAGCTGACCAACCACACCCCCACCCCAGGAGCACACACACCATGCCGACACCCGAAAGCCACCCGCGCGCCCTACGAGTCCTCCTGACCCGACTCGGCTCCACACTCAATTTTCGCCATTCGGAATCGCTAGAGAAAGTTGGTCAGATGAAGCGGCTGGTGCTTCCTCTGCTAGTCGCTGGAGCCCTCTTAGGCCTCGGCACGGACTCAGCTAGCGCCGCCGCGTCAACCACAACAAACATTCAGCACTTCGACCAGTCGGTCTCGGAGACCGACACGTGCGGCTTCGAGCTCGACTGGCACTACCACGGATCGATCAAGATCGTCTCCTTCTTCGATACAAGCGGGATACTTGTCAAGTCGATCCTCACGGCCACGGGTGGCCCATTCACCGTCACCGTCACCAACCCCGGCAACGGCAAGACCGCGACGACCCACTCAGAGACATCAGTCGTCGTCACGACCTACAAACCCGACGGGTCGATCAACACGTCGACCGAGTATGGGACCGTCTTCAACTTCGTCCTACCCGGCACCGGCACGATCCTGCAGGACGTTGGCTCCGTCGTGTTCGACTCCGAATTCAACGCCGTGCGGATCGGCGGCCCCCACCAGTTCCTTGCCGGCGATTTCGCAGGCTTCTGCGCCGCACTGTCCTAACACATCCCGACCACGAAACAAGACGAGAGGGCGGCTGCAAGGTGGTAGCCGCCCTTCCTTCTCCCCCCGAGTCCTGGAGGGTAGCCTCGAAACGCGGGCGGCCACCTGCCCAAAGGCAGCGGATGAACGGAGGTGGCAATTGGCGCCTACATTCGGGCCTTGTCCGGTGGCGGCGTACGCGACCGGGGGATTGCAGCAGAGCCTCCCGGGAGAGGCGCGCTCTCGCTCCGGAACGGATGGAGCGGTCCGCCACGTCCGATCAAGACAGTCCCGTTGATCGACCAGCAGGCTCGGCTCGACTCGGCCGGGCGCCGTGAGGATGGGCGCGGTTCGCTGCTGCTTGTAAGCCCGAAGCGACGGTCTTCCTCTCGTGAGGCGGTTCAGCGGGCGCTTCGCCGTCCTGCCCGGCTGGCCGGGCAGAAGTCCCTACGCCCGCCGCGGTTTGCACGCGGACGCATGCGGGCGTAGCCTGGTTCTGTCAAACGAGCGAGGAGAGGACCGGAGATGAGCGACGTCACCACGACTCCCGTTGTGGAGGTCGCGCGAGCCTTTTTCGACGCGTGCGAGACGGGCAAGGGCTGGGAGGTGTGCCAGCAGTTCTGCACTCCCGACGCTAGCTTTTCGGCGCAGGCCGAGGCTCTCGACGACGTCCACACGCTGGAGCAGTACACAGACTGGATGAAGGGCCTACTGACGATCCTGTCCGACGCGGGCTATGAGCTGAAGTCGTTCGCGGCGGACGAGGAGCGGGGCAACGTGATGGCTTACGCCGTGTTTCACGGGACCCACACCGGTGAAGGTGGCCCGCTACCGCCGACCGGGAAAAGCGCGCAGGCGGACTACGTCTACGTCATGGAGTTCGAGGGCGACCGTATTCGCCACATGACGAAGATCTGGAACTCCGGCATCACCCTAAAGCAGCTCGGCTGGGCCTAGAACAACTCAACCGTTCGCCCGCGGTGCAGCCACGAGGTGAGCACCTGCCGTGAGATCACCCAAGCCGTTGGCAGCCCCAGGGGATTGTGCACGCCTGGTCTGATCGCGAATAGGAGCACTTTCGCTCGCGCGAGCTGAAATAACGGCTTGAGCACCGCCCTCGGCGCTGCTGCAGTAAGCCCAATCAAGCAGCGAGACCCGAGGTCGCGCTCCTGCTGTCTGGCGTAAGCGTGGAAGCGTCAGTGAGCTTCGACTGTGACCTGCTTCAGGTTGCCGGTGAATTTGAACGGCGGTTGGTAGGTCGGCGAGACTGGCGTGCCCCAGTCCGCACCGACGTCGAAGGTGTCGTCGGTCGAGAAGACGACCGGGACGGTTTTGTCGATGCGGCCTTCGGCCACGTGGTGGTCGTTGACCGACAGCGTGCCGGTGCCGCCTTGCCCGCGCCGCCGCCGTCGTAAGCGAAGTCGAAGCGGATCGTGCAGTGGCCGTTGGGCAGCGGCTCTGCGGAGGTGATCGTGTACCGCTCGCGGCCGAGCCAGTTGTAGTGGAAGGTCGGCTTGGCGTTCTGCACTACGAACGCGTAGCCGCCGGTCTCGCCGCCGACGGTGACGAGGATGCCTTCGGCGTTGCCGTTGGGGTTCTCGATCTCCGCGGTGAGCGTGAACGAGCGGTTCTTGATGTTGATGACGGCGTCTTCGGGGATCCGGACAGTGCCCGGGCGGTAGCTGGCCTTGTTACCGCAGACGAGTCCCGGGCGCTCGGCGGACAGCAGTGCGAGGACGTCGTCGGCGAGCGGGTACACGTTGTACTTGCGGGCTTCGCGGTCGAACAGCGCTTGTAGTTCGGCGAGTTTCTGGGGGTGCTCGGCGGCGAGGTCGGTGGCGTGGCCGAAGTCGCGGGTCATGTCGTAGAGCTCCCAGACGTCCTCGTCGAACGGCACCGTGCCGGCCGAGGCGCTCAGGCCGTCCTGGCCGTGGCGAGTCCCGGCCCACCAGCCATCGTGGTATACCGCGCGGGTGCCGGTGAGTTCGAAGTACTGCGTCGTGTGCCGGTCCTCGGCTTCCGCGTCGTCGAAGGTGTAGAGCATGCTCACGCCCTCCATCGGCTTCTGATCGACGCCGTTGACGCGCGTCGGCGCGGGAACGCCGGCGCTCTCCAGGATGGTCGGGGTGATGTCGATGTGATGATGGAACTGGCGGCGGATACCGCCGTGGTCTCTGATCCGCGCTGGCCAGGACACGACGACGGCGGTGCTGCACCCCCCGCCCGAGGTCACCCCCTTGCCGTAGGTAAACGGCGTGGCGGTGGCGTAGGCCCAGGCGGCGGGATAGGAACCGTGCGACTTCGGGCCGCCGAAGTCGTCGATGTGGCCGGCGACCTCGTCGAGCGATTCCGCGATCCCGTTGAAGTAGCTGAGCTTGTTCAGAGCACCGTGCAAGCCACCCTCGGGCGTCGGACCGTTATCGCCGGCGATGTAGATGATCAGCGTGTTCTCGAGATCGCCCGTCTGCTCGACGGCCTCGACGAGGCGGCCGGCTTGGTGATCGGTGTGCTCGAGCGCGCCGCAGAAGATCTCCATCCAGCGCGCGCCGATCCTCTCGTCGGTGTCGCTCAGCTCCTCCCACGGCGGGATGCCCGCGGGGCGCGGCGCGAGCTTGGTGTCGGGCGCGACGATTCCGAGTTCCTTCTGGCGCGCCAAGATACGCTCACGGAGCCGGTCATAGCCGTCGTCGAACTCGCCCCGGTATCGCTCCATAAACTCGCCCGGCACGCCGACCGGCGGCTTGTGCCCGTTCGGCGCGAAGTACGCGATCCACGGCTTCTCGGGATGGATCGACTTCTGCCGCTCGATCCACGCGATCGGCCATGTCGGCCATGTCGGCCTCCAGGTGATAACCCTCCTCCGGCGTCCTCGGCGCCTCCAACGGAGTCGTGTTCTCCCACAGCGGCGGATGCCACTGACTCACCCCGGCGCCGAAGAACCCATAGAAGTACTCGGCGCCCATCCCGCCCGGCCAGCGATCAAACGGCCCGGCAACCGTCGCCTCGTGCAGCGGGGTGAGGTGCGTCTTGCCGACCCAGGCAGTGCCGTAACCGTTCTGACGCAGGATCTCGAACACCGTCGCGGCGCTGCGAGGGACCATGGCGTTGTAGCCCGGGAACCCGGTCGAGGTCTCCGGGATCACCGCCCATCCCGACCGAATGGGCGTTGCGCCCGGTCGGGCTTCGAGTCCTTGAGCGCCACATCGATCTCGCCATCAAACGGCGCGTCCGGGACCGGCAGAATCGATCGGTCTCGTTCGTCAGGCTGGTTCGGCATGCGCTCCCAATCTACTCACTGCCCTGCGAGGAGACCTCGGCCGTCAGCCCAAGCCCGCGAAAAACCTAGGCTGCGCACGAGCGCCCGCCCATGGGGTCCAGACCCCATCTCCAGTCACCACAGCTCGAGCTTGCACACGCTCTCGCTTCCGCCCTGATCGAATAGGAGCGCTCTCGCTCGCGCGGGCCGAAATGCTGATTTCACACCCACCAACGACGGTGACCTGACCGAGACGGACACCCACGTCAGGATGGCCGCGACGCTGGCCGCCGAGGCCGCCGCGGAGCTCGCGAGCTACCAGGTTGGGACGTCATTACAGAGGAGCAGCGGCTGGGACGTCTCAAACAAATGTCGTGGGACTCCCACCGTGACGCGGTTCCGATTCGAGAGGCCTTACTGCAGATCCGCGGAACGCCGGTGCGCCCGGGAGTTCTCGCCGACCTCGTGAGGCATGGCAACGAGCATGCTCTCGACCTATATCTCTTGCTGCGCATCCCGCTTTCTGCGCCTCCCTTTCAGCTGGAGGTGAACGCCGACTACTGGGCGCCCCTCGCCGGCCGGACATCGCAGTCGCGGCGCAATGCACGTCTCGCGATGTATCGGAGCCTTGATCGTCTCGAGTCGCTCGCTCTCATTCGGCGCGAGACCCGAGGATCCAGATCTCGAGTCGAGCTGCTCGACGAGAGTGGAAATGGTGATCCGTACGTCCATCCCGCCCGGCGCGACGAGCGATACATCAAGCTCCCGCACAGCTATTGGACCCTC
The DNA here is from genome assembly GCA_963734775.1 of uncultured Solirubrobacterales bacterium. Classification (GTDB taxonomy): domain Bacteria; phylum Actinomycetota; class Thermoleophilia; order Solirubrobacterales; family Solirubrobacteraceae; genus Palsa-465. The sequence goes on from CAVTJE010000023.1 coordinate 164,942, forward strand.
GGCTTCGACCGCAAACTGAAGCTGCCCGGAAAGACAGTCTTGCTCCTCTCGCTCTCGCTTTCTCCGAAGGGCTTCACGCTGCCGCTAGCACACTCAACGGACTGGTATGGGATCTCGGCGCCCTCCCTGAAGAGGGGCATGGACGAACTAGTGCGGGCGAGGCTCGTTAGGTACCAGACTACAGAAGTGCCGGCGACCAATACGCCGGACGGCATCACCGCGCTTCGTAGAACGTACCTACTCGCGGGGCCGATGGACCGACATTACGCGGACGCGGCGACGGCACACTGATTGCCTTGGTACGGCTCTCGGGGCGGTAAGGCTCGAGTAGTTAGAGGCTGCCTCGGGCTGATCGGCCCAGGCCACCGGGCGCGACGCCGGCTCGGCCCGCAACGTCCGCTGGCCATCGAGGACCGACAACCTGTGCGACCAGCCGTCTAGATCTTGAAGACCTCGATCAGGCGCTTCTCGTGCTCGGCTTCGATCCGCGCGATCACCTCTATCTGCTCCTCCAGCCCCGACCCGCGGAGCTTGGTCGCCAGCAGCTCATCGACCTGGAAGATTCCCGCGCTGTTGGACATCTCGATCTCGATCCGGACAGCCCGGTCGCGCCCCGGCGAGATCTTGACCTCCTCGATCGCGTAGGCCGACAGCGAGTGGATGTTCTGATGACCGGCCTCGAACGGCACCCGCGAGCGGCCCCGAGCCATGTCCAGGGCGTCGGCAATCCGCACGATCGCCGCCTCGACGGTGAACGGCGCCCCCTTACGCCGGTGCCCGACGATCGCGTGAAGCGCCTCCGACGTGACGATCGTGCGCTCGGGCTCGTCGTAGATCCCGGTCAGCAGCGAAGGGAGCTCGTCGGCGCTGAGGAACAGGCTGAAACGCTCGTGGTCGTCGCGGTGGATCGACATGCCCACGCAGTGCAGCAGCGAGGCGGCGGCGATTACCACCTCGGCGTCGTGATCGGTCATGCAGAAGTCGGCCTTGATGCTCGGGGTGACGCCACGTCGGAACAGCAGGCGCGCCAGACGCAACGCGACGTTCAGCACGATTTGCACGTGGACCCAGGAGTGGTCGGACATGCCGAGTCGGCGCGTGGCGTTTACGGCGGACACGTGCCACCACGCCTTCACCCGCTCGTCGGCGTTGGCCGCGTCTAGGAGTCGCTCTAGCTTGTGGTTTCCGCGCGTCGGCGCCCGGATCCGCATGGCGGCGATCGCCGCGCTGGGCGGCAGCGCCAGGTCAGGGTTCGGCAGCGCGTCGGGGGAGGTCGGGTCAGGCTCGGTGCTCACACCCCGAACGGTAACCGCCCGGGGAGTCGAGCTGACTCCTACTTACAAAATGGTGCACCCAGCTGTGGTCGCTCATGCCCAGACGCCGGGTGGCGTTGACCGCCGATACGTGCCACCAGGCCTTGACCTGCTCGTCGGCGTTGATCACCTCGAGCAGGCGCTCAAGGCGGCGGTTTCCGCGTGTGGGGGCCCGGATGCGGACCTGGGCCAGCGCCTCGCGCGGCGCCAGTGGCGGATCGACGCCGACCGGCGGTGGTGCCCCCTCGAGCTCGCTCATCGGCTCGCCTCGAGCAGCACGCCCTCGCGGACGCCGCCGCGGCCGATCTGGAGTGCCGCCCCGAACAGCTCGGAGGCGACCTGCAGGATCAGCAGCCCGGCCGGGAGCAGGCGCACGCGCTCTATGTCGAGCGCGAAGCGCCGTGCCACCTCGGCGGCGCGCACCGTGGTCAGAAGTCCGAGCGCCCGGGTGAAGGCTTCGGCATCGAGCAGCGGCCCGGCCAGTCGAGGCAGGGAGGCGGCGCTGCCGCCGACGGCCACAGCCTCCGCTGGCTGCGGCACGTCGGTCGCGGCCAGCGTCGCCTGGACATCTGCCCGAGCGGCTGACAGCTCCTCGGCCGACGGAGGATCCGAGCGCAGGCAGCGCTCGGCCAGGTCGCCTGATCCGACGCAGAAAGAGCCGCTCCATGTGACGAGGTCGGGCGCGGTTCCGACGACCATCTCCGAGGATCCTCCGCCCACGTCGACCACCCCGAGCTCACCGCTGGGCACATGTCCAAGCGTCCGGGCGGCACCGAGGAAGGCCAGCCTGGCCTCGTCCTCGCCGGACAGGATCTCGATCGGGAGATCGCAGGCGCGGCCGATCGCGTCGGCGAGTGCGCCGCCGTTGCGGGCGTCGCGGATCGCCGCGGTCGCCACCGCTATCACCTCGATCGCCCCCAGCTGGCGGGCCAAACGCAACTGGGCCGAGACGACGTCGACGACCTCGCCGATCTTGGCCTCGGTCAGCGTGCCGTCGCGCGGGACGCCCCGCCCGATGCGGGTGAAGGCGCGCGCCTGGTGTACCTCCACCAGGCGTTCTCCGTCGCACTCGGCGACGAGCAGCCGCGTGGTGTTCGAGCCGATGTCGATGCAGGCACGCCGCACTGGCTGGTCAACCTACCGCCTGGCGGCGGTGGCGGGCGAGCCCGATCTCGGAATGGCGAGCTTGCCGCCCAGCAGCATCGACGCCGCGACCGCAACGATGAGGGCACCCGCCCCGGCAAGCGTCAGCGCGGCGCGGGTTCCGGCCAGCGCGGTGATCGCTCCGCCCAGCACGATGCCCACCCCCGGCATGGCCTGGAACACCGACTCGTTGAGGCTCATGATCATCGCCATCCACTCCGGGTCGACGTGTTCCTGCAGCGTGGTCCGTGCCGCCACCGCCTCGACGCCGTTGCCGGTCCCGGCCAGCGCCGCTCCGCAGATAGCGAGCGCAAGCGAGGGCGCGACGGCCATCAACAGCAGGCCGATGCCCATCGCCGTGCTTCCGAGCACGATCATCGTCCGGCCGGGAAGCGCGCGCCACCGCGCATACACGATGCTGCCGACCACGGTTCCGGCACCCCACACCGAGAGCAGGGCAGCGTAGCCGCCCCGCCCCGAGTGCAGCGTGTGTTCGGCGAACACCACTTCGACAGGAACCGAGATGGTGAAGAACACCAGTGCGGCGGCCTGGAGCCCGAGCAGAGCGCGAACCGGAGGCATCTCTCGGGCCCGTTTGATCGCCGCCCGGAGCCGGCCGGACTTGGGATGGGGCTCGGGAGGGCCCTGCGGCAGTCCGCGAGCGGTCGCCAGGACCACCGCGATGATCGCGAACATGGCGGCGGCGAGCATCAGCGCGGCGTCGGTGCCCCGGGCATCGGCGACCACGGCGCCGAGCGCCGGCCCGAGGAAGAAGCAGACCGAGAAGGCGGCGTTGACGAAGGCGTTGCCCTCGCGCAGGAGCCCCGCCGGCGAGGTGACGGCCACGATGGTGGAGCGGATCAACGCCCGGCCCGCCAGCGCGATCACACCGTCGATGGCGACGATGACCAGCAGGGTGCCGAGAAAGAAGTGCTTCGACACCCAGACCAGCGCGACGAACGCGATGGCCTCGAAGGCGTACAGCTCGGGGAGAATCCGGCGCACGGCCTTCTGGTCGATCCGGGCCACCAGCGCCGGCGAAATGAGCGCAGGCACGAATTGGGCGCATAGGAAGAAGGCGGCCGCGCCGATCGCGCTCCCCGTACGCGAGTAGACGAGCACGGCCAGGGTCAGCGTTCCCACCCACCAGGCCAGCTGCGTCAGCGTGTAGGCGGCCAACAAGCGGCGGTAGGCGGGTAGCTTGAGTACTGACCGCACGTTAGGCGCAAGTATCGATGCTCTGGGCACTGGCATCATCACGGGAGTGGACGAAGTGACGATTCAGGTCCGGGGACTGCGCAAGTCGTACGGCGGCTTCGAGGCGGTGCGCGGCATCGACTTCGAGGTGCGGCGCGGCGAGGTGTTCGGCCTGCTTGGGCCCAACGGCGCCGGTAAGACCACAACAGTCGAAATTCTGGAGGGGTATCGGGAGCGCAGCTCGGGCGAGGTCCAGGTGCTCGGAATGGACCCGGGAAAGCGCTCGCGAGCGTTTCGCTCCCGCGTGGGAATTGTCTTGCAGAGCACTGGTCTGTATCGCCATATCAAGGTCCGCGAGGCGCTCGCTCACTTCGCGGCCATGTATCCGCACCCTCGCGACGTCGACGAGGTGATCGCGCTGGCCGGTCTGGAGGGCAAGCAGGATGCCATGGCCCGCACCCTGTCCGGCGGCCAGATGCGCCGCCTCGATCTGGCCCTCGCCCTCGTCGGCGATCCCGAGCTGATCTTCCTCGACGAGCCCACGACGGGCTTCGATCCGGCGGCGCGTCGCAACGCGTGGGAGACGATCCGCTCGCTCAAGGCGCTGGGGAAGACGGTGCTGTTGACCACTCACTATCTCGACGAAGCGCAAGCGCTCGCCGATCGCGTGGCGATCATCAAGGATGGACGGATCATTATCGAGGGCGAACCGAGTTCGCTGGGCACAACGGGACGGAGCGCACCATATCGAATCGCCTATAAAAACGGGGATGGGGAGGTCACCGTCCACGAGACCGCCGATCCCACCGCGCTCCTGCACGAGCTCACCGGTGCCGCCCTGTCCCGGGGTCAGCGGCTCGAGGCGCTCACGGTCACCCGCCCGACCCTCGAGGACGTCTATCTGGAGCTGACCGCCGAGTCGGACAACGGCCACGACGCCACCTCGTCCGACGAGCCGAAGGCAGTGGGCCGCGGCCGGGGCAGCCGGAGGGGGCGGCGGCGATGAGCGACGCGGTGACCCTGGCCTGGCGCCAGTACCGGCTCGAGCGCCGGCTGTTCTGGCGCAACCCCAGCGCGGCCTTCTTCAACTTCCTGCTCCCGCTGCTGTTCCTCGCCTTCTTCGGGGCGATCCTTCACGGCAACCAGCACGATCTCGACATCATCGTGCCGGGAATCGCCGGCATGGCCGTCATGTCGACGACGTTCACAGCCCTGGCCTTCAACATGACCTTCCTCCGGGAGCAGGGAGTGCTCAAGCGGATCCACGGCACACCGATTCCGAGCGGTTCCTACCTGCTCGGCATTGCCGGCAACGCTGTCACCAACACCGCGGTGCAGATCATCATCATCACCGTGGCCGGACGCGTGTTCTTCGGCACCGGGTGGCCGCGCGACTGGCTCGAGCTCGTCGTCTTCGTGGCCGCAGGCGTCGTCTGCTTCGCCTCCCTGGGCGTGGCCTTCTCGCACGTGATCCCCAACTTCGATTCCGCCCCGGCGTACGTCAACGCCGTGTTTCTCCCCGTGATCTTCGTCTCCGGTGTGTTCTACGACGCGTCGAAGGCGCCGGCGTTCATCAAGGGCATCGCCGAGGCCCTGCCGCTGATCCACCTGATCAACGGCCTCTCGGCGGCGATGGTCAAGTCCAATTCGGGCCTGTCGGACAACCTCGATTCGCTCGGCGTCATCGCCGCCTGGGCGGTCTTGGGCATCTTCTTTGCCATCCGCGGCTTCAGCTGGGAGCAGCGGCGCAGCTGAACCCGGACGGAGGCTCCCCGTCGAGAACCGCATCGACGTCGAACAGCGGCGAGTGCCGCCATTCCTCGCGCAGCCACGAGTAGACGAGGACGTCGTGAACGTGCTCCCCGTGGCGATGCCAGCGACGCAGCACCCCTTCGCGGGTGAAACCGAGGCGGCTTAGCGCAGCCTGTGAGCGGGGATTGTCGAGATTCGCGTAGGCGCCGAGACGCTCGAGGCCGAGGGCGTCGAAGGCGAGCCGAGCGATCAGCGCCTTGGCCTCGCGGTTGACGCCGGTCCCCCAGTGGTCGCGGCCGAGCCAGGTACCGACCACCGCCCGCCGGTCGCGGCGGTTGAACTCGGTCAGTCCTGTTACCCCGAGCGCCCGGCCACCGGCGTCGACGATGAGGAAATCGAGCCGTTCAGCGCGGTCGCGCTCGCCGGCCAGGCCGTCGATGTACACGCGGGGCTGCTCGATCTCCGTGTACGGACCCCAGGAGAAGAACCGCGTGACGGCCGGATCGGACCCCAGCGCCATGAGCGCCGGGGCGTCGGCGGGCGTCGCGTAGCGCAACGTCACGGCGGGGCCTCGAACCTGCATCGCGGCGATGCTATTACTGCGCGCATGCCGACCCTCGCGCTGATCTACGGCGTACACGGGACCCTTCCCGCGCTCCAGGCCGACGATGAGGACGAGTCGCTCGAGCGAAGGCTGCCGACCGCGCGACCGTGACGCGGGCCCGCGACTGACGGCTGCCATCCTTCTTGGCATGTCGGCGCGCCCCCGGTCCTGGTACCAAAGCCACACGTTCTCCCATCGGGACTTCCCGGTCACGCGGCTGGCCGCCGGCCGCGAGGTCAGCGTTTCGATCTGCCTGCCTGCTCGCGACGAGGCGGCGACGATCGGCGAGATCGTCCGCCAGCTGCTCCCGCTCCGTGAACAGGGCGTCGTCGACCAGATCGTCGTCGTCGACCGCTCGCACGACGGGACCGGCCAGATCGCCCGGTCGCTGGGAGCCGAGGTCCACGACCAGGAGTCGCTGCTGCCCGAGTTCGGGCCCGTCCTCGGCAAGGGCGACGCCATGTGGCGCGCGCTGGGTGTGCTCACCGGCGACGTCGTCTGCTTCCTCGACGCCGACTCCGAACAGTTCGGGCCCCACTTCGCCGCCGGACTGCTCGGACCGCTGCTGTGCGAAACGGAGCTGTCGTTCGTCAAGGGCTTCTATCGCCGACCCTTCCGGGTCGGCGAACTGACCCTGGCCGAGGGCGGCGGCCGGGTTACCGAGCTCACCGCCCGTCCGCTGCTCAACCTGTTCTATCCCGACCTGGCCGCGGTGCAGCAGCCGCTGGCCGGGGAGATCGCCGCCCGGCGCGAGCTACTCATGCGGCTGCCGTTCGTCACCGGTTATGGCGTCGATATCGCGCTGTTGCTCGACGCGTACGCGATGGTCGGCCTCGAGGGCCTGGCCCAGGTCGATCTCGAGGTGCGGCAGAACGCCCACCAGCCATTGCGCGACCTCGGGCCGATGGCTTATGCCGTTCTCCAGGCGGTCGCCTCGCGCCTGGAGGAGGACGGCCGCTTGCGTGGACCGCTCCCAGAGGCCTTCCTCGCTCCCGGCGCCGATGGTCTCGACCAGGTGCTCAGCGAACCCGTGCAGCGACCGCCGCTGGCCAGCCTCAGAGCCGCGGCGTAGTCGTCAGTCGCCAAACGCGGCGCGCGCGGCCTTGGCGCCGGCGGCCGTCTGGGTCAGATACCCGTACGTGCCATGGTCGCGGAGCTCCTCGGCGGCCGTCACCAGGGCCGCCAGCGCGGCGAACGCGAACGCGCCTCCGACGGAGACGCGCGCGACCCCGACTGACCCCAACTCGGCCACCGTCGGCGCCTTGCCGATCGCCAGCACGTTGACCGGTCGGTCGACCGAGGCCACCACCTGGCGGATGTCCTCGAGGTCGCTCAGCCCGGGCGCGAACAGGACGTCGGCGCCGGCCTGCTGGAAGGCCTGCAGGCGCTCGATCGTGTCGTCGAGCTGGGGGCGGCCACGAATGAAGTTCTCGGCCCGCGCCGTCAGCACCAGGGGTACGTCTCCCCGATGAGCGACCTCCACAGCAGCGGCCACGCGCTCGGTCGCGCGCCTGATGTCGTAGACCCGGTCGTCCGGATCGCCACTGTAGTCCTCGATCGAGCATCCGGCCAGACCAGCCTGCAGAGCGAGTTCCACCGTCACCGCGACCTCGTCGGGCTCGTGGGCAAACCCGTTCTCGAGGTCGGCGGAAACCGGGAGGTCGGTGGCCGCGACGATCGCCGCCGCGTGGTCGATGGCCTCGTCACGCGTGACCCCGCCGTCGAGCCGCCCCAGGGTGGCCGCGTGCCCGCTGCTCGTCGTGGCCAGCGCCTGAAAGCCGAGCGTGCCGAGAATCCGGGCCGAGCCCTGGTCCCACGCGTTGGCGAGGAGCAACGGCGGCGCACTCTGGTGCAGGGCGAGGAATTGGCGTGCCTTTTCGGCCTGTGTACTCATCGGCGCCTCCCGCGGCGGAGGATGATGGCAAGGAGGAATCCCAGGGCGGCGGCGACGATCAGATAGTTGTCGCGCAGACGCTGCGCCACCACCGATCTGAGCAGGCCGATCGCGTTCGGCGGCTCGACGGGAGCCGGGTCGCTCGGGACCGCTGGATAGGCCGGGGGATCCGTTGCCGGCGTCTCCACGACAGTCTCGACCTGGCTGCGCTCCGCGGGGAGGTCCGGCACCCCGTCGGTGAGCGAATCCTGGAGTCGCTGCGCAAACTCGTGCAGGAGGCGGCCCGAGATGTCCTCGATCATCCCGCCGCGGCCGAATCGGGCCAGCTTGCCAGTGATGTGGTAATCGGTCGTGACCTCGACGTGAGTTCCGCCGCTGTCAGTCTCAGTCAGCGTTGAGCTGATAGCCGCTTTGGCGCCGCCCTGTCCGCGTTTGTCGGTCCCGTTGGCGTCCATAGTCGCCGTCCGCGCGACTGCGTCAAGGCTGTGCATGCGCAGGGTTCCGCGGTACGACGCGGTGGTAGGCCCGATTTTCATCGTGAAGTTCCCCGTCCAGGTGCCGTCGTCCCGCCGGCCCGTTATCTCGGCCCCGGGAAGACACGGAGCAACGTGCTCGACGTCGATGAGGGCCTGCCACACGCGCTCTATCGGCGCCTCGACCTCAAACGATTGATCTAGCTTCATCTCTCACCGCCTCAAGATCTTCCCACGTGTCCACATCGCTACCCGAGGACAACTCGGCACACTCGATCAGCTCGCCGCCTCGCAACAGCTCGCGGGCTCCCCGGTCGCCCTCCAGCCCCTCCACGGCGGCCATCTGCGCCGGTCCGAGCACGACCGGATGTCCGGGCACGCCTCTGTAGACGGCCCGCGCGCCATCGGCTGCACCGATGAACCGCGCGATCACCGCGGGCGTGATCAGGGGCTGATCGCCGAGCGTCACGATCACCCTTTCCGCGCCCCGCAACTCTCCAACTCCGTGGCGAAGCGAGGCCGATTGCCCGCGTGCCCAGTCCTCGCAGATCACCGGTTCGGCCCTTCCGAACCGCACGCGGGCACGGATCTGCTCGGCGTGAGCTCCAAGAACGACGACGACTCGCTCGAGTTCGGGCACAGCGCACTGAGCGTCAACGGCGTACTCGAGCAAGGGGCGCCCCCGGAGATCGGCCAGGAGCTTCGAATCGGCGCCGAACCGGCTCCCATCGCCAGCGGCGAGGACCAGGCCCGCGATCAAGCCGGCACCTTGTGGATCCGGCCGGTGGCCTCGGACAGGTGTCCTCCCTCGCGGCCGTGGCGTGCCGCCACGACCTCGGCCAGGATCGACAGCGCCGTCTCCCCGCGGTCGACGGCGCCGAGGTCGAGCCCGAGCGGCGCGGCCAGGCGCACCAGTGCCTCGTCGTCGAGGCCGGCGGCGAGCAGCCGCTCGCGCCGCGCCTTCTGGGCCCGGCGCGACCCCATCGCACCGACGAATCGTGCCGGCGAGGTGAGGGCGATCGTCAGGGCAGCGTCATCGAGCTTGGGATCGTGAGTGAGCACGGCGATCGAGGTCGCGGGGTCGATTCCGCCCAACCGTGCAAATGCCTCCTCGGGCCACGCGACGATCACCTCCTCCGCGTCAGGGAAGCGCTCCCGGGTGGCGAAGCGCGCGCGAGGGTCGACCACGAATGTCCGCCACCCGGAGGCCCGTGCGAGCGTGCACACCGACGAGGCGATGTCGACGGCACCGAACACGATCAGGCGCGGCGGTGGCGCCACCACATCGATGAACATGGTTCCGCGACGCTCAGAGTGCTCGGCCCACAGGAGTTCGCCGGCGATGCGAACGCCCTCGTCGTCGAGCTCGGGAGCCCCGAGCGAACCCGAGCGGGCCCCGTCCGCCTCGAGGAGCAACTTCCGGCCGGCACCGGGTCCCTCGAGCAGCGTCACCTCGGCCGCGCGCCCGCCGTCGTGCGCGACCTCCTCCAGGCGACCGGACTCGTACGCCTGCACCCACACGTCGATCTCGCCGCCGCACGGCAGTCCGACGTCCCAGGCATCGGAATCGGGAATGCCGAAGTGCTGCAGCCGCGGCGGCGACCCCTTGAGGATGCCATCGGCGATCTCGACCACCGCACCCTCCACACAGCCGCCCGACACCGACCCGGCCACCTCGCCGCTGGCGCTGATCGCCATCTTCGCCCCCGGCGGGCGGGGCGCCGAGCGCTGAACATCGATCACCGTGGCCAGCGCTATGCGGTCGCCGCGGCGGCTCCACCTTTCGAGCTCGGACAAGACTTCGTTCACAGCTCCTCCAATGTCCGTACGAATTCCTCCAGCGAGGCGAGCGAGTTGCCGGCCAGAAGCCGATCGGTGTGCGGCACGGCGGCCTGCATCCCCCGCGTCAGCGGCGCATAGTCCGGATGCGCGGCGAGCGGATTCAACCACACGAGACGGTGAGAGCTGCGTCGCAATCGCGCCATCTCGGCCGCCAACACCTCGGGGTCGCCGCGGTCCCAGCCATCGGACAGGATCACCACGACGGCGCCGCGCCCGAGCCGGCGGCCGTGAGTGCGATTGAGCTCGGCCAGGGCGGTGCCGATCCGGGTGCCGCCGGAGAAGTCACTGACCATGGCCGCGGCCCGGTCGAGTGCGCGGTCATGATCGCGAGCGCCGAGCTCGTGGGTGATACGTGTCAACCGCGTGCCGAACGCAAACGCCTCGACTCGCTGCCGCGCGGTGACGGCCGCGTGCATGTACTGGAGCAGCATTCGCGCGTACGGCGTCATCGAGCCCGACACATCGCAGACCAGGACCAGGGGGCGCGGGCGCGTGCTCGGGGCGCGCCAGTGGCGGTGGACCGGATCGCCCCCGGTGCGCAGGGCCGCGCGCACGGTCCGGCGCAGGTCGGGAACGTGGCCGCGTCGGCGCGAGGGGACGCTTCGACGCGAGCGCCGCGTCGGCCCGCGCCGGGCCAGCTGCGCGATGAGCTCGCGCGCCAGAATCATCTCGGCCTCCGTGTAGTCGGCGAAGTCCTTCGTGCTGAGCAGCTCGACCGGGCTCCACGCCGCCGGCACCACCACCGCGTCGGACTCGACGGGGCGGGGCACCGAGTCCGGGATGGCAACGCGCGGGAGCACGGTGGCGGCGATCGACCCGAGGTCGTCGAGCGGGGACTCGTCGCTGACACGCGGCCGGCCGTCGCCGAACACGGCGGTGAAGGCGTTGTCAAAGCGTTCGAGGTCGCCCTGCTGCGAGCACAGCACGGCCCTCAGCGCCAGTCGCGCGTCCTCGCGCGAGGCACAGTCGACGGCGGCCAGAGCACGGTGGGCGGTGAGGAGTTCAGCGACGCCGACGCGGGCACCCTGGGCGCGCATCGCGGCAGTCAGCGCGCTGAGGCGGCCGGTCACCGCCTCAGACACCGTCGAGCACCTTGCGCTCGCGCACGCGAACGACGTCCTCGTGGACCTTGAGCGCAACCCCGAGGGTCTCGTAGAGGTCGGCATCCTCGCCCAGGGCGAGCAGCGCCTGGGCCCACACGATCGTCTCCCCCACCCCGGGGAGCTTGTAGAGATCCTGCTGCTCGCGGAGCCGCGCCACGGCGTCGACGACCCGCGCGGCGATCGCCTCCGGCACACCTGGGATCCGGGCCCGGACGATCGCGCGCTCGCGCTCGGGATCGGGGTAATCGATCCAGTGATAGAGACAGCGCCGCTTGAGCGCGTCGTGGAGCTCGCGCGTGCGATTGGAGGTGAGGAGCACCGTGGGCCTCCCCGGGGCGCTGATCGTGCCGAGTTCGGGGATCGTCACCGCGAAATCGGACAGGAACTCGAGTAGGAAGGCCTCGAACTCGTCGTCGGCCCGGTCGATCTCATCGATCAGCAAGACGATCGGCTCGTCGGCACGGGCCTCGATGGCATCGAGCAGCGGCCGGCGCAGGAGGAAGCGGCGTGAGAACAGCTCGCCTTCGTCGATACCGGCCTCGGCCGCCCGCAACGCCAGCAGCTGGCGGGCGTAGTCCCAGTCGTAGACGGCGTGATGAAGGTCGATGCCCTCGTGGCATTGCAGCCGGATCAGGCGCGCGCCCAGCGCGGCGGCCAGCGCCCGCGCCACCTCTGTCTTGCCCACGCCGGCTTCGCCCTCGAGCAGCAGCGGCTGCTCCAGCACAACAGCCAGGTCGACGGCCAGCGCCAGCGCGCGGTCGGCCAGGTAGCCCTGGGCGGCGAGCGCGGCGCTCGCCGCCTCGACGGACTCGATACGTGTCAGAGCTGCGACCTCACTTCAATCCGGCAGCCTCGCACAGCGCGCGCCGACATAGAACCCTGGCCAGGTGACGCTTGTAGTCGGCGGAGGCGTTCAGATCGCCCGGTGGGTTGGTTCCCTCGGCCACCTGCTCGGCTGCACGGCCAATCGTCTCCGAGGTCAATGCCTGACCACGCAGCGCCTCTTCGGCGGCGTGCCCGCGCAGCGGAACGTTGCCCATGTGGGTGAGCCCGATGCGGACGTCCTCGCAGGTGTCGCCAGCGCGCTTGATCACCGCCGATACGCCGACCATCGCCCAATCCTCGCTGCGTCGGTTGAACTTCTGGTAGCCGAAGCCCCACCCCTCGAGCGCCGGGAGCCGCACCTCGGTGAGCACCTCGTGGGGTTCCAGCGTGGTCTCGAGGTAGTCGCGGAACAGCTCGTGGGCGACGATCGTTCGCTGCCCTGCGGGGCCAACCGCGGTGACACTGCCGTGGCAGACCAGGAGCACCGCGGACAGATCGGACGCCGGATCAGCGTGAGCGATCGAGCCGCCGATCGTCCCGCGGTTGCGGACCTGCGGGTCGGCGATCGTCCCCGCCGCCCGCGAGATAACGCCTAGCTCGGGCTTGCGCTCGAGCACAGCATGGGGAGTCATCGCACCGATCCGCCAGCTGCCGTTCTCACGCTGGACGCCATGGAGCCCGGGAATGTTGCGCAGGTCGACGAGGAGCGACGGCGCCGCCAGCCGGAGCTTCATCAGCGGAATCAGAGAGTGACCACCGGCCAGCGGCTTGGCCTCGTCGCCACCCTCGTCCAGTAGGCGCACGGCCTCATCGAGCGTGTCGGGTGCCGCGTAGTCGAACTCGGCGGGGATCATGCTGACGTACCTCCCTTTGCTTCCTCGATCGCTCTCCACACTTTCATCGGCGTCAGTGGCATATCGATCCATTTGACCCCGAACGGGGAGAGCGCGTCGAGCACCGCCGCTGTCACGGCCGGCGTGGCCGCGATCGTCCCCGCCTCGCCGATCCCCTTGACGCCAAGTGAGTTCACCGGCGACGGCGTCTCGGTGCGGTCGGTCTCGAAGCTCGGCACCTCCGCCGCGGTCGGCATCGTGTAGTCGACAAACGTGCCGGTGACGAGTTGTCCCTGCTCGTCATAGACGATCTGCTCGTACAGTGCCTGGCCGACCGCGTGGGTGATCCCGCCGTGGATCTGTCCATCGATCAGCATCGGATTGATCGCCGGCCCGCAATCGTCGACGGCTACGTAGCGGACGACCTTGACCTTGCCCGTCTCGAAGTCCACGTCGACGACACACGCATGAGCGCCGAACGGGAAGACGAAATTCTCGGGGTCATAGATCGAGGTTTCCTCGAGCCCGAGCTCGATGTCGGCGGGAAGCTCCTGCGGCGGGATGTGTGCCGCTCCCGCGATCTCGGCCATGGTCTTGAACTTGTCCGGAGACCCGCGTACCTGGTACTTGCCGTCGACCAGCTCGATGTCACCGGGGTCGGCCTCGAGCAACGCAGCGCAGATCCGCTTGGCCTTCGCCTGGACTTTGTCTGCGGCCTGCGCGAGAGCTTCGCCTCCGACGGCCAGCGAGCGCGAGCCGTAGGTATCCCAGCCCCACGGACCCTGATCGGTGTCGCCGTGAACCACCTCGATTCGCTGGGGATCGATCCCCAACCGGTCGGCGGCGATCTGAGCGAACGTGGTGTCGAGACCCTGACCGTGGGGTGAGGTGCCGGTGAACACGGTGGCCGATCCCGTCGGGTGCACCCGCACCAGCGCCGACTCCCAGAACGCGGCCTGCAGTCCCACGCCCTGAGGACCCACTGCGCGCGACGGCGCCAGCCCACACACCTCGACCCAGGTCGAGAAGCCAACCCCGCGAAAGACGCCGCGTTCACGGAGCTCGGCCTGCTCGCGGCGGAACGCGTCGAGATCGAACATCTCGAGCAAGCGGTCAAGCGTCCCGTCATAGTCGCCCGAGTCGTAGGTGATGCCGAGCGCCGTCGTGAACGGGAACTCGTCCTTGCCGATGAAGTTCTTGCGCCGGAGCTCGATCGGGTCGATGCCGAGCTCCGCCGCCAGCTTGTCCATAATCAGCTCGATCCAGTAGGTCGCCTCGGGCCGACCGGCGCCCCTGATGGCGTCGGTGCAGAACTTGTTCGTGAACACCCCGTCGATCGTGACGTCGATCGCAGGGATCTTGTAACAGCCGCCCATAACCGGAAACCCGAGCGTCGGGATGAACGGCGTCAACAGGAGCTGGTATGCGCCCAGGTCGGCCACCACCCGCACCCGGCAGCCGGTGATCGTCCCGTCTCGTTTCGCGGCGAGCGTCACATAGTCGATCTGATCACGCCCGTGATGGCTCGTCATCAGGTTCTCCGAGCGCGTCTCGGTCCATTTCACTGGGCGGCCGAGCCGTTTGGCGACAGTGAGGAGCACCACCTCCTCGGGGTACACCTGGAGCTTCGAGCCGAAGCTACCGCCGACATCGGGGGCGATAATCCTCAGCCTGTCCTCAGGCATGCCGGTGAGTAGCGACAGCACGAAGCGGAGGATGTGGGGCACCTGCGTCGCGCTGTACAGAGTCATGTTGTCGCCGTGAGGGTCGGCGAGCACGGCGCGGGGCTCGATTGCGCCACCCGCGGTACGGTGATTGACCATCCGCTGCTCGACGACTACATCGGCCTCGGCGATGGCCGCGTCGATATCACCGCCCGACACCTTCCACTGGTGTGTCTGGTTGGTGCCGAACTGTTCCCACACCAGCGAAGACGTGTCCTCAAGCGCCTTCTCGGGATCGATGACGACCGGCAATGGATCGTACTCAACGACCACCTCTTCGGCAGCGTCGACGACCGAGTAGCGGTCCGTCCCGACCACCACCGCTACCGCCTCACCGACGTACTTGACCTCGCCGCGCGACAGCGGCCAGAAGTCGGGCGTCCTGATCTCTACCCCGGGGGGGCTCCACACCATCGCCATGGGCGCCGGGAAGTCGCCGGCCAGCTCCTCTCCGGTGAACACCGCCACAACGTCGTCGCGCCGCGCTGCTGCCGAGGTGTCGATCGAGGTGATCTTCGCGTGCGCCTCCGGCGAGCGGATGAACGCCGCGTACAGCATGCCTGGCACGGAGATGTCGTCCACGTAGCGGCCGCGGCCGGTGATCATCCGCGGGTCTTCCTTGCGCCGCATCGAGCGGCCGACATGCTTCTCCTCGCCGCTGGCGCCGTTGCCGGCCGCCGGTGCCTCGACGCTCATGCCGTCACCTCCGACTGTTCGATCGACGGGCCCTTGCTCTTGGCCGCGTCGAGGACCGCTTTGACGATGTTGTGGTAGCCCGTGCAGCGGCACAGATTGCCGTCGAGCGCATGCCGGACCTCGGCCTCGGTGGGATTCGGGTTCTCGGCCAACAGCGCGGAGGAGGCCATGATCATCCCCGGCGTGCAGAAGCCGCACTGCAGGCCGTGGTCGTTCCAAAACGCCTCCTGGACGGGGTGCAGCGCTCCATCGCCGCCCAGACCCTCGATCGTCGTCACCTCGGCACCGTCGGCCTGGACAGCGAGGACGCAGCATGACTTGACGGCTCGCCCATCGAGGTGGACGGTGCAAGCACCGCAGTTGGACGTGTCGCACCCGACGTGCGTACCGGTCAGGCCGAGGGTCTCCCTCAGCGCGTGCACCAGCAGCAGACGCGGCTCGACCTCGAGGGTGCTCTCAACGCCGTTGACGTTGAGGCGAACAGTGACGGGGCTGCTCATTCTCTCCTCCTGGTTGGCAGGGCGGAAATGACCTTACTCCTACCCGGCTCCGTGGCGGAACAGACGCCGCGTCAGAACGTGGTCGTGACGCTCTGCCCCACCGCTGGCTGCCCCGGCGACGGCTTGCTGGCCAGCACCTGGTAGACGGACGCCCACCCCGTGGTGAAGCCCAGGCGCGCAGCGCGGAGGTAGAGCCGCCAGACTCGCGCCCGCTCGATCCCGCCGATGCGGATCGCCTCCTCGTAGCGAGCGTCAAAGCGCTCGATCCAGTGGCGCAGAGTCTCCGCGTAGTCGTCTGGCAGGCCCTCGACGTGGCGCGTCACCAGCTCGGTGCGCTCGAGCGCGAGCTGGATTCGCGACAGCGGGAGTGGGACACCGTCGGGGAACACGAAGCGCTCGGAGAATGCGCCCTCGTCGGAGGTGCCGAAGTCCTTGAGCTTGGAGATCCCGTGGTTGAGCAGGCGACCCCCGGGTGTGAGGAGACTGGCCAGCCGCTGGGCGTAGAGATCGATGCGCTCCTCCCCCACGTGCTCGACCATGCCGATGCTGGCGATGGCATCGAAGGGGCCATCGCTCAGCTCGCGGTAATCAGCCACGCGGAACTCGACCTTGCCCTGCAGCCCCATCTCAGCGGCCCGGCGGCGGGCCAGCTCGACCTGCGGCTCGGACAGCGTCACGCCGAGGACGGCCACGTCGTAGTGGGTCGCGGCATGGATCGCGAAGCTTCCCCAGCCGCATCCAACGTCGAGCACGCGCTCCCCGGCTTTCAGGCCCAGCTTCCGGCACACGAGGTCAAGCTTCGCCTCCTGGGCCTCCTCGAGCGTCGTCGCTCCGCGCGAGAACAGGGCGCAGCTGTAGGTCATCGAGTCATCGAGGAACAGCGCGAAGAAGTCGTTGCCGGCGTCGTAGTGGTGGCGGACGGCGCGACGATCGCGTGCCGGCGTGTGGCGCTCGCCGCGCAGCCGCAGCTCGATCGACGGCGGGCGCGGCGGGGCGACGATGCCGCATGCCCGTACCAACGCCACCCCCAACGCCGCCTGCTGGCGCAGCGACAGCGGCGGCGGCTCGAACGTGTCGACGATCTGAAGGGCACCTTCGAGGTCTTCGACCTCGATCAGCCCCGCCGTGTAGGCGCGCCCGAGCCCGAGCTCGCCCGGAGCGCGAAGGACGTGAGCGACGGCCTGCGGCGAGCGGAAGGTGAACGTCGGGGCGTCCGGCTCGGTCGCCTCGACCGCGGTGCCGTCCCAGAACACGACCGCGAACGGTCGCTGCGGGAAGGCCTGGCGAAGTTGGCGGCGGAGCGCCTCAGTACGACCCAGCACTACGCTCGCGCCGGCGCGGTGCGCGCGAGGCGCGCCGGGTCGACACGGACGACATCCCAGGCCAGACCCATCACCTCGAGCACGCGGATGATCCCGGCCGATGGATCCAGCTGCCATCGGCGCAGTCCGTGCCGGTAGGAGGTTGGGAACGCATGATGGTTGTTGTGCCACGCCTCGCCCCAGGTCGGGATGGCCAACCAGGCCAGATTGCGTGACTCGTCCTTGGTCTCCCACTCACGCTTGCCGAAGAAGTGGCACAGCGAGTTGATGCTGAAGGTGGCGTGATGGACGAGGAAGATCCGCGCCGCGCCTCCCCACAGCAGTGCCGCCAGCCCGCCGGCGACCGTGCCGGTCAGCGCCACCCCGAGCCCGAAAGCGGCGGCCAGCCCAACCACGACCCACAGCACGAACGTCCGGTCGACGAAACGGATCAGCGGATCGGCGAGCAGGTCCTTGGCGTATCGCCGTTCGTCCGCGACCTCCATGTCCGAGAACACCCAGCCGATGTGCGCGTGCGCGAGCCCGTTCAGTGCGCCGAGCCAGCCCGATCCGTGACCGACGTGCGGGCTGTGCGGATCGCCCTCGATGTCGGAGAACTGGTGGTGCTTGCGGTGCGTCGCGACCCAGTCGATAACCGGTCCCTCGGCCGCGGCCGACCCCAGGGCGGCGAAGGCGAAGCGCAGCCAGCGATGGCACTTGAAGCTGCGGTGCGTGAGCAGGCGGTGAAAGCCGACCGTGACCCCCGTTCCCACGGCCACGTAGCACAGGGCCAGGATCAGGATGTCCTGCCAAACGAGCAGATGGCCGCTCCACCCAAACCACATGCCAATGGCGAGCAGGAGCGGCGGCGCGCCCGTCACCACGGCGCTGGCCAGCCGATCGACCAACGGCATCGTGACCGGCCGCGTGCTGTCAGGGGTGAAGGTTGGCGCGGACGCTAGCTCGGGCTCAACCGTCGGAACGGCGGATGGAGGCTCAGGCCGCGGAGTCTCCGCGGCGGGAGCGGACGATAGTGATGTCATTTAGCCTCTCGAGGTCGAACCGATCCCGCCCAGTTTCGCCGCGCTCCCCTCGTGCGAGAACCCGGTCTCGCCGAACGCAAACTGCTACGGGCAAAGCAGCCGCGTTAACGCGGCTGGCGCGATCCTATCGGTTAAGACGGTCAATCTGGCCGCGGAGCAAGGGAATTTGCCGCCGTGGCCGTGATTTCGCGCTTTCTCACCGCTGCGGGGAGCAGGAGGCGGACGCATCGGTGGGCGTCTGCCCGCGCGCGCGCCCGTGATTTCCGGGCCGGCCGAGGAGCCGCGCCACCGCTCCCGCAGGCAGCTTCCCGCCCGTGGCCAGCCACGAGCCACCGAGGATCAGCACCAGTCCAAGGACCGATCCGGTGCCCGGCCGCTCATCGAGCAGGGTCACGCCGAGCGCCAGCGCGACCACCGGGTTGACGTACGTGATCACCGTGGCCCGGCTCGTCCCGGCCTCGTGGATGAGGATGCTGAAGACCACGAAGGCCGCGGCCGTGCAGACCAGACCGAGGACGATGACGGCGACGATGGCCTTGGCCGTAGGCACCGAGTGGGGCGCATCAGCGGCCGCGAAGGGAGCCAGCGCCACCGAGGCGATGGCCAGACACGCACCCATTGTCGCGCGCGGATCGAGTCCGGCCATCCGGTGCTTGATCACCATCGGCCCGATCGCGTAGCCGATGGCGGCGACCAGGATGGCGGCCGTGCCGAGCAGTTCGTCGGCGCGCCCGGCGACGTCGATCCCAACCAGCGCGATCACGCCGGCGAACCCGATGGCCAGACCAAGTCCCCGGCTCCGCGTCGGCCGCTCGGAATGGTCGAAGCGCAACGCGAGCAGAGCGCCGATCAGCGGCACCGAGGCGATCACGATCGCCGTCGTCGAGGAGGCGACGTGCTGCTCCCCGGTGGCGATCATCGGGAACGGGATCGAAATCTCAACGATCGCGTAGACGATCAGCCACCGCCACCGCCCCCGGAGCGAACCGAGCGTCCCGCTGCGCCACGCCAACACGAGCAGCACCACCGAGGCCATGGCGACGCGCGCCCAAGCCAGCGACGGTGGCGTGAAGCCACCCTCCAGGGCGAGCTTGATGAACAGGTACGGAATCCCCCACAACACGGAGGCGGCAGCGAATGCCACCCAGGCGCGACGGGTCATGGGCTGAGTCTCGCATGTCAGGTCTGATCCGCCGAGGCGCGTTCAGTCCGGTTTCTCTTTGTCGGGCATATGGCGTCCGGAACGGCGCTGGGGAGAAGGGGCGGGTTCGGGGGCCGGCGCACCTTCGTTCGTGGCCGTCAACCTCACAGACCCCTCTTAGCGTCAGTCAACGTGAAACTCGCCGCCCCCAGAACCTCGAGTTTCACTTTGACGGCGCCCCACGCCGTCGATGTGAATCTCGCCTTCTAGCCACTACCGAGTTTCACATTGACCGGTGCCACCACTACGGCTCCCCCCAGCCAATCCCCAGCAAGCCGTTCCCAAAGCCGCCCTCCGACCCGAGTCAGTGCTTGCGCGCCCACGCCCGCTGCTTGCGCCGCGCGTCCGCGAAGACCAGCGGGAGCAACCGTGCGCCCAGCCCGGGGAACGCGGCGAACAGCCTCACAAACCCGCCGCGCCACCGCGGGACGCTGAGCACCGGCCGCGGACGCTCGAGCAGCGCGACCGCGCGCCGCGCGACCTCGGCAGGCTCGAGCATGACGCCCGACCACGAGAGCGCGGCCTCGGGGTCGTGCACCTTGTCGTAGAGCATCGGCGTCCAGATCCCGTCGGGACATACGGCGCTGATGTGGACGTCGCGCACCCCGTCGCGGCGCAGATCGAAATAGGTGCCGACCGAGAAGGCCAGCGCCGCGTGCTTGGTGGCGGCGTAGAGGGTCTCGCCGGGCGCGGCGACGAGGCCGGCCAGCGAGACGATGTTGATGATGTGTCCCGTGCCGGCGGGCCGCATCACCTCGAGCGCGGCGAGGGTTCCGTTGATCGTGCCGTGGGCGTTGACGTCAAAGGCCAGTCGACGCTGATGCTCTTCGTTGTCCCAGCCGTGACCGGTCGGCAGGATGCCGGCGCAGTTGACCCACACGCGCAGCGAGCCGGACTGATCGACCGTGCTCTTGGCGACGCCCTGGCAGGCCGCCGGGTCGGCGACGTCGAGCAGCGAGGCGAACGCAGGAGCTCCGAGACGCCCGGCTGCCTCGCCGGCGGCGCCGTCGTCGACGTCGGTGACGTGCACCGTGTAACCCCGCTGCGCGAGGGCGCGGGCGACCTCGAATCCGAGCCCCCGTCCAGCTCCCGTTACGACGGCACCACCAAGCGCTGCTGTGGAATTCACCGCCGAAATCCTAGTTAGCGCTCGCATCTAGAATCACCGCCGATGCCTCGCTGGGGCCCGCGGTTCGCGTCCGCCACCGACTCAGGGTCCGCTCCCGCCATCGAGTCGCGCCCTGGTTCGGGCCACGGCGTCCGGGCCGCGCCGGCCGCCGACTCGACTCGCTCGCTCGCCGCGTCCATCGCCGCGGTGGCGGTCACCCTCCTCGGCTGCCTCGTCATCGCGCGGGCCTCGCGCGGGCTCACGTTCAGCGGCGACGACTGGGGGTTCATCACCGATCGACGCGGGTTCAGCGCGGGTGTGTTCCTGCGCCCCCACAACGAGCACCTCTCGGCGTTGCCGATAGCCGCCTACAAGCTGTTGCTCGCGGTGTTCGGAGCCAGCAGCTACGTGCCGTTCATGGCTCTGCTGCTGATCACGCACGGCGTCGTCTGTCTGCTCGTCTACGCGATCGCGCGCCGGTACGTGGGGCCGTGGGCGGCGCTCGCTCCGACGGCCATCCTCGCCGTTCTCGGGCCGGCGTGGCAAGACCTGCTGTGGGCCTTCCAGGTCGGCTACCTGGGCTCGGTGGCCGCGGGGCTGGGAATGGTTCTCTGCCTCGAGTGGCGCAGCCGAGCGGGGGAGCGCGGGGCGGCGGCCCTGCTGTGCGTCTCGTTGCTGTGCTCGAGCATCGGGGTGGCCATGGTCGTGCTCGGCCTCGTACTCGTCGTACTCCAGCGGCCATGGACGTGGCGACGGCTGTGGGTGATCGCCGTTCCCGTCGTCCTCTATCTGATCTGGTACGCGGTCTACGGCGTCTCGACGATCCGGGCCCACAACATCGTGCACATTCCGCACTACGTGGCTCAGGCGCTGTCGGCCGGCGTGGCCTCGATAACCGGTCTGGCCCAGACCCACACTTCCCCGTTTCTCGTCTCCACCACGATCAGTCGCTACGTGGCTCTGGTGGCGATCGTTCTCGCGGTCTACTACCTGGTGCGCGGTGGTCGCTTCCCTCCCCTCTTCTGGGCTTCGATCGCCGCCGCGATCGCGCTGTGGGTGGCGGAATGTCTCGAGTACACGCTGCCCGCGCGTTCGGCCGAGCAGAGCCGATATCAGTACACCGCCGCCGCACTGTTGCTGCTGGCGGTCGTATCCGCGCTCGCCGGCCGCCGGCTGCGCCCGGCTGGCGCCGTGGTCCTCGCGGTCGTCGTGGCGGCGATCTGCGCGGCCAACATCTCCATGCTCGACCAGCGCTCGGTGTTCTGGACCGAGAACAGCTCCTACGTATATGCCGAGACCGGGGCGTTGGAGGTCGCGAGAGATACGGTGGCGCCCAATTTCACCCCCGAGAACGGGTTCACGATCCCCGCTATCGGTAATCACAATCTGATCATCGCGGCCGGCCCGTACCTGTCCGCCGTCGACGCCTTCGGGTCTGCCGCTGACCGCCCGGGCGGGATCGAGCGCCGCCCCGAGAAAATCCGTGAAGCCGCCGATCAAGTTCTCGGCGGCGCGGAGCGGCTGGGGCTCGGGTTCGCGCCGAGCTTCGACCACCACGGCCCCGGGTGCCGATCGGCCACCGATGGAGCCGCGCTCGGGCCCCTGACCCTGGGGCCCGGGGCGGTGCGGATCCAGGTTCACCGCGGGACTCCGGCGGCCCTGCAGCTCCGGCGCTTCGCCTCGAACTATCGCTGGCTTTCGTTCGGCAACGCTCCACCCCAGTTCCCCATCCCCCGCCTGGTCAGCGGGCGGCCGATGATCATGCACGTACCGCGAGACCGCGCCAGCCTTCCCTGGCAGGCGCGGGTGGTCGGCGGCCGCAACGTCGTCGTCTGCGTGCCGGCTGGCTAGGGCTCGAGGTCAGGCGGCGAGACGCCGAGGTCGGACGATCGGGCGCCTTGAAGGCGAACGCGTTGCCGTTCGCGTCAGAGACCGTGAAGGTCAGCTTGAGCTGCTTGGGCGGGTGCGCTCGCAGACGCTTGGACTCGTGCAGCGCGCGGGGCTTCAGTCGCACCGACACGCTGGCCGCGGCCTTGCGTCAGCTTCACCGTCAGACCATCGCCGCCGAGGCGGGTCTTGTGCGCCACCGTCACCGTGACGCCCTTGGCGAGCGCGCGGGACACGAACGTGAGCCCAGATGGCAGCGAAACCGTGAACTGTTTGAGCTTCGGCGAGCCGGCCGCGCGCGTGAGCGTGAAGCCGAGGGTCGGCGTGCCCTTGGACAGCCCGGAGACCTTGCCGCCCGAGACCCGAGGCTTGCCCGCGCAGCCGGTCAGGCTGATCGGGCGGTGAACATTCACGACCTTGCCGTTCTGGCCGACGAAGCCGCCGCTGAGCGTGCCCTTCGGCTTGCCGCAATCGCCTGACAGGAGCGCCTTCGGTCCCCCGAACAGGGCCACCGTGAGACGCGTGACGGGCACATCGGGCACGTGTTGGAAGGTGACGACGCTCGTCGCCGGGTCGACCGTCCCGGTCAGCGTCAGCGTGGCCGGCGGCGGGAAGCGGATCGTCAGCTTCAGGGCCGTGGGCGAGCCGGTGAGGAAGACCTTGCCCTGAAGCGGATGGGCCAGCAGCGGCGACGCGGTCGTGGCCGCTCCGACCGGGACCGGCTTGTTCAGGAGCGTCAGCGCGGCGAAGTTCGGCGCCGTGGTCGGATACGGCAGCCGCAAACGGTTCTGGCTGCTCGCTGCCTCATTGGCGGCCTGGGTCACGACGGTCGTGGCGGCGACGCCGCTGTCGTGCGCGTCCTTGACGAGCGACCCGCTCATCTTGGGGGCGTAGGGAAGCGACGAGCACCCTTTCGGAGCGAAGTCGGGGGAGGCCTTGGTCGTTTCGGTCCGCTTGCTGTAGACGACGGTCAGCAGCGTCGGAGCGGGCGAGCAGTTGGTCGGCATCCGCGTGAACGGCTTGCCGTTCAACGTCCCGTCCACCGTGACGCTCATCTTGGTGATCGACTGTGACTGCCCTGACAGGTTGAGGCTGAGGACGGTCGAGACACCGGCGGGCGTCTGGACGAGCGCGGCCCCGGCGTGCGTAACCGCTTCGCCCGGAACAGGCGTGACGATGTCGATCCCGACGAGGTCGGCGCTGCTCGGTGGCTTGACCAGGTAGGCCTTGAAGGGGATCGGTAGGTCGAGGATCGTGGCCGAGCCGTCGCCGATCTGGCAGGCCGGGGTGTGCTGCGGCGCTCCGGTGATGCAGGACGGGTTGGCGGTGGTGCTGGCCAGGACGCCCGGGGCGAAGGCGATCTTCACCTTCGACGGTGTCCCGGCCGAGGTGTCGAGCGACGTGGTCGTCGTGTAGGTCGGGTGGCCACCAGCAGGAAACCCGGTGGGCGAGGTGACCGCGAGCGACTGCGCCGCCGACGCGAGGGCTGGCGTCGCAACGGCCAGCGCGGCCGCCAGCGGTAGTGCTCTAAAAAACAGTTGTCTCATAGCGCGGAGAACCGTACAGACTGACTACCCGCCAGGCGCCAGTTGAATTCTCAACCCAGATACCGTCCGGGGGCATGCGAATGAGGACGAACTGATGGGGCCCGTCATCTACTCGATGGGGGTTTCTCTGGATGGGTTCATCGCCGGGCGCCGCGGCGAGATCGAATGGTCGGCCCCCGATGACGAGCTGCATCGCTTCCACAACGAACAGACGCGCGAACTGAGCGTGCAACTATGCGGACGCCGGCTGTACGAGGCCATGCTGCCGTGGGAGACGAGCCCCGAGATGCGGACCAACCCGACGACGGTCGAGTTCGCGGAGATCTGGACGGCGCTCCCCAAGCTCGTGTTCTCGACAACGCTGACCCACGTCGAGGGCAATGCCACGCTCGCCGCGGGCGATCTCGCCACCGAACTCACCCGGCTGCGCGAGGCGCCCGGCGGCGCGATCGCCGTGGGCGGTGCCGGGCTCGCATCCGCTCTGGTCGGGCTGGATCTCATCGACGAATACCGGCTGTTCGTCAGTCCGGTCGTGCTCGGCGGTGGCACCCCGTTCTTCCCGGCCGCGGACGCGCAACTCGAGCTGGAGTTGGTCCAGACGCGATCGTTCGGATCCCGCGTCGTGTACCTGCGCTATCGGCGGGCATGGCGCTAATTCCAACGGCCCTGCGGTTCCCCATAGGATCGGCACCGTAATGGAGTCATCCGGAGACTCCGATCGCTCCAAGCCGACGTTGTGGCAGCGCATGGCCGTGCGACAGCTGCGGCGCAAGGCCGGCCGTGGTGACGGCGAGCCGCTCCGCCCCGAGGATTGGGAGGTGGCGTGGCGGATGCACGAGACGGGACTCGGCGGCGCCGTGGCGGCCCTGTTCCGCACCCTCCCGCACGGTCCGCGGTGTGGCGTGTGCGCCGCCCCATTCGCCGGCCCGGGTCGGCTGATCGTCGGCCCGTTGGGTTACCGACCCTCGCGCAAGAACCCGACCGTATGCGCGACCTGCGTCGAGTTCTCGCCTCCGGGCGGGATGACGATGACCGCGGGCGTGCTGTTCGCCGACCTTCGCGGCTTCACCGCCCGGTTCGACGGCGCCGACCCGGCGGAGGCTTCGAGTGTGCTGCGCCGCTTCTACCGCTGCGCCGAGGACGTCCTGTTTCCCGACGCCGTGATCGACAAGCTCATCGGCGACGAGGTGATGGCGCTGTACCTGCCGGAGTTGAAGAAGAAGACATTCACCGCGGACGGGGTTCCGTCGGTGATGCTCGACCACGCGCGCGCGCTGCTGCGTGCCGTGGGCTACGGATCGGGCGAGCAGCCCTTCGTCGAGATGGGCATCGGGCTCGACATCGGCGAGGCGTTCGTGGGCAACATCGGACAGCGCGCGCTGTTTGACTTCACCGCGGTTGGCGATGTCGTCAACACCGCGTCACGGCTTCAGGCGCAGGCCGGCGGCGGCGAGATCGTGCTATCGAGCCGGGTCGCCGCCGGGCTGCCGACGCCGCCTGGAAAGCGGGCCGAGCTCCGGCTCAAGGGTCTCGCCGAACCGCAGACGGCCTATCGCGTCGTCGTGTGAGCTGCCTCATCGACGGAGCATCAGTTCGAGGTTCGCCCTCGCATTCGCGGCCAGCGCGCCGACGCTCATCCGGCAGGCCGGGTTGTACAGAGCGCCCGTCCCGTCGGTGAGCAGCAGTTCGGCCTGAGCCACGCCTCGCGCTGCGACCGGCCCGGGCATCGCGAGCTCCTCGGCGAGACGGCCGAGATCTTCATCCGCCGCGACCACGCGAGCGCGAACGGGGTGGATTCTCACGCTGGCGGTCTCCTGGCCGCCGCGAGCCTCGTGGACGAGCGCGCCGATCGCCTCGGCCATCGAGCGACGATGGGGCAGGGCCGTCAGCTGACGAGCGCGCAGCGCAAGTGCCGGGCTGGCCTCCGGGGGCGTACCGCTTGCGAGCGCATCGTCAAGCTTGTGCGACTCCAGCCGAACAAGTGCCCGGTCGCGCAGCCGTGGCTGCGGCGCCACAGCGAGTTCCATGCCGGTTGAGGTTGTCTGACTCATTGTGTGCTCCTCTCGTCAAGTCCATCCAACGAGGATGGACTGAGAGCACGCGGCCCACATCGGCAAAACGCCGCCGATCCGAGCCCACGGCCCCTTAGCTCAGGCCGCCGAAGCCTTAGAGGGCACCTCGCGCGCCTCGCGCCGCGCCGGAGGCATAATTCGCCTGTGCGAATGGCGCTTGGGGCGATATGCGTCGGCATTCTGCTCGGGGCATGCGGCGGCGGGTCCTCTCAACAATGGAAGGACGTGCAGAGCGTGCGCATCACGGTGGCGCAGCCCGGCCTGCCGCCGCCCTACGGCGAGCCCAAGACGACGACGTTCACGACCCAGGGTCAGGTCGACCGTGCGACCAAGGCGCTAAACGATCATCACATCGATCAGGCGTCGTCGACCTCGTCGAGCAACGGCTGCGCGGGCGGTTTCACGATCAAGATCACGATCATCCCGAAGAGCGGGACGCCGACCAACCTGAATGCCTACCGCTGCGCCAAACAGACCACCGGCGACGTGAGCGGTGACGTGACGGGCTTCCTCTCGTCGGTGGGCGTTCGGCTTCAGTGAGCGCGCCCCGGCCAGGCGGACGCGGTAGCCGCTCCCCGGCGGGGATGATCACGCCCGGGCCGCGAGCTCAGCGAGCTGGTACATCGAGGTGCTGATGATCTCTCGCTCCAGCACACGGTCAAGGACGACGCCGGCGCCGCCTACACGCAGGCGTGCACCTACCCCGACGGGACCAACGTCCTGTGCGCGACCGTGATCAAGCTCGCCGGCGGCGCGATCTCGGACCAGACCGTCGTCCAGGTGTGGGACGAGGCATAGGGGCAACCATGAGACACGAGACCGAACACGTCAGCTTCGGCCGTCCTGACGAGACGCGCGAGTTCCCAAATGGCCGAGCCGAGATCATCGCCATCGGCGGCGCCGAGGTCGGGCGGATGACGTTCGAGCCCGGATGGCGCTGGTCCAACGACGTCAAGCCGATCGCCGAGACGGACAGCTGCGAGGCGCCGCACTTCCAGTACCACGTCAGTGGTCGGCTGGCCATCCGCATGGATGACGGGACCGAGATCGTCGCCGAGCCGGGCGACGTGACCTCGCTGCCCAGCGGACACGACGCCTGGGTCCTCGGCGACGAGCCGGTCGTCGTCGTCGACTGGTACGGCGCGAGCAACTACGCCAACCCGCACGCATCCTGAGGGCCTGAACCGTTTCTGCCCGTCGCCGGGTCTATTTAGGCGTGAACAGAAACGGAAAGGACCCAGAGTTGGTGAACCTCACAGACAAGCGCTCCGAGAGCCCGGGATCGGAGCCGCGGATCAACGGCACGGAGGTCGCGGGCGCACAGCGCGCGACCTTCGCCGCCGGGTGTTTCTGGGGCGTCGAGGCCTCGTTCCGCGAGATCGAGGGAGTCTTGAAGACCACCGTCGGGTACACCGGCGGCACCGCGACAAACCCCAGCTACGAGCAGGTCTGCACCGGCACGACCGGCCATGCCGAGACGGTCGACGTGGTGTTCGACCCGACCATCGTCAGCTACGACGAGTTGCTGAGAACGTTCTGGTCGCTACACGACCCCACCACGCCGAACCGGCAGGGCTGGGACTTCGGCAGCCAGTACCGCTCGGCCATCTTCTTCCACGACGCCGAGCAGGAGCAGCAGGCGATCGCCTCACGCGACGAGCGCCAGGGCAGCCTGCGACGGCCGATCGTGACCGAGATCGTTCCCGCGTCGGAGTTCTACGGCGCCGAGGACTACCACCAGCGCTACTTCGAGAAGCACGGCGGCGCGGTGTGCGCAACCACCGTGCGCTGAGAAAGGACGTACATGACGAACGTGATCACCCTTACTGAAGCCAACTTCGACGCCGAGGTACTGGCTTCCGATACG
This sequence comes from uncultured Solirubrobacterales bacterium, assembly GCA_963734775.1. GTDB lineage: Bacteria > Actinomycetota > Thermoleophilia > Solirubrobacterales > Solirubrobacteraceae > Palsa-465. The sequence goes on from CAVTJE010000023.1 coordinate 192,867, forward strand.
CCCGTGGTCGTCGACTACTGGGCACCGTGGTGTGGACCGTGTCGGTTGCTCGGCCCGGTCATCGAGCAGATCGCCGACGAGCGTTCGGCCACCATCAAGGTCGGCAAGGTCAACGTCGACGATGAGTCCGCGTTGGCCGGCCGTGCCGGCGTCCGCGGTATTCCCTTCGTCGTTCTGTACCGCGACGGCCAGCCCGTCGCCCAGTCGGTCGGCGCCCAGCCCAAGGCGGCGCTGGAGCAGGCCCTTGGGCTCGACGCGCGCGTCGCGGTCGGCGCGGCGGACGCCAGCTAGCGAGACTCAGTCCTCCTCGAGCTCCAGGTATGGCTCGAGGAGGGCTCGCAGTTGCATCCGTCCACGATGTAGCCGGCTCTTGAACGCCGACTGCCCGACGCCGGCGATCTCGGCTGCCTCCTGTGTCGAGAGCCCCTCGAGGTCACGTAGCACCACGGCGTCACGCCAGTCGGCGGGCAGCTGAGCCAGCGCCTGATCGAGCGTGCGCTCGAACTCGTGCCCGAGAGCCTGGGCCTCGGGACCCAGGTGGGGCGACTCGGGCAGCGAGACAACCGGGTCATCACGATCCGGAGCGGGCTCGGCGCGCTGCGGCTCGTGGCGCGAGCGTCGCCGCTGGGCCTCATTGAAGGCGATCCTGTACAGCCAGGTGGAGAACTGTGCCCGCTCCTCGAATCGGGGCAGACCCCGCCAGGCGCGAAGGAACACCTCCTGCGCGACCTCGTCGGCCTCGCCAGGCGCCAGCCCGAAGCGCCGCAGGGCGCCGTAGACCCGATCCGCGTGCATCACGACGAGCTCGGCGTAGGCATCCTCGTCGCCGGCGCGCGCCCTCTCAATCAGCTCATGCTCGGTCGTCGGCCGGCCGCTCACCGAGCGGTTATACCGCCTCGCGAGGGGGCGCCACGCGAACGTGACGCCCACCACGAACGATCCGGGTTAGCTCTGCTCGTCGAACTCGAGCGAGCAGGAGTTGATGCAGTAACGCTCGCCGGACTTGCCTGGGCCGTCAGGGAAGACATGCCCTAGGTGCCCGCCGCAGGCCGCACACGTGACCTCTACGCGCCGCATACCGAAGCTGCGGTCCTCGTGGAGGTTGACGTTGGCCCGGTCGGCCGGCTCGGTGAAGCTGGGCCATCCCGTCCCCGACTCGAACTTCGTGTCGGAGGAGAAGAGCTCGGCGCCGCAACCGGCGCAGCGATACGTGCCGTCGCGCTTCTCGTGCACGTACTCGCCGGTGAACGGGCGCTCGGTCCCCTTACGGCGCAGCACCTTGTACTGCGACGGCGTGAGCTGCTCGCGCCACTCGCGCTCGGACTTCTCGACGCTCGGAGGCGTGGTCTGATTCTGGGTGTGAGTGTTGTTATCCATGCCTCGTTTGACCCGCCACAGCCTCATAACGGTTCACTCACTCACCCAATCGCCCCCGCACCGCCGTGGCGATCGCAACCGCATCGCCGTCACCGGGCGAGGGCAGTCGACGCAGGGCATTGAGCATCGCGCGAAGCCCGGCGAGGAGGCTGCGGCACTCGTCGCACTCGCCCACGTGCCGGTCCATCCGCTCCTGCCCACTCGCGCTCAGCTCTCGATCGAGGTAGTCCGACATGTGGCCGGGCGCCCACCGATGGTCCAGCCGGACGCGCACGCGGTGGAGAAAGCTGCTCATCTTTCCGTTTGACCCGAGCAAACTCAGAACAGGTTCTCATACCGTCCGAACCGGCTCCGTGCGCATTATTCGGGTTGGCGGGTTGAGGCTTACACTGGCCCTGTGGGTGTTCACGTCCTCGTGTTCATCGGTGTCGCGGCGATCGTCATCGTGATCCCGGGCCCCGACACGGCCGTGGTGACGAAGAACGTGCTCCTCCACGGCCGCCGCACCGCGCTCGGAACGTCGCTCGGGGTCAGTGCCGGCCTGTCGGTGTGGACAATCGCCGCGGCCGTCGGAGTGGCGTCGGTGGTGCGGGCGTCGGAGGTCGCCTTCACGGCGCTGAAGCTGATCGGAGCTCTGTACCTGATCTGGATGGGCGTCCAGGCGCTGCGCGCGGCTCGTCAGGGGAGCAGCGACGAACTCGTGGCCGATGACGACCGGCGCCGCGCCATGGGCCCGCTGGGCGGCTTCCGCCAGGGATTCCTCAGCGATCTGGCCAACCCCAAGATCGGCATATTCTTCACCAGCCTGCTGCCCCAGTTCGTCGCGCCCGGCCACTCCGTCCTGCTCCCCTTCCTGATCCTCGGCGCCGTGTTCGTCCTCATGACCATCGCCTGGCTATGCGCGTACTGCCTCGTCGCGGCACGGGCGGCCGAGACACTCAAGCGTCCTCGGGTGCGCGCCGCGCTCGATCGCTTCACCGGTGTCGTGCTCATCGCCATCGGTCTGCGCGTGGCGGCCGAGCACCGCTAGCCGGCGCTAAGCGACTTCGAGTGGCTCGAGCAGCCGGTGCGGCTCGCTGAGCGCCCTCGTCACCGAATCGTCGCGAAGGGGCTCGCGACCCGGGAGGCGGGCGGTGACGATGTCGCCCACCGGCGGGGTCGTCCCGCACTTGGGGCATGCGGCCCGGTCGTCGAGCTTGGTTCCACACACCCCATGACGAAACTCTCGGCTGTTGCGGTAGCGGTTGTTGTCGCCCCACACGAGCAGTGCGTACAGCACCGGCCAGAGCTCGCGGCCCGCATCGGTGAGCTCGTAGAGGTAACGGCGCCCGTGGTCGGGGTCGGGGCGCCGATCCAGGATGCCGTGGTCCACGAGGCTGCTCAGCCGGTCCGAAAGAACGGCCTTCGGCACGTCCAGATGGGCGTGGAAGTCGCTAAAGCGCCGAACGCCGTAGAGGGCATCGCGAATGATCAGCAGCGTCCACCGCTCGCCGACGACCTCGAGCGCCCGCGCCATCGAACAGTCCTGCCGTTCGTAGTCCTTTCCGAGCATGGCGCCGACGATAGCAGGCTTGAGTTCAATCATCGAACCAGATGTGCTACGGTGCCAACGCGTTGGTTCAATGACTGAACTCGTAAGGAGCCCCAGCCCATGACCTCAGCCGTCGTCACCCTCCGTCCGTCAGCCCTTAAACGGCGATCCGTCGACGCGACGCTTCGCGCGCAGGCCGGCACGACGTTGCCCGTGGCTGCGTTCGCAACACTTCTCGTCCTCGCCGTATTCAGCGCCGCCGTGAGCACGGTGGGCGACAGCATCCGCTCCCTCCACGGCGGACTGGCCGGTCAGACCTGGGTGTTGAGCGGAATGAGCCTGGGCCTGGCTGCTGCGCTCCTGATCGTCGGCGCTCTGGCCGACGATCTCGGCCGCCGGCGCGTGCTCATCCTCTCCGGCGGCCTCCTCGCCCTGACCAGCGCCCTCGCCGCGCTCGCCCCGAGTGTCGGCGTCCTCGTGGCAGCGAGAATCCTCCAGGGTGCCGCCGCGGCCGGGATCATCGCCGCCAGCCTGGGCGCGATCGGGCACGCGTTCCCCAGCGGTCACCAGCGAACCACGGCGACCAGCGCGTGGGGAGCCGCCGTCGGTGCCGGCATCGCCATCGGTCCGCTGGCCAGCGGTGCCCTGGCCTCGGGGCTTGGGTGGCGAAGCAGCTACTGGCTGCAGGCGCTCGCCGCAGCCGCGCTCGTCCCCGCTGCGGCGACGCTGCCCGAATCACGCTCTTCGCACCGGCGACGCCTCGACGGGCTCGGCGCGCTCACGCTGGCCGTCGCGATGGCGTGCCTGACCACCGGGCTGGTCGAGGGGCGCGACAGCTGGTCGGGCGCCAGGACGGTCGTGCCCCTCGCCGCCGGGGCCGTGCTGCTCCTCGCCTTCGCGGCGATCGAGCTGCACCGGCGCGAGCCGCTGATCGAGCTCACCTGGCTGCGTCAGCCGCTGTTCCTGGCGTCGATCACGGGCGCGCTGTTCACAGGCCTGGCCATCATCGGTCTGATGAGCTTTACGCCCCTACTGCTCCAGCATGGAATTGGCGTCGGCCTCATCGGCAGCGCCGCGGTACTCGCGGTGTGGTCGGGCACGAGCATGGTCGTGGCCCTCGGTGCACGCTCGCTGCTCGGCCGTTTCAACGCACCCACCGTGCTCGCGCTCGGCTTCGCGATCTGCGCCGCTGGCGAGTTTGCGCTCAGCGGACTCGGTCTCGGCTCGTCCTGGCACGATCTGGTGCCCGGCCTCGCCGTCATCGGCATCGGTAGCGGGTTGACCAACGCGTCCCTCGGACGGCTGGCGGTGGCGTCGGTGCCTCGCGAGCGCGCGGGGATGGGCAGCGGCGCCAACAACACTGCCCGGTATCTCGGCGGTGCCGCTGGTGTCGCGCTCGTCGTCGCTCTGGCCACGGGCTCAGCCGGCGCGCAGGCCGCCGGACTGCTGCGCGGCTGGAATACGGCCGCCATCGTTTGCGGAGCGCTCTGCCTCCTGGCCGCGGTGGTTGCCGCGGCGTGCCGCACCCCGTAGAGCTCGGCTATTTACTTAAGTATTTACTTCTGATATGCTTGTAACTACAAGCTACAAGCAACCAAGGAGAACTGATGGAAGCCACATCAGAACCAACCAACACGAAGTACCAGCAGGTCACAGTCGATGTCCCGGAGGAGCGGATCGCCGAGTTCCACGCGTTCTTTGCCCGCTTCCTGGCGGGACGCGGCGGTCGCGGCCCCCGAGGCCGATACGGACGGCGACACCACCGCGGTCATGGAACCGGCTGTGCACATCGCCATCACGACCGCGAGCAGGCCGAGGAGGCGACCCAGACCTCCGAGATCACGGAAGTCTGATGGCCGACAAGCAGGTCACCGTGGCCGTACCCGAGGAGCGCGTGCCGGAGTTCTACGCCTGGTTCGCCGCCTTCCTCGCGTCAGAGCCCGGCACCCCGCCACCGTTGACGGGACGGGGCCGTCACGGCCCGCGTGGCCTGCGACACCACGGTGAGGCGAGCGCCTGGTCGGCGGATGACGCCGACCAGGCTGCCTGGCTGTATCGCAAGCTCGCCCCCCCGCCCGCCAGCTCTTCGACCTGCTTGTCGACGCCCCGGGCGAGCGCGTCGGTGGCGAGGTGCTGGCCAAGCGGCTCGGGCTCGACAAGGGAGCCCACGGCGTGGCCGGGGTTCTCGCGTGGCCCGGCCGCTACTCGCGACGCGTGAATCGCGTGCTCCCCATTGCCACCGAGGGTCGCCCCGACGGAGGCACCGATTACTACATGGATTCCGACACGGCGGCGCTGTTCGGCGCCGCCCGCGGTCGCGCCGACGCGCCCGGCCCCCGGCGACGGAGGGGGTAGGCGGTCGGGCCGCGACTGCGTCGGCCAGACATTCGCGCTTGAAACTCGCGTCGCCGGCGTCCGGCCGCCACCCGCTCTCCAGCAGCGCCGACACGATGCGCTCCGCCGCCTGCTTGGACACGCCCACCTGTTCGATGATCTCCCCCAGCAGCGCTCCGACCGCCTGCTCCCGCGCCTATTGATGAGTTCCGTAAGACCTGGCCTCGGGCCCGTAACTCATCCGTTACAGGCGCGATAGGTATGGCAGAACACAACATCGCCCCGGGGCTCGCGACAGGCGGCCGGGGGGCACGCGAGAGAGAGACCACCGATGAGCAGCATCAACCCCGACAACAGCATGACCGCCGCCGAGGTAGACCGTCTCCTGGAACTGGAGACGATCGTGGGGCGGGGTCGCGACAGCTACACCGCGGTCGAGCAGGCCCTGGCCGAGATTCGCGATGCGCGGCTGTACCGCGAGGACCACGTGACGATCGACGACTATGCGCGCGAGCGCTGGGACATTGGCCGGGCGCCCCGAAGCGACAGCTGCGACGCGATGGCCAAAGCGTGGGAGCAGGCTCTCCAGGAGTTCGGCCGCAAGGAGGTCACCTCGGCCGACATCCGTTTCACCGTCTACAAGCGTCGTGACGCTGATGGTGCCGCGTCGAAGCCACGTGCTCAGGCCCGGCCGACGGCGCAGGCCAGCCCCGGGCCGGCCGCGGAGGCCCAGGCGGGCAAGTTGCTCCCGGAGCTCCGCTGGCTGCTGACCAAGTCGACGGGCACGATCGCTGAGGTCACCCACCGGCTGCAGACGCGTGCGCTCGACATCGACGATGACGTTCGCAAGCAGCTCCGCGACGACGTGGCCGTGCTCGACGAGGAGCTCGCCACCCTGAAGGCCATGCTCGCCGGCCCCGTCGATTGGGATGACGAGTACCAGCGCCTGATTGCCGGCGAGATCGCACCGTTCGACGGCGACGACGAGGACGAGTGATGGCTACCGCGACGAGAACCGGCTGCGGAAGGCCCCCGTATGCCCAAGCCACAACTCGCTGACGCCCGCCGGCTCGCCGGACTGACACAACAACAACTGGCCGACCGCGTCGGGCTCAACCGCGTCCAGCTCGCCAAGTACGAGAGCGGCGCGCAGAGCCCGTCGGTCGCCATCGCCTCACGCATTGCCAGGGCGCTCGACGCCTCGGTCGAGGAGCTATTCGCGGACGGACCGCACAGCCGGCCGACTCCTCCTGACCACGCGACCCGGATCGAGCGACTCGAGGCTCGCCTCGCCGTGCTCGAGGAGCGCTTTGGCGCCGCCGAGACCCGGCCAGCTAGAGAGGTCGGACCAACTAGGCGGCGATCGCCGGCAAGCCCACGCCGATGACCTTCAAGCGGCGCGACAGAGCCGTGAACGCGAACTCGTTCGTCTCCTGGCTCGAGTAGCCGAGGTACTCGTACTCGTCACCGAGCTGGTAGCCGGGCGGGACGAGTACGCCGGCCGCCGATGGCAGGGTCTCGGCCAGCTTGTCCTGGATCCGCTTGGCCAGCTCCGGGTCGCGAGCCTTCTGTTGCAGGAACCAGGTGCCGTAGGCGACGTGCCGGTGCTCGTCGCGCGAAATCAGGCCGAACGCCTTCAGGTGTCCGGGCAGGATCTTGCGCCGCTCCATGTTGTCGGTCTGGAAGTACTGACCGGTCAGCGCCAGCGTGCCCTCGATGACCATGTGGTAGAGCGTGACGAAGTCGACCTTGGCGACGATGTCCGACGGGTCTGCGAGCAGCGCCTGGTGGGAATCGACGAGGTAGCCGTCGAACAGCTTGAAGTAGTCACCGTTGAGATCGGCCCGGGCGCGTTCCAGCCTGTCCTCGAAGCTGCCGTCAAAACGGAAGACCTCGTCGTAGAGGCGGTTGAAGTGCTGGGCGTGACGTGCCTCGTCGACCTGCTGGGTGATGAGAAACGCCTCCTCGTGCTTGTCCTCCGCGGCCAGGACGAGGCCTGAGAACTGGTTGGTGACGCGCTCCTCGCCGACGAAGAAGGCGGCCAGCCCATAGGCCATCTCGTCCCGGAGCTCCTCGGGCATCGACTCCCAGTCGCGCCGATCCTGGGTGAGATCGATCTGATGCGAGATCCAGTTCTGGCGCTCCCACAGCCGGTAGAGCTCCAGCGGTGTCATCAGCTTCACCTGCGGCAGCTTCGACTCGTCGGTAATCGTCGCCGACATCGCCCTGTACCGTCAGGTCGAGCAAACTGGCCATCATCGCCTCCTATCGTGCGAGCTCGGTGCGCCGACTCTAACGCCCGGACTACAGTGAGTGTGTGAGTAGAAACGCGCGAATCATGTGGTTTGGCTCAGCCGCGGCCCTCGTGATCGCCGGGGCGATCTGCGCCGTGGCGATCGGCGCTGGCACGGGTGCGGTCCTCGCCCTCGTGCTCATCGGCATCGGCCTCGTCCTGGCCACCAGCCTCGTCTTCCTCGAGGTCGGACTCAGCGAAGATCGCGAGCGTGCCCGCTCGGGCGCACAGCAACCCCGCCCGGCGCGGCCGCGCCCAGGTCCGCGACCGTCGCTGGAGCGCTCGCGTGGCCACCGCCATCGCCTGCGGTGATCACCCGCTAGACCACATGTGGGAGCAGGAGGGCTCGACCCTCCATCCCCACCGTCGCGTCCATAGTGGCCAGATATGCGTCCGTCAGGGTCCGGTGATCGCGCAGGTTCCAGAGCACCTCAGCCCGAACCCAGGCGGCATCCCGGGCGCGCTCGAGGCTCCAGATGGCCACCGCGTCGTCGACTGGCGCGACCGCGTGGTCTAGCTCCTTGATCGCGCCGGTGAGCAGCCACTGCTTGGTCTGCGCCTCGGCCTCGCCGACGACCGAGTTGACGGCCTGATAGTCGGAGTGTTGGGGCGAATCGTCGGTCGGGACGACGCCCAGCACCTGGCAGGTCTGCACGACGCCGATGGCCAGGTCGTGCCCGATGTGCGCGTTCATTCCCGCCAGGGCGAATTGCAGGGGAGCGATGCGGGGGTCGTGGCGAGCGTCGAACAGGGGCGCCCAGCAGCTTGGGACCTGGCCCCCGCTGCCGGCAGCGTCGTAGGCGGCGAAGAAGTCATTTGCGAACAGGACGTCGAGGTCCTGGAGGAACGGGGACGCCTCGAGCGGGCCGGTGGCGCAGTAAGCGCGCAGGGCCAGCGTGACGTCGAGATAGATGCGGTTGAACCAGCGCACGCCGTCACTCGCCGGGAGCGTTCGATCGAGCCCCTCCAGGAGCGCGACCGCCTCGTCGATCGTGTCGGCGTGCATCCGGCCCGCAACCTACCAGGGGCGACCTTGGCTACCGACCGCGTCTGCCGACTGGCAGAGCCGTGGCGCCGACGTACGCGTCGAGCCAGCCGGTCACTGGTGCGGCCGTACGCCAGGTCTTGCTCACAAACTGCAGTCCGTCGGCACGGCTGATCCCGCGCCCCAGCTTCATTCGGGCGCCGAGTGACAGGCTCTTGCGACGCAGCAACTCGATCCGCGCGTGGTTCGTTTGGTATCCGCGGGGAGCGGTGGCGAGGCTCTGCCCCCACAGCTCGAGGCCCGCCTTCTCGGCCCGACCGACGAGCTTGGCCAGTTCGGGGCCACGCCGGTCGTCGGCCACGCCCTCGCGGAAGCGCTCGAGTTGGTCACGCGCCATCGCGTGGTAGCCGCTGCCCGCGACCAGACCATCGGCCGAGATCGATGCGTACAGCCCCTGGGCCGCGATGTCGGCGCCCCGGAGGATGCCGTAGGTGTTGGTCTTATATGGCGACTTATCGGCCGAGAAGCGAATGTCGCGGTTCTGGCGGAACATCTTGACCTCGCCACCGAACTGCGCGCCCAGCTCGGCCAGCAGCGCCTCCATCTGGCCCCGGATCGATGCCTCGAAGAAGTCGCGGTTCGCCGCAAAGTACTCCCTGCTGTTGTCCGCCTCGAGGCCAAGGAACCACTTGCGCACGCTTGGCTCGAAGCCCTCGAAGTTGGTCATGGCGAAATCATCCCAGCCGTCCTATCACTCTCTGCGCGCGGGCGGTAGGTTCTCTGGCCATGGCCCTGTTCGGCGCGACCAATGTCCAGAAGCTGATCGACAAGCGCGACGTCAAGAAGCTGGCCGCAGCGCTCGCCGACGGTGACTCTGCGATCCGCGACCATGCCGCACAGGGGTTGATCCAGATCGATGACGCCGCCGCCGTGCCGTTCGTCGTCGACGTGATTCGCTCCCACGAGCAGCAGCCGGTTCTCGACGCGGGCCTCCACGTGCTGCGCGAGATGAGTGACCGCTCGGTGCCGGAGCTCGAGCGCCGCATGCACTCGGCGCGGCCCGAGGACCGCGCGGCCTACGGCGCCCTGCTCGGCCAGCTCGGGCCCGCCGGCCTGGCACCGCTGGTCGAGACCTCCCGCGACGCGGAGCCGGAGATGCGCGCGATCGCCGCCATGGGGCTCGGTCTGATCGACGCGCCGCAGGCCCGCGAACGGCTGGCCGAGATGCTCACCTCGGACGACAGCCTCGAGGGACGCAGCTACGCGGGCTTCGCCATGGCCACCCACAAGGTGCCGGGCGCCTACGACACGCTGAGCGCCCAGCTCGACAGCGACGACCCGGCCAGCCGCGGGATGGCCGCGACCAACCTCGGTGTCCTCGGCGATTCGCGCGCCGGCGAGCGACTCCGCCGGCTCGCCGACGACGACCCAGACCCGCGGGTGCGCGACGCGGCAGTCAAGGCGCTCAGCTCGCTCGGCAGCTGACCGCGTTGCGCTAGCTGGACCTAGAGGGCGGCCTCGGCCAGGAGATCGACCTGGTGCGGGTCGGCCGAGGTGGGGAAGCAGATCACCTCGTCGGCTCCTGCGGCCTCAAACGCCGCCAGGTAGCCCTTCACGGTGTCGGGGTCCTTGGCGGCACCGGCGACGATCTGCTGGGCGATGTCGCCGAGGAACGAGTAGTAGTCGCTGAGGTTGGCACTCGCGGTTTCCGCGGCGCCAGCGCCGAGCGCGAAGTAGAACAGCACGAGACTTCGCGGCGCTCCGCCGCGGGCAGCGTCCTTCCACGCGGCGACCAACTGCTCGCGCCCTTGACGGAAGTTGTCGGGCGTACCACCGCCCATCGTCCATCCGTCGCCATACCGCGCGGCGCGCCTGAAGGCGACTTCGCCCGTGCCGCCGATGAGCAGTCCCGGCCGGCCGCCCGAGGCCGGCGCCGGCCCGATGCCCCGCTCTCCGGCCCACACCGCCGACATCTCCTGAAGCTGATGATCGAAGATTCGCCCCCGGTGATGGAACTCGACGCCGCTGGCGCTGAAGTCGTCTTGGCGCCCGCCCACGGCGAGTCCGAGTGTCAGGCGCCCACTGGACAGGCTGTCGATCGTCGCCGCCTGCTTAGCCAGCAGCGCGCTGTTCGCGCGCAGCGGAGCAATGAGAATGTCGGTGACGAGCCGGATCCGCTCCGTCACCGCCGCGGCTGCGGCCAGGGCGATGAGCGACTCATAGTTGGGGTACACGAGGCGATCGAGCGTCCCCAGGCTGGAAAACCCCGCCTTCTCGGCGCGTCGCGCCCACTCGACTATCCCGGCGCGGTCGACTCCGCGGACCGCGTTCGGAAGCCCAATTCCTACCTCCATTGGCTCACCTTTCGCTCACACGTACCGTTGTCGCTGTGGTCATCTCCACTCTAGACGAGCTCCCGAGGTGGGCATCAGAGCTGCTCGAGCGCCAGCGCGTCGGCCATCTTGGTCTGCTCGACGGGGCCGGACGACCTCGTGTCCTGCCGGTGACCTACGCCCGCTACGACGGCGCGATCTGGACGATTGTCGACAACAAGCCCAAGCGTCAGACGAACGAGCTCGCACGCCTCCGGTGGCTGCGCCAACGACCGCACGGCGCCTTGACGGTCGATCGCTACGAGGAGAGCTGGTCCGAGCTGGCCTGGGTCCAGCTCATCGGCCAGGTGGCCATCCTCGACGCCGCCGAGCACGAGGACGCGGTCACCGTCCTGCGCGATCGCTACCCGCAGTACGAGGACGACCCGCCGCCCGGCCCGTTACTTCGGCTCTCACCGGATCGCGCGATCTGGTGGCGGGCGACGGAGCGCTGAGCACGTCACGGCTCGCGATGAGGGCAAGGATCGCGCGTGCCGCGCGCTCGGCGGCTTCCTCAGCGGCTTGGTCGCCTTCGCCGAAGCGGCCGTCGAGCAGCAACGTCGCATACCCATGGGCCGTCGCCTCGAGCGCGGCCGCCAGGTCCTCGACCGCGGACTCCTCGCGCGTCTGCAGCACCTCCTCCACGCATTCGGTGAACATGGCGTCGATCGGCGCCTCGGCGGCCCTGATCTCGGGATGGCGAGCCTTGTCGAGTCCGGCCTCGAACAGCGTCCTGAACAGCGCCTCGTGGGTCGCGGCGAAACGCACATACGACCGGCCAAGCTCGGCCAATCGCTGCGCCGGTCCCAGCCCGGCGCTGTCGGGCAGGAACTCGTCGCGGAACAGTGCATAGCCATGAACGGCCACAGCGGCGAGCAGCGCGTCGCGGTCGGCGAAGTGAGCGTACGGGGCGCTGGCGGCGACACCGGTGCGGCGACTGGCCTCGGCCATCGAGAACTCCCGAACGCCCCGCTCGGCGATCAGCACGATCGCCGTCTCGATCAGGGCCGCCCGCAGATCGCCATGGTGGTAACTGCGGCGCGGCGCGGTCACCGTTGGTCGCTCGCCGCGCCGGCGTCCAGCATCGGGTAGCGAACGCCCGTGAGCTGTTCGGACTGCGTCCACAACCCACGCTGGGCGCCGGCATCGTGGCTCGCCTCACTCGATTTCACCCGCACGGGGTGACCCGTGCACTCCAACCAACGCCCGGGCCCGTAGTACTCACCGCCGCGGACCACCTCGTCGAGGGCGGCGCGCAGCACGGGCAGAGCCCCGGCTTGCGCATTCTGTGCCAGCCAGAAGGTGACCGCGCGCAAGCGCGGTCCGATCAGCGCCCGCTCGGTCCTCGAGCTCGTCCGCCACAGCGCCGTATCGGCAATCCCGGGGTGGGCGGCCACGGCGATCGCCGCGGCTCCGGCCACCTCGAGGCGGCGCTGCAACTCGTAGGTGAAGAGCAGATTTGCCAGTTTGGATTCGTCGTAGGCCCTGCCCGGCTTGTATTCGGCTGCCGATGGCGACTCGTCGAACCGCGCCAGCCCCCGCTTGTGGGCCAGGCTGCTCACGGTCACGACGCGGGCCGCGTCGGCAGCGAGGATCCGGTCCATCAGGAGTCCGGTGAGCGCGAAGTGGCCGAGGTGGTTGGTGGCGAACGTGAGCTCGATCCCATCGGCGCCGCGCTGGTAGGGCACCACGTGCATGACGCCGGCGTTGTTGATGAGTAGATCAATCCGCGCGTGGAGAGCGGCGATCTCCTCGGCGGCCCGGCGAACCGAGACCAGCGAGGCGAGGTCGACGTCGACGACACGAAGCTTGGCCCTGTCACGCACCCCCGCGGACGCGATGCGAGCCTCGGCCTCCTCCCCCTTGCCGTGGTCGCGGCAGGCCAGCACGACCGCGGCGCCGCGCAGCGCGAGGGTCTTGGCCACCTCGAACCCCAGCCCCGAGTTCGCCCCCGTGACCACGGCGACCTGCCCGTCCTGTGCTCGAGTGTTGGCCACGTCCCACACGCTATCTGAGTATACATCAGATTCCGAATAACGCTCAGATAGAGCTCGTCGCGGCCGCAACCAGCGAGCCGCCCTGCTTCGGTACGCTCTCGACCCCGCTGCTGCGGATCGGAGTTTGGTGGCTTCTGTCGAGACTGTCGCAGTGCTGTTCACAGACCTGGTCGGGTCGACGGAGCTTGCCTCGCGCGTGGGTCCCGAGCGCGCGGATGAGCTTCGGCTCGAGTTCTTCGGTTTGCTGCGCGAAGCCATCGCCGCGGCGCGGGGCCGGGAGATCAAGAGCCTCGGTGACGGCGTCATGGCCGTCTTCCCCAGCGCCGCCGCGGCGATCGATTGCGCCGTATCCATGAACCAGCGGATCGAGATGCGAAATCGATCGGCTGCGGATCGGTTCGAAATCCGGGTCGGGGTCTCCATGGGCGACGCCAGCTACGACGACGGCGACTACTACGGCACGCCCGTGGTGCAAGCAGCGCGGCTGTGCGCCAGGGCGCGCGGCGGCCAGATCCTGCTCACCGAGGTGACCCGGATCATGGCCGGCAGCCGCGGTGGCCACGACTTCTCGAACCTCGGTGCAATCGAGCTCAAGGGCCTGCCCGATCCCGTGGCGACACACGAGCTCTCGTGGACGCCGCTGGCGTCCAGCGACTTTGATTGCGCCCAGGCTGCCAGCGACGAGGTTCCGCCGCTCCCTCCGCCCACCCAGCCCCCCGCCCTGCCCGTCGTGCAGGAGACATTCGCCGGACTCGGAGATCAGGTCCAGGGGCCCGTGTCGAGCGAGCGCTTCGTCGGACGCGAGAGCGAGCTGGCCGCGCTCGACGCCGAGTCCGGGGTCGTGCTGATCGCCGGGGACGCTGGAGTGGGCAAGAGCCGCCTGGTCGGCGAGGTCGAGCGCAGAGCGAGCGCCGAGGGCAAGCTCGTGCTGGTCGGCGAGTGCTTCGAGCTGACCGAGGGCGAGCTGGCCGTACGGGCCGATCGTCGCGGCGCTGCGCCCGGTGCTCGGCCAGCCGGAGCTGGTCGAATCGTTCTCCAGCCACGACCGCTCCGAGCTGGCTCGGCTGTGGCCCGAGCTCGCGGCACCCGACACGGTGGCCGCCCGCAACGGGCACACCTCCAGTCAGGATCGGATCTTCGCCGTGCTGCTCCAGCTGCTGACGCGGCTGGCCCTCGAACGGCCCCTGGTCCTGATCGTCGAGGATCTGCACTGGGCCGACCGCTCGACCCGCGATTTTCTGTCCTTCCTCGTGCGCGCGGCCCGGGGCACGCGGGTGCTCGTGATGGCCACGCTCCGGGACGAGGACGTCCATCGGGACCATCCTCTCCGAGGCTTCGTCGCCGAGCTCGCCCGCGTTCGTGGCGTCCGGCGTTTCCAGCTCGCCCCGTTCAGCCGGGCCGAGCTCGCGCTCCAGGTCGAGGCCATCCTCGGCCAATGGCCTTCTGCCGATCTGGTCGAGCACCTGTTCGCGCGCACGGAGGGCAACGCCTTCTACACCGAGGAGCTCCTGGCTGCCGGCGCCCGGACCGAGCTCCCGCCGTCACTGCGCGACGTGCTCCTCGTGCGAATTGAGCGGCTCTCGCCGCCGGCGCGTCGCCTGCTCGCGGTGGCGGCCACGGCGGGGCGCGCCGTAGACGAGCGGCTGCTGGGCGCCGTGGGGGCGGCGTGGCCGGCGTGCCCGGCGCGGATTTTCGCGATGCCCTGCGAGAGGCGCTCGGGCACCAGGTCCTGGTCACCCAGGGAGACGGCACCTCGTACGGCTTCCGCCACGCCCTCGTTCGCGAGGCGGTGTACGGCGATCTGCTGGCCACCGAGCGCGCGGAGCTCCACGGCGCGCTGGCGCGAACGCTCGTCGGGCGCCCCGAGCTCGCCGCGACGGGCATCGGGGTGGCCGCCGAGCTCGCTCATCATTGGTTCGCGGCGGGCGACGACAGCCGGGCGTTGACGGCGTCGGTCACGGCGAGCGCGGAGGCCGAGCAGGCCTTCGCCTTCGACGAGACCCACCGACATTGCGAGCGCGCCCTGGCGCTGTGGGATCGGGTGTCCGATCCGGCTCGGGTGGCCGGCATCGATCGCGTCGCTCTGCTCACGAGAGCTGCCGGCGCCGCGATCCGCGCCGATGATCCCGGCCGCGCGGCCGAACTGGCGCGGCAGGCGGCGGCCGAGCTCGACCCCGTCCGGGACACCGTTCGCCTGGCGCGAATCCACGTCCTGGTCGGCCGTGCGTCCTGGCTCGGGGGCGATATCGACGGAGCGCTGACCGCCTATCGCGCCGCCGTCGAGCTGGTGCCGCCCGAACCGCCGAGCTCCGAACGTGCCCTCGTCCTGGCCGCCGAGGGGCAGGTGCTGATGCTGTGCGGGAGATCTGCCGAGGCGCGCGAGCGTTGCGAGGAGGCGCTGAAGCTTGCCGTGGCGGTTGGCGACCGGTTGGTGCAGGCCCAGGTCCTCAACACGCTGGCCGGGCTCGGCGGGCTGGCCGGGGATCCCGTGGCCCACGCCGCGGCAGCCCGGAAGATCGCCATCAGCATCGATGCCGCCGAGGAAATCGGGCGCTCGTACGCCAACGGCAGCGAGGCGCTCGAATACGGCGGAAATGTCGAGGCGGCCATCGCCCTCGCCCAGGAGGGAATCGCCGCCGCTCCGCGACTGGGGCATGCGCGATTTCGTCGTGTATCTGAACTTCAACGTGGCCGGATGGCAGCTGCGTCTCGGTCGCTTTGCCGAGGCGGAGCGAATCTGTGCCGAGGTGACGCCGCGCGGCCACACGGCCGCGGCAACGCGCCACCGCATTCTGGGCGAGCTCGCCGCGGCCCGAGGTGAGCTCGGTGCCGCCGAGGAGGATCTCGAGCGGGCGGCCGAGCTGGCCGAGCGCATGGGCGGCGTGGAATGGTGGCCGGGGGCCATGGCCGCGCTCGGATTGGTGCAACTGCGCCAGGGCCGGCATGACGATGCTGTCCGAACGCTCGATGCGGCGCTCGCGGCCGTCGACGACACCGAATACAAGGCCTGGCTGCCCGACTTCGCTGATATCTATCCGATCGCGGCCCGCGTCCGCGCCGACCGGGCCGAGAACGCTCGCGCTGCCGGCGAGCGACCCGACGACGAGATCGCCGCGGCGCAGGCCGCGCACGACGCCTTCGAGCGGATGTTGGCGGCCGACACGGCGGGTCCGGCGCCGCCCCGCGGCACCGCCTGCCGGTTGCTGACCGCCGCCGAGGTGACCCGCGCCGGCGGCCGGTCGGATCCGGCCTCGTGGCGGCTGGCCGCCGATCACCTGGGCGCGCTCGGCGAGCGCTACCCGGCGGCGTACGCCGAGTTCCGTCTCGCCGAGGCGCTGCGGGCCGCCGGGGCGGACGTGCACAGCGCCGTGGCGCCGTTGCTCGCCACCGCCCACACGACCACGGTGCAACTCGGCGAGCGCCCCCTGCGGGCGGACATCGAGGCACTCGCGCAACTGGCCGGTCTGGAGCTCTCCTGACGCTCAGCCGGCCCAGGGGCGACCGGCGGCCCACGCGTGCCACGCCTCGACCTCGATCCAGGCGCTGAATCGCCTGCGCACGTGGTCTGAATACGGCTGGCCGATGTAGTGCCGCGCCAACCGGTCGATGGCCTCGTGCGCCGGATCCACCTCGAGCGTGGCGACCCGGCCGCGGAGGGTCACGTGGTGGTACCAGTCGTCGGCTCCGACGACCGTGATGGAGACGCGCGGATCGCGGCGAAGATACTCGAGCCGCTTGCGACCCTCGTCCATGTTGACGAGCACGCGGCCGTTCTCCCAGATGTACCACGTGGCGGCGGAGTGGGGACTTCCGTCGGCCCGGAGCGAGGCGATGACGGCCGGGTTGGGCTGCTTCAGGAAGTTGTCTAGCTCTGCGGGGAGCGGCGGCTTGGGCATGGAAAGGTGAGAGCGTAGTCCGGCCGCAAGCCGACGCGAAGCTGACGCAAGCTCACGGCAACGCTGCGTCAAGCGTATGGCACTGTCACCCCCTCCACCACCGGGAAAAGCTATCGACGATCACCGGGCGCGGAGGCCGGACGCCTCAGGGCCGAGCCGCGTCCGCTCCGTGCGGCCAGCGCAGGTCTCCTGAGCCGAGCCGGCGTACGAACGCCGAGACCCAGTCGCGCTCGGCCACGCGCATGTGCTGGGCGTAGTCCTCCTCGGAGAGGAAGATCGCCGGCACCGTTTCCGATGCCTCGGCGATGGCGGGCTCGGCGCGTTCGATCACCGCGTCGAGCGCGGCCAGGCGGTGTTCGAGCCGCTCGATCGCCTCGGGCCGCGAGAGCGCGTACATGAATGAGATCGCGGCCTGGAACGTCTCGGGGGTATCCGGCTCCGCCAATCCAGAGCGGATCCACGCCCGCAGCTCGCTCCTGCCTGCCGAGGTGATCTCGTAGGTCGTGCGCTCGGGTCGCCGCCCCTCGCGCGAGGACGACTGGACCTCGATCAGTCCCGCCCGCTCCAGGCGCCCGACGGCGTCATACAGGGATGCGCCGCCGGCGCGCGCGGTGCGCTCGTGACCGCGCTCGCGCATCAGCGTGCGCATCGCGTAGGGATGCACGGGTCGCTCGGCCAGGAGCCCGAGCACGACGAGCGAGAGCGAGCTCTTGAGCTTGCGCACCCGCTGGCAGGACCACGGGCGGGCGCCCGTCTGGTTCCGCCTCAAGTCCCGCCTGCGCCGCGTCGCGGTTCGGACGCTGGAGTGGACGCGGCGATGAGCGCGAACGGCTGGCATCCGAGCCCCACGGGGCGGGTCACCGCGACGCTCGACGGGCTCGATGCGGGGATCTCCGACGGCCGCCGCGCCCGCTCGGAGGTGGCACGGGCTGCCCAGCCTCATATGAGTGCAACAGCTTGCGGAGGAGCGCGGCGAGCGTCCGCCGCTCCTCTTCGGTGAGTGCGGACAGCAGTGTCTGTTCGTTAGCGAGGTGCTGGGGCGCGACGCGGTCAACGAGCGCGACGCCTTTGCGTGTGAGCTCCACGAGCACGCTGCGGCCATCGTCGGTATCCGCTACCCGCTTGATGAGTCCTGCGGACTCGAGGCTCGTGAGACGATGGGTCATCGCCCCCGAGCTGCGCATCAGGGCCTGGTAGAGCTGCGTTGGCGAGAGGCGGTGCGGGGGCCCCGTTCGTCGCAGGCTGGCCAGCACGTCCCAGGCTTCGCGCGTCAGGCCGAACTCGGCAAGCCGGGCGTTGATGCCGGCGTCGGTGTACGCCGTCGTTCTTCCGAGCCTCGCGATGACCGCGACGGGTGAGGTATCCAGGTCAGGCTGGACGGCCGCCCATTGCGCGAGTACCTGATCGACGTGGTCCTGCTCGACGGTCTGAAGTTTATCTTGAAGTTCATGTATATTGCCTTCAAGTTCAGACATTAGTCCGTCTAGTTTACGGGCGATCGGCTCGCTTGTGAAGGGAGCAGAGCATGGTTGTTGAGTACGTCCGCAACGCCGCTGCCGGCGGACCACGATCGCGAGGCCGGCATGACCCCTGACTCGACAGAGTCAACTGCGCAGTCGTGGGCCGCAATGGCGACGTTGCTGCTCGATGGCGCGCTGGAGCTCGAGTCCGCGGCGCTGTGCGGGCCCGCGCACGCGGACGACGGCAGCGGCGATGAGCAGGATGACCTGACGATCGTGGCACACCGCCTCAGGCGGTCGGTTATTCGCCCGCTGGACGTCGCCGCCCCAGGCGAACGGGAGGACAAGAGTCCCGGCGGGGAGGTCGATCGCGGCGGCCTCGGCGAGCGACTGGCGCAGCTGGCCCGTGACGCCACCAGGCTGCGACTGTCGCCGGGCATTCCCGCCGAGGTCCAGGAGGCAACGGCGGCGCTTCAGGACCTGGCCTGCCGGTTCGCACCGGAGAACTCGAAACTCGTTGCCGAGCTGCGGGAGATGCAGGCCGAGCTTCCGGCTGGCATTCAGAGCGAGCGCGACGGCCCTTACCTCGTCACCAACGTCGATCACCTGGTCGACTGGCTTGGACGGCCGCTGCCTGCATTGCCGCAGATCGCCCTGTGTCGCTGCGGTGGTTCCAAGACGAAGCCGTTCTGCGATGGCACGCACGCCGAAATCGGGTTCACCGACACCAAGGACCCGAAGCGGGTCCCTGACCGGCGCGACACCTATACGGGCCAGCAGCTCACGATCCTCGACAACCGCGGCATCTGCCAGCACTCAGGCTTCTGCACAGACCGACTCGCGACAGTATTCCGCGTCGGCGAAGAGCCGTTCGTGGCGCCAAGCGGCGGCCGCATGGACGAGATCATCCGCGCGGTGCGAAGCTGCCCCTCCGGCGCGCTCAGCTATGCACTGGACGGCGTCGAGGCGCGCGCGGACGTCGACCACCACGACACGCGCGTGCCGTCGATCGAGGTGTCCAAGGACGGCCCCTACCGCATCACAGGCGGGATCCAGCTCCTCGGCCCCGAAGGACCGGATCAGCCGCAGGGTGCGGGCGCCTCGCGGGAGCACTACGCGCTGTGCCGCTGCGGCCACTCGCAGAACAAGCCGTTCTGTAGTGGCATGCACTGGTACGTCGACTTCAAGGACCCCGTCGCCGATCCCGATCGGGAGCCGACGATCTTCGAGTGGGCAGGGGGATATCCGGCGCTGCTGCGGATGACACGGATCTTCTACGAGAAGCACGTGCCGCAGGACCCTTTGCTGGCGCCACTGTTCGCCAACATGTCCCCCGATCATCCCGAGCGCGTGGCGAGGTGGTTGGGGGAGGTATTCGGCGGCCCAGAGGCCTATAGCCAACAGCACGGCGGATATCCCCGGATGATCTCGCAGCACATCGGCAAGGGCTTGACCGAGGAGAAGCGGGCGCGTTGGGTCCACTTGATCATGGGCTCAGCGCAGGAGGCGGGGCTGCCGGCCGATCCTGAGTTCCGCTCGGCGTTCAGCTCCTACATCGAATGGGGCTCGAGACTCGCGCTCGAGAACTCGCAGCCCGGCGCGAAGCCGCCCGAGCGTATGCCGATGCCGCATTGGACCTGGGACACCGCGGCCGGACCGCCCGGAAGCAGGATCTCAGCGCTCCAGCCCACCGGCGAGGACGACCGCCCTGCCGTGCTCCCCCATCCCGATGAGCCGGTCAGCTTCGAGAAGCACGTCAAGACTCTATTTCGCCACCGCGACCGCCAGTCGATGAAGTTCGCGTTCGACCTGTGGTCCTACGACGACGTCAAGCAAAACGCGCACCCGATTCTCGAGCGGGTCCACAACGGCTCGATGCCGTGCGATGGCGCATGGCAGCAGGACAAGGTCGACGCATTTGAACGCTGGGTCACGACCGGCATGCGCCAGTGACCGCGGCCGGCAGGACACCGGCATCTCGCTCCAGACGGACGACATCGACGCCTATCACGAGCAGCTCAAGGACCGCGGCGTGGACGTCGACGCCGAGGTCAGCCGCTTCGGCGAAGCCCCGCCTCTGTTCTGGTTCCGCGATCCCGAGAACAACACAGTCCCGGCACCCGATCTCACGATCGGCCGTATGAGTATGCTCGCGCGGGGTGCGAACACCGTAGGCGAGGATGGACAAAGGAGACGGCCGGCGTGTCACCACTGTTTGGTCACGGCGAGGACGAGGGCGACGACGGAGTCGCGCTGGAGACAGAAATCGAGCGCCTCAACGCGTTGTCCCTGCCTGAGCTCGGTGCCGAGACGATGACCAGGGGGTTCGGTCCGGGTGGTCCCGGGGCCCCGGAGAACCAGGGGACGTTCCAGGCGCCGCGGACCGACGCGACCCGGGTCGGGTTGAGCGATATCGCCCGACAGTTCACACCGGCGTTCGTAGGCCACGGAATCACCGCCGAGCAGAGGGTGCGTTTCGAGCAGCTGGTGGCCGAGGGGCTGCAGATCCTCGAGCGGGCGCTGCTCGTGCGCCTGAGTTGGAGAGGCGGCACGGAGTCCTATTCGGCCACTCGGCTCGGTCACTATGTGCTCGAGCAGGGTGAGGTGGATCGCAGGCTCGAGCGGCTCTGAGGGGCGAGCCAGGCGAGGTGGCGCACTGCAGGCGCGGCGGGCTCCGGAGGGATCATCCCCTTTGGGTGATGCCGACAGAGCTTGTCGGCGGCAGGGTCTTTGGCAGTAACGATGCGAACCCGACGCATAGCTGCGCCCACCAGGTCAAGGCCTGACGTAATGCCCCAACCGAAGGACAGCCTGTGGGTCAAGTCTTCGTCTTCTCGCTGACCGCGGCGCTCAACCCAACCCTGCTGACCGCCGTGACGGTGATGCTCACGTTGGAGAAACCCAAGCGGCTGCTGACGGGCTACCTGCTCGGAGCGCTGCTCACGAGCATCACCTGCGGGTTGCTGCTCGTGTTCGCCCTGCCCGGCTCGAGTACCTCGAGCACGGCAAAACATGGCGTCAACCCGGTCCTCAACATCGCGCTCGGGGCGCTCCTCCTCGTGATCGTCGCTGTTGTCGCAACCGGACGCGACACGCGGCGGCAAGCTTGGAGTCAGCGCAAACGCGAGCGAGCCAAGGACAAGCCACCGCCCCGGTGGCGCCGCCAACTGAGCAAGGGCTCCGCCCGAGACACGTTTGTCGTCGGGGCGCTGCTCAGCTTCCCGGGGGCGTCGTACATCGCCGGGATGGATCTGCTGCACAAACAGCAGATCGGGACGGCGGTCACGGTGATCGCCGTGATTGCGTTCAATCTGATCATGCTCATGCTGCTGGAGCTCCCGCTGCTGGGCTACGCGACAAGACCGGAGTGGACTGCCGCCGCGGTGCAACGTTTCGGCGACTGGCTGACCCGGCGGGGCGGACGGATCGCAATTATCGGCGGTTGCGTTCTAGGCGTTCTCCTGATCGCCCGCGGAATCATCAACTGGTGAGCGCATGAGCGAGTTGACCGCGATCGACATCGTGATCGACCCTGACGAGGCCGCACTTGGACGGGCCGATGAGGTCAATGCCCGGGTGCTCAAGAGCATGCCGGAGGGGTGGGATCTCGACGAGATGCACCGTCCGCACATCACGACCCTCCAGCGTTATGTACGCACGGCGGATCTGGACCACGTCTACACCGCCGTGGAGAACACGGTGGCGGGGACGGATATGGCCTCGCTCTCCTACCAGGCGGTAAAGATTACGCGCGCCGACTGGGGGTTCCCCGGCTATGAGCCCACCGTTCTGCTCGTCGACGTCAGCGACGACGTGCTCGACTTCCAGGCCGACTTGGTCGATGCTGTCGCACCGTTCGTCGCGTCGGGAGGTACCGCGGCGGCATTCGTGACCGAGCCCGGCGAGGAGATCAGTCCGACCGTGGTGAAATGGGTTGAGGGGTACGTGCCCAACCAGATCGGCGACGGGAAGTACCTTCCCCACATCACGGTCGGCGTGGCCGATTTCGACGATCTGAAGATCATCGAGGCCGAACCGTTCGACGCTTTTCCGGTTCACCCCGTCAGCGTCTCCGTCTATCACCTCGGCAACAACGGCACCGCCCGCGTCGAGCTGAAGTCCTGGAGGCTCTGAATATTAGAGGCCAGTCTCGGCGGTGATCTTGCCGGACTTCACCGCCTTGCTCAGTTTCTTGTAGTCGCGGTCGTTTTGTTCGGCGTAGGCCTCTGAGAACTGAAGGATCGCGCGGTCGAAGCTATCGCTGTTGCCGAGATAGGACGCGATCGCGATCCGGTCGCCGCTCCGAGCGTGCGCCCGCGCGAGCGTCCACCCGCACAGCTGGCCGTACGCGGCCATCGCCTTCGGGATCATCTGTTCGATCTCCGCCGAGCCCTTCCAGTCCTTGAGCTGACGGCCGTAGAAGTCTCGTGCCTGGCCGTCGAACCCGGACTCGACGTGCAGCCACCCCAGGAAGATGTCGCTGCTTGCCTGCATCAGCCGCTGGCCGGTGACGACCCGCTCCCCGTGATTTTCGAACGCGCTCGGGCCAAGGAAGTCCTCCAGCACCGACGCCTCGGCCTCCTTCATCTGCAAGAAGAGCGGGTCCTGCCCGTCACGGCCGATCAGCAGCGCGATCCACGCGCGCGTGCCGACGCTACCGACCCCGACCACCTTGCGAGCGAAGTCGGTCAGCTCGAACTCCTCCAACAGAACCCGCCGGTCCCACTCGAGGGTGTTGCGGTAACCGCGCTCCAGCTCGCGCAGCGCCTCGAACATCTCCTCGCGCTCACCGCCCGGCGCGAGCTGCTCGATTGGCACGATCAACGGTGACTGGTCAACGATCCGCGGCTGGCCGTCGACCTCGTGGGTCAGCTTAGAGAACGCCGTCATGCTGTCCTTCGTGCGCGCCTTCGCGAGCTGCTTGTCGGCCCGCTTGACCACCTTCGGCTTGAACTGCGAGGCAAACTCCTGCAGCACGCTCTCGATATCCAGGTGCGAGTACCACACCTCGAGCTGCTTCATCGAAGCGAACTCAGCCATCGCGGTGCGGTAGCGAGCAACCGTGTCAAGCACGATCCGCTCCTGCTCCTTAACTTTGAAGCCGTTGTCGCGCGCCGCGATCAGCATGCTTACCGCCAGGCGTTTGACATCCCATTCCCACGGGCCCGGAAGCGTCTCATCGAAATCATTCAGATCGAACACGAGCCGGCGCTCGGGCGATGCGAACACCCCAAAATTCGACAGGTGCGCATCCCCGCAACACTGCACCGTCAACCCCGAGCGCGGCGTCGACGACAGATCCTGAGCCATGAGCAACGCCGCGCCCCGATAGAACGTAAACGGCGACACCAACATCCGGCCATACCGAATCGGCACCAACTCCGGCACCCGCGTCTTCGCCTGCAACTCCAACAGCTCAACCGGGTCCGCTCGCGTCGGGGAGGGGTCAAACACCCCATGGCTGGCACGTGGCACCTCTGCCCGCGCCGCCTTGCCGCGTGCTACGCGCTCGGCCACTGACAAATGCGGCACCACGGCCGCTTTACTCGCCGCTGCCGCCACGGCCTTTCTTGTCGCAGCCCCGCCCGCATGCTCGCCGTTCGCTCTCGTCGTCGCCGCCATCGGCTTCGCCTTCCCTCGGTCTCTCTGTAAAAACTTTGATGGTCGCACCACCAGCGGGGCTTACCAGGGTGCAGGCACCACTCTCGATCGGGTAGGCGCATGCACGCACGAGACGAGCTCGCGCCAGCTGTTTCATGCCGATCGGGTGATGCGTCGGGCACGAACCCGGTTAACGATTGAGTGCGACCCTGGCGCGGGAAGTCAGGCGACTCTCACGGACTGACCAGACAGAAGGGAAACGCAGATGAAAGGTACGGGCCGGGCGGTGTTCGTAGCGATGCTGTTGGTGATCGCGGGCACGCTCAACATCATTTACGGCATCGGCGCCGTTAGCAACGCCCACTTCTTCGACAACACGCAGTACGTCTTCTCGAGCCTCCACACCTGGGGGTGGATCACGATCATCGTGGGCATTATCCTGCTCACCGCTGGGTTCTCGCTCTTCGGCGGGGGAACCTACGGCCGGATCATCGGGATCTTCGGCGCTGGCCTCGGCGCGCTCGAGTCGTTGCTATCGATTGGCGGGACGCATCCATGGTGGTCGCTGGCCATCTTCGCGCTGTGCATCTACATCTTGCACGGGCTGATCGTCTTCGGTGACGAGGAGCCGGCTGGCACCTAGCCGTACGTTCGCCGAGGCTTCGGTCAGCTGGAGTCGCGGCGTGCTCTGCCGCTGCGTTCGGGGCCCGCCGATCCCCTGCGTGTCGGCAGTGCTCGCTCGATCGAAGTCGACCGAGCCGCCGAATGATCGCGAGACAGTGGCATCCAGACGCGCCAACTCGTCATCGACCGCCGCCCTGAACTCGGGGCGAATTTCGGCACGTAACTCCTCGAGCATGGCACGCAAGCGCCGCATGATCTGAATTCCCCCCGCCCCGTACTCGCGGATCTCGTTGGCGGTCAGCGCGAGGTAGTCCTCCCAGCTGCGAGCGGGAATCACGACGCCTCTGCGCGAGCGGCCGTTGTCCTCCCAGGTGCGGGCGGGCCACTCGGTCCTCCCGACGATGCGCAGGGTCTCTCCCAGGTAATCCAGAACCTGTACCGCGGTCGTCGGATCGTTGACGGCGGGTGACAGCGCGAGGTTGGCGACGTCGACGAGAATGCGGATCGCGAACGCGGGATCCTGCTCGATCGTCCGCTCCTGGCCGAGCGCCACCATGTTCCGCAGCCGCAACTCCGCGCGATCACCGTGGTCACGGCCTCCATAGACATCGATCAGCACGGCCCCGGACGGCACGAAATCGCCAATGCCGTGACGCAGCGCGACCAGGCAATCCTGCTCGCGGGCCCACGCGACCATGGCCGCACTGTCGACCGCCTGGATCGCTCCTGCCCGCCGGCTCCGCACCGTCAACGAGGGCGACTCGCCGCCCACACCGGCCACTCCGACGAAGATCTCGGGGTTCTTCGCGCGCTCGATCTCGGACTCGAAGTTGCGCCGGAAGTAGTCATGGACGAGCGCCGCCACAGCGACTGGTCTGAGCCGGTGGAGATAAAGATCGAGGAAGAGGAGGAAAAGCAGCAGCCCCAACACCACGAGCAGCCCGGCAACGGAGACCCCGATGTCGGGGACGAAGTTGTTCTCCACGCGGCGCATCAACGAGAACGAGAACGCGAGCGTGCCGACGAGTACGGCCAACAGCACCTTGAGCATCCGGTCGCGGTACCACAGGCGCATGTAGCGAGCCGAGAACGAACCCGTTGCCATTTGGACGACCAGCGTCGTCACCGTGACAACGAATCCAGTCAGTGCGGCCATCGCACCGACGATCGCGGCCAGCACCGCCGTCGCCGTCCCCGAGGAGTACTGAAACTGAGGCGGAACCTGGACGTTCTGTTCAATCAGGATGTCTATGGCGCCCAGCACAACCCCCAACAGGGCACCAGCCAGCGGCAGTACCCAGAGCGAGTCCCGTACGTACAGACGGGCGCGGAAGACTCGGCGCCAGCTCATGGCGAGCAGCAGTCCTCAGCCACCCGCGCCCACATCCCGGCGCGAGCGTGCCTGAGCAGCCTCCGGTCGAGAGCGGCTCGCATGCTCCTCCTCGGTCCTCACTTTGATTAGGTGCGAAGCCTGACGGGCGTCCGGGCTCGCGGCATCACCTTGAACGGATGACGCGGGGTCGGCCATCAAGCCCTTCACGACCGAATGAACCGGTCGCAGCTCGGGACGTGCGGTCTCCTGGCTTCACCCAATCTGGATGATGTGCCGCGCCGGGTTTGAAGTGATTCTGCGGTCCCCGACCGACCGACCGCCTCCGCGTACGGAGCCCCAAGAGATGACAAACGACCTCGCGCGCTGGCAGTTCGCGACGACGAGCATCTATCACTTTTTGTTTGTGCCGGTGACGATCGGTTTGGCGTTCCTGGTCGCGCTTTTGCAGACGGCGTGGTATCGCAACGAGCGGCCCGAGTACCGGCGGCTGACGCGGTTCTTCGGCACGTTGTTGTTGATCAACGTCGCGGTCGGGGTGGTCACCGGGCTGGTGCAGGAGTTCGAGTTCGGGATGAACTGGTCGAGGTATTCGCGGTTCGTGGGTGATGTGTTCGGGGCCCCGCTGGCGATGGAGGGCTTGGCGGCGTTCTTTTTGGAGTCGACGTTCCTGGGGTTGTGGCTGTTCGGGTGGGACAGGCTTCCCAAGCGGGTGCATCTGGCGTGTATCTGGATGGTCGCGATCGGGTCGATGCTCTCAGCGTTGTTCATCTTGGCGGCGAACTCGTGGATGCAGCACCCGGTCGGTTACGCGCTCAACAGTGCCGGTCAGCCGGTGCTGAACAACATCGGGGCGTCTGTTCACGAATCCGACGTTTCTGTGGGGCTACGTCCATGTGATCTTGGCCTCGCTGGTGACCGGTTCGCTGGTGATGCTCGCCGTGTGCGCGTGGCATCTGCGCAAGCAGCGTGAGGTCGAGGCGTTTCATCGCGCGGCGCGGTTGGCGGTGATCGTGCTGCTGCCGGCGATCCTGATCCAGATGTTCGTCGGGAACAAGCTCGGCGAGATCGAGGCCAAGTACCAGCCGGCGAAGATCGCCGCTGCCGAGGCGCAATGGACCAACTGCCAGCCGTGCTCGTTCTCGGTGTTTCAGATCGGCGGCGGTAGCAACGACCAGACCCCGAGTCAGATCATCGAGATCCCCCACCTGCTCTCGGTGCTCGCGACCGGCACCTGGAACGGGCCGGTGACCGGTCTCAACGAGCTGCAGTCGCAGTATCAGAAGAAGTACGGGCCGGGCAACTACATCCCGGACGTGTTCATCCAGTACTGGTCGATGCGCGTGATGGCGTACCTGGGGTCGCTGATCGCGCTGCTCGCGCTGTGGGGCGGGTGGCTCGTTCACAAGGGAACGCTTGACCGCTCGAAGTGGTTCCAGCGCTTCGCGTTATGGGCGGTGGTGACGCCCTTCTTGATGAACACCGCGGGCTGGCTGTTGACCGAGTCAGGCCGCCAGCCATGGATCGTGCAGGGTCTGATGAAGACGATCAACGCGAACTCGCCATCGGTCACATCGACCGATATCTGGATCAGTCTGATCCCGTTCGTGCTCATCTATATCGCGCTGGGCGCGGCGGATCTGGTGCTGATGCTCCGCTATGGGCGCAAGGCGCTCGATGACGATGACGCCGCGCCCGCCGGGACGGGCTCGAGCGCGGTACCGGCGCTCACGTATTAGGAGGAACGGGCGATGCAGCTTCACACTCGTCTGGTTCTTGATCGTCGCGATCTTCTGGGTCGGCTTCTTCGTGCTCGAGGGGTTCGACTTCGGCGTCGGGATGCTGCATACGATCGTCGGGCGCACGGACATCGAGCGGCGCGTGGCGCTGAACACGATCGGCCCGTTCTGGGACGGCAACGAGGTATGGCTCGTCGTCGCCGGCGCGGGAACGTTCGCCGCGTTCCCCGGCTGGTACGCGACGATGTTCTCCGCCCTCTACCTGGCGCTGCTCTTGACGCTTGGCCGCGCTGATGGCGCGCGGCGTCGCGTTCGAATACAAGGACAAGAGCGAGAACCCCCGCTGGCGAGCTACGTGGAAGTGGTGCACGACGATCGGCAGCCTGCTGATCCCGCTGCTGCTCGGGGTCGGGCTGGGCGATCTGCTCGCCGGGCTGCCGATCAACCAGAATCACGATTTCACCGGCAACTTCGTCGACCTGCTGACCCCCTACGGCATCTGGACCGGACTCACGCTCGTCGGCCTGTGCCTGCTGCACGGAGCGACCTTCCTCAAACTCAAGACGACCGACCAGGTCCGCGAGCGCGCGCGTGGCCTCGCGCGGCCACTCGGGATGGGCAGCAATCATCCTCGTCCTCGGGCACGTGATCTGGACACGAGCGGTCGCCGGCGGCGCCGACGTACCCGAACCAGTCCAGATCCTCGCGCTCATCGCCGTGATCTTCGCCGCCCGGCTCGCCAACTCCGAAAACCACGACGGAGGAGCCTTCGCCGCCTCAGCGATCGCGATCGCCGCCACCATCGGATCGATCTTCATCGACCTCTACCCCAACGTGATGATCTCGAGCACCAACGCCGCCTACAACCTCACCGTCAACAACTCCGCGTCAGGCTCGTACGCGCTCAAGGTCATGACAATCGCCGCCGTCATCTTCTTCCCCATCGTCCTGCTCTACCAGGGCTGGTCGTTCCACGTATTCCGTGCCCGGATCAAAACGCCGCCGGCGCGAACCGATCCGCCTGCCTAGAAGAAAGCGCCGCGCGTTATTCATCCCATCTGGGTGAGCAACGAAGAGTGGTTCACGTCGACTGCCGCGCGCATGCGTGCAGGCAGACGTCATTACCGGGTGCCGGCGCTCGATTCGCGGTACTGATTTGGCTCAGGTCGTGCGGGGGTTTAAGGGCCGGCGTCCGTGCTGGTCGGCGACAACCCCGGCGGTGTGGCGCGCCCGGCATCGATCTCCTGCGAGAGCTTGGCCTTTTCCTCCAGGCGCCCCGAGGTCAACACACCCGACCCGGCGGCATGGGAAATTGGGTCGCCACCGCTGCCACGAAGGATCATCGCGCACCCGACGGCGATCGCCGCGCCGATCAGCGGCCCGGCGACGTACACCCAGTAGGCGGTCCAGTCGCCACTGACGAGCGCGGGCCCGAACGAGCGTGCCGGGTTCATCGAGGTGCCGCTCACCGGAGCCGACCACAGCCCGGCCAGGGCAATGTAGCCACCGACCCCGAGCGCGCCGATCGCGCCGACGTTCTGCGCAGCCGACGCGGTACCGAGGATCACGCTGAGGAGGACTCCCGTCAGTGCGATCTCCATCAAGAACGCCTGCCAGTCGTGGTAGCCCGGTCCAGGCAGCGTCGCGCCGAGGTGCTGGATGTTGCCGAACACGGCGAGCAGGAACAGGCACGCCAGCGTCGCGCCGAGGAGCTGGGTGATGATGTAGCCCGGGACGCGCTTCCACGGGAAGTCACCTCGGACGGCGAACGCCAGCGACACGGCCGGGTTCAGGTGCGCGCCGGATACCGCGCCCATGAACAGGATGATCGCCAGCACCATCAGCCCGGGGGCGACCACCGCTGCGGCCAGGCTGATCTGTCCCTGCCCGTGCAGGATTCCGCCGCCGGCGGCGACTAGCACCAGCATGAATGTCCCCAGGAGCTCTGAGAACAATCTCCGGTACTCGAGCTTGGGATCGTCGAAGTCTTGGCGACTTCCGAACTCGAGCATCAGCAGGTGATGGGCCCGCTCCGTGTCGTGGACGACGATGTTTGGCGATTCTTGAATTGGCATGAGCTGTGAACTCGGTGTGAACATGATCGACGAGCCAGACCGGGCGGTCCTCACCCCAAACGGGTGACGAGCACCAATCCGCTGATCCGCGGCCAGCGCTCGAGCATCCATTCGACCTACGCAGACCACGGCTCAGCTCACACCAGCAATCCCCTTGATCGTGAGGTACACACCGATGAGCGCCGCGACCGACGTCGCGACGATCAGGCCGTTGGCGCTCAGCCACCCCTGGAACCGCCGCACGCGCACCTGGGTGCCATCAGGGTCGACCGCGTAGCCGATCAGCGGAAGTTCCGCGAGCGCGAACATGACCACGACAAACCCGAGGATCAACGCGATAGTGGTCGCCGTGCTCTTGTTCGCCTTGGCGATGTCCTTGAGGGCGTCCAGGTACCAGATGCCGGGCAGATTGAGGACCAGGCCAGCCCCGAACGCCGCCCACACCGATCCCTCCCCCAGAGTTCGCTGCGTCCACGACGGGCCGCCCTTCTTCTGCACAGGCTGCTTCGCCCGAGGTCCGCGGCGGTCACGTTCACGCTTCCAGAGCACGACAGCGAGCATGATCGAGAGGATCCCAACGACCAGGTCGACCGTTGAGCTCGCCGATTTCTGGTCGCTCGTGGAGACCGCTCCGTCCAGCGCGAAGACGATGATCAAGCCGGCGATGATGCTGATCCCCATGCCGCCGGCCAGAAACCCAGCCAGCAGCCGCACGGGCTGCTCCCGACGCTAGTAGAACAATGACACCCGCCAGAAGGGTGGGATACACGGCAGCGGCGAGGGCAAGCGGAATTATGCTTCCCACACCAGGATCTTCTCCCGACGGTGCCGGCGGCGCACCACCCCAAACGGGTGACAGGACTCGCGCTCGTCATGCGCAGGCGGGGCCGCTTACGCGGCAGAACGTCCGACGCAGCCCTCTGCGCGTCGCGAAAAGCTAGAAACGAAGCAGACGCGGGACGCCGCGCTGTCGCGGCATCCCAGCGGTCGGCCGTCCGATCGCTCGGTGTATCTCATCCGGCGATGGGCACCGGCTTCGATGGTTCTTTGGGTCGGAAGGTTTGAAGTTCGGCGTGGTCGGGGGTGACGATGCCGTAGCTGGATTCGGGGACCTCGTTCCAGACGCCGGCGACGTCGCCGAGCGGTTCGGAGACGATCAGGCGGGCGTCGTCTGAGAATTCTCGGAGCTCTTCGCGGTCGGGGTACCGCTTGCGCAGGGTGGGCACATCGGTGGTGAAGAACAGCGATCGCGATTTCCCCTCGCTGGAGTACCGGAACGCCCAGGTGCTCTCACCGTCGGTGGTGGCGATCGTGCCCTGGAACGGGTTCGGGACCCCGTGGCGGTTGCCCACGGCCTCGACCATTCCGATCGCCTGCGCGACGGCCGATGGGGGGTCGTCCGTCAGGCCGAGGGTGAGGGCGAGGTAGAACAGCACCTCGGTATCGGCCTGGCCTTGGATCTCCGGATATAGGGAGGGGTCGACGGCAAGAACCAGGTCCCGTTTGATCGTCGCGAACTCGTTGATGTAGCCGTTGTGCATGAACAGCCACCGGTCATGGCGGAATGGGTGGCAGTTGGTCTGCTGAACAGCGCTGCCGATCGCTGCGCGGATATGGGTGAAGAACAGCCGGGAGCTGATATGGCCGGAGAGCTCGCGCAGGTTCTGGTCGTTCCAGGCCGGCTCGGTGCTGTGGAACACACCCGGCGTTTCGGGCTCGCCGTACCAGCCAACGCCGAACCCGTCACCGTTGGTCGGCTCGGCCCCCAGCCGCGAATGCAAACTCTGATCAACTAATGAGTTGGTTCCCTGGTAGAGCACGTCTTTCATGAGGATGGGGGAGCCGGAGTATGCGAGCCAGCGGCACATTGGCCGCTCCTTTCTGTCGAGTTTTCATGTGAGTTCCTGTGATTCGGCCTGACCGGCGGCGAGCGAACCCGCCGCGAGAAACTGGTCAGCGAGGTCTGCCACGAGATCGTCGAGGCGCCGGTTGGGGGCGACGAAGGCGCGCTGACGGTCAGCTCCGTTTGCGGCCGCGAGCCGCTTGACCCGATCGAGTGCTCCGGCGCAACCGAGCGCGCGCGCGTGCGGACGACATTCGGCCAGCAGCGAGTCGAGCATCTCTCGCACCGGAACCAGACCCGCAGCCGCCGGGTCGATCAGCCGGGCGTTCATCCCGTCGCGGGCGGCCAAGAAGCGGTTCTCGGCGATGACCTCTGCGCCCTGCGTTGGCCGTGAGGGCTCTCCCTCGAGCTCAAGACGCGCGAGCGACTGGATCAGCGCGACCAGAGCAGCCACCTCCGAGACCGTTGACTGAGCGTCGGCCACCCGAACCTCAACGGTTCCAAGCGCGGGCTGCAGCCGCACGTCCCACCACAGGAAGCTCGGGTCGGGTATGGCCCCCGACGCGATCAGCGCGTCGACCGCCTCGATGAAGTCGGCGTAGTCGGCGAAACTCCGCGGCGTGCCGGCCCGGGGAAAGGCCTGGAAGATCAGCGTGCGAGCTGAGGCGAACCCGCTGTCGCGTCCCTGCCAGAACGGAGAGTTGGCCGACAACGCGAGGAGAATCGGGATCCGATGGCGCAGCCCGTTCAGCAGGCGGATCGCGTCAGCGGACTCCGGCACACCGACGTGCACATGGAGGGCCATCGTCGGCTCGCGCCGAGCCAGCACCCGCAGCGAGTCGTCGAGCGCGCGGTAGCGCACGGCGCCGGAGACCTCAGTCTCCTCCCAGACCGTCAGCGGGTGCATACCCGCGCCGGCGACGGTCAACCCCATCGCGTCCACCTCCCCCGCAAGCCGGGTGCGCAGCGAATCGAGCTCTGCAACCACGCCGTCCACGTGCGGGTGGATGCCGGTAGCAAGCTCAATCACCGCCGCGTGGGTCTCAGGAGATGCGTGCGGCGAGAGATCGTCCGAGAGTCGGGCGAGTACCACGTCGCTCGACTGGGCAAGCGACCAGTCAGAGGGCTCGAGAAGCATGAGCTCCTCTTCGACCCCGAGCGTATATCGGCGCCCCAGCCCCTTGCTCCATCGCGCCCAAGACGGATTGGCGCCAGGCGCGCACTCGCCGGGAGACTCGGTCTGGTCGTTATCCGAGCGTAAGCTCGAAACAGCCACCGGCCAACTGTCGCTCGTGCTCCGGCCGCCCGCAAGGTGGCATGCATGCCAATCGGCTGAGGCAAGCACGCGGACGGTGACGTTACGGGCTGCTCAACGACATGGCCGACCTGTTCCTCGCCGACCTTTTCAAGCAGACCGCTTGGCTCGAGTCACTCGAGACGCCGTGCCGAAGCGGCGTCCGGAGGAGCGCGAAAGCTTCCGCCACTGACCAGCGGCGAGTCACGCGATCCTGATCGCGCCGGAGATTGAAGTCCCCTGGCCCGGACTGGACGAGATGACCGTGGTGCCACCGACGGCTCCAATCCGGTCGCGCACATTTGTCAGCCCGCTGCCGCTCCTCGTGGCGCCCTGGTCAAAGCCGATGCCCGTATCGGTGACTTCGAAGTGGAGCGTCCCTCGGCTGCACCACAGGCGAGTGGTGATCACCGCATCCGAGCCCGCGTGCTTGCTGGCGTTTTGGAGTGCCTCTAGGCAACTGAAGTACACGGCCGCCTCGACGTCGGGCTCGTACCGGCCGAGCTGACGCGACCTGACCACGGTCGGCAAAGTCATTGTGCGAGCTGCAGCCTTCAGGGCCTGCTCCAGCCCGAAGCTCGTGAGTAGCTGCGGATACATGCCCTGCGCAAACCTTCGGAGGTCGGCCAGCGCGACGTCCATGTCGTCGCCGATTCGTTCGACGATTTTCGCTGCGTCGTCGGACCCCGCCTCGATCGCCTCGGCCGCGAGTTGCAATCTCACGCGCATCGCCACGAGTTGTTGCTGCGCACCGTCGTGAAGGTCGCGCTCAAACCGCTCGCGGGCGGTGTCCGCGGCCCGAACGAGTCGGCGTCTTGAGATCTTGAGCTCCGCCTCAAGGTGGGCATTGTCGACGCCCATCATCGCTGCGGCGACGATCGCTCGAATGAAGCGCGAGTCCTCCGACAGCACCGCGTCGTGAACGACTGCGGCCACCGGTTCTCGGTTGTCCTCCAGCTTCGTCACCGCCGTGGAGGCTCCCGCCTCCGGAAGCTGCACGGGCATGTCGTGACGGTCCACGTACCGCCCGTCTGCGGCGCGCCAGAAGAAGATCTCCATCGACTCATCCTTAAACGCAGCAGCCATCGCGTCCCGGACCTGTTCTGTGTCCTTGAAGTCGGGAAGTTCGGCCACCAACCGTGCCAGCGCCGAGCGCACGAACACCTGCTCACGCGCCAGCCCGACGAGCAGCGCCAACGGGATGATCGGGACCATCGCGATCACGATCCACCCGCCGACGGTGACCGCGCGTGGCTGGACAGCCAGGTAAAACGCCAGCGCGCCTGCGTATGTGATCGACGCGAGGAGTACCGGGGCGAGCATACGTCGCATCGGCGCCGTCGAGGCACGCAGCCGCCTGAGCAAAAGGACAACGACCCCGACCAGCGTCACCGCGTAACCGAACCGAACGCCGAACTCCAATACCTGCTCGAGCCCGGGCACCGTGCCGGCGAAGAACACGTTGTGAGGACAGTGGGGTGCACAACGAACCAGGGGCGTCGCGATCACCGGTTGGCGGGTAATGAGGACGAGTGGTACCCAGCACACGGCGATGAGCGCGGCGCTGGCGCCCACCGCCCACCGCTCCAGATGCGAGTGCAGCCTGCCCTCCGGGAACGACAGCACCAGGTAGCTGTAGAGGGGTGCGACAGCCACGCCGACAAGCCGCGCCACGCCGAACAGCGCAGGGTGGCTTGATCCGTTGAGCGTCCAGATCGCGGCGACCAACGCGAATAGGATCAACAGCTGGCCGAGGCGTTCCTCGGGGTGACGGCGCCACGCATAGATGCCGACGGCGACCGGAGTGAGCACGTAGAGCGCACGGGCCAACGACCCAACCGCCCCGGCTGGCGAAGCATCCGGGTTCACTGCCGCTGCGTAGGCCACGATCCCGGACGCCAGGACGCCGGCGAGCGCGACGAACGCAAGCGTACGATTCCGTGTGGTGGCGGCCGACCCTCCCCAGCGGGACGATGGCCTTGCCACGCTAGCGATCGTGCTCATCGTCGCCGATTCTCCGGCAACAGGACCTCGCGGTGGCAGTCTTGGGACCCCTCGACGCCCGGGGTGTATGAGGTGGTCCCGATGACGGGATCTCGAGCGAAGCCGCCGGCGAGCCCGCCTTCGGCGAGCGAATCATGGCCTGGGTGGAGGCAGATGCTCAAGGTTCCCCGGCTCGATTCGAGAGCGGTCATCTGCGCGAAGGCGCTGCCCAATCCTTAACGAGCGAAAATCTCGGTTGAAAGGCCAGACCGACCCGCGTTGTGGCGGCCAAGACGTGTGACCGCGAACTCGTTCCGCTCTTTAGTCCGCTGTTCGCGCAACCAGTCGATGACCGCCCGCGCGAACCGCCCCGAAATTGTACTGCCCGACGCAGGTTCCGATGATCAACGAGCCCGGCAGCACGGTCCTACCGACCTACATGGACATGTCGCTCTCAGTTGTCGAGGCGGACGGGGAGGGTCTTGAGTTGGCTCGAGAACTGTGAGAGCACCCAGGTCGGCTCGCTTTCGATGGTCATGTTCGGGTAGCGCGCTAGGGTTTCCTCGACGAGGATTTTCAGTTCGAGTCGTGCGAGCGCGGTCCCGAGGCAAAAGTGGCGGCCGCCGGCCCCGAACGCCTGATGCTCGGGGTTGCGAAGGACGTCGAAGTGGTCGGGATCCTCATAGCGATCTTCGTCGCGGTTCGACGATGGGTACCACAGCGCGAGCTTGTCGCCCTTCTTGATTGGCGAGCCCCTGAGTTCCGTGTCCTTGATGGCTGCCGGCGATCATCAGGAGGAGGAACCCGGCGAAGATCTCCTCATCGGTGAGCTTGTCGCCGTCGATCTCGGCGAACACGAGCACGCTGAGCATGTCTTCGGTCGGGTTCGCGAGGTGGAGGCAGGCGCACGCCGCTAACGCCTCCACTTCGAGGCGTTCCTATCGCACCCACGCTTGGTTGACAGAAGTCCACACGAGTGGTCTGCTTGTTCGAGCGGCGGCCCGACTTCGGCGGTCGTCCACACCGGGGAGAGGCTCTGATGAGCGCGACGGAGATTGACGAGGCCAAGCTAGAGGCGTTTATGGGGCGAGCGGTTACCGACATGGGTGCGATTATCAGCGCTCCGCTGATGGTGATCGGCGAGAAGCTCGGCTTGTACAAGGCGATGGCACACGCCGGACCGCTGACGTCGCAGGAGGTGGCGGACCGCTCGGGGGCGGCCGAGCGCAGCGTGAGGGAGTGGCTGGGCAACCAGGCGGCCGGGGGTTACGTGACCTACGATCCCGGCAGCGACCGGTACACGCTCCCGGACGAGCATGCGCTTGCGCTGGCCGACGAAGACAGCCCGTTCTACATCCTGGGCCTGTATGACTCGATCGCGTCGTTGTATGCCGATGAGGATCAGATTCGTGAGGCGTTTCGCACCGGCGGGGGGATGGGCTGGCACGAGCACGACCATCGGCTGTTCCGCGGGACCGAGCGTTTCTTCCGGCCGGGCTATCGCGCGAATCTGGTCGCGGAATGGATCCCTGCCTTGGAGGGGGTTCAGGAGAAGCTCGAACGTGGCGCGAAGGTGGCCGACGTCGGCTGCGGGCATGGAGCGTCGACGGTGATCATGGCCGGCGCCTTTCCGAACTCGGAGTTCTTCGGGTTCGACTACCACGACGCATCGATCGACCGCGCGCGCGAGGCCGCGGATGAGGCCGGGGTTGGAGATCGCATCAACTTTGAGGTCGCATCTGCGAAGGGGTTTCCCGGTGAGGGCTATGACCTGGTCTGCGTGTTCGATTGCCTGCATGACATGGGCGACCCCGTCGGCGCTTCGGCCCACGTCTTGCAATCGCTGGAATCTGACGGGACGTGGATGATTGTCGAGCCGTTCGCCAACGACAAAGTCGAGGAGAATCTCAACCCGGTCGGGCGCGTTTTCTACGGTGCTTCGACGGTGATCTGCACACCGGCGTCGCTCTCGCAGGAAGTCGGTCTCGCACTCGGAGCGCAGGCGGGCGAAGCGAGGCTCACCGAGGTACTGAAGCAAGCCGGATTCACCCGCGTGCGCCGTGCCACCGAAACACCGTTCAACCTGGTCCTCGAGGCACGACCGTAGCCGGGGCTCACGGCCCATTGCCGGTCCCGTCTTGCGCCGCCGTGGTCTTGTCTGGTAGCTGAACGTCTGAACGGACCTTCAGGTATCATCGCAGTATGACCCACGGCGGTGCACTGACGCCTGCAGACCGACTCGGCCTCTCATTCGCCCAGGTGGTGGCGAACACGATGCAAGCACTGGCGACCGCCAGCCGCGTACGCATCCTTGGCCAACTCCATGCCGGGCCTCGTTCGGTCGGCGAGCTTGCGAGCGCGGTCGACATGGAGGCGTCCGCGGTGTCGCACCAGCTACGCCTGCTGCGGCAGCTTGGCCTCGTCGTGGGCACGCGCGACGGGCGGCGCGTGGTCTACGAACTGCACGACGAGCATGTCGGGCAGATGCTTGAGGAGGCCATCTCGCATGTTGAGCACCTCCGCATAGCCGCTTTCCGCGCGGCGCGCGACCCGGCTGAGCGAGAGATATCCGCATGAGCCCCCGCGACGTGGCGACAAGCCACGACATCACGCCAAACGGCCGCACCCATCAGCACCGTCGGCGCGGCGCGGGTCCCGAGCTCAGGAACGGCCACGACTCTGGTCACCACCATGGCGGCGGGCACGAGCACTCGCACGGCCTGGTGCCGGACTCGATCAAGCGCTCGCACGAGGGCGTCCGCGCGGTGCTCATCTCGCTGGGCGTGCTCGGGTGCGCGGCCATCATCCAAACGGTCATCTTCGCGCTGTCAGGTTCGGTCGCGCTGCTGGCAGACCTCATCCACAACTTCGGCGACGCCTTGACCGCGGTCCCGCTCGGCATCGCGTTCCTCCTTCGCTCCGAGTCCGCCGAGCGTGGCGCTGGCCTCTTCGTCGTCGCCACCATCTTTACCAGCGCCTGTGTCGCCGGTGTCGAGGCCGTCAGCCGGCTCATCCATCCGAGCGCACCGCAGCACCTATTGGCACTCGCGGCCGCGGGCGTCATCGGGTACATCGGCAACCTCGTCGCGGCAAAGGTGCGCACCCGCGCCGGCACGCGATTGGATAGCCCCGCGCTCATCGCGGACGGGAACCACGCGCGTTCCGACGCCTACGTCTCCCTCGCCGTCATCGCCAGCGCCGCCGTCGTCGCCGTTGGGTTGCCCATCGCCGACCCGCTTATCGGCCTCGGCATCACACTCATCATCCTGCGCATCACCTGGCAGTCGTGGAGAACCGTCCGCGGCAGCGCGCACTGACCGCCATTCGGCAGTTCGTGCGTGGCGGAAGTGACTCAGGAGATACCGCTGCGTACGGCTTGGACGGCTGCCTGGATGCGGTTGTCGAGGTGGAGTTTCGCGAGGATGCTGGCGATGTGGTTGTGGACGGTGTTGGTGCTGAGCGAGAGCTCGTGTGCGATGTCGTGATTGCTCTTGCCGCTCGCGAGCCGTTCGAAGATTTCCAGCTCGCGTTTGGTGAGGACGGCGCGGATCGCGCTCGCGGCCTTGTCGCTGGTGGTGGTGACGGGTATGTCGCGTTCGCGGATGCGTTGCAGGAGTTTCCCGGCGATCTGGGAGGAGATGACCGATTCTCCGCCGGCGGTCGCCCTGACTGCGGCGATGATCGCCTTGGGTGGCGCGGTCTTGAGGATGTAGCCGCTCGCGCCAGCGACGATCGCCTCGACCACGCGGTTTTGCTCGGTGCGGGTGAGGATGAGGATGCGCGAGGCGGGGGCGAGCAGGGCGAGCTGCTCGATCGCCTGCACGCCCGAGCTGTCTGGGAGCCGGAGGTCCATCAACACAACGTCGGGGCGCACGTCGACGACCAGCCTAAGGGCGTCTCGCGCGCTGGCCGCTTCGCCGACAAGGTCGAGGCCGCCGCCAGTCAGCGTCTGATTCAGAGCGGCACGGATCAGCTGTTCGTCGTCAACCACGACGACCGTAATCGGCCGCCGAGGCTCCCCGGTGGAGTCCTGCCGCGTCGGCACTGGGACTGAACAGTACGGATTCGCTGTAAACGACAATTAACGCCACCGGAGGGCGAGCGCGAGTAGTTCGCTCGCGCCTCGAGCGCCTTATCCCCCCGAGGGGCCCGAACGGGCTCCCCGACTAGGCCCGAACGGGCCATTTACAGACCGCGGTGCTGGGAGTAGCTTGCGAAGGCGAGCTCTCCGAGGCTCGGCTGTCGTCGACCGCCAGGTTGCTCGAGGGTCAGCGAAAGGAGTCAGCCATGCCGGTGAGCGAGCGCCAAGCGGAGCGCGCTGCAGCGAGGAAGTCGCGGGCGACGAGCGGCGGCGGTCTGAGCGCAACCACGAGCTCGGCGGATCTGACGCCAACCGCGGCTTGGTCAAGACGCGTGCGGTGGATCGGCGGTTTGATTCAGGCTGCTTTCGCCGCGTTCTGGCTGGTGCGCGGGAGCGTGGTGATCGGCGGTGGCGTAGGGGACGCGCTGATCGCGGTGTTTGGGGTGACTGTGATCGGCGTGTTTGTCTACGCCGTCGCGGCCTCGGCCGGCGCCGCCCCGCGGCCGAAAAGTCCGGAGGGCAGGCGGATCGAGCGAGGCGTCACGATCGCGACGGTGCTCGAGTTCGCCGCAGCGATTGTGCTTCCCGTGCTCGTCAGCTCCGCAGGTCACTCGGACTGGGTGCTGCCGTCGATCGCGATCACGATCGGACCGCTGTTGCTGTGGCTCGACCACAGAGTCGATATCCCGCGCTACCGGCCGGTCGGATGGGCGCTGACCGTTGGGACCGGTGATCCTTGTCGCGGTGATGTCGGGGACGGCACTGGTGGCCACCACCGGCATCACCGCCGGGCTGCTCCTCCTCGGCACCGCATTCGCCGGCTTCCGCGACCTCGCGGGAGTCCGACACGCCGCGGAGCACGCCAAGGCCGACGAGGTTGCCTTCTCAGCCTGGAGTGCAGCTATGAGTGAGGATCGGCTGCATGTGGTGTTCGGCGCCGGGCAGGTCGGGCGGTGCCCTCAGCGCTCGCTTGGCCGGGATGGGTCTGGCCGGTCCGGGCTGGTGTCGCGGACGCGGCCGGCGGAGCTGGTTGACGGGATCGATTGGCGGGCGGCCGACGCGAGCGACCCCGAAGCCGCCACCGACGCGGCCAAGGGCGCATCGGTCGTCTACCAGTGCCTGAACGCGCCGTACACGGATTGGCCGCCGGCGCTTCCCGCCGCTGCAGCGAGGCGTGCTGGCTGCGGCCGAGCGCCACGGTGCCCTGCTGGTGAGCCTGGAGAACCTGTACGGCTACGGCCCGACCGAGGGCAAGGCGATGACCGAGGATCTCCCGCTCGCGGCGACGACGGTCAAGGGCCGCACCCGAGCCGCGATGACCCAGGAGCTGCTCGCGGCCGCGGATGCCGGTCGGGTCCGGATCGCGATCGGGCGGGCGTCTGACTTCTTCGGCGCCGGCGCGACTGAGTCATCGCTCGGTGAGCGCGTGTTCGGCAACGCCGTCGCCGGCAAACGCGCTGACTTCATCGGCAACCCCGATCTGCCTCACACCTACAGCTACATCCCGGACATCGCGGCCGGTCTGGCGACGCTCGGCACCGACGAGCGCGCCGTCGGTGGCGTGTGGCACCTGCCCGGCCCTGAGACCGTCACCACCCGAGAGCTGCTCGAGCTCGTCGCCGGCGACGTCGGGCACCCGGTCGGCGTTCGATCGCTGCCCAAGCTGGCCGTGCGCGCCCTCGGGCTCTTCAACCCGACGATCCGGGAGCTCGTAGAGCTCTCCTACGAGTTCGAGCAGCCGTTCGTGCTCGACACGACCAAGTACGAGTCGACGTTCGGGACCGACGCCACACCGCTCGCGAGCCGCGATCGCCGCGACGGTCGCGTGGTACCGCAGCCGAAATGGCACGTCCAACGGAGCACACGAAAGCGTGCCGGCATGACCATCCCAGACGTCGCCCCCGCCCGGTTCCGGCAGTTCTCCAATCCGGCGACCGGCGAATCGGTCCAGTTCACCGCGACCCCACAGGACGCTGGCGACGATGTCGTCCGCTTCAACTGGCGCAGCATGCCCGGCGGCTCGATCACCGAGCACGTCCATCCCCACCAGGAGGAGCGCTTCGCGATCACGCGCGGGCGAGGCGCACTTCACCCTTGCCGGCGAGCACTGCGTGGTCGGCCCGGGCGAGACGCTCGTCGTGCCCGGTCGGCGTTCGTCACTCGGAGTCAAACCCGGGATCGGTCGCGGTCGAAGGCGTGGTCGAGCTTCGCCCGGCGCTGCACACCAAGGAGATGTTCGAGGCCTTCGGCGGCCTCGGCTCCGAGGGCAAGACGACGCCCCGCGGGGCACCGAAGAATCCGCTCCAGCTCGGCGCCACCTGCTGGTACTTCCGCCACGAGAGCCGAGCGACCTCGCCGCCGATCTGGGTCCAGAACCTGATCCTCCCTCCGCTGGCCGCGCTGGCGAGAGCTCTTCGGCGTGCGGCCCTACCACGACCGCTGGGACAGCCGGAATACCCCGAGATCGGAGCCCGTCGGATGAAGATCCACGCCCTCACGACCGGGGCGGTGCGCGTCAAGCACAGCTTCCTGTATCCCCGCCAAGGTCCGCGCCGGCAGCTGGACCTGTTCCTGCCCGGCGCCTTCTCAGACCCGCTACCGATCCACTGCTGGGCGATCGAGCACGACGGAGTGCTGCGGCTCGTCGACACCGGTGAGACCGCGGCGGCGCGAAACGTCCCGTTCGCGCGCATGGAAGTGACCCGCGAGCAGGAGCTTCCGGCGGCGATCGCCGACCGCCGGCCTGGAGCTCGACGACGTCTCGGAGGTGGTGCTCACCCACGCCCACGGAGACCACATGGACGGCCTCGTCCACGTCCGCGGGCGAGTCCTGATCCACGAGAAGGAGCTGGAGTTCCTCGCATCTCCGATGGCGCGGGTGATGCGCCGCGTCCTGCGCCAGCCGTTGCCCCCGGGGTTCGCCGCCGAGCCCTTCGCGCTCGACGACGGCCCGTTCGGCGCGTTTGCGCGAAGCCGCTCCCTCAGCGATGACGGACGAATCGTCGCCGTCGACACTCCCGGGCACACCCCCGGCCACATCTCGGTGATCTGCGTCGATGACTCAGGCCGGCACGTGATGCTCGCCGGCGACACAACCGACTCGCTCGAGCAGCTGTACGCGCTGCGCGCCGACGCGGTCGCACCAGACCCCAAAGTGCACATCGCCACGATGCGGACGATCCTCGCCCACTGCGCAGCGCACCCGACGGTCTACCTGCCCTCACACGACCCCGACTCAGCGGCGAGGCTCGCAGACGCGACCACGTCCGCGGAGACCCCAGTTCCCGTCACCTGACCAACCCACTGATCCATGTCGCCGAGGGCATGCGTGCCGCCCTGACGAACATCTCTCACATGCCCGCTGTACGTCATTTACCCGGCGCACCGGGCCGGGCTCAGGCGGCCCGCTGATTTAGGACGATTCGGCCGGGGCCGGCGCGATCTGCAGGGGGTACGCTGACGCCATGCCGATGCCCAAGCGGTCAAGCGTCGATGACTTCTTCGCGCAACTGAACGACGTCCAGCGGCCGCACCTCGAGGCGCTCAGGGAGCTGAGCCTCGATGCCGACCCCGAGGCGCGGGAGGAACTGAAGTGGAACCTGCCGGTGTACGTCCGCGGCAAGAAGACGAACCTGTGGATGCTTCAGAACTTCAAGAATCACTGCTCGCTGCGGTTCCCGCCACCTTTCTTCGCCACCCAGAAGGCCGCGGTTGAGGCCGCCGGCTATGAGGCCGGTGAGGGCTTCATCAAACTCCCCTACGAGCGCGAGCTGCCGATCGAGCTCCTGAAGGCGCTGATGCAGGCACGGGTCGAGGAGTACGCAGCGACCGGCGCCGGCTGGAACGACCGCTGAGACCGGTTACATCGCGTGAAGGTCGTGGTCGTTGAAGGTCCCGACCAGGTGGTCGTCGTCGCCGCGCGCCCGACCACAGGACAGTGACGCCCGATTGTGACCCCTCACCGGGCATTCAACCTGATCGTGACCTGCTGAGCCCGGCTGTCATAACGTCTCGCGCTAGTCATGTCCCGCCAGTACGGCCGAGCGGACGTGCGGCTCATGCCGGCCTTGTGTCGGTCGGCCGTGCCTCGCGCTCGAGGACCTCGAGGACCCGCGGCTGCTGCTGCTTCGCCATCCCTCGAATCTTGACTCGGCCCTCCGGCACGCCGATCACGAAATACCTCCTCGCGCGCTCGACGATCTCCATCCCCTCGTACGGGATCGACACGTGGTCGCGAACGCCTCCGGCCACGCCGGTGCTGAGCAGGATCAACCGCTGATTGGTGCAGGCCACAAGCACGTTCGTGGTCTTTCTCAGCTCGGACACCGCGCTGGCCAACGTACCCGGAACGAAACGACCACCCTGGCGATACTCGGGGTTCAGGGCCACCCCCGCTGCTAGCAACGACTCGAGGGGCTCCGAGACCTCCGCCAACTGGTCGTAGGCCTTGCCGAAACGCCCCCAGCCGAACGGCAGCGTCTTCCTCTCGCGCTCGATCTCTTCACGAGTAATCGCCATCGCACTCGTCCCGCTTCGGGGATGTCCGAACCGACACTCTCACCTGCGCACCACGTTGTCAATGATGTGCTCATCGCCGGCGCTCCGAGCAGACCAGGCCGTGCTAGTGGATCTGGATGTTCCCACCCGAGAGCGGCTGGACCCCCGAGTCATATCCGGTGTCGAGCAGAATCCGGTACGTATCTCTTCTGATCCCGGGCTCGCCCAGATCCTGGACGTCAATCCTGAATTCGTGGGCTCCGGAACCGTTGATGCTGGCGGTGCCGAAGATCGTGGCGCGCGTACGGGTTGCATCGCAGGTGAGCGCTTGGATCTCGATCGACTTGACGTTCTGCGGGCCGGCGGGGCCATGATCTTGGTAGTCCTCTTGGCCTTTCAGGCTGCCTGCGCCGTCGGAGTTGGCGTTGCCGCCGAAATCGCTGCGATCCCCGTTGGCGGCGGTTATCTGCCCGCCTCCTGTGACTTTGACCTTGCAGTCGGATTTCGGAAGCGTCCAGACCTTGCTCGCGGTGTCGGATGGCTCGCCGGCGTCTTGCGAGGAGTTCCCGTTGGTGTCGGCGAAGGCCTTGATCGAGTCACTGCCCGGAAGCTCTGGACCCTGGTAGCAGAACGCCGCCTGCCCGTTCGCGTCGGTCTTCTGTGATCCGATGGTGTTCACCGAGCCAGTTACCGCGAAGCGCACCGTGATGTCCGGGGCGGGGTTGGACAGGACGTCCTGGACGGTCGCCGTCACGCAATGCGGTGTACCGACGACATTGGTG
The DNA here is from genome assembly GCA_963734775.1 of uncultured Solirubrobacterales bacterium. GTDB lineage: Bacteria > Actinomycetota > Thermoleophilia > Solirubrobacterales > Solirubrobacteraceae > Palsa-465. The sequence continues at coordinate 236,961 of CAVTJE010000023.1, forward strand.
GCCGTTTTGGGGGCCAGTGCCAGCGTGGCCGGCGGCCCGGGGCCGAAGCTGACCTTGCTGACGAACGCATCTGCGTTGCCGTTGTAGGTCGTGTCGAAGGCGCCGGACGTCGTGGGGAAGTTCGACGAGCCGGTGAATCCCACGATGTAGGCGGCCCCGACGGCGTCGAGCGCGACGAAGGACCCCTGGTCCGGGTTGGATCCACCCAGGTACGTCGAGAAAATCAGACCTGATCCTGCGGCATTCAGCTTGGTGAGCACTACATCGGGGTTTCCGCCACTGAGGCTGTTCTGGAAGGCGTCCGGAGTAGTCGGGTAGTCGGTGGAATCGCTACTCCCCGTGACAAAAACAGCACCGGACGAGTCGACCGCGATGCCGAAGAGGTCCTCGAAGCCTGAGCCACCCAGGTAGGTCGAGTAGACAAGGCCCGACCCGCTCGGGTTGAGCTTGGTCACGTAGCCGTCAGTGACGCCGCTGTAGCTCGTTCGGAACGCGCTCGGCGTAGTGGGGAAGTTCGCCGACCCAGTGGACCCGGTGGCGTACGCCGCGCCGGTCGAGTCGATCGAGATGCCGTTTGCGTCGTCGTCCTGGTTCCCGCCGAGGTAGGTGGAATAGACGAGGCTCGACCCCGCCGGGTTCAGCTTCGTGACGAACGCATCGACGCCACCGCCGTTGTAGCTAGTGTCGAACGCCCCCGGGGTGGTTGGGAAGTCCGTGGAGCCGGTGACTCCGCTTACGTACGCGGCGCCGCTCGAGTCGATCGCGATCCGGTTGGCGTCGTTGGTGTTGGAGGACCCGCCCAGAAACGTGGAATAGACGAGCGCCGATCCGGCCGCATTCAGCTTGCTGATGAACGCGGACTCCTGCCCGCCCGGATAACTCGTATCGAACGCTCCCGCAGTAGTGGGGAAGTCCGCGGAGCCAGTGCGCCCGGTGACGTACGCGGCGCCGGTCGAATCGACCGCGATCCCGAACGGCTGATCGAACGAGGATCCGCCCAGGAGCGTGGAGTAGACAAGCGAGGAGCCGGTTGGGTTCAGCTTCGTGACGAACCCGTCCGCGGTGTTCGGGCTGGTATCGAACGCCCCAGCCGTGGTGGGGAAGTCGGAAGAATTTGTGTTGCCTGTCACGTACGCGGCGCCTGAGCCGTCGACGGCGAGCGCCTGGACAAAATCGTCCGAGGAGCCGCCCAGGTAGGTGGAATAGACGAGCGCCGAGCCGGCACGGTTGAGTTTGGTGACGAACACGTCGTCATCGCCCAGCGTGATGGCGTTGTGCGTCGTTTCGAACGCGCCGGGTGTGACCGGGAAGTCGGTGGATTCGGTCATCCCGCTGATGTACGCGGACCCGGTCGAATCGACAGCAATGCCCATATTCAGATCAGGAGCTGCAGCCTCATCCTCCCCGGATCCACCCACGAATGTCGAGTAGGCGAGACTTGGGTCGATCACGAGCAGCTTGCGTGGATCACGGTGCCCCAAAGCAAAACCGTACGATCCGTCCGCAAGCGAGTAGCGGCTATTGACGGCGATGCGCCGCCCGCCGATCGTCTGATAACTCCGCGGGGCCGCGTCGTTCAGGCTTCCGAGCTGCGTGTGCGCAACGAGCGCACCGCCGGCGCCGAGCGACAGCCGTCTCGCGCCTGCATACGACAGCCGGATCTGGCTCGGGTCCGCACCCGGCCGGACGCGGAACTCGTACTCCAGGCGTCCGCTCGCGCCGCTGAAGGCAAGGTCGACGCCAGGCCAGAGGTTCCGGTAGACGAGCTGCCCGTAGGTCGCAAGGTTGGCATGGCGCTCTCCGCTCGTCAGGTAGTTCACCTTGCCGGGCTGTAGTTTCGATGTCACAAGGGCCGGATGCGGGTTGGCACCGAGGAATTGAAGGTCGAGCACCTGTCGGCGGTGACCCTTGGCCAGCACGGCGACCGCCTTGCCGCGCGTGAAGTAGAAGCTGAAGTTCGGGCCTTGCACGTAGTAGCGGACCGCTTTGCTCGCTTGGCCGGCGTTCGGCACGAACACGAGCGGCAGCTTTGCGTATGCCTGCAGGATCCTGTGCCGGGCGGCGCCGGAGATCTGCGTCAACGCCCTGCCCGAAGAGCTACGGCCCGTCGGCCGAGACACGGAGTGAGAGCTGACGAGGGCAGCGCCCACTCCGAACAATGCCACGGCAGCGACGATCCCTCCCACGATCCGGCGCGACGAGATCCGAGCGTGCGACATAGCTCCCCCAGTCAGGATTAAGCCCCAGAGCCGAGCTGCTCTTTCCGCCTCGCGGCACCTCGGCGAGACCACGATTTAGTCGGACGCGCTCTTGTACCACACGAGGACGTGCTTGCCAAGACTCCGCATCGGCGCACCCGTTCTTAGCGCGCCGTCACGAGCCTCGCCGCGCTCGCCTTAACCCGGATCGTGCATGAAGCAGTTGCGGCCCCGATGGTCGGGGCCGCGGAACTGTCCGCCTGAGCAGCGATTCTGCGGGTGTTCGAAGCCTGCAGCATCCACTCGGGAGGTTCACCTTGAAGGTGCAGCGCGATGGGCGCAATTTCACGGTAGATGTCGCGGCGGACGGAGAGGGCCTGGTGTCGCATGCGGGTGCCGCGTTGCTTGGCGAGGTCGCTGACCGGGTCGGCCTCACCCGGGGGTTCTCGGGTGCGCTGGGGGGAGTTCGTGAGCGGCGTGGGTGTCACGATCCGGGTCGGGTGATTCGGGATCTCGCGGTGATGCTCGCCGACGGTGGCGACTGTCTGTCTGACCTTCGCGCCGTCCGGGATCAGGAGCCGTTGTTCGGGCGGGTCGCTTCGGACTCGACGGCGTTCAGGCTGATCGATCGGATCGCCAGCGAGCCGGCGCTGCTCGATGCGTTGCGCACCGCGCGTGCGGCGGCGAGGGATCGTGCCTGGAGCCTCGGGGTGCGGCCCGAGCGGATCGTGATCGATATCGACGCGACGCTGGTCAACGCGTATACCGAGAAGGAAGGCGCGGCGGTGAACTACCGCTCGGGGTTCGGGTTTCACCCGATCCTGGCGTATCTCGATGAGACGCACGAGGCGCTGGCCGGGGTGCTGCGAGGAGGTGGCGCGCCCGCTCATTCAGCCCAGGCGCAGATCGATGTGCTCGATCTCGCGCTTGCTCAGTTGCCGGTCGACGTGGTCTCCGATCTCGACACGGAGATCGTGATGCGGATCGACTCCGCCGGCGCGGCCGGCGCTTTGTGCCAAGCGGCGCAGGACGCGAACATCGGGTTCCTGGTCGGGTTCGATCTGTTCACCGGCGTCCGCGAATCGATCCTGCAACTGCCCGAGAACGCTTGGCGTCCCGCGCTGCGCCAGGACGGCACCCAACGCGACGGGGCACAGATCGCGGAGATCAGTCACGTCGAGCGGCTAGATCTCACACCGTGGCCGGACGGGTCGCGGGTGATCATCCGCCGCGAGCGTCCACACCCCGGCGCGCAGCTGAAGTTCACCGACGCCGACGGACACCGCTTCCAAGCGACACTCACCGACCTCACCGGCGACATGGTCGAGATCGAACGTCTGCACCGCGGCCGCGGCGATGCCGAGAACCTGATCCGCGCCGCGAAACAGACCGGGCTTGAGAACCTCCCGTTCCGCGAATTCAACCTCAACGCCGTCTGGCTCGAGCTGTCGCTGATCGCACAAGACCTGCTCGCCTGGACCCAACGGCTATGCCTCACCGGCGAACTCGCAACCTGCGAACCCAAAGCGCTGCGCTACCGGCTGCTACACACCGCCGGACGGCTCTCGTTCCACGCCCGCCGCGCGGTCCTACGCCTCCCAGCCAACTGGCCATGGGCCGCCGAGCTCGCGGCCGCGTTCGCCCGGCTACGCCAGCTGCCAGCACCCGCCGGCTGATCAACCCCGACCGCATCAGCCAACACAGCGATGCGCACGACCCGGCGTTCAACGCCGACGGTTTCCTATCGCAAAAACACGGAAGCCTCCGCCGTTGTGAACGAAGGCGCGGTCCGACCGGCAGCGCGCGCCGGCAACAACCACCCCGAAGACCTCACCACCAACCAGCCGTGACTTCGCGATCACCAACCCGCGGCTCCTGCACGATCCGGGCTTAAACGAATCGAGACGATGATTGTCGATCGTGCCGCAGGTCTGCGGATCTACCGTCGGGGTTTGACTGTGATTGCGGCCGGATCGTGCCGGCTGGCATCAGCAGACGCGGAATTTGATCTTCACTGAGGTGGAGACCGTCACGGTCCGACGATGTCCGTGCCGCTTGACGGTCTTGTGGAAGAAGATCCTGACGCGCAGCGTGTGTGAGCCGCTGCGCAGCTTGCTCAGCTTGAACGAGACCGACGTAGGCTGCTGATGACTCGTGTGGTTGGGGGTGTAGGTAATCGTCGTGACGACGATCTTCTTGCCACGGCTGTGTCGAACCTTGTGGTGGACGTGGCGGACCCCACGGTCGATGTAGAACTCGGCGTGAGCGAAGGTGAGGTGGCTCGCCTTGGAGCCGGTGATCGCGAACGAGCTCAGGTTCGCGGTAAGCGACTTGGCCTTGACCAGGCAGCTCGCGGGCAGCAGGCTCGAAAGCGTCACCCGCCGGTTGCCGATCGTCGCCGTCGCGGTGTGCGCCGTCGAGCCGCCACCGCCACCACCGCTGGTGGTCGCCCGGAAGAAGTGAACGAGCGTCCCCTTCGAATCTCCCACGACATAAACTGACGCTCCGTCTGGGCTGACCGCGACAGCATCGGCGCCGGTGAGCGAATCCCCGGGAGGATCCGCACATCCGACGATCGCGTTGTCCGACAAGCACTGTTTGAACGTCAGCCGGCCTTGGGGACCGACGTCAAAGACCGAGAGCGAGCTCGATTTGCCGGACACGACGTACAGCGAGCGGCCGTCCGGGCTGATCGCAACGCCGTCTGCGGCGCTCAGCGGCGCGCCGTTCCCAGGGAGATCGGCGCAGGTTCCGCCGGACCCGTCGTCGCTGATGCACCCCTCCCACGACAGCTGCCCCTGGGCCGGGTTGGCGAACAGATGCGAGACCGTCCCGTCCGAGACCACATAGACCGACGAGCCATCAGGGCTCACAACTACGCCCTCGCCCGATTCAACGGCGTGCCCGACCCGGGGATGTCGGCGCAGCGGCCGCCGGACCCGTCGCTGCTGATGCACCCGTCCCACGACAGCTGCCCCTGCGCCGCGTTGGCGAACAGGTGCGACACTGTGCTGACGCCGATCGCGTACAGCGAGGCGCCATTGGGACTGACCGCGATCGACGCCAGATCCGTCAGGGGGGTTCCATCGCCTGGAATATCGAGGCACGTGCCGGCGGACCCGTCATTGCTCACGCACCCGTCCCAGGTGAGCTGGCCCTGGATCGGATTTGCAAATAGATGCGAGACGGTACTCGTGCCATCGACGTCGTTAGTGATCGCAGCGGTGTAGACGGATGCGCCATTCGGGCTCACCGCAACCGCAACCGGGAGCTGGAGTGGATTGCCGTCCCCCGGGACGTCAGCGCACCGGCCGCCGGAACCATCATTGCTGTAACAGCCGTCCCACGACAGCTGTCCCTGCGCGGCCGCAAACAGGTGGGCGACCGTCCAGCCGTCTCCGTCCGACGTGTACACCGACGCGCTGTTGGAACTGACCGCCACACCGTTAGGGCCGCCGAACTGCCCTGCGTCCCCCGGTACGTCCAGGCAAGCTCCGCCCGAGCCGTCGTCGCTGACACACCCGTCATAGGCCAAGCTGCCCTTCACACCGACAAAGAAGTGCGACAGGGCGCTCTCCCCGGCGACGTAGACGGACCTGTCGCTCGGACTCACAGCCACCGAGTCCGCGAATGTCAGAGGAGCTCCGCCCAGGAATATGCAGCCGGTGCTGGTCCCGAAGCACTGGTCGTAGCTCACCTCACCCGTCGCCTGGGCCGAACCCGCGGCGAAGGCGCTAACCAAGCACGTGAGCGCGAACAGCGTGCCCACGGCTCTCATCCGATAAAGCAGCCGGTCACCGATCGATCCCCGAAGGTAAGCCATCACAGTCCCCCCATTCGCACACGAGCCAAGCGTCCGCGTCCGAGCTTTCCAGTTTCGCGTCGGGCCTTAACCCTGATCGTAGCCTAACCGACATATGGGGCTCGGGCTACTCGTCGGTTCCGACCGGTGCTGTGACGCTATCTGAACGTCGGTAGTTGCGCGGACCAGAAACCGTTCGCCACTGCGCCGCCTTCCTACGCGCAACAACCCCTTCGATGCCTGAGCCGCGCCAAGCTACCGCTCAATACCCGCTTGTAGCCGATCCACGTATAAAGCGACATAGGAGAACGTTCGCGACCGCTGGCCCCTGAGCGGGAGCCACTGGACGGCAAGCGAATCAAGGCGGAAGCCAGCAACGTGGCTAGCCCAGCACTTGCTTTGTCGCGTACTCCCTTGCTGCGGCGGACCGCGGACTACCCCACTCATCCGGAGTCCTGCGCTGAGTGCCGTGGTGGCCGGTATTGCTACTCCCGACACTGAGCCAGGCTGAGGGAGCACAGATATCTGCGCCCCGCGCAGAAACTTCGAGTCGAGGACCGGCTCGGCGTCACTAGAACCCAGGTGCGGTAGATCTTTGTGCTGCGCTTCGAGCCCGTGTTCGAGGATCTCCTGAAGCACCGCGCGTTTGATCGCTACCGCCGTGGGCGGGCCGCCTCCGCGGAGAGAATGCATCGCACCTACGGCGCGAACACGACCCGCGCCGTCACCCGGCCGGCCTCGACGTCGGCGATCGACTCGTTGACCTGCGTGAGAGGACGCACTTCGCGCGTGACTTGGGTCTTGCCGGCGGCGTGGAGCTCGAAGACCTCGCGCAGATCGGCGCGCGTACCGACGATCGAGCCGACGATCGTGATCCCGTTCAGGACGGTCTCGAAGATGGGCAGCCTGACCTCGTTGTCGGCCGGCAGTGCGACGAACACGAGCGTCCCGCCGCGACGTAGAGACCCGTAGGCCTGCTCGAATGCAAGCGGTGAGACGGCGAGCGCGATGGCCTGATCGGCGCCGCCCAGCGCCTGGATCGCGTCGACTGGGTCCTCGCGACTGGCGTTGACCGTGAACTCGGCGCCCAGCGTGCGCGCCAGTTCGAGCTTGTCGTCGATCAGGTCGACGGCGATCACCCGCCCGCCGGCGATCGCGGCGTATTGGATCGCGAGATGGCCGAGCCCTCCAACTCCGAATACGGCCACGAGATCGGTCGAGCGCGTGCCCGCGACCTTGACCGCCTTGTACGTGGTCACTCCGGCGCAGGTTAGGGGCGCCGCGTCGAACGGATCGACCTCGTCTGGGACCTTGACCACGTAGCGGGCATACGCGATTGCGTACTCGCCGAAGCCGCCGTCGATCGAATAACCCATGTTCTTCTGCTCGAGGCACAGCGTCTCCCGACCCGAGATGCAGTAGTCGCAGGTTCCACAGGCATAGCCGAGCCACGGCATCCCCACGCGGTCGCCGAGTGATACCTCGTTCACGCCGGGGCCGAGCTCTACGACGGTCCCGACGCCCTCGTGACCCGGAATGAACGGTGGGGAGGGCTTCACCGGCCAGTCGCCATGGGCGGCGTGGATGTCGGTGTGACAGAGACCCGAGGCCTCGATCTTGACAAGGATCTGCCCCGGCTCGAGTTCTCGTTTCGGGACCCGCTCGATCATCAGCGGTGCATGGAACTCATGCACGACCGCGGCACGGTAGCTGGCCACGGGCGTTTGCGCGGCGGTGGGCTTGGTGACGGTGCTCGACATCGATGGCTCCTCGTTCGGGTGATCTTTACATCCTGGACAAGCACCGTTTCGCCGCCATCCGGGCACCGCGCGCGGTCGGACGCGGATAACTACGGAGTCACAAGGGGGCGATACTGGACGGCAAAGCCGACACGGTACGCGTCGGCGCCGGACCGGCTAGGGATTTTGCCCCCGTGTGTCGTCCCGGCGGTTCTTGCGTTCGCGGTTTGGCCAGGCGGTCGGGTGCTCGGGCTCCTGTCCCCAACGCTCTCGGCGCCATTCCTCCTCGATCTCCACCTCGACGCGCTCTTCGCCGTCGTCAAAATCCTTCAGCTCGCGCTCCATCTCCCGCTCCTCGCGTGCCAGCCGCCGTTCCTCGTTGCGGATCGCGAGATCCGCGCGCAGCTCCTCGTCGCGCAAGCGAGCCTGTTCCTCACGGTGATCCATGACGTGATCTTCGCGCCACGTGTCGCTACCTCACATCCGGAGATTCCCGCAGGCTGGACGGGGCGAACACACAGGATTGTCCTATGCCAAGGGTTTTGTGCTGGCGGCGTGTTGACAACCCCCTTGTAGGGCTCGCGGTAGGGGCCGTTGCCGAGATGGCGTTGGAGGGGCGGCGGGCTTCGCGGGGTGTTTGCCTTCGGCGATTTTTCGAGCGAGGTATCTCTTCGTTGGGGAACCGCGAGTGGCTTCCCGGGCGCTGGCGGTGGTCGACCGGCTCGCGGAACGGATCGCGCCGGCCGTCGCGGCGGGTGAGCTCAGACTGTCTGAGGTGAGTGACATGTTCTCGAGTCCGGCGGACCCACTAAATCCGTATTTATCCCTAGATGAGAACTCCCTTTTTTGCGGTTTCCAGCGCTGAAATGCCCCTTAGCATGAGTGCGTGGGACACATTCTCGTCATCGAAGACGATCCCGGGATCGTCGACTTCATCGATCGAGGGCTGCGAGGCAGCGGCCTGAGCGTACGCTGCGAGCTGGACGGAGACTCGGGCCTCCAATCCGCGCTCGCCGCCGATGTCGACCTCGTCGTGCTGGATATGATGCTCCCGCGGCGAAGCGGCGCGACGATCCTCGCCACACTGGTCGAGCGGAGGCCCGGCCTACCGGTGATCGTGCTCACCGCTCGCGGCGAGCTTGAAGACCGCGTCAAGGGCCTTAAGGCCGGCGCCGTCGACTACATGGTCAAGCCGTTCGCGCTGGCCGAGCTCCAGGCCCGGATCCAAGCCCAGCTGCGCGCGGCGCGCCAAGTCCCCACCACCACGCTCCATCACGCCGGAGTCGAACTCGACATGCTTACCCGCCGGGTTCGGTATCACGGACGCTCGGTAAGCCTGTCAACTACCGAATTCGACCTGCTCGCGTACTTTATGCATCACCCCGACACGGTTCTTTCTCGCGAGCGGATCCTTCGCGGCGTCTGGGGGTACGAGCACGATCCACGCACCAACATCGTCGATGTCTACGTCGGCTACCTGCGCCGCAAGCTCGGTTCTTCCGACGGCCCGGCGCCCATCCGGACGCTCCGCTCGGTCGGCTACAAGCTGCTGGTACAACCTTGATCCGCCGCGCAAGCGTGCGGTGGCGGCTGGTCGCCTGGGTGGCCGGCACGCTGATCATCGTGGGTGCTGCGATGTTTGTCGTCATCTATGAGCAGGCGACCGGTGGGCTGCGATCACGGATCGACACCGACGTCGCAGGCGACACTTCGCAACTCTCCCAGGCGGTCCGCGCCCTGCGCAGAGACTCACCGTCGGCGCTCGCGCGAGCGATTCAGCGCTATGTCCACGCTCAGCCGTTCACCGGGACGTCCTCGCTGCTGTTCGCCGTGGTGCCGGGGCAACGGACGGTGAGCAACCACCCGGAGCTTTTTGGCTCCCACCGTGTCGACGACAACGAGACACTGGCTCAGCAGCGACACGAGAATGTCGAGGGACGCGCGGTGCTCGGCGCCCCGTTGGGGATCACCACCCTGCACGCCCCGGATCTTGGCGACATCCGCCTCGACCAGCGCATCGTCGACGCCGCCGGCATGCCGGTCCGCGTCGGGGCCGGACAGCCGCTCACAATCGTCACCGACGCCGGACGTAGCATCGCCCGCTCGTTCATCATCGCCGGGGCTACCGTGTTCGCCCTCGCGCTGATCGCCTCCTATCTCGCCGGCGCGTCGGTCTCGCTGCCACTGCGACGCATGGCCAACGTGGCCGCCCGCGTCGACGACGGCGATCTGCAGCCGCGCATGCATCCGTCGGTCTCAGCCGGATCCGAGATCCGCGTGCTCGCCGAGTCTTTCAACCACATGCTCGACCGGTTGGAGGCAGCCTTCCGCGCGCAGCACGACTTCGTCGCCGACGCATCGCACGAACTGCGCACGCCGCTGACGGTGATCGCCGGCCAGATCGAGGTGCTGGCCGCACAACCGAATCCCTCCCACGAGGAGATCCATCGAGTCGAACGGCTGACGCTCGAGGAGGTCGCCCGGACCTCTCGTCTCGTCGACGAGATGCTTCTCCTGTCCCGGTCCGAACAGCAAGGTTTCCTTCGGCGCCAGACGATCGACGTTTCGGGATTCATCTCCGATCTGTGGTCCGGGATCACATCGAGCGCCGAGCGCCGGTTCGAACTCTCGACCCTCCCCCCCGTGACTCTCGGAGCCGACCCCGGCCAACTCGCCCAGGCTCTGCGCAACCTGCTTCGCAACGCGATCGAACACACCACACGGCCGGCGGGTCTGGTTCGGCTCAAGGTCACGCTATTGCCCGCCGGGTGGATCAGGTTCACAGTCACCGACGACGGCCCTGGGATCGAGCCGGGCCAGCGCGAGCGGATCTTCGAACGCTTTCACCGTACCGACCAGGCTCGCGACCGTGCACATGGAGGGGCGGGCCTCGGCCTGGCGATCGTCCAGGCAATTGCTGACGCCCACAGCGGCCGCGTGCGTGCCGGTGCCGGCCCCGGCGGCGGCGCCGAGTTCGAATTCGAGCTTCCCGGTGCGCGACAGAAATTATCTCTGCCTGACCCGAACGCCCCATCCGTGATCGCCGTGGACAGTCGCCGGTTTCACCGGAGGATCCCGGTGTGGCCGAGCGAGTGACGGCCGGGTTGGGGCCAGACACACAGTCCATGCGGGCCCTCCCCGACCGGGATACTCGCCCTGAGCCGACCGGTGCGGGTGTTGATCGCGTAGACGACGGCGTTGTAGCGACCGCTGAGCCAGAGCGTTTTCCCGTCCGCCGAAACCCCGCCCATATCCGGGCTCGCCGGCATTGGCAGCTGCCAGGTTCGAATCACGCGTCGAGTGCGGAAACTGACGACTGAAACCGAACCCTGTTGCCGGTTGGACACGTACAGCACGCGCGCATCACGGCTCGGGTAAAGGCCGTGCGCTCCCGCGCCTGTTCTGAGGAACCCTGTCACGCGAAAACCGTTCGGATCTATCTCCCAGAGCCCGCCGTTGAGCTGATCAGCGACGTAGATCGTTCGTCCGTCGGGCGATAGCTTCACGTCCTGCGGGCTGGCCCGCCCGCCGTGCAGCATGAGAGTCCTGATCACCCGCTGAGTGTGCAGGTCAATCTCGATCATCCGCCCGCTGAACTCACAGCTGGCGAACGCGAAACGACCCGATGCTGAGAAGTCCATGTGGTCAACGCCGCGGCACGCAGGGACCAACAGCGAGTGGTCGAGACGCATCGTCTTCGGACTGCGGAAATCAAGGCGTTGTAGACGCTCCGCAACGACGATGGCAAAGCGCCCGTCCGGCGTGAAATAGAGGTTGTAGGGGTCTTCGACCGGGATCGGCTTGGCTGGTTGACCGGTTCGCGGATTGATGGGAGTCAGGCTGTTGCCCAGGTCGTTGTCCACGTACAGAGTGCGTAGGTCATACGACGGAGTAACGTGCTGCGGGAGCTGCCCGGTCACGAATTGCCCGATCACTTTCAAGGTCCGCTGATCGATGACCGACACGGTGTTGCTCATGCTGTTCGGGACGTAGACGAGCGCTGGGTCGCCCCTTACCGCGGCGCTGAGATCGCCGGCACGGTCAGCCCCGTAGACGTTTACTACCGGTGTTAACCGCGGATGTACGACTGGCCGAGATAATGACCTGGAACTCGTCGTCGTCGACGACAACGACGCCGACGATGACGATGACGAGATCGGGGCCGTCGAGCTCGTCGCGCATCCGGTAACCCCGGAGAGTGACACCAACCCCAGAGAAATGGACCAGATCAACACACGTCCACGCGCGCGGTTCATCTGCCGACTGGGGCGCAGTTGTTTTCCATCACGCACATCTTGGCGGTGGACCATGGAAGCCGACTAAGGGATCGATGAGAATGTGCTCAGATACCGGTGGGCAAGCGTCGCCGCTGAGCTACGCTCGCCGCCCGTGCGACCCCGAGCCCACAGGTATCGATGGGTCCGCTTGCCTGCCCGTCGCCTGGTCAAGATCACGGGCCTGGCCAGCCTCACGTTGATACTGACGGTCGGCTGCGGCGCCGCATCCCCCGGCGGGAGCGCATCGACGCACACCGAGTCGTCGCGATCCGGCGCCGCCCCGAGCACTTCCGCGAGAGCGACGCATCGGGCCGCGCCGCGCAGAAGTCCGATATCGCCCGCTCTACTCGCTGGCGGCGCCACTCCGTGACCCCGCGGCAGTCGAGTTGCCTCGTGGGCGTTTCGCTCTCCTCGGAGGGCTCGACGCCGCCGATGTGTCGGTCGCTGGAATCACCGTGGCGGACATGCACAGCGTGATCCGGACCGCCGCTCTGCCACTGGCACAGCATGATGCTCAGGGGGCCGAGCTCGGCGGTCTGATCTACGTGTTCGGCGGCGGCGCCGATGTCGAGCTCAGCCACATCATCAGCTTCGATCCTGTCCACGGCACGGTGCGCCAAATCGGGGCCCTCCCGCACGCCCAATCCGACGTGGCGGTCACAGCCACAACCGACACGGCGTACATCATCGGTGGCTACGACGGCACGAGGTGGCTGAACACCATCCTTGCCTGGCACCCTGGAGCGCCGCCCAAAGTCGTCGGCCATCTCCCCGTTGGCCTGCGATACGCCGCGGCGACCACCGCGGCAGGCACCGTCATCATCTGCGGCGGATCAACGCCCACCGGCGCCAGCCGCGCCATCTACAGCTTCGATCCGGCAACCGGATCGGTCAAGACACTCGGCCGCCTCCCCAGCGCGTTGACGCACGCCGCCGCCGCCACGCTCGATGGGTTCGTGTATCTGATTGGAGGCCGAGGCAACGACCTCGGATCCCAGACCGCCGCGATCCGGGCGATCGATCCGCACTCAGGCAGGGTGCGCGTGGTCGGTCGGTTGCCTCAACCACTCTCAGACCTCGCCGCGGTGACCAACGGCAAAACGGTCATCGTCGCCGGTGGACTGGCTCCCGGCGGAACGGTGGCACAGGTCGGCGAGCTCGTCCCGATCGCCCTAGCCAGATGACCGACGGTGCTCAATCGCCAGCACGTAGTCGACGACCGCATCAAGCTCGCCTCTGGATAGTGGCCTGGTGACAGGCATTTCCTTCGTGAACTCCATCATGGCCGATCGGGGCACCCGGAGGTCGCGTAGATCACCACCCTGACGGCGGGGCGACTCATGGCCCGTGAGCGAATGGCACTCGCTACAGGAGTCGTTGAACACGCGCCGGCCGTCCAACTTCGGTTGATCGCTGGCGCCGCCACAGGCCGCCAACCCGTCGCCCATGATGGTGCAAAGCAATAGCACAGCAGCGACCGTGACGAGTCGGCGGCGACGCTGGCCGTCGGCTCGTGGCGGTCGTCCGCCTTGGGTATGCGCTCGCCAACAGATCACCAGCCGCGAGGATGAGGATCCCACCGAGCGCCATCTGGAGCAAGCTGACACCCTCAGGGCGACTTGAGCTTCAATGGGGCTCGGCACGGAGCTCGGATCAACCGGGTCATTGACGCGACGATGCGCGGCCGCGTGCCGCGCACCACTTTGGCACCGATCGCTGCCTAGCGAGCCAATCAGGCCTTCACCGTCACGTAGCCGCGCATGAAGCCGTCATGCGCCATCGCCCACGGATCGCACGGAACCGCGCAATACCACGCGTACTTGCCGGGCTTGGTCGGAGCCGTGAAGGTGAACGTCGTCTTATGCGGCGCGCCGACCGATCCTCCCCCGGGAATGATCGCGTTGACACCCATCGCGGGTGAGGTGAACGTGTGAGCGCCGCCGTCGTAGTTATTGAACGTGATCGTGACCTTGTGTCCGGGGCGAACCGTGAAATCGGCGGGAAGGAACGCGTCGTGCCATTTGCCGTCGGGTCCGCGGCGGGCGTGCTCGCCGTGTTGCGGTCCTGCCGGAGGTATATCGCATTCTCCCGCCGTTGCAACGTTTTTCTGCTCAACGAGCGCTCGCGGCGGATTCCGGTGGACGCGTGGGGGCTTCGCCCCGCCAGACGCGTCCAAGCGAGAGCCGACCGAGCTACAACGTGAGCTATGCGCTGCGGTCGTTCAGCGCGTCCTCGAGGAGCCCGAGGACGATGCCGAATACTGCGTGGCGGATCGTCGCCTGGCCGAAGGCTCGGCGGTTGGCGGCGAGCTTCGGCAGCTCCTTGCGGGCAGGGTGGTAGCGGTCGAACAGCACGGTCATCGGCCAGGTCGCGACGTGCTCGATGAGGCCCGCCAGCAGGCCGCGGAGGACCGCCGAGCCCGGCAGGGACGGCTTGAGCCGCGCGTATGCGGCGCCCAAGATCGCGCCGTTCTGCATGTGGAGCGGAAGCCGATGGGTTGCCAGTTGTTGCCGCGCGTCACGAGCTTGCCCAGGATCTCGACGTCGTCGTACTTGGAGTCGAAGAGGCGTTTGTCGAGGGGCTGCTCGAGCGTCATCACCACCGTCGCGACCGCGCCCGCAACCCCCCCTCGCAAGCTGGTCTGCAGCATTGGTCAAGCATGTCAGGGTTTCGGCGCCGGCACAACCGGCGCGCATGTGGCCGGGCCTGATCGCCCTCCGCCGGCCGCGATTTCAGAGGACGCCACGCACGACGAGCATCCCTCGGCTCGAGACGAGATGCGCCAAGTCGTCGGCCGACGTTGAATGTGTTCGCTCGCCTGTTGCTCCCAGCGATCCACTTCGACGATCTCCGCGAATCAGCACGTAATCGGCTTGACCGATCGCCTGTCCGGGCACGTCCGCCGGCCGCGTCAGACGCCAATCCGACACCGTGTCGAGCGACTCGCGGACGATGTCCCATTCTCCGGTCATCAGACGCTCAAAGTCCTCGGCCAGCTCCGGCGAGCGCAGTTGAACCGCATGGGAAGGGTCGGCGGGAGGGCCCATCCACGGAGCCTAATGCACGATCGCCCCTGGATCGCGTTCCGCGCCGACGCCTCGGCGGCGTCCAGACCCAGCCGAGGCTGGCTCACGAGAAGCCTGGTCCGCAGCCAAGCTGGTGCGCGTCTAAGGCGGCTCCGGGATAGGAGAACTCGCGCGCAGGTGGCAGCCACCGCGGTCGTGACGAGTCGTAGATGTACCAATCGGACTCGCGCGGGTACTCGGCGTCCGCGGTCTCAGTCAGCAACCAGGTCAGGAAATCGACCGCCACCTCGACCGGAATCAGGTTGGGCTCGTTCTCGCGGAAGAACTCGGCCAGGGTGAACACGCTCGGATCGGGTGCACGAAGATCGGCCTGCATCCCCGTGTCGACCTCCCCCGGGCTGGCCGACGCGACGAGTGCCTCTGGCGCGAGCTCGAGCCGCAGGCTCGTCGTGACGGAGTCTTGGGCGTGCTTGGCCATCGCGTACATCGAGACGCCTGGAAAGGTGGCATGCGCCGCGCGCGACGACAGGCTGAGGACGCGCGCGCCGCTCGACAGGACGCCCCTCAGGCCGGTCGTGAGCAGCAGAGGTGCCTTGGCGTGCAGCGTCAGCACGGTGTCGATCTCGTCTTCGGTGCGCTCATAGACCGGCCCGAGCGCTCCGACCGTGCCGGCGCAATCGACCAGGATGTCGATCCGCTCGCGCTTTTCGTCCGCGACGGTGTGAATCTGCTCGAGCGCCCGTGCGATGCCCGCGCTCGTGCTCAGGTCTGCGGCCACGACGTCGAATCCGTCAGGCAGTGCGGCTCTAGCCGCCCAGCCACCCAGGTCGCGTGACACACCGAGCACGTGCCGGCCCTGACCGGCTAGGCGCTCGGCGAGCGCACGCCCGATTCCGGCTCCCACACCCGTGATCACCGCCACGCCCTTCGTCGTGCTCGAGCCAGCGGACATCCAGCACGATACCCGCACGCGCACGACCAGATCAACGACGGCCTCCCGGTCGGCTCGCGTCGAGTCCGCATCCGCCAATCCGACGTTGCCCGCTTCCTCGAGGCCGGCTCGAAGCGCCCTCACGCCGAGATCGTGCCGTTCACAGACGCCTCAGCGGTTCGGCCGGGTTCCGAGCTCACGGGCTGCGGCTTGGCGCCCGCCACGGCGGACTCAACGAAACGGCTGCCGGCGCTCAACGGGGTGAGGGGTTGGCGCCGGCAGCTGTGTCGTCCTGACGCGGGAGCGAGGACCGCCAAGCCCGCGCGAACGCACATTCTAATCTCTACCAACCTTGTGAGGATTCCCCGAACTTCTTCGACTGGTCGCGTGAGCACTGGCCCGAGCCGCGGGCTGGACGGTCGACCTTGACCCTGGCGCCTGTCGCCAGACCTCAGATGTCGACCCGTTCGTGCTCGATCCGCTCGTCGCAGCCGCCCTCGCAAACGGCCATCGCCGCCCGTGGTGGGCGGCGATGGCTCGGTTAGGCGTAGATGATCCGGCGCTACCGCGTGACGGCGCTGGGAGGGCAGTACATGGGCAGGATGGTGTCGGTCGTGAACCCATCGGCGCTGGCCGTCCCGTTGGCGGTCCAACGCATCGCCGATCCTCCGCCGGTGCCAGTGGTGTCCACGGCGGTGCCCTGGAGCATTCCCGTGAGACCGCCGGAAGATGTCTGCTGGACGCCATAGAGCGTCGCGTTGTACTGCCCGCTGCTTCCGTTGTTCCAGACGATGTCCATGTGGACGCTGCCGTCGGGCCCTATCTCGCCGTCGATGTACTGGCGGGCCACCGCGTGGCCGTAGTCGGCGTTCGCCCCTCGCCAGTACTCGGCGAAGCCGCAACGCCGCTTCGACGGCGAGCGCCGTCATCCTCAGCGTGAACATCGAGGATGACTCCCTTGATCGGCAAAAAACGTCTGCCCGGTCACGCCCCGACATATGGGTGGCCAAGCTGGATGACGGCGTTGAGGGCGGCCGAGCATTCCATGTTCGTTCTGGAGAGCGGAGCCCGGTGGTTGCTCATGCCACCGACGTACGCCTGCTCTCCTAACCAGCGAGCTGACCGGGGTGTTGGCGGTGGCGATCACGGCGCTGAAGGCTACGATCTTCGCCTGCTCGTTCCGGACGACAGAGCTCCGTGGACGTCCGAGGCGTCTCCTGGCCGACGTCGGCCGAGGCCACGGCGCCTCCGATGACGCCTCCAAGGCAGTGACAGCGGCGGTAGAGTGTGTGGTGAGCGTGCAACGAGTGACGTGAGCGTGTTGGTCCTTGACTTCCGGTTTCCGTCCCAGGAGTCTGTTTAGCCACCAGCAGCGCCCATCGGAAAGTGCTGGGGTGGTTAGCTCCACCACCTACTTGAGGCGACTAAGCGGCGGATGGCTGTGCTTGCCTGGTTGATCAAAGCCAGCCGTCCAGCACGACAGAGACCGCGCGTGGACGACGGCGGGCTGGGCGGTCGCCGTCGAGCTGACGAGGAGGGTGCCTTCTGCGCACACGGCCGAACCCGAGCCACTGTGCCTTGTCGCACGATGTCCTGAACATCGCCTTCGCCGTCTCGTTCGGCTGATGGAGTCGCTGAACCTTCCCATTGCGCTGGTCGTGATGTGGTGGCTGACAACGATTTGAGGAGCCGCCGCTTCGGGTGGCTGTGCGACGGTGATCCGAGCACGAGGCGAACGCTGGACAGATCCTCGCCCGAGAGACCTTCAGCGCGGTCTGGCTGTGGCCTTGCCAGGACACGTGAGGCTGA
>CAVTJE010000024.1:0-206204 GCA_963734775.1 uncultured Solirubrobacterales bacterium
CGCGGGCTCGCTGAAATCGAGCGAGAAGCCGCCGACGAGGATCAATCCCATGAACGCGATCGCAATCACCGACGCGTCGATCGAGCTCCGCCCCTCGCGCGACCAGTAGACGTCGTCGAGGTGAATCCAGAGGGCGAACTCATCGATCGTCAGCCCCATCCCGATCCCGAAGAAAACAGCGCAGACGTCGTACCAAAAGCCGGTGCTGAAAAGGGCGAAGCTGATGACTCCCGAGATCATCATGGCGCCGATCCCCCAAACCAGGTGGTGTAGGTGGACACCACTGTCGCTGACCACGCTGCCGGGCCACCAGGGCACGCGCGGGCTTCGCATCAGCCGCGCCGACAGGCGTATGAAGCCAAACGACCCGATGAAGCCGGCGAAGAGCAGGAAGAGGTACTGGCGGCCATTGTTGACGAGCTGGTCGTGCCAGAACTCGGAGAAGAACCATCCAACCGGAATGCCGCGCGCCATGAACAGAGGCTAGCCGGGGGCGGTGCCGTGTCGCAACCGGAGGTCTTGCACCCCTTCTGAGACGCGCCTGAGCCGGCCGGCCGAGCATCGTCCGATGGTACCGTCGAGGAGAACGGATGATCCGTTAGCGACTGCGTCCGTTGCAAGTGGATGTGAGTTGGATCGGCTCGACTGGAGGGATCGAGTGTCGCTCTTGTACGCGGTTGGAACTGGGGTCGGCGAGGTCACGGATCCTGCCGTGGGCCTGCCGCTGATGGGGATGGCTGACCCCCATCAGATCACGACTGGTGTGGAGTCCCGGCTGTACGCCCGGGCGTTTGTCGTGGCCGATCACGCGTCCGGGGAGCGCGGCCGGCGCGTCGCGATCATCGTGGCCGATATCTGGTCGGGGACCCGCCGTCTCAAGGCGGCGGTTCTGAGCCGCCTGGCCGAGCGGGACCGATGCATCTACACGGACGAGAACGTCCTTCTCGCCGGGACGCACACGCACAGCGCGCCGGGGGGATACTCGGGGATGCGCCTGTACGACTACACCGGCGGTGGCTGCGACGAGGCCGTGTTGGAGTGCATCGCTGACGGCTGCGTGCGGGCGATCGACATGGCTGACGCCAACGTCGCCCCGGGGCGGATCTTCGTCAACGGCGGCGAGATCGATGGCTGCGGAAGCAACCGCTCGCCGGAGGCGTATCTGTGCAATCCACGGGCCGAGCGCGAGCGCTGGGGCGCGGACACCGATCGAGAGATGCTGTTGCTGAAGTTCGTCAAGGTCGACGATGCCGGCCGGGAGAGCCCGGTCGGCGCACTCAGCTGGTATGCGATCCACCCGACCGACCGCGGCCAGAAGAACACACTCGTGTCCGGCGACAGCAAGGGTCATGCGAGTCAGCTGTTCGAGCAGGCGATGGCCTCCGACTCGGCCGGCGAGCCATTCGTGGCCGCGTTCGCCAACGCCAACTGTGGGGATGTCTCAGGGAACGTCGAGTTGGGCCACATTCCCGACGGTGTTGGTGACCACGCGCAGATGGAGAAGCACGGCCGCCAGCAGTACGAGGTCGCCGAGCGTCTGTTTCGGACCGCGACCGAGGAGGTCACGGGGCCGGTCGATTTCAGACATACCCGTGTTGACTTCTCGAATGTCGTCGCCGGCGCCAGCGGAGCGCGCACCTGGCCCGCGGCACTTGGGATCTCGTTTGCCGCGGGAAGCTCGGAGGACAGCGTGCCGGTGCCGTCAACCCCGGTCCACGAGGGCCTGACCGTCGACGCCGCCAAGCGTCTTGACCAGCAGATCATTCGTGGGGTGCACCTGGTGATGAGCAAATTGGTCGGCGTGTCCATGAGCGCTCAGCGGAGCGCCGTAGCGGAGCGCAGGGGACATTTTCCGAAGCCCGTGGTGCTCATGCCCGGCGTGGCGAGGCATCCGGCCGTGCCGCAGGTGCTGCCGGTTCAGCTCCTGCGCATCGGGAGCTTCGCCATCGTGGGGATCCCGGGTGAGCTGACGACAATGGCGGGGCGGCGGCTTCGCACAACGGTGCTCGAAGCGATGTCCGCGGCCGGTGTGACGAAGCTCGCGCTCGGCACCTACGCCAACGAGTACTCGCAGTACATCACCACGCGCGAGGAGTATTCCTCGCAGCAGTACGAGGGTGCGTCGACGCTCTTCGGACCACACACGTTGGCGGCCTACCAGCAGGTGGCAGCCAGACTGGCGAGGGCGATCTCGTCAGGCGTCTCGTTGCCATCCGGCCCGGCCCCAGACACTTGGACCGCCCCCGTACAGCGGCGCTTCCGCGTCCGCAACAAGTCGGAGACGAGAATTCACCTCGCCTTCTTCAACCCCAAGGACCACGTCCATGTGGTCAAGCTACCCAACGGAGCCAAGACGATCGACGCTCGAGCGGAGGTGGCCTACCCGGAGCGAGAGTTCACCGGGCCGGGCCTGCCGACGCTCCGCGACGTGGCCGTGCGGGCCGGCGACGGCACCGAGGTGACCATGTCCGCCGGCCAACTGCTGACCATCGCGCCGGACGGCTCGATGTCTGTCGGCAGCTACGTTCCCCCCAGCCGCAACGCCCGTCGCTGAGGCCTGGCTCAGTCGCCGGCGATTCGTCGTAGGATCGACGGCGTGAGGACTCGAGCCAGAAAAGGCGCGTTCGCATCGATGCTGGTCGTCGCAGGCTTGCTGGCGGGGCCCGTGGCCGCGCGGGCATCCGTGACGATGACCTCCTTCACGATGACCCCCTCGACCACGGTCGCGGGCGCTCATCCCAATGTGACGGTGGCGGCGAGCTTCAAGTACTCGGACACGACGGATGGCCTCAAGCGTCTGCAGGTCAATCTGCCCGCGGGGCTGCTCGGCAACCCCAACGCGGTCTCGCGTTGCTCGAGTGCGCAGCTCGCGAGCGACTCGTGTCCCGCCGCCTCGAAGATCGGGACGGTTTCGGTGACCGCGCAGGCATTGGGACTGCCCCTGCCGGTCACCGCTCCCGGGGATGTGTATGACGTGACCCCCACCGGCTCTGAGCCGGCCCGGATCGGGATGGTCGTGCGCCCCGTGGACGGCGTGCTCGGCAAGTTCTCGATGTCGGGGCCCGTGACCCTGCGGATCCCCGGCGACTTGGGGCTCGTCACGACGTTCGACAACCTTCCGCGGACACTCCCGCCGGTGCTGGGCGTCGCCCGCGTCCCGATCACAATCGAGTCCATCTCGCTCACGCTCGACGGTCTCGTCAATGGCGGCAGCGCGGCGTTCCTCACCAACCCGACGAGCTGCACCAGCGCGACCGGCGTCGGTACTGCCTCCTCGTATGAGTCCTCGGCGGGTTCTCGCGCCAGTGCGCACTTCACCCCGACGGACTGTGCGCATGAGCCGTTCAACCCATCAATCGGCTTCAGCTTCGGCTCGACCAGGGCGCGCACGCCCTCGGCGCTGACCGTGACGGTGACCGTCCCCAGCCAGGAACTGCCGCGCCGACAGTCCCACCTGAAGAACAACGTTGTCTTCCTGCCGGCTGGGAGCTCGATCAACGCCGGCGCCCTGGCTGCCGGGCTGGTGCAGTGCAAGACGGCGCAGTTCAACAGCTCCTCGGCGGCGCCGGCCAAGTGCCCGTCCGCATCGCAGGTCGGGCAGGTGGCCTTCACGACCCCATTGCTCGGCACCGTCCACGGCCTCGTGTTCTTCGGCGCCGGGACCGCGGCCGACCCTCTGCGGGTGTTCATTGAGATCAATATCCACGGCCAGAACGCCAAGCTCATCGCCAACAATGGCATCGACAACTCCTTTGTCGTCACCAGCCTGAGCAACCTGCCGCAGGTCCCGTTCACGAAATTCGCACTGAGCTTCAGCGGCGGCACTCGCGCGCTCGTGCTGACGCCGCCGTGCGGCACCCACAAGGGAATAGGCGTCTTCGCCCCGTGGAGCGGCAACCCCGCGGTCACGCGCATGAGCAGCGTGAAAATCTCCAAGACCTCGAGCGGGGCGCCATGTCCATGAGCCCCCCGCCGCGGCGCGGCGGTCACTTCGTCGCTTGACGGGAGGCGCGGCGCCGGCGCGCGCCGTCCGATGTGCTCTCCGGTTGGGCGCCGAGGGCGATGGCCTGCTCGCGCGCTGCTTCGGTGATGTCGTAGTGGTCACGATCCGGGCGGCCGGTCCGCGTCTGGAACCACTCGCGGCGAAGGCCGAGCCTGAGCGCGAACTCGTGGAGTTCCTCGGCGCTGTCGGCCTGCAGGTGACACCAGCGTCTGCCGCGCCA
Organism: uncultured Solirubrobacterales bacterium; assembly: GCA_963734775.1. GTDB lineage: Bacteria > Actinomycetota > Thermoleophilia > Solirubrobacterales > Solirubrobacteraceae > Palsa-465. Next base: position 4,224 of record CAVTJE010000024.1, read on the forward strand.
TTCGATGAAGGCATCGTCGACAAGCACCGCCATCGGACCCTGCTAGCGCGTCGGGCCCGCGGGCCGCGGCTGGGGCCAGCCGCCGTCACCAACGTCGTGGATTGGGTCCATGCGGATGAAGTTCTCCATGTCGGTGTACCGCTCGCAGACCGGCGGCTCGAACCGCCCCGAGACCGTCGCTCGCTCCGGCGCGGGTGGCGCGTCGGAGCCATTCGCCGGGACTTCCTCAAGCAAGCCGTCGGCACGTAACTGCTCGATCAGGGCCAACGTCGACCGGGCGACCGTTCCGCCGTCATTGGGGTGGCGACGGCGCAGCTCACCGACAACATCGTCCTCGGAGCAGCCGGCAACCAGGAGGGCCCATATGTCGGGACCGGACCCCTTGAGGCTGTAGTAGGCGCCGGTTTGCAGATTGACGAGGATCGTCTCGTCGTCGATCGTCTCGTGGACGACCCGGCGCGGATCTACTTGGAATTGACGTGCGCGTGGCATCTCGCGGTCGCTCCGGGCATCTGGTCCAACGAGCAGCACATACAACCAGATCGCCACCGAGAAACCGGTAGCCTGGCGCGGTGGAGCGGATCCGGGTCGCTCAAACGAATCTTCAGCTCTATAACCAGCTCCGGGCGAAGGGGCTTGCGCTCGACGATCTGGTCCTCGTTCACCACGCCTATGAGCTGTTGGTGGGGCTCTATCCGGCCCACTTCCAGTCCGACGGAAAGCCGTTCGTGGCCCACGGAGTGGGTGTTGCCAGCATCGTCGCCGACCTCGGTCAGCCCGCCGAGATCGTCGCGGTCGGTCTGCTGCACAACGTTTACGGGAACGCGGACTTCGGCGATGGCCGTGATGACGTGGTAACGGAAGCTCGCCGCCAGCTGGTCCGAGAGGCCGTGGGAGCTGGCGTCGAAGAGCTCCTCGTGCAATTCCGTGACTTACGGATCGAGCCGCGCAACGTCGCAGAAGCGCGCCGGGCGCTACCCGAGCGCAGCGAGATCGAGCGACGGCTCATTTGCGTCGAGCTGGCCGACTACCTCGAGAAATACGTCGATCTCGGCATCCTGTATTGGGACCGGAGCAATTGGCTCGTCGATGCCGACGAACTGATCGGGGACGAGTTGATCGCGATCGCCTCCGAGCTGGGCGAGCCGCGGCTCGCCGAGATGCTCTCCACCGCCTTCTCGGAAACGGCCGCGATGCGGGCAGAGGTGCCCGCCCAGCTCCGGCCCTCCGACGGGCGATCGCAGCTGAAGCTGATCGTCCCGCGCTCGTGCGATCGAAGCGTTGCCGTGACTCTTCACGAGGTCTGACTACGGTCTCCTTTCCGGACGAGCGCCACCGGTTGCTGCTCGGCGCCGTGGCATGGAATGACGAACGGGCTCGACGCGCATGGGACACGTGGCGAGGCAGGTGACGCCCGGAGACCGTGACCGATGCCGAGGCGTGGCTGCTCGGGGGGGCATACCGACCGCTGCGTCGCCTGGGCGCCGACGATCCGATGTTGTCGCTCGCCGGGGGCGTCTACCGGCGCACCTGGTATGTCAATCAGCTGGCGCTCAAGCGCGCCGCCGGCGTGATCGCCAGGACTGAGCGCGGCGGGGGTCGAGGTGATCGTGCTGAACGGCGCAGCGCTTTCGCTGCTCCACTACCGCGACGTCGGTGCTCGGCCGTTCGCGAAGATCGACATGCTCATCGGACCGCACCGACTCGATGCGGCCGTCGAAGCGGTCGACGGCGACTCGGTCGTGCTTCACGCACATGACGGCGACCTGTGGGAGACCCGCGTAGCGGCTCGAGCTGATCGGCACCCCGACGTTCGCGCTCGACGCCCCCGAGCAGCTCGTCCATCGTGCGCGCCGGGCGCGTGCGCAGACGAGGCCCCACCCGTTTCCAGGTTTGCCGATGCCACCGCCGTGCTGCGGTCTGCGGGCAGCGCACTCGACTGGGGTCGAGTGGTCGAGCTCGCTCGAGCGCGGTGTGAGACGGCCGCGGTGGGCGAGACGCTCGGGTGGCTGCGCAGTCACAACAGGCGGACATCCCGTCGTGGGTGCTCGACCGGCTATCGGCGGGACGCACGCGGTGATCGCCGCTGAGCCGGACGTCCACATCGTCTCGTACCCGAAGTCGGGGCGCACGTGGCTGCGGGTCCTGCTCGGCAGGGCGCTGTCTCTTCAGGCTGGGCTGGGCCTGGACGCGCTCCTCGACACGCCGGCCGTGACGACGGCCGCCGGCGCGTTGCGCACGGATTTCGATCACGATGGGACCAACCTGCGCGAGCCGGTCGGGTATACCGCGCTGTCCGAGGACAAGCGCGCCTATCGCGACAAGAAGGTGGTGTTTCTCGCCCGAGACGTGAGAGATGTATTGGTCTCGAGCTACTACGAGGCGACAAGGAGGTCGTTGGTGTTCGAGCGACACCCGTGCTGGTTCGGCGGCACGATGGCGGAGCTCGTGCGCTCGCCGGTCTTCGGTGCGAGGAAGGTAGCGGCGTTCTACGAGATTTGGTCGAGGAGTCGGTCGGTCCCGCAGGACTTCCTGCTGATCCGCTACGAGCACCTTCACGTGGCGCCCGAGGAAGCATTGGCCTCGGTCCTGCGCTTCATCGGCGCCGGTGCGGTTGAACAGCAGCACCTCGCCGCCGCGGTCGGATACGCGAGCTTCGAGAGCATGCGTGAGCTCGAGCGCACGAACGCATTTGGCGATCCGCGGCTGCGGCCCGGCGATGTGAGCGACACAGATAGCTACAAGGTGCGACGCGGCGCGGTTGGAGGTTACGTCGACTATCTCTCCGATGCCGATGTCGCCTACGTAGACAGAGAGTTGCGACGACGCGGCTCCCCGTTTGGCTAATACCTAGTGGTCGGGAAGGAATCCAAGGGAGGCGTACGCGGCCATCAGCCCCGAGACGAATGTCGTGGCCGAGAATCTCTCCTCATACACCTCATGGGCGCGGCGTTGAAGCCTTGTACGCAGTGGTGCATCGGTCAGCAGGCGAGCCAGCGCTGCCTCGAGCGCCGACGAGTCTCCGGGTGCGACGAGCAAGGCGTCGCGCTCGTCGATCACGTCCTCGGGGATCCCGTCGCAGCGCGAGGCGATGACGGCAGCGCCGGCCTGTAGGGCCTCGAGCAGCGATATGGACCCGCTCCCCTCCTGGAGCGATGGGAGTGCGAACACATCGGCGTGTTGGAGGTAGGGAAAGACGTCCTCAACGTGGCCGGTGATCGCCACGCCGTTGGCCAGCCCGAGACGTGCCGCCAGCGCGCGGTGGGCGCGAAGGAGGGGTCCCGCTCCCACGACGCAGGCGCGGAACTCGATCCCGGCCGCGGCGAGATGGCTCAGCGCGCGCAGCAGAGTGTCGATCCCCTTGCGCGGGTCGTGGCGTGCGACGGTGACAATCAGCGGCGCGCCCGCAGGTCGCAGCCTCGCGACGGGCGCGGGAAGGGGCGCACGGTCCGCTGCGTCGGGATCTCGGAACGCGGCGGGGGCGGCATATGGAACGCGACGGATGTCCACGCCCGGCCCACACAGCTCGTGCACGAGCCTCCGGACGGACTCGTAGTTGACGAGGATGCGTTGCGAACCGGCGTAGCCCCGCCGCTCGGAACCCGAGGCCACCACGCGCACCCAGGAATCGACGATCCGGTAGCCGAGTGCCGCGTGGGCGTCGTGATCCGTGGCCAGGCCGTCGACCTTCGCGGCGGATTCGTGGTCCAACGTCGTGTAGGCGTTCGCGATTGGCACCGCCGTGACTCCGCGTCTCGCGAGGATCCGGCTCGCCGCGACTCCGGTTCCCGCCCACGCGCCGAAGCTGTGGATGAGGTGGGGGCCTGGCTGCCCTGCGAGGTGCCTCGCGACCGCGGCGGCGAGGATGGGTCGATGCGCTGTGGCGATGATCGTGCTCAGCGGGCGCACCGGCGACGGAACCCGGTGGAGCACCCCGAGGTCGGTTACCTCCACGCCGCGCGACGGGGCGACATAGAACACGTGGGGCGAGAACCCGGCCGCCGCGGCGGCGAGGGCGTGGGCGGCCACGTAGGTCCGGTGGCCACCCTTCTCCTCGGAGGGATCCGTACCGGCGAGCAGAACCAGGCGGCCGGACACCGATCGCGGCGGTTTAGTCACGAGGAAACAGTCTCGCAACCATCTCGCGTAGGTTTCGGGCGTGGATTTCGATGCGCTTCGCGATGAGGCCACCGAGTTGCTGCGCGCGCTGCTCAGGGTCGACACGTCCAACCCGCCCGGGCGCGAGACTCCGGCCGCCGAGTTGCTGCGCGACTACCTGGAGGGAAACGGTGTGTCGTGCGAGCTCGTCGCGGCGGATCCCGAGCGGGCGAATCTGCGTGGCGCGACTGCCCGGCAGCGGCTCGGGTCCCTCGCTGATGCTGCTCGGCCATACGGACGTCGTTCCCGCCGACGCGAGCGATTGGACGCAGCCGCCCTTTGCCGGCGTGCTCGACGAGGCCGGGTACGTGTGGGGACGCGGGGCCTGCGACATGAAGAACGAGACGGCCACGCGAGCGGTCGCGCTGGCGGAGATCGCCCGCTCCGGGATGGCGCTGTCTGGTGACCTGGTGTTCGTCGCCGAGGCCGACGAGGAGGACGGGACCAACCGGGTCGGCATGTCGTGGCTCGTCGACGAGCGGCCGGACCTCGCCACCGATTACGTGTTGAACGAGGGAGGGGCTGAGAGGGTCCTGTTGGAGGACGGGCGGACGATCGTCACGCTCAACGTGGGCGAAAAGGCCGCGGGAACGGTCCGCGTGACCGCGCTTGGCACTCCCGGGCATTCCGCCAGCCCGTACGGGGCGCCGCGGGCCGTGCCGGCGCTGGCCGAGCTGATCGGTCGGCTGGCTGACTACAGGCCCCGCCGGCGGCTGTTGCCCGCCACCGAGACGATGCTCGAGAGTCTCATCGGTCCGCTCGGCGAGGATCTCGATGACGACATCGCACGCGCGGTGAAGCTGCATCCCGCCTTCCTCGAGCTCGTTCAGCCGCTGTTCGCGACCACGATCGCTCCGACACGTCTGCATGGCCCGGACGCGCTCAACGTCCTGCCCGCGCGGGCCAGCGTCGACTGCGACTGTCGTGTGCTACCAGGAACCTCGGAGGAGGAGTTGCTGGCCGAGCTGCACGAGGCCCTCGGTGGCGATGTCCAGTACGAGCTGGAGGTGCTCGAGCCGCTGACCGGAGGGACGATCTCCCCGGTCGAGTCCCCGCTGTTCGACGCCTGCCGCGCGTTCATCGGCGAACATGATCCGCAGGCAATCCTGCTGCCGACGATCTGCGGCGGATTCACCGATTCGCATTACCCGCGCGCGGCATTTGGCTCGGTGGCCTACGGGCTCTGGCCCATGCGAACCACGCCTTACGAGGTCGCCGCGGCTGGCGTGCATGCACACGATGAGCGAATTCACGTGGACGATCTCGGCTACGCGACCATGTTCCACGTCGAGGTCTGTCGCTCACTGCTGGCGTGACGGGCTACTTAACGATCAGCACGCAGGCGTCCTGACGACCGGCGTGAGCAGGGTGGCGGACACGTAGCGCCCGGAATCGGGTGATTGCAGTCGGGCCCAGCCGTCGGGGCTGCCGGAGCCGGCCGTCCAGCAGCTGATCTTGACGCGCTGCGAGCTGCTGAATGAGCCGACGACGTTGGACTGTGGATTGTCCGCCGGAACGTCCGGACTCGAGCGGATGTTGGTGTCGGCGCCGACGGTGGCGCTCTTGCCACCTGAGGTCCGAGTGGCGAGATAGATGCCGACGCGCGGCGCCGACGATCACCAGGGCGGCGAGAAGGGCAGAGCGACGGCCGCGCCGGCGCGGCCGTGCTCGCGGGCGGCTCGCCGCGGCGGCGCGGCCGGGGCGGCGGGCCTGGGGCTCGGTGGCGAGGGCTACCGGGAAGGATCCGCGTCGCGTCCTCGCTCCCGGAAGGCCTCCCGCTTGGGCCGGGGGAGGATCTGCGTCTCGTCGGTGCCCGGGTCCTCGGTGGCGGCTTGGTCATCAGATCCCTTGATCTCGTCCCAGTCCGCCCCCGCGGCCGCCGCGACGGCGGCGGCGCCGAGCTCGAGCGCCGTCTGGTAGCGATCGTCGGGCTGCTTGGCCATGGCCTTGAGCAGCACGCTGTCGAACGCCGCACCCAGCCTCGGGTTCAGGGACGTCGGAGTGGGCGGCGGGTCGACGCAGTGGGCCATCGCCACCGCGGTCGAGGAGTCGCGGACGAAGGGCTTCTGGCCGGTCAGCATCTCGAAGAGGACGCAGCCGAGCGAGTAGACGTCGGTGCGGGCGTCCACGGGTTCGCCGCGGTGCTGCTCGGGTGCCGCGTAGTCGGCCGCGCCCACGAACATGCCGGGCTGGGTGAGATCGTCGTCGCTGCTGATGCGGCGGCTGACGCCGAAATCGGTCAGGTAGGCGTGATCGCCGGCGCCGTGGGCAGCGAGCAGGATGTTGGCCGGCTTGACGTCGCGGTGGACCAACCCGGCCGCGTGCGCGGCGTCGAGGGCGGAGCCGACCTGGCGGGTGATCTCGGCCGCCGATGGCGGCAGGAGAGGGCCGGCGGCGATCCGCTTGCGCAGATCCTCGCCGTCGACGAATTGCATGGCGATGTAGAGCCGCCCGTCGCTCTCGTTGGCGTCGTACACCGTCACCACGTGGGGATGGTGGGCGAGCGCCGCGTGCGTGGCCTCGCGTTTGAAGCGGGCGCGGTAGCTGGGGTCGGCCGCGTACTTGGGAGCGATCACCTTGAGCGCCTCGGCGCGGTCGAGCGAGCGCCGCTTGACTCGGTAAACAATTCCCATCTCGCCCCGCCCGAGCTGCTGCTCGATGACGAAGTCGGCGAACACCTCGCCCGGCGACAGCCTCGACGCGAACGAAATCCCAGGCTCGGCAGGGGTGCGGGGACGACGGAGGTGGCTCGCTCGGCATCTCGTAATTGTCGTCAACGAGCGCGAGGGGCGCGGCGACTGCTGGAATCGGAGAGAACAACTAACGTGATCGTCGCCGCGGGCGATCACCGGCCCGTCCGGCGTTACAGGCGAGCGACATGCGCATGTCGTAAACATATTGAGCAAGATGCGCATGTCGTTCGCCACCACAGCCGGGCGAGCGGAGAGCAAGATGCGCATGTCGTTCGACACCACAGCCGGCCGAGCGGAGAACGCAATGACGAAGATTCTTGTCTTGGGCGGGGGTGGTTTTCAGGGCGCCAGGGCCGCTCGCATGCTGGCGGCGAGCGAGTCCGTCCGTGAACTGTTGCTCGTTGACGCGAACGCGACGCAGCGCAGCGCGAGGCGGGCAACCTGGGGCCGAAGGCGAGCGCCGCGGGGGTAGATGCCACGGACAGGGTCGCGGTCGCCTCGCTGGTGCGCGAATCGGCCCCGGACGTGGTGCTCAACTGCAGCGGTCCCTACCGTCTCACCGGGCTCCCGTCGCTCGATGCGGCGATCGAGTGCGGGGTCGATTACGTCGATTTGCTCGACGACAAGGAACTCATCGAGTCGTACTGGAGTCGCGACGAGAGTGCCCGTGCGGCCGGCGTCACCGCGATCTCCTCGACCGGCTGGACTCCCGGCTTGACGAACATCATGGCTGCTCATCTGGCCAGCGATCTCGACAACGTCGAGCAGATCCACGTCACCTGGCTCGGGAGCGTGACGCTCGACGTCGCCCCGCACCTCATGGTCCACCGTATTGAGTTGTTCGGAGCGCAAGCCGCCCTGGTCCGCGACGGCGAGCTCATCGCCGTGCCTGCGGGTGACTCACGTATCTCGGTGCACTGGCCCGGCTGTGGCACGTTCGCCGCTGCGCTCTGCACTCATTCCGAGCCGGTGACGCTTCATCGCAGCTTCCCCGGCCTCCGGCAGGCCTCGATCCGGGGCTCGTACACCGCGCCGGAGTTCCTCGACCTGGTCTCGTCGCTCGGTCGTGCGGGGTTCCTCGAGCGACGAGCGATCGAGGCCGACGGCCAGAGGGTCGCCCCCGAGGCCTTCATCGGCGCGTTCCTGACCTCGCCGGCGTTCACAGCGAGCCCGATTCACGCCGCCGTCGCGACCGCACAGGCGAACGTCGGCGATCTCGACGGCGCACGGGTGGTCGTCGTCGGCCGGCGCGACGGAACCGAAGTCACACGGGCGGCGCGCTACCTCAGCGATCAGCGCTGGCGATCGACGTACGGGGTCGCCGCCGTCTGCACCGAGCTCGTCGCGCGCGGTGACGTGCGCTTGCCCGGGGTCCACACACCTGAGGCTCTCGAGCCCAGCGTTGTCGTCCCCGCCCTGGAGGCCGCGGGATTCGGGTTCGAGGAGTTCGCGGCCGACGATGCCCCCGAGCTCCACGCGGGTGCGGCTAGGCCGCGCGCGGGATGCTCTGCTGGAAACGGAAGACGTCGCCGCGGTCGTAGCGCCGCTTGACCTCGGTCAGACGCTTGAAGTTCCGGCCGTAGTACGCGTTCTGCCAGTTGGATTGCGAGCGATCGATGAAGTTCTGGTAGGCGGCACCCGTTGTGTGAGGCCTCAGCCCGTCGGCCAGCTCCTCGATCCACGCGAGGCCGCGCGCCACCGTGCGCCGCGAGTCCTGGGGCGTCCACTCGGTCTCGGTGGCGAGGACGGCGAAATCGCTGCGGTGCACGAACGCCGTGGCATCGGCGGGCACCCGGTTGATCGCGCCGCCCGAGGCGAACATGGCCGCGCCGGCGCCGTCCTCGTTGTGGCTGCCCGGCCAGCGCTCCACCGCACGTAGCAGCACGTCCACGCCGGCGCCGTCGAGCGGCCGATCGAGGTACGCCGACTTGACCTCGTAGGCGATCCGGGGAGTTGTGTGAAAGAAGTAATCCTTGGCCTGCCAGAACGTTCGCCGGGCGATCAACTGTTTACGAACACGTCCCGCGTGCAGCGCGGGCGTGAGCAGATCGACGAGCTCGTGCTTGGGTCCGAAGAACTGCCCGAGCGCCGAGATCGTGGGCGGTCCCTTGCCGCCGGTCCGCGGGTTGCCGGCTCTGCCGACCCCCAAGCGAGCCGAGAAGTCGTCGGGTGCGCTCTGAATGACGCGCTGAAACGCATCGAAGACGGCGGCGGCGTCCCTCCAGTCCCACGTGATGTCGTATAGCGTCACATCCGAAACAGGGTTGGTGGTGAACGTGTACGAGGTGCACACGCCGAAGTTGCCACCGCCACCGCCGCGCAGGCCCCAGAAGAGATCCGAGTTCGCGCGCTCGCTGCATGTCAACAGTCGACCATCCGCCGTGACGACCTCCGCCGACACGAGGTGATCGCAGGTCAGCCCCATCTTGCGCGAACTGAAGCCGATCCCGCCACCGAGCACCAACCCACCCACGGCCACGGTCGGGCACCGCCCGGCGGAGATCGCGACGTTGTAGGGCTGGAGGCCGGCGTAGATCGTCGTATTGCGCGCGCCGGGCTGAGCCGTGACGGTGCCGTTGGCCGCGTCGACCGACACGGCGCGCATGCTCCCGACGTTGACGACCAATCCCGGGCCGGTGCAGTAGCCGGCGTAGTTGTGCCCGCCGGAGCGGACGGCGACGGGGACGCCGTTGTCATGTGCCCACCTGACCGCGGTCCGCACGTCGTGGACGTTCGCGCACACAGCGACGCCTCCCGGATGGACGTTGGCGAAGCGGGTGTTCAAGGGACGGCTGATCCGGAGAAAGCCGCGATCGCCCGGTCTGACCAGTCGCCGGCCCAGCTTCGCGGCGAGCTCATCCCAACGCGGCCGAGACGCCGTGCCGGCCGTGCCCGCCGGGCCACAGCCAGTCAGGAGGTCGAGTTGGCCGACGAGCCCGGCAGCAGCGAGCGACCCGCTGGCCCGCCGCAGGAACGCACGCCTGGTGGTCGTCCTCATGCTCCCTACTTCGGCGTTAGGCCCCCGAGCCTTGACGCTGCGTGTCGTGCGGTGCGGTGACCGGTCAGCGCCGACCGGTCACCAACCCGCACAGATCGGTCAGGCGAGGTCGAACCGGTCGAGGTTCATGACCTTGTCCCAGGCGGCCACGAAGTCACGCGCGAACTTCTCCTTGCCGTCATCTGACGCGTAGACCTCGGCGATGGCGCGCAGCTGGGAGTTGGACCCGAACACGAGGTCGACGGCCGTGCCGGTCCACCGAAGCTCGCCGGTGGCCCGGTCGCGACCTTCGTAGACGCCGTCCGCCGAGCCCGTCCACTCCGTGTCCATGTCGAGCAGGTTCACGAAGAAGTCGTTGCTCAGCGTCTCGGGCCGGTCGGTGAAGACGCCGTGACTCGACCCGCCGGCGTTGGCGTTCAGCGCGCGCATACCGCCAATGAGAACCGTCATCTCGGGCGCGGTCAGCGTCAACAGGTTGGCCCGTTCGACCAGCTGGTGCTCGGCCGGCATCTTCTCGCCGGCACCCATGTAGTTGCGGAAGCCATCGGCGGTCGGCTCGAGCGGGGCAAACGAGTCGACGTCGGTCTGCTCCTGCGCGGCGTCCGTGCGCCCGGCGGCGAACGGAACCGTGACGTTGTGCCCGGCCTTCGACGCCGCCGCCTCGACGGCGGCGCAGCCACCGAGAACGATCACGTCGGCGAGCGAGACCCGCTTGCCGCCGGACTGAGAGGCGTTGAAGTCCTGCTGGATCCCCTCGAGGGTCCGCAGCGCAGCGGCCAGCTCGGCCGGGTCGTTGACCTCCCAGTCCTTCTGCGGCGCGAGCCGGACGCGCGCGCCGTTGGCGCCGCCGCGCTTGTCGGTACCGCGGAAGGTCGCCGCCGACGCCCAGGCGGTCGCGACCAGCTGGGGGATGGACAGCCCGGAGGCGAGGATCTTGCTCTTCAGCGCCGCGATGTCCTCGCCAGCGATCAGCTCGTGATCGACGTCGGGGACGGGGTCCTGCCACAGCTGGGGCTCGGCCGCGATCAACGGGCCGAGGTACCGCGAGACGGGTCCCATGTCACGGTGGGTGAGCTTGTACCACGCCTTGGCGAACGCGTCGGCGAACTCGTCGGGGTTCTCGTAGAACCGCCTCGAGATCGGCCCGTAGATCGGGTCGACCTTGAGCGACAGGTCGGTGGTGAGCATCACCGGGGCGTGGGTCTTCGACGGATCGTGGGCGTCGGGCACGGTGCCCTGGGCGGACTCGGTCTTCGCCCTCCACTGATTCGCCCCGGCGGGGCTCTTGGTCAGCTCCCACTCGTACTCGAAGAGGTTGCGGAAGAAGCTGTTGTCCCATGTCACCGGAGTCGCGGTCCAGATCCCCTCCAGCCCGCTGGTCCAGGTATCGCCGCCGTTACCGGTGCCGACGGAATTGTCCCACCCAAAGCCCTGCGCCTCGAGCGGGGCGGCCTCGGGTTCGGGACCGATGTGGTCGTCGGTGACGGCGCCGTGGGTCTTGCCGAACGTGTGGCCGCCGGCGATCAGCGCGACCGTCTCCTCGTCGTTCATCGCCATGCGGGCGAAGGTCTCGCGGATGTCGCGAGCGGCGGCGACCGGATCCGGGTTGCCGTTCGGGCCCTGGGGGTTGACGTAGATCAGGCCCATCTGGACGGCGCCGAATGGCTCGGCGAGGTCCCGGTCGCCGCTGTAGCGCTCATCGCCAAGCCAGGTGTGCTCGGGGCCCCAGTAGATGTCGTCGGGCTCCCAGATGTCCTCGCGACCGCCGCCGAAGCCGAATGTCTTGAAGCCCATCGACTCGAGCGCGCAGTTGCCGGTGAAGATCATCAGGTCGGCCCAGGAGATCTTGTTGCCGTACTTCTGCTTGATCGGCCACAGCAGCCGGCGCGCCTTGTCGAGGCTGACGTTGTCGGGCCAGCTGTTGAGCGGCGCGAAGCGCTGGGCACCGGCGCCGCCGCCACCGCGGCCGTCGGCGATCCGGTAGGTGCCGGCGCTGTGCCAGGCCATCCGGATGAACAGCGGGCCGTAGTGACCGAAGTCGGCCGGCCACCAATCCTGCGAGGTCGTCATCACCTCCTCGAGGTCCTGCTTGAGCTCGTCGAGGTCGAGCGTGTTGAACGCCTCGGCGTAGTTGAAGTCCTCGTCCATCGGATCGGCCTGGCGCGAGTGCTGGTGGAGGACCCTCAGGTCGAGCTGGTTGGGCCACCAGTCCTCGGTTGGACCACGCCCCCGTTCGAGCTGTGGACGACTGGGCACTGGCTTTCGGTAACGCCGTCAGACACGTCGGTCCTCCTACTGTCTCATTTCAGATGGTTGGGTTCTCTTGCCTGGCGGGAGCCGCCGCGACACACTCGGGGCACCGGCCCCAGTAGATGACCTCGGCCTCGTCGATCTCGTAGCCCGAGTCGTTGGCGGCTGTCAGGCAGGGCGTGTCGCCGACGGCACAGTCGACATCGACCATTCGGCCGCAGGCTCGGCAGATGAGGTGGTGATGGTTGTCTCCGACGCGGTCCTCGTAGCGGGCCGGCGACCCGGCGGGCTGGATGCGCCGGATGAGCCCCTTCTCGGTCAGCGTGCCCAGCGCGTCGTACACCGCCTGAAGCGAGATGGCGCCGATCTCGGCGCGAACGTCCGCGTCGATGTCGGCGGCCGTGCTGTGCGGCCGGTCGGTCACGGCCCGCAGGACAGCCAGACGCTGGGCCGTGACCTGCACACCGTGCCGACGGAGAAGATCGGCAGATGTCTCCATCGACGACCGGAGTCTAGCCGCAATACTGGAACTAGTCCAGTATTTGATCTGCTCCTAGGCAGGCGCTTGCGGCCTCCGCGAGACGCTAACCCACGGCGCCCAGGCCGGCCTGGGCGACCTCCATGTCCTGCGAGTAGTGCCCGCCGCTCACGCCGATCGCGCCGACGATCTGATCGCCGAGCTTGATGGGGTAGCCGCCACCGAAGATGACCAGGCGGTCGATGCCGCCCACGGCGCCACCGGCCAGCGGCGGGTCGTCCTTGATGAACGGGTGCCAGGCGTCGGTCGGCATGCCGAAGCCGACGGCGGTGTAGGCCTTGTCCTGGGCGATCTGGACGCTGAGGAGCGCGGCGCCGTCCATGCGGCTGAGCGCTTTGAGCACCCCGGACTCGTCGCATACCGCGATGACCATCGGGGTTCCGAGCTCGGCCGCCTTGACTTCGGCGGCGGTGATGATCTGGTGCGCGAGCTCGGTGCTCACGCTGGCCTTCTCGAACGTGCTGCTCAACTCAACCTCCTACTGATTTGTCGGGTTGACATCGGCGAAGCGGCGATCGAGTTCCTGGATCTCGGGCAGCCCGATGAAGTCGAGGAACTCGCCGAACGGCAACATGGACGGCAGGACGTTGATGGGCGTGCCGTCCTCCTTGATCTCGGGCCAGCACCGAGCGTATGGCCACGGTGGCGGCGAGGAGCGTGCTGATGGGGAAGATCACGAACGAGAAGCCCAGCTCGCGCAGGAACTGCTGCGTCACCGGCGGGGTCTTGCCGCCCTCGGCGTAGTTGAAGAGGAGCGGCGTTTCGGCGAAGGCGGTCGCGATCGTCTCGATCTCCTGCACCGATTGCGGGGCCTCGATGAACAGGGCATCCGCACCGGCGTCGCGATACAGACGCCCCCGCTCCAGGGCGGCGTCGAGGCCGATCACCGCCCGGGCATCGGTGCGGGCTATGACCAAGAAGTCCGGAGAGCGTCGAGCCGAGCAGGCCGCGGCGATCTTGGCCGCCATCTCGGAAGCCTCGACCACTTGCTTTCCGTCCATGTGGCCGCACTTCTTGGGCATCACCTGGTCCTCGAGATGGATGGCCGCCACGCCGGCATCCTCGTACTCGCGCACGGTGCGGATCACGTTGACGGCACTGCCGTAGCCCGTGTCGGCGTCGGCGATCACCGGGATGTCGACCGCCTGGGCGATGCGGTGGGCGTTGTCGACCATCTCGGTCAGCGTCAGCAGGCCGACGTCGGGTCGCCCCAGCAGCGAGGCGGAGGTGCCGAAGCCGGTCATGTACACGGCGGAAAAGCCCGCCTCCTCGACCAGCCGGGCACCGAGCGCGTCGTAGCAGCCCGGAGCGAGCACCATCTCGCCCGCCGCGAGCAGCCCCGGCAGCGTCGGCCGGCGCCCCGATTCCGTCGACAGAAACGACACTACTGCGCCGCCTCCCACTCGCGCAGTTTGTAACGCTGCACCTTCCCGGTCGGCGTCCTCGGAAGGTCTTCGACGATCTCCACGAGATGGGGGTATTCGTAGCGGCGCAGGTGACCCTTGCACCACCCGCGTAACTCGTCCGGCAACGCAGCGCGATCGGACACATCGGACGAGCAGATCACGAACGCCTTGATCCGACTCACGTCGTCCACCTGGACCCCGATCACGGCCGCCTCCGACACGTCCTCATGCTTGACCAGACATGCCTCGACGTCGGCCGGCGAGACCCACAGCCCGCCCGACTTGATCATGTCGTCGGCCCGCCCCTGATAGCCGTACTGACCGTCGGGGGTCTTCACGTAGCGGTCGCCGGTGTAGAACCAGTCGCCGCGCATCGAGTGCCGCGTCTTCTCGACCTGGTGCCAGTAGGCCACCGCGCAGCTCGCGCCGCGCACGAGCAGATCTCCCGCCTCTCCCGGCGCCGCGTCGCCACCGTGGTCGTCGACGACGCGCAGCTCGTACCCGGGCACCGGCCGGCCCGAGGTGCCCGGCGTCACCTCGTCGAGCGTGTTGGAGCAGTAGATGTGGAGCATCTCGGTCGAGCCGATGCCGTCGAGGATGGTCACGCCGGTGGTCTCGCGCCAGCGCCCGAGGACGGCCGCGGGCAGGGCCTCGGCCGCCGACACGCACGCCCGTACGGACGAGAAGTCGACGTCGAGGAGGCCGGGAGCCTTGAGCATGGCCGCATACAGCGCCGGCACGGAGAAGAACAGCGTCGGCGAGCAGCGGCCCACGGTCTCGAAGATCCGGTCCGGCACCGAGCGGCCGCGCACGAGCGCCGACCGCCCGCCCACGGACAGCGGGAACGACAGCGAGTTACCCAGGCCGTAGGCGTGGAACAGCTTCGTGGTCGAGTAACACACGTCGTCGGCGGAGATCCTCAGCACCTGCCGCGCGTAGTTCTCGACGGTGACGCCGATGTCCTCGTGGCGATGCACGACGCCCTTCGGTCGTCCGGTCGAGCCCGAGCTGTAGAGCCAGAACGCCGGGTCATCGCGGTGTGTGGGTACCGGGGCCACCAGGTCGCCGGACCCGGAAGCCACCACGCGATCAAAGCTCTCAAACGAACCGGCCTCGCCCCCGACGACGACGACATGAACATCGGGGAGCCCGGCCAGGATCGGCTCGAGACTCGCCAGCAGCCCCGCGTCGACGAGCAGCACCCGGGCGTAGCTGTCCTGCAGGTAGTACTCGAAGTTGTCGACCCGGTCCATCGGGTTGACCGGCACCGGGACGGCGCCGACCCGCATGGCGCCGAGGAACGCGGCGACGAAGGCCGGCGAGTCGTCGAGGATCATCAATACGCGCTGCTCGCGCTGAACGCCCGCGTCGAGCAACCACCGCGCGAATCCGCCGGTCAGCCGCGCCAGCTCCCCGTACGTCACGGCCCCGTCCTCGAGCACGAGCGCGACCGAATCGGCTCGCCCCGCATCGAGATTGGCATCGAGCAACGTGCTCGCGTTGATTCGGTCGGGGGTTGCGGCGCCGAGTGCCACTCGGCGGTGGACTCTAGGCCGCCCTCGAAGACCCAGTCAAGCGCAGCGAACCACGCCGGACAGGATGCCCGACTGAATCAGATCGACAACGGCAGCGATGTCGTCATCCATGTACCGGTCGGCGTCGAGGAACGCCACGCGCTCGCGCACGAGTCCGAACGCCTCGCGCGCGGGCGGGCTGCAGCGCTCGACCCCGCGGAGCTCGAGCGCCTGACAGCAGGCGATGAGGTGAATCGCGGCGATGTTCTGGGCCAGCTCGACGATCGTCCGTGCGTCGCGCGCGGCGATCGCTCCCATCGAAACCTTGTCCTGGTTGTGGCATTCGGTCGAGCGCGAGTGGATCGTGGCGGGGTTGCAGAGCTTCATCGCCTCGGCGGTCATGGCCGAGCAGCACAGCTGCATCCCCTTGAAGCCGTGATGTAGACCCGCCTCGGGGTGACCGGGCGCAAACCGCGGGATCAGATTGGGCGTCAAGCCAGCGTTGAACTTCTCATCGACGATGAGCTCGAGCTGGCGGTCAATCAGGTCGCACAGGTTGGCGACGGCGACCTTGAGCGAATCCATCGCCTGCCCGATATGGCCGCCGTAGAAGTTCCCGCCGCTCTCGACCCGGTGGCCGTCGAGGTTGAACAGTGGGTTGTCATCGGACGAGTTGATCTCGATGCTCACCCAGTCCTCGACCCAGGTCAGGACGTCGCGCAGGACTCCGGTCACGTGCGGCGCGCAGCGGATCGAGTAGCGATCCTGGACCTGGCGGTCGAGCTCGACGAAATCCGCGCCGTCGAGCCCGCCCAGCGCGATCTCGTCGCTGTCGAGCGCAAGCCGTGACCCGGCCAGCAGCTCGCGGATGTGTCGGGCGCTCTGCACCATGCCGGCGTGCGGCTTGGCCTCGTCGAACAGGAACGCGTTGAAGTGGCCGCGGTTGCCGAGCAGCGCTTCTGACGCCATGGCCGTCATGAGGTCGGCGACGTCGGCCAACTCCCTGCTGTCGCCGACGGCCAGGCACGCGAACGCGGTCATGAACGACGTGCCGTTGGTCAGCGCCAGCCCCTCCTTGGCCTCCAGCAAGAACGGTTCGAGCTCGAGCCGCCCGAGCACGTCGCCGGCCTCATAGGTCCGGTCCTGGAACCGGACCCGCCCTTCCCCTGCCACAACCCTGCCCACGTAGGCCAAAGGCACCAGGTCGCCGCTGGCTCCGCACGAGCCGCGCTCGGGCACCACCGGCACCGCGTCGCTGTTGAGGAGCGCGAGCAGCCGGTCGATCAGGTCGACCCGCACGCCCGAGTTGCCCTTGGCCAAGCAGTTGGCCCGCAGCAGCATCGACACCCTCACGACCTCGGACGACGCGAGCGGGCCGGTTCCGCACCCCATGAAGCGCAGCACGTTCTGCTGGAGCCTGGCGGCCTTGGCGGGGGCGATCTGGCGGTGCGCGCTGTCGCCGAAGCCGGTCGTGACACCGTAGATCGGGATCTCCTCGGCGATCAGGCTCCGCTTGAGATCACAACAGGCCCGCACCTTGTCGGCGGCGTGGTCTGAGAGCGTGATCCGACGCGCGCCGCGAGCGACCTCCAGCGCGTCATCGATGGTCAGATGCGCGCCATCCAGCTCGAGCAACGTCCGCTCGTGTGACACTGCGGTGGCGGTCACGACTCGAATGTTCCATACTGACCGGGCCCACGCAATTCGCACGCATTGGAAGGGTCGCTTCGTGCAGCTCAGCCGCGCTCTGGACAGCACCGACCGCAGAATCATTGCGTTGTTGCAGGAGAACGCGAAGCGAACGTTCGCCCAGATCGGCGCCGATGTCGGGCTGTCCTCGACCGCGGTCAAGCGGCGCGTCGATCGCCTGCAGGACGACGGGGTGATCGTCGGGTACGGCGCGCGGATCAACCCGCTCGCCCTGGGGGAGGGGATCGAGGCGCTGATCGAGGTCTACTGCGCCGACCGGATCGCCCCGGCCGACGTGGGCAAGACGCTGGCCGGCCTCGAGCAGGTGATCTCCGCCTTCACCGTGTCCGGTGAACCCGACGCCGTGATCCGGGCGCGGGTCGAGAGCATCGCCGACCTGGAGAAGTTCGTCGAGCGGCTCCGCCACGACCCCAACGTCCTGCGCACGCGCACGCTGATCGTCCTCTCGACGCTGATCGACCGCGCCGGATGAGCTCGCACCACGCGACATTCACCCCGCCTCAAACCGCGATGGAACGAGGCGAGGACGGAACGATCCTCCTCACCTCGCGGCACACCCTCCCCGAGGCGCCCGACTCGATCCCCGCCGTGCTCCAAGCCCAGGCCGCGAAGCACCCCGACCGTCCGCTCGCCGCCCAGCGGGACGCCGGCGACGAGTGGGTCGAACTCACCTACGGCGAGGCACACAGAAGAGCGGACGCCCTGGCGCGCGCCTTCATCGACCTCGGGCTCGGCCCCGAGCGACCCGTGATGGTCCTGTCCGGCAACTCGCTCGAGCACCTGCTGGTCGGCCTCGGGGCCTACGCGGCGGGCGTGCCGGTCGTGCCGATCAGCGTCGCCTACAGCCTGATGAGCGCCGACCACGCCCGGATCAGACAAATCGCCGCGCTGACCGACCCGGGCCTGGTGTTCGCCGACGATGCCGGCGCGTTCGAGAAAGCGCTCGACGCCCTCGCGCCAAGGAACGCACTCGTCGCTCGCGGACAGCGACCGAAGGCGCTCCAGCTCGACGACCTGATCGACACGAACAGCCCAAACGAGACCCCGGCGATCACCCCCGACACCACGGCCAAGCTGCTGTTCACGTCGGGGTCCACCGGCGTTCCCAAGGGTGTGATCAACACCCACCGGATGCTGTGCTCGAACCAGGCCATGCTCCAGCGGATCTGGCCCTTCCTGGCCGACGAACCGCCGGTGCTGGTCGACTGGCTCCCGTGGAGCCACACGTTCGGCGGCAATCACAACCTCAACCTGGCCCTGTTCAACGGCGGGCACGCTGTACATCGACGACGGCCGGCCCGCACCGGCGCTGTTTCGGCGCACGATCGCCGCCCTCGAGGCCCACGCTCCGACCGTGTACTTCAACGTCCCGGCCGGATTTGCGCTGCTCGCGCCGGCACTCGAGACCGACAACGCTCTCGCCGAGCACTTCTTCAGCCGGCTGCGCTTCATGTTCTATGCCGGAGCCGCCCTCCCGGAGGCGCTGGCCAGGCGCCTGGAGGCGATCGCGCGCGAGGTCGCCGACCACGACGTCCTGCTGACTTCGAGCTGGGGGGCGACCGAGACCTCTCCCGCGTCCACCAGCGCCCACTTCAACGACGCCGCGATCGGCTGCATCGGGGTGCCGCTGGCCGCCAACACGATCAAGCTCGCGCCGGTCGGCGGCAAGCTCGAGATCCGCGTCAAGGGCCCCAATGTGACCCCCGGCTACTACCGCCAGCCCGAGCTGACCGTCGCCGCGTTCGACGAGGAGGGCTTCTACCGCTCGGGCGACGCCGTCAGGCTCGTGGACGAGAACGACCCCAACCGGGGACTCGTGTTCGACGGCCGGATCGCCGAGGACTTCAAGCTCCTGACCGGAACCTGGGTCGCCGTCGGACCGCTGCGGCTGAAGCTGCTGAGCGCGGCCGCCGTGCTCACCGACGCGGTCATCTGCGGCCAGGACAGCGAGTACGTGACCGCGCTGGCCTGGGTCAACGAGGCCGAGGCCAACAAGCTGTACGGCACCGACGAGCGCGTGCGCGCTCATCTGGAGCGGACGCTCACCAACCTCAACCGAGGGGCGGGATCGGCCACGCGCATCGAGCGCCTGCTCCTGCTGGCCACGCCGCCCAGCCTCGACGCCGGCGAGATAACCGACAAGGGCTACGTCAATCAGCGCCGCTGCCTGGAGTGCCGCGCGACCGAGGTGCGCCGTCTGTACGCCGCCGAGCCCGACCCCGAGCTGATCACCCCGGCGCCGTAGGAGCGGGCGCCGGCCTGACCGCGATCGTCACGTCGACGATCGCGCACAGCCGACCCTGTTCGTCGCGGAAGTCGTGGCCCCAGAACCACTCGCGCTCGTCGTGGGCGCGCATGGTCGCGAACACATCGACAGTGCCGCGGGTGACCGGCCGGAGAAAGCTGGCCGAGTTGCTCAGCCCGGAGCCGATGAAGCCGTCGCGCCAGGCCATGCGGACGGTTGCGACCGAGGCGATCGTCTCGGCCACGGCGCAGTAGATGCCGCCGTGCAGCAAGCCGAGCGGCTGCTTGAGGTTCTCGCGCACCTCGAAGCGCACGTGGGCCGAGGTGTCGGTGAGCTCGACCCACTCGAGTCCGAGGAACCCCTCGAACGTCCGCTCGAGCGGGACCAGCGGCCCGGGGAGCGCGTCGGCGGCCCACGGCAAAATGGGCCTAGCCACCGATGACCACCGACTTCGTCTCGGTGTAGAAGTCGAACGCCTCCTCGCCGTGCTCCTTGCCGTAGCCACTCGATTTCCAGCCGCCGAACGGGAGCTCGTCGTAGACCTTGGTGCGGGCGTTGATCCACGTGTAGCCGGCCTCGATTCGCTCGGCGGCGACGCGCGCGCGGTGCAGATCGCGCGTCCACACCGACGAGCCGAGACCGAAGGGCGAGGCGTTGGCGCGCTCGATCGCCTCGTCGAGGTCGCGCACCCGCCAGATCGGCAGCGCCGGCCCGAAGACCTCCTCGGTGGCCATCGGCGAGTCGTGCGGCGGGTCGACGACGACTGTGGGGTCGTGGAAGAAGCCGTCCGCCAACCAGGGATCCTCGGGTGCCGAGCCGCCGGCGAGCAGCGCGCCCCCCATCTCCAGGGTGCGCGCGACCTGATCGCTCAGCTCGTCGCGGCCGCGCGCCGTGTGCATCGGGCCCATCTGGGTTCCCGATGCGTCTCCCGGCCCGACCTTGAGACGCTTGGCCTTGGCCACGATCGCCTCGATCACCTCGTCGGCCACTGAATCGAACACATACACGCGTTTGATGGCCAGGCAGGCCTGGCCGCAGTTGTAGAAGCGGCCCATCGAGGCGGCGCTCGCCGCACCGGCGAGGTCGGCGTCATCGCAGATGATCATCGGGTCCGAGCCGCCGAGCTCGAGCGTCACCCGCTTAACCCCCGGGGCGCATAGC
This sequence comes from uncultured Solirubrobacterales bacterium, assembly GCA_963734775.1. GTDB lineage: Bacteria > Actinomycetota > Thermoleophilia > Solirubrobacterales > Solirubrobacteraceae > Palsa-465. Next base: position 24,897 of record CAVTJE010000024.1, read on the forward strand.
GTCATGATCCGCTCGCCCACCGGAGTTGAGCCGGTGAAGGCGATCTTCCGCACGTCCGGGTGCGTGGCGAGCGCCTCGCCGGTGACCGAGCCCGGCCCGGTGACGACGTTGAACACGCCCTCGGGCAGGCCGCCCTCCGACAGCAGCTCGGCGAAGCGCAGTGTGGTCAACGGCGTCGTGGCGGCGGGCTTGGCCACGACGGTGTTGCCCGCGACGAGGGCCGGCGCGAGCTTGTTGCAGAGCAGCGTGGTGGGAAAGTTCCAGGGCACGATCGCGCCGACGACGCCGAGCGGTCGGCGCAGCACATATCCGTCGATACCCGGGTCGAGCCCGGGCGTATGGACTCCCCGCAGCGCCTTTGACAGGCCGGCGTAGTGCATCAGCGTGTCGACGGCCTTGGTCAGCTCGAGCTTCGAGTCGCGCAGCGTCTTGCCCTGCTCGCGGGTGAGCAGCGGGATCAGTTCGTCGAGATGTTCCTCGACGTGGCTCGCGGCGCGCCCGAGAATCTCGCCGCGCTTGGACACGGCGAGTGCCGACCACGCGTCGGACGCGTCACGCGCCGCACCGACAGCCACCGCGACGTCCGACGGGGTCGCCCCGGCGACCGACGCGAAGACAGCGCCGTCGGCGGGGTTCGTGACCGGCAACGGCTCGCCGCGATTGGCGTGGCGGTCCGAGCCGATGAACGAGCCGGGATAGGGCGCCAAGGTGGTCATGACCCCACGAACTCCGGTGCGCGCTTCTCGACGAACGCATTGAGTCCCTCCGAGGCGTCGCGGGAGCGGAACAGCTTCTCGATCAGCTCCCGCTCGAGCTCGAGGCCGCCGTCAAGAGACTTGTCGACGCCTTCGTAGACGGCCCGCTTGATCTCGCTGAGGGCCAGGGGCGGGAGCGCCGTGAGCTTCTCGACGTGGGCCCGAAATTCGTCCTCTCCGGCGAATAACCGCGAGACGAGGCCCAGCCGCTCGGCCTGATCGGGCGTGATCTGCCGCCCGGTGAGCAGCAGCTCGAGCGCCGGGCCGACGCCGATCAGGCGCGGGAGTCGCTGAGTGCCGCCGTTTCCCGGCAGCAGCCCGAGCGTGACCTCGGGGGTGCCGAGCCGATACGTACCCTCGGCGCCGTAGCGGATGTCGCAGGCCAGCGCGATCTCCAGCCCCCCGCCCAGGGCGTGGCCGGCAACGTAGGCCACGAAGAGCTTCGGCGAGCGGGCGATGGCGGCCAGCGCTTCGTGCGCGAGGCGGATCATCTCCATGTTGCCCTCGACCCCGTTGGCGAGAAACCGCTTGACGTCGGCACCCGCGCTGAAGAACTTCTCGCTGGCGCTGCGCACGATCACCACGCGCGCCGGGCTGTCGGTGGCGGCATCGATCGACGCCGCCAGCTCGCGCATGAACTCGATGTCGTACGAGTTGGCCGGCGGGTTGTCGAGCGTGATGAAGCCGAGCCCGCCCTCGGCCGCGAAGGAGACTGGCATCAGGACAACCCTCCCACCACGATCGACTTCAGTTCCACATAGGAGTCGAGCGACTCGAGTCCGTGCTCCTTTCCGAACCCGATGCCTTGACGCCACCGAACGGCAGCTCGTCGTAGCCGTAGTGGATCTGGTTGACCCACGTCATCCCCGCGTCGATCTCCTGCGCCGCGCGGTGGATCAACCGCGAGTCGTGGGTCCAGATCGAGGAGCCGAGTCCGTATGCCGTGTTGTTTGCCCACCGCAGGGCGTCGTCGAAATCGCTGAACCGGAGCACCGGGAGCACCGGCCCGAACACCTCCTCGCGCATCAACCGCGAATCGTCGCCGGGCGCGGCCACCACCGCGGGTTCGAGGAAGTAGCCGCGGTCGTGGCCGCCCGTGCCGCCACCGATCAGCACCTCGCCACCCGAGGCAACGCCGTGCTCGATCTGCTCGACGAGCTCGTCGCGGCCGGCGCGGGTGTGGATCGGGCCCATCCTCAGCTTGGGCTTCTCGGCTTTGACCGTCCCGTCGCCCGGCTCGTAGCGGCCCACCCGCTCGACGAGCTGGGAGATGAACGTGTCGTAGACCGAGTCATGGACGAACACGCGCTTGCACCCGAGGCACGCCTGGCCCGCGTTCCAGTAGCGGCCGATGATCACCGCCTTGACCGCGGCGTCGACGTCGGCGTCGGCGCAGACGATCACGGGATCGGACCCGCCCAGCTCGACCGTGACGCGCTTTAGCTCAGGGCCCGCCACGGCCACGACGTGGCGTCCGACGGAAGTCGAACCGGTGAACGCGACGCGCCGCACGTCGGGGTGGCCGACAAGGGCGTCGCCGATCGCCGCTCCCCGGCCGGTGACGACGTTGAGCACGCCGTCGGGGACGCCGGCCTCGGAGAACAGTCGCGCGACCTCGAGCGTGGCCAGCGGCGTCGTGGCGGCCGGCTTGGCCACCACCGTGTTGCCGGAGGCCAGCGCGGGCGCGACCTTGGTGCCGAGCAGCGTGAGCGGGAAGTTGTACGGGGTGATGGCCGCGCACACGCCCATCGGCCGCCGGATCACGAGGCCGTAGGCAGGGCCAAGCGTCGAGGGCAGCTCCTGGTAGGAGCCGCGCACCTTGGTGGCCGCCTCGGCGAAGTAGTGGACGCCGTGAGCGAGGTGGTTGACCTCGCCGACCGCCTCGGCGAGCGGCTTGCCCTGCTCGGCGGTCAGCCGCGCCGCGAGCTCGCGCGCGTTCTCCTGAATCAGACTGGCCGCCTTGGCCAGGATCGACGCGCGGTCCTCGACGTCGCGCCGCGACCACTCGGGGAAGGCCCGTTGGGCCGTCGCCACGGCCAGCTCGACGTCGGCCGGTGATCCGGCCGGCACCATGTCGACGACTTCCTCCGTGGCCGGGTTGACCACCTCGATTTGCTCGTGGGCCTCGGCTTGGCGCCACTCACCTCCGATCAGCATCTCGGGCACGCTGCCTCCCTTCTCGTCAGGCCGCGCGTTCGTTCTCGGGTAGGCGAACGCGGCCGGTTGTCATGTGCAGGCGGCGCAGCCAGGAACACATCCTCGCCGATCGTTGGAGCCACACCGCCCACCTCGATGATGGTCGCCATCAGGGCGTGCCAACTTGACTTGACCGCACGATAGAGAGACTATAGTCAGCCGAGCGTAAGTCAAGTGTCACACGTGGAGGCGACTGTGGTTGCCACGCCGATCGAAGAATTAGCCCCGCGAACGGAGGAACAGGTGCAGCGAGCACCTGGCCGCGGGCAAGCTGGTCGAGGGCCTGCGGCACATGTCGCCCAAGTACCTCGAGGGGATGCGGCGGATCCTCACCGTGTCCGCCGACACGGAGCTGGTCAGCGCGCCCTCCTACCTGCGCGCCGCCCAGCATGCCCCCGCGCTCAACAACTTCGGCTCGGCCATGTCGATCATCCAGGACGAGCTCGCCCACGCCCATATCGGCTACCGGCTGCTCGGCGATCTCGGCGTCGACATGGACTGGCTGATCTACGAGCGGCCGGCGGAGCGGTTCAAGTACCCCTACGCGTTCGACGTCCCGCTGGACTCATGGGTCGAGCTGGTGTGCGCCAATGCGATGTACGACCAGGCCGGGTTCGTCCTGCTCAGCGACGTGTACCAGTCGAGCACCTTCGGCCCGTGGAAGCGGGCGCTGGCCAAGGTCGACAAGGAGGAGACGTTCCATCTGCGCCACGGCCGGACGTGGCTGCGCAAGCTGGCCAGGGAGCCCGACGGGAGGGCCGAGATCCAGGCCGCGGTCGACTGGATGTTCCGGCTCACGCTCGAATGGTTCGGGCTCCCGGACGCGCTCAAGAAGCACTCCGAGCAGCTCGACTACGGCTTCAAGGGCAAGTCCAACGACCAGCTCCGCCAGGAGTGGATGGCCGCCGTCGTCCCGTTCATGGAGGAGATCGGGATCGGGGTTCCAGCTCACCTCGATCTGGAGCGGGACCGCTACGTGATCGACTGCCCCTTCCCCTCGAGCTTCGACGAGGAGAGGCGCGAGTGGAACGGCCCGTGCACGTGGGACGAGGTGCTGGCACGCTGGTCGCGACGGGGCCCGATGAACAAGGACTACGTCCGCACCCTGCAGCGCGGCTACCAGACAACGGCGCTCCGGAAGGGCCGATGACCGCGCGGGACGAGGTCGAAGCCCGGCTATGGGACGCGTTGCGCCACGTCGAGGATCCGGAGATCCCAGTATCGGTCGTAGGGATGGGGCTGATCGTGTCGCTGGCCTATCGGCCGCAGGACCGGCGGGCGGATCTTCAAATCACCTTCACCGCCATGGGGTGTCCGGCGATGGATTTCATCGAGGAGGACATCCGCGAGGCGCTGCTGGGCGATCGCGAGGTCGACGAGGTCTCGATCGAGGTCGTGTGGGATCCCGTGTGGACAAAGGATCGGCTGCGCGCCGAGGCGCGCGAGAAGATGCGGGCGCTGGGGATCGCGACGTGAGCCGCGGTGACGAGAGCGTGTGGGAGGTGTTCGCGCGGATGGCCTACGAGGAGCCGCTGCACCACGTCGGCACGATCACCGAGGCCGACGAGGACCTGGCGGTGGTCTCGGCGCGCGCGATCTACGACGAGCAGCCGTGGATCGAGATGATCATCGTGCCCCGCAGTGAGATCCGGGAGGCGATCCGGTCGTGAGCGCGACGACCAGCCCGGCGACCACGACGATGATTTCGCTGATCGGGTCGCTGGCCGACAACAAGAGCGCGCTCGGCCGCCGCTACGGCGAATGGGCGGTCAGCGCGCCGACGATCGAGTCCGCGGTGGCGGCGGCGGCCATGGCCCAGGACGAGCTCGGGCATGCCCGCTCGACCTACCCAGTGCTGGCCAAGCTCGGGGTGACGCGCGCGGAGGACGGCCTCGACGCCGGCCACCCCATGAGCGTGATCGCGCAGGAGCTCCCCGATTGGGCCTCGTTCATCGCCGCCAACCTCGTCGTCGATGGAGTGCTGACCACGTTCGTGGGCAGCGCCCGCGACAGCTCGATCGAGCCGCTGGCGCAGCGCGCGCGCAAGATCCTTCAGGAGGAGGGCGCCCACAAGGTCCACGCCGAGGCGTGGGCCCGGCGGATCTGCCGTGCCGGCGGGCCCGACCTCGAACTGCTCGAGCAGCGGATCCAGATCATGTGGGCGCAGGCGGCCCGGTGGCCGGGGCCGGACGACGATCCGGGCTGCCTCGAGGCGATCGACCAGGGCATGATCAGCGAGGGGCCGGCGGCGATCCGAGAGCGAGTGAGCACGTGGATGATCGAGCTGTTCGGCTCCGAGGGCGTCACCGTCGAGCTCGCACAGCCGGCGTGGAGCGAGCGATGAGCACGATGTGCCCGTTCTGCGACTCGCCCGACGTCGAGCTGGTCTCCGCCTGGGGAGGCCAGATCATCACCAGCCAGATGCGTTGTCGCCGCTGCAACAGCTACTTCGAGGCCGTCCGCGAGGAGTTCGAGGCGACCCCGAAGCCTCATACCGAGGCCACTTGACCGCGGTATCCGCCGCGACACCGCGATCGTCGGAGCTGCTGCTCCGCCGCCGCTCGGTCGGCGCCGCGGCGGCCAGGTCGCTGTTGCTGACCATCCTGGGTGAATACGTGCTCCCGCGCGGCGAGCCCGTGTGGCAGGAAGCGCTGGTCGGCGCGCTCGCCACGCTCGGCTACACACCCCAGGCGGCCCGGCAGGCGCTGGCGCGGAGCGGACGTGAGGGCTGGCTCACCGTCGAGCGACACGGTCGACGGGCCCGCAGGTCGCTCACCGGCGAAACGGCCAAGTTGCTGCGCAGCGGCGCCGAGCGGATCTACTCGTTCGCCGAGCCGTGGGACTGGGACGGGCGCTGGCTGGTGCTCGTCCTGCGCGTGCCCGAGCGCCGGCGCGAGGTGCGCCATCAGCTGCGGACGCGGCTGGCCTGGGCGGGGCTCGGGTCGCTCGGCGGTGGCGTCTGGCTCACGCCCCATACCGAGCGCGAGGCAGAGCTGGCGGCGGCGATCCGTGACGAGCCGGCCGCCGAGGCGACGTCGTTCGTGGCATCCCTCGGGGGCCTCGGCAGTCCCGCCGACGTCGTCGCCCAGGCGTGGGATCTCGAGGTTGTGCGCGCGCACTACGCCGCCTTCATCGACGACTTCTCACAGGCTCGAGCCTCATCACCCGAGGCGTGTTTCCGCATGCAGACCCTGCTCGTCCACGCGTGGCGAAAATTCCCCTTCCTCGACCCCGATCTGCCGGCCGAGCTGCTGCCTTCGCGCTGGCCGCGACGGCGCGCCCACGAGCTGTTCGTCGATCGACACGGCCGCTGGCAGGACAAGGCGCGAAAGTACTTCGAGCAACTCGAGAATGCCCGCGGCGCGTGAGCGGAGGCTGAGGCTCACGGGCGGGTCGCTCGAGCTGCTCGAAATCCCGGCCGCCAATCCAGAGGCTCCGACGCTCGTCCTGCTCCACGAGGGTCTCGGCTCGGTCGGGCTGTGGCGGGGATTCCCGAGCGCGCTGGCCGAGGCGACGGGTGGCCGGACGATCGCCTTCTCGCGCTACGGGCATGGACGGTCCGATCCGCCGGCGGGGGCCCGCACGCCCAGGTTCATGCACGAGGAGGCATTGGACGTGCTCCCGGCCGTTCTGCACGAGGTCGGAGCCGAGAATCCGGTACTCGTCGGGCATAGCGACGGCGCCTCGATCGCGCTCATCTACGCGGCCGTGCATGCGCCACGTGCCGTGGTGGCGATCGCGCCACATGTGTTCGTGGAGGAGCTGTGCCTGGTGGAGATCCGCCGCGCCCGCGAGGCCTACCTCGACGGAGGGCTGCGCGAGCGGATGGCCCGCCACCACCGTGATCCGGATGCCGCGTTCTATGGCTGGAACGACGTATGGCTCGATCCCGAGTTCCGGACCTGGGACATGACCGACTCGGTGGCCCGGATCGAGTGCCCGCTCCTGCTGATTCAGGGTGTGCGTGACCAGTATGGAACGCTGGCCCAGCTCGATGCCGTCGAGCGTCTGGCGCGCGGGTCGGTGGCACGTGCCGCATCTCAACTGCCAGCACGCACCGCATCTGGAGCAGCCCGAACAGACGCTCGACCAGATACACCGTTTCCTGACCGCGCCGCCAGCCTCGCTTTAGAGCCGCCGCGCTCAAATCGCCCCGGCAGCGCGAGGGCCACAATCGACCCAAGGGCCGAGAGACCGGCGGCGAAGGCGATGGCGGGTACGAACCCATCCGTGAACGCGGTCGGCGAGGCGTAGCTGCCGGCGCCTGTAAACACGGCCACCGCGATGGCCAGGCCGAACACGCCACCGAGCTGGCGGGTGGTCATATATGCGCCCGAGGCCTTGCCGATGTCCTCGGTTGCCACGGCGCTGAGGACCGCGTTCTGGGCCGAGGGGATCGCCATCGAGATTCCCGCGCCGGCGATCACCAGCGGCGGGATCATGTGCCAGTAGGTCATGTCGGGGGCCGCGATCAGTGCGACCCAGGCCATTCCCGCCGCCTGCATGAGCAGACCGAGGCTCACCAGCGTCCGCTCGCCGAGCCGGTTGGTCAGGGCTCCGGCGATCGGCGCCACGACGAACAGCGTCGCGGTCCACGGCAGCAGCCGCAGGCCGGCGTCGAGCGGTCCCTGTTGCAGCGCCACCTGCTGGAACTGGGCCATGAAGAACACGGCGCTGAACAGCGCGCACGACAAGAGGAAGTTGGCCGACGTTCCGGCCGAGAAGGCGCGGGCTCGGAACATCCGTGGGGGCAGCATCGGCTCACCGACGCGGCGCTCGACGAGCACGAAGGCGATGAGGGCGAGGATGCCGACGGCCAGAGCGAGCACGACCTCAAGGCTGCCCCAGCCCGCGTCGTTACCGCGCATCAGGCCCCACACGATCCCGAGCGCGGCGGCTGTGACCAGCCCCAGCCCCGGCCAGTCGGGGCGGGTCCGCGGCCCGTAGCTCTCGTCGATCCGGGTCAGCACGAGCGGAATGGCCAGCAGCCCGATGGGTACGTTGATCCAGAAGATCCACTGCCAGGCCAGACCCTGTGTCACGGCGCCACCGATCACCGGCCCGCCGAGGACGGCGATTCCGGTGATGCCGCCGTACACACCCATCGCACGGCCGCGCTGCTCGCGCGAGAACGCTGCCGTGACGAGCGCCAGCGACAGCGGGGCCACCAGGGCTGCCGCCGATCCCTGGACGGCCCTGGCGGCGATCAACGAGCCGGCGGTGGGGGCCAGCGCACAGGCGGCCGACCCGAGGGCGAACAGCCCCAGGCCGGCGGCGAACATCCGGCGACGCCCGAGGCGGTCGCCGAGCGCCGCGGCGGGGATCAGCAGGACGGCGAAGCTCAGTCCGTAGGCGTTGACCGTCCACTCGAGCTCGTCGATTGAGGCCCCCAGGTCATGACGTATCGTGCTCAGCGCAGTCGACACGACCAGCGCGTCGAGGGCAACCATCAGCGATGCCACCGAGCTGAGGATCAGGACCCAGCGCGCAGTTGTCTTGTTCACGGCTCCTCCAGTCATTTGTTCGGGTCGCTGGTTGAGACGCGCGGGCCCGGTGGCAAATGACCGATGAATTTCTGGGAACGTTGGTGTCGTGACTGGCGGTGAGTGAGCTCAGCGAGCAGCGAGAACGCTTGGAACACAACCGCTTGGCCCGGGCCCAGCGGGGTGACGAGGACGCGTTCGAGGAACTCACGGAGACCTACCGCCGCGAGCTCCAGGTTCACTGCTACCGGATCGTGGGCTCGCTCCAGGACGCCGAGGACCTGCTCCAGGAGACGCTCCTGGCGGCATGGCGGGGGTTGGAGCAGTTCGAAGGGCGCTCGTCGCTGCGAGCCTGGCTGTACACGATCGCCACCAACCGCTGCCTGAACGCCCTGCGCGAGCGCTCGCGCCGCCCGCAGATGGCGCCGGGCCCAGGACCGCAGCCGTCTGAGAGCTTCGGCGAAATCTCGTGGTTGCAGCCCTACCCCGACCGCCTGCTCGAGGGCCTGATGGACGCTGCGCCGGGGCCAGAGGCGCGCTACGAGGCCAAGGAGTCGATTGCCCTGGCCTTCGTGTCGGGTCTCCAGTACCTCGCCCCGCGCCAGCGCGCCGTACTGGTCCTCCGCGACGTGCTCGGCTTCCACGCCGACGAGGTCGCCGAGATGCTCGGCACGTCGCTGGCATCGGTCAACAGCGCCCTTCAGCGGGCGCGCGACACGCTCGAGCGCCGCCTGCCGCCGCGAAGCGAGCAGGTCTCCGCGACCGCGCTCCACTCCGGCGAGCGCGATGTTGTGGCCCGCTTCGCCGAGGCCTTCGAGGCCGACGACATCGACGCCGTGGTGGCGATGCTGACCGAGGACGCCGTCGTCAGCATGCCGCCCCAGCCGGAGTGGCACCAGGGCCGCGACGAGGTGGAGCGGTTCCTCCGCGAGCGCCAGCTCGGTCGGCTGCCGCGCCGGTGGCGGTTTGTCGCCACGGGGGCCAACGGCCAGCCGGCCTTTGCCTACTACCTATCGGATGGCGACGGGTGGGTCCGTGACGGCATGTTCGTCGTCGGGGTACGAGCGGACGGGATCGAATCGATCACCCGCTTTCACGACGAGGGCCTGCTCGACCGCTTCGAGGTACCCGAGCGGCTCGAGGCACCGTCCGGGCCTATCGGCTGACGAGTGGCGGTGAACCAGCGCTAGCCGGCGGCCATCGGGGACACGGCTAGCCGGCCGGTTGGTGGGTGAGGCGCTGCCGCCGCGGACGCCGCCCTTGCTTGCTGGGGAGGTAACCGAGCCCCTGGGTCGGTCGCACATCGCGAGAATCGTGACAAGGTCGCTGGCGCCGGCGGGACGGGGCACGTTCCTCGGCCCGAGCGCGAGTTTCGGTCGCTTGTCCCCGCGGTGGCGGCGGATTTGTCACTTTTCTCGGCCCTGCGGGCGTGTCTGACCGCGTGTAAAACGTGGCAAACCTCCCGAGGCGCCCATACCTTGGCTACATAAGCAGGTGGGGGACGCTTATTTGCACGCGGTTGGCGCGTGGCGGGGGTCTTGTCACGTTTTCCAGGCAGCCGCCGGCTCGGGATGCCTGCGCGACGCCCTCCAGGCCGCCATAAGGCCGGTGAGCGCTGGCGTGCCCGTGTCACCGTTCAACGTTGTGCTGGTTGGGATCGCGGCCTACGGCACGGTTACGCCGGTGAGCGTCACCGGCCCGCCGGTGGGATCGAGCTCGGTGCCCTGATCGACGCCGGCCGGCGTGATCGTGTCCATCACCTTGGGCACGGTCCCGGGATCGACGCCACAGATCGGGGCGCCGTTGCCCGATGCACACACGCCGAACTTGAACGGCTGAGGCGTGGCGGCGAAGGCGCGGGCCTGATCGTTGCTGAATCCGTCCTGACCCGTCAGCGCGAGCGTGAAGGTCCAGCCCGGGCCGACCGTGCCGAAGGCGGACTTGGGCAGGATCAGCGTCACGGTTCCGCTTGACTGGTCGACGACCATCTGCAGCGACCCGAGCGAGTCGCCGGCGGCGTTGACCCAGACCGGGGCGGCGAAGCCCTGGACCTCGATCCGCTCGCTCCAGGCGCTCCCAGAGGACATCGCGTAGTTGCGCGAGGTGAACGGGGCTGCCGTGGAGGTGTCGCTGACCGATGGGTCGCGGACATAGATGTCGAGCAGCTGGGCGCCGAACGAGTTGCTGAAGGTCGGCGCCAGGTTGCCAATCGTCGTCTGGAGGTACACGTCGGTGTCGGTCTGGCTGACCTGGAAGCCGGTCAGGTCGAACGCGCCCGGCTGGAAATCGCCACTCGTCGGGTACTGGTAGGTCCCGGGGCCGTTGTCATCGCCCGACGGATCGGTGACATCGAAGGCGCTCGTGCCCGGAAGCTTCACGTTGACGACCGACAGCTGCGCGTAGCCGCTGCTCCGGCCCTGTGTGGCGGTGACGGTGATCCTGGTCGTGCCGAAGCTGACCGGCACGGTCAGCGACCAGGCGCCGGTGCTGTCGGCGCGCGCCGATGCGATCGGCGCGCCCGCGCCGGTGGACGGCTCGGCCTCGGCGTCGACGCGCGCTCCCCCCGCGGTGGTCCCGCTCACGGTCACGCTCGAGCTGCTGACGCTCGCGCCGTCCGACGGTGAGCTGACGCTCAGCGGCAGCAACCCCGGCATCCCGCGGGCGACGTAGCGCGCACTGACGATCCGCGGTGTCTCGAGGTCGTGTCCGGTGCTCAGCGCCAGGGCCAGGCGCGCGTACTGGGCCTGGGCCCAGGTCAGCGGACTGGCCGAGCCCGCCGGGTGGCCGGGGCTGAAGCCGATCGACGCGGTGGCGGGGTCGGTGCCGTAGGGCGAGGCCCCCAACGCGGGGTCCTCCCACGCCTGCTCGGGCTCGAGGTAGCCGCCCGACGTCATGCGACGCATCGCGTCGAGGAGTGTGGTCGCGGCCGGTCCGCGTCCCGCGGCCACGTCGTACTCGCCCCGCTCGCCCGACAGGACGGGCCAGAGGTGGCCCGAACCCGTGTCGGTGGGCGGCCACGGAGCGCCGGTCGGCGAGCAGCTTGTCGAGTCGGGCTCGTAACAGTCGCCGTAGCCGTCCTCCGAGCCCGTGGCATCCGTGCCGTAGCGGTAGAACCCGGGCCCGCTCGGGGTCCCGCGCCTGATCACGCGATCGATCACAGCGAGCGATGCGCTCACGTCGGGGTCCGCGGCGGAAAGGACGCCGAGGCGCACGAGCTCGAGGAATCCGGCGTCGACGATCGAGCGCTGATCGGCCGTGATGCTGCCGTTGCCGAGGCCGTAGGTGATGGCGGCGTTGGGATCCCCGGTCTTGGATACGCGGATGAAGTAGCTGGGCGCGTAGGGGCCGGTCGTGGTCACCGTCCAAGCCTTGATCTTGCGCGCGAACTGATCGGCGGTGGCCTGGTAGAGCCGGGCGTGAGCACGGTCGCCATGCCTCGCCGCGATCCGCGAAGCCGCCGTCAGGCCGGCGATCTCGGCGGCGATCGTCGACGGTGAATAACCGCCCTGCTCCTCCCAGCGCTCGACGCCGTCCGAGGGTCCGTTGGCGACGAGGAAGTCGGCGGCGGGGATGACGTGGTGTTCATACAGTCCGGCATCGCCGGCCAGACCTGACTGCCAGTCCATGAGGATCGGGTAGGAGGTCTCATCGAGCTGGAGTCCGCCGGTGTCGGGGGCCGGCTTGCCGTTGAGCAGTGAGTTGCGCGGCATCGAGCCGTCGGCCTGCTGCTGGCGGTCGAACAGGAACCGCGTCGCCGCCCGTGCTGTGCCGATGTCGCCGGCGACGAGCACCCCGGTGAAGGCCTCGTAGAGATCGCGGGCGAACACCTCGCGGTAGGAGCCGAAGTAAGTCGGATGACCGCCGGTCGCATCGCCGGCCGGCACCGACTGGCCCCACGGGGACGCCAACCCGGCGGCGATCGCGCCCGGGAACGTCTTGTCCTCGCTGGCCTTCACCACGTTGACCGAGCGGTAGTACTGCTCGCGTCCAACCCATGCGGCGGGGCGCCGCAGGCGTGCGTCGTACCGGCGCCACTGGCGCTCGTAGGCGGCCTGGACGCGGTTGAAGCGTTCCGCTGCCGAGGCGCCGGCGGTGGCGATCGCCCGGGCCTCGCCGGTGCCGAAGCCGAGGGCCAGGTCGAGCCTGCCGTTGCGAGGCAGGTTGAGGCCGGCGGTCAGCGCGACGTGGCCGTTCGGCGCGTCGGTGTACGAGCTGGTCAGGGCGTGGCCCGAATCGAGCATCGCCAGACCGTCGCTCGCCGTGCCGGCGTAGCCGACGCTCGCGGTGGCGAACCCGGTGGACGCGCGCAGGGCCTCGAAGGTGCGCACGGCGTAGTCGCGGTTGGCCGCGTTGGTCGTGGTGTTGGTGTTGGAGGCGACGGGGACCGCGCCGCCACCGACGCTGGCCAGATGCGCGGTGTTGCCACCGGAGTTCTGCGTTCCTCCGCCTCCGGTTCCTCCGGCCAGCGGGTCGAGACGTACGTAGAGACGGTCGGCGCCCGGGCCTTGGAAGCGGACCCGCATCAACACGGCGTCACGCGACGGATCGGCGATGTAGGTGGTGGTGATGCGGTAGCGGTGGGACGCGCTGCCGGCCACGACCGTGCAGGCCATCCCCGAACGGCTGGCGCTGCTCGTGTACGTCATGTCGCGGGTCTGCAGGTCGGTGAAGCTGTGCCCGTCGGTGACGATGTACTGGAGTGTGTGGACGTTGGTTGCGTCGACCGTCGGCCAGTAGACGTCTGACAGCACGCCGCCGGCCACCGTGAACCACACCTTCGAGGTCGAGTTGCGCGCCGTGCCGACGCAATCCTTGCGCGCGAGATCGAAGTAGCTCTGCGCTCCCGGACCGTCCGGGGCGAGCGCCGCAGCCCGAACGGCCGGAGCCACAACGGCGGCGCACGTGGCAACGGCGGCGAAAACGCTCAGGACACGAGCCTTCATTTTCCCTACCTCCCTGCGCTGACACGACGGGACGATGGGCGCGCGGCCCTGGACGGTGGCGCCGCGTGCGGACAGGCCTCGTTCTACCAGACGACCCTGGTAGGGGTCAACGGCCAGGCCGCCCCGCACCTCGACCACTGGGGCCGAGGGGCCGGTCGGCCGTCGAACGCCGACCGCCACCAGCCCGGCCGGAGTCGAGGCGTTGAGGCTGGCCGGCGGCGCGATGGCCGCCGCCACGACGTCGCCGAGGCAGCCAGCCGCGGCCTTGTAGGTGGGATCGGCGGCGAGCGAACGGCCAACACCCGAGTTCTCTGTGCCGGGCGGACACGGCCACGACGGTGGCTCTCCGCGCCACCGTGCCGCGTATTAGCAGCTGACCAACGGAGTGTCAACGCCTTCAGCGGGTCGTCGGACAGGCGGTCGGGTCGGACCGCTTGTTACGTTGCCGTGGCCAGGACCAATGACCGATCAGAGCAAAACGAAACCGGAGCGCTTCGACGCCATCGTCGTCGGCGCGGGCTTCTCGGGCCTGTATGCCCTCTACAGGCTGCGCGGCCTCGGGCTCTCGGTCAGGGTGCTCGAACGGGGTGACGGCGTGGGAGGGACCTGGTTCTGGAACCGCTATCCCGGCGCGCGCTGCGACACCGAGAGCGTCGACTACAGCTACTCATTCTCCAAGGAGCTGCGGGATGAGTGGGAGTGGACCGAGCGCTACCCGACCCAGCCCGAGATCCTCCGTTATCTGGGCCACGTCGCCGATCGATTTGATCTGCGCCCCGACATCCAGCTCGATACCGAGGTCATCTCGGCGCACTATCGAGATGGCGAGGACCGCTGGACGATCACCACCGATTCCGGCCAGGTTTTCTCGGCGCGGTGGTGTGTCATGTGCGTGGGGTGCCTATCGAGGGTCAAGCCTCCCGAGTTTTCGGGCCTCGAGCGGTATCGCGGCGCCTGGTACCACACCGCTCGCTGGCCCCAGAACGGTGTGGACTTTTCCGGTCGCACGGCGGCCGTCGTCGGAACTGGGTCGACGGGGATCCAGCTGATACCCCAGATCGCCAGGCAGGCCGAACGGCTGTACGTCTTCCAGCGGACGCCGAACTACAGCATGCCGGCCCACAACCATCCCCTCGATCCCGAATATCTGCGCGAGGTCCGCCGCAGCTACATCGAGCGGCGCCGGTTCGCCGAGCAGCAGACTGCCGGCGTGCCGCTGCCGGCGCCGACGCGGTCGACATTCGACGTCTCGGCCGATGAACGCACGCGCATCTACGAAGCGGGCTGGCAGCGGGGCGGAATCAACGCCCTCCTGAACGCCTTCACCGACATCTTCACCAGTGCGGAGGCCAACGAGACGGCGGCCGCGTTCGCGCGCCAGAAGATCCGCGACCTCGTCCGCGACCCCGGCGTGGCCGAGGCGCTGTCGCCCACCGCGCACATCGGCACCAAGCGCACCTGCGTGGACATGGGCTACTACGAGACCTACAACCGCGACAACGTCGAGCTGGTCGACCTCCGCCGGGAGCCGATTCACACGCTCACGGAGCGTGGGATCCAGACCAGCTGCCCGCGAGTATGAGCTCGACTGCATCGTCTTCGCGATCGGCTTCGACGCGATCACCGGCGCGCTGCTGGGGATCGACATCCGAGGCGTGGACGGGCGGACCCTGCGCGAGCACTGGGTCGACGGCCCGCGGACATATCTCGGGCTGAGCAGCGCCGGCTTTCCCAACCTGTTCATGGTCACCGGCCCCGGCAGCCCGTCCGTCCTGACCAACATGGTGGTCTCGATCGAGCAGCACGTCGACTGGATCACGCAGTGCATGGAAACGCTCCAGGGCAGCGGGGTGAAGCGGATCGCCGCCACGCCCGAGGCCGAGCAGAGGTGGGTCGATCACGTGGCCGAACTCGCCGACGCCACGCTGTTCCCGGTGGCCAACTCGTGGTTCGTCGGCGCCAACATCGCCGGCAAGCCGCGCACGTTCATGCCCTACGTTGGCGGGTGCGGGCGCTACCGCCGCGAGTGCGACGAGGTCGCCGCCCGCGGCTACGAGGGGTTCGAGCTGTCGCTCAGGTGACGGTCCAGCCGCCGTCGACGACCAGCGTCTGGCCCGTGACGAAGCTCGACATCGGCGACGCGAGCCACACGAAGGCGTCGGCGATCTCCTCGACCGAGGCGAGGCGTGCCATCGGGACCCGCGCCAGCAGCTCCTCCGTGGTGACGTTGCGCTGGCGCGAGACGTCGTGAAACATCGCGGTGTCGACCTGGCCGGGACACACAGAGTTGACGCGGATGCCGGCCTCGGCGAGCTCGAGTGAGAGGACCTGGGCGATCCCGACGACGCCGAACTTTGCCCCGGAGTAGGCCGCGTTCTCGGGCAGGCCGCGGACGCCGGCCACCGACGCGGTGAAGGTGATCGTTCCCGGCGTCGAGGTGGACAGCATCCTGCGCGCGCCGACGCGGGCGGTGAGGAAGGCGCCGGTGAGGTTGACGTCGAGGACCCGGCGGAAGTCCTCGAGCGAGAGGTCGACGGCGGGGGCGAGACGCAGAATGCCGGCGTTGGGAACGACCGTGGTGACCGGCCCGAGTTGCTCCTGCGCCGCGTCGAACGCCCGCTCGACGGAGGCTTCATCGGCCACGTCGAGCTGGGTCGAAAACATCTGAAGGCCCGATTCGCGCGCTTGGGCGGCGATCTCATCGGCGACGTCCTCGCGTACGTCGCCGATCATCACGCGCGCGCCGTGCTCGGCGAAGCGTGTGGCGATGGCCAGGCCGATGCCGGCGCCGCCGCCGGACACGAACGCGACTTGATCGTTGAGCAGCTTCATCGAGATCCGTCCGCCTTTCTCGTTTGCCCGTCGCCTGGCCACGGCCCGCGCGCACACGGTAGCTGTTTTGGATCCAGTTTGCTGCGCGGGCGGAGCTGCCCGCGAACCCTTCGTTCCAGCGCGGCCGCGCGCGGTTTCGGCTTGGTGTAGATTGACGCCGAGCCGGAAGGTGTATCCAAAACTGCCACGGAGCTGAAGCCGATGGACGTGACGCTGCCGAAGTGGGGGATGACGATGCAGGAGGGGACCATCTCGGCCTGGCACGTCGCCGCCGGAGACACCGTGAGCGAAGGCGATGTGCTGGCCACGGTCGAGACGGACAAGGTCGACGCCGACCTCGAGGCCCCGGCCAGCGGGGTGCTCGACGAGATCATCGTCGAGGCCGGAAGCACGGTCGAGGTCGGTTCGGTCATCGCGCGGATCCGATCGGCGTGACGCCCGACCCGATCCGTCGCCCTCCGACCCGGATGCGCCGGGCGATCGCCAAGTCGATGACGGCGAGCGCGCTGGTCCCACAGTTCACGATCGAGTCGGACGCGGACCTCGATGCCCTGGCCGAGTTCCGGCGCGAGCTGCAGTCGACGGGCGTCTCGGTCTCGTACTCGGACCTGTTCGTGGCCGCGACGGCGCGCGCGCTGAAACAGCATCCGCGGCTCAACAGCTCCTACGGAGAGGATGCCGTCCTCGAGCACCAGGTCGTCAACATCGGCATTGCCGTCGCGCTCGAGGATGGGCTGATCGCGCCGGCCATCCGCGAGGCCGACCAGCTGACGCTGGCCGAGATCGCGCAGGCCAGAGAGCGTCTGACCGCGGCGGCCCAGGCGGGGACGCTGACCCCGGAGGACGTCTTCTCGACGACATTCACGATCTCCAACCTTGGCACCTATGGCGTGAGGCGATTCCGGGCGCTCGTCGTGCCGCCGCAGGCGGGGATCCTCGCGCTTGGCGCGATCACTCCCGAGGGTCAGGTCTCGCTGTCGCTGTCGTGCGATCACCGCGTGCTCGACGGCGCCCACGGAGCCGAGTTCCTCCGCGACCTCGTCGGCCTGCTCGAGCGCTCGGATTGGCTCGACCCGACCCTGGTCAGCTGATGGGAAAGACGCTCGACCGGAATGAGGATGGGTCTGTAGCCAAGGTGCGGGTGTTTTCGGGAGGTTTGCCACGTTTTTCAGGCGGCCAGACGGGCCCGGGGCCGAGGAAAGTGACAAACCTGCCGCCGCGCGGGGATAAACGATCGAAACTCGCGCTCAGGCCGAGGAACGTGCCCCGTGACAGCCGGCGCCGGCGACCTTGTCACGATTCTCGGCCGATGTGCGACCGACGCGGGGCTCGGCGGGAAAACTTCGCTACTGCGCCCGCCGATAGATGGGGCCGCGGGCGAGGACGGGGGAGAGCAACGGGTTCGCAGCGTCCAGCGGCGGCTCCCGACCCTCGACATCGTCCGCAATGGCCTGCTGTCCCGGGTAGCCCAGCCGCGCGCGCACGTCGTCGCTCATGTAGTAGGCGCCGGCCAGAGCGCTCAGCAGCGTGTCGAGATCGCCCGGCCGCTCGCTAGCCAGACGCGCGACCGCGGCCGCTGGATCCTCGCCCACCACCGAGGCGACGATGCGGCGAAGCTCGGCGGCGAGATCCGGCCGGGCCGCGAGCACTCGATCAAGCCAAACCTCTGTGGCACCTGCCTCTGTGGCGCTCGGCATACCGCCAAGAGCCGGGATGAGGAAGTCGGCGAGCTCGTCGGGGATCATGGCACCGCCTGCCCTCTGCGCCCGGCAACGAGTCGGTCCGCGGCCCGTAACGCCAGCGCGGCAATGGTCGCGGTTGGGTTGACGCTTCCCCCGGTGACGAAGGCGCTCCCGTCGATCACGTACAGGTTGGGCACGTCGTGGCTGCGCCCCCACCGATCGACCACCGACGTGGCGGGATCGGTGCCCATGCGCGCGGTGCCGAGGAGGTGCCAGCCGAACTCTCCCATCAAGGGGACGGACATCGTTGCGGTGGCGCCCGCGGCCCGGAGCGACTCGTGCGCCCGCGCCACGTTGAAGCTGAGAATGCGGCGCGCATTGTCCGACACTCGGTAGGTGATCCTGGGTGCCGGGAGCCCGTCGCCGTCGGTCAGATCGCGGGCCAGCGTCACGCGGTTGCCGGCGTCGGGAAGGTCGTCGGCAGTGATGCCCCACACCGTGGCGTGACCCAGCCAGCTCGCGACGTGGCGGTGCATCGCCTCGCCCCAGCGCGGCTCGCCCGGCCACGGGAACAGGCAGGCGCCCAGCGGCCCGCCGGTGGGCATGAGCTGCCACTTGGCCCCGCGCACGAAGTCCCGCCTGGGGTCCGTCTCGTAGAACTGCATCGACTGGATGCTCTGTCCCCACTGCCCCTGCCAGCTTTCGAACCGCTCGTCGAAGAAGCCGATGACCCGCGTGTACGGATGCATCATGAGACGCCGGCCGACCAGTCCCGAGCGGTTGGCCAGCCCGTCGGGAAAGCGGGCGGACGCTGAGAGCAGCAGCAGACGAGCGGTACCGATGGCGTTGGCGCCGAGCAGGACGACATCGGCTCGCTGCATGCGCTGCTTGCCCGCACGATCGACGTAGACGACGCCGGCGGCACGGCCGTTGGCGGCCAGGGGGATCTCGCACGCCCGCGCTCCGGTGATGAGGGTCACGCCGTCGTCAACCGCCCGCGGCCAGTGCGTGACGTCGGTCGACGCCTTGGCGCCGTCGGGGCAGCCCCAGCCGCACACACCGCGCAGCACGCAGGGCCGGAGCGGTCCGTAGGCGCGCGAGGCGATCGCGTTCGGTCCGGGCCACCAGTGCCAGCCGAGCGCGTTGTGGGCTCGGGCCACGCGCTGACCGGCATAGCCGAGCGGTAGCGGAGGGAGCGGCGGGGGCGTGCCCGGCGGGTAGGCCGGATCGCCGGCCAGGCCGGCCACGCCGAAGTCCCGGTCGACGCTGTCGTAGTACGGCTCGAGCTCGCCGTAGGACAGCGGCCAGTCGTCGGCGACGCCGTCGAGCGTTGCGGCCCGGAAGTCCGACGGCGTCAGCCGCGGCCACTGCGCGGCATAGAGCACCGTGCTCCCTCCGACCCCGTTGTACATGAGGGGCTTCATCTCGGCCTCGGCGTCATCGACGGGATAGTCGGCCGGGTTCGCGCGCACGTTGGGGCTGGGGTGCCACGGCCCCAGCGCCGTCACCTCCCACTCGGGATCGGCGCCCCGATATGGGTGCTTGGCCTGGGGCCAGTCGCCCTGTTCCAGACACACGACCTCGACGCCGCCGGCGGCCAGACGACGCGCGGCGACGGCGCCCGAGGCGCCGGCCCCGACGATCACGACGTCAACTTTGGATCCTTGGTTGGAGTTGGTCAAGATGGCTGTGTTAGCAGCAAGTAGAGACCTTTCACGGCTTTAGTGCAAGGGTGTAGGATGCCACCTCCGCTGTAACGTGGATCCAATCTTTGTCCGGATCTAGACCCGACCTAGCCGCCGAGAATCGGCCCTCAGGGAGCGACGTCCGCTCCGCGGGCGGGGGTGCCGACCCGATCCTTCTGGTCCGGGATCTGGAGGTCACCCTTCACCGCGAGGGGCGCGCGATCCACGCTGTTCGCGGCGTCGATCTCGAGATCGCCCCCCGGGAGATCGTCGCCCTGGTGGGCGAGAGCGGGTCGGGCAAGTCGACGCTCGGTCTGGCCATTCAGGGATTGCTCCCGCGCGAGAGTGAGCCCGACGTTCGCGGCTCGATCCTGGTCGAGGGGCAGGAGATGGTCGGCACGGCCCCCAAGGCCGCCCTGCGCGTGCGGCGCTTCGACGTCCGCTCGATCTTCCAGGACCCGATGACGTCGCTGAATCCGACGATGCGGGTGGGCAAGCAGGTCGTCGAGGTCTCGCGGGACGGCCAATCGGCCGAGCAATGGCTGGGGCGAGTCGGGGTGCCAGACCCGAAGGCCCGCGTTCGCTCGTTCCCCCATCAGCTGTCGGGCGGACAGCGACAGCGAGCGATGATCGCCATGGCGATGACGGCCCAACCGCACCTGATCATCGCCGACGAGCCGACGACGGCGCTCGATGTCACCGTCCAGGCCCAGATCCTCGAGCTGTTCCGCCGGCTGCGCGATGAACAGGGCAGCGCGTTCCTGTTCGTCACGCATGACCTCGCCGTCGCCTCGGCGATCGCCGATCGGATCATCGTGCTGTACGCCGGCCGCGTGGTCGAGACGGGCGCGGTCAGGAGCGTTCACGAACGACCCGCCCACCCGTACACCTCGGCCCTGCTCAGTGCCCGGTTCGGGCTCGACGCCGACAAGGCCAAGCAACTGCCCACGCTCAGGGGAGACGCCGCGCAGGCCGCGCTCGTAGAGACATCCGGCTGTCCGTTTGCCTCCCGCTGCCTGCTCCAGATCCCGGAGTGCGTCGCCGAGCTCCCGCCGCTGGCGCCGGTCCGCCAGCACGACGGACTCGCCCGCTGTATTCGCTCCGACCTCGTCACGGCCGAGCTATGGGAGCGCACGGTCACCGGCTGGCCCGAGGCGGGCGAGAACGAGCCGGAGGTGCTCCTGGAGCTGGACAACATCGAGAAACGGTTCGTGTCACGCGGGCTGTTCAGTGGGAAACACGTCGTCGACGCCCTGCGCGGCGTGAGCATGAAGATCGACGACGGCGAGGCGGTGGCGCTCGTCGGCGAGAGCGGATCGGGCAAGTCGACGCTGCTGCGAATCATCGCCGGACTCCTGCGAGCGGATACCGGCACCGTCAATCGCCACAAGCCCGACAAGCCCCAGATGGTCTACCAGGACGCCGCGGCTTCGCTCACGCCGTGGCTGACCGTCGAGGAGCTCGTCAGCGAGCGGCTCCGTGCCGAGGGGGCCAGCCGCGCCGAGCGGCGTGACAAGACGGCCGCCGCGCTGGAGGCGGTCAACCTGCCGCGGTCGCTGGCCAGCGTTCGGCCCCGCGAATTGTCCGGCGGTCAGCGCCAGCGCGTGGCCATCGCCCGCGCGATCATCGTCCCGCCGCGGCTGCTGCTGTGCGACGAGCCGGTGAGCGCGATGGACGTCTCGCTCGCGGCCGCGATCCTCAATCTGCTCGCCACGCTCCGACTGCAGCTGGGAATGGCAATGCTGTTCGTCACGCACGACCTCGCCGCGGCGAGGTTCATCGCCGAGCGAATCATCGTGCTGCGTACGGGCGAGATCGTCGAGACGGGTGCGTCGGACGCGGTGATCGGCTCCCCATCGCATCCGTACACGAAGGAGCTGATCGCCTCGATGCCGTCGAACCAGGAGATCGCCAACGGATGAGCATCGCCGCGCCCGCCCCCCAGGTAGCCACCTCGCCCAGTGCGTACGGAGACTGGATGCGGCGCTTCAGGGGCCTCGGCCTGCTCGAGCGCGGGGCGCTCATCGGGCTGGCCGTGATCACGCTGATCGCGATCTTCGGGCCGCTGATCGTTCCCCACAGCGTCAACCTCCCGTCCGGGAAACCGCTCGCCGCCCCGACGCTCAATCATCTGTTCGGCACCGACGACATCGGCCGCGACGTGTTCTCTCGCGTCATCGCCGGCGTGCGCCTGACCTGGATCCCGGCGCTGATCGTGATCGTCATCGCGGTGTTCGTGGGCGGCACGATCGGCCTGATCTCCGGCGCGATCGGAGGCTGGACCGACCGTGGCCTGCAGCGGTTGACCGACCTGTTCCTCGTCCTTCCCTCGACGCTCATCGCCATTGCCGTGATCGCTGCGCTCGGGCCCGGCCAGGCCCACACGGTCATCGCCATCTCGATCTTCTGGTGGCCGTGGTACTCGCGCATCGTGCGCAACGAGACGCGGGCGACGGTGGCCCGCCCGCACGTGGAGGCCGGTCAGCTCGCGGGGGCGTCACGGTCACGGCTGTTGCTGCGCTACATCCTGCCGGCGGCAATCCCGGCCGTGGTGATCACCGCCACCGTCGACGTGGCCAATGTCGTCCTGGTGTTCGCGCTGTTCTCGTTCCTTGGCCTCGGCGCCCCCGCCCCCGCGCCCGAGTTGGGGGCGATGTCGGCCCGCGCCCTCGGCGATCTGACCATCGCGTGGTGGATCCCGATCTTCCCGGCCATCGCCGTGTTCTTCCTCGCTCTGACCGCCAACCTCGCCGGAGACGGCATCCGCAACATGCTCCGAGCGACCTGATCGGGATCTGAATGCTTCGTTTTGTTCTATGGCGCACGCTCGGACTGGTGGTGGTCCTCATCGCGCTGACGTTCGTCGTCTTCCTGCTGCGCAGCGTGATCCCGGTTGATCCGGCGCGGGTGGCGGCCGGTCCCAATGCGCCGGCCTCGGAGGTGCAGGCGTTCCGGGTACAGCTCGGCCTCAACAAACCGATTCTCGTGCAGTACGGGAACTACCTGAAGCAACTTGTCCAGGGAAATCTGGGCACGTCGCCGATCACGCACAATCCCGTGCGCAGCGACATCCGCCAGTTCCTGCCCGCGTCGGCCGAGCTGATCTGTTACGCGCTGCTGTTCGCGCTCTTACTGGCCATGGTGCTGGCGTTGGCGCAAACGCTGCTCCCGCATTCGGGGTGGGTGCGGGTGCTGCTCGTCGGTGGTGCGTCCGCACCGATCTTCCTCACCGGTCTGCTGTGCCTGTACTTCCTCTGGTACAAGCTCCACTGGTTCCCCAACGGTGGGCGGACCGACTTCCAGAACGCTCCGACCGGCCCGACCGGGTTTCTCACCATCGACGGGCTCCTCGCCGGGCGCCCCGACGTCACGGTCAACGCCCTGTGGCATCTGTTCCTCCCCGCCATGTGCCTCGCCATCCCCGCCAGCGTGGCCATCGGTCGTCAGCTGCGCTCCTCGCTGCACAACGTGTTGCGCGAGGACTATGCCCGGACGGCGCGCTCCAAAGGATTGACCGAAGGTCAGGTGGTGCGCAAGCACGGGCTGCGCAACTCCGCCTCGGCGGCGCTGTCGATGACGGGCCTCCAGATCGGCCTGCTATTCGCGACGATCCTCATCATCGAGCCGATCTTCTCCTGGCCTGGACTCGGGAGTTACACCGTCCAGGCCCTCAATCAATCGGATCTCACCGCGGTGCTTGGCGTGGCGGTCGTGTTCGGTGCCGCCTACGTGATCATCAACGCGCTCATTGACATCGGCCAGGTTCTGCTCGATCCGCGGATCTCCCTGGAATAGCGAGACTTTCTTTGATACCAGCCACGGCAATTAAATGAACAGAGAGGAGAGGGCAAGGATGTTAAGAAAGAGGTGCACACAGCTATTTTTAGTTGGAATGCTCTGCGCGGCCGTCGCTGGCTGTGGGTCGTCGAGCAGCAGCAGCTCGAGCAGTGCGTCGAGCGGCGGCTCTAGCGGTGGGTCAGGAACGAGCAACAACACGTTGCATATCGCCTATCAGGCCAACATCGCGAGCTTTGACCCTGATAACAGTTTCGAAGTCGCGGGTCTCGGGGCCATCCGCGCCGTGTATCAGGGTTTGGTCACGTACGCCCCGAATTCGACCAAGCTCATCGGCCTGCTGGCCAAGAACTGGACGATTTCGTCGGACGGGAAGACCTACACCTTCCATCTCCACACGGGTGTCAAGTTCCAGGACGGCACGACGATGACCTCGAAGAGCGTCGAAGCTTCGTTCAAGCGGAGGATGAACCCAAAGCTCATCCTGTCGTACTTCCTCCTCGGGGTTAAGTCGATGAGCACCCCGAATGCGCAGACGTTCGTCCTCAAGCTCGCCTCGCCGGAGCCGTACTTCCTCGACTCGCTGGCCAGCGCATGGGGTCCCAAGGTGGTCGGGCCCAACGCGCTGGTGACGCATGCCGGCAAGGACAACTCCATGAGCTACCTCAACACTCATGCCGACGGGACCGGGCCCTACATGCTGACCAACTTCAGCCAGGGTCAGAGCTACACCCTCACCCGATTCGACAGCTACTGGGGGCAGAAGGCGTATTTCCAGACGGTGAAGATCGCGGTCATCCCGAGCATCGAGCAGCAGATCCTCGAGCTCAAGAGCGGCCAGCTCGACATGGTGCTGCACGGCTATCCGTTTGACCAGCTCCAGACCGTCACCTCTCCCCTGCACATATACACCTACAACGACCTCGGCCTGGAGATGGGGTACATCAACGCCTCCGGGCCGCTGAAGAACACGGCGTTTCGCACGCGCGTCGTGGCGGCCCTCAACCCGACTGGATGGGTGAACGAGGCGTTCGGCAAGTGGGCCACGATCGCGCACTCGCTGTTCCCGAAGCTCATGCCGCAGCCGTCGTCGCCGCTTGTCTACCCGACGTCCTCGGGAAGCGGGAGCGGCATCCCGCCGGTGCGGATCATCTACACCCAGGAGGAGGCCGGGGTGCAGCAGCGGGTCTCCGACCTGCTGGTGGCGCGACTTCAGGCCGCCGGCATTCAGGCCAACGCCCGTTCGGTTCCGCAGGCGCAGGTGACGAGCTGGTACAAGAACCCAGCCGCCGCGCCGGCCGACCTCGTCATCGTGCAGGAAAATCCCGACGACGCCAGTCCTCAGAGCATGGTCGGCGACTTCTACGTGGCGGGGTCGCCGCTGAACGTGTTCAACTACTCCAATCCAAGCGCGACGAAGGACTTCAACAAGGCGTTTGGGCTGGCTGATGCGACGGCGGCGAACTCGCTCTACTTCTCGGGCACAAAGACGCTGTTCGGGGATGGGGCGTTCCTGCCGTTCGCCGACGTCGATGACGTGATCGTGTACCGCGGCAACCTGACGGATTTCAATCCGGTTCCCGCGGTTCCGTGGAACATCGACCTCGGCACCGTGCGCGAGGGCTGAGCGTGGCGCGCATGCCGATCCCGACCATGCGTCCGCTCTCGCCGGTTCATCCCGGCGAGAGCGGCGCCGGGATCCGGGAATAAACGATGGAGGTCCGCGGGTCACCCCGGAGGCTGTACTGCTTCACATATGGCTGGGAGCCGATCCCGGAGGTCAGATCGCGCAAGGGCGGCGCCGAGGATCGGTTCCTGCTCGAGCCCGTAACCGGGGGCGCCGTCGTGTTCGATGAAGGTTGGGTCCTCATCGATACGGGTTTTAACCCCGAGCTGATCCGCGACCCTGTCAAGCGAGCCGAGAACTACGTCAATCCGTCCTACATCGGCGTCATACCGCCGGGCGACCCGTTGGTGGATCAGGTGGCGTTGGCCGGCCTGGAATGGTCACAGCTCGCGTTTTGCGTCATGTCACATCTTCACTGCGATCACTCCGGCGGCCTGCGGCTCCTCGCCGACGGACCTCCGGTTGTTCTCCAGCAGCCTGAATTCGATTTTGCGATGCATGAAGCGACCGTGCAGAACGCGTACTTCCGGACCGACTACGCGCGCGATGACCTGAACTGGAAACTGATCGAGGGGGAGTACGAGCTGGCCGAGGGGTTCCGGGTCATTCCGACGCCGGGTCATACGCCGGGACACATGTCCTTCGCGGTCGATCTCAGGGTCGCGGGAACTGTCGTCCTTGCCTGCGATGCCGCGGACCTGCGCGGAAACATCGACGCCGTAATCCCGTGTGGGACGACGACCCACGCCTCGCTCGAACCGGCGGCCCAGCGCTCGATCGAGCTGTTGCACGTGCTGGACTCGCAAGACGGGGTCAGCGTGTGGCCCGGCCACGACCCGGACTTTTGGCCGACGCGACGCAAGCCACCCTCTTCATACGTATGAACCACTGGCCAGGAGCACTGCATGGACACAACTAATCCGTACGATTCACCTGATGTCGCGCCGCGTCCCGACCCGGGGACGCTGGCGGACCTGTACCGCACAATGGTGCGGATCCGCCGCTTCGAGGAACAGCTGTCCGTGCTGTTCAAGCGCGGCCGGCTCCCCGGGTTCGTGCATCTCTACACCGGCCAGGAGGGGGTTGCCACCGGTGTGTGCTCGGTGTTGCGACGTGAGGACCGGATCACCTCGACACACCGAGGGCATGGTCACCTGATCGCCAAGGGCGCCGACATCAACGGCATGATGGCCGAGCTGTTCGGCAAGGTCGGTGGCCTGTGCCGGGGGAAGGGAGGGTCGATGCACACCGTCGACTTCAGCCTCGGCATCATCGGCACCAACGGAATCGTCGGCGGTGGCATTCCCATTGCCGTCGGCGCCGCGTGGTCGGCGAAGCAGCTTGGCCAGGATCACGTGGCGGTCGCCTTCTTCGGGGACGGAGCGTCAAATCAGGGCGTGCTGCTCGAGTCCATGAACCTCGCGCAGATATGGCGGCTCCCGGTCATCTTCGTGTGTGAGGCGAATGGCTATTCGGAGTGGACGGCGACCGAGAAGCTGACCGCCGGTCGCATCGCGGATCGAGGCGTCGCGCTCGGCATCCCAGGTCGCCAGATCGACGGCAATGACGTGCTCGAGGTGCGCGCGGTGACCGATGCCGCCGTGGCTCGTGCCCGCGCCGGCGAGGGGCCAACGCTGATCGAAGCCTGCACGATGCGCTGGCACGGGCACAACGAGGGCGAGGAGGCGTTCTCGGGCAACTACCGCCCCGCCGACGAAGTCGACAGCTGGCAGGAGCGAGACCCGGTCGCCGCGCTGCGAGTCCGGCTGGAGACGTGGCAGACCCATGACCTCGAGGAGCTCGACGCGATCTGGACCGAGGAGGGCAGGCGCGTCGAAGCCGCCGTTGCCTTCGCCGAGGACAGCCCGCTGCCGGATCCCGAGGAGGCTCTCCAAGACGTGTTCTTTGCTGCCGATGACAACGAGAAAGCAGTTCTGTAATGCCTGAGCAACGCCAGACATACTTCATCCGGGCCATGTACGAGGGCCTGCGCGCCGCCATGGCCGAGGACCCGACGGTGGTCGTGCTGGGCGAGGACGTAGACCGCTCGATCATCGGCGCGACCCGGGGGTTGATCGATGAGTTCGGAGCCGAGCGCGTCCGCAACACTCCGATCTCCGAGCAGGCCTTCGTGGGCGCATGCGTCGGCGCGGCGGCGACCGGCCTACGGCCCGTCGCCGACATGATGATCGGCTCGTTCCTGTACGTGGCCTGGGACCAGGTGGTCAGTCAGGCCGCCAAGCTCCCGTACATGTCGGGCGGTCAGGTGCACCTGCCCATGGTGCTGTTCACGGCCAGTGGTCCTTCGGGCGCGGCCGCGGCTCAACACTCGGAGAACCCCCACCCAATGTTGATGAACGCCGGCGGCCTCAAGGTCGTGATGCCGGGGACGCCGTATGACGCCAAGGGACTGATGCTCGCCGCGGTGCGAGATCCCAACCCGGTCATCTACTTCCAGGACGCGGCGCTGGCCGGCACCAAGGGGCCCGTCCCCGAGGAGACCTACGAGGTCCCGCTAGGTGTGGCCGACGTCAAGCGATCCGGCGACGACGTCACGGTGGTGGCGATCGGGGGCCTGGTCCGCCAGGCGCTGCGCGCCGCCGACAAGCTGGCCGCCGAGGACATCGCCGTCGAGATCGTCGACCCGCGCACACTCGTGCCCATGGACCTGGACACGATCGTCGAGTCCGTCCGCAGGACGGGCAGACTGGTCGTATGCGACAACGCGCGGAGGACGTGCTCCGCGGCCTCCGAGATCGTCGCCTCGGTCGTCGAGCGGGCCTACGACGCCCTGAGCGCCGCTCCGCTGCGCGTCGCGTGGGAGGACACACCGGTCCCGTTCTCGCCCGTCCTCGAGCAGCGGGTTCTGGTCGGCGAGCAGGACATCGCGGACGCAGTCCGAACCGTCATGCGCGACGCCCGCGTCGCTGCGCGATGAAGGCATGGCTCCGTCAACCGTAAAGCCACGAGGTGGGTCTGCTCCCCGAGCGGGATCAAACGCTCGCTCGGGACAACTCCTCGTCGACGACCTCGCCAACCAGATACACGCGCGCATGATCACCGGGGAGATACCGGTCGGCTCGTGGCTGCGTCAGGAACGGCTGGCCGCCGAGTACGGGGTCAGCCGGACGCCGATTCGCGAGGCCATTCGCAAGCTGCAGGCCAGCGGCGCCGTGGAGATGGTCCCCCATCGCGGGGCGCTGGTGCGTGGGCCCTCGCTGCGGGACATCCTCGAGTCCTACATGGTGCGAGCCGAGCTCGAGGGGTTTGCCGCCGAACTCGCGGCGCCCGTTTTCCACGATGAGCGCCTCCAGGCCCTGCGCCGGGCCGAGACGATGTTCGAGGAGGCGGCCGGCCGATTCGCCGAGCTCGACCGCGACGCGCGCATGGCGGGCGCGGCCCGCGACGCCTGGATCGCCGCCAACGACAGCTTCCATCTCGCCGTCCAGCAGTCGGCCAACAACCGTCGGCTCCTGCGTTCGATCGCTGATCTCCACGCGTCATTCCCGCGTTCGCTGACGGCCGGGCCGCTGATCGCGGATCCCGGGCTGCTGGTCGAGAACATCGACGCACACCGGCGGATCCGCAGCGCGCTGGAGGAGCGGGATCCCGGTGAGGCGCGCCGGGCGATGCGCGAGCACGTGCTGCGGGCCGGGGATCTCGTCGTGCGGTGGTTCGGCCGCTACGCCAGTTCCGACGGAGACCTGCCCGAGCTTCCACCGGCACCGACCGCCAACCGCCCCCGGAGCACCCCTTCCCGTGTATCCCAATCACGGGCGCCGTCGACGCGTTAGCGCGAACAAGGCGAGTACACGGCGAAAATCTAGGTTAGAATTGGATCCAATGGCATCGCAACCGGCCGGAACGCTCGACGAGTTGTTGCGCGCCCACAATGGGGACGTCGCGCTCCGCATTCCCGAGACCGATGCGCCGGCGACCTACGCCGAGCTCGCCGAGGGCGTCAACTCGCTCGCGGGAAGCCTCCACGCGCTGGGAGTCAGGCGGGGGGATCACGTTGCCCTGGCCCTGCCCAACGGTCCCGCCATCATCGAGCTGCTGCTCGCGATCATGTCGATCGGAGCTGCTGCGGCCCCGCTGAACCCGGCCTACACCGAGGACGAGTATGCCTTCTACCTCGAGGATCTGGCCCCGCGGCTGCTCCTGCTCCCAGTCGACGAGATCGCCGGGGCGCGGGCCGCCCGGCCCGCGGACACGCGCATCGTCGACGTGATCAGCGAGGGAGCCACGGTCGAGCTGGTCGATGAGGGTCGCCCCGTGCGTGATTCGAGCACGTTCGAGCCGGCCGACGGCGACGACGTGGCCCTGCTGCTGCACACGAGCGGGACGACGAGCCGGCCGAAGCAGGTCCCGCTGCGGCACGGCAACCTGCTGGCCAGCGCGAGGGCGATCGTCAAGCACTACGAGCTGGGCCCGGGCGACGTTTCCTATTGCGTGATGCCGTTGTTCCACGTCCATGGGCTTGTCGCCTCGACGCTGTCCACGCTGGCCGCGGGCGGGACGGTGGTCGTACCCAGGCAGGCGAGCCGCCGCCGCTTCGCCGAGCATCTGCGCACGCACCGAGTGACGTGGTTCTCGGCCGGGCCCACGCTCCATCACATGCTGCTCGAGCACGGTGGCGACGACGCGGCGGAGTTTCCCGATCTGCGCTTCATCCGGTCGTGCAGCTCGGCTCTGTCCGCCGCGCTGTGTGAGCGCGCCGAGCACCATTACGGGGTACCCATGCTCGAGGCCTACGGCATGACCGAGGCCAGCCACCAGATCGCCTCGAATCCGGTGCCGCCGGGCCAGCGGCGCCTCGGCTCGGTGGGCATTCCGACCGGCACCCGGATCCGCATCGTCGACAAGGGACGAGTGGTCGGGGACGGTCAGCGGGGTGAGGTACAGATTCAAGGCCCGGGTGTGACGGCCGGGTACCTGGCCAACGACAAGGCCAACGCGGAGAGCTTCGTCGACGGCTGGTTCCGCACCGGTGATCTGGGACTGATCGAAGGCGGATACCTGAGGCTGCTCGGCCGGCTCAAGGAACTCATCATCCGGGGTGGCGAGAACGTGTCTCCGCTCGAGGTCGAGGACGTGCTGCTCCTGCACCCCGCCGTGACCGACGCAGCGTGCTTCGGCGTGCCCGACGAGAAATATGGCGAGGAAGTGGCCGCGGCCGTCGCGCTGCGCGATGAGTCGACCGAGCGCGAGCTGATCGAGCACTGCCGCGCCCGGCTCATCGACTTCAAGGTGCCGAAGGTCGTCTACATCCTCGACACGATTCCCCGCACGCCGACGGGCAAGCTCCAGCGCAGACGGGTGGCGAGCACTCTCCTCGACGCCCAGGCATGAAGTTCGCGGTCCTTGGCGCCGGCGCGATCGGCGCCTACGTCGGTGCGGCGGTCTCGCACGGCGGCTACGACGTGACGCTCGTCGCCCGGGGTCCGCACCTCGAGGCGATGCGGGTGCACGGCGTACAGGTGCTCAGCCCCAGGGGCGACTTCAGCGCTCATCCGTACGCCACGGACGACCTCTCCGCGCTGGCCGACGCCGACGTCGTGTTCGTCGCGCTGAAGGCCTACGCGCTGCCCGAACTGGCACCGCGCCTGGCCGAGGTCCTCAGGCCGGGTGCGTTGACGATCTGGGCCCAGAACGGAATCCCCTGGTGGTATTTCCAGTCGCACCCGGGTGAGCTGAACGGCACAGTCCTTCAGAGCGTCGACCCGGGCGGAGCGATCGAGCGTTCGATCCCTCCCGAATCGATCGTCGGCTGCGTCGTCTACTGCTCGACCGAGATCGTCTCGCCCGGTGTCATCCGCCACGTCGAGGGCACTCGCTTTGTCCTCGGAGGGCCGGCCGGCGAGCAGGGCGATCGGCTCTCACCCATCTCCGGTGCGCTCAAGCAGGGCGGACTCAAAGCACCGGTCGATGACCAGATCCGAAACCAGATCTGGCTGAAGCTCCTCGGGAACGTCGCCTTCAACCCGATCACCGCGCTGACCGGGGCGACTCTGGGGCAGCTGGGCTCGCTGCCCGAGATGGTCTACCTGCTGCGGTCGCTGTTCACCGAACTGAGCACGGTGGCCGACGCTCTGGGCGTGACGCTACCCGTGTCACTCGAGCGGCGACTCGAGGCGGGCATTGCCGTGGGAGATCACAAGACCTCGATGCTCCAGGATCTCGAGGCCGGCAAGCCGCTCGAGGTCGACTGCCTGACGGGCGCGGTCGTCGAGATCGCGGGCCTCCTCGGGCTGCACGCGCCCCATACGCACACGATCCACGCGTGCGCGAAGCTGCTGGACGAGATTCGGAGGGAGCGCCGTGGCGTCTGAGCGGGCCATCCGGCTGTTCCTTCTCCAGTTCGGCGCCGAGTGCGTGCCCAAGGCCGTGTCGCTGCCCGACGGCGGCCCCCGCCTGAGCTGGGAGCCGATCGTCGGCCTGCTGGTCGAGACGGCCGAGGGCTGGATCCTGCTGGAGACCGGGATGGGACGTCGGGCGCTCGAGGACCCCCGTGCCCAGGACGGCTACGCGATGGCCGCGCGCGCCGCCGGCGCGGGATCGGAAAGCGCGCACCGGCCGAGCGTGCTCGCGCCCGGAGCCCCCGAGGATCGTGTGTGGACGTGGGGGCGAGAGGGAGACCCGATGGTGAGCGCGCTCGCGGAGCACGGCGTTGCGCCGGCCGACCTGGCCCTCGCCGCGGTGAGCCACCTGCATCTCGACCACTCGGGAGGGCTCGGAACGCTGGCCGGCGCCGGTGTTCCGGTGGCGATTCAGCGCGCCGAGCTCGATTTCGTCCGGACGCCGGCGGCGACGCCGGCGGAGGGGTTCTATGCCCCGGACTGGGAGGGCCATGACATCGAGTGGCGAGTCCTGCACGGCGACGGGTCGCTCGCTCCCGGCATCGACGTGATCTTCACCCCGGGGCACACCCCCGGGCACATGTCATACCGGATCGAGCTCGAGCAAACCGGAACGTGGCTGTTCGCCGTCGACGCCGCCGATCTGGGGGAGAACATCCACGACGAGAAGCCACCGGGGTCGTGCAGCGGGGGTGAAGATGCCGGGCGCGAGTCGCTGGCTCGGTTGATCGCCGAGGCCCGTGCTCGCGATGCACGCCTCGTCCCTGGGCACGATCAGCTGATCTGGAACGCCGCCCGGCATCCGCCCGGCGGCCATCGCTGAGCCGGCGCTACAGGGCCACCGCCCACGCCTCGCGGCGCGGATCGGCGGCGGCGAAAAGTGTGCCGGTGGCGTGCTCGACGCCGGCGGCGACCATCGCGCCGAAGCGGGCCTCCCCCGGCGGACGCAGCCAGACATCATGGCCGCGCGCCTCCAGGTGGCCCAGCACAGCGGGATCGAGATCGTCCTCGACGGCCAGCCGTCCGTCGATGGTGCGCACTCGCGGGCGATCCAACGCCACCGGCAGGGAGTCGCCGTCCGACAGGCCGAGCAGCGTCTGGACGAGGAACTGAACCTGACCGTCGGACCCCGGCGTGCACAGCGCGAAGCGCCGGTCCGGAGTTGCGGCGAGGGCAGGTGACAGGGTGTGAACGGGTCGCGCGCCCGGCCGCGGCTCGCAGCCAGGGGCGGTGAACCCGTACAGGCGATTGTTGAGCAGAAACCCGCCCTCGGGAACCAGCACGGCCGAGCCGAAGTCATCGAACACGCTGATCAGCATCGACACCACGGTGCCGTCGCCGTCGGCGGTCGCCACTCCGGTCGTGTGGGCGTCGGAGCGGGCGCCGGGTCGACGCTGCGCGCGCTCGGGGTCAATGTCGAGCCGCTCATCCAGAAGCTCCACGGCCCTGGCCGGCTCGGTGAGCAGGTGGCGGTAGCCGAATGCCGCCTCCCACGCCTCGATCGCGATGTGCAGCCGCTGAGCGGGATCGGGGGCGTTTGCGCGCTCGATCGCGCCGAGAGCCATGAGGGCCAGACTGGCCTGCGATACCGGCGGCTGGACGGTCAGCGAGTGACCCACCCGACGCGCGGCGATCGGCGCCAGCACGACGGTCCGATGCGCCGCCAGGTCGCCTTCATCCAGGCTCCCGCCGTACCGCTGTGCGGCCACCGCGATGGCGTACGCCACCTCGCCGGTGTAGAACCCCTCGGCGCCACCGTCAGCGATGCGCCGCAGCGTGGCGGCAAGCTCGGGGAATCGGACCGGCGAACCTGCCCCGACCCCGGTGGCGAGCAGCGGAAAGCCCGGCGCTGTCCGCTCGAGCCGTGCGCGCTGCCTGGACAGGGCGCCCGCCGTCTCCTCTCCCAGGGGAAAGCCGGTCGTGGCCAGCCTGACGGCGGGAGCCAGGACCTGGCCCAGTTCGAGGCGACCGAACCGGTGGTGAGCATCGATCCATGCGGCGACCGCGCCCGGGACCGCCACCGTGCCACCGCCGTCCTCGGGTATCGGCCCGGTCAGCGACCGCGGACTGTTCCCCGAGCCGTTGTAGGCGACGGGCTCGCCGGTGGGCGGCGAGACGAGCAGGAGCGCGTCGCCTCCGAGGCCACACAGGTCGGGAACCACGACCGACAGGGCGGCGGCCGCCGCCACGGCCGCGTCCACGGCGGAGCCGCCGGCCGCGAACATCTCGGCGGCTGCGCTCGCCCCCAGCGGGTGTCCGCAGGCGCACACGCCACGGGTTCCGCGCACGAGCGGGCGCGGAAGGCGAAGCGGGCTCATGCGCATCGCATTGTATCCATGTTGATTCCGTTTAAACAGGCATGATCAGCCTCCTAAACGCGCTCCGGATGCCATCGCTGGATCCAGTCTGATAACGTCGCCGGACCTTGCGCACGCTCATCGTCAATGCGGTCCTCGTTGACGGAAGTGGGGCTGCGCCGCGAGCCCCTGTCTCGGTCGTCGTCGAGGACCACATGATCGAGGAGGTCATCGACACCTACGCGCCCTACTACGACACGGCCGAGGTGGTCATCGATGCGCGCGGCGGCTTTCTCCTCCCCGGCGTGATCAACCACCACGTCCACGGGCTCACGCGGGGCCCGCTGATGATCGTCGGCGAGCCGCCGCTGTCCGACGCGCGCGTGAAGGCGAACCTCGATCGTCTCCTCGGTCAGGGGGTGACCACCGCGCTCAACGTCGACGGCTTTGCCACCGTCGAGGACGCCGCGGCCCAGACGCGCTGGCATCCGGTCACCGTCAAGGTGGCCACGCTGCACACGCCCACGCACTTCAAGTGGGCCGTCGACGGTCCGTTCCCGTTCGGAGGGGTCAAGCCGCGACACCAGTGGACCCTGGACCAGATGCTCGAGCGCGGCGCGCCCGCGATCGGTGAGGCCGGCCCCGGCTGCGATGCGCACTGGGCGGACTACTCGCTGATCCCCGAGGCGGTGGCGGCGCGCGGGGGACGGGCCACGGCCGTTCAGGCGCGCGAGATCCGCCTGGCGGCTGAGAAGGCGGATCGGCGGCGGATCGAGGAGCTGCTGCCCGGCGTGGGGCTGACCAGCTCGCAGGTCGACGAGCTGCTCGATGTGCACGAGGCGACCGTGACCTGGCGCGGTCTGGCTCAACAGGCCATGCAGGAGGCCGTAGATGCGGCGCGCGAGCGAGCGTGCCGATGGTGCTGCACCACACGCCGGGCACCTACGAGATCGTGCTCGACGCGGTGCGCGGGGCGAGCGCACCCATCATCGCGGGGCACTCAAACTTCCAGATCCACGACGCTGACGAGGCGGCCCGCCGGGCGCGTACGATTCGCGAGGCCGGCGGGATGATCGACATCATGTCGTGCGACAGCTGGTCGGCCGGCGTGTTCCAACCGACGCCAGAGGTGACGCACCGGCTGCTCGCCGACGGTCTGGTCGATCTGGTCTCAACCGACTACGCGGGCGGGTTCTGGGACCCGATGCTGCTGATGCTCGAGCGCGCCCACGAGGCGGGTGCGGTCGAGCTCGGGCCGGCGGTGCGGATGGTCACGGGGGCGGTGGCCGACGTCCTGCCCCGGCTGGCCCCGGACCGCGGTTATGTCCGGCCCGGATCGGTGGCCGACCTGGTCGTGACCGAGCCCGGGCGCCTGTCGGCGGTCCGGGAGGTGCTCGTGTCCGGCCGGGTCGTCGAACGGGGCCGGCCGCTTTGGTAACCGATGCGCTGCCGCGGCCCTCGGCGCGCGTCATCGGAAGTGGTCCGTCGCCCGCCCCAGCGCGCTTTCATCGCAGCCTCGACGGTTATGCTCCGACCCCGCTGCGCGACGAGCCGAATCTGGCCGCAGCGCTCGGGCTGGCGCAGGTGTGGTGCAAGGACGAGTCATCTCGCCTCTCGCTGCCGTCGTTCAAGATCCTCGGTGCGTCGTGGGCCGTCCGCGTCGCACTCGTCGAGCGCCTCGAGCTCGAGCCGAGCGAGATTCGATCTCTGGCCGACCTCCAGGCCCTTCTGGAGGGCAACCGCCAGCCCTTCGCCCTGGCCGCCGCGACCGACGGCAATCACGGCCGTGCCGTGGCGAGGGTGGCCCGGGAGCTTGGCCTGGCGGCGCGGATCTTCGTTCCCGCGGACATGGTGGGCGCCCGGCGCCAGGCCATCGCCGACGAGGGCGCAGAGGTCATCGTCGTCGACGGTGGCTACGACGATGCCGTGGGGTTGTCGGCCGAGGATCAGGAACGGGGAAACGTGGTCGTCTCGGATACGTCGTGGCCCGGCTACGAGACGATTCCGCGAGCCGTCATCGACGGTTACTCGACGATCTTCTCGGAGATCGACGACGCGCTGAACGGTGACAGCGCACCCGGTCCGGATGTCGTGTTCGTTCCCGTGGGCGTCGGCGCCCTGGCCGCCTCGGCGGTCCGCCACTATCGACGTCCCGGATTGGACAGCCCTCCGGCGCTCGTCGCAATCGAACCCCGCAACGCATCCTGCCTGCTGGCCTCCGTGCGAGCGGGAGGGATTGTCACCCTCGACACCCGTCAGGACTCGATCATGTCCGGGCTCAACTGCGGGACCCCGTCGATCGTCGCCTGGCCCGAGACCTCGGTGGGCTTTGATCTCTATACCGAGATCGACGACGACAGCGCGCGCGACGGGATGCGGCTGCTCGCCGGCGTCGGCATCGAGGCGGGGGAATGCGCCGGAGGTACGGTCGGCGGGGCGCGGGACGTGCTGACATCGTCCTGGCGCGGACAGCTCGATCTCCCCGACGACCCGGTGGGACTCCTGCTGTTGACCGAAGGAGTGACCGACCCGAGCGCCTACGCGGAGATAGTGCAACCGTCCTGGGCGCCAACCGAGACCTGATCGACGCGGGTATGGGCGCCACCGTCGAGATCACTTCGGTAGAGGCGATCCCGATCGTGCTCCCGGTGAGACGTCAGTGGAGATGGCGCGGGCTCGGTGACGACCTCGGGCGATGGGTGCTCGTCCGCATCGAGGCGGCGGGCGGCCTCGTGGGCTGGGGCGAGGCCACGCCGCTGGCGGACTGGGGTGGGGACCACGGCCGCTACTACGGCGAAACACCACAGACCGTGCGCCATATCGTGCGAGGACCGCCTCGGTCCCGCGATCCTCGGGGTCGACATTTTCGACCAGGGCGAGCTGGAACAGCGCTTCGCAGCGGCGATCCGCGGCCATCCGTACGCCCGGGCAGCCGTGGAAATCGCCGTATGGGATCTCAGGGGCAAGCTCACCGGCCAGCCGATCCATCGGCTGCTCGGCGGCGCGGTGCGGTCGGGGATCCCGATTGCCCACATGCTCGGGCTGATGACGCCGGGCGAGGCCGTGGAGGAGGTTCGCGCAGCGATCGGGGAGGGGGTCCGGGCATTCCAGATCAAGCTGACGGGCGCCGTTTCCGACGACGTCGAGAAGGTGGCCGCTGTGCGTGAAGCCGCGGGGGCCGATGCGCTGTTGCGGGGCGATGTCAATCAGGGCTATGCCGGGCTTCCGATCAAACGGGCAGTCGCGGCGGTACAGGCGCTTGCCGATGCGGGCATCGATCTCGTCGAACAGCCGGTCGAGGGCGTGAGCGCGATGGCCGCCGTGCGCGACGGGGTCGACATCGAGGTCATGGCCGACGAGTCGTGCTGGACCGTCCACGACGCGGTGCAGGTGATCGAGGGTGGTGCGGCGGACGCTCTCTCCATCTACGTGGCCAAGGCCGGGGGCATCAGCGGCGCTCGGCATGTTGCCGCCGTCGCCGAGGCGCACGCGCTCCCGTGCGATGTCAACGGCTCGCTCGAGTCCGGAATCGGGACGCTGGCCTCGGTCCAGCTCGCCGCGGCGTGCCGCGCCGTTTCGTTGCCCTCGGTGATCTCCGCCCCCGCGCCCCGGGGCGTGGACCCGAGCCGCCGGGCCGGCCGCTACTACGAGGACGACGTCCTCGTCGCGGCGCCCCGGCTCGAGGATGGTCACCTCAAGGTTCCGTCCGGGCCGGGCCTGGGCATCGAGGTCGACGAGGACAAGGTCCGCTCGTTGAGTCCGGGAGGACGAGCGATGGCCGCTGAGCGCTTCGCCGGCAAGACGTGTCTGATCACGGGCGCCGCCAACGGGATCGGGCGCGCGGTGGCGCTGCGTTTCGCCGCCGAGGGCGCCCACGTGATTGGCGGGGACGTCGACGAGGACGCGATGCGCGCGCTGACGGCCGAGATCGGATCGGCGGGCGGCAGCGCCTCCTCGCGCCGCACCGACGTCACGCGCGTCGACGACCTCCAGGCGCTGGTCGATTTCGCCCTCGAGCAGCGGCCGTCGCTCGACCTGCTCGTGGCCAACGCCGGAATCCTTGACCCGGACCGGCTCGAGGACCTGTCCGAAGAGCGTTTCATGCGCACGGTGCAGGCCAACCTGCTTCACCCGTTTGCCTTCGTCCGACATGCGGCGGGTGCGCTGCGGGCCAGCGGCGGGTCGGTGATCCTGATGGCCTCGACCGGCGGTCTGCGGGGCATCGTCGGCCAGGCGGCGTATTCGGCCACCAAAGCCGGCGTGATCAACCTGACCCGCGTCCTGGCCGCCGAGCTCGGCCCCGCGGTGCGCGTGAACTGCATCTGTCCCGGGTTGGATCGACACCAGCTTCAACGACCCCATCTGGGAGCTCCTGGGCGGCCGCGAACGCGAGGGCGACCTCCTGGCGCGGGTCCCGCTGCGCCGCCAGGGCGAGCCCGACGAGGTGGCGGGGGCGGCGGCCTTCCTCGCCTCCGACGACGCCTCGTACATAACTGGACACGCGCTGGTTGTCGACGGCGGCATGATGGCCGTGTGACGCGGGATTCAGACCACTCCTCGGAGCTAAGTTGGTCGGTAGATGCTTCACATCCACCGAGCCGAACGAGCCGACCGGCTGGCCGACGGCCTGGCCAACGTCCTGCTGGACCCGCTCGATGACCCGTTCGGGCCCGATGTGGTGGCGGTCCCGACCCGCGGGATCGAGCGCTGGCTGACCCAGCGCCTCTCGCTCCGGCTGGGGACGAGCGATGACACGCGGAAGGACGGGATCTGCGCCAACGTGGACTTCCCGTTCCCCGGACGGCTGATCCAGGCCACGCTGGCGGCGGCCACGGACATCGATCCCGACCAGGATCCGTGGCTACCCGAGCGATCGGTGTGGCCGCTGGTCCGGGTCGTCGACGGCTCGCTCGGCGACCCCTGGCTGGCCACGCTCGAGCGTCACCTCGACGGCGCCCGCGGAGGAGGGGATGAGCCGTCCAGGCGGTTCGGCGTCGTCCGCCACATCGCCGATCTGTTCGACCGTTACGGAGTCCATCGCCCTGACATGGTGCGCGCCTGGGCGGAGGGCAGCACTCCGCGAGACCACGGCTGGCAGCCCGAGCTGTGGCGGCGGCTGCGCGCCGAGATCGACCTCCCGAGCCCGGCCGAACGCCTCGTGCCGGCGTGCGAGCGCATCGCGAACGACCCCGAGCTGATCGATCTGCCCTCACGGCTGGCGCTCTTCGGCCTCACGCGCATCCCGAGCGCGTACCTGGATGTGCTCGCGGCCA
Organism: uncultured Solirubrobacterales bacterium; assembly: GCA_963734775.1. Classification (GTDB taxonomy): domain Bacteria; phylum Actinomycetota; class Thermoleophilia; order Solirubrobacterales; family Solirubrobacteraceae; genus Palsa-465. The sequence goes on from CAVTJE010000024.1 coordinate 63,824, forward strand.
CCGCGCGGCACCGCGAGGTCAACCTCTTCGTCCTTCACCCCTCGCCGGCGCTGTGGCGGCGGATACGGACCGAGGCGACGGCACCGAGCAGACGTCGCGATGACCAGACGGCGGCGCTGCCGGAAAATCGTCTGCTCGCCTCTTGGGGCCGTGACTCGCGAGAGCTGCAGCTGGTGATCGCCGGCGCCGGCGAGGCCGGCGAGCTCCACCACGAGCTCCCCGCCGCCGCGCATACCACGCTGCTCAGCCGCATCCAGGACGACATCCGCCACGATCGTCCGCCACCCGGCCCTCCACTGCCCGGGGAATCGGAGCACAGAGCGCCGCTTCACCCGTCGGACAAGAGCATCCAGATACACGCGTGCCACGGTCGTGCCCGCCAGGTCGAGGTACTCCGCGACGCGGTCCTGCACCTGCTCGAGGACGATCCCACGCTCGAGCCGCGCGACGTGATCGTGATGTGCCCCGACATCGAGACGTTCGCGCCGCTGATCCAGGCCACCTTCGGCGCGGGGGAAACGGGCGATGACTACGAGCACGACAACGGGCTGCCCGACCTTCGCGTACGCCTCGCCGACCGCTCCCTCCGCCAGACCAATCCAGTGCTCGGCGTCGTCAGCCAGCTGCTGGGGCTCGCCGACCAGCGCGCCACCGCCTCGCAGATGCTCGACCTGGCCGCGCGCGAGCCGGTTCGCCGGCGCTTTCGCTTCGATGACGACGATCTGGCGCGAATGCAGGAGTGGGTGGCGGCCAGCGGCGTCCGCTGGGGCTTCGACGCTCCCCATCGCGAGCCGTTCAAGCTTGGCGGGCTCGAGGCCAACACGTGGCGTGCGGGTCTCGATCGGATTCTGCTCGGGGTCACGATGACCGAGGACGACCGCCCGCTCGTCGGAGGCGTGCTGCCGCTCGACGACGTGGAGAGCGGCGCGATCCAGCTGGTCGGTCGCTTCGCCGAGTTCATCGATCGCACGAGGACGGCGCTGACCGAGCTGGGCACGGCCAAGCCGATCACGGCCTGGACGACGGCCATCGGGGAGGCGGCGGATGCGCTCACGCTCACGAGCGATCGCGACTCCTGGCAGCGCCGCGAGCTCCGCCGGCTGCTCGAGGCCGTCGACTCCGAGTCGGGTGAGGACGGCGCCGTGCTCGAGCTGGCCGACGTGCGAGCGCTGCTGGCTGACCGGCTCCGCGGTCGTCCCACTCGCGCGAACTTTCGCACGGGGCATCTCACCGTCTGCACGCTCGTCCCGATGCGCTCGGTCCCGCACCGGGTCGTCTGCATCGTGGGCCTCGACGACGGTGAGTTCCCGCGGCGCACGCGGCGCGACGGTGACGATCTGATGCTGCAGGAGCCCCACGTCGGGGACCGCGATGCGCGGGCCGAGGATCGTCAGATGTTGCTCGACGCCTTGCTCGCCGCCACCGAGCGGCTGATCATCACCTACACGGGCAACGACGAGCGCACCAACCTGCGCCGCCCGCCCGCGGTGCCGGTCGGCGAGCTGCTCGACGTCGTGGAACGCACCGTCAGCTGCGGCTCGGGTCGGGCGCGTGAGCGCATCGTCACACAGCACCCCCTGCAGCCCTTCGACGCGCGGAACTTCACCGCCGGAGCGCTCATCGACGATGGCCCCTGGGGGTTCGATCGTCACGCCCTACGGGGGGCGTGGTCACGAAGCCGGCCCCGCCGGTCGCGGCCGCCGTTTCTCCCCGCTCGACTGCCGGAGCTGGGTGCGCCCGTGATCGAGCTGAACAGCCTGGTCCGCTTCGTCGAGCAGCCGATCAGGACATTTCTGCGCGACCGGCTCGGCATCAGCGTCAGCGACTACCGCGACGAGGTCCACGACGGGATGCCGGTCGAGCTCGACAACCTGGAGGAATGGGCGGTGGGTCAGCGGCTGCTGGAGGGAGTGCTGGGTGGCGGCGACCTGGCGACGTGCCTGCGCGCCGAGATCGCCAGGGGGACCCTGCCACCCGGCCAGCTCGGCCGGCCGCCGCTGGAGAAGATCGGCGACGCGGTCGCGCAGTTGGCGGCGGCAGGCAGCCTGGGCGAGAGCGTCCCGGAGTCGCTCGATGTCAACCTCGCGCTGGCCGACGGGCGGTTGCTGGCCGGGACGGTGACCGGCGTGTGCGGTGAGGTGATCCGCACGATCTCGTATTCGCGAGTTCGCCCGCGCGACCGCCTGCGCGCCTGGGTGAGGCTGCTGGCCCTGACCGCGGCCCGCCCCGAGCGGGCCTTCGAGTCCGCGGTGATCGGACGCCTCAGGGCCGGAAGCCCCGCCCACGCCGACGTCACGGTGGCGCGGCTCGCTCCGCTGGCACAAACGCCGGAGGGGCGGCGCAAGGACGCGCTGGAACAGCTGAACCTGATTCTCGACCTCTTCGACCGGGGTATGCGTGAGCCTCTCCCGATGGCCTGCGACACGTCGGCGGCGCACGCGCAGCAGGGTCGCGAGGCCGCCGAGCGCGCATGGACGAGCACGTTTGACTACGACAAGGAGGACCGCCGTCCCGAGCACCTGCTCGTGTTCGGCGGTCAGCTCCCCTTCACCGACCTGGTGGAGATGCCCCGTTTCGAGCACTACGCCTACCAGCTGTGGGATGGCCTGCTGGCCCGCGAGGTGATGGAGGACAGATGAGCGCGGTGACGGCGCAGACCGAGTTCGACCTCTGCGGTCCGCTCCCCTCGGGCGTGACGGTGCTCGAGGCGAGCGCCGGCACGGGAAAGACCTACACGATCGCCGCACTGGCGGCGCGCTACGTGGCCGAGGGAACGCCGCTCGATCGGCTTCTGCTCATCACCTTCACGCGGATGGCCACCGGCGAGCTGCGCGACCGGGTCCGCGAGCGGCTCGTCCACACCGAGCAGGAGCTCTCGCGCATCCTGGCCGGTGCCCCCGACCCCGAGCGCGACCCGATCGTGACGCTGCTGGCCGCCGATGATCTCGAGCTCCGGCGCGAGAGGCTGGCCCGGGCGGTGGCCGACTTCGATGCCGCCACGATCGCCACCACGCACGGCTTCTGCCAGGAGGTGCTGGCCGAGCTCGGGACCGTGGGTGACCTCGACCGCGACACGGAGTTCGTCGAGGACGTGTCCGACCTTCTGGAGGAGACGCTCGACGACCTCTACGTCCGCCGTTTCTATCCGCGCGACTCGGCTCGGTTCAGTCGCGTCGAGGCGATGAAGATCGCCAGGGCGGCGGTGTTCAACCCGATGGCCGAGCTCGAGCCGCGCGGCGAACCGGCCGAGAGCACGGCCGCCATGCGCTATCGCCTGGCCAGGGTCATGCGCGAGGAGATGGAGCTGCGCAAGCGCCGCCAGGAGATCATGACCTACGACGATCTCCTGACTCGGCTCAACAGCACGCTCGAGGGTCCCAGCGGGCAGCCGGCGCGCGAACGGCTGCGAGCGCGCTTCGACGTCGTGCTGGTCGACGAGTTCCAGGACACCGACCCGACCCAGTGGCAGATCCTCGATCGCGCCTTCGGCTCCCAGAACGTGACGCTGGTCCTGGTCGCGGACCCCAAACAGGCCATCTACGCCTTTCGCGGCGCCGACGTCTACGCCTATCTCACGGCGGCGTCGGTCGCCGGCACGCGCCGGACACTGCGACTGAACCGCCGCAGCGATCAGCCGCTGCTCGACGCCTACGACGCCCTGTTCGCCGACGCCAAACTGGGCCACGAGGGCATCGTGTACCGCCAGGTCAGGGCGGCCGAGCGCCATCAGAGATCCCGCCTGTCCGGGACGCCCAGCGACGCGGCACTCCGCATCCGGGTCGTCCGCCGCGATGAGCCGACGATCGACCGGACCTACAACGGCTTCGCCGCCGCGCTGTCGGCGCGCAAGCACATCGCCAGGGACCTCGCCGCCGACGTCGTCTCGCTGCTGTCCGCCGAGGCGCGGATCGACGACGAGGTGCTGTGCCCCGGGCACATCGCGGTGCTCGTTCGCACCCACGTCACCGCGGAGCTGGTCTGCAACGAGCTCCGAGCGGCCGGCGTGCCGGCCGTCATCAACGGCGCCGGGAGCGTGTTCGCAGCGCCGGCGGCGCGGGAGTGGCTGCTGCTCCTGGAGGCCCTCGAGCGTCCCGCCTCGGCGATCCGGGCCCGCACGGTGGCGCTGACACCGTTTCTGGGGTGGAGCGCTGAACGGATCGCCACCGCGGAGGAGGCCGAGTGGGAGGCCGTTCACCGGCGCCTCCACGGCTGGAGCCGGGTCCTGCGCGAGCGCGGCGTCGCCGCGCTGGCCGAGGCGATCACGGCCGGCGAGGACCTCGCGGCCCGGATGCTGACCTTCGGCGACGGGGAGCGTCGGCTCACCGACCTGCGCCACCTCGCCCAGCTGTTGCATCGCGCGGCCAGCACGGAACGTCTCGGGGTGACCGCTCTCCGGGGCTGGCTGGCCGAACGAGTCGCCGAGGCCGAGCGCGACGAGGGCGAGGAGGAGCGCGCACGGCGGCTCGAATCCGACGCCGAGGCGGTGCAGATACTGACAATCCACCGCAGCAAGGGGCTCGAGTTCCCGATCGTCTACTGCCCGTATCTGTGGGACCCGACGTGGATCCGCGCCAAGGAGCCGGTGTCCTTCCACGACCCCGCCACGGGTTATCGCCACACGATCGACGTGGGCCTCGACGGCCGTACGTTCCGCGCTCACGCCCGCCAGCACGAACTCGAGCAGCGGGGGGAGGACCTCCGGCTGGCCTACGTGGCGCTCACGCGTGCCAAGCACCAGGCCGTGATCTGGTGGGCCCCGTCGAAGGACAGCCGCAATGGCCCGTTGACGCGGTTGCTGTTCGCCAAGGGCGAGGACGGCACCGTGCAGCCGTTCGCCAGGGAGACGCCGAGCGACGCCGCCGTGCAGACGCGCCTGCAGGCTCTGGCGGCCGCCGCGCCCGGGCGGATCGCTGTCGAGCCCTCGACGCTCGAGCTGCCGGTCAGCTGGAGCCCGCCGTTCGCGCCACCCGTCGAGCTGGCGGCGGCGCGGTTCGAACGCTCGCTCGACCTGTGGTGGCGGAGGACCTCCTACAGCGACATCACCGCCGAAGCGCATGAGGTGCTCGTCACCAGCGAGCCCGAGTTGCCCGTGCTGGCCGATGAGCCCGCAGCACCCACACCGGTGGCTGTCGAGACGCCGGTCGCCGACAGCGAGCTCGACCAGCCGTCGCCCCTCGGGGGTGCACCGGTCGGAGTCCAGTTCGGCACCTTCGTTCACACGGTGCTCGAGGCGACCGATTTCGCCTCCCCCGACCTCGAAGCCGAGTTGGGCGAGCGCGTCGCGGCGGCAGGTTCGCGGCCCGGCGGCGAGTTGGGCGAACCCGCCCTGGCCGCGGCCGGTCTGCGCGCGGCCATCGAAACGCCGCTCGGCGGCGTGACCGGGGGACTTCGGCTGCGCGACGTGGCTCGGCGCGACCGCCTCGACGAGCTGGAGTTCGAGCTCCCGCTCGTCGGGGGCGATGATCCGTCGGGGCGCCTCACGCTCGCCGCCATCGCGCGCGAACTGCGCGCGCACCTCGACCCCGGTGATCCGATGCTGGCCTACGCGACCCGACTCGAGGACCCGGCCCTGCGCTCGAACGTCCGCGGCTTTCTCACCGGGAGCATCGACCTCGTCATCCGCCTCGCGGGGGCCGACGGCCCGCGGTTCGCGGTGGTCGATTACAAGACCAACTGGCTGGGCCCGGCGGACGAGCCACTGACGCTGCGGCATTACGTCGCGCCCGCGCTGAGCGCCGAGATGCACCGAGCCCACTACGGTCTCCAGGCCCTCCTCTACACGGTGGCGCTGCACCGCTACCTCCGCTGGCGCCTGCGCGGCTATGACGCCGACCGACACCTGGCCGGGGTCCTGTACCTGTTCCTGCGCGGGATGGCGGGCCCCGGTACGCCTGCCGTCGACGGGGTCCCGTGCGGAGTGTTCGCCTGGCGTCCCGGCGGCGGGCTCGTGCGGGGGCTGAGCGATCTGCTCGACGAGGGGGAGGCGTGAGCGCCACCGTCGACACCGCGCAGCAGGACCGGTTCGAGGCGCGGGTCGCCGTGCGGGCCACCGGCCTCGTGCGCGATTTCAACGAGATCGGTGTGCTGTCGGCCGCCGACGTGCAGGTCGCGCTGCGCCTGGCCGAGCTGGTGGGCGAGGCCGACGAGGCGGTGCGCCTGGCCGTGGCGCTGGCCGTGCGCGGACCCCGCCTCGGGCACGTGTTCGTCGATCTGCGCACGATCCGCCAGACAGCCAGCGTCGAGTCCGACGAGCCGGTCGACCTCTCGGCGCTGGCCTGGCCCGAGCCAGACGGCTGGATTCGGGCCGTCGCGGCGAGCGAGCTCGTCGCCGTGGGCGAGGACGATCCGCGGCCGGCGCGGCCGCTGCGGTTGCTCGGCGCGCGCCTGTATCTCGACCGCTACTGGCGCGAGGAGCGCTCGGTGGCCAGCGACCTCCGCGCGCTGGCCACCGACGCGGACGGCGTATCCGAGCCAGAGCTCGCACGCGACCTTGACCGCCTGTTTCCCGGCGACGCCGATCGCCGCCAGCGCGATGCCGCCGCCGCGGCCGTGCGCCGGCGCTTCGCCGTGGTGGCCGGCGGCCCGGGAACGGGCAAGACGACCACGGTGGCGCGAATCGTCGCGCTGCTGGCCCAGCGGGCCCGGGCCCGGGGGGAACGCCTGCCGCTGGTCGCGCTCGCGGCGCCGACGGGCAAGGCGGCGGCGCGACTCCAGGAGGCCGTGCACGAGGAGAGCGGGCGGCTGGACGTGAGCGACGAGATCCGCGACCTGCTGCTCGGCCTGCGCGCTGCGACGCTGCACCGTCTCCTCGGGTGGCGACCCGGGAGCCACAGCCGCTTCGCCCACGAGCGCAGCAACCGGCTTGCTCACGACGTGGTGATCGTCGATGAGACTTCGATGGTTCCGCTGTCGCTGATGGCGCGTCTGGTCGAGGCGGTGCGCACCGACGCGCGACTCATCCTCGTCGGCGACCCGGGCCAGCTCACCTCGATCGAGGCCGGGGTCGTCCTCGGCGACATCGTCGGACCCGGGACCGGTGGCGGAGCGATCGGCTCGGGGATCGTCGTGCTCGAGCGCGTGCACCGCTACGGCGGTGGCATCGCCACCCTCGCCGAGGCGATTCGCCGGGGTGACGGCGAGGCCACCATCGCCGCACTGGCCGCTGCCCCGGGCGAGGTGACGTGGTTGCCGATCGATGTCGAGACCACCAACCCGGATGTCGAGCTCAGCGTGGTGCGCGAACGCGCGGTGGCCACGGGGAGGGCCGTGATCACGGCGGCGCGCGAGGGCGACGCCCGGGCCGCGCTGACCGCGCTCGGGGGATACCGGCTGCTGTGCGCGCACCGCCGCGGCCCCTACGGGGTGAGCGACTGGACCTCGCGCGTCCAGGCCTGGCTGAGCGCCGAGCTCGAGCATCTCGACCGCGAGCAGCGCGACTACGTGGGCCGGCCGCTGCTGGTGACCGAGAACGACTACGAGCTGGGGCTCTACAACGGCGACACCGGGGTGATCGTCGACACCGGGGCCGAGGGCGGGCGGGCGGTGTTCGAGCGCGGAGGCGAGCTTCTGCGCTTCAGCCCGCTGCGGCTCGGCGCCGTCGAGACGGTCTACGCGATGACCGTCCACAAGAGCCAGGGCTCGCAATTCGACACGGCGGCCGTGGTGCTCCCCTCGGTCGAGTCGAGGATCCTCACGCGGGAGCTGCTCTACACGGCGGTCACGCGCGCGCGGCGCGAGCTGATCCTCGTCGGCACCGAGGCGACCGTGCGCGAAGCCGTGGCCCGGCCGGTGGCGCGAGCGTCGGGGCTGCGCGAGCGGCTGTGGCCAGCCTGATCATTCGGCACCAGCTCATGGGAATACGCTCGACCGGAATGGGCATGGGTCGAGCGCGCCCGGGTGCCGAGAAAAGTGACAAACCCGGCGGCCCCGCTGGGATGAACGACCGAAACTCGCGCTCAGGCAGAGCAACGTGCCGCGTAACGGCCGACGCCGGCGACCTTGTCACGATTCTCGGCCGGTGTGCGACCGACCCGAGGGCTCGGTCGCCCTGCCCGTTGGCCTCGCTGCACCTCGGTGGGGACGAAAAGATCACGGCTCGGGACGTGACGTTGGGCGAGCGATACTCCAGGCCACTGAACCTCGGGGAGCGGCGCAGTCGCGGGTCTTACCGCCGCGAGCGATAAGCGATATATTTCCCCCTAATGGACGAATTGTTCGTCTGGCAAACAGAAATTGCCTAGCGGGACCTCAGTGGACGCTTGCCGGGTAGGCGTCGACATCGGCGGTACGTTCACCGATCTTGTCTGTCAATCCACAACCGGGCAGACGGTGACGCGCAAGGTCGCGTCGACCACGTACGACTACTCGGTGGGGATCGTCACGGCGCTCGAGGCGGCGCTCGATGAGCTTGACCTGAGCCCCGCCTCGGTGACCGAGGTCGTACACGGGACCACGGTGGCGACTAACGCCATTCTCGAGGGCCGGGGGGCCAAGACGGCGCTGGTCACGACGGCCGGATTTCGAGACGTGCTCGAGCTACAGCGGATCAGGATCCCCGAGCTGTACAACCTCTTCTATGAGAAGCCGAAGCCGATCGTGCCCCGGCGGTTGCGGTTCGAGGTGGCCGAGCGGATGGGCCCCGGCGGCGCCGTGTGGGAGCCGCTGAGCAACGAGTCGGTGGCGGCAGCCGTCGAGCGTCTTGTGCAGGCCGATGTCGAGGCGGTGGCGATCTGTTTGCTGCACTCCTACGCCGACCCGAGCCACGAGCAGGCCGTGGCCGAGGCGGTCCGGCGGGCACTGCCGGATCTGTTCGTCACGTGCTCCACGGATGTGCTCAACGAGCTGCGCGAATACGAGCGGATGAGCACGACGGTGATCAACGCCTACGTGGGCCCACCCGTTCGGCGTTACCTCGAACAGCTCCGAACCCGACTGGCGGCGGCGGGAGTGCAGGCTCCGCTGATGGTCATGCAGTGCGGCGGCGGGATGATGACGGCCGAGGCGGCCGGCGAGCGCCCAGCCTACATCGTCGAGTCGGGACCGGCGGCCGGCGTGAAGGCGGCGGCGGCGCTGGCCTCGGAAACCAAGATCGAGCACGCGATCACGCTGGACATGGGTGGGACCACCGCGAAGGCCTCGACTGTGGTGGGCGGCGCGGTCGCGTTGACGTCGGAATACGAGGTGGGCGCCGGCATCAATCTCAGCAGCCTGCTCGTCAAGGGCGGCGGATACGCGCTCCGGATCCCGGTCGTCGACGTGTCCGAGATCGGGGCCGGTGGCGGCAGCGTGGTTCGCGTGGATCGAGCCGGCCGTCTGACCGTGGGCCCCGAGAGCGCAGGCGCCATCCCCGGCCCGGCCTGTTACGGGCTGGGTGGCGCGCTTCCGACGGTCACCGACGCTCACGTCGTGCTCGGATTCGTGAATCCGGAGCAGCTGGCCGGCGGTGCCGTGCACCTCGATCGCGAGCTGGCCGAGCGGGCCATCTCCGAGCAGGTGGCCGAGCCACTCGGGCTGTCGTTGCTCGAGGCCGCCTTCGGCATCCATGCCCTGGCGTCCGCGTCGATGACGCGCGCGGTCAAGGCAGTCACCACCTACCGCGGCCGGGATCCTCGTGACTTCAAGCTCATCGCCTTCGGAGGCAACGGACCCGTGGTCGCGGCGCAGCTGGCTGAGGATCTCGAGATCACCGAGATCGTCGTCCCGCCCGACGCCGGGCTATTCAGCGCCTACGGGCTCCTGCGTTCTGATCTCGAGTATGTCGTCACACGGACCTACCTCCGGCGAGCCGAGCCCGATCGGAGCAGCGAGCTCGACGCCGACCTCGCCACCCTGGGTCGCGGCGCGGTCGCGGCGCTGGTCGGCCATGGCTACGACGAGTCGTTGATCAGCGTGAGCAGGATGGTCGACATGCGCTACGAGGAGCAGGGCTACGAGCTCCCCGTCGCCGTTCCCGACGGTGGATTGGACGCCGATTCGGTGCGGAGGATGATCTCCGCCTTCGATGGTGAACACTTGCGCACGTACGGTCACCGAGCCGAGGGAGAGCCGGTGGATCTGGTCACGCTGCGCGTGACCGCGCGAATCCCCGTCGAGTCGGTGATGACCAGCGCCGCTGGCGAACCGGGGGCGAACGGAGGCGACCCGTCACCGTCGCGTACGCGCGAGGTTTACTTCGGCCCCGAGATCGGCAGTCTCATCACCTCGGTTCTGCGGCGCGATGAGGTGGCCGCGGACCCGGTTACAGGACCCGTCATCATCGAGGAGTTCGACACCTCGACGGTGGTTCCGCCGGGCGCCCTGGTGAGCGTGGATGGCGAGCGGAACCTACGGATCTGGCTCCACGAACGATGAGCAGTCCAGCCCAGAGCGCCCGGATCGACCCAGTCACCTTCGAGGTGATCACCAACGCGCTCGACTCGATTGCCGACCAGGCGGCGATCGCCCTGTTCCGCAGCGCGTATTCCGCCATCGTCCGCGACTCGCTCGACTACTCAACGGCCGTGTTCGACGCCAAGGGCCAGATGCTCGCCCAGGGGCTGACGACCGCGCTCCACATCGGCTCATTCCCCGACGCGATGGCCAACCTGCTCCAGCTGCACGGCGACAGCATGCAGGAGGGCGACATCTTCATCTGCAACGACCCGTATGCGGCGCGCGGCATGCACCTACCGGACGTGTACGTGATCAAGCCGGTGTTTGTCGCCAAGCGTCCGATCGGGTTCGTCACGACGCTGACGCACATGGCAGACATCGGCGGGATCACGCCGGGTAGCAACCCCGTGCATTCGACCGAGATCTATCAGGAAGGGCTCCGGATCCCCCTGTTGAAGCTGCACGACGCCGGCGTGCCGAACGAGACGCTGCTGGCCATGATCGCGCTGAACTCGCGTCTCCCCGTCAAGGTGCTCGGCGACCTCCGCGCGCAGGTGGCGGGCTGTGTCGTAGCCGAACGATCCTTCCTGGCCCTGGCCGATCGCTACGGCGTCGACCAGCTCGAGACGTACTTCGAGGCCATGATCGACTACTCCGAGCGCGTGATGCGCGCGGTTCTCACCGAGGTCCCGGACGGCCGCTATGAGTTCACCGACTACATCGACGGCCTCGGCGAAGAGCCGGAAGCGATCGTCTTTCATGCCGCGGTGACCATCGCCGGAGCGGAGATGACCGTCGACTGGACCGGCACCTCGCAGCAGGTCAAGGCGGGCATCAACGCACCGCTGCCGAACACTAAGGCGGCGACCGCGCTGGCGGCGCGGCTGCTGGTGCGCCAGCCGCTTCCCAATTGCGTGGGCTATATGCGTCCCCTGCGGACCATTGCCCCCGAGGGAACGATCGTAAATCCGCGCGAGCCGGCCGGCTGTGCCACCCGGGGCATCACCGCGATGCGGATGCTCGACACGCTGCTCGGCGCGCTGGCCCAGGCGGTGCCCGATCGGATTCCCGCCTGCACCGGCGGCGACAACTACTGGCCGACGATCGGCGGATACCACGAGGGCAAGGCCTTCGCCTACGTCGAGTCGATCATGGGGACGTGGGGCGGACGCCCGAACCGGGACGGTGCCGAGGGCGCCCCGCATCCGGGCGGGAACCAGCCCAACCAGCCGATCGAGATGGTGGAGACCCGTCACCCACTCCAGGTCACTCGGTATGGCTTGGTCGAGAACACCGGCGGAGCCGGCCTGAACCGCGGTGGGCTGGCGCTCCAACGCGAGTATCGGGTGCGGACCGATGAGGCGATCCTCACGATCCGCACCGACCGGCGGCGACACCTGCCATACGGTCTGAGCGGCGGCGATCCGGGGACGCCCGCGTGGAACATTCTCAACCCGGGCACGGAGCGTGAGCGGGTGCTGCCCACACTGCCCATGGAAGCGATCGACCTGAGGGCGGGCGACGTGTTGAGGATCCAGACCGCGGGCGGAGGCGGATGGGGTGATCCACTGGAACGTGAGCCGGCCCGAGTGCTCGAGGACGTGCTCGACGAGAAGCTCGACGCCGAACTCGTCCGACGCTGCTACGGAGTGGTCATCGATCCCGAAAGCTCGTCGGTCGACGAAGCGGCGACTGCGGAGCTTCGCCTCCGGATGCGAGCCGACCGCGGATCGGGAGCCGGCGACGTGGACGAGGCCGCGTCGTGACCGTCTGCCCGGGGGGCCCCTTCGGCTCGGCCGCGCACCTGAGACCGCCGTTCGGTGGCGACCCGGATGACGTCCGCGAAGCAGCCCGGCGGATCAGGCGTGCCGCGCTGGAACTGCAGCCGGATCGAGGAGATGAATAGCTCGGCCGGTCACGTCCACGTGGCCGTGGACGTCGGCGGCACGTTCATCGACTTTGTCGCCCACGACGAGTTGACCGGCAAGGTCACGATCGAAAAGCAACCGTCGACGCCCGATGCTCTCGTCGACGAGCTCCTCACGGGGATGGAGAGGCTCGACGTGCCCCTCGGCGACCTCGCGCGGATCTTTCACGGCACCACGGCTGGGATCAATGCGCTGGTGCAGGAGCGGGGAGCGCGCGTCGGGTTGTTGATGACCGAGGGGTTCAGAGATGTCCTCGAGATCGGCCGCGGCCGGCGGCCTGAGGTCTACAACACGCTGTACGCACCACCTTCCCCGCTCGTGCCGCGGCATCTACGTCGCGGCGTGCGCGAGCGCCTCGCCGCCGACGGAACGGTCCTCGTTCCGCTGCAGGTGGACGATCTCGACGCCAAGGTGGACTACCTGCTCGGCGCCGGCGCGCAGGCCATCGCGGTCTGTTTCCTGCATTCCTATCGCGAGCCCGCGCACGAGCGCGAGGCGGCGGCGCGGATCCGCGAGCGCCACCCCGGTATCCCGGTCTCGTTGTCCCACGAGGTGGCGACCGAGTGGCGGGAATTTGAACGGGCGTCGACGACGGTGATCAACGCCTATATCCAGCCGTTGCTCGATGAGTACGTGCGCCGACTCGACCGCGGATTGGCGGCCGGCGGGTTTGAGCGCTCGATCGCGATGATGCAGTCCAACGGAGGCGTCATGTCCGCCGCCGCCACGGTCCGCCGGCCCGTCAAGACCCTGCTGTCAGGACCGGCCGGTGGAGTCATCGGCGCGCAAACGCTGGCGCGCGAGCTCGAGCTGGAGAACCTCATCTGTGCCGACGTCGGGGGCACGACATACGACGTTGCCCTGATCGAGGACAGCGCGGTGGTCGAGACGACCGAAACCGAGGTTGGCGGCCGTCCGATCGTGGGCCCGTCGATCGACATCGTCTCGATCGGCGCCGGCGGTGGCTCGATCGCCTGGATCGACGAGAGCGGAGCCGTACAGGTCGGCCCGCAGAGCGCCGGGGCGGTGCCTGGGCCGGCGGCGTATGCCCAGGGAGGAACGATCCCGACCGTCACCGACTGCCAGCTCGTTCTTGGGCGGATGGCGGCCGAAGGCTTCCTCGGTGCGCGCATGCGACTGGATATGGACGCAGCCGGTCGCGCGATCCGCGAGCACATCGCCGCCCCCACCGGGTTTGACCTCGAGCCGGCCGCGATGGGCGTCCTGCGCATCGCCGAGACGAACATGACGTACGCGATCCGGACACTCACCGTGGAGCGAGGCCTGGATCCACGCGACTTCGCGCTCTGCTCCTATGGAGGGGGCGGGGGCCTGTTTGCCGCCGAGGTTGCCGAAGAGCTCGGGATCAGCACGGTGGTCGTGCCGGCCGCGGCGGCCAACTTCTCGGCCGCCGGCATTCTCGGCTCGGACTATCGCGAGGACGCGGCGCGGACGAACATCCAGCCGCTGATCGCGGAGTCGGTGCCCGGGGTACTTGACACGCTGGAGGAACTCGAGGCGCACGTGGTGCAGGAACTCGAGGGCTTCGGCTTCGCCCACGATGAGTCGGTCATCGGTTACCGCCTCGACGTCCGCTACCTGACGCAGGACGACACGATCACCGTGGAGCTGGATCGGTCGTGGCTCGGTGATGCCGACACACTCCTGCGGGGCGTGCGCAGGCGGTTCGTCAGTCAGCACAACCGGCTGTTTGGCTACGGCGAGCCCGACGAGCCACTCGAGGTAGTCACGTTCCGCGCGCGCGGAACGGGGAGGGTCGTCTCGCCGGGGGCACCATCCCCGGAGACCAAGCCGCCGGGGCGCCCGCGCGCAACCCGAGAGGTGTGGTTCACACGAGTTGACCGACCGCTTGACACCGACATCTTCGACCGCGCGGCGCTCGCGGCGGGGCAGGAAGTGAGCGGGCCGGCGATCGTGGAGGAGTGGAATACCACCACGCTGATCCCCCCGGGCTGGACCACGCGCGTCCACGATCATGGTCACATGATTCTCCGGCGAGGTGGCTCAGCATGACCGCGACTCGACAGCGCATCGATTTGTTCACGACCGAGATAGTCAGAAACGGCCTGACCAACGCGGCCGTCGAGATGAGCAAGACACTCGCCCGGACAGCCCGCAGCACGCTGCTCTACGACGTGCAGGACTTCGGGGTGGGGATCGTCGACCGGGACGGCTGCGTATGGGGCGAGGCGCCCGGAATCACGATCTTCACGGGGTGTCTGGCCGAGACGATCCGCGGCGGTATCGCGAAGCTCGGCCACAGTGGGTTCGCCGATGGGGACGTCCTGTTGGTCAACGATCCGTACCTCAGCGGCACGCATCTGTCGGACGTCTCGGTCTACATGCCGGTGTTTGCCGAGGGCCGGCTGGTCGCGTTCGCCATCGCCACCGCGCACTGGGCAGACGTCGGGGCCAAGGCACCGGGCGGCTGGTGTCCTGACTCGATCGACGTCTACCAGGAGGGCGTCTGCTTCGGCCACCAGAAACTCGTGCGGGGCGGCGAGGAAAACAGCGAGATCCGCGATCTGATTCTCGACAACGTCCGTTTGCCCGAGACGGTCTGGGGCGACCTCCAGGCTCAGATCGCCGCCTGCCGGCGCGGCGTCGAACGTGTCCGGCAGCTCTGCCGCCGCTACACGGTCGAGGGTGTACGGACGGCGATGGCGGACGTCATCGAGCGCACGCGCGTGGCCATGCGCCGCCGCTTCCAGGACCTTCCGGACGGCGCCTATCGCGCCCAGATCACGATGGACTGGGATGGCGTCACCGACGAGCGTCCCGTTGTCGCGGTCGAGATGACGATCACGGGCGACACGGTCACGGCATCCCTGATGGATTCCAGCCCGGCCACTCGCGGTCCGATCAACCTGCCGGCGATCGGGACGCGCGGGGCCGTCCGCATCGCCGTGAAGTCGATGCTGATGCCCTTCGACCGCACCAACGAGGGCCACTTCTCCGACCTGCGGTTCGAGCTCTCGCCGGGACTGATCGTCAGCCCGGAGAGACCCGCCCCGTGCGACTCATACGGGTACGTGAACGGCGCTGTCGGGCGAGCTCGTGTTTCAGGCGCTGGCCCCGGCCGTGCCGGAGCGCGCGATCGCCGGCGGCCTCCAGCTCCTGGCGGTGTTCCTGTCCCGGGTCGACCCTCGGGACGGGAGCCCGTTCATGTTCATCGAGCCGGTCCACGGCGGCAGCGGCGGCTCTGCGAGCCGGGACGGACAGACGCTGACGCGGTTTGCCGACGGCGATGCGTCCAACACGGCGACCGAGGTGATCGAGCTTCGCTATCCCCTGCGATGCGAGCGTCACGAGCTGCTGCCGGAGCGCGCCGGTGCCGGGCGGCAGCGGGGTGGGGCGGGGATTCGCCGGGACTACCGCGTTCTCGAACCCGGGACTTACCTCCAGACGGCCAACGAGAACGCGATCGACGTCCTCTGTCGGGGAGCGGATGGAGGCGCCGACGGTGGGCCCAACGAGGTGGTGCTGAGCCCCGGTGCCCCGGACGAGACGCGCCTGGACCGGCGGGTGTCGCGCCTCGGGCCCCTCGACCCAGGAACCGTGGTGAGCCTCCGCACCTCGGGGGGAGGGGGCTGGGGCCCGGCCGCGTCCCGGGATCCCGAGGCGGTGTTGGCGGATGTGATCGACGAGCGGTTGACCACCGAGGAGGCGCGTACTCGCCACCTCGTCGTAGTCGTCCGCGCCGCCGACGGCACGCTGGCTGTCGATGGACCGGCCACCGAGGAGCTGCGCCGGACATGACCGGTAACGGCTCGCCCCCCTCACTTCGCAGTGCGCGGTGGCTCGCCGGCACCGACCTTCCGGCGTTGATGCATCGAGCCGCGCTGCGCGGGGTCGGGCTCGGACCGGGCGGAACGGATTCACGACCGCTGATCGGCAT
Source organism: uncultured Solirubrobacterales bacterium (assembly GCA_963734775.1). Lineage (GTDB taxonomy): Bacteria > Actinomycetota > Thermoleophilia > Solirubrobacterales > Solirubrobacteraceae > Palsa-465. The sequence goes on from CAVTJE010000024.1 coordinate 80,042, forward strand.
CTGCAACTCGTTTTCCGAGGTCGTGCATTGCAACACGCATCTCCGCGGGCTCGCCCAAGCGGTTAAGCGCGGAGTCGTCGAGGCCGGAGGCCTGCCGCTGGAATTCCCGACGATTTCGCTGGGCGAGGATCTGATGAAGCCCACCGCGATGCTCTACCGCAACCTCATGGCCATGGACGTGGAGGAGTCGCTGCGGGCCTATCCGTTCGATGCCGTGGTTCTGCTGGCCGGATGCGACAAGACGGTTCCGGCTCAGCTGATGGGGGCGGCCAGCGCGGACGTCCCCGCCATCATGTTGGGCAGTGGGCCGGCGCGAGCTGGGACGTTCCGTGGCGAGAGCATGTCGTCGGGGGCCAGTCTCTGGCGCCGCGTCGACGAATACCGTCGCGGTGAGCTGTCGGTCGACGACCTGGACGAACTCGAGGGAGCGCTGAAGGCGTCGGTGGGCCACTGCAACGAGATGGGTACGGCGTCGACCATGCTCGCCGTGGCCGAAGGCCTGGGAATGTCGCTACCGGGCTCCTCGACGGTCCTGGCGACGGACCACCGCAGGGTTGGTCTGGCTGAGGCCACCGGTGCACGCGCCGTGGAGCTCGCCCGCCGGGACGTGCGGCCGAGACAGATCATGACCGCTGAAGCATTCGACAACGCGATTCGCGTTCTGATGGCGCTGGGCGGATCGACGAACGCCCCAATACACCTCATCGCCATGGCGCAGCGGGCCCGCGTGCCGCTCACCCTGCAACGGCTGGAGACGGTGGGATCCGAAGTGCCATGGCTGGTCAACGTCCAGCCGTCCGGCGAGCACCTGGTGGTGGATTTCGATCGCGCCGGCGGCGTGCCGGCGCTGATGCGAGAGCTGTCGCCGCTGCTCGATCACTCCGTCGTCACGGTCGCCGGTCCGCTCGCTGACGTGCCGCAGCCGTCCGCGCCGCCCGATCGAAGCGTGATCGCGTCACTGGCCGAGCCACTCCAACGCGAGGCCTCGATCGCCGTTCTCACCGGCAACCTCGCGCCGGCCGGAGCGTTGATCAAGCGCAGTGCAGCGACGCCCTCGTTACTGCGCCACCGCGGCCGGGCCATCGTGTTCGACGGGATGGCCGACCTGATGGCGAGGATCGACAGCGGTGATATCGACGCTCGCCCCGATTCGGTGCTGGTGCTGCGGGGAGCAGGGCCGCGTGGAGGACCGGGCATGCCCGAGTGGGGCGCCCTGCCGATTCCGAGCCGACTGTTGCGGTCCGGCATCACGGATCTCGTCCGGATCTCCGATGCGAGGATGAGCGGCACTGCCTCGGGGACGATCGTCCTCCACGTTGCCCCAGAGGGCGCGGTGGGGGGACCGATTGCCGCGGTTCGTGACGGCGACGAGATCCTGCTCGACCACTCCACGCGCCGGCTCGAGCTGTGCGTGGCGCAATCGGAGATCGAGTCGCGACTCAGGGACTTCAAAGCGCCAACACGGCCCTACCGACGAGGTTATGGCGCCCTGTACCTGGACCACGTCCTCGGCGCCGATCAGGGATGTGACCTCGACTTCCTGTTGCCGGTCGATGAGGAGTCCGAGGAAGAGACCATAGGGATGTTCTCCGGCTGGATCGGGGGCTGGTGAACGAGTGATCAAAGGGGAGACATGAGTACGACGGCAAATCGCAGTGACGGAGAAGTTGTGCTGACTACGATCGTCCGCGAACGCAGCGAGGCTGCGGCCGCCGCGGTGGCGCCATCGCCGCAGCGCTTTGCCGACGGTGGCTTGTACAGGATCGAGATTCCGAGCGTTGAGGGTCCTCAGGTACTCCGTGGGGTAATCGAGGAGGCTGACGCACATGGGGTCGACGTGCAGCGGGTGTCACAGGGGAGCGGCGTCATGATGCTCACCGACGCCGAGATCTCGGAGATGGTCGAGCTGGGAGTCGAGCACGGGATCGAGATCGGGCTGTTCCTCGGCCCGCGCGCCGAGTGGGAGATCGGTGGACACGCAATGGTCACCGAGACTCCGGCGGGCACGATTCGCGGCGCACAGGGGCTCAGCTGGGCCTTTGCCGAAGCCAAGCGCGCATGCGAACTTGGCATCCGGGGGCTGTTGATCGCCGATCTCGGCGCGCTGGCCTGGCTCGCCGAGCGCCGCGCTGCCGGTGATCTCCCTGCGGAGCTCCGGTTCAAGACGTCAGTCATGATGCCCTGCCAGAACCCGGCCAGCGCGCGGACGCTCGAATCGCTCGGCGCCAACACGCTGAACATCCCGCCCGACCTGTCGATCGAGCAGGTCGGTGACCTCCGGGCGGCGAGTACCCTGCCGCTCGATCTCTACGTGGAGTCACCCGATGATCTCGGTGGCTTCGTCCGCTACTACGAGGTGCCCGACCTGATCCGTGTCGGGTCACCCATGTACGTGAAGCTCGGGCTACGCAATGCCACCAACGTGTACCCGTCGGGTGGTCATCTGGTCAAGATCGCCGAGGCCCAGGCCCGCGAGAAGGTGAGACGCGCGGCGCTGGTTGTGCGCCTGATCCGCGAGCGCGGCCCCGAGCTCCAGGCCAGCAGCGGGGTCAAGCATCCCGCCGACCTCGGCGTTCCGGAGCGGTCGCTGTGAGCGACGACGCCGGGCGTTCGGGCGCCACTGCGCCACTGCGCGTCGTGGTCATCGGCGCTGGCCTCATGGCGTCGCAGATCGGCCTCGAGTACGCACTCGCCGGCCACGCGGTGACGTTTGGCGCGCGCGACCGCGAGCGCGTGTCCGCGCGCGTGCAGGCAGCGTTCGACCTGATCGCCGAGCACCAGCTCAGAAGTGGCGACGAACTCGCCCGGGCCCGCGCTACGGTGACGGTCGCGGATGACGTGGCGGCCGCGTTGGTCGGCGGGTTCGACCTCGCCGTCGAGTCGGTCACCGAGGATCTGGCCCTGAAGGCCGAACTGTTAGGCCAGGCGGCCGCGGCGGAGCCAAACGCGATCCTGGCCACCAACACATCGTCGCTTTCGATAACGGAGCTTGGCCGCGCGGCGGACTGCGGAACGCGCCTGGTCGGCACTCACTACTGGAATCCGCCGCTACTCATGCCGCCCGTCGAGGTCGTGGCGGGAGACGAGACGGCGCCCGATGTGCTCGCGCGAACCGTGGCCATCATCGCCGGCAACGGCAAACAGCCGGTCGTGGTTAACCGCGATGTCCCGGGCTTCATCTGGAACCGGCTCCAGCACGCGCTGCTCCGCGAGGTGATGTGGCTGGTCGAGAACGATGTCGCGTCCCCGGAGGACATCGATCAGGTCGTCCGCTCGGGGTTGTCTCGCCGGTCGCGCTACACGGGCCCGTTCGAAACCATCGCGCTTGGAGGGGTGGATGCGTGGCAGCGGGTGGCCCAGAACCTGTTTCCCGTGCTCAGCACCGAGCGCACGGCCCAGGACCTTCAGCGGTGGATTACCTACGCGCCCGACGACCTCGCGCAGGCTCGAGAGCGGCGCGACCACGGACTCGTGGAGGAGCTCAAGGAGCGTCGCCCCTAGCCTCCAGGGGAATCCGCCCGGCCGAGCGTCGGGCTAACGGGCCAGGAAGCCGCCGTCGACGCTGACGGCGGTGCCGGTCACGAACGACGCATCATCCGAGGCGAGGAAGGCGATCACGGCGGCGACTTCCGAGGGGTCGGCAGAGCGACCGAGTGGTGTTGAGTCGCGGGCCAGGCCGTCCCACATGGCCTTGTACTCGGCTTCGCTGGCCGTGGGAGCACGGCTGCGGAGGATCCCCGTCGCGGTGACCCCCGGGCAGACCGCATTGACCCTGATCCCGTCGCGGCCGTGGCGGGTCGCCAGCGATATGGCCAGCTGAACTGCCGCCGCCTTGGTGACGTTGTAGAGGTACTGGCTGGTGCCGGCGTCGTCCTCCTGCCCCGTGAAGGCGGAGATCGAGCCGAGATTGATGATCGAGCCCGCACCTCGCTCAACCATCGACGGGATCGCGTACTTGCAGCAGAGCACCATCCCGCGAAGGTTGACTCCGATTACGCGGTCAAAATCCTCGACGGTTGTCTCCGTCACATCGCGCACGCATGGCATGCCGGCATTGTTGACGAGCACGTCGATGCGCCCGTGGCGGCTCGTGGCCAGTTCGGCCAGCCCCGCAGCCGTCGCCTCCAAGCTGATATCCCCGACGAGGCTCTCGTGGCCATCGCCGTCAAGGCTGCCCAGCGTGTCGGCCAGGCCCGCTTCGTTGAGATCGTTGGCGACCACGAAGGCGCCCTCGGAGGCAAGGCGACCTGCCGTTGCGCGCCCGATCCCGCTGGCCGCGCCGGTGACCAGCGCCACGCGCCCGTCGAGCCTCGGTGACGATCCCTGCCCGCTCACGCTCTACCGGGCCAGGAAGCCGCCATCGGCGATCAGCGGTGCGGCCGTCACGACCGAGGACTCGTCGGAGGCAAGGAAGAGGATGACCGCCGCGATTTCCTCCGGCTGCTGAGGTCGACCCTGAGGGACGGTCGCCGTCGCGGCGTCACGCCACATGCGCTCGTCGGCGTCCGGGCCCGAATCCGGACCTTCGGCGCGCACGAGGTGGGTTTGGACAACGCCGGGACAGATGCAGTTGACCCTGATCCCCAGCGAGGCGTAGCGAGTGCCCAGTGACACTGAGAGTTGGTAAGCCGCCGCTTTGGAGATGTTGTATAGCCACTGACTCTGGCCTTCGTGTTCCTGCCCCGTGAAGGCAGATACCGAGGCGAGGTTGACGATTGACCCGCTGCGCTGGCGCTCCATGACTGGCAACACGTGCTTGCAGCACCAAACCATGCTCTTGACGTTGATTGCAATCACGCGGTCGAACTCCGCCTCGTCGATCGCCGTGACGTCCATCAGGTGATAGATGCCGGCATTGTTGACCAGGACATCGATGCGATCGTGCTCTCGGACGGCGGTCGCGGCGAGGCCGGCCGCGGTCTCCTCGCGCGCGATGTCGCCGGGGATGGCGAGATGTCCACTCCCCTGCAGTGACTCGAGAGTCATGTCGAGACCAGCCTGGTCGATGTCGCTGATCACGAGGCTCGCGCCCTCGACAGCGAACCGCTGCGCGGTGGCTCTGCCGATGCCGCTCGCCGCACCCGTGACGATCGCGACGCGTCCGGCGAGGCGGCCGGCGGCGGCGCTGGGATCGGGAGTGTTCATCTGCGGCAGGTCTCGGGCGACGTCTGGTCTGGCTGTTCGCTCTAAGGGCAGGTACTCTGCCTGACGATCATATCGTCTGAGGTACGAAATGACAGAATTGGCTTCAGCAGAGATGTCCAGCGCCGAATCAAAACCCTCCGACAGCGACACTCCGGACACGGGGGAAGGTTCGCGCGGCCAAGCCGATCTGAGCAGCATCGAGAAGGGCCTGCTGCTCATCCGAGCCTTGGCCGGCGCGCGCGACGGGATGACACTGGCCGAGCTTGCGTCGGTGACCGGGCTCAACCGTTCCACCATCTATCGCCTCTCGGAGATCCTCGATAAGGGTGCTTGGATCCAGGCCTCCGGAGCGCGCGACGGGCCGCGGCGGGTCGCGGTTGGCCCGACCATGCTCGGGCTCTCGATCCTCATCTCCAACACCTACGACACGACGGCGCGGCTCCAGCCGGTCATCGACCGGCTGGCGGCCTCCGTGATGGAGACGGTGCACGTCGGCGTGCTCGAGCAGAGCGAGATAGTCCACATCGCGCGCGCGGTTCCCGAGTCGGGGACGCCGTTTGCGGCCGAGATGGGTACCCGCGACGCGGCGCACTGGACGGCGCTCGGCAAGGCCCTGCTCTCGACGATGAAGCCGAGCGACGTCCGTCGCCTGTACCCGGCCGAGTCGCTACCCCGGCGCACACCAGCGACGATCGGCTCGGTCACCGAACTGCTGGCCGAACTCGAGCGGAGCCGAGAGCGCGGCTACGCGCTCGACGACGAGGAGAGTCGTCCCGGTGTTCGCTGCGTCGGTGCTCCGGTGTTTGGTCCGGCTGCGCAGGTCATGTTCGCCGTCAGTGTCACGAGCGCTCCTGCGCGGCTGGCCGGCGACCAGCTCGAGAACGTCATCGAGGCGGTCAGGGGTTGTGCCGCGCTGTTGACCACATCGTTCGGCGGCTCGGCCGCCGCGAGTCGGAGGCCGGTGGCGGTGCCAGAGTAGTCCGGCGCTCGATGCGACGGGCTGCTTTGGCGGGGTCTGTTTGCCTATCAAACAGCTTGCACTGCCAGCGAACACGGGATATGCTCCCGCCGGATTCACAATTCGCACAAGGGAGCTGACCGTGGCCGACGCGTTCGGACTGGAGCAGGTCATCAGGGATCAGATCACCCGGAGAGCGGCGCTCAGGCGCTTCGCCGCTGGGGGGGCCGCAGTGACGCTCCCCGGACTTCTGGCTGCATGCGGCGGAAGTTCGTCCTCCAGCAGCTCGCTGACAAAGGGCGGCAGCGCAGCGGCGACCAACGAGGAGATCCCGGTCATCAAGTGGGGGATCGCCGGCGACATCCAGAACGTGTTCCTGCCCAATTCGGCAGACATTCCCACCATCTACGTAACCAATGCAGCCCTTGAATCCCTGCTCGCGATCGACGACGCCGGCCGGTTGGTGCCATCGGTCGCCGAATCGTGGAACCAGCCCGATCCGGTCACGTACGTCTACAACCTGCGCCCGGGCGTCAAGTTCTGGAACGGCGACCCCGTCACCGTGGATGACGTGGTTTGGACCCTTCAGTACCAGGCCGACCCGAAGAACGCGTCCCAGGTGAACACGTACTTCTCGTCCGTCAAATCGATTGAGGCAACCGGCCCGCGGCAGGTCACGATCAAGCTCATCGCACCGGAAGCCACCTTCCGCTGGATACCGGGAACATACTTCGCGCAGATCGTCCAGAAGAAGTTCTATGAGGCGCACAAAAAGACGATCGGCACGCCCGGCGTACTCACGATGGGTACCGGAGCGTTCAAATTCACCAAGCTCGTGCCAGGAAATGAGGTGGTCCTCGAGCGCAACGAGCTGTACTGGGGCCCAAAGCCGCGCCTCCAGAAACTGATCATCAACCCGATAGCGGATGATTCTGCCCGGCTGCTCGCCATGCGCTCCGGACAGATTGACGGAGCAGGCCTCTACTCCGTCCCTGTCAACCAGGCAGCCCAGTGGAGTTCCATCGGCGACGTCCACGTGAACTATCAGACATCGCTGCAGCTGGGCGTTTTCGGGATGAACAACCAGCGCGAGCCATGGAATGACGTGCACGTCAGGCGTGCTGTGGCGTGGTCAACCGACGGCGCCGGCCTTGTCAAGGGCCTGTGGAGCGGTTACGGACAGGCGGCCAACGGGATGCCCCCGCCGGCGCTGTGGAAAGGGCTTCTCCCCGACGACGAGGTAAAAAAGCGGTATGCCGCGCTCACCACCTACCACCTCGATCTCGACAGGGCCAAGGCTGAACTCGCGAAATCGAAGCACCCGAAGGGGTTCTCGGCGACGATGGTCTATGCCAACACCGACACCCAGCTGGGTAACGCGACCCAGGCCCTGGCGGAGAATCTCGGTAAGATCGGCGTGAAGCTCAACGTCAAGGAGATTCCCATCGACCAGTGGAACGCCATGCTGGTTGGCCCAAAGGGAGCGATCGATTCGATTGCCGCCACTCTCGGAGCGGACTACAACGATCCCGGCGAGAATCTCTATTTGAATTTCCAGAGCAAGTTTGCCGTGAACGGCGAGTACAACTTCGTGAATTACAAAAGCCCTCAGATGGATCGCATGTTGGATTACGAGCACGGGCTCAACGCAACGGATCCGAAGCGGTTCGACGCGCTCTTTCAAATCATGGAGGTCCTCGCCCAGGACGTTCCCATGGTGTACGTGTGGTGGAACGACACGGCCCAGGCACTGAAGAACAAGTATGTGTTCGAGGGCCTGAACCCGTGGACATGGATCCAGCCTTGGGCGAGTCGCTTCAAGGTCGCCGCCGCATAACGCCGCCGCCGGCGGCAGTCCTCAACGCTCGACATACGGCGTGAGGCAGCGGGCGCTCCTCAAGTTCATCGCTCGCCGCACGGCTGCGTTCCTGATCCTGCTGGTCCTGATTTCGTTCGGGGTGTTCTCGCTGCTGTATCTGGCGCCTGGCGATACCGCCCGCCTGCTGCTCGGTGCAAAACCGCAGAGCCCGGCTGCGCTGGCTGCCGTGCGCGAGCAATACCACCTCAACAAGCCGTTCCTGGTGCAGTATTGGATATGGCTCAAGGGAGCGGTTCACCTTGACTTTGGGCAGTCGATTCAGACCCAACAGGACGTCACATCGATAATTCAAGTCCCGGGCGCCGATTGACTTGTTCCTGGGTATCTACGCCTTCGTACTGGTCATGGTTGTGTCGATACCGCTCGGCGTGCTCGCCGCCCTCAGGCAACGAAGGGCGAGCGATCGGACGATCGTTGGAGCTTCCGTAATCGCCGTAAGCGCGCCGCCCTTCGCCACGAGCCTCTTCCTGCTTTACATCTTTTCGGTGCTCATCGGGATCTTTCCGGCCTTCGGCGCCGGCAGCGGCTTCACCGATCGGCTCTACCACCTGACCCTGCCCGCAGTCGCGCTCGCGGCGTCAGCGGCGGCGTTGGTCGTCAAACTGACCAGGAGCGCGATGATCTCCGCGCTGGATCAGGATTACGTCGCGTTCGCTCGTGCCCGCGGGATCAAGCCGAACCGGGTACTCCTGGGCTACGCGTTCAGGAATGCCCTGGTGCCGGTGGTGACCGCCACCGGCCTCGTGCTCGGGTACCTTCTCACCGGCGCCGTGCTGGTCGAGTATGCGTTCTCTCTCAACGGCGTGGGGACGTTGCTCGTCAACGCGGTCGACTTCAAGGACTACCCGGTCGTGCAGGGCATCGCGCTCATCCTGGCCGCGATTGTGATGTTCGTTTATCTGCTGACCGACATCGCGTATACGTTCGTCGACCCGCGAATCAGGTACGGAAGCAACGCATGACCGAGGGTACGGTCGAACTCGAGCGGATCAGGGTCGGATTTGGGCTCCGCAAGCGCTTCCCGTTTCTGATCGCCGTCTGCATGGCCATCGTGGGCATCGTGGTCATCTGCGCCATCACGGGCTCGCTGCTAGCCCCGCAGGATCCGAACGCCCAGAACGTGATCCTCGGTGTCAGCCCGCCTGGCCCCGGTCATCCGCTCGGCACGGATCAGCTGGGCCGCGACGTGCTCTCGCGACTCATCGCCGGCGCACGAACGGCGATGGTCGGGCCTCTCATCATCGCCCTTGGGGCGATGATCTTCGGCAACGCACTCGGACTGATCGCCGGCTACCGCGGCGGTGCCGTCGAGGGCATCATCATGCGATGGGTCGACTTCATGGTGTGCCTGCCCGTGCTGCTGATCGCAATCGTGGTCGTCGGCACCCTCGGCGGCAGCTACGCCCTGGCTGTCGTCATCCTGATGGTGCTCCAGATTCCCTACGACACGCGAATCATCCGCGGGGCCACGCTCGAGCAGCGCTCCCTCCCCTACGTCGAGGCGGCCCGGGCGCTCGGCCTCCCGTCGTGGCGCATCATGGGGCGTGCACATCTGGCCCAACCTGTGGCCGCTCGTCATCGCCAACACCTTCCTCAACTTCGCCTTCGCCCTGGTCAATCTCGCCGCGCTGTCGTTCCTGGGGCTCGGTGCCGGGCCGGGTACGCCCGACTGGGGCCGGATGCTCAGCGACAGTCGAACCCTGATCTTCCAGAATCCGTGGTCGGCACTCGCGCCCGGGCTGGCCATCGTGCTGTTGGCCGCCAGCATGAACATCCTCGGGGACTGGCTGTATGAGCGCGTATGGGATGCAGGCAGAGTGCGGACGTGAGTGAGACGTCGCCGCCCGAGGGCGATGGCAACCAGGCCCCCCTGCTCGAGGTCCGGGGCCTGACGGTCGGCGATGCCGGTCTGAAGAGCCGGCGCAGGATCGTCTCGGGGCTCAACCTCGCCGTGAACAAGGGCGAGGCCATCGCGATCGTCGGCGAATCGGGGAGCGGCAAGTCGATCACGGCCCGGGCGATCGTCGGCCTTCTGCCCCCGGGGCTGGGCGCCCAGGGCTCGGTGAGGCTCGAGGGGCAGGAGCTGCTGGGGGCCGGTGAGCGGCAGCTGACCGCCATCCGCGGGACGAAGGTCGGCCTCGTCTTCCAGGACCCGTTCACGATGCTCAACCCCGTTCTCCGTGCGGGCCGTCACATCACCGAGGCTCTGCGCGACGATCGCGGCAAGCGGCTGCGCGGCGCGGCGGCCAAGGCCGAGGCGGTGCGGCGACTCCGCGAGGTCGGGATCGAGGACCCTGGCGTCGCGGACCGCTATCCCTTCGAGCTGTCGGGCGGAATGCGCCAGCGTGTCGGCATCGCCGCAGCGCTGGCCCGCGATCCCGAGGTGCTGATCGCCGACGAGCCGACGACAGCGCTGGACGTGACGACCCAGAAGGAGATCCTCGGCCTGCTCAAGTCGCTGCAGAGATCACGCGGGATGGCGCTCATCCTCATTACGCACGACCTGCGCGTCGCGTTCGCCATGTGCGATCGCATCTGCGTTCTGTACGCCGGGGCACAGCTCGAGCTCGGGCCTTCGGCCCGGATCGAGGACGATCCCTCGCACCCCTACACGCTGGGTCTGCTCCTGTCCGAGCCGCCCGCCGAGCATCGGCTCGAGTCCCTCGAGGCCATCGCCGGCAGCGTCCCCCGAGGTGAGGAGGTTGCCGACCGATGCGCATTCTCGGCCCGCTGCCGCTGGCGTGAGGCGCAGTGCGAGGCCGGCGCACCGCCCCTTCGCGAGGTCGACACCGACGTGCTGTCCGCGTGCATCCGGCTGGGCGAGATCCGGCCCGAGCTCCGGGCCTACCGGCGCCGCCAGGTCGCGGCGGCGGCCGATGCGCAGCCCAGCGAGGACGGGCCGCCGGCGCTCCTCGAGGCAACGGATGTCCACAAGACCTTCGGCCGAGCTTCCGAGGGCACGGTCTCACACGCCGTTGCCGGGGTATCGATCCGTGTTGCCCCAGGGGAGAGCGTCGGAATCGTCGGCGAGTCGGGATCGGGCAAGACGACGTTGGCTCGATGCCTCGTGGCCCTCGAGACACCGACAGAGGGACGGATCATGCTCGACGGCCTTGACGCCAGCGACGTCTCGCGGCTGTCGCGACGCGATGTCGAGCGCTTCCGCGGCACGATCCAGATCGTCTTTCAGGATCCGTACTCATCGCTGAATCCGGTGAGGACAGTGGCGGCCACGCTCCGCGAGGCGCTGCGAGTCCGGCACAGGAAGTTCGGCGACATCGACAAGGAGGTGGCAAAGCTGCTGGAGCAGGTCGGGTTGCCGGCCGAGTACGCGTCCCGCAAGCCGGCGGCGCTCTCGGGCGGCGAACGCCAGCGGGTGGCCATAGCCCGCGCGCTCGCCACCGAGCCCAAGCTGCTCATCTGCGACGAGCCGGTGTCAGCGCTCGACGTATCCGTCCAGGCGCAGGTGCTGAACCTGCTCCGTGAGGTGCGCACCGACTCCCAGCTGGCCTACCTGTTCATCACCCACGACCTGGCCGTCGTGCGGCAGGTTGTCGATCGTGTCTACGTGATGCGCCGGGGAGTCATCGTCGAGCAAGGCCCGGTGGCGCAGATCCTCGACCACCCCACCCACGAGTACACCAAGAGCCTCGTGGCCTCGATCCCCCGGACCGACGTGGACTGGCTCGCGCCGGCCCAGGCGGACCTCGTTCAGGCGCCCAAGTAGATCGTCTTGATCCGCGTGTAGAAGTCGACCGCGCCGCTGCCCTGCTCGCGGTACGTGCCGGTCGACGACAGCTTGACGCCTCCGAAGGGGACGTTCAGATCGAGGCCGGTGGTGGGACGGTTCACCTTCACCACGCCGACGTTGACCCGGTCAATGAAGCGCATCACGCTGGCCATGTCGTTGGTCACGATTCCGGCCGTGAGGCCGTAGGGAGAATCGTTGGTGAGGGCGATCGCGGCGTCGAGGTCGGAGGCCTCGAACACGCTCACCACCGGGCCGAAGATCTCCTCCCTGGCCACGCGGGTCGCGGGGCCGAGGCCGGTGACCACCACCGGGTCGAAGAAGAGATCCGAGCGGGCGCCGCCCGACAGCACCTCGCCGCCCTCATCTCGCGCGAGCTTCAGATAGCTCATGTTCGTGCGCAATTGTGCCTCGGACACCACGGGCCCCATTCGGGTTCCCTCCTGCGCACCGTCGCCCGCGAGCCAATGCCGCGTTTCGCTGACGAGGGCCTCGATGACGGCGTTGTAGGCGCCCGGCGTGCATATGACGCGGCTGGTTGCGGTGCAGGCCTGGCCGGTGAGGCCGAACGCCCCGGCCGCGGCGATCTGCGCCGCGCGCACAGGATCGGCATCGTCGAGCACAACGAGGGCATTCTTGCCTCCCATTTCGAGCTGAACTCGCGCCATCCGCTCGCTGGCGAGCCGGTGGATGGACGTGCCGACCGCTGTCGATCCAGTGAAGGACACCGCGGCCACGCGATCGTCCCGAACCAGCGCATCGCCCACCGTCGATCCCGAACCGTGGAGCACATTGACGACGCCCGCCGGCAGGCCGGCGTCGAGGAGGCACTCGACAAGCCGATGCGCCGACACCGGCGTGAGCGAGGCGGGCTTGAAGACGACGGTGTTCCCCGAGACGAGCGCGGGCGCCATCTTCCACGTCGGGATGGCGATGGGGAAGTTCCACGGCGTGATGAGCGCGACGACGCCGAGTGGCTCCTTTCGCGTCAGCAGCTGCGTGGCTCCGTCGGCGCCCGGGAGCGCCTCGCCGCCCAACCGCCAACCCTCGCCGCCAAAGAAGCGGAGGATGTCGGCGGCGCGGTTGACCTCGCCCGTGGCCTCGGCCAGCGTCTTGCCCTCCTCGGCGGTGAGTTCCGCGGCGACCTCTCCGGCTCTGGCCCGGAGGAGCTCCGAGGCGCGCGACAGAATCGCCCCCCGCGCGGCGGGCGCCGTCTGGCCCCACGCCGGCTGCGCGTCCGCCGCGGCCGCGATCGCCGCGTGCACGTGCTCAGCTCCGGCTTGCGCCACCCGCACGACGACCTCGGCCGGGCGCGCGGGATTGGTGCGCTCGAGGACCGCCGAGCCGCTCCACTCACCGCCGATCAGAAGCGGCGCTATGGCGGGCGCGGTCATCGAGTCGGAGCATATCCGGTTCCGTCCGCTGGTGCATCAAATTGTTTGTTAGGCGAACAAGGACTTGATGGTGAAGCTAAATGGCCTGAAGCTGCAGCCAGCTGCGTGGATCCGGATGCTCGCGCGACCATCTATGCCGTAGGGCGTCGGCAGGACGATCACTTGTCCTGCCTGTCTTGGGTGGTGCGCTCAGTTCGGCTGCGGGCGCCGCGCGCCCGCGCGTTAGTGGGTGTGGGGTGTGGGGAACGGCTTGCTGGGGACGGGGTGGGTTCTGGGGGCCGTCGCGCTTTCTTTGGGGGCTTGTGGCCGCAAACGTCACAGTCGCCTCGCCGATTTAGGCGACTGTGACGAACACGGCTCCCCGCGCCGTCTTCGTAGCTCTCGCCAGCTAGACCCGGGCGAGCGTGACGCTGGCGTCTCCTGATGGTCCGCAGCCAAGCCTCACTCTCCCTCTTCCCCAGCCAGGCGTTCCCAAAGCCGTCCGCCGATCCGGAGCAGGCCGGGACTGGAGGCCACCGCCATCGGCCTTGCGCTCGCGGTCGTGTTAAGTTCGGCTGCGGGCGCTGCGCACCCGCGCACGGTTGGGTGCGGGAGGTCGGCAAGGGCTTGCTGGGGAGGGGCGGGTTCCCTGGGGGGCTGGTGCACCCGCGTGTAGTTATGGCTGCAGGAGCGCCAGAACGTCACTGAGCGCGGATGTCGGGAGCCGTTGAGTGACGAAACGGTCGTTGGACGGTCCGCCGCGCACCCCGAAGCCCACCCCTCCCCAGAAGGCCGTTCTCGAAGCCGTCCGCCCCGGATCGCGCCCGAACTGAACCCCACCGCCACCGCCCGGAGGGCTACAGTAGCCCGACCATGAGCTGGAGGATTCGCGGCAGCTACTTCGAGTCGTGCAACTGCGACGCGATCTGCCCGTGCCGGCGGATCGACGACGTGCCCGGGGGCCGCTCGACGCATGGCGAGTGCAAGGGCGTGCTGTCGTGGCTGATCGAGGATGGCGTCGCCGACGAGACCGATCTGTCCGGGCTGCCGGTGGCGATGGCGATTCGCTACAGCGATGATGAGCCGGGCTCGCCGTGGACGTGGGTGCTCTACCTCGACGCGCGCGCGTCGGGCGAGCAGCGTGAGGCGCTCGAGGCGATCTTCACCGGACGGTCCGGTGGCGCGGCCGCGGCGCACTTTCCGTGGACGTGGAAGGACGAGAGCGAGCTGGTCGCCGTGCGCCCGGTCGAGATCGACGTCGACCACACGCGGCGCCGTCAGCTGCTGCGGATCAGGGACCGAGTGAGCGTCCGGATCCGTGACCGTCACGCCGGCGAGGAGAAGGTCACGTGCCTGATCCCGGGCCACGAGCACGTGGGGGAGGAGCTCGTCGCCGACCAACTGGTCGTCGAGGACGGGCCGCTCGCGTTCAGCTATCGCGGCGTGTGCGGTTACGGCACGACGTTTGACTACGCCGGCTAGCTCCCGACGAGGAAGCCGAGCGGGCTGCGGCACCTGGCCGCGCAGGCGTCCTTGAGGGGGGTCAGCTCGGACACGGCCGCCGCCCGCAGGGTCGCCGCCGCAACCCACCGGCCGGCGCCAGGCCCTGGTCGGGAATGCGCTGTCTGGCCGAGGCGATCACGGTTGCCCGAGCACCTCCGGCACGCTGGCAATCGAGTCGACCACCTGGGTGGGCTCGATCCCCGAGTCGCGGACGCTGTCCTCGCGGTACTTGCCGGTCCGGACGAGAATCGCACGCAGTCCGGCGCCGAGCGCGCCACCGATGTCCGACTCGATGTCGTCGCCGACCATCACGGTGTCGGCGGCGCTCGCGCCCATGTCGGCGACGGCCTGATCGAAGAACGCGCGCGCCGGCTTGCCCACCACGTAGGCCTCCCGGCCGGTGGCGAACTCGATGGCGGCGACGAACGGGCCCACGTCGAGCGACAGCCCGTCGGAGCGCATCCAGTAGCGGTTCTTCTGGAGCGCGATCAGCTCGGCGTCGTTCATCACCTGTCGGAAGGCGTGGTTGAGGACGTCGTAGCCGAAGGCGGAGCCAAGGTCACCGATGATCACGGCCTGGGGATTGTCGCCCGTCTCGACGAGCGAGGCGAAGTCGCCCTTGACCTCGTCGTTCATGATCAGCGCCACCCGCTCGTGGCCCAGCTGCCGGCAGTGGGCGACGGCGAGCGCCGCCGGGGTGGCCAGCTCGTGATCGGGAACCGAGAAGCCCAGGCGGGCCAGCTTGTCCAGCGTCCGCCGGCGCGAATGAGCCGTCGTGTTGGTGACGAACCGCAGGGTGAAACCCTGGTCGCGCAGCCGCGTCACGGCCTGCCTGGGCGCCGGCCACCGCCTCCTCCTCGATGTACAGCACGCCGTCGAGATCGATCACCACGGCACTCACGTTCTCGAGCACATGGCAAACATCGCACATCGCGCGCCGGTCAGGCCGCGGCGGCATGCCATCATTAGGGCATGTCTGCAGATGACGAAAACGATATGAACTTCGAAGAGATGCTGCGCTCGATGGCGTCTGAGGTCAGCCGGTCGCTCGACGACCAGCTCGCCCAGGCCGACATCGAAGGCGCGGCCGAGGCCTTTGGCCTCGATCCCGACGCGGCCCGGGGCTGGGTGGACACCGCCGGCGAATGGCTGCGCGCGCAGGTCGAGCACATGGGCGAGGGCATGAGCACTCCGCAGCCCGCTGGCGCGGAAGACCGGAGCCGGGGCCGACCCGCTCGTAGGAGCCGGCCCGCATCCGCTCGATATCCCGACCGACGACCAGGGTCTGGCGCTGGCCGCGCTCGATTCGGGACGCTGGACGGTTGAACCGGGGACGGAGGCGCTGGCCGCTCGCGGCGAGGGCCTGGGGCCGAGCGACGCGCTCGGACTTGTTCGGGAGCTGCGCACGCGCGACTGGATCAATCGCGACGGCGAGATCACCCTGGTCGGGCGCCACGCGCTGAGCCGCTGGCTCGATACCGCAAAGCCTCGGTAACCGCGCGGTGCCGACATGAGCGAGATCGTCGGCGTTCCCGCGTTCTCGAACCACCTGCCCGTCCGCATCAGCTTCGGCGAAGGCGTCGCCAGTGAGCTGCCAGCGGTCCTGCGCTCGCACTCGGCGCGCCGCGCCCTGGTCATGCTCGACGCCGGCCTCGAGGAGCAGAGCGCCGGCGTGGCGGCGGCCATCGCGGCGCTGACCGAGGCCCAGATCGAGGTCGAACGCGTGATCAAGGCGCCCGGCGAGCCGACGATCGACATCGTCGACGAAGCCGCCGACGCCCTGAGGAGAGCCGAGCCACAGGCGCTGGTGGCGATCGGTGGCGGGTCGGTCATCGATACGGCCAAGACCGCGCGTCTATCGGTGCAATGCGGCCTGGACTTTCGCGCCTTCCTCGAGTCCGAGCGCTCGTTCCTCGAACCGTCTCTGCCACTGGTCGCGATGCCCACCACCGCCGGCACCGGATCCGAGGTCTCCGGCGGCGCGGTGATCAGCGATCCGCGCCAGACGCGCAAGGCCGGTATCGCGAGCCCGTCGCTACGACCGCAGAACGCGCTCGTCGATCCGCTGCTCACGCACTCCGTGCCGCCGGCGACGACCGCCTACACCGGGGTCGACGCGCTGGCGCAGGCGATCGCGGGCATGGTGGCGCGAGTTCGGACGCCGATCGGCAACGCCATCGCACTGGAGTCGATCCGGCTGATCGGCCGCTCGCTTCCGGTTGCGGTCGCCGACGGCCATGACGCGGCGGCACGGTCCGAGATGGCGTGCGGGAGCCTGATGGCCGGACTGACGATGAACATCTCCGACTGCACGGCCGAGCACTCACTGGCCCAGGCCATCGGCGGTCTGTTCAAGGCTCCGCACGGTCTCACCATCGGCCTGGTCCTGGTCGAGACGCTCGAGCGCGAGCGCGAGCACGTTGCGGCGATTCTCGAGCGGGTCGCCGACGCGCTCGAGGTACCCGACGACGGGTCGGGCGACGGGTCGCGCGCTGTCGAGGGGGTCCGCAGCCTGCTGGCCAGGCTCGAGTTCCCGGTCATGAGCTCGCTGGGCGTCGGCGAGGAGCACCTTGACGAGCTCACGAGCATGGCGCTGGAGGACTTCTTCATCACCCAATCGCCAGTGCCGTGGAGCGAGGACGAGGTGCGGTATGCCTTCGCCACGGCGCTCGGGCAAGCGGATCGAAGCGCCGCCCTTCGCTGACAATCAGGAGTGACCGTGACGATCGACGAGAGCGCCATCGCGACCCGCGACTTCGACGTTATCGTCGTTGGCGCGGGCTTCTCCGGCCTGTACGCACTCCATCGGCTGCGGGAGCTCGGATTTTGCGTGCGCGTGCTCGAGCGTGGCAGCGGCGTCGGCGGCACCTGGTACTGGAACCGCTACCCCGGCGCGCGTTGCGACATCGAGAGCGTCGACTACTGCTACTCGTTTTCCGAGGAGCTGCTCGACGACTGGCAGTGGAGCGAGCGCTATGCGGCGCAGCCGGAGATCCTGCGCTACCTCAATCACGTCGCCGACCGCTTCGACCTGCGGCGGGACATCGACCTCGAGACCGAGGTGAAGGAGATGCGCTACGACGACGAGACCAACCGGTGGGTGATGGTCACCGACGACGGCGGTCGCCTCTCCTGCCGATGGTGCGTGATGGCCACGGGCAACCTGTCGTCGATCAAGACGCCCAGCTTCGAGGGCCAGGACGAGTTCGAGGGCGATTGGTTTCACACCGCGCGGTGGCCCGAGGCGGGGGTTGACTTCACCGGCCGCAGGGTGGCCGTGATCGGCACCGGCTCGACGGCGATCCAGGCGATTCCCCAGATCGCGCGCCAGGCGTCGGAGCTCTACGTGTTCCAGCGCACGCCCAACTACAGCATGCCGGCCCAGAACCGGCCGCTCACCGAGGCGGAACGGCGCACGGTGCGCAGCAACTACGCGAACCGCCGCCGGCAGGCGGAGCAGTCCGAGGCGGGCGTGCCGTTCCCGGCCGCGGACAGGGCGACTTTCGAGGTCACGCCGGCCGAGCGCCAGCGGCTGTACGAAGAGGGCTGGCGCCGTGGCGGCATCAACGCGCTGTCCTACGCGTTCACCGATTTCTTCTCGAGCCAGGCGGCCAACAGCAACGCGGCGGAATTCGCTCGGGCGCGCATCCGCGAGATCGTGCGCGACCCCGAGGTGGCCGAGGCGCTGTGTCCCTACCAGCACATCGGCACGAAGCGCACGTGCGTGGACATCAACTATTTCGAGACCTACAACCGCGACAACGTCCACCTCATCGACATGCGCCGCAATCCGATCGAGCGGCTGACCGCTCGCGGTGTGCGGGCCAGGGACGGGGAGTACGAGGTCGATTGCATCGTGTTCGCGATCGGCTTCGACGCCATGACGGGCGCGCTGATCGACATCGACATCCGCGGCGCCGCCGGCCGGGGACTGCGAGATCACTGGTCCGCCGGCCCGCGAACCTACCTGGGCATCGCCGTCTCCGGGTTCCCGAACATGTTCGTGGTCACCGGCCCCGGCAGCCCTTCGGTGCTGAGCAACATGGTCGTCTCGATCGAACAGCACGTCGACTGGATCACCGACTGCATCGCGACGATGCGCCGGCGCGGAATCGACCGGGTGGAGGCGACTCCGCAGGCGGAGAACGACTGGGTGCATCACGTGAGCGAGGTCGCCAGCGCGACCCTCTACCCGCTCGCGACGTCGTGGTACGTCGGGGCGAACATCCCGGGGAAGGCTCGCGTGTTCATGCCGTACGTCGGCGGGTGCGGACCGTACCGGGAGGAGTGCGACGAGGTGGCCCGGCGCGGGTATCGCGGCTTCCTCCTGCGCAGCGAGAGCGAACCCGCGGCCGACGCCCAGAGCGCGGTCGCATGAGTGACACAGCCACGGGGCGCACGATCTCGGTCGCGTCCAGTCAGGATCCCGCCGCGGTCCAGACGGCGCTGTCCCGACTGGGCGACCGTGGCATCGACACCGTCATCCTCGGCGGCGCTGACACCCACGGGATCATGCGGGGCAAACGCGTCCCGAGCGCCCGATTCGGTCAGCTGCTCGAGCACGGCATGCCGATGTGCGACGTCTTCTGGGTCATTCACATCGATGAGTCCGATCTGGTCCCGCGCCCGCCGGGCCACAGTGGCTACTTCCCCACCGAGCGAAACGGGTATCCGGACATCGCCGCGGTCCCCGATCTCGCGACGCTGCGTGAGGTTCCGTGGCACGAGAACACGGCACTGGTCCTGTGCGACTTTCACCACCCGCACGGTGGGCCGATCCCGATCTCGCCCCGCACCGTGTTGCGACGGGTTGTCGAGCGCGCGCGGGAGATGGGGTTCGAGCCGATGTGCGGACTCGAACTCGAGTTCTACGTCCTGCGTGAGAGCCCAGGCTCGGTTCAGACGCGCCGGCCGGTGGAGCTAGAGCCGCTTCAGGAGCGCCCCAGCACCTACGGGGTGACCATGGGTTCCCGCCAGGAGCCGCTCGCGCGGCTCATCCGCGACAGCGCGCTGGCCTATGGGCTACCGATCGAGGCGTGCAATCCCGAGACCGGCCCCGGTCAGTTCGAGATCACCCTGCGCTACGGACCGGCGCTGAAGGCCGCCGACGACGCCTTCCTGTTCAAGGCGGCCGTCAAGGAGCTGGTGGCACAGCAGGACCTGATGGCGACGTTCATGGCCAAGCCGCGCTCGGACTGGGCCGGCAGCTCGTGCCATGTTCACGTCAGCCTCGCGGGCGAGAGCGGTGAGAACGCGTTCTTCGATGCCGACGCCGAGCACGGGATCTCGTCCCTGATGCGCAAATTCGTCGCCGGCTCGCTGGCCACGATGGGCGAGCTGACAGCCATCATGGCGCCGACGATCAATTCCTACCGCCGCTTCACGCCGTATTCGTGGGCGGCGACGACGGCGACGTGGGGGCTCGACAATCGCACCACCGGGCTGCGCGCCGTGTGCGAGGGCGAGACCGCCACCCGGATCGAGCACCGCCAGCCCGGCGGCGACGTCAATCCCTATCTCGCTGCCGCGGTTGCGCTGGCCGGCGGTCTGCATAGGCTGGCCGGCGGCACCGAGCCGCCCGAACCGACCGACGCCGACGCCTACGCGCTGGCTCCGGGCGAGGTCCCCGAACTACCGCGGAGCCTCCCCGAGGCGACCCGGCGGCTGGAAGCGAGCGACATGGCGCGCGACTGGCTCGGCGAGGACTTCGTGAACCACTTCGTCGAGATGAAGAAGGCCGAATGCGAGGCCGAGATGACCGCCGTGACCGACTGGGAGATCGCGCGTTATCTGGAGGCGCTCTGACCCCGCTAGGTCGCGGGAGCGAGCACCCGAGCCACGAATTCGGTGACGGTCGCGTTGAACTTCTCGGTCTCCTCGATGAACGGGCAGTGACCGCTGTCTTCGAAGATCACAACCTCGGCCCCCGGAATCCGGCTCTGGAGATCTGCGGCGCCTGAGACGGGAAGCAGCTCGTCGTGGCGGCCCCAGCAGATCAGGGTGGGAATGTCGATCGTCGCGACCGCCTCGCGATAGTCCTGCACCGACTGGTCAAAGAGAATCGCGCTCAGCGCGCCGATGGGCAGCTTGGCGCACTCGCCGACCATCCACTCGACGTCCTCTGGAGATTGCTCGTTGTGGAACATCTCGGGCACGAGGTGGCGCAGGAAGGCATCCTTGTCCTCCTGAACATCGGTCATCAGCGAGTGCAGGGTGGCCAGGTCGATGAAGCCGTGGGGGAAGTCATCCCACTTGAAGTCGGATGCCGCCTCATCACTGATGATCAGAGCGGCGAGGCGGCCGGTCCCGAACTGGCGGATGTAGTCCCATGCGACGAAGGCGCCCATCGACCACCCGAGCATGACCGGTTGCTCGATTCCCATCGCGTCCATGAACAGGCTGAGGTCACGCGCGTACTGGGGGATGGTGTGGCCGGATTCGGTCTTGCCCGAGTCGCCGTGGCCCCGTAGATCGACCGCGAGCACTCTGTGGCTGGCACTCAGCGGCTCGAGTTGGCGGTGAAAGTAACGGCGGCTCATCGACACGCCGTGGAGCAAGACGAGCGGAGGACCGTGGGGGTCGCCTGCGTCGTCGTAGGCCAGCACAACATCGTTCGAGAGCGTTACTTCGGGCATCGTCGGTCAACTCCGCATGGTCCGGTGGATGGGTGAAGCGGCTATCAAATCACGGGTCAGGCGTCGCGGACCGAGAGAACGATCTTGCCCCGGGTTCCGCCCGCCTCGAGGCGCGCGTGAGCCTCGGCCGCGGCCTCGAGTCCGAGCACGCGATCAACTGCGACCCTGAGCGACCCGGCGGACATGAGCTCGGCGATGGCGTCGAGTGAGCGCCCGTCGGGCTCGACCAGTGGCTCCATCAGCCGCACGCCCAGTTCACGCGCGCGCACGCGGGCCGCCTCATCCGCACCGTCGGCGATGGCCAGCATCACGCCTCCCGGCCTCAGCGTCGTCAGCGCGGCGGCCGTCTGCTCGCCGCCCACCAGGTCGAGGGCGACCTCGACCTCCGCGGCAGCGTGCTCGACGCCTGTCTCACCACGAGCGATCACCACATGCGCACCAAGCTCCGCCAGGAACGCGTGGTTCTGCGGCCGTGCGATGGCGACGACCGAGGCTCCGGCCGCGATGGCCAGCTGGACGGCCAGATGCCCGACACCGCCCGATGCGCCGTTGATGAGAACGGTCTGGCCCGGAGCCAGATGCGCGGCGTCATGGAGTGCCTGCCACGCGGTGAGCGCTCCCAGCGGGACCGCCGCGGCGTGGACGAAGTCGACACCGTCGGGGATCCGGGCCAGCTGGAGCGACGGTGCGGTCACGTACTCGGCGTAGGCGCCGGCGGCACGAGGGAAGTGGGGCATCCCGAACACCCGATCGCCCTCGGCCAGGCGCGTCACCCCATATCCGGTCGAGACTACGACTCCGGCCACGTCCCAGCCGGGTACGAAGGGAGGCGGCCCGACCCACCTGGCCACGCCCGCGCCGCTGCGTGTCTTGTAGTCGACGGGATTCACGCCCGCGGCGTGGACCTCCACAAGCACCTCGGTGGAGATTGGCGCCGGGGAGGGAATCTCCTCCGGCGTGAGCACGCTCGCATCACCGAACTGCTCGACGATTACGGCGCGCACTTACGGAGCGGGGGCTGGCACGGGGACATTAGGCTACCCTTCTCTGCGGCAGGCCGGAGAACCTGACGAGTGGGGACGACTAGCATGCGCGACCGGCGGGTCGGTCAACGACTGCGAAGACTAGTTGCGGCCTGGCCGAGGCTGGGCACGCTCGCAGCGGTCCTTGCCGTCCTCGCCGCCGCAAGCGTCAAGGCACCGAGTGCCGCCGCGGCACCCAGCTCCTCACAGATGACGGTTTCGATCGGCCGCGCGCTGGTTCGCGTGCCGCCGTCTTTCCTGGGCCTGTCGGTCGAGGACAACGAGCTGCCGGTCTACGAGCACTTCTTTCGGACGTTCGGGCGGCTGCTCTCGGTGCTCCGGCCCCACGGCGACGATTCCCCGGTAATCCTGAGGGTCGGTGGCGAGAGTGCCGACAGCTCGGTCTGGGGCACCGACCAGGACACGCTCGTGGCGCCGGCCTACCGCCAGCGCCGCGCATATGAGCTGACCGACCAGTGGATGGCGCACCTTGGCTCCCTGGTTCGGACCGCGAGTCTCAAAATCATTCTCGATCTCAACCTGGCGGCCCACTCGCCGGACATGGCGGCCGACGAAGTCGCCTCGGCGCGCCGCAAGCTGCCCGCGCACAGCATCTCGGCGTTCGAGGTGGGCAACGAACCCGACCTCTTCAAACGAGGATTCGTCGGGTTCACGCGCGCCAGACGGGGCGGCCGGGGCGGCTGGGCCTTCCGCTTCACGATCCCCGACTACATCAAGTTGCTGGGCTCCTACATTCGGGCGATCGACGGTGCCTTCCCCGATGCCCCGATCGCCGGCCCGTCCACGACCAGCGAGGACCCCCGCTGGGTTACCGACCTGATGGCATCGCGCCAGGCGAAAAAGCTATCCCTGGTGACGACGCACGAGTATCCGCTGCTCGATGGATGCGCGTTCCCCGGTGAGCCCAGGTATCCGACGGCCAGCAAGTACCTAAAGGACGTCTGGGTCAAGATCCCGGTGCGGCAGGCGCGCAAGGTGGTGACAGCTGCCGGTAACGGCGGACGGCCCCTGCGCATCACGGAGGCAGGCTCGAGCTTTTGCGGTGGGCGCGCGGGCCAGACCGACACTTTCGCCACGGCGCTGTGGGCGCCCGACCTGCTGTTTTCGCTGGTGGCGACCGGCGTAGCCGGGATCAACATCCACACGCGCGCCAACGGCTATTCCAACTCGGCGCTCCTCTACACACCCGCTGGCATCTATCCGGAGCCACTGTTCTACGGCATGATGCTCTTCACCCGGGCGCTGGGCCCCGGGGCCACGCTGATGGAGGTGACGCGCACCGGCGGACCGGAGCGGCTGAAGACCTGGGCGGTGCGCCTGAGGGACGGCAGCCTCCGCGTCGTCTACATCAACAAGTCGAACTACCCGACCACGGCCACGCTGCTCTCGGGGTCGCGACGTCCCGGTTCGCTCGAGCGTCTGACTGCTCCATCGGTCCGGGCCAACAACAGCGTCAAGCTGGCGGGACAGCGATTCGGGCCCCACGGCGGCTGGCGAGGCAAGCGCGTGTCAAAACGGGTCCGCGAACGCAAGGGCGCGTACGAGGTTCTGGTGCCCGCATACTCGGCCGCCCTGCTGTCGATCCCACCAGGCTGAGCACCATCGAAGCGCGTGGGACGACTGACGGGCAGACGGACTCAGATGGCGGTCCTCGGTGCGCTGTTCGTGTTCGGCGCAACTCTCGTGCTGGCCGACGCTCGCGCTCCCGGCGCTGCGGCGGCACCGACCTCCTCCGAGCAGGCTCAGGTGGCGATCGGCCCCGAGCTCGCGCCGGTACCGCCATCGTTCCTGGGCGTGTCCGTCGAGGCCAATGAGATTCCCCGCTACGAGCACTGGTTTCGCGCCTTCGTCCGGCTGCTTTCAGTGCTTCAGCCGCCGGGCGATGCATCGCCGGTGATCCTGCGTATCGGCGGGGAGAGCGCGGACAGCTCGGTGTGGGAAGGGGACCAGGACACCCTCGTTGCCCCGATGTACCGGCAGCGCCATGCGTACAAGCTCACGGACCAGTGGATGGCGGACGTCGGCTCGCTGGTTCGCGCCGCGAGCCTCAAGTTGATCCTCGATCTCAACCTGGCGGCGCACTCTCCCAAGATGGCGGCCGACGAAGCCGCGTCGGCGCGGCGCAACCTCCCGGCCCACAGCCTGATCGACATCGAGGTCGGCAACGAGCCCGACAATTACGTGCGGGGTTACGTGGGCTACACGCGAGCCCGGCGCGGCGAGACGGGCGACTGGGCCTACGGCTTCACGCGTGCCGACTACACCCGGTTGTTCAGCGCCTACGTGCGCGCAGTCAGCCACGTCTTCCCCGGCGCCCCCTTCGCCGGGCCCTCGGGCGCCGACCGCAGTCCCGAGTGGACCAATTCGCTGTTGTCCTCGCCGGCAGGCAGACACGTCTCGCTCGTGACGGTACACGCCTACCCAGCGATCCGCACGTGCCTCCCGCCCACCAACCCCGACTACCCGACCGTGCGGGCATACCTGCGGGACGGGGTGGCGCAGGGAGTCGCGAACTCCCTGCGCTACGTGATCAGCGCGAGCCTCGTGGCTCACCGCCCAGTCCGGCTCACCGAGGTGGGCTCGTCGACGTGCGGTGGTCTGGCGGGGCGGACCGACACGTTCGCCACCGCTCTGTGGGCGCCAGACCTGCTCTTCTCACTGCTGGCGGCCGGTGTCGATGGCGTCAACATCCACATGCGCGCCAATGGATATGCCAACACGGCGCTCCTCGACACGACCTCAGGGCTCTACCCGGAGCCGATGTTCTACGGAATGACGCTATTCACGCGAGCGCTGGGCCCCGGAGCCACGCTCATGCAGGTGCAGCGCAGGGGCGGCCCCGAGCGCCTGAAGGTATGGGCCGTGCGCCTGGGGGATGGGAGCTTGCGTGTCGTTTACATCAACAAATCGGCGTATTCCACCTCGATCTCTCTGCTGACCCGGTTGAACCGCCCCGGGGTCGTCGAGCGCCTGAGCGCTCCGTCGCTACGCGCCAACAGCACCGTGACCCTCGCCGGTCAGCGGTTCACGCGCGACGGGCATTGGCACGGGCGGCTCGCGACCGAGAGGGTGCCCGGGCAGGCGGGCGACCACCGGGTGACGTTGCCCGCGTTCTCGGCCGCGCTGGTCTCGATCCCGGCCGGCTGAGCACGGCGCTCAAACCTTCGTCCATTCGGGCCCGCCGAATCCACGTCCGGCGTCCCGGCGAGCCGAAACCCCCTTCTATCCAGGTGGTCTACGCGCCGCAGGGATAGAGCGGAGCGCGGAGGCCATCGGGGCCCCCTGCCTGAAAGACGATGGCCGCAGACCCCTGCGGTGGGGAGGATCCATGATGCATTGGAGCATCTAATCGTTCGTAATCGCTTTGGCGCTTGATTGCAGCGAAAAAGGCGTCAGCTTGTGAGAATCGATAGCCAGATAGGGCACATCCGCCCCGGGCCCGTGCGGGCCCTACAGTTCGCGGCTGTCGCCCTGCTGACCGTCACAATCGTCGGCGCGGCGATCAGCTCGCGGGCGTCCGATTGGGAGCCGTTGTGGCTCTTCCTCACCCTCGCGGTGCTCGGAGTCCTCGGCGATCGGGTGGCCGCCAGAACCGGTCAGATGAGACTGTCCGCCGGCCTGACGATCGTCGGGCTGGCCATGGCGTTGCTCGGCCCGGCGCCGGCCGTGACGATCTGCGTCCTGTCACGCGTGATCGACGCGGTTCTCGCCGATGGGATCCGGCTGCGCGGCCGC
Source organism: uncultured Solirubrobacterales bacterium (assembly GCA_963734775.1). Lineage (GTDB taxonomy): Bacteria > Actinomycetota > Thermoleophilia > Solirubrobacterales > Solirubrobacteraceae > Palsa-465. The sequence goes on from CAVTJE010000024.1 coordinate 106,061, forward strand.
CGCCTCGCCCTGATCTGGAACCTCGGGATGTACGTCGGGGTCCTGATCGGAAGTCTGATCATCGACGGTACGGTCGACGCTGGGCTGTCCCAGAAGAGCGCCGGGTTCGCGCTCGTTGTCGCGGGGGCGATCAGCGTGGCCAACGTGATCAACTTCGTCCTCGCGGCGATCTGGATACGCGTTCACACGGGAGCGCCGATCGCTCAACAGGTCCGCCGCAACTTCCTCTCGGCGCTGCCGTGGATCGCGGCGCCGAACATCACCGCCGGCGTCCTGGCCACGCTCTACTACCGAGCCGGTGCCACCTCGCTGTTGCTCTCGCTGGCGCTGGTGGCGGCGTTCTACGCGTTGCTCGCTGCGCTGCTCAATTCGCAGCAGCGCCAGGACGAACTCGAGCGCCGCACCGTGCAGCTCGCCTCTCTGCAGGTTGGCCTCCTCCTGACCATGGCGCGCACGCTGTCCTTGCGCGACCGGTTCACGGCTCGCCACTCCGCCGCCGTGGCCCGCTATGCCCTGGCCATCGCCGAGGCCGCCGGGTGTTCAGAGGACGAGCTCCGCACCGTGCACACGGCGGGCCTGCTCCATGACATCGGCAAGTTCGCCTTCCCCGATCGCATCCTCCTGGCCTATGACGATCTTCAGGATGAGGATTGGGACATCATTCGCGCGCACCCGGCCCAAGGGGCCGAGCTCGTCGGGCGCGTCGAGGGGTTCGAGCGGATCGCCAGCATCATTCTGACCCACCACGAGCGGATCGACGGCGGGGGCTACCCCAACGGTCTGCGCGGCGAGGCCATTCCTGCCCTGTCGAGAATGATCTCGGTTGCCGATGTATACGACGTGATGACCGGTCGCAACACCTACCGCACGCCCGTGTCGCCGCCCGAGGCCATCGCCGAGCTGCGCCGTGTGTCGGGGACGCAACTGGACGCGCGCTATGTCGAGCTGTTCGTTGCCGTCGTCGAGCGTGAGCAGATCGGCTTTGGCCACGCAGCGGACGCCGACTTCGAGGCCGAGCTCGCGATGGAGGAACACATCCGCGAGCTCGCGCAGCCGCGCGTCCCAGCCTAAGGTCGCGCGTCGGTGGCGGGGCTACGGGCAGCGCTCAGGGTGGCCGAGTTCCGGGCGCTACTGGTTTCCTATGTGATCAATCGGGCCGGCGATGTCATCGGCGCGCTGGCCCTGGCGGTGGTCATCCTGACACTGACCGGGTCGGCTCTGGCCACGGCGACGCTGTTTCTGGCCACGCAGTTCGTTCCCGGTGTGATCGGGCCCGCGGTCGTGACCAGGCTCGACCACCTCGCCCCCGGGCGCATCCTTCCGCCCCTGTACGTTGTCGAGGGCGCCCTGTTCGTCGTCTTGGCGGTAACCGTCGACCACGTCGGCGCGGCGCCGATCATCGTCCTCGCCCTCGTCGATGCGACGCTGGCGTTTGCCGCGCGCACGGTCACCCGATCCGCGTCAGCCTCGACGCTGGTGGCGCACGACCTCGTGCCCGAAGGCAAGGCGGCGTTCAATGTCGCTCTGGCCGGCGCAATGATCGGTGGCCCGGTCCTCGGCGGCCTCGCCGTCGCGCTGCTCGGCGCTCCGGTCGCATTGGCGATCGACGGGGCCTCGTTTCTGATCGCCGCCGTGGTGACGCTGCGTGCCAGCGGCCTGCGAGCCGTCGCCCCGGAGCCAGCGCGCAATCCGAGCGGGCGTCTCCGCGAGGGCCTGCGCTACATCGCCAGCCACGCGGCGATCCGCAGCCTGATCGTCGGCGAGGGCATCGCCTTCGTGTTCTTCTACCTCGTCGTACCCGTGACCGTCGTGTACGCAGCGCACTCATTGCATTCCGGCGCCGGCGCCTATGCCGCGATTCTCGCCAGCTGGGGCGTGGGCATCGCCATCGGCTCGGCGATCCAGATCCGTCTCGCGCGGCGCGTCGGGTCGACGATGATCCTCGTCTCCACCGGCGCGGTGGCGCTCGGATACCTCGGCACGGCGGCGGCGCCCACGATCGCCCTCGCGTGCGCCGCGAGCGTGCTCGGGGGAGTCGGCAACGGGACGCAGTGGGCCAGCGTGGAGACGGCGCTCCACCAGTTGGTCGAGGAGTCATTCCGCACGCGCACTGCCGCGGTCCTCGAGGCACTCGCGGCGATCGCTCCCGGGGCCGGCATCCTCCTGGGCGGGATGCTGACCGCGGTGTTCTCGCCACGGGCGGCGTACCTCGTCGCGGGCTGCGGGCTGCTCGTCCTGATCGCCGGCGCCAGGCTCAGCCGCCTGTCGATCGTCCCGCCAGCTCCAGCAACTCCTCGAACTCCGGCGACTCAAACTCCGCCACCGCTCGCGCCCACAGCGCCCGCGCCCACTCGACAATCTCCGGGTCACCCGTCGTTCCAATCCTGATCGACCCCCACAGGCTCCAGCCGTACTTCGACATCAGCGACCACAGCCTCGCGCGGGCAAGCTCGGCGGGCCGATCCTCTCCGTGGTACTCGAATACGAGCTGCTCGGCCAAACCGGGGTCGAGCTCGAGTTCGTTGATCGCATCGCCGAGGTCGTAGTAGGGGTCGTTGTTGCCCGAGTACTCGTAGTCGACGATCCACAGGTGACTGCCCGGGCCGTCTGACTCGATGAAGTTGCCAGGCATGAGGTCGTTGTGGCAGGCAGCGGTCTCGCGGCGGCTCCGGGTGAGGACCTCCCCAAGGCGCTTGGCCCGGGCCGCGTAGCGTTCGTAGTCGGCGGGCAGGGGGTAACCATTCGCCTGCACGATGCCGAGGTAGCGGTTCTGGACCTGGACCATGTCGAAGTCACGCGCGAACGCCGGCGCCTGGTGAAGGAGGCGCAGCCCCTCGGCGAGTGCGGAAACCCGGCGCGGATCGGCGGCAAAGTCCGCCGGGGTCAGCGTCACGCCGTCGACGAAGCGCACGACCAGCGCCTCTGGCTCCTGCACCCGCGCCACGACCGGCGCGCCGACACCGGCCCCGGCGGCCAGCACGGAGTTGTGGTGCTCGTTGTCGCGGTCGATGCCGAGCTCCCCGGTTTCGCGCACGCTCACCCGGACCACGAAGTCGCCGTATTCGGTGATGACACGGTAGTTGCGATTGGTCATCCCGCCGGTGATCGGCGCGACGCGCCGGTCGGGCGAGGCCAGCTCCGGCACCTGTCCGCAGATCCGATCGAGCTCGGCGTCCATTCAGTCTTCCCTCCGCGAACCGAGCGCGAGGATCCGGGCAAGCGCGTCCGCATCGAGTCGCTCGATAACGATGTCGGCCCACGCCCTGGCCGGATCGAAGGCCAGTCCGCGGATCGCCGCCACGCGCATCCCCGCGGCGCGCGCGGCGAGAGCGCCGTCGGTCGCGTCCTCGACCGCGACGACCTGACGCGGCACGATTGGCGGGTCGGCTGCCGTACGGACGTTGAGCTCGGACAGGGCACGCCCGAACCCCTCCGGATCGGGCTTTCCGGACCTCACGTCGTCGATCGCCACCACGGCCGTGAAGTAGCCTCGCACACCCGCCGCCTCGAGGACGTGCTCTATCTCGCGGCGAAACGCCCCCGACGTGATGGCGAGCGGCACGCGCGCTGCCGCCTCGCGCACGAACTCGAGCGCGTGCGTCGCGATCGGTGGCTGTTCGGCAACGGCCGCGAGATATCCGTCGAGCCTCGCCTGGACTAGCGCGTCCCGATGGGCCTCGTCTGGCGGCAGCCCGGCGCGACGGAGCGCGAGCTCGGCGACCTTACGGTCGGGCATCGCGCCGAGATCACGGTGGTAGTCCTCGACGGTCAGCGAGACGCCGACCGAGGCGAACATGTCCACGTACAGCGGGGCGACGAGGTGATCGTCCTGCGCGAGTGTGCCGTTGAAGTCGAGCACGATGGCGCGGACCGTGGTGTCGGGATGATCAGCCACGGAGCCGGTCCCCCTCGGGGTCGTAGAGCACGTCGGGCTCGATTCGCGCCGGCGCGTCGTCGCTGAACACATCGACGGTCAGCTCCGTGCGCTGCTCGAGCTGGGCCGGGACCGTGGCCAGCGCCACATTGCGTCGCACCGTGTATCCGTATCCACAGCTGCGGACCCGGCCGACGACCTCGCCGTCGTGGCGCACGGCCTCGCCGCCGTAGATCGTCAGGTATTCCTCATCTCCGATCGTCAGTGTGCGCAGACGCCGCGCGGGCGTCTGGGCCTCGGCCTGGCTGAGCGCCGCCCGACCGGTGAATTCCTCCTTGTCGAGGGCCACGCAAAAGCCGAGACCACTCTCGTAGGGCGTGTCCGCCGAGGTCAGATCGGTCCCGAAGTATCGGTAGCCCTTCTCCAGGCGCAGCGATTCGAGCGCGCGGTAGCCGCCCGGGGTGATCCCGTGCTCGGCTCCCGCGGCCATGAGGCGGTCCCACACCTGCACGGCCCACGGCCAGGTCACGTACAGCTCGTAGCCGAGCTCGCCGACGTAGGTGATCCGCTGGGCGAGGACTTCGGCGCCGCCGATCTCTATGTGGCGCGCGCGCCGGAACGGAAGGGCGCGATCGCCGACGTCCTCGTGGCTGCACGCGGCCAACACCGCACGCGCCTGCGGACCCCAGATACCGATCACCGCGAGCTCGTCGCTGATATCGCGAATCTCGATGGGCCCGTCCTCGGGGCGCCCGGACAGCTCGAGCCAGCCGCGATCGCCGTCGACGGTGGCGGCGCCGGTAATGACCCGGAACCGCTCACGGTCGAGGCGCGTCACCGTGACGTCGGCGATGATCCCCCCGCGCCGGTTGAGGAACTGCGTGTAGATGACACTGCCCGCGGGTCGATCGATGCGGCTGTCACAGGCCCGCTCGAGCAGGGGAAGGGCTCCGGGTCCGCTGACCTCGAGCTTGCCGAACGACGTCATGTCGATGATCCCCACGCGCTCGCGAAACGCCTCGTGCTCCGCCCCCACGCGGTCGAACCACGGCGGCTTGCTCCAGCCGAACCGTCGCTGATCGGCGCCGCTGCGACGGAAGGGCTGGCCGGGCTCGAAGTGATCGGCGCGCTCCCAGCCGTTCTTGGTCCCGAATACAGCGCCCAGATCCTGGAGGCGGACGTGGAGGGGGCTCTCGCGCAACCCGCGTCCCCACTCGTCGGTGTCGAACGGGTAACGCAGGCGGTAGTAGTAGCGGTAAGCCTCTCGGGCGCGGGCGGTCGCGAACCACGGGTCGAGGTATGCGCGCCCGAAGCGCCAGGCGCGGTAGGCGCCCACGTCGAGCTGGGGCTCACCGTCGATGATCCATTCGGCCAGCGCCCGCCCCATCCCACCGGCGCCCCCGAACCCGTTCAGGGACAGCCCGGCGGCGATCCAGAACCCGGGGATCCCCGGCATGGGCCCGAGCAACGGGTTGCCGTCGGGGGTCATGGCGTCCGGATGGCACAGGAGCCGGATGACGCCGGCGCGGTCGAGGAACGGAAAGCGTCTGATCGCACCCTCGAGCAGGGGGGCGAACCGGTTGATATCCGACTCCACCGGGCTGGCTCCGTGGTCCCACGGCACGCCGTCGACCCAGCGCACGGTCGGGTTCGGCTCGTAGCCGCCGATCAGCATGCCGCCGGCCTCGTCCTTGCCATAGACCAGGTTGTCGGTGTCGCGAAAGCAGGGGCTGCCTCGAGGGACCTCGGCGCCGGCGACCGCCTGCATGAGGACGTGCTGGTGATCGACCGGTACCGACGGGAAGCGCGCGCCGACCATCTCGGCGAGCAGCGGTGCCCACACCCCGGCGGCGTCGACCACGTGCTCGGTGTCGATGCGACCCTCGGCGGTCAGGACGGCCCGCACCTCGTGGCCTGCACCGAGCTCGATCCCCGTGACGCGCGTCCGGATCCGGATCTCGACACCGAGAGCTCGGGCCGCGTCGGCGACGGCGTACGTCGTGATGTGGGGATCGACGTGGCCGTCCTCGGGCATCCAAACCCCACCGTGCAGCGACTCGGGCGACGCGAACGGCATGCGCTCGAGCACCTCGCTCGGCCCGAGGAGCTCGGCGTCCAGCCCGAGCGCGCGGGCGCGACTGACCGCGCGCTGGAGGTCGCGCAACGAGTCCTGACTTGAGGCGATGCGCACGCTCCCGACGGTGTTGAAGACCCCCAGCTGGTTGTACAGGGACACGCTGTAGCGACGGAACCGCATCATCGTCGCCGACGGGTTGAACTGGGTGACGAGGCCGGCCGCGTGATGCGTCGAGCCGCTCGTCAGCTCGCCCTTCTCGACCACGAGCACATCGCGCCAGCCGGCCTCCGCGAGGTGGTAGGCGACGCTGCACCCGGTGATGCCGCCCCCGATGACGACGACTCGAGCCGACGTGTCAGCCAACCGTGCCGCCGAGCTCCTGGAGTCCGGCCGCGATCGTCTGCACCGGTTTGTAGCCGAGCTGCTCGCGAGCCTTGTCGATCCTGATCGTGCACTCCTGCGAAGAGATCCAGTAGCCGAGGCGCGTGAGGGGCGGCTGGCCGGGAAGGGGCAGCGTGCGAAAGGCCAGCTCGCCGGTGAACACGGCCGCCTGAGCGAGGACCGGGGGGATGCTTCTTCCCGGCGCGGCGACGCCCTGGGTGGCGAGCAGTTCGGTGACGAACTCGCGGAACACGACCGGAGACTCTCCATCGGTGACGAAGTACGCGTTGCCCGGCGTTCCCCGGGTCGCGCCGAGTACGAGTCCCTGCACCGCGTTGTCGACATGGGTCGTCGAGGTGCGGTGCCGACCGCCACCGATCCAGGCAAACCGACCTGAGCGGACGAGCTCCACCATCGTGGGCAGCAGCGTCGTGTCCCCGCGGCCCCAGACGAATCGCGGCCGGATCACAACACTCTCAAACCCGGCTCTGTTCGCGCCCACGACGAGTCGCTCCGCTCTGGCCTTGGTGGCGCAGTAGAGAACGGGCGAGTCGGGGCGCAGAGGCGCCGTTTCGTCGACGCCGATGAGCGGCCGCCCCGCCATCAGCGCGGCCTCGGTGCCGACATGGACGAAGCGGCGGACGCCGACCTCGCCGCAGGCCCGGAGCACGTTCGCCGTGCCCTCGACGTTGACACGCTCGAACTCCTCGCGCTTACCCCAGTCGCCGAGCATCGCCGCCGCGTGAAAGGCCCAGTCGCACCCCTCGGCGCCCGCCCGGATCGCCGAGACGTCGCCGACGTCGCCGGGCACGGGTTGGCCGCCGCTCGCGCTGATTCGTGCCGCGGCCTGGTCGGACCGAGCCAGTGCCCGCACGTCGTGGCCGTCGCCGCGGAGCCGCTCGATCAGTCTGCCGCCGATGAAGCCCGATCCACCGGTGACGAATGCGCTCGGCACGAATCGGCAGCCTACTCGCCGACTCGCCCGTGGCGTCGTCTAAGAGCAGCGAGCGCCTCGACTGCGCCGCGTGCCTTGACAACCGACGGCGAGTTCTGAGAACTTGTCCGTACAGACGGCCATCCAGACAGGACGCTCACTTCGAGGGAAGGAACATCGAAAGACGATGACAGCTACACCCCAACAGCTCCCCACCGGCTGGGCCGGGCTCCAGTACCCGATCACACAGGTTTCGCTGGCGGTTCACGATCTCGAACGGACCATGGAGCTGTACTGGCGGGCCTTCGGCTGGAGCGGCTGGGACGTCTTCGACCACCACCCTCCCGCCCACCACAACACGGAGCTGCGCGGGGAGCAGGTGCACTACACGCTCAAGGGCGCCGAGGTGATGGTCGGCTCGATGAACTTCGAGTTGCTCGAGCCCGCCGACGGTCCCAGCCTGTGGAAGGAGTTCATCGCCGAGCGTGGCGAGGGCATCGCCTCGATCGCGGTCATGTTTCAGACCATGGACGAGGGCCAGCAGGTCAAGCGCGAGTTCGCGGAGCGTGGCATGCCGGTGACGATGAAGGCCAACATCGGCGACCACATCGAGTACTACTACCTCGACACCCAGGACCGCTTCGGGTGCCTGATCGAATCGGGGAGCGGACACGCGACGGACTTCGTCAAGCCCGCCTATGTGTATCCGACCGACGACGCTCCGCCGACCGAGAAGCCCGACGGCTTGAACTACGAGATCACGCAGATCTCAGTCGTCGTTCGTGACCTCGAGGAGAAGTTGAAGATGTATCACGAGGCGTTCGGGTGGGGGCCGTGGAAGATCTTCGAGTCCGACGGCGATGTGGTGATGCACGACTGCGAGCTCGACGGCAAGCCGGTCGACTTCTTCAACATCCGCTGGGCCGAGACGCAGGTGGGAGATCTCAACTTCGAGCTGATCCAGCCGGTGGCCGGGGATAACCCGTGGCAGCGGATGCTCGACCAGCACGGCGAGGGCATCGGGTCGATCGCGGTGATGTTCAAGACCCAGGAGGAGTCCGACAAGGTGCTCGAGGAGTTCCGCCAGATGGGCATGGAGCGCACCGCGATCGGCCACATCGGCGACCACATCGAGTGGTACTACCTGGACACGCAACCGGGCTTCAAGTGCATCGTCGAGTCGGGGAGCGGACACGCGCTCGACTTCATGAAGCCGGCGTCGGTATATCCGCCCGAAGCCGGATAGGCTGGCGCTCGATCTGGGTCCGGGTCCGCGGGGTCAGAGCCACGCGCGGCCCGGATGCCGGGCGAGGATCGGCCAGATGTCGGTGACCACTTCGTCCCGCGCGACGTAGTAGACCTCGTAGAGGTTGGCCGTCATCGGGCCGTAACCGGGCATGAGCGACACTCGCTCGCCGAGGCCGGGCAGCCGCTCGCCCGTGATTCCCATGTGCTCCTCGTGGATGAAGGCGATCGACATGCTCTCATCGAGGAGGCGCGGAGGCTCGTCCTCGCTGTTGACGCCCTTCTCGCCGATGTCGGCAATCGCCACGTCATCGTGACGGCTGACGACCGAGCCGATCACCGTCATGGCCGGCTCGAATTCAGGCACGAGACGCCCGTGGAAGGCGTCCATGACCATGTACGAGCCCGCCTGGGTCTCAGTCAGTGGTGGACCGGCGGCGGAGGTGAAGTACGTGCCGGTCCCGCCTCCCGAGACGATTTCGCACGGATACCCGGCGGATTCGAGCAAGTCCACGGCGCCGGCGAGCCGGTCCATCGCGACGCGGGTCTCGCGCGCGCGGGCCTCGCGGTCTTCGATGCCCATGCAGTGCCCCTCGTAGCCCATCAGGCCGCGGAAGCGGACCCCCGGGGCCGCGACGGCCGCCTCGGCGAGGCGAGGAAGCTCGGAGGAGTCGCGGATGCCTGACCGCCCCATCCCGATGTCGTACTCGAGGAGGACGTGGATGCACGTACCGGACGAACGCGCCGCGGCGCTCAGCTCCTCGAGGTTGCTGAGGTCATCCACGGCGACCATCAGGGTGCCCTCGTCGGCCAGACGTGCGGCCACGGCGATCTTGTCCTTGCCCACGACCTGATTGGCGATGAGGACGTCGTCTATGCCGCCTCTGATCATCACCGCGGCCTCGGCGATCGTGGCCGTGCAGACGCCGTGGGCACCGCCGATGCTGAGCTGAAGCCGCGCCGCATCGATGCTCTTGTGCACCTTGATGTGCGGGCGCAGCCCCACCGAGGTCCCGTCGAGGAACTCGGCCATGCGGCGAAGGTTGCGCTCCGCCGCCGCGATGTCGATCACGAGCCCGGGGCTGGGGAGCTCGCAGACCGGTCGACCGATGTAGCCGACGTACGGATCAACGATCGCTCGCGCCTGTCCGGCCAGCGTGTCTCCAGACGCCGAAGGGATCACGGCGCGTACGGCCGACCGGGAGATGTTTGCAGGTTGTACGAACAACAGCCTAGGCGTATATGCTTACCATCTCAGCGATGGCGTGTCAACCCGCGCGAGGGCGCCGGCAGGCCCTCGGCCTGTGAGCCCACATGGGGGAGTATTCAGTGTCCACACAATCGTCGCAAAGGCGGTGAGAGAGATGTTCGATCTCCTGATCAAGAATGGTCGCGTCGTCGACCCGTCGCAGGGGATTGACGGCGAGTTCGATGTAGCCGTATCGGCGGGGCGCATCGCGGCGGTCGATCGCGACATTGCCCACGCCTCCGCGTATCGAGTCCTCGACGCCGAGGGCCGACTGGTCCTACCGGGATTGATCGACTTCCACGCGCACGTTTTCCACGACTTCACCTACTGGGGCGTCGAGCCCGATGCGATCGGGTCGCTGACCGGGGTGACGACGTGGGTGGACGCCGGATCCGCGGGGGCGATCACGCTCCCCGGGTTCCGCCGCTTCATCGCCGAGGAGAAGCAGGTGGGCGTCCGCGCGTTCCTCAACATCGCCTACATCGGGCTCATCGCCCCCGACTTCGAGCTGCGCAGCATGGAGTACTGCGACGTGGATCTGTTCGAGCGGATGTATCGGGCCAACAGCGACATGATCGTCGGAGTCAAGGTCCGCATGGGTACGCCGACCGTGGGCGACAACGGCGTCGAGCCACTGCGCCGCGCCGTGGTGGCGGCCGAGCGATGCGAGCTGCCGGTGATGGTGCACATCGCCGATGCCCCGCCCGAGATCGACGAGGTGCTCGAGCTGATGCGGCCCGGGGACATCATCACGCACTGCTTCAGCGGCGCCACGATGAAGCTGGTCGGGGACGACGGCCGCGTCCTCGACGGAGCCCGGCGGGCCTTCGACGCCGGCGTGATTCTCGATCTCGGCCACGGGGCCGGTGGCATGACCTTCGCCAGCGGCGAGGCGATGATCGCCGAGGGGTTGAAGCCCCACGTGATCTCGTCCGACCTGCACCAGATGAGTCGGCATGGTCCGTCGGTGATAACCAGCGACGCGGCCGAATCCCCCTTCATCCGGGTGTGGGACGACGACACCGACAAGTTCGATCTGCTCAGCTGCGTGAACAAGCTGATGGCACTCGGGCTCGGACTGGACGAGGTCGTCGAGGCCGTCACCTCGCGGCCGGCGGAGCTGATCGGCAGTCAGGGCGATGTCGGGACGCTGGTCCCCGGCGCCCGCGCTGACATCGGCATCTTCGAGCTACAGGAGGGGTCCTTCGAGTTTCACGACACGGCCGGCGACACACGGAGCGGCACCCAGCGATTGGTCAACGTGGCCACGGTGATCGGCGGCCGCGAGACCGAACGGCAGACCCCACGGGCGCCCGCACCCTGGGTCGATCTCGTGCCGCGCGTCGTTGAAGTGGATTAGCGCTCGGCCAGGCCGGCGCGAAGCGTGTCGATCGCCCCCGGCACCTCGCCTGACGTGAAGACGGCGCTCCCCGCCACCAGGAGGTCGGGCTCGAACTCTCCGATCATGGCCGCGTTCTCGAGCGTCACGCCGCCGTCGATGCCCACCAGCACATCGCGCTCGCCGATGAGCTGCCGGGCCGCCTGCAGGCGGTCGATCGTCGATGGGATGAAGGACTGGCCGGACCGTCCGGGATGGACCGCGAGCAGCAGCACGAGCTCCAGGTCGTCGAGCAGGGGCGCGATCGACGCGACGGGGGTGCCGGGGTTGAGCGCCAGGCCACGCGTAGCGACGCCGCGCTCGCCCAGCCGCTCGAGCACGGCGCGCGGATCGGGAGTCGACTCGATGTGGAAGCTGATGATGTCGGCGCCGGCGGCCACGAACGCGTCGAGCTTTTCCAGGGGATCGACGACCATCAGGTGGACGTCGACGACGAACCGGTCGGGCAGCGCGGCAACGATGGGCGGACCGAGCGTCATCTGCGGGCAGAACACGCCGTCCATGACGTCGACGTGGAGCAGCTCGACATCGGCGTCCCGTAGCCGGTCGAGGTCGTCGCCGAGGTGGAGAAGATCGGCACTGACAATTCCGACGCTCAGCGCCGGGGTGGCGATGCCTCGGGGAAGACCCGTCACGTGGAGGTCGGCCTACTCATCCTGAAGGTGCGAGCATCCTGTAAGCACGGGATGATGTCCGAACACTACTCGAGTCGTTGTACGGCTGTCAAAACCGCGGCCGGGGGGTGGGGTGGGCTCTGTGCTCGCGTTCCTGACCCTGCGCCCCTGGGTTCCGATGCGCATGTCGTAACAGATGCGGCCGGTGCGCCTTGGGAAGCGTGCGGCGGAGGGTGGTCAGCAGACCGCACCTATATGTCGTTTAGCAGATGACCAGCTTCCTTGTCGGCGCAGTTCGCGGCGGGGAGCGGTTTCGTCCGGCTGTTGGTTGCTCACCGCATCCGCCGGGGTTTGCTGTACGGTGCCGCGTGTAGATTAAGGTTGTTCGTACGGTAGGACGCCCGACCCAAACCATGGCCTTCTCTGAAACGGCGAAGATCGACCGCTCCTCGCCACTCCCTCTTTACTTTCAGCTGGCGCGATTGCTCACCGAGGACATCGTCCGGGGGCGGCTATCACCCGGCGAGCGGCTGACCTCAGAGCCCGACATCGGCAACGAGTTCGGGGTATCGCGCGCCACGGTCCGTCAGGCGCTCCAGCGGCTGGAGAGCGAGGGCCTGATACAGCGCATCAAGGGTCGGGGAACGTTCGTGGCCGGGTCGCGCGAGCACTCATGGCTGCTCCAGTCCTCGGGAGGCTTCTTCCATGAGGAGGTCGACCGCATGGGATTTGCCGTCACCTCGACGCTGCTGCGGGCCGAGGTCGCAGAGCTGACGCACTGGGCCACCGACGCGCTGGGCCTGGCCGATTCCTCCAAGGGGGTCATCCTCGAGCGTCTTCGCTTCATCGACGGCAAGGCCGCCCTGTATGTGGCTGACTATCTCCCGGCCCAGTTCGCCGACGCCGCGTTGTCGCTGTCGGACGAGGAGGACGGCTCGCTCTACGATCGGCTCGAGCAGCAAACCGGTACCACCGTGTACGGAGGCCGGCGGACGCTCGAGGCGGTGCACGCCGAGGCGCGGGTGACCGAGATGCTGGGGGTGAAGTCGAGGACGCCGCTGATGTTCATCGAGTCCGTGTCGTGGGATGCCGAATTGCAGCCGTTCCACGCGTTCCAGAGCTGGCTCCGGACCGACCGGATCCGTGTCGAGGTGCAGGTGACCCGGACTCAGTCGGTCGACACGGCCACGGCACCCGTCATTTAGCCGCCGGCTCGAGCACGCTCACGGCGTACGGCTCGAGCTCCACGTGCTCAGGCGCCCCGCGCCCGGGCAAGCCGGTAACCACGGCGCGCTGCGGCGCCGGGGTCAGGTTGGCCACGAGCACCCGCTCGGCCGTCGCCACCGCCGCCACGTCGGTATCCCGCGAGACCACACACGTGAGAAGTGATTTGCCCTGAAGCGGGGCCAGAGCCTCGAGCACGTGGTAACAGGGGAACAGCGATCCGGATGGCAACGGGAACCTGGGGTGGGGAGGGGTCGTCGCGTCGCGCATGACACCGGCCATGCCGACGAGCTCGAAGTAGGTGAGTGAGTCCGGCCCCCTCGCCGCAAGCCCGGCAATGCTGCCCGCCGTCCACGCCGCGGCGTATGGCGTTGCCTGCCGCGCGTCGACGTGAGCCGGAAGCTCGTCGGGATCGCGGACCAGCGCAGGTCCGGTGGCGGCGGGGTTGAACCGCGGTCGCAGCGTGATCGGGCCCAGCGCGAAGGAGCATTCCCCGAGGACCGAACGCGCGGTGGCGACGGTGGCGGCCTGTCCGCGCAGCGTCTCCATCACCGAGGCATCGTCGGAGGCGTGCACCTGGGCGTTCATCGACCATGCCACCAACTCGCCTGTGCGAGGGCTCGGGCGCCGGCGGTTGAGCTCGGCGAAGTCCATGTTGGTGCCGCCGCCCACCGGCGCCAGCTGGCCGAGGTGCCGTCGGGTCAGGCCCACGAGCGCGGCCGAGGTCGTCTCGGTGACGGTCTCCGAGCGCGCGAGACGGTGAAAGACCAGGATCCGCGCGATCGGCAACTCGGCGTCACTCAATACGCGCAATACCTCGCTCAGCAGCGGCGCATCGTCCATCTCGAGATGGAGCGCGAGTTCGAGCGCGGTGTCGGTCTGGCGGCAGGCGACGATGGCGCGGTCGAGTTGGGTTGACAGCGATTGCGCGTCGACCTTGATATCCGCCCTTACGTGCGCGAGCCCGAGTCGGCGCAGCGCGTCGGCGGCGTCGGCATCGGGCACGTCCAGGTCAGAACTCATGGCCAGGCCGAGCGCCGGCATCGACCGGTCGCTGGGTGGTCCGAGCTCGACGGTTACCGGCGCGCCGGGCTCGACCGCCTCGACGTCGAAGCCCGCGGGCCGGACCTCCACGGTCTGGCGGAACACCTGGCCGTCCGAGGCGTGATGCGGACCGCCGAGGCTCGCCGGGGTGCAGTACGTCTTGAACGAGTCGTCGGTCCAGTTGCGCTGGTCCTCCATCTCGAACAGATCGCCGCTGAAGGCGAAGCCGATCTCTCCGCCGCGCGCGGGGCTCAGCTCGAGGGCATCACAGGCCGGGAACAGAGCGATCGGAACGCCGTCGAGCACGAGTTGGGGCGTGATGTCGCGAGCCAGCTCGCCCGAGTGCGAGCCCACCGACGACGAGACGCGGTAGGAGGCCCCGGCACACGTCTCGACAGGGTGCAGCACACACAGGCCGATCCGGGCATAGTCGAAGTCCGCGCGCGCGTGGCCGTCGAGCTCGTACACGAGCCGTCCGCCGGCATCGCCGCGGATCGAAACCCGCCAGACGAACTCGATGCCCGGGGCGCGATGACGGCCATCGAGGGCGACCTCGAAGCGCTCACCGTCGCCTGAGATCGACGCCGAGGAGACCTCGGGCATCACCGTGTCCCAGTTCGTATCCCGGACGGTGACGAGGATGCGACGGACGAGCTCGGCCGCTCCCAGATGGATGTGGGTGAGGTCGGGGCCGTCGAGCGTGGCGGTCAGCGGCCCCGCCGTCAGCTGCGCCGGGGCGGCCGTCGCAGGGGAGACCGGTTCAGTCATGCCCCGCGGGGGTCGCGCTCGCGACGTCGCCGCCGGCCGCGCCGCCCCACTGCTCCATGACCTCGACCACGCTGGGGGCGGCGGCCAGCAGCCGTTGGGTGTAGGCGTCTTGGGGCTTCTCCAGCACGTCGGTCGTCGGACCCTGTTCGCAGATCAGGCCACGCTGGAGCACGAGGACCTCGTCGGCCACGGTCGCCACAACTCCGAGGTTGTGGGTGATGAAGAGCAGGCCGAGGCCGAAGTCGCGGCGCAGATCGCCCAGTACCTGGAGCACGGCGGCCTGGACCGAGACGTCGAGCGCCGAGGTGATCTCGTCGCACAGGATGACCTCGGGATCGGCGGCGAGCGCCCGCGCGATCGCCACCCTCTGACGCTCGCCTCCCGACAGCTCGCGCGGGTAGCGGTCGGCGATCCGGGCCGGAAGCCGAACCGAGTCCAGCAGCCGGTTGACCTCCTGCGGAACCTCTCGCCGCCCCATCCCGCGCAGGACCTGGGCCGGCCTTCCGATGCTGTCGCGTACGGTGCGGCGTGGATTGAGGGCCTCGGCCGCGCTCTGGAACACGAGCTGGATACGGCGGCGCTGGTCGACCGTACGCCGCCTGACCAGACTCGGGACCTCTTCGTCGCCGAGCAGGACCCGCCCGCGGGCGATCGGATGCAGCCCTGCGATGGCTCGGGCGATCGTCGTCTTGCCGCTGCCCGACTCACCCACCAGGGCAACGCAGGCCCCCGCGTGGACGGTGAGGCTGACGTCGGCGGCCGCAACTACGCGACCACCATGCGAGACATGCTCGGCATGGAGGCCCTCCACTCGGAGCGCCACGCGCCGTCCGCTCTCGCCCAAATTCTGCTGGCGCTGCAACAGAATCGGATTGATTTTGGGTGTCTGCTCGTAGCGGAAGCACCGCACGTCGTGACCGTCCTCGATCGGATCGAGCGGCGGGACCTCGGCCGCACACCTGTCGACGCTCAAATTGCATCGCGGGCGGAACGAGCACCCCGTCGGACGCTCGCCGACGCCCACGGCGATGCCGGGCATCGCGTCGAGCACGCGTGGCCGAGCATGGTCGGGAATCGAGGCCAGCAGGCCGCGGGTGTACGGATGGCGTGGACGACCGAGCACCTTCTCCAGGCTGCCCTGCTCAACCACCCGGCCGGCGTACATGACGGCGATCCGGTCGGCGATCTGCGCGACGACAGCCAGGTCGTGGGTCACGTACACCATCGAGATGCGCTGCCGTTCGCGCAGGTTCGTGAGCAGCGAGAGGATCCGCTGCTGGGTGATCACGTCGAGGCCCGTCGTGGGCTCGTCGAGCACGATCACCACCGGCTCACCGACCAGCGCCATGGCGATCAGCACGCGCTGCTGCTGCCCGCCGGAGATCTGGTGGGGGAAGCGCCGGCGGAACTCCGCCGTCGACGGTAGCCCGACGGCATCGAGCATTCGTCCCACCACCTCGTCCTTGGCGTCGCCCCGCGAGTGCGCGCTTGCGATGTCACCGATCGCGTCGGCGATTCGCAGCGCCGGATTCAGCGCTCGACCGGGATCCTGAGGTACGTAGGAGATGACCGATCCGCGCAGGGAGCGCAGCGAGTCATCGATGCGCACCTGGCTGCCACCGAGCTCGAGCGACCCGCTGGCAACCTGGGTGCCGTCCGAGGTGAAACCCAGCAGCGACAGCGCGGTGGTCGTCTTGCCCGACCCGGACTCCCCGACGATGCCGAGGATCTGACCGGGCGCCAGGTGCAGGTCGATGTCCTGGATGATCTCCGCCCCGCGGGCGAGGCGCACGGTCAGCCCGGTCAGGTCGATGGCGGACTCGGATTGGGCGGCGGCGGTCATCGCGGTTGCTCTGTGCGGCCGAGACTGCGCACGTAGGCGTCCCCGATCAGGTTGACCGAGATCGTCAACAGCGCGAGCATGATCGCCGGCGCCAGCACCGACCAGATGTTGGAGGAGACGATCTGGAGGTTCTCGGCGATCATCAGCCCCCAGTTGGCGGCGGGCGGCTTCTCTCCGAGGCCGAGGAAGTTGACGCTGGCGGCGAGGATGATCACGGCAGAGAAGCGCACGCCGACGTCGGCGATGATGGCCGGCGCGATGTTCGGCAGCACCTCGCGGCGCATGATCGACGGAGTTCTCTCACCGCGAGCGACGGCGGCCTCGATGTAGGAGGTGGTCGATACCTCGAGCGTCGCCGTGCGCACGATGCGGGCAACCCCGGGGAAGAGAACGAGCACGATGCCGAGGATCAGGATGCCCTCGCCGGTCCCGGCCCCCGCGATGAGCAGGAGCAGCAGCATGAGCGGGGGGAAGACGAGGAACACGTCCACCGTCCGCATCAGGATCGGATCGACGATCGATCGGCTCAGCCCCGCGATCATGCCGACCGCGATGCCGACTAGGTAGGTGAGGCCGGTGGCGATGACCGAGATCACGAGCACTGAGGTTCCCCCGTGGAGGAGCCGGCTGAGCACGTCGCGACCGAGATAGTCGGTACCGAGTGGGAAGCCGGGCGACGGCGGATTGCCGGGTACGCCAACCGGGGCCGACAGCGAATGCGGTGCCACCAGGGGGCCGATCAGCGCGACGGCGAGAACGAAGGTGAGGATGACCAGGCCGGCGATGCCCTGCGGGCTGCGCAGGAAGCGTGCCGCCCGAAAGCGCCCGGCCTTGGCGAGCTGCGCTGCACTGGTTTCGGCGACGGCACTCATCTCAGACTCGTCCGTAGCTTCGGGACCAGGAACACGACGACCAGGTCCGCGGCGATGTTGATGGCGATGTACAAGGCGGCGAGCACGAGCGTGATGCCCTGAATGAGAGTGAAATCGCGCTCGGACACCGACTGCACGAGCAGCTGTCCAATGCCGGGGTAGCTGAACAGAGACTCGACGACGATGATGCCGCCGAACAGGTACTGGATCGACTGGGCGAACGTCTGCACGCTGGGAGCCAGCGCATTTCGCAGCGCGTAGCGAAGCAGAACCTTGCGTTCGCGCACGCCTCCGAGCCGAGCCATCGTCACGTAGTCCTGTCTCAACGCCTCGACGACGCCGGCCCGCACCTGGCGAGCGGAGAAGGCCAGCGACACGGCGAGCAGCGTCAGGATCGGAAGGGCAAGCGCCTTGGTGTTCGATAACGGGCTGGCGCCCGGCGGGACGAGGGCGACCGGCGGGAGCACGTTTAGCCATGAGAAGAACACGGCGATGAGGAACGTGCCCGACGACGAATTCGGGCAGCGAGCCCACGATCAGGGCGCTGTAGGAGAGAACGTAGTCGGTTGGCTTCCCGGCCCGCACCGCGGCCGCGGTCCCGGCTAACAGCGACAGAGGTATCAGCAGGATGATGGTCCCGAGGGCGAGGATCACACTGTTGCGAAGCGGCGTCCTGATGATCGGCCAGACCGACGCGTTGCCCTGTCCGTTGGCGAGCTGGACGGCGGACTGCCCCAGGTTGCCCGTGACGGCATCGCCCAGCCAGTGCACGTAGCGGACGACGAGCGGCTGGTTGAGATCCAGCTTGGCCTGGAGCGTCTGCAGACGCGCCGGCGTGGCATAGCGGCCGAGGACCACCTGTGCCACGTTTCCCGGCAGCGCGTTCGTGGCGACGAAGATCAGCGCCGAGGCCACGAGCAACGTGGCCAGGCCCGCGAGTACCCGCCGGGCCACGAATCTGGCCACGGGATGGCGGTGCGTGCGCCCGCCCGGTGACTCGCTCTCGCCTGTTGTCGCGGGGCCAGCGCCGATCTCCTTTTCAGAGAATTCCGCTGCTCCGAGGCTCACGAGCGAGGTCTCATCGGGTCGATGTCGGGGAAGGCGGCGCCGATCGCCCTAAGACTACGTCAGCCAGCCGTTCAACAGCCTGTAGTAATTCATGTAGCCCTCGCGCCCCACCGTGATGCCGTGGACGTTCTTGCCCACGGCGGCGAGGTCGTCGCTGTTGGTCCAGCCGAGGATCCCGCCCTCGTTGTACTGCTGGAGCTGCACCTGGTGCCAAAGCTGCTGCGCCTTGGTCTGATCAACGGTGGCAATCGCTTCGTTGATGAGGTTCCAGGCTGCCTGACCTCCGGGACGCTGGTGGCCCCACCACGTCTCATTGAAGGGAGCCCCCGGGGTGAGAAACGTCCGGTAGACCTCCGACAGCGACTGGAACGGGGCGCCGTAGTCAAGCCCGATCGGCCGCTTGAGGAATCCACCCGAGGGTGTGTAGTAGGTAGCCGCGGACACGATCTGAACGTTGACCTTGACACCCGCCTGGGCGGCCTGCTGGGCGAACAGGGTGGCCGAGGGGTTGAAGCCCGGCAGCGCGTTACAGGTCGGGAGGTTGAAGGAGAAGTTCTCCTGCCCCGCCTGCTTGAGCAGCGACTTGGCCTGCTCGATGTCCTGCTTGCGCTGCGGCGATATCGGTCGCGTAGTACTGGGTGTCGACGCCAAGGAGATCGTTGGCGACCGTCCCGTACCCGGCCAGAGCACCATCGATCAGCGCCGGGCGATCGGCGATGAGCTTCATGGCCTGGCGAATGCGGTTGTCGGCGAATGGTCCCTTGTCGACCCTCATCAGGAACCAGTACTGCACCACCGAGGGGGACCGCAGTAGGGTCGCCTCGCTGGATGACGCCAGGCTCTTGGCCACGAGCGGAGGAAGGATCGGGGAGATATCGATGGCCCCGCTCAGCTGGGCGTTCTTGCGCGAGTTCTCGTCGGCGAAGCTCGAGTTGACAATTACCTTGTCGACGTATGGCCTACCTTCCTGCCAGTAGTCGGGGTTGCGGGCAAAGACGCTCTGCTGGCCAGGGTTGAAGGAGACGAATTTGAACGGACCGGTACCGACCGGGTTCGAGTTCAGCTGCGCGGTGGTGGTGCCATTCTGAATGACACACTGCTGGTTGAAGGTGAGGACAGACGGAAACTGACCCGCCGGTGTCAGCAGTGGCACCTCAACCGTCAGGTCGTTGATCTTGCGGACGGCGTTGAACTTCACCAGGTTGGCGACCTGTCCATGAGCGTTACTGTTGGGGTTCGCCCACGAGCGGAGCGTGTAGACAACGTCGTCGGCGCCGAACGGCTTGCCGTCGTGCCACTTGACATTCGGACGCAGCTTCAATGTCCACACGGTCGCGTTGCTGTTGGGCTCGGCCGAGAGGGCCAGGGCCGGGACGAGTGTCTTGACATCGGGGCCGACCGTGAACAGGTTGTCGTAGAGCTGCGCGATGCGAAGCAGATCCGGGTTGTTGACGGCGTGGGTGGGATTGATCGTCTCGGCGGTGCCGGCGGTGATCATGCCTACGCGGAACGTCCCGCCTCGCACGGGGTTGCCTCCGCTCGCACTCGTCGCCGCCGAGCTCGACGAGCCGCTTGAACCACACGCGGCCAGCAGCCCGGCGCCACCGACGGCGAGCGCACCCTGCGCGCCGATCGCCATCAACCGTCGGCGCGTGATCTCGGTTCCCTGACTTTCCGCGTCCTGGCGTCCGTCTTGCATCTTCATTCTCCTCTCGGGCACATCCCCGCCGCTAAGCCAGTGCTGCATCAGTTACTCCTGTCCGCACATTCTGACGTACTGCTAGGTCTGCCGTCAATCGCATCAGGCGAGGTATCCGCCATCGACGGCGAGTACGGCGCCCGAGACGTACCGCGCCTCGTCGCTGGCGAGATAGGCGATCGCCGACGCGATGTCCTCCGGCTCGGCGGGATGGCCGAGAGGGACCCGGGAGAGGAAGGCGTCGAGCCGCTCGGGCGGCTCCTGGGCCAGGGCGGGCGTGGCCACAATCGACGGAGATACGGCGTTGACGCGCACCCCTCGGTGGCCATACGTCACGGCCGCGTTGCGCGTGAGCATGACGACGCCCGCCTTGGCGGCCTGGTAGGCCGGGGCGTCGGGTTGGGCCGTCATCCCCGAGACCGACGCGACATTCACGATCGCGCCCTTTCCCTGCTCCAGCATCTTCCGCAGGGCCCAGCGCATGCCGAGGAACACGCTGGTGAGGTTGAGATCGAGGGTGGCGCGCCAGGTGGCCAGGTCGTGCTGGTCGATGACGTCAGCCGTGAGCAGGCCGCCCGCGTTGTTGACCAGGATGTCGACCCCATCCTCCTCGAGTCTGTCCCAGTCCTCTTCGCGAGTCACATCAGTGGCGGTGAAATCACAGCCGAGCTCGGCCGCGGCCGCCGCGCCCTGTTCGGCGTCGAGGTCGAGTGCGCGCACGGTCGCCCCGTCGGACAGGAGCCTTGCGACTACCGCCCGCCCGATCCCGCGCGCGCTTCCCGTGACGATCGCGCGGCGGCCGGCAAGCGCGTCATGCACGCCGGTTGACCGCGACGATGTCGAGCTCGCCCTCCATATGGCCGCCGGCATCGAGCATCGTCCAGAACGCGGCATCGGCGTACTGGACAATCGTGGTCTCGAGGCTGGCGCGCACGAACGACCCCTCGGCCATGTACGAGTGGACGGCCACGCAGTGCACGACCGGCTCGGGCAACCCGACCGTCAGCGCCAGGTGCGCGCCGTAGGCCGGATGTCGCAAGGATGGGCTGCCGGTGCGCCGCCGATCCGCTGCCCACCGGTCCCAGTGTTCGTACTCGTACGCCTTGCCGACGTCGTGCGTCAGCGCCGCGGCGATCAAGATGTCGTAGTCGATCTCGACGTGGGGCAGGACCTCCTGCATCCCTCTTGCCATCCCCACCGCCATCGTCGTTGTGCCCCGGTAATGGTCAGCCTGTGTCCCCTGTTTCATCAGCGGACTGTCCGGCACTCCACTGGCCGGGATGTCCTCGATCCGCTTGAAGCTGGTTTCAGCCAGGGCGCGAGCGTGGACTTCAACGACCTTTTCGCGCAACTCCGCGTCCTGAATTTGCGAGATCTCCGGCAGGCTCTCGAGCACGCCTGAACGTATCTCGGCGAGCGACTGCGAGTCGACTCCTACAGTCATGTCCCTCTCCTTGCGTTCCTCGAAAGCCCCGAGTCATCTTGCCTCAGTGCTCTTGTACGTACAGGCTGATGATAGTATGTTCCGCGCTGTACGGTGTCAAGCGGAACAGGGTGGGTTCTAGGTGAGGGTCCTAGCCGTCGGCGACTCCTATATGCCTCGCAGCGTCTTCCGGAAGGCGTTCGAGCCGCTGGAGCGTAGCCATCAGATCGAGTACATCGACATCGACGGCGCTGCCTCCTTCGCCCCGGCCACGGAATCGGAGCGGAGGTTGCGCGAGTACTTCGGCTCGCCCGACCAGGTTGCCCGGCGCATGGACGGGGTGGAGGTCCTAGCCGTCCACGGCGCCCCCATCACCGACGATGTGCTCGCCGCTTCGGACGTGTTGCGGTTGGTGTGCTGCGCACGCGGTGGCCCGGTGAATGTCGACGTCGAGGCGGTGAGCAGCCTGGGTGTGCCCCTGATCAACACCCCCGGGAAGAACGCCGAGGCCGTGGCCGATCTCACGATCGCCTTCCTCGTCATGCTGGCGCGTGGCCTACCCAAGGCAACCCGCTTCCTCGACGAGGGTGGACAGGTCGGTAGCAACTGGCAGGGTTCGCAGTTCATGGGCAACGACCTGCGTGGACACACGCTGGGATTGCTGGGTTACGGGCAGGTCGGTCGGCGCGTCGCCACGCGAGCGGCAGCGTTCGGAATGGAGCCGTTGGTGTACGACCCCTACGTCGAGGTCGCCGAGGTCGAGCAGGTCGATGAACTCGACGACCTTCTCGCCCGGTCGGGGTTCGTTTCGGTTCACGCCCGTGTCACCGACAGCAATGAACATTTGATCGACGAGGGCGCGCTCGCGTCGATGCGGCGAGGTGCCTTCCTGGTCAACACGGCCCGGGAGTCGCTGGTCGATCAGGACGCGCTCGACGCAGCGCTGGCTTCGGGCCATCTCGGCGGTGCGGCTCTCGATGTGTTCGTGCAGGGTCCGTCCGGGCAGCGGTCGCGTCTGTTGCGCCACTCCAATGTCGTCCTGACCCCGCATATCGGAGGCGCCACGTCAGAGACGCTCATGCAGGGGGCGCTTATGATCGCCCAGGAGATTGAGCGCTTCGCCGCCGACGAGCCGCTGTCCAATGTCGTGAACATGCACGTGCCTGAATGAGCGACGACCTTCTCCTTGCCGTCGACGCCGGCACCGGAAGCTGCCGGGCCGTGCTCATCGCCCCCGACGGCACGCAGGTCGCCATCGCCCAGCGTGAGTACTTCCACCATGGCCTGCCCGGTGTCGACGGGTCTCAGGTGTTCGACACCGAGACCAACTGGCGTCTGATCTGCGAATGCGTTCGCGAGGCCCTCGCCGCAGCGCCCGGCGGTGCTGGAGCGGTCAGAGCGGTGAGCGCGACGAGCATGCGAGAGGGCATGGTGCTCTACGACGCCCGCGGCCGCGAGATATGGGCGTGCCCCAATGCCGACTCGCGGGGCGCGGAGGAAGCGACGGAAATGGTCAGGTCCGGGGCGGCGCAGGACATCTACGAGCGCTCCGGCGACTGGGTCTCGATCACGGCGCCGGCGCGCTTTTTGTGGATCGCCCGCCACGAACCGGAGCTATTCGCCTCGATCGCGCACATGGGCATGCTCGGCGATTGGATTCTCACCAAGCTGTCGGGCGAGTTCGTCACCGATCCGTCGCTCGGTTCGAGCTCGGGCATGTTCGAGCTTGGGGAGCGCAACTGGTCAGAGCACATCATCGAGTTCTGCGGGTTGGACCGAGCCGTGTTTCCGGAGGTGACGGACCCGGGCACAGCCATCGGGGCGGTGAGAGCCGAGGCCGCTGTGGCGACGGGCCTGCGTGAGGGGACGCCCGTGGTCACCGGTGGCGCCGACACTCAGCTCGCTCTGCTGGGCCTGGGCATCAGCCAGCCGGGATCGTTCACCGTGGTCGGAGGAAGCTTCTGGCAGCACACGGTCGTCCTCGCCGAGCCGGTCATCGACCCGGGGGGACGTCTGCGAACGCTCTGCCACACGGTTCCCGAGCGCTGGATGATGGAGGGGATCGGCTTCTACTGCGGGATCGTGATGCGGTGGTTTCGCGACGCCTTCTGCGAGCCCGAGGTAGCGCAGGCCGCGCGCGACGGCGTCGACGCCTACAGCGTGCTCGAGGCCAAGGCGGCCTCGGTACCGCCGGGGGCCAACGGCGTGTTCGGGACGTTTTCCAACCTGATGCAGGCGAATCACTGGGTGCATGCGTCCCCGGGTTTCGTCGGCTTCGACATCTCCGACGCCTCCCGCAGCGGTCGCGCGGAGTGCTTCCGTGCCATCGAGGAGAGCGCGGCCTACGTATCGCGTGGTCATCTCGGGATCGTGCGCGAGCTGATCGACTTCCCGGTGGACGAAGTGATCCTCACCGGGGGGGCGGCCAAGGGCTCGCTGTGGCCGCAGATCATCGCCGACACCCTCGGGCTGCCGGTGCGGATCCCACGCATCAAGGAGTCCACCGCGCTCGGAGCGGCGATCTACGCGGGTGTCGGCGTCGAGGTGTTTGAGGACCCGGTCTCGGCGGCTCAGCGGATCACGCGCTTTGAGCGCACGATCGAACCACGCCCCGAGGACTCGGCCGCCTACGACGAGCTGTACGCGCGCTGGGGTGAGTTGTATCGCCGCTCGCTCGAGCTCTCCGAAGCGGGACTCGTCCGCCCGCTGTGGCGGGCCGCCGGAACCTGATCAACCAAGGAGCTGAAACCGATGCCAGAGGCCGATAGCCAGAAGGAGCACAACTTTCACGAGGATGTCCCGGTGGCCCACGAGGGGTTCTTCCTCAAGGGAGCCGGTGCCTACGACTGGGGGATGAAGAACCGGTTGGCGCGAATCTTCCGCCCCGAGAGCGGGCGCACCGTCATGCTGGCCATCGACCACGGTTACTTCCAGGGCCCGACCACGGGACTCGAGCGCGTGGATCTGAACATCGTCCCGATCGCCGCTGACGCGGACGCCCTCATGCTCACGCGCGGGATCCTGCGCTCGACGATCCCCGCCACCCACCGCGGCGGCGTCGTGATGCGCGCCAGCGGCGGTCCCAGCATCCTCAAGGAGCTCTCCGACGAGCGCATCGCGGTGGATATCGAGGACGCCGTCCGCATGGGTGTGCACGCCCTCGCCGTGCAGGTCTTCGTGGGGGGTGAGCACGAGACCCAGTCGGTGCACAACATGACGCGTCTGGTCGACGTCGGCTACCGCTACGGCATGCCCGTCCTCGGAGTCACGGCGGTGGGGAAGGAACTGGTCCGCGATGCACGCTACCTGGGGCTGGCGACGCGCATTTGCGCCGAGCTGGGCGCGCAGTTCGTCAAGACGTACTACTGCGAGGAGGGCTTCGAGCGTGTGACCGCCGGATGTCCGGTTCCCATCGTGATGGCGGGAGGGAAGAAGCTGCCCGAGATGGAGGCCCTCGAAATGGCCTACCGCGCGGTGCAGGAGGGCGCGGCCGGCGTCGACATGGGCCGCAACATCTTCCAAAGTCATTCCCCAGCGGCGATGATTCAGGCCGTGGCGAAGGTGGTACACGACGGCGCGCGGCCCGCCGAGGCCTACGAGCACTTCATCGAGCTCGCGCACGAACCCGCTGCTGTCTGACCCACGGCTCGATGTCCGGGGGCCTACGCGAGGGACTGACCAGCTACGGGGACCCCGAGTTCTCGCTGTTCCTCCGGCGAGCCTTCATCAAGGCGGCCGGCTACGGAGACGACGCGCTCGACCGGCCGATCGTCGGCGTGGTCGACACGTTCAGTGATTTCAGTCCGTGCCACGGGAACGTCCCGGCGCTGATCGCCGCCGTCCAGCGGGGGGCGATGCTGCACGGGGGACTGGCCATGCGCTTCCCGACGATCTCGATCGGCGAGGCGTTCGCCAACCCCACGAGCATGTACCTGCGCAACCTGATGGCCATGGATACGGAAGAGATGATCAGGGCCCAGCCCATGGACGCGGTCGTGCTCATTGGCGGCTGCGACAAGACCCTGCCGGCTCAGTTGATGGCGGCGGCCAGCGCCGAGCGCCCGTCGATCGTGTTGCCAGTCGGGCCGATGCTGGCCGGCTACCACCGCGGCGAGGTCGTGGGGGCATGCACCGACTGCCGCCGGCTGTGGGCCGACTTCCGGGCCGGACGGCGGACGGCCGAGGAAATCGACGAGGTCACCGGCAGACTGGCTCCGACGGTCGGCACGTGCATGGTCATGGGCACGGCGAGCACGATGGCATGCCTGATCGAGACGCTGGGCATGGGGCTGCCGTGGAGCGCGACGACGCCGGCCGTACACGCCGACCGGCTTCGCCTGGCCGAGCAGACCGGCGCGCGGGCGGTCGAGCTCGCTCGTTCGGGAGGTCCGAGGCCGGACGAGCTCATGACGAGAGCCTCGTTCCGAAACGCGATCGTCGCGCTGCAGGCCATCGGCGGATCGACGAATGCGGTGATCCATCTCGCCGCGGTGATGGGACGGCTGGGGCTTGACCTGGACCTCGACGAGCTCGACGCAATCGGGCGAGAGGTCCCCGTGGTGGCCGACGTCAAGCCGGCCGGAACCGGTTACATGGAGGATCTGCACCGGGCCGGCGGGATGCCGCGGGTTCTCCGCGAGGTGGCCGATCACCTCGAGGGCGACGCTCCCACCGTGATGGGGACGCCGCTTTCGGCCAACTACGGACCGGTCGCGCGACTCCTCGGCACTCGCGTCTCGCGCTCCAGCCGAGGGGGCCCTGGCCGTGCTGCGCGGCAATCTTGCGCCGCGCGGGGCCGATCATCAAGGTCGCCGCGGCCAGCCGCGAGCTGATGCAGCACACGGGGCGTGCCGTCGTGTTCGACTCCGTCCCCGACATGGTCGCGCGGATTGACCGGGATGACATGTCCGTCGCCTCGTCGGACGTTCTCGTGCTGCGCAACGCCGGTCCCGTCGGCGGCCCGGGCATGCCCGAGGCGGGGCAGATTCCCATCCCGCGGTCGCTGGCCCGCGCGGGCGTCCGCGACATGGTGCGCATCTCCGACGCGCGGATGAGTGGCACGGCGTTCGGCACGGTCGTCGTCCACGTGACGCCCGAGGCGGCGGTGGGTGGCCCGCTGGCCGCGGTGCGCGACGGCGACATGATCGAGCTCGACGTGCCGGGTCGGCGGCTCGACGTTCTGGTCGGCGAGGAGGAACTGCGCCGCCGACTGCAGGACCTCGACGCACCGGCGGCCGAGCCGGCGCGGGGCTACGGCCAGCTGTACCGGCGCAGCGTGCTCCAGGCCGACCAGGGATGTGACTTCGACTTCCTGCGCGCCGTCCGCTACCGCGGCGATCCTCTAGCCGCCGATGCGCGCGAGCACGTCGGCGCCGGTGCTCACATCGCCGTCGAAGCGCTCGGGGCGCCACGGCTCGCACGACGTGAGGCGGGACGCGCCATGGACGATCAGTTCGGCCAGTGCGCGGCCAAAGCCGGGAGCGTGGGTCACGCCCATCTCGTTGCAGCCGGCGAGGACGAACAGACCCTCGAGCTGGGGGACGGCGCCGACCAGCGACCGATTGTCGGGCGTGTAACAGGGGGCACCGTGGGCGACCGTGATGCTCTCGTAACGCGCCAGCAAGGGCACCACGACCGCGGCCCGCTCCCCGGCGCGTTGGAGCTCCTGAATGCCATCGAGCGGGAGTTGATCCAGTCGCGCCGCCACCGGACCGTCGACGAACATCAGTCGCGGGGCCGCGCCGTAGTGGGCGCCCCACAGTAGGCGGCCCTGCTCGCCGCGCAGGTAGAGATAGCCGACCTCGTCCTCGCCCTCGGTCACGCCGGGAACGAAGAACGGCGGCGTTCCGCCGGGAACGCCGAGAGGCTCGGTCACGATGCGTGACACGACCAAAGGCACCATGGGAAGAAACACGCCACGAGGGGCGAGCAGCTGATTGCTCCAAGCGCCGAGGGCGAGCACCACCCGATCGGAGACGATCGTTCCGCGATTGGTCTGCACACCGGCGACCCGGCCGCGCTCGATCGTCAACCCAATCACGGGCCGGCGTTCCTCGAGGCGGCCCCCGAGCCGCTCGAATTCCCTCGCCATCGCGCGTGCGGCACCGGGGGCGGAGACCTGGCCGCTGTCGGGGTGAAACACGCCGCGTCGGACCGCGTCGGTCCGCACGAGCTCGGTCACGGCTCCGATCTCGTGAGGCTCGAGCACGTCTGTCCGTACCGACGGATAGTCGAGAATCGGGGTCAGCCGCTCCCACTGCTCATCGTCGATGGCCACCCACAGGCAGCCGTTGCGCAGATGCGGCCACCTGTGGATGTTCCTCCGCGAGCCTGGCGTAGAACTCGAGGCCGTAGTCCTCCACGGCGAGCTCCTCCGCGCCGAGGTGGGGATTGGAACCGGCGGCCCACGGATCGATGAACCCCGCGCCGGCGGCCGAGGTCCCCTCGCCGACGCCGTCGCGTTCCAGCAGGACGACCTGGCCCGCGCCCTCCCGCATCAGGTGAAGGGCCACGGCGGTGCCGAACACGCCGCCGCCGGCGACGATCACATCCGCTGTCTCGGGCATCGTTCTTCGGGAGATACGTATAAGCGGATGTACGGACAACTCCGGTAGTCTCGGCCGGCGACCTCGGCGTGTCAAGCGGCGGGTACACCGAGCCCGGTTGCAGATCCTTAAGCAGACAGTGAGGTGAGGCGGATGACGCTGACGACTGGCGCCGACACGGTTCAGGCGCTGCTGATCGGCGCGGAGCGAAAGACGGCGGACGCGCACCACGTCAGATACAGCCCGCGCAATCGCGGGGAGGTGGTGGGAACCATCAGCGTCGCCGGTCCCCGCGATGTCGACGGCGCCGTGCAGGTGGCGAGGAGCGCGCAGCCGGGCTGGCATCGTCTCGGATCGGTCGGGCGCGCCGAGATCCTCCGCGAGGTCTCGGCCGCGCTCAGGGCCCACGCCGACGAGATCGCGCCGTTGCTGGCCCGCGAGGAGGGCAAGACCGTGGCCGAGGCTCGCGGCGAGGTGGCCCGAGCGGTCGACAATTTCCTCTACCACGCGGGCGACCTGTGGTCGGCCACCGGCGAGACGTTCGACTCGGCAGCCCCCGGGGAGCAGATCGAGGTGACGAGGTCACCGCTGGGCGTGGTGGGACTCATCACCCCGTGGAACTTCCCGGTGGCGATTCCGGCCCGCAAGATCGCGCCGGCCCTGGCCTACGGCAACACGGTGGTCTGGAAACCATCCACCGAGGCGTCGCTGACCGGGCTGGCCATGGCCGAGCTGATGATCGAGGCCGGTCTCCCGGCCGGGGTGCTCAATGTCGTGACCGGCGGGGACGAGGTGGGCGCCGCGCTGGTCGACAGCGAACTCGACGGGCTCAGCTTCACCGGCTCGACGGCGGTCGGCTTTGCCCTACGGCGACAGCTGGCCGCCCGCGGCGTCGCGGTTCAACTCGAGATGGGCGGCAACAGCGCCGCCGTCGTGTTCGCCGACGCCGATCTCGACGTCGCCGTACGTGACATCGTCGACGGGGCGATGATCTCGACCGGCCAGCGCTGCACGGCGACGCGCCGCATCATCGTGCACGCCGACGTCCACGACGAGTTCCGCCAACGCATCGTCGCCGCCGTGTCGGCGCTACGGGTCGGGGACCCGCTGGACGCCGACACAGACGTCGGCCCCCTCGTCTCGCTCGAGGCCCGCGATGCAGTCCTCGGCGCCGTCGCCGCCGCCCGTGCCGACGGATGGCAGGTGCTCGCCGGTGGGGGCGTGCCCGCCGCGGCCGAGCTGAGCGATGGCGCGTACATGGAGCCAACGCTGCTCGCCGGCGGCCCGCTGGAAGCTCCCATCTGCCGCGACGAGGTGTTCGGGCCCGTGTCCACCCTGATCCGCGTCGCCGATGACGACGCGGCGATCCACCTGGTCAACGACACCCGCTACGGCCTATCGGCCGCGGGCTTCACGGCCAGCCACGCCCTCGCTCGGCGGTTCCGCGATGAGGCGATGGTCGGCGTCGTTCACATCAACGGGCCGACGGTGGGCGCGGAGCCCCACGTCCCCTTCGGGGGCTGGCGTGACTCGGGCGGCGAGACCCCGCCGGAGATGGGCAAGAGCGCCCGCGAGTTCTTCACGCGCTCCAAGACCGTTTACGTGCGCACCCCAGGCTATCCGCAGTGAACCCCGAGGCCATCGTCCGCGCCTTCATCGAGGAGGCCCTGAACGAGCACGACCTGCCCGCGTTCGACCGCTTCTGCGCGAGCACCTACGTGTGGCACGGGATGGACGGAGCCGAGGTCCGCGGGCTGGAGCCGTTCAAGCGCGAGGTCGAGGTGTTCTTCGACGCGTTCCCCGACATCAGGGTCGACGTGCTCGACATCGTCGTCGGAGGCGACCGCGCAGCGGTCCGGTTCCGTGAATCCGGCACGCACCGCGGCGGCTTTGCCGGCCTTGAGCCCACGGGCCGAAAGGCCAGCTGGGACGGAGTGGCGATCTATCGGGTGGCCAACGACCTGCTCGTCGAGGAGTGGTCGGTCAGCGACAGGCTGGGTCTGCTCGAAAAGATCGGGGCGGCCCCGCTACAGGGCGCCGACTAACTCACCGAACCGTCGCGGATCGACGTTTCCGCCCGAGAGGATCACTCCAACCCTGAGCCCAGGGTCGAGCGAGAACCTGCCGGCGAGGAGCGCCGCCAGCCCCGCCGCGCCGCCCGGCTCGAGCACGAGCTTGAGCCGCTCGAAGGCAAATCGCATGGCCGCCACAAGCTCCTCGTCGCTGGCCGTCACGATTGCGTCAAGGCGCCGGCGACCGACCTCGAAGGTCAGCTCGCCGGGCATGGTGACCTGGAGCGCATCCGCGATTGTCGCGGGCACCTCGATCGCCGTTCGCTCGCCGGCCGCGAGTGAGCGGCGGTAATCGTCGCCCGCCTCGGGTTCGACCCCGATCACGCGCGCGTCCGGGCACAGCGCCTTGACGGCCGTGGCGCACCCGGCGATCAATCCGCCGCCACTGACCGGCGCCGCGATCACGTCGAGCTCGCCCGCGTCCTCGATCAGCTCGAGCGCGGCCGTGCCCTGCCCGGCCATGACCAGCTCGTCGTCGAAGGGGTGCACGAGCGAGAGACCGCGCTCCGCCGCGAGCTGGCGGGCGATCGCCTCCCGGTCCTCGGTGTAGCGGTTGTAGGCGACGATGTCGGCTCCGTAGCCCCGCGTCGCGGTCGAGCTTGACCGCCGGGGCGTCGGCCGGCATGACGATCGTCGCCGGCACCCCGACGAGCTGGGCGGCGAGTGCGACCGCCTGGGCATGGTTGCCCGAGGAGAGCGCCAAAACGCCGCGACGGTCACCACTCTCGGCGAGGGCGGCAATCTTGTTGTACGCGCCGCGGAACTTGAACGACCCCGTGCGTTGCAGGCACTCGGCCTTGAGCGCGACACGGGCTCCGACGAGCTTGTCGAGCGTGCGCGATGTGATGACCGGTGTGCGATGCGCCTCGCCACGGATGCGCGCCGCCGCGGCGCGGATGTCGGCCAGTTCGATCATGGCTGCAGCGAATCGACAACGTGTTCCGCCAGGGCCAGCGATGCCGTCGCGGCCGGCGACGGGGCGTTGCATACGTGCAGGGCTCGAGGAGTGTTCACGAGCACGAAATCGTCGAGCAAGGCGCCGTCGCGACCCACGGCCTGCGCCCTCACTCCGGCCTCCGATCGAGACGCCACCGCGTCTGGCCGTGAGGGCGGGGACGTAGGCGCGGGCTTCGGCCAGGAGTCGGCGGCGGCTGACGGCGTGTGAGATCTCGGTCAGTCCGGTGCGCCACCAGCGCCTCGCCATCCGCCATGTTCCGGGCCAGGCGAGGGTGTCACGCGCGTCGCGCAGGCGAATCTCGCCCATGCGATAGGCGGTGCGCGAAAGCACGGGCAGCGCCGTGGGGCCGATCGTGACGGCGCCGTCGATGTGGCGGGTGAGATGGACCCCGAGAAACGGCAGTCGCGGGTCAGGGACGGGGTAGATGAGAGCGCGCACCAGATCACTCTGTGGCTCGGTGATACGGAGGTAGGCGCCACGAAAGGGAACGATCCGATGCGCGAGGCGAGCGCCACAGCTGATGGCCAGCCGGTCTGACCACGCGCCGGCGCAGAACACGGCGAAGCCGGCCCGGAGGTCGCCGCCGTCGTGGCTGAGCACGAGGTCCCGCTTGCCCGGCGTCGCCGTGTGAACGGTGCACCCGGTGAGCACGCTGCCGTCGCGTTCGCGGACATCCTTGGCCAGCTCGCGGGTCACGAGGCCGAAGTCGACCACGCCGGTCGAGGGCGAGTAGAGCGCCGCGGCGCCGCGCGCCGCCGGTTCGAACCGCGCGATGTCCGCCGAGTCGATCCGGGTCAGGCCAGGTACTCCGTTCTCGCGCGCCCGACGCTCGAGCGCGTCGAGCGCGCCGACCTCGGAGGGAGTCCGGGCGATGACCAGCTTCCCCGAACGCCGGGTCGGGATGCCGCGCTGCTCGCAGTACTCGTATAGGGCGTTGGCGCCGCGCCGGCAGAGCGTGGCCTTGAGCGAGCCCGGGCGGTAGTAGAGACCGGCGTGGATCACGCCGCTGTTGTGTGTGCTCTGATGCCGGGCCACCGAGTCCTCGCGCTCAAGGACCACGACGGCCCTGTCGGGTCGCCGCAGCTGGAGCTCGCGTGCCACGGCGAGGCCGAGGATGCCGGCACCCACGACCGCGACATCGCAGCGGCGGGTGCGCTCGGCCTCGGTGGCCGCGGTGTCACTCAAGCCCCCGGCTCCGTCAGGCATGGGCGAAGGCCGCCACGGCCTCCTCGTCGAACGTGATGCCGATGCCGGCGGCCGACGGCAGTTCGACGTGGCCGTCGCGGACGGTCAGCGAGCGGTCGAGGAGCCGACCGAAGTTGAACACGTCGACGCCGGGGAACACCTCGACGTAGCGGCCCATCGGCGTGCTGGCGACGAGGTGGGCGTGGACATCCTGGAACCAGTGGGGACACACGCTGATGCCAAATCCGTCGGCCATGGCGGCGATCCGCCGAAACTCCGTGATGCCGCCACATACCCCCACATCGGGCTGGATGATCGACGCTGCGCCCCTGGCCATCATCTCCCTGAATCGCCACCGGCCGGCCTCGATCTCGCCCGTCGCGATGGGTACCGCGGTCAGCTGCGCGAGCCTGGCGTGGTTATCGAGATCATCGGGCGAGAACGGCTCCTCCATCCAGTACGGATCGTACGTCTCCGCCATGCCCATGAACCGGCGCGCGGACTCGAGATCGGTGAATGCGTTGTTGGCGTCCAGCATGAGCAGCGGTTGCGATCCGATCTCCTCGCGCACGGCGGCCAGCCGCCGCTCCTCCTCGCGCAGATCGGCGTACCGGCCGACCTTGATCTTGACGGCCGAGAAACCCTGCTCGAGATAGGAGCGGGCCTCGGCGGCGAGCGCGTCGGGCGACTTGCCCTCGACGTAGTACCCACCGCTGGCGTACGCGGCGACGCGATCGCCCGCCGCCGAACCGAGGAATTTGTAAAGCGGCAGGTTGGCCGCCTTGGCGTTGTGATCCCACACCGCGATGTCGAGTGCGCTCAGGGCGCGCATGACGAGACCCGTGCGCCCGTGGAGCAGAACCTCCTGATACAGGTCCTCCCATAGCCGCACAACCTCGTGCATGTCGGTGCCGAGGGCCAGAGGTGCCAGCAACACGCTGACGGCAGCGGCCACGAGCTGCCCGCCGCGGTGTCCCGCGTAGCAGAAGCCGGTGCCGATGATCCCGTCGTCGCCCTCGACGTCGACGACGACGTAGTGCCGTTCGGCCACCGACCGGGTCGAGAATGCCGGCTTGGGATCGAGCGGTATCGCGAGTGGCGTGGGCCGGATGGCGGCGATGACGGTCACGCGCTACTCCGCATAGACGAAGACCGCTCGGAACTCCTCGATGATGTTCCACGTCTGCGGGGTCCCCTTGGGGAATGAGACGAAGTCTCCCGGCCTGAGGATGATCGGCTCTTCGGCATCCGGGATCGAGACGTGGGCCTCGCCGGCGAGGACGAAGACCGTGTCGTCGCCGGCCCCGCTTCCCTCCACGCCCTCTTCCGGTTGCGCTATGACGAGTCCCGCGCGGAGCACCGACCAGGAACCCTCGCTCTTGCGCAGGTAGTGATGTTTCTCGTCGTAGTCGTCGCTCTGGACGTAGTCCGAGGTCGTAACGCTCGTCTGGAACGGGAGCATCTTGCCTCCTGTGGCTGGTGGTTTACGCGTTCTGGGCGCCGTCGACCAGGAGGGTCGCGCCGGCCACATGCCGGGCTAGGTCGGAGGCGAGAAACACGCAGACGTCGGCCACCTCGTCGGGCTCGGCCATCCGCCCCAGCGGGACGGCTTCGTCCTCCTTGCGGCGGAGCTCCTCGATCGATTCGCCGGTCCGTGCCGAGTCCTGGGCCATCGTCTTGTCGACCATCGGCGTGCGCACGCCAGACGGGCACACGGCATTGACGCGCACCCCGCGCGGCGCGAGCTCGAGCGCCAGGCACCGCATCAGGCCGACGACGCCGAACTTGCTGGCTCCGTAGGCGGTGTAGTACGGGGCGCCGGTCAACCCTCCGGCCGAGGCGATGTACGTCAGCGACCCCGGCGCGGTGACCGATTTCGCGAACTCGCGACCGACGAGAAAGCTTCCCGTGAGGTTGGTGTCGAGGATCGAGTGCCAGAGCTCGAGCGAGATCTCTTCGATCGGCTCGGTCGATGCGATCCCCGCGCAGTGCACGACGTCGGTCGGGCGGCGGTCAGCGTCGGCGAACAGCGATGCGACGTCGGCCTCGGATCGCACGTCGCATCGCGTGATGCCCTCGGCCTCGGTTCGATCGGCCCTGACCGTCTGTGCGCCGGCGCGCTCGCACGCCTGCGCGACCGCATGTCCGATGCCGCTCGCGGCGCCGGTGACGAGCACCAGACGACCGCGCAGCACGCCGGGAACGGCATTGTTGACGGCGGCTGGCGCCGGGTGACTCAGGCGATCCACCCGTCGAGAAGGCGACCGAGGTTGAGGTTGCCCGCCGGCGTGGTCTTCAGCCCTTGGATGTTCGGCGCCACGGCGTCAATGTAGTCCGCCGTGGCATAGACCAATGTCCCGCCGGCGCTGTGCTGCTGGGTTTGCACCTCGTGCCACAGGTCCTGAGCCTTTCCCGCGTCCAGCTCGCCGATGGCCTGGTCGATGAGCTTCTCGGCCGACGCGCCGCCGGCCTGATGGCCCCACCACGTCTCGTTATACGGGGCGCCCTTGGAGTACCAGGTCTGGAAGAGGAGCGTCAGCGACTGGTATGTCGTGCCATTGTCCATGCAGATCGGGCGGGTCAGGAACCCGGCCGCCGAGGTGTAATAGGTCGCGGCCGGGATGTTCTTCACGTTGACAGTCACGCCCGCCTTCGACGCCTGCTGGGCAAACAGCGTGGCCGCCTCGACGAAGCCGGGCACCGCGTTCGATGTCGGGAGGCTGAAGGACAGGTTCGATTGGCCCGCCGCCTTGAGGAGCGACTTGGCCTTTTCGATGTCGGGCGGCGGCGACGGGAGGTCGAGGTAGAACTCCGTGCCCACGCCAACCAGATCGTTTCCGGGCTGTCCGAAGCCCACGAGGGCGTCCTTGACCAGCGCCTCCCGGTCGGCCAGTGCCTTCAGCGCCTGACGAACGCGAACATCGGCGAACTGCCCCTTGTCCACGCGCATGAAGATCACATAGGGGTCGGGCGAGTGCGACTGCAGGAGCTTGATCTGAGAGTTGGACTTCTGGCCCGCCGCGATGTTCGGCGGTACCCAGCTCGACACATCGATCTGGCCGCTCAGCAGTGCGTTGAGCCGCGCGGTCTCGTCGCTGAAGCTGGAGATGATCACGACCTTGTCGACGTACGGCTTCCCGCCTCCCTCCCAGTAGTGGGGGTTGCGGATGAAGACGCTCTGCTTGCCCGGTTCGAACGACTGGTACATGAACGGCCCAGTGCCGATCGGATGCGTCTTCAACGACTCGTTGGTGGCACCGTTCTGCACAATGAACGGCTCCTGGAAGCTCAGGATCGATGGAAACTGGGCGACCGGCTTGAGCAGCGGGACCTCGACGGTCAGCGGCCCCCGGCTCTTGACGCCCTTGAAGTCGACCGTGCCGGCGAACAGGGCATTGTTGTAGTTGCTCGACTCGCCCCAGAGCTTGAAGTTGTAGACGATGTCGTCGGCGCCGAACGGCTTGCCGTCGTGCCATTGCGACACCGGGACGAAGGTGAATCGTCCACACCGTCGCGTCCTTGTTCGGCTCCGCCGACGTGGCCAGGCGCGGAACGAGCGTCTTGACGTCGGCTCCCGGGTTCCACAGCGTGTCGTAGAGCTGGTGGCATCTCAACGTGTCCACCAGCGCGATGGCTATACCCGGATTCAGCGTCTCAGACGGTCCGCCGGTGATCATGCCGACAGTGAATGTGCCACCCCGCTTTGGCGTTCCCGCTGCGGTCGTCGCGGAACTGCTACTCGAGCCGGAGCTACTCGACCCGCAGGCGATGCCGCTCAGCGCAAGCGCACCCGCCGCTCCGCTGACCACGAACTGGCGCCTAGAGATCCCAGTCTCCTTGCGAGGTTCTCCCCGTCCGCCCATTTCGATCCCTCTCCTTCTCCGACACCCAGGAGCCGCGAGCCGGCGCCCGCGGGGTGTCCGATCGTACTTTCATACGGATGTACTGTCAACCTGCCAAACGCCGCCGCGACGGGCGGTTTTGACACGCCACAGCACCAAACGTACCGAGCGGGCGACTGTGCGGCCACAGGCGCAAATGAAACGGAAACACGCCGCAAAGCCAGCGCACACGGGATGCGCCGCGTGGCGCCGTCCAGGTCGGAGCGCTCGCGATCGTTTGCAATCGGGGTGGCGCTTTGTTAGGAATGTCCGGACATGCGAGCGTCCGTATTGCCGGATACTGACCGCCTGCTCTCGAAGTTGGTCGAGGCGATGGCGTCGAACTCCCCGGCGGCGGTTGCGGAGCTCTACAGCGAGGACTGCCGGCTCGTCGACCCGCTTACCGAGACGGTGGGACGCGATGCCTTTCTGGACGCGGTGACCCAGTTTCTCGACGCATTCCGGATCGAGTCGATCCACATCGACGAGGTGATCGAGCAGCCGCCCCACGTCGCCGTTCGCTGGAGCTGGAGCGTGATCCATCGCGGAGAGTACCTCGGCGTGCCGCCATCCGGAGATCGGTTTGACACGTGGAACGTGATGCTCCTTGAGTTGCGCGACGGCCTGATCTGCCGTGACACCTCGGTTTGGGACGCCAGCGAGCTACGCCGGCTCGAGGCCGCCGCCACGGCGTCGGGCGATGGGGGCGGGTAGGCGTGGGCGTGGGTGCGGATCGCGAGCTTGCCGACCGGGTGGCCGTCGTCACCGGTGGCGCGCGGGGGATCGGAGCTGCGATCGCGAGCGCCCTCGCCGACAAGGGCGCTCGCGTCGTCGTCGGTGATCTCGACGCCGGCGAGGTCGCCCATCCTTCGATCACGAGCCGGCCGTGCGATATCCGGCGCTACGAGGACCTCGCGGCGCTGCACGATGCCGCGCTGGCCGAACACGGGCGCCTCGACTACGTGGTAGCCAACGCCGGCATCACGGACTGGGGCTCGATGTCCGATGGCGATCCCGAACGGTGGCGGGCCGTGCTCGAGACCAACGTTCTCGGCACCGCGTTCACGATCCGGGCCACGCTGCCCACGCTGCTGCGGGCGGGTGGTGGCCATATCGTCATCACCGCCTCGATCTCGGGCCGCGTCACCTACGTGGGCGAGCCGATCTACATTGCCAGCAAGTGGGCGCTGGTCGGTCTCGGCCGGGCACTTCGCAAAGAGGTGGCGGGGGCGGGCGTGCGGGTCACCCTGATCGAGCCAGGGATCGTCGACACGCCGCTGGTCAGCGGGACCGAGGAGGGGCGTCGCGAGCTCGCCGAGGTCCGTGCGCTGGCGCCCGAGGACATCGCGCGCACCGTGGCCTTCGTCCTGTCCCAGCCCGAGCACGTCGACATCGACGAGCTCGTGGTCTCTCCTCGCGAGCAGGCGCTGTGATGGCGGATCCGTCGAAGCCCGAATGGCTCGTGGCGAAGGACTCGTGGCGGATCGACATCGACGTGTGGGTCAAGGACCTGGCCGCCGCGATCCCGGTCTATACCGAGCGATTCGGGCTGGGGCCGTGGAAGTACACCGAGCTCAAGGCACCAGTTCTGCGTGACGCACGCTTCAAGGGAGAGCCGGTCGACGTGGATCTTCTGGCCGCGATCAGCGAGGTGGGTCCGCTGGGTATCGAGCTGCTCGAGGTCCGCAGTGGCTCGGAATCGGTGATGAAGTGGGCGGCGGAGATGCCCGACGGCTACTGGCATCCGTGCGCATATCACCCGACGGTCGAGCAGGCCGACGAGGCGTTCGCCGAGTTCGAGAAGCGCGGCTTCGCTCCCGTGCTCAGCGGGCGGATCGCCGGTTCGAACTTCTACATGCTCGACGCCTCGGACCTGCTCGGGCGCATGGTCGAGGTGGCCGGCGGTCCGCTCTCGAGCATCGAGTGGACCGAAACGCTCGACTTCGACTAGACGACGTCGCCGCCGGAGACCAGGACCGAGGTGCAGGCGACGTGGGCCGCGAGCTCAGAGGCCAAGAACACGCACACGTTGGCGATCTCCTCGGGCTCGGCCAGGCGACCGCGCGGAACGCGGCCGTTGTGCTCGGCGCGCTTCTCAGCCACCGACACGCCATCCCTGACCGCCTCGAACTCGATCGTCTCGTCGCTCATCGGGGTCCGGACGCCGCCGGGGCAGACGGCGTTCACCCTGATCCCGTCGGCGATGACCTCGCGTCCGATCGCCTGGGTCAGCGCGGTGACGCCGAACTTCGAGGCGGTGTAGGCAGCCTTGCGGGCGTCCGAGCGCAATCCGCCGATCGAGGACATGAACGTGAGGGAGCCTCCCGATGGCAGGCGCCGCGCGGCCTCGCGTCCGACCAGGAACGACCCCGTGAGGTTGACGTCGAGGATGCGCTGCCACTCGGACAACGCCAGGTCACGGATGGGGTGGAAGCGCACGACGCCGGCGCAATGGACGACGTCGGTGAGGGGTCCGTCCCGCCCGGCCTCGTCGAACGCGGCGACGACCGACTCCTCGTCGCTGACGTCGACGTGCACGCAGCCCTCGGCGCTGTTCACATCCGCGCCCACGACGCTGGCCCCGACCTCGGCGAAGCGCGCCGCGATGGCCTTGCCGATCCCGCTCGCGGCGCCGGTTATCAGGGCGCGGTGTCCGGCCAGCAACGCGCCCGCCGCGGCGGGCCCGGCGCCCACCGCGGGGGAAGCGTGGCCTGCGACCGGCTCAGCCACGAGCAACTCCGATCGCAATTCTCACCACGGTGACAGTCATACACCTGTCCGTTCATCACGTCAAGCAGACAGGTGGCAAAAAACGGTGGTAGAGTGCGCCGCGACGACGCCCTAGAGGTGAGGTGATTGCTTTTGCATGCGATGACAGTGCGGGGTCCGGTCGACGTCAACGAGCTCGGTTTCACCTTGCCCCACGAACACATCATGTTCGACAGCAGCGTGTGGGTGGCCGAGCCGGCCGACCCGTGGAAGCTCGAGATCTCGAAACGACCGGTGACGATGGAGAGCGTCGGCGAGCTCCGGCGCGACCCGATGATCTGCCGCGACAACCTGGTCCTGGAGGACGAGGACGTGGCGCTGCGCGAGCTCGAGATGTTCCGCGGCGCCGGCGGCTCGACGGTCGTCGACGTCAGCTCGCTCGGACTGCGGGGTGACGTCGAGCGCATCCGGCGGCTGTCGGAACGCAGCGGTCTCAACATCATCGTGGCCACCGGTTGCTACGTCGCCCAGTCACTTCCGCCGCACATCGCCGACCAGCACGTGGACCAGCTCACCGAGTGGATGGTCGGTGAGGTGACCGTCGGCATCGACGGCACCGGCATCCGGGCCGGGATCATCGGCGAGCTCGGCGTGAGCGAGGGCGGTCTGACTCCGTCAGGAGGAGAAGGTCCTCCGCGCGGCCGCGGCGGCCCAGACGCAGACCGGGGCGCCGATCACGATCCACAACGCGATCCCCCACGAGCGTCAGGGTTTCAAGGTGCTCAACGTCCTCGAGGCGGGGGGCGCGGATCTGTCCCGCGTGATCATGGGACACATGACCCAGAGCGTTCCCGACAGCGCCTACCACCGTGCGATCGCCGACACCGGCGCCGTGCTCGAGTTCGACCGCTTCGGAGCCGAGCTCTACAACGACAGCTGGGGCGGCAAGAACTACTGCGAGCAGCGCGATGCCGAGGTCGTGGTCGAGATCGCCGACCTCATCCGCAAGGGTTACGGCGACCGGATCCTCATGTCACACGACGTTGGCTTCAAGGTCCAGCTCTCGAGCTACGGCGGCCTCGGGTACGCCCACATCCCACGGCGGGTCGTGCGCTACCTGACCAATCTCGAGGTCCCCGACGAGGCCATCCACCAGATGACCGTGCTCAACCCCGCGCGGCTGCTCGGCAATGACCGGCTGAGCGCGGAGGCGGCGGAGTCGGTGGCGCACGCCGGCGCTGCTTAGGGCGTTCTGGCCAGGCCGGCTCGGCGGATCGCCTTCAGTTTCGGGCGTGCTCCTGACCGGCGGACGGCTTCGGGAACGGCTTGCTCGGGAAGGGGTGGTTGGGCTGCTGCTGCGGGGCGTGGGGTGACGACAGCGTCAGACTCGGTTCGGTCTAGCTGGCGAGCGTGACGAAGACGGCGTGGGGGGCCGTGTTCGTCACTCTGGCCTCAAACGGCGAGGCGACTGTGACGTTTACGGCCTCAAAGGCGATCGCAATCGGTTGGTGGGGGGCCGCCGGTCCCGTCGCTCCCGGTGGCGAGCGCTTCGAGGACGGCTTGCTGGGGAAGGGTGGGTCAACCTCCGCTGCCGACTGTCCAACGACGATTTCGTCGATAAGCGGCTCTATGCGCGGGCGCTCGGTGACGTTCTCGTTGTGGGACGACGATAACGTCATCCGGCGCAAGAGTCCGTGGAGTGCTGTTCGACGTTGTCGTTGTCCCCGGCTGGTCTCCCAACCAGCACAACGTAGATAAGCGGCCGGGCCACGCCGGCGCTCATCCACGATATGCCGCTCTGACCGGCCTAACGTCGAACAGCGCCGCCGGCCGAACGAGCTTTTCTACGTTGTGCCGGCCCCCCGAACCCGGGTGCGCCAGCGTCCCCAGAACCCACCCCTTCCCCAGCAAGCCGTTCCCCACACCCCACACCCAGCGATGCTGGGGCGCGCCGCGCCCACACCCGAACTGAACGCGACCCGGTTGAAGGCTGGGTGGCGATGGCGTTCAGTGCACGCGTACAGGATGAGCCGGCCGCTCCAGGGTCATGTCATGTCGACCGGCAGGCGGTCGAAGCCGCGCAGGACGTGCGAGGCCGAGCGTCGCGCCGGACCGGCCAGCCGGAGGTTGGGCGCGCGATCGAGGAGAACCTCGAGCGCGACCCGGGTTTGCAGCCGCGCCAGCGGAATCCCGAGGCAGGCGTGGACCCCGAAGCCGAACGACGCGCTGCCCTGATCATCGCGCTCCGGGTCGAACTCGTCGGGGCGCTCGTAGCGGCGCGGGTCGCGGTTGGCCGACCCGAGGAGGAGCAGCACGCGCTGGCCGGCGGGAATCACGCGTGAGTGAATCTCCACATCGCGCGTCGTCGTCCGCGAGACCCATTGCACGGGCGCGTCGTGGCGCAGGAACTCGGTGATCGCGCCGGGCAGCACGCGCCCCTCAGCGTCGCGGATCTGGTCGCGACTCACGCGCGCGGTGGCGAGCGAATGGATGATGTTGGTGAGCAGACTCGCCGTCGGTTCCGTACCGGCCGCCACGAGCATCAGGCACAGCCCCGAAACATCGCCGAGCGCGATGGCTCCGCGATCCAGTCCCCGGGCGAGGTCGCCGATGACGCCCTCAGCGGCCCCTCCGGTAACTCTGGCCAGGAACAGCTCCGCCAGCGCGGACCGAGCCTGAATTCGCCCGCCAGCGCTCTCCGCGCCGCCAAACACGAGTTGCACGGCGAGCGCGCCGGCCGGCGGCGCGTCCTCCTCGGCCAACCCGAGGACCCGGCACAGCACGAGCGCGGGAAGCCGCTGGGCGAAGTCGCGGCTCAGATCGGGTGTCGCACTCTCGGTCAGGAGGTCCTCCGCATTCGCGCGAACGAGAGCCTCCAGCTCGCCGACGGCGGCGGGCCGGAACCGCGCGGCGACGAGCGGGCGGAGCACGTCGTGCTCGGGCGGATCCATATCCATGAGGTCCCCGCCACGAGTCACGCCCTGCGCACTGGAGAAGGTTGTCCAATCCCTCAGCGCGGCCGAGACGTCGGCGTGACGCGACAGGGCCCAGAGCGACTGCTCGCGGTTCCAGTACGCCGGACACTCGTCCCGAAGCGCCGCGTAGGCGGGGTAGGGATCCTCGCGGGACTGGTCGGAGAACGGGTCGTACATTCACCCCGAGCGCGGCCGGTTCGCAACGCTCGGCACCTCGCGAATCTCATCACATCGATCTCGGTCGCGTACGTCGCGATCGCCCTGATCTCGGGCGCTTGTGAGCTTTCCCACACTTGACAAAGCTGTTGGCAAGGTGCGACAGTCCCCACGAGGGGGGCTGGGAGGGGCAGGACTGGTGGGAAGCACAGAATCGCAGCCACTCGGTGCCAGACCGTCCAATGATGGACCGGGCTCACCGTTGAAGATCTTCATCAACTACCGGCGCGAAGACGCGCAGGGTGACGCTGGGCGGTTGTACGACCGGCTCAAGGACCGCTTCGGCGCCGAGCACGTGTTCCTCGATGTCGAGAGCATCGCGCCGGGGATGGAGTGGTTGAAGGAGATAAAGGCGCACGGTGCGCGCGGCGGGGCATTCCTGGCGCTAATCGGATCGGATTGGCTGACGAGCCTCACAGGGAGGCGTGCCGCCACCGCCACAGCCCGGGCCGCGCCGGTCGACGACTACGTGCGGCGCGAGCTCGAGTGGGCGCTGCGCGACTGGCCGGGAGTGGTGATTCCGATACTGATCGACGTCCCGATGCCCGACGCCGCGAGGCTTCCTCGGTCGATCAGGACGCTCACACGTCAGCAGGCCGCCCAGCTGCGGGGCGCATCTTTCGACCGGGACGTGGCCGACCTCGTCGAGCGGCTGGAGAGAATCGCGGCGGGGCCGGAGCCCGTACCGGCCGGCGACGATGAGCCCGAGCCAAACGAAGCCGCCGGGCCGCTCCGGGAACGTCAGCTCCCCGCCGGCGTGATGACCCCGGACGACGAGCACTATCGGCAGGTCCTCCGCTACATGGTCGACCTGGGGACGGTCGTCCCGATCCTGGGCTCGCGCGTGTGCGGATCGCTTCCGGACTCAAACGAGCTGGCCAGGTTCATCGCCAGAAAGCTCGACCTGCCCCATCTCGCGGAGACGCACGACCTCGCCGGCATCGCGCAGTACGTGGCGGTGACCATCGGCGACACCGACCTGCACAAGACGATCAGAACGGCTGTCGGTGAGCAGGAACCGAACCCCGTTCACCGCTTCCTCGCTCGGTTGCCCAAACGACTCGAGGCATTGGGACTCGAGCCCCGCCATCAGCTCATCCTGACGACGAACTACGACCGTGCGCTGGAGCAGGCGTTCGAGGATGAGAACGAGCCGTTCGACGTCGCCATCTACGCCGCGCGCGCCGGTCACTTCATCCACATCCCGTGGGGTCAGGACGACGCGGAACCGCTGGCCATAACGGTGGCGGCGCCGAAGGACTACCTCGGCTTTCCCATCAATATCGATGACGATGAGCTCGACCGCACGGTGATCGTGAAGATCCTCGGGGCACCCGATGTCCGTGAGGGCGAGGTGGAGCGCAGAAACGACTACCTGGTCACGGAGGACCAGTACATCGATTACCTCCCCACCGATGACGTCAGCGGTGTCATTCCGCATCAGATCCTCGCCATTCTGCGGAGCAGCCACTGCCTGTTCCTCGGCTACACGATGCGCGACTGGAACGCGCGCGTCTTCCTGAGGCGACTCTGGCGACAGCAGCCTCTGACCGAGGACTCGTGGGCGATCGAGAGCGAACCGGACGTTCTGGAGAAGAAGGGTTGGCGGATGTATTCGCGCGTCGAGTTGCTCGCCGCCCCGTTGCCCGAGTACGTCGCCGAGCTCGGTTCCCGGATCGACGCACGACGGATGACAACCGCATAGGCCAGCCATGACAGACGACGTGATGCCGAGTTCGACAACTCCGCGGGCGATCACGGACAGTCCGTTCGCCGGCCTCAACTATTACACCGAAAACGACAGCAAGTGGTTCTTCGGGCGTGATGCAGAGCGCAGGACGATCGTCGGCAATCTGCGAGCAACACGTCTGACGCTGTTGTATGCCGACAGCGGTGTCGGCAAGAGCTCGTTGCTGCGGGCGGCCGTCGCCTCGAAGTTGCTCGAGCTGGCGCGCAAGCACCGCACCGAACGCGGGTCGGCGCAGTACATCCCGATCCTGTTCAGCGCCTGGAAGGACGAGCCGGTCGATGCCCTGATCGCCAGCGTGGTGGAAGGCGTCAGGGAGTTTGTCGACAACGGGTCCGAGCTCGCGCCGTCATCCGACCGGCTCGACGAGGTGATCAAGGGCGCGGCGAACGCCGCCGACGCGACCCTGCTGATAATCCTCGACCAGTTCGAGGAGTACTTCCTCTACCG
This sequence comes from uncultured Solirubrobacterales bacterium, assembly GCA_963734775.1. GTDB lineage: Bacteria > Actinomycetota > Thermoleophilia > Solirubrobacterales > Solirubrobacteraceae > Palsa-465. The sequence continues at coordinate 150,513 of CAVTJE010000024.1, forward strand.
CTCGAACGAGGCCAGTCCCGGACGCTTCGCCGACGAGTTCGCACGCTGTGTCAACGATCCGGACGTTCGCGCGAATTTCCTCATCTCGATCCGGGAGGACGCCTATTCGGGCCTCGGCGATCTGTTTGCCACGCGCATGACGAGCGTCTATGGCAACTACCTCCACCTTGACTATCTCGACCGGGAGTCTGCCCGGGAGGCGATCGAGGGGCCAATCGGCGCGTTCAATGACGAGCATCGCGACAACGGCGCGATCGACATCGACCCGGAGCTCACCGAGACCGTGCTCGACGAGGTCGGTCGCGGCAAGCTCACGCTGGGCCCGAGCGCACAGGACGGCGTCCGGCTGAGCGATGAACAGGCCGAGCATGATGGAGAGATCGAGGCGCCGTTTCTTCAGCTCGTGATGCGCGCGCTGTGGGCGGAGCTCGGGCGGGAGGCGGGACCCCGGGTTCTCCGCCAGGAGACCCTCGAACGTCTCGGGGGCGCCGACAAGATCGTGCGCACGCACCTCGAGGACGCGCTGGCCACGCTGGAGGATTCCCAGCTCGAGACCGCCACCGATGTATTCCACGAGCTGGTCACGCCGTCGGGCACGAAGATCGCCCACACGGTCGCCGATCTGGCCAACATGACCCATCACACGCCGGACGAGGTGGACGCGGTGGTCAAGAAGCTGCATGATGCGCGCGTCTTTCGCGGTGTCGAGCCGGCTCCAGGGATGAGCGAGATGCGATACGAGCTCTTCCACGACCGACTGGCGAGGCCGCTGCTCGATTGGCTGGAGGTTCGAGACCGCGAGCGCATCCAGCACGAGGCCGAGGCCGAGGCTCGCAACGCCAGGAAGTTCCGTCGCCGGGCCATAGCCATCGGACTCGTCGCGCTGGTGGCCGTGGCGCTGTTGATCGTGGCCGTGATCTTCCGCCAGCAGGCGATCAACGCGACGCACACCGCCCAGTCGCAGCTGCTCGCCAACCGGGCGACGGCGAGCACGTCACAGCTTGCGCTGGCCAGCCTGCTGGCCGTCGAGTCGTACCGCGTGGCTCCTACCGTCGACGCTCGGAGCGCGATCCTCAGCGTCGCTGACAGCCGCGAGCTGGGCGCGCCGATCAGGGGCCATAGGGGATACGTCTACAGCGCCGCGTTCAGTCCAAGCGGACAAACGCTGGCCTCAGGTGGCGCCGACGGCACGGTGCGGTTCTGGAGCGTTGCCACTCACGGGCAGGTCGGCGCCGCGCTCGAGGCCCACGCCGGCACCGTTTACCAGGTGGCCTACAGCCCGGATGGGCAGATGCTCGCCACCGCCAATGCCGACGGCACGGTACGGCTGTGGAATGTGACGAGTCATCAGGAGCTCGGAGTCCTTCGCGGCCACCAGGGCACCGTCTACACCGTGGCCTTCAGTCCCGACGGAAGGACGCTGGCCTCCGGCGGTGTGGACAGAACCGTTCGGTTGTGGAACGTCGCCCAACGGCGTCAAATTGGGCCGCCGCTCCGAGGTCACCACGGAAGCGTGCTGAGCGTGGCGTTCAGTCCCGATGGGAAGACGGTTGCCTCTGGCAGTGCCGACAGGACGATTCGGCTCTGGGATGTGAAGCGCCATCGCGCGCGTGGCAAGCCGCTCAGGGGCAGCGGCGGGACGGTATTCGCCGTCGCGTTCAGCCCCGACGGGAAAACACTTGCGTCGGGCGGCGCCGACAACACGATCAGGCTCTGGCATGTCGCCCGGCCCCGTCAGTTCGCGGTGCTGACGGGCCAGACGAGCACCGTTCATGCCGTTGCGTTCAGCCCAAACGGACAGACGCTGGCTTCGGCCGGTTACGACAACACGATCCGTCTGTGGGACGTGCGAACCCACCAGCAGCTGGGGCTACCGCTCTACGGCCACGAGTCGAGCGTGCTGGGTGTGTCGTTCAGTCCCAACGGGAGGACGCTGGCGTCGGCCAGCAGCGACGACACGGTCCGGTTGTGGAATATCGCCGTCGCGAACGGCCGTGAGCTCGGCTCACCGCTGGCCGGTGAGCTGGGCAGCGTCCAAGACGTCGTCTTCAGCCCCGACCGCAGAACGCTTGTGTCCGGCGGCGCCGACGGCCCGGTTCGCGGCGTGCTGCGGTTTTGGGACCTCCGCACTCACCAGCAGCTCGGCAAGGCCATACCGCAGCCCAAGATCGTGCAGAGCGTGGCCTTCAGCCCCGACGGCAAGCTGGTTGCCACCGGTGGCGGTGATTTCACGATCCGGCTGTGGCGGGTGGCGACCCGCCAGCAGCTCGGACGGCCGCTGGGAGGCCACTCGGGCACGGTGTATCAGGTGGCCTTCAGTCCCAGCGGCCAGCTGCTGGCCTCGGGCAACGCCCGCGGCACGGTCCAGTTTTGGAACGTCGCGAGCCACGCGCCGGTGGGACGGCCGGTGTCGGTCAGCCCCGGCCAGCCGGTTGAGAGCGTCGCCTTCAATCCCAGTGGGAGCATTCTGGCCTCCGGCAGCACTGACGCGAAGGTCCGGCTCTGGGGCGTGTCGAGTCGCCGGCTCATCGCTGTCCTTTCCGGGCATCAGGCGACGGTCACCAGTGTTGCCTTCAGCCCCGACGGCAAAGTGCTTGCCTCCGGCAGTACGGACGGCACGGTGAAGCTGTGGAGCGTGCAGAGCCACCAGCAGCTGGCCAGTCTGACCGGCTCCGACTGGGTGGAGGGAGTCGCGTTCAGCCCGGATGGCCGGACGCTCGCGGTGGGCAGTGCGGACGGAACGGTCCAGTTGTGGGATGTCTCGAGTCGTCGGCCGCTCGGTGCGCCGCTGAGCAGCCATACGCCGTTGATTCCGAGGCCTGCCGCGTCGATAAATGCGGTGGCGTTCAGTCCGACCAGCTCGGTCCTCGCCTCGGGCTCCCACGACGAGACCGTCGCGGCAGCGAGCGCGGACCACACGATCCTGCTCTGGACCTATCACCCGATAGACGACTACCTGCGGCAGCTGTGCACGTACATCGATCAGACCAAGGCCTCCCAGGAGTGGAAGCAGCAGGCGACTTCGATCTCATTCCGCCGGCCCTGCTAGGCCGTCGCTCTACCCTGCTAGGCCGTCGCTCTACAGCACCATCTCCAGATCCTGGAACTCGATCACGCCCGACCAATCGAGGTTCTCCGTCTCGATCAGTGTCTGGATGCGCGCGGCGAGCCGTTGTACTGAACGCAGTCTGGTCTGCGACTCCATGTCGCGGCGAAGTCGTTCCAGACGGGCAGCGGTTCGGGTCGAGCGTTCCTCATGCACCCGAAATTGGCGCTGATCACGGACCCCGACAAGCGCGGCCCCGAATCCAGGCAGCGCGATGGCGAGAAACGTGAACAGCTGCTGCCAGGACGAGTCACCGCCGACGCCGAAGGCGTGCAGAGTCCCGATCACGACGGTGGCGCCGAACATGAGGAACACCAGCCCGGTCAGCCATCTCCGGCGGCGCTGGTAGCGCCTGGCGGCGTCCTGGTGGTAGAGGATCTGGTCCTCGAGCCACGCTTCGACGAGAAATCGCCGCAGGTCACGCGCGTTTGCTTGGGCATGGTGGAGATGGGGGCGCGATCTCCACGCTTCGGAGAACGCACGTTGGAACCACTCCTCATCGGTCGGGCCGAGCTCGCGGCGGACGTCCTCTCGCCGCGGGTGAACGTCGGCCAGGATGATGAACAGCGCCGAGCGAAACGCCTCCGCCAGTGACCGGTAGCCGGCCCATCTTTCGTGGACGCGAATGCGGCGGGCGAGCGCGTATACAGCCAGGAGACCCAGCATGAGGCCGACTTCGACGAGCGCGATTCTGCTACTCCAGTGCCACTGCGACTGAGCCGCGATCGCGGCGACCGCCAGCGCCGCAAGCCCGTAGAGCGAGTCGCTCAGCAGGTAGAAGAGCCGCTGGTAGCGCAGTGCGAGCTCATCCGCACGGGCGAGAAGAGGCAGAACCCAATTCGCCACCACCTCGTACTGATCGTGGATCCCCGATCCCGTGGCGGATTCGCCGAGCCTCGCCCTGGCTTGCTCGGCGCGAGCCGGCATCGGCGGACCGTCCGTGTAACCGCGGTTGAACTCGTCGACCCGCTGGAGCGACTCGCGGGTGACGTCACGCGGGGCCCATGGCTCGAGCGACCATGCGGGGCGGGTGGGCTCGCTGTCTGGGTCCCTCGCGCGTCGGGTCGGCACGACCAAGACCGGGACACCCCGGCGTCGCGCGTGGGTGACGATCTCGGCGGTCCCGCCTCGGCCCGAGGACGCGTGACCGTCCCAGAGCGCGATCAGCACGTCGCTGCGATCGACGATGAATCTTCCGGCCAGCTCGTACGCCTCCTCTCGGGTCGCGGCAGGCGGTAGCTCGGTCTTGATAGTCGGGGGTTCGAGCAGCCGCTCGAAGGACGCCACCGAGTCGGGAAAGTCCTGTCGGTATCCCTCTTCGCTCATCGGCAGCACGGCGTGCAACTCGACGCCGCGGCCGGCCAGTACCTCACCTGCCGCTGCGGCCACGATGCGATCGGCTCCCTCGGCCAGCGAGGAGAGCAGCACGAAGGTCACGTGCGCCGAGCGCGAGTTCGGGAATCGGCGCGTTATCTCGTCCAGCCGTTCGCGGACAGCCGCACTGGCCGCATCCGGGTCGAGCGGATCGCGATGACCTGTGACGCCGACGCGGATTCGAACCGGAATCCGGCCATCGGCGGCGTGTGAGTCGCCCATTCTCCCGCCTCCGGATCAGCTCACCTGACCGCGAGCCCGAAGCCTCCGTCAACCCTGAGCACCGCACCGGTGATGTACGCCGCCGCCGGCGAGAGCAGGAAGCTCACGGCGCCGGCCAGTTCCTCGGTCTCACCCAAGCGGCCGAGCGGGATCCGGGCCTTTACCGCTTTCTGGACGTCGTCCGGCATCGCTCGCACCTTCGGCGTGGCGATGAAGCCTGGCATCACCGCGTTGCAGCGAATCCCCCGCGATGCCCACTCGGCCGCCAGCGTGCGGATCATGCCGACAAGCCCCGCCTTGGAGGCTCCGTACGCGACCTGTCCGGGGATGCCACTCTCGGCGCCGACGGACGAGATCACCACCACGCGACCGTCACCCGACGCCGCCAGGTCGCCAAACGCGGCCTGGGCGAGGTAGAACGCCCCGTACAGGTTGGTCTCCACGTCCTTGCGCCACTCCTCGTCGGCGAACCGCTCGGCGCGGTGGATCGTGTCGACAACACCCGCGTTGGCCACCACCGCGTCGCATCCACCCAGCGCGGCGATCGCGTCGGCCACGCCGGTCCGCACGGCATCCGGGTCGCGGACATCGAAGGCCACGGTCATCGCGGCTCCGGCCACGTCGGCGACGGCGGTCCCGGGGGCATCGCACGCGGCCACGCGGCAGTCGCCGTCACTGAGCGCGGCGACCACGGCCCGTCCGATCCCGCCCGCAGCTCCGGTGACAATGACGCGACGCCCGCGCGGCGCCGTGCTAGCCGGCATCGGCAGCACCTTCGGGGCGGGTCAGGCCGTAGCGCTGCCAGTGGCGCGAGGGAATGTCGGTCGGATCCTTGTACCAGTACCAGGTGCACGGATCGCGAGCGAAGTCATCGGGCGGGTCGCTGGGATAGAGCGGATAGCCAATCCACCGGATGGGCAGCGATTCATTCATGAACGAGCAGTGCGTGCAGTAGAGCGGGAATCCCTCGCGACCGTAGCTCCAGTCGTGGCCTGACTGGGTGACGCCGAGCGCGCCGGGGCCCTCGTAACGACCCATGCGCACGAGGCGCTGGCCGGACCCGCACGGGTTCATCTCGAAGGTGAACTTCTCGTCGTCCTCCGTAATGGTGAAGGCGCCGGGATGCGGGCCGGTGGCGCTGCCCGAGTGCGCGCGCCAGGTGGCGGCGAGCGCGTAGACGATCTGCCTGCGGTCGCGAGCGGCGATCGTCTCGACGTCGCGCCGCCATCCGCGGCCCTGCCCCGAGGTCCACGCTTCGGCCACGCCGTCGTCGCCGAGTCGCTCCTGAACGAATGAGATCAGCCCGCCGATTCCCTCGACCATGAGATCGTGCAGGTACCGCCACTCGTGCTTCATCTCCTCGCACAGCGCTCGCGCCTGCTCCACGTCGCCTCGGTCGAGCGCCTCGATGGCGCGGTCCATGGTCGGACGCGACATCTGCTCGAGCTCATCGTCTGAGAACCAGCGCTCCGCCATCGTCTCTCCTTCCGTCGTCCTAGTCTGCGACGAGCAGGACCTCGAGTCGGCCCCGCTCATCGTCGGTCATCGGTCGTGAGCGCCCGGTCGCGGTGTCACGTGCGACGAGCACCGACTCGGCTTCGGCGGACAGCTCGCCCGCGCTCGTCCGGACCTCTTCGCGCGTGACGATGCTCGACCGCGTGAGGCGCTCGAGCTGACACGAGACCACGATGGATTGATCCTCCTCACGCAGCTCGCGCCTGAAGTCGATCGACACGTGCGCGAGCACGAAGTCCCAGGCGGCCACGGCTCCGAGCGCGTTGGCGACCCACTCGTCGCGCGACTCCTCGAGATAGTTCAGGTAGACGGCGTTGTTGACGTGGCCGAAGGCGTCGAGGTCACGCCAGCGGATCTCGATCGTCTTCTCGTGGCGGCGGCTCACCGTGTGCACGCTAGCCCAAACGGTATGGTCGCGGCATGGCACTGATCCCCTATGCAGACGAGGATTCGAGCGACGAGCGGGTGCGCGGCGTAGTCAGTCGACTGCCCGAGCCTCGCATCAACCTGTTCACGATGCTCGCCAACGCACCGGTGCTGGCCGGTCCGACGCTTCGCCTGGGCGAGGCGATCCTGACCCGAAGCGACCTCGACCCGGCCGTGCGCGAGCTGGCCATCCTTCACACCGCGCAGCTGACCGGCACCGAGTATGAGTGGGTCCAGCACGTCGAGATCGCGCGCCTGGTCGGCATCGATGACGCCAAGGTCGACGCGGTCAAGCGGGGTGAGATCTCCGCGGAGAGGTTCGAGGCCCGTGAGCTACTCGCGCTGCGCCTCGTCGGGCAGGTGCTCGAGGACGGGACTCCGACGACCGAGCTCGTCACCGAGGTGCAAGCCGAGTTCGGTAGCTCGCAGTTGCTCGAGCTGCTGCTGGTCGCCGGCTTCTACGCCATGCTCGGCGGAGTGATGCGGGCAGTACGGCTCGACATCGACAACGTGGTCGAGAAGGGCATGCTCGATCGCGAGCATCTGATCGACGGCCGCGATCCTCGGTAATCGGCAAAAGACAGTGGATTTCTCCTGAACTTCACCATGCAATTGATCCCTGACGAGAACTGAGGGTCAACCGGCCAGGCGCGCGCGCACGTAGCTCTGGAAGTGCTCGATGAGCGTTTCGCTGCCACCCAGGAGACGGCCGCGATCGAGCAGTCCAGTCGTGGTTCCGAGCTGCACGTCCTCGACCAGCGCCGTGTCCTCGTGCCCGACGGCCTCGTCGAGCACGAACAGGTCCGCGACCCATTCCTCGCTGACGTCGGGGCCGAAGAAGTAGTCGAGGAAGCCCGCACAACGGTCGGTGGCGGTCGGCCATACCGGCCCGATCGAGAGGTTGGGATGGCCGGGGAGGACGTTGAACTTCATCCCCGGAAGCAGGAGGTGGTTCTGGCCCTCGCCGACGGGGCCGCGGGCGTCGAGGCCGGCACCCCCCTCAAGGGCGCGACGGTGCGCCGGCGCCCACATGCTGGCTCGCAGCCCTCGTCCTTCGAGCGTCAGAGCCCGCTCGTCGATCACCTGCACGAGGCCGGGATGGTTGACCGCGCAGTGGTAGCACTCGAGGTAGTTCTCGAGCGCGATCTTCCAATTCGTCGCCAGCTCGTAGGAGAAGCGCCGGCGAAAGCGCAACTCGCCGACGTCCAGGCCGTGCTCGGCCACCACATCGGGCAGGTCGCCGAGCGCGTCGAGGAGGCTCTCACCGTCGGGATCCAGGTTCGCCAGCACGAAGGGGCCCCATGTCCCGACGGCGATCGGACGGAGCGCGATGTCCGCGCAGTCGAACGACGGATCGAGTTCGCTGCGCGGCGCCGCGCGCAGCGATCCGTCGAGGTTGTAGGTCCACGCGTGATACGGGCATTGGAGGGTGGCTCGCCGGTGGGCACCGTGGGCGACGATCGCGCCGCGGTGGCGGCACACGTTCACGAAGCCGCGCAGTGTCCCCTCCCGGTCGAGGGTGATCACGACCGGGAGGCCCGCGAGGTGGGCGGCGAAGTAGCTCCCCGGACCCTGCAGCTCACCCGTGTGGCCGACGTACTGCCAGGCGTGTCCGAAGATCCGCTCGCGCTCGAGCTCGAGTACGGCCGGATCCGAGTACCACGACCAGGGAGAGGTCTCGAACGATTGGCGTACCGACATGTGCCGCACTATAGTGCCACTATCGATAAGCAAAAGCAGCTTTCAATTAGTGAAACTTCGACGGGGGTGGGCACGCTGGCTCGAGGCCTCGACATCCTGAGCACGTTCGCGACCTCGGATGGGGATCTCTCCCAGACCCAGATCTCGGAGGCGCTGAGCCTTCCCCTGCCCACGGTTCATCGGCTCACGAACGTCCTCACCGATCGCGGCTTTCTCGAGCGCGACGCCGAGAACCGCCGGTTGCGGCTCGGGCTCGAGCTGACGCGATTGATGCCACCGCTGCTCGCGGGCATGCGGTTGCCCGACCTCGCCCGCCGGCACATGCTCGATCTGGTCGGGCGGGTTCAGGAGACGGGCAACCTCGCCGTGCTCCAGGGCGGCGAGATCGTCTACCTGCTCGGCGAGACGGGCGATCGGTTGCTCACGCTTCAGACCACAGTCGGGCAGCGGCTGCCGGCCCACTGCACGGCACTCGGCAAATGCCTGCTCGCCCATGTCCCCGAGGACGCGGCGCGTCGAGCGCTCGGGCGCGAGCCCTACGAATCCCGCACGCCCCACACGATCACCTCGTGGAGGCGGTTGGCGCCCGTGCTCGAGGCGATACGCCAGACCGGCGTCTCGCGGTCCGAGGAGGAGTACGAGATCGGTCTGGTCTCGATCGCCGTCCCCGTGACGTGGACGGATCGGCACGGATCGGCGGCGATCAACGTCTCGCTGCCGACGGCGCGCGCGACGGCGCCGGTTCGAGACGAGATCGAGGCTCGGCTCAGGACGTGCGCTGACGCGATCGGCGCGGCGGCGAGGCTCAGGAGCCCGGGTGACAACTGAGGTCGGGCGCAGCGAGGCCGAGCTGGCCGACCAGGCGGACGCATTTGCGCGCCAGGTGTCCGCCGGGATCCCCGACGACCCGCAGCTTCGCTATCAGGGGATGCCGTCCGATGGTGATTCGCGGGCCATCTACGCGGCGCTGGGCGACGCGGGATGGATCGGCATCCACTGGCCAGAGCGGTTCGGAGGGCGGGGACTCACCCACCTCCACACGGTGGGCTGCGAGGAGCGCTTCGGATACCACTGGCTGCCCCTGAGCGGTTATCTGCTGTCGGTCAAGACGGTCGGAAACGCGCTGGGGAAGTTCGCCACCGAGGAGCTGAAGGCGCGGCTGCTCCCGTCGGTCGCCTCGGGGCGGCTGCTCTTCTGCCAGGGCTTTTCGGAGCCGGACGCCGGGTCCGACCTGGCAGCGCTGCGAACACGCGCCGTGGCCCGGGGCGATCGCTTCGTCGTCAACGGGAGAAAGATCTGGACGAGCAGCGCCGACTATGCCGACTGGGTCTACCTGGCCGTCCGCACCGACACCGAGCGCGAGCGCCACCGGGGTCTTTCGGTCCTCGTCGCCGACCTGCGAACGCCCGGCATCACCGTCCGTACCCACCGCACGCTGGGCGGAGGAACGATCGGCGAGCTCGAGTTGGCCGATGTCGAGATTCCCGCTGACCAGCTCGTCGGCGAGCTCGACGGCGGGTGGAGCGTGCTGATGGGAACGCTCGACTACGAACGCGTGACGAGCGAGAAGGTCGGAGTCGTGTTCTCGCTCCTCGACGCCCTTGAGCCGATCGCGGCCACGCGCGCGCAGCGGCGGCGGCTGCTCGGCCTCCGCGGCGAGGCGCTGGCGGCGCGGCTGCACGGCCGCCGGGCCGCCGAGCTGCTCGACGCCGGGCTCCCGGCGAGCGGTCAGAGCTCGATGGCCAAGCTGTCCATCGCTCAGCTCATGCAGCGCCTGGCCGGCGCCGCCACCGAGCTCCTCGGCCCGGCCGCCCTGGTGGAGGAGGGCGTCGGGACGCTCACCGGGCGCGTGGCGGCGTTCGCGCGGGCCGCCGTGGCGACGACGATCTCGGGCGGCGCGGCGGAGATCCAGCGCACGGTGATCGCCCGTCAGGAGCTCGGATGTCCGCGGTGATCGGTGAGGCGAAGCCCCTGGCCGGCGTTCGGGTCCTCGAGTACGCCCAGTACGTCGCCGGCCCCTTCGCCACCATGCTGCTGGCCGACCTCGGCGCCGACGTGATCAAGATCGAGCCGCCAATGGGCGATGCGTGGCGCCGGTACGAGCCGTTCCGCGAGGGCCACAGCCGCTACTTCTACGCCCTCAATCGCAACAAGCGCTCGATCGTGCTCGACCTCAAGACTCAGGCCGGGCGCGCCGACTCGGAGCGACTGATCGGCGCCGCCGACGCCATCGTGCACAACTTCGCACCCGACCGTGCATGCAGGTATGGACTCGACCGCGAGCGCGTGGCCGAGCTCAACCGCGGTGTCGTCTGCTGCGCGGTGTCAGCGTTGGGCAGCGACGGCCCTCAGGCCGAGCTCAAAGCCTTCGACCTGGTTGCGCAAGCCCTCTCCGGCCTGCTGCTGGCCGACGTCCGGATGGGCGACGAGGTGCCCCGCCGGGCGGGCGGCATCGCCATGGCCGACTTCACGGCCGGCCTGCTGGCCGCGATCGCCGTCCTCGCCGGTTTGATCGGGCGCACGAACACGGGCGGCGACGCGCCGGCCCTCGAGGTGTCGCTGCTCGGCTCGGCTCTCGCCGTCCAGGCCCAGCACTTCGTCTCGGTCGAAGCGGTAGACGCGCCCGAGCGCGAGCAGCGGCTGGCCGGATCGCCGATGGCCACGAGCGAAGATCTCGCCGGCCGGGCGGCCCGGACCGTGGCCCAAGACGAGCTCGAGCCCTACTACCGCGCCTATCGGGCCGCAGATGGGTTCTTCGTCGTGGCCTGCCTGACCGAGCGTCAACGCCGTGCGGTGCTCGCCGTGACCGGCGGCGACGATCCCTACCTCGGCAATCCGCAGGCGGTTCCGGCCGATGCCGTCGAACGCGCCGCCCGGGTCGCGCACACTCACCGCCTGGAGCGAACGTTCGCCACGGATACGGTCGAGCACTGGGTGAGCCGGCTTCGCCACGCCGGTGCCCCCGCGGCCGAGGTGCGGGTCCTGCACCAGCTCTTCGACGATCCCCAGGCGATCGCCAATGGCCTCGTCGGCCACGTCGAGGTGCCCGGCGTGGGGCCGGTACGACTGCTCGGTTCGCTGTTCAAGGTCGACGGGGAGGCGAACGTCGGTGGCCGTCCGGCCCCCGGGCTGGGCGAGCACACGGCCGAGGTCCTGTCCGAACTGCGCACCGAGGTGGCCCGGTGAGCCGGCTGGATGAGACGCGGTCGTTCGCAGAGAGTGTGGCCATGGCCACGACGCGCGCATTCACCGCGACGCCGGCCTGGGAGCCCGGTTTGGCGGCGGATGACCGAAGCCCCGAGCTGACCCAGGCCCTGCGCGACGCGGGCTGGAGCTCGCTGGCCGAGGATCCGGCGCTTCTGCCGTTCTGCGGGCCGGGGGGTCTCGAGCTCGGACGTCAGCTCGCCCCCCTTTGCGAACTCGACAGCCTGCTCGGCGGCAACCTGCTCGCCGGCGGCCTGATCCGCTACGGCGAGAGCTCCGGCACTGCGGTAGCAGCGGGGCCGAGCGGCCTGACGTACTCCCGCGTCGAGGGCGCCTTCAGCTGCCCGTACGGCGACACGATCGGCGTCCGGCGCCCGACCGACGTGACCGAGGAACGACGTGTCGAGGGAGGCGAGGCGACGACGCGCCTCAACGCCTGGATCGCGGCCACCGTTGGCTACTGCGCCGGCGTTGGCGTGTTCGCGGTCGACCTGACGCTCGACTACGCGCGCAACCGCCGCGCGTTCGGGACCACGCTGGCCGGGCTGGCCCCGGTGCAGCAGATGCTGGCGCAGGCCGCCACGAGCGTCCGCGGGCTCCGGCTCCTGGCGCACGACCTCCCCGATGCGGCCGCGCTGGCCTACGCGGGCCTCGCGCTCGGCGAGGTCACCGCGACGTGCCAGCAGGTGGCAGGCGCCATCGGCTTCACGCTGGAGTTCCCGCTCCAGCGCGCCTACCGCCGTGCGCGAACGCTCGCGCTATGGAATGACGCCGTAGTCGACGCCCTCTAGCGACGACACGCTCTCCAGCTTGCCCTTGACGGCGACGAGGCCCTGCTCCATCATCGCCTCGGTCCGGGGAGCGAGGTCGTCGGGGAGCAGGTCGGTGATCCAGACGAAGCGGACGCCGTCGGCGCTGCCGAACACCTGGGCCGAGCCGTTGTGGTGCGTGTAGGGGCCGTCGACGATCGACCACGAGAGCCTGCGGGCAGCGTCGTCGAGATCGACCAGCCGCTCGCGCGCCACCGCCCCGTTGAAGAAGGTGACAAGCCTGTCGGCCCCCTCGAGGCGCACGTCGGTGACAAAGCCGGGCGCGAGACGCTCGTGCAGGGCGCCCCAGTCACGAAGCGCATCCCAGGCGTCCTCGGCGCTGGTGTCGATCGAGATCTCCTTGCGAATCGAAGCCATTGCCTCTCCTTTTCTCGTCCTGTTCACCGGGGCAATCATCCAGCTGATCCCGGCCGCGCGCATCGGGAGGATGGATCGAGTTTTGATCCGGGCCGCCTTACGCGGAGGAGCGCAGGCCTTAGTATCGGCGCGTGCCGAGCGCCGATCAACTGCGCGCACGCTTCGAGCCAGCCCTGATGCGCGGACTGGCCGAGCTGCCAGAGCTGCTGGTCCGCCCGCTGGTCGGGGAGCCCGTGGTCATCGACGGCCAGCAGCTCGACCTCGAGACGCAGCTGTTTCTCAGGCGCGTCTCGCTGCTCGGCGGGCCCACGCTCGAGTCGCTTCCGGTCGCGCAGGCGCGTGCGCGGGTCCTGACCGGCGCGCGGATCCTGGCCGGCCCGCAGCCGGCGATGGATGTGAAACCGATCGAGCTCTCGGGCCCCGCGGGACAGATCCCGGCGCGCCTGTATACCCCGGACGGTGCCGCGGCGCCAGGCCCGCTGCTCGTCTACTACCACGGCGGCGGCTTCGTCATCTGTGACCTCGACACGCACGATCCGGCTTGCCGGTTTCTCGCCCACCACGCCGACATTCGCGTGCTGTCGGTCGACTACCGACTCGCCCCCGAGCATCGCTTCCCGGCCGCCCACGACGACGCCGTCGCGGCCTTCCGCCACGCGGCCGACCACGCCGCCGAGCTCGGTGCCGACCCGTCACGGATTGCCGTGGGGGGCGATAGCGCCGGCGGCAACCTGGCCGCCGGGGTGGCGCAGCGCGCCGCGCGTGAGGCGGCGAGCAACGGCGGTGCGGTGCCGGTCTTCCAACTCCTCATCTACCCCTGGGTCGACCTGTCGAGCAAGCGGCGCTCGCACCGTCTGTTCGCCGAGGGCTACTACCTCACCGAGTCCGAGCTCGACTGGTTCGCCGCCCACTACGTCGATCGGCCCGATCAGTTCCGCGATGCGCGCTGCTCACCGCTGCTGGCGGACGACGTGCATGGTCTCGCGCCGGCCTGCGTCATCACCGCCGGCTTCGATCCGCTGCGCGACGAGGGCGAGGAGTACGCCGCGCGGCTGCGCGGGGCAGGCGTTCCGGTCGCGCTCCGACGCCATCCCGGCCTGATCCACGGCTTTCTCGCCATGCTCGGGAGCGGACGCGTGGCCCGCGAAGCACTGGCCGAGGCCGCCGGCGCCCTGAGGCTTGGCGTGGCGAGCTAATACGACTAGTCAGCGGCGCAGCGCCCGGGCCACGTCGTCGCGGATGATCGGTCCGCCGTAGCGGTCACCGTCGATGTAGAGCTCGGGGACGGCGTGGGCGCCGCTCGTCGTCGCCTGTTGGATCTGTGCGATGACCGCCTCCCGATAGCGCCCGGCGCTGACCTCCTGACGAAGGCGATCCGGGTCGGCCACGTAGTGGGCGGCGGCGTCGAGCACCTGCGCCTCGTCGCTACAGCCTGTGCCCGCGAGGTGGTCGAGGAGCGCGAAGAACTTTTCCTGGGCCGCCGCGGCCTCGAGTGCTTCTGCCGCCAGGAGGGAGAGCTGGTGGACGTCGGCCAGCGGCAGCTGACGAACGGCCAGTCGGATTCGTTGCGAGTCGACGAACTCGCAGAGCAGGCGGTAGGCGCTCAGCGATGGCTCCGAGGAGGCATCTAGGTACAGAGCGACGTCGCGGGCCCCTCCGGTGCCCAGGACGTGGTCGCCGGGGCCGATCGGGGGATCGAGGGTGCCGGCGGAGCTGGACCCGGCCCGCCAATCGGCCAACGCCTGCGCCACCGCCGGATCGTCGGGACGGCGAGCAGCGCCCGGAGCCGGACGTCGGTGACCTTCGGTGCCGCGGGTCCAGTTGCGGACATCCTGCGTGGTGTCGTGAGCGAGCTCGCTCGGTGACTCGGGCGCCTCGCCGGGCCGGCGGTAGGGCCGCTGGCTGATCCCGCTGCCCGCTCGCGTGTAGTAGCCGAGCACGACGGCGAAGAAGAACAGCACCAGGACCCCGATGAAGATCCAGCTTCCACCCGCGAGCGCGAACGGGACGACGACGTGCGCGGGTGGTTCCGGCGCCATAACGCCAGCCTACGTGCTCGGGGCGCCGATGGGCAAGAGCGAGTCCCTAGGCTGTGCGCGACGTGCACGTGACCACGAGAGGCAGGCTGACCCTGCTGGCGCTGATCGCCGGGCTGGCCGTGCCGTCGATGGCCGCCGCGGCGCCCGCCCCGCTGTCGGCCGATCACGCGCGCGCCGACGTGCGCTCGACCTACGGGAGCGGATCGTTCGGTCGCTGGATCGTCGACGGCTTCGGCCTCCCGGCGTATCGCTACGACATCGACGAGCAGACGGCGCCCCGGGCGCGGCAGCCCGAGCGGGGTGGCGCCACCAGCGCTCAGCACGAGCTGGGCAACGACCACATCGTCGCGGCAGCGTTCAACGACGGCTACACGCAGTTCTGGAGCCAGGATCGACTGGCGCAGTGGGCCAACCGCTACGACCCCGATCGGCGCCATTACGCCGGCGGCTACGGCTATCTCAACGTCGACGGGCGGGTCATGAGCACGCTGTACCTCGATCGGCCCGCCGGCGGCGGGTTTCGGCGCGTGTTCGGGGTCGGGTACTACGAGCGACGCGTGCGCGCCGACGGCGTCGCGGTGCGAGAGGACGTGTATGCGCCGTTCGGCAACGACCCGCTCCTGCTGGACGACGTGAAGATCACGAACACCACCTCGCACGCCGAGCACGTGTCGTGGTTCGAGTACTGGGACGTCAACCCGTACGACCAGACGGCCGGCCGGCTGCGTGGGCTGGGGGTGCCGCGGTGGAACCCGGCCCTGCGTAGCCTGTCCGTGGCTCAGGCGGCGGATGACGGCGACCACCGGCCGCTGAGCATTTTTTCCGCCGCGCTGGCGGGCCCGGTACGTGGGTTCGAGACCTCGGTCAGCGGCTTCTTCGGGAAGGGCAGTCGGGGTTCACCCGCAGCGGTATCGGCCGATCGGCTGCGCGACGGGATCGCCGCGCCGGCCCGGTCAGGCGCGGGCGGGTCGACGCTCTTCGCGTTTCGTGCTCCCGTCCGGCTGCGCCCGGGCCAGTCCGTGACCCTTCGCTACGCGTACGGGATGGCCCACCGAGGGGCGATTGCCGGTCTGGTGCGGAAGTACCGCACCGCGCGGCATCCCTTCGTCACCAGTGAGCGCGCGTGGGAGCAGTGGCTGCCGAGGGCATCGTTCGGAGCCCGGTGGCGCTGGGTGGCACGCGAGCTGCAGTGGGATGCGTACCTGCTCCGCGCCGCCTCGGTCTACGAGGAGGTCTGCGGCTACCACACGATTACCCAGGGCGGCTACTACCAGTACAGCAGCGGGCTCAACCTGGGGTCACGCAGCTGGCTTCACTACCTCCTGCCGATGGTCTACGCCGATCCGGCGATGGCTCGCGAGATCCTTCGCTACTCGGTCTCGCTCCAATCGGAGCGAGGCGGAGGCATCCCTTATGGCACCGGGCCCCTCTGCACGCTGTTCAACAAGCTCGGCACGTCGGATGACCTCGATTTCTGGCTGTTGCTGGCGGCTGCCGAGTACGGGCTGGGCTCGCGCGACACCTCGTTCTTCTCCGAGCGCATCCCGTTCTACGACACCCACCGGCGCGTCAGCATCTGGGAGCACCTCAAGGTCGCCTTCCGCCATCAGGAATCGCTGCGTGGGCCGCATGGCGGCTACCTGGCCGGGACCAACGGCGACTGGTCGGACTTCTCGGCGACCTTCCTGCACATGACCGAGTCGATGCTCGTGCCGGCCCAGCTCGCCTACGCCTACCCGCGGCTGGCCGCGCTGGCCGACCTGCGCGGCGATCACCGCTTCGCGGCACAGCTGCGAGCGCGCGCGCATCAGCTGCTCGCCGTGGTCCGACACGACTGGACGGGCCGCTGGTACCTCCGCGGTTATTCGGGCTCGAAGCCGATCGGCGTCGGGGCAATCTTCGGCGAGCCCCAGCCATGGGCAATGCTCGCCGGGGCGCCCTCCGCGCGACAGGCCGGGCTGCTCGTCCACAATATCCGTCGATTCCTGACCGGTATCGGCGCACCGGCCGTGGTCGACGGCCCGGCCAAGATCGGGTCCGCGATCTCGCCGGCGGCTCGCGATCCGGGCGTCACGGAGCCACCGACAGGCGCTGGCGCGAAGCTCGACGGTGCCTCCCAATACATCGGTGGGGTTTGGTTCGACGTCGATGGCTGGCTGACGTGGGCGCTCGGCACGCTGCAGGGAGTCGTGCCGGACGCCGACCGCTACGCGTGGAGCGAGTACACGCGCGACACGCTGGCCGCGCATGCCCACGCATTTCCCCAGCACTGGGACGGCACGATCTCGGTCGACGACGCCTGCAACGCGTTCTATGCGCGCGACCCGGCGCGGTGTGGCATACCGCTCTACAACAGCTACGAAGGCCAGATCACCGAGCAGCCGACATGGATGGTGATGAACGCGGTGCATCTCGCTGGGGTGCAGGCGGTCGAGCACGGGTTCGTCATCCGGCCGGTGCTGAAGAGGTTCTCGCTCCGCCTGCCCGACGTCGGCGTCGCGCGCGGCGCGCGCATGCTGCGGGGGTACTTCGTGGAGCAGCGGTCGGGGCGAATCACGCTTGAGGTCGGCGGCCTGCCCTCGGGCGCGCGCGATGTCGTGGCGTGGGCACGCGGCCGGCCGGTCCACTTCCGTCGAGAACGAGGACTGGTGGTGTTCGCGCTCGCGGCCCGGACGGCGCGGCCGACGGATTGGGCGGTCGCGTGGAGATAGCGCGCGCTACGACGTGAACGAGCGGTAGATCTCGATCAGAGCTCGCCGCTGGCGCCCCGAGAGGTGGGCATCCTCGCGGATGGCCGCGATGACCTTGGAGTCGCCGTCCGACTCGGGCCGGATGCCGGCGCCCCGATAGAGCGCGTCCGCCGACGTGTGAAGCGCGTCGGCGATCGCCTGCACGACCTGCTCCGATGGTGCGCGGAGGCCGCGTTCGATCTGCGAGAGATACGGGTTCGATATCCCTGCGAGCTCGGCGAACTGTCGCATCGAGACGTCCGAGAGCTCGCGCTGGCGGCGGATGAACTCTCCCAGCCGCGAGGCGTTGCGATCTGACACTTCTCAAAGGGTACGCAGAGCCAGACCGGGGCTAAGAGTGTGCTTAGCGACTCGCCGGGGCCAGCCACTCCAGCCAGGCGGCACCGGGGTGGGCGATACCGAGCAGCTCGGTCGTACGCTCGCCGCCGCGGTAACTCATCCGTCCGATCACGCCGAACACTCCGTCGGAACGGTTTCGCTCGATCAGCGCGGGCGGAACGTCGATGCCGAGGACGCTGTCGCGCGCGTCGTTGCCCATCGGCACGAGCGGATCGATCGAGATCCAGTCGAGGTCGCGCCGGGACCCGATGTCGTCCACGATGTCTCGAAAGCTCCGTAGCTCATCGCCGGAGAAGAACACATGCACGTAGCTGTCGAGGAGGCAGATGAGCATGTCGTCGGGGACGGCGGCGAGCACGCCCGGCAACGCCTCCACGGCGTCGCCGCGCACGGTCTGGACGGGGTGACGGCGGGCGACCTCCACCGCGTGATGAAACCGCGTCACGGCCTGAACCTCCTGCGGGATGCACGCGCCGAGCCAGGCTGTCACCGCCGGGTCGTTCAGGTCGAGCGGTTCGCTGTCGATGCCCACGCGCGCGCCGATCCGAAGCGGGGCCGCGGGGAGCGGGGGGATGAGCGCGCCCCGCACCTCGGTCTCGAGCACGACATTCGAGGCGGCGGCACCCGAGACCGACACATCTCCGCGCGGTCCTCGGTAGACGTAGCTGTAGCGGTCGGCCTGGAGGGCCAGGCCAGCGCCCGTGCCGATATCGATCAGGGCGATCTCGCGTCCGTCGCCGGGGGCGCTGGCCAGAGCCGGGATCAGGTCGGCACACCGGCCAACCTCATTCATCTGGTAGCGGTGCGCCGCACACAGCTCGGCCAGCCGGGCGCGGTGGTGCAGGCAGAAGCTCCGGAACTCAGCGGCGAACGAAGCATCGAGCCGGGGCTGGGGTTCGCCGACGCGCGGAAACCACCTCCGCAGCGGCGCCGGCTCCAACATCAGGATGAGGAACGTCGCGGCGGCCTGGAACAGCAGGGGCGGGAGCTTGTCGGGCGGGATCTCGGCGGCGATCGCGATCAACTCCTCGTCGCGGCTGAGCACGCGGAACTGCTCGGCGGTCAGCCGCCACGACGCGGGCGCTCCCGGTGCACCCCATGCGGCCGCCACCATCCCGGCCTGCTCGGCCACCACGGCCGGGTCCGTGCCGCGGCTCACCCGGAGCTCCGCAGCACGACCACGCAATTCTGCCCACCGAAGCCAAAGGCGTTGACGAGCGCGGTCGCCACCGGCGTCTCGCGAGCGCGCAGCGGCACGTAGTCGAGATCGCATTCCGGGTCCGGATGCTCGAGGTTGATCGTCGGGGGAACGACGCCGTCACGCATGGCCAGGAGGCTAACCATCGCCGCGAGCGATCCTGCCGCCGCGATCAGGTGACCCACCATCGACTTCGGCGAGCTGATGGGCACGCTCTCGGCGGCCGGACCGAGCGCGGTTCGGATCGCCTTGGTCTCCACGGCGTCATTGGCCCTGGTGCCCGTGCCGTGGGCGCAGATGTAGTCGATCTGCTCAGGACGCGTGCCGGTCCGCTCGAGCGCCAGCGATATCGCCCGCGCCGCCTGGGCGCCGGATGGCTCGGGGGCGCTGATGTGAAAGGCATCCGAGGTCAGGGCGCCGCCGGGCAGCGACCCGTAGGGACGGGCGCCACGACGCGACGCGTGCGCGGCCGACTCGACGACGAGCACGACCGCGCCTTCGCCAAACACGAAGCCGTCGCGGTCGGCGTCGAAGGGCCGGCTGGCGCGCTCGGGCTCGTCGTTGCGCTCCGACATCGCGCCCATATTGGCCAGTCCCGCGAACATGTCCGCGGAGATCCCGGCGTCGGCGCCGCCGGCGACGACGACCTCGGCCTCGGCGGCCAGGATCAGCCGGCGGGCCTCGAGCAGAGCCGCGTTGCCGCTCGCGCAGGCCAGGGCGCCGGCCGTCACCGGCCCGTGAACCCCGAGGTCGATGGCCACCTCGCACGCGGGCATGTTGGGAATCGTCGAGGGCACGTAGAAGGGGCTCACCGCCCGCGGTCCGGCCTCGAGCAGGGCACGCACGTTGGCCTCGGTCTCGGGCACGCCGGCCACCGCCGTGTTGATCGCCACGCCGATCATCTCCTGCGCTCCCTCGATCTCGAGGCCGGCATCGGCGACCGCCTCGCGCGCGGCAACGACCGCGAGTTGCGAGACGCGAGCCGATCGCCGGGCGCGTTTGGTCCCGAGGAGCTGCTCGGCGTCGAAGTCCTTGATCTCACCGGCGATCCTCACAGCCAGGCGCGAGGCGTCGAACGCCTCGATGGCCGAGACTCCCGAGTGGCCCTGAACCAGCCGCGCCCACGTGCTGGGGGCATCGAGCGCGAGCGGCGTGAGCGCTCCGATGCCGGTGATCACCGGATCGGCGCCGCTCACGCGCCTACTCGAAACTTCGGCGGGCGTCACCCGCCCGAACCTAGTGCCCGCTGGCGACGAACTTAGCCGCCTCGGCCTTGACGATCGAGATCAGGTTGCCGAGCTCGACGTTGGCGTCCAGCAGGTGCAGGCCCCACTCCGGGGTCGGACTGGGGGTGGCCGTCTTGGCACCACCCACGGCGGTGATCTCGAGCACGTGCGCGTTGTTCGCCGAGGAGCAGCGCGCGCGGTAGGAACCGGGCTCCGACGACCACACGGTGGGTGGCATCGGCTGCGTCAGTCCGAGCAGCTTGATGCCCGCGGCCAGCGTGCTCTTGGGGTCAAACGGCGCGCTTGGGAAGATCGGATCGACGAGCGCGCTGCCGCCACCGAGGGCCGCCGGGTTGGTGCACAGCACCACGTCGCCCTTCGGCGCCTTGCCGCCGCTCGCGCTGCCCGAGGGGCGCCCGAACAAGCTGGGGTTGGGAACGGGCTGGTCGAACGTCGAGAAGGCGATCACGCATCCGAGCTGAGCCGACTTCGTGCACGCGGGGATGTGCTTGAAGTCGCCGCCGATCTTCTTGCCCTTCTTGACCAGGACGTTGCCGCCGAGCAGGATCGCCGAGACCAGGCGCTTGCGCACGGCTGGCTTGGGATCGACGTCCTTCGCGATCAGCTGACGCAGCACGAACGAGCCCTGCGAGTGGCCGATGAGCACGAATCCGCGCCCGTGGTTGTACTTCTTCAGGTACGTCTCGAAGGCGTTGTGGACGTCGGTGGTGGCCAACGCCGGGTTCGGCTTGGTCGTAGGCGTGCCGAGACCGATGCCGTCGAGCGTGACCTGCCGGTACATCGGCGCGTAGACGTGGCAGTACTGCGAGTAGCGCGCGGCCTGATACAGCGCGATCGACCGCTCCTCGGGGTCGACGTGGAGGTTCGCGTTGCCCGTCTTCTGATCGCTGACGGTCGGATAGACGTAGAAGCAGTCGATCGCCGGGTGAGCGACCTGCTTGGGATGGGTGACCTTGAGCTTCTTGAGCTTGGGCGAGTAGACCGTGGTCGACAGTCCCGGCGTACATGGATCGGGATGTTGGCCGGGCTTGCACAACCACACCGTCTTGGCCGAAGCGGTCGCCGCCGCGGCCAGGCTGATCGTGACGACGGCCGAAGCTACGCCGACGGCGAGGAAGCGTGCGCCCATCCTTAGTCTCTGCATCAGTGATCTCCGTATCCGCGTGGCACGCCGCAACGGACGCGCCGTTTATCTCTCCGGCGCCGGAGCATAGCGGGCGCCGCCGGCCGGCCGGCCTCAGCCGAATTCCACGCCCTGGGCCAGCGGCAGCTCGTCCGAGTAGTTGATCGTGTTGGTCGCGCGACGCATGTACGCCCGCCACGCATCCGAGCCCGACTCGCGGCCGCCGCCCGTCGACTTCTCGCCTCCGAACGCGCCGCCGATTTCGGCACCCGAGGTGCCGATATTGACGTTGACGATGCCGCAGTCGGAACCGTCGGCGGCGAGGAAGCGCTCGGCCTCGCGCTGATCGCGGGTGAAGACGCTCGAGGACAGACCCTGGGGAACGTCGTTGTGGACGGCGATCGCCTCGTCGAAATCGCGGTAGGTCATGACGTAGAGAAGCGGCGCGAACGTCTCGCGCCGGACGAGGTCGGTCTGGCTCGGCATGCGCACCAGGGCGGGCTCGACGTAATAGGCGTCGGGGACGCCCGCGAGCTCGCGGCGCTCGCCGCCGACGACCAGCTCCCCGCCGTCGGCCTGCGCCTGCCCGAGCGCGTCGCGGAGTCCTTGGTAGGCGCCGACACTGATCAGCGGTCCGACCAGGGTTCCGTCGGTGAACGGGTCTCCGATCGGCAACCGCGCGAACACCTCGCCCAGCCGCCCGACGAGCTCGCCGGCCACGTCCTCGTGGGCGATGACACGCCGCAGCGTGGTGCAGCGCTGTCCGGCGGTTCCGGCGGCGGCGAACACGATTCCGCGGGTGGCCAGCTCGAGGTCGGCGGACGGTGCCACGACGGCCGCGTTGTTGCCGCCCAGCTCGAGCAGGTAGCGGCCCATCCGGGCGGCCACCCGCGGCGCCACGAGGGCGCCCATGCGCTCGGACCCGGTGGCGCTGAGGAGCGCGACGTTGCGGTCGTCGACCAGCGCCTCGCCCACGTCGCTGCCGCCCAGCACCAGCTGGTGAAGGCCGGCCGGGGCTCCGGACTCCGCCACGGCGCGGTCGAGGAGGGCCGAGCACGCGAGCGACGTCAGGGGCGTCATCGGCGACGGCTTCCACACGACGCTGTCGCCGCACACGAGCGCAACGGCCGTGTTCCACGACCACACGGCGGCGGGGAAATTGAAGGCCGAGATGACGACCACCACCCCGAGCGGATGCCACGTCTCCATGAGCCGGTGGCTTGGTCGTTCCGAGGCCATCGTGCGACCGTCGAGTTGCCGTGAGAGCCCGAGCGCGAAGTCGCATATGTCGATCATCTCCTGCACCTCGCCGAGGGCCTCGGAGGGGATCTTGCCCGCCTCGATCGTCACGAGCTCGGCCACGTCGGACTTGTGCTGCTCGAGCAGCGCGCCGAAACGCTTGATCAGCGCCCCTCGTAGCGGAGCCGGCGTCGTGCGCCAGCTCGCGAACGCCCGCTGAGCCGCCGCGACCGCTGTCGGAACGTCGGCCGGGTCGGTCGCTGGTACCTCGAACAGGTCCTCGCCGGTGATCGGCGAGCGGGCGCTGAGCGCGGGGCCGGTCACGGGTCCGAGCTCGACGCCACAGCGATCGAGGCTTCTCCGGGCCTGCGCTCGCAGCTGCTCGGTCGAGGTTGTCGCGGTCGTCGTACTCATGGCTGTCCTCTCACGGTCGTCGGTACCAGCGGGGCGATGTCGTCGGCGGCGGTTTGAGGGCCGCGCGGACCACGATCATCTCGGGTCGATCGCTGGCCACGGCGCGCCTCAGCGCCTCCTCGAACTCCGGCCCAAAGCCTTCGACAGGTGTGGCGGCGATGCCAAACGCATCGGCCATCACCACGAAGTCTGGCGTGCTCAGGTCGACGCCGAACGGCTCGTTTCCCGCCCGGGTCTGGTCGAAACGCAACATGCCGTAGCCGCCATCGTCGACGAGCACGATGTTCAGCGGGACCCGCTCCTGCGCGACCGTGGCCAGCTCGCCACAGGCAAACAGGAAGCCGCCGTCGCCGCATACGCACACCGTCGGGCCGGCGCCGGCCAGACACGCACCGATCGAGGCCGGGAAGGCAAAGCCGAGCGTTCCCCAGCCCACCGGGTAGGCCAGCTTGCGGGGCAGCGGGGGCGCCCAGAAGCCCGCGAGCCAGTAGCCCGGGATGCACATGTCGGCCACGAGCACCGCCTCGCTCGGAAGTACCCGGCCCAGCGACGCGAGCAACTGCGCCGCCTGCGCGTCGTCGGCCTCGACGAACGCCGCCACGTCGGCGGCGATCTGGGCCATCTGCTCCTCGAGCGCGGGGAGGCCCTCGCGCTCGGGGAGCGTGGGCGCCAGTCGTTCGAGCACCGCGCGAGCGTCGCCGACCAGGGTCAGGTCGGCGGCGAAGTTCTTGTTGGCGTCGGCCTCGTCGACGTTGACCGCGATCAGCCTCGGGGGCGCCGGCATGAGCCAGTTCTGGGTCATCATGCCGTCGAAGTCGGTCCCGACCCCGAGCACAACGTCGGCTTCGTCCCACACCGCCCCGACCGGTGGCGCGTGCACCGGCCCGGGGACGAAGCACGGATGATCCGGGGGCAGGAGCCCGCGACTCGAGTACGTCGTGATCACGGGCGCGGCGAGCCTGAGCGCCACCGCCCCGATGATCTCGCCGGCGTCGGCGCGTAGAGCACCGCCACCGGCCCAGATCAGCGGACGCTCGGCCGCGGCGAGCAGTTCGGCGGCACGGCCGATCGCAGCGTCGTCCGCGTTGATCTTGTGAGGATGGGTCTCATTCGCACGGGACTCGGTGGTAGAGGAAATGGGACTGGACAGCAGATCGGTCGGTACGCCCAGGTAGACCGGCCCGCTCGGCGCGGCGGTGGCCGCCGATCCGCAGTCCAACACCGCCTGCGCAATCTCGTCGGCGCTGGCCGCGACCCGGGTGAGCTTGGTCACCGGCGCGAACATCGCCGCCTGATCGCGGGTCTCGTGCAGGACCCCGCGGTACACGCCCTCGCGGCGAAGGGTCGAGGGAATGTCGGTGGCGATCACGAGGACGGGTGAGCTCGAGGCCATCGCCTCGCCGGTGGCGCCGAGCGTGTTGGCCGCGCCGGGGCCAGTCGTGACGACAGCCACCGCGAGCGCACCGGTCGCGCGTGCGTAGCCATCGGCGCCGTACACGGCGGTCTGCTCGTGGCGGACGCCGATGAGCCGGATCGAGGAGCGCGAGAGCGCGTGCCAGATCGAGAGGTTGTGGACACCGGGCAGACCGAAGGCCACGGTTACCCCCAGCGCTTCGAGCGCGTCGACGAGGCCCTGGGCTCCTGTCGCGGTTGTCGGGGCCGTGCTGGTCATCAGCGCACTAGACCACGTTGTCTTCGCGCCATGACGGTTCATGATGACCCGTTACAGGAAGTTCGCGATTTGCGGGCGAATCGCGGAGTGCGTCCGCGGCGCGGTGCCGTCCCGTTTCGGCTGGTGCTAATGCGTTCGTGAGCATTTCGTGAGCATCGTAGATCTTGCCCATGATCCTCGGTCCTATCTAACAAGAGCGACGCCGTGCGGATCGGACCCCCGGCGCTAACGGTCGTGCAACCTTGCCGGTCGGCGCGGGCGTGGCGAGCAGCGGCTGGTGGCTGAAGCGAACCTCGCGATGACACGTGCGTTCTGGCGCGCACCCCGCGCGTGCTCACGTCCGATGACGGGCGCGAAGCTTGAAGGCGTTGGCCATGCTGGTGGCCGTGCGGGCCTGGCCTAGCGGGGGAACCCCGAGCAGGTCCTCGGTCGTCCGAAGCAGCGAGTAGTGGTTGAAGAGCTGGGCGGAGCGCTGGCCAGACGGAGTCGAGGGACTTACGACGACCATCGCCACGCGGCAGCCGACGTCGCTCTCGTTGGCGGCGCAGTAGGTCGCGGAGCCGCCCTCGCCCTCGTCCCAGGTGATGAAGAGCACGGTGTTGCCAGCCCGGTACGGGCGGCTGTTGAGGATCTTTGGCACTTCGTGCGCAAGCCACCGGTCCCCGACGCCGACCGGACAATCGTGGGTGTCGTGGCAAAGGTTCGGCGTGATGAACGAGAAGGCTGGAAGGGCGTTGTGGGCCAGGTCGCTCGAGAGGTCCGTGAGTGGACGGTCGCGCCGCCGGCATCCGGTGAGCGAGGTGTAGTAGGCAGGGGGGTTGTGCCTGACCGCGTAGGATCCGGAGTCGTGTCGGTCGCACGGGGTGGGCATCGACTCCTCGTAGGCTCGCCAGCTCCGAACCTGCCTGAAGATGCTCGTCGCGGCGGTCGAGCAACTCGCCGACGGATCACAGTCGCTGAAAAACGCGTCGAGGGGCCGGCCCGACGGGTCGCCGAGGCCCGAGGTAGCCGCGATGTAGTTCGGCAGGCTCGGGTGAGTGATGTTGTGGTAGTTCGTGGCCAACCCGCAGGCGGCGGCTAGCGAGTTGAGGTAGGGGGCTGACCTCGCGCCGACGACGGTCGTAAAGCTCTGGTTCTCCATCCATAGCCAGATAACGTGCGAGTAGGGGGTCCGAGGGGAGGACCGCCCGCAGGGCGGCTGTGTGCCGGTCCTGGTCACCTGGTGGCCTGTGGTGGGCTGCCCGGTGGAGGTCGTCGC
Organism: uncultured Solirubrobacterales bacterium; assembly: GCA_963734775.1. GTDB lineage: Bacteria > Actinomycetota > Thermoleophilia > Solirubrobacterales > Solirubrobacteraceae > Palsa-465. The sequence goes on from CAVTJE010000024.1 coordinate 176,527, forward strand.
GGTGCTCGCCGCCCGCCGCAACCCGACAGAACGAACAGCGCACAGACGAGAACCGCCAAACGGAAGACCAGGCCGCGAACGCATAAGACCTCGCCCGTTCGCGTTCTCGACAAGCCGATCGAGACAACACCAGTCGGGCGAGACACCGCCCATAGGGTAGCCCTGACATGACCAGCGTCGCCACTGATGGCACCTCCGAGTTCAGGACGGCCACCGCTCGGTGGAGAGACTTCTGCATTGGGCGAGGACCGGCGTTCTGATCGCCAGCGCGAGACTGTCGCACGCACCGGCGGTCCAGCCGTCAGCGCGAGTCGGGAACCGGACCTCGCGACCCTCGAGCCAGAGCGCCGCTGCGTCAGGCGAAGCAGTAGCGAGCGGTCAGCGCTGCTGGTCTCGGGGGCAACATTCCCATCGTCGCCGTTCTCGGGTCCGTTCTTATCGGGGGTCATTTCATCAGTGGTGATCTTCGCGTTGAAGCATTCGGCGGTCTTTGGCATGCGCGCTTTGGCGCTGGGACCTACCCCTGCCGGGGCGCCCCGGTGCAGCCGGGTAATTGAACGCTGGTTGGGCCAGTTGGCCGATACCCGCCCCTCCCACTGGGGTGGTATGACAGTTGCGCACGCCCACGGATGGGCGAGCACGGCGGGCGCCCCTGCCCCTAATCGTGCGCCCGCCACGGAGGCGGCCGGGTTCGCCGCTCGGCGGCCCGTCCGCCTCCAATCCCGCCGAGTGGATGGATGGATGGTGACGCGTCGGGCGCCGAACACGTGCCACAGCCAATCGGCGGCGCTGTCGACCCCGAGGTAGCGGCAGAGAGTGCGGCAGTGCTCAACATCGCGGCGGCACGCGACAGGGAACTGGTCGGGGTCGAGTGGGAACCGCATCCAGTCGCCGCCGTCGCATTGGCCGACGGCGATCACGGCGCGGAGAACCGTCTGCGCGCTGGCTTTCGTACGACCACCGTCACCCCAATCAACTCGCGTAACGCCAGCGAGCGTGCTCGCTAGCCTGGCGGTGCTCCTCGGCCTCGTCGATGAAGCGCTTGTGAGTACCTCGTGGGCAACTTGGCCCTATCCCCAGTGTTTACGGGGGTGTCATCACTAGACCACGTTGTACTCGGGTCGCAGGGCCGCCGCGTCGAAGCGATCGACGCTCAACGGCGCGACGTCGACGAACGTCGGCCGGCCCAGATACATGTCGCGCAGGATCTCGCCGACCGCCGGGCCCTGGAGAAAGCCGTGGCCCGAGAACCCGGTGGCGTAGAGGAAGCGCGAAACCGCCGCTGCCTCGCCGATGATGCCGTTGTGATCGGGCGTCATCTCGTACAGCCCGGCCCAGCCGCCGCGAATCCCCACCTCGGCGATGCGCGGCGCGCGCCGGCGGACCACGGCCATCAGGTCGGGCAGCCAGGCATCGGAGGTCTCGACGCTGAACCCCGGGCGCTCGTTGGGGTCCGACATACCCATCAGCAGTCCCGGCCCTTCGCGATGGAAGTAGAAGGTCGACGCGAAGTCGATCGTCATCGGCAGCTCGGCCGGGCAGACCGTCGATCGCCTCGGTGAAGAGGATCTGGCGCCGCAACGGGGTGATCGGCAGCGCGACGCCGACCATCTCGCCACACGCTCGCGACCAGGCGCCGGCGGCACAGATCACGGCGCCGGTACGGATCGGGCCATCGTTCGTGATCACGGAGACGATCTCGCCGCCGCTGGTCTCGATCTCGAGCACCTCGCAGGCCGTCCGGACATCGGCACCGTGAGCACGGGCGCCCGAGGCGTAGCCCTGCACGACGCCCTCCGGCGTGGCGTGGCCGTCGCCGGGCGAAAAGGCGCCGGCCAGGATGTCGTCGCCGTCGATCAAGGGGCACAGCCGGCGTACCCCAGCTCGGTCCAGAAGTTGGGTCGGCAGGCCCAGCGAGGTCTGCAGCGCCACGCTCTGCTCGAACTCCCGGACATCCTCCTCACGGCTGAGCACGAACAGGTAGCCGACCTTCTTCAGGTCGATCTCCCAGCCCGGCCGTCGGTGAAAGTCTCGAAACGCATCCATGCTCCGCTTGGCGATCTCGACGTTCAGTGCGTCGGAGAATTGCGTGCGCACGCCGCCGGCGGCCCGCGACGTCGAGCCACTGCCGAGCTCGTTGCGTTCGAGCAGCACGACGTCCACGCCGGCCTCGGCCAGATGGAACGCGGCGCTCGTTCCCATCACTCCGCCACCGACGATGACCACGTCGGCCGAGGCCGGGAGCGGGGCGCGCTGGCGGGGCATCGACACATCCTGCCACTCGGTGGGTTCGGGAACGGCTTGCTCAGAAGGGGATGGGGAGGCAGCGGCGATGAGTTGCACCTTCGGCGCGATCCGACCGCCGTCAGAGCTCACGCCGCTCAACCGGGTTGATGTGCCGTTAACCGGTGATACCGTTCCCGCGGGACCAGATCGGTTCGCCGGCCGACTCGGCCCGGCATTCGAGAGCGGACGCTGCCCAAATGGGGTTTCTCGACAAGGTGAAGGGGACGGCTAAGCAGGCGATGAATTCGGTGCGACGCCGACGATCGCTCGCCGTACTGGCCGGCGCACTTGTGGTGGGTTGGTCTGCGGTTCGGTCGTGGCCGCGGCCAGAGGCGGTGGCGGCAAGCCACGCGGAAGTGGTGGCGGAAGCCACGCGGGTGTGGTCAAGAAGCTGAACCACGTCGTGGCCGTCGTCAAGAGGCTGGGCATCCCCGGTGGCGTGATCGGCGTCGCGGGCGGGCGCGTACGGGAACTTCGAACGGGCTTTCGGCCAGGCTTCGCCGGGCCAGAAGATGAGCCTGAACGATCATTTCCGGGTCGGGAGCATCACCAAGACCTTCACCGCCACCGTGATCCTTGAGCTGGTCGATCGTCGCAAGTTGCACCTGAACCAATCGATCTACAAATGGGAGCCCCGCGTCCAGAACGCGCGGCAGATCACGATCCGCATGCTGCTCAACATGACGAGCGGGATCTGGGATGAGGGCGGCCCCGGATCGCTGCTGTCCAAGTGGGTTACGCAGCACTGCTTCCTGCATAAGCCGTCACCGCACTGCGGTAAATACTGGAAGCCCCAGCAGCTGGTCGACTTCGCCATCAAGCAGGGTCCCGAGTACCCCCCGGGGGTCGAAAACTACACAGATACCGCTTACGTGATCCTCGGGATCATCGCCCAGAAGGTGACCCACAAGTCGATGGGTTGGCTGCTGGCAGCACATGATCTTCAATCCGCTGCACATGCGGCATACGAGCTTTCCCACGCGCAGCTTGAAGATGCCGAAGCCCGCCGCCGCCGGTCATCTCCCAATCGGGGAAAAGGTCGGGACGAAGATCGTCCTGCGCTATGTCAGAGGCCCGCTGGTCAGCCCATCCCTGCTGTTCAGCGCCGGCGGCATCATCTCGACGCTCGGCGACCTGCAGATCTGGGCCCGTGCCCTGGGGCGCGGAACCCTGCTGAAACCGAGCACGCAGCGCCAGCGACTGCAGCAGGTGAACACGGGGGAGGTATTCGCGCCGCTCAAGGGCACCGGGCCGACCTATGGCCTGGGGTTCGGATATGCACTGGGATTGATCAACGCGGGCGGTCTCCTCGGCCACAATGGCGCGTACTCCGTACCCGGCTACACGAGCGACCTCTGGTATCTACCCCAGCGGCGGGCGTCCGTGATCGTGCTGCTCAACAGCCTCACGGTGTGCTCCGTCGGCTTCCTTTCCGACGCCACCGCGATGGCGCTGGCGGAGGTCGCATTCGCCAGCGGCCTGCAAAGACTGCCGCTGCCGCCAGCGGATTCGCCTTCGGTGTGCCCCTCGGTCACGAACCCGGGTTAGGCCGCGGAGTACGGCGGCGGCCACGGGGTCCGTCAGGGCCACGGGCCGCGGGCGGTCCGCCCCAGAGCGTGGTCAGCTAAGCGCACCTATGTTTCGCTTTGCTGACCACCTTCGACCGTGGGCGCGGTTTCCCTGGAGTCGCGCGGAGCTCTATACCCAGCGAGTCGTGCGTCACCATTTGGGCGATTGCCCCCAGCAGGTGTAGTTGCTGTTGTCGTAGACCGCCTTGGCGCCGGGGGCGAACATCGGCTTGTGGCGCTTGATGAAGCTCACGACATCGCGCAATGAGAACGGCCGTCGCGGGTTGCGCGCGTAGGCGCGTAGGACGGCCGGATCGTCGACGTAGTCGTAGATGCCGCTGGTCATGTCGAGCAGCTGCGCGACGGTGATCTGACTGCCGCGCGCGATGCCCTTGATGAAGTCACTCAGGTGCGCGCGCAAAGACAGCCTGTGCTGATCGACAAGCCGGAGGTGCGCCGTCGCGGTGAAAGACTTGCTGACGCTGGCGATGCGAAAGTGATCGCCCAGCTGCAGCGGGGCGCCGGTGGCGAGATCGCCCGCAGCGGCGCCCAGTCTCGACGATTGTGACGCTGTGCCGTCACCCGCGTCGGCCCGTCGTCAGTACGGGTGCTCGCGCAGCCACTCGGCGTAGCTGGCGATCCCATCCGCCAGTGGCACGCCCGGGCGATAGCCGAGTTCGCGCTCGGCGGCGCCGATGTCCCACTCGCCCTGGCGGTCAAGATGCCAGAACCCGCCCCCGACCGCGATGTCGGCACCGGGAATCGCGCGCCGCACGAGCTCGACGGCGTCGGCTCAGCGACACCTGCGAGCCGCCGGTGATGTTGAACACGCGGGTCGCGGGCTCGTCGCAGTCGAGTGCGCACAGCGTCGCACGGGTGACGTCGTCGACGTGGATGAACTGAAAGCGGTGCTCGCCGCCATCGGCCATGCGGAATGGCTGGCCGTGGACGGCCGCGAGCACCATGTCGCGCAGCGCGGTGGGCATCTTGTTCCCGGGGCCGTAGACCTCCGAGAAGCGCAACGAGATCACGTCCATGTCATAGAGGCGGTTGTAGACATCGCCGAGCAGCTCGCCGGTCACCTTGGTCACCCCGTAGGGAGTCGTCGGGTGCAGCGGGGCGTCCTCGCGGACCGGCCCGGCCACGTGACCGTAGACCGTCTCGGAGGAGAAGTAGACGATGCGCCCGACCCGCGCCCGGCGCGCTGATTCGAACAGGTGGACGGTGCCCTCGACGTTGGCCTGGAACGTGGCCACGGGGAACTCGATCGACAGGTCGGGATGGGACATCGCGGCGGTGTGGACGATCCGCGCCACGCCGTGCGTCTCGATCGTGTCCAGGAGCCGGGGGATGTCGTAGAGCTCGCCCTGGACGAAGGTCACCTGCTCGTCGACCGATTCGGCGTAGTCGCGGTTGTACGACACGACGCGATCGCCACGCGCGGCCAGGGCGGCGACGATGTGCCGGCCGCAGTAACCGAGGCCGCCGGTGACCATCGTCGAGGTCATGGCCGGCCTCTCAGGCCGGTGTGACGCCCGAGAGACGGGCGGCGATCTGTTGCACGCCGCCGCCGGTCGTCGACTCGAGCTGGAGCGACAGCGTGTCGCTGCGATAGATCACGCGGGCGACCTCGACGGCCTGGGCGTCGGCGTCGCCGATCCGCGCCACCTCGGTGACGTCGACGAGGAAAACCGGCGCCCGGGCGGGGATCTCCAGTCGCTCCGCGTTGTAGGGGCTGCAGTGGCTGGTGGCGACGGAGATCTCGGGGTGATCGAGCTCGAGGTCGAGCGCGAGCGCCTTGCCGCTGCCCAGCCTGGCGCCGCGGATGGCCACCCGCTCGAGCGCGGTGACCGCCCCGGGCCGCAGGAACGAGTAGGCGATCGCGGTGGGGTGGTCGCGGAGGCGCAGCAGCCAGTCGATGCGCAACACGTCGCTGGCGCCCAGCCGCTCGGCCACACTCGCCTCGACTGCCGTGTAGTGGGCGTCGAGGATCTCGACGTCGTAGATGCCTTGGTTGGCCGACGTCAGGGCGCGGACGAGGCCGCCGGCCACGAGATCGAGCTTGGGTTCGGCGACGAAGGTCCCCTTGCCCTGCATTCGCACGATCTCGCCGTCGTCCTCGAGCACCTCGAGGGCCTGGCGGACGACGATCCGGCTCACGTCGAACATCCGGCACAGATCGCCCTCGGAGGGCAGTGGGTCCCCGACCTTGAAGCGGGCGGAGGCAATCTGCTGGTGGAGGATCTCCTGAAGCTGGTAGTAGAGCGGGACGCTGCTGCGCCGATCGAGGCCGGGGAAGGCCCAGGACGCGGCTCCGCCGGCGTCGTGTAGGTGTTGCGAAGCATCCATCGCCTCGACAAGAATAGCGGTCAGATCGGATCATAAGGACGTCATGATGAATTTTGCCCTTGACACGGCTCATGAATGCGGCATATTAAAGCACTCGTCCGGACGTCCTGATGATATGAGGATCACTTGAGGGGTGAATCCGAGATCAGGACCGCTGCGGAGCCAGTGAGACCGAGGAGCGAGAGGAAGGAAGACCATGAGTGGCCCAGAGGCAGCCGCTGACAGCAACCCAGCCTTCGGGTTGGAGCAGCACGGCTTCGACTTCATTCCCGAGTCCGAGCGCAAGATGACGATGCGCGACCTGGTGTACGTGTGGGTGGGCGCCAACGCCTACCTGTTCTTCTTCTCCGTGGGCGTGATCGCGTTCGGGCTGGGTCTGAACATCTGGCAGGCGATCCTGGCCGTTCTCGTCGGCAACGCGCTGTTCGTCTACGTGGCCTGGGGTTCGATCGCCGGCGTGCGCGCCGGGCTGCCCACGATGACGCTGACGCGGGCGGCGTTCGGCGTCCAGGGCAATCGCCTCAACGGGGCGTTCGGGTGGATCACGTCGGTTTCGTTCGAGGCTCTCAACACGACGTTCGGCGTGCTCGCCGTGGCGGCACTGCTCCCCGTCCTCGGATGGCACAACGGGGGCACCGCGGGCAAGATCATCGCGCTCGTCGTCGTGTTCTTCCTCTCCGCGGCGATCGCCATCCTCGGCCACGCGACGATGGTCTACTTCCAGCGGATCTTCGCGATCCTGCTGACGGTCGTCATGGTCGTCGTGTTCTTCTACACGGTCGGCGGGGTCAACTGGAGCGCCGGACCGGCCCACCCGCTGTCGACGGCGGCGACGATCGGCGCATTCCTGGCCGGGGCCGCCGTCGTGGCGTCGGGTCCGCTGTCGTACATGTTCAACTGCTCGGACTGGCCGCGTTACCTCCCCGGCAACACGTCGAGCAAATCGATCTTCTGGAACGTTCTCTGGAGCTCGAGCGGGATCGCCATCTTCCTCGGCTTCATGGGCGTGATCCTGTCCTCGAGGGGCGACATGTCCAACCCTGTGGCGGGCGTTCAGCACCTCATCCCCGAGTGGCTGTTCATCCTCTACGCGATCGCCGCGGTCGGCGGTGCCGTGGCCAACAACGTGGTCACCTTCTACGCCTCCGGGCTGACGCTGCAGTCGGTCGGCGTCCCGCTGCGGCGCTACCAGGCGACGATGCTCGACACGACGGTGGCGACCGTGCTCGTCGTCTACGTCGTGTTCATCTCGACCAACTTCCTCACCGATCTCAACGACTTCCTGTCCCTCCTGCTGATCTGGATCGGCCCGTTCGCCGGCGTGTGGCTGATCGACGGGACGCTGCGCCGCTGGTCGTATGACCCGGTCGACATCCACGCGGTGCAGGCCGGCGCCGAGGGCCGCTACTGGGGCTGGCACGGGCTGAACGTCAAGGGCTTCATCGCCATGTTCAGCGGGGCCGTGGTGTGCGTGCTGACGATCGACTCGCCGGTTCTTCAGGGACCGATCAGCAAGTCGCTGAGCGGATCGGATCTGACCTGGCTCCTCGGTCCCGTGGTCGCCGGCGTCATCTATTACGTGCTGGCGCGGGACGACGTGCGGGCCAGTGCGACGGTGTCGACACGGCATCTCGAGCAGGCGCTGGCCATGAGCGAGACGGTGGCCATTCACGAGGGGCTGCTCCCCCACGAGCGGCCGGCTGGCGTCGAGCCGGCCATCGAGGCCAGCGATGCGTGAGCGGGCGTCGGCCTTCGATATGACGGGGCGCACCGCCCTGGTGACCGGGGCGAGCTCCGGGATCGGGCGAGCCGTCGCGCTCGAGCTGATCGACGCCGGGGCCCGCGTGGCGCTGGTCGCGCTGCCGGACCCCGCCCTTCACGAGACGGCCGAGCACTGCGCGGCGGTCGGTGGCGAGGTGGTGGCGGTCGGGGCCGACGTGAGCGACGGTCACGCCGTCGATCGCGCCTTCGCCGCGGCCGAGACGCTCGGTCCGGTCGACGCCGTGTTCAGCGCCGCGGGGACCTCGACCGTGGTCCCCGCGGCGACGACGACCGACGAGGTGTGGCATCGCCAGCTCCAGGTCAACCTGACGGGAACCTTCAACGTGGTGCGCGTCGCCGCTCGCCTGATGAGCGCGCGAGGAAGCGGGTGCGATCGTCACCACCGGCTCGGAGCTGGCGCTGACCGGGCAGGCCGGATACGTCGCCTACTCGGCCACCAAGGGCGGCGTGCTGGCGATGACCCGGGCCCTGGCCGCCGAGCTGGCGCCCCACGGGGTGAGGGTGAACGTCGTGTGCCCGGGGACGATTGACACGCCGCTGCTGGCGGCTGAGTTCGCGCTCGCGTCCGACCCGGAGCGGGAACGAAGAGACACGGTGCAGGGAATCGCGCTGCGCCGGATCGGCCAGCCGCGCGAGCTGGCACCGGCGGTGGTGTTCCTGCTCTCAGATGCCGCCTCGTACATGACCGGCACCGAGCTGGTCGTGGACGGTGGGCGCACCGGCTGCTATCCGACCGGCCCTGGCGGTGCCCGAACTTGACGACCAGTCGCCGGTCCGCGACGAGATCCAGGTGAGGTGATGCGGTGAAGACTCTGTTCAAGAACGCCACTGTGCTGACCATGGCCAACCGTGCGTCAGTGGCCACCGAGCGAGCCGATGTGCTGATCGACGGCGATCTCATCGCCGACGTCGGCGCGGGCCTCGATGTCGCGGCCGATGAGGTCATCGACGCGGGCGAGCTGTTGCTGATGCCGGGATTGGTCAACGCCCACATTCACACCGAGCAGAACACCTTCCGCGGGCGCTATCCAGGACTGCCGCTCGAGGTGCTCATGCTCTACGCATATCCGCTCACCGGGGCGACCCCGCTCGATGCCGAGATGATCTATCACCGGACGCTGCTGGCAGGAATCGAGTCGCTCAAGACCGGCGTCACCTCGGTCCTCGACGACGTGATGGAGGTACCCCATCAGGGCCTCGAGCAGCTCGGCGCGGTATTCCGCGCCTACGGCGAGATCGGCATGCGGGCGAACGTGTCCGGGCACGTGATCAACCGCCCCATCTTCGAGACGATCCCCTACCTGGAGGAGACGCTGCCGGAGCGGCTCAAGGAGAAGTTCCTCCGCATCCCGGTGATCGAGCTCGGCGAGTACTTGGACTTCTGCCGCGGCGCGGTCGACCGCTTCCACCTGACCGAGAATGGGCGCCTGCGCTATGTCGTGGCTCCGTCGGGGCCGCAGCGCTGCACCGAGGAGCTGCTGGAGGCCGTGGCCGACTTCTCCCGCCAGCGCGGGGTCCCCTTCCACATCCACGTCCTCGAGACCCGCGTCCAGCGAGTCACCGGGACGCGCCTGTACGGCAGGAGCCTGATCCGGCTGATGGCCGATCTCGATGCGCTCCACGAGCTGACCAGCATCGCCCACGCGGTCTGGATCGACGAGGACGACGTCGAGCTGATCGCCGCCCGGGGTGCGTCGGTGGCTCACAACCCCGTGTGCAACCTGCGGATCGGTTCGGGAGTGGCGCCGCTTCGAGCCCTGCTCCGCGGCGGGGTGAACGTCGCGTTGGGCAGCGATGGGATCTCGAGCAATGACAGCGCCCGGCTCTTTGATGTCATGAAGACGGCCGGCATCATCCACACGCTGGCCACCGATGACTACGACGAGTGGCCCACGGCGTCCGAGATCCTGTGGGCGGCCACCCGCGGTGGCGCACGTGCCGTCGGACTGGAGGATCAGATCGGTTCGCTCGAGCCGGGCAAGAAGGCCGACCTGGTCGCGCTGGATCTCTGCAGCTCGGCCTTTGTTCCCGGTCAACGACCTGCGCAACCAGCTCGTCTACGCCGAGAACGGATCCTCGGTGCGCCTGGTCATGGTCGACGGTGAGACGGTCGTCCGCGACGGCCTATGCACCAAGATCGATGAGCGGGCGGTACTGCGCGAGGCGCGGACGCTGCTCGGCGAGTACCTCCAGCGCCACGCCTTGGTCGAGGACGACGCGCGCGAGCTCGAGCCGTACGTGCGCGCCGTCTACGAGCGTTGCCTGCTCGAGCACCGCGGCGTGGCGGTCGGCGTCTAACGAGCCGCCGGGATGGAAGCCACGGCCGGCGCTCGTGCCGTAATCGACCGCGATGCGTGCGCGGCCTCGATCGATCGCGCCACGCAGATGCTGTCAGCGCCGCCCTTCACGGCGCAGGAGGGGGCGGTAACGCGCTACGCGTTCACCGACCCGTACCTGCGGACGGTCGACTACCTGGGCGAGCGACTTCGCGGACTCGGATTCGACGTCAAGCTCGATCCGGTCGGCAATCTGGTGGCCCGAAACTGCCCACCGGGCGTCAGGGCGATGGGCCTCGGATCGCACTGCGACTCGGTGCGGGGCGGTGGAGCCTACGACGGGATCCTCGGCGTGCTGGCGGCAATCGAGGTGGCGCGCGCCAACGAGGAGCTCGGGCTCGCGCTGCCGCTCCAGATCGTCTCGTTCGTCGAGGAGGAGGCGTCTGGATTCGGGCAGATGCTGCTCGGCAGTCGGATCGCCAGCGGCCAGATCGACGAGCGAGCGCTACGCGAGGATGTCCGCGCGATCGACGACCGACGATCCTTCCACGAGCACGCGCGGGCGGCGGGATTGCACCCCGAGGCGGCGGCCGGTGCCGCACGGACGCTCGCCGACCTCGCGGCGTGGGTTGAGATCCACATCGAGCAGGGCCGGGTGCTCGACGACGCGAGCGAGCGGATCGGGGTGGTCGAGGCGATCGCCGGCTACGTGCACGCCGATGTCGAGATCACCGGCCGGGCCGACCATGCCGGCGCCACACCAATGGCCAGCCGCAACGACGCGGCGATCGTCGCCGCGGAGCTGGTCCTCGACCTCGAGCGGCTGGCGCGCGAAACGGGTGCGGGAGCGGTGGCGACGGTGGGCGAGCTGACCCTCGATCCGGGGGCCATCAACATCATTCCCGGCCGCGCCCGCGTGTCGTTGGACATCCGTGCGCCGGAGCAGTCGGCGATTGACGCCATCGCCGAGCACGCGTGGCAGGGCGCGCAGACGCTCGCGGCGGGCCGAGGACTGGGCGCGCGCTACAGCGAGCGTCAGAGGATCGCGCCGACGGCGCTGGACCGGGGGGTGATCGAGGCTCTCGCCCACGCCGCCGCTGGACGCGAGGTGGGCTGGCGGCGGATGGTCTCGGGAGCGGCCCACGACACGATGTGCGTGGCCACGCGGGTACCGAGCGCGATGGTGTTCGTTCCCTGCCGGGCCGGCATCAGCCACTCGCCCCTGGAGTTCGCCTCGGCCGCCGACGCCGCCCTGGCCGTGGAGGTCGTGCTGGAGGCGGCGGTGAGACTGATCGAGCGAGATGGAGGGCGGACGTGAGCACCGTGTTGATCAAGGGCGGACGCGTGATCACTAACGAGGTCGACGAGGAGCTCGACGTCATGATCGACGGCGATGTCGTGACGCAGCTGGCAGCCGGAATCACCGCGCCGGCAGACCGGGTGATTGACGCCCGAGGTCGCTACGTCCTGCCGGGCGGCGTGGATCCGCACACCCACATGGAGATGCCGTTCGGGGGCACGACAACGTGCGACGACTTCGCCTCGGGGACGATCGCCGCCGCCTTCGGCGGGACGACGACAATTGTCGACTTCTGCATCCAACCGCGCGGGCGGCGCTTCGCGGACGCGCTCGCGACGTGGCACGAGAAGCTGCGCCGCACCCCACCGCTCGTCGATGTCGGCTTTCACCTCGCCGTCACCGACCTGGCCGGCGGGGGCGGCCCCGCCGCGCTGGCCGCGGTGACGACACAGGGCATCGCCAGCTTCAAGCTGTTCATGGCCTACCCCGAGGCGCTGATGGTCGACGATGAGACGCTGTTTCGCACCATGGACGTGGCAGCCGACCACGGCGCACTCGTCATGGTGCACGCCGAGAACGGAGCCGTGATCGACGTTCTGATCCGGGAGGCGCTCGCCGCCGGACACACCGAGCCGATCTGGCACGCGCGCACGCGCCCGCCCGAGACGGAGGCCGAGGCGACCAACCGGGCGATCCAGCTGGCGCGCCTCGCGGGGTGCCAGCTCTACGTCGTACACGTCTCGTGCGTCCCAGCACTCGAGGCGGTGGCGCGGGCGAAGGCGGCCGGGTGGGGGGTGGCCGCAGAGACGTGTACCCAATACCTGTTCAACGACGAGAGCGACCTCGACCGCCCCAATTTCGAAGGTGCGAAGTACGTCTACACGCCGCCGCCGCGCCAGCGCGATGACCGCGAGGCGCTGTGGCGCGCGCTGGCCGACGGAACGCTCTCGGTGCTCTCGAGCGACCACTGCGCGTTTCGCTGGCGAGACCAGAAGTCGATCGGGCGCGGCGACTTCTCCAAGATCCCCAACGGGGGGCCGACGATCGAACACCGCCTCCATCTGCTCCATCACCACGGAGTCCGCAGCGGCCGCTTGCACCTGCCGCGAATGGTCGAGCTGTTCTCGACCGAGCCGGCGCGCCGCTTCTCGCTCTATCCGCGCAAGGGGACAATCGCGCCGGGCAGCGACGCGGACATCGTCGTCTTCGACCCCGAGCGCGAGCTGACCATCTCGGCCGACACCCACCACTCGCGCGTCGACTACAACGTGTTCGAGGGAATGACGGTGATCGGCGCCCCCGAGCTCGTGCTGGCGCGCGGGCAGGTGGTGATCGAGGGGGATCGACTGGTCGGCCGGCCCCGCGGAGAGTTCATCGCGCGGCCGGTCAGGACGGCAGCAGCGCCGAGATCTCGCTCGCGTGCTCAGCGATCTGGCGCCCCAGGCGAGAGCGGTCGAGCGCTCGCCACCGCTCCACCGGAGCCGACACGCTGATGGCGGCGACGGCGATCCCGTCCCCCCCGCGGATCGGCGCCGCGGTGCAGGCCACCCCCAACTCGTACTCCTCGCTATCGAACGCGTAGCCACGCGAACGGGCCTGTCGCAGGGCGCGCTTCAGCGCCGCGCGATCGGTGAGCGTATGGAGCGTGAGCGGCTCGAGCGTGACGCGGTCGAGCGCGCGGTCGACGGCCGGGGTCTGAAACGCGAGCATCGCCTTCCCGGCCCCCGACGCATACGCCGGTACGCGCGCCCCGATCTCGGTGAACATGCGGATCGGGCGCTGGCTCGCCACCTGATCGATGTACACAGCGGCCAGGCCGTCGAGCACGACGAGGTTCGTCGACTCTCCGGTGTCGTCGCGCAGTGCCGTCAGGTGTGGGCGGGCCACCGCGCACAGCCGTGCCGTCCGTGCTTCGATATCGCCGGCGATGGACAGCAGCTTGCGACTGAGGCGATAGTGGCTGGTATTCGGGTTGCGCACGACCCACTCGCGCTGAACCAGCGTCTGCAGCAGGCGATGGGCGGTCGGGGGCTGCAGACCGGTCGTGCGGGCCAGGTCGCTCAGCGAGGCATCTCCGTCGCTCGCCCCGAGGGCCTCGAGGAGGTTGAGCGCGCGCCCGACGGATTGGACTGATTCCGCCATGCGGAATAAATATAGCGGAGTGTTTCGCCATTGACAACTTGGTCTCGCGGCAGTAACTTTCATGAGGCGCAATGACTGTTTCGCAATCCGGAATCAACCTCGCCGCCAACGTCTCACTCCTGTGGCAGGAAGTCCCGTTTCTGGAGCGTTTCGAGCGGGCGAAACGCGCCGGGATCGACGCGGTCGAGTTCTGGTGGCCGGCTGGCGAGGACCTCTCGTCGGTGCGGGCGGCAATCGCCGACAGCGGCGTCACCGTGGCGCTGTTCAACTTCGACGCGGGAGTGATGTCGGCGGGGAGAGAGGGCTGCTCAGCAACCCCGACCGCCAAGCAGCAGTTCTTCGAGAACGTACCAGTGGCACTCGAGTTGGCCACACAGGTGGGATGCCGCCAGCTCAACGCCCTGCTCGGGCTCGAGCTTCCGGGCCTGAGTCGTGATGAGCAGCTGGAGCTGGCGGTCGAGAACCTGCGCCGGACGGCCCGCGAGGCGGCGGCGATCGGAGCCAAGGTCCTCGTCGAGGCTGTCAACACGATCGAGAACGGGCCCTATCTCGTAAGCCACACCGCCGACGTCGCCGCGCTGGTCGAGCGGGTGGGCGAGCCCAATGTCGCGATTCAGTACGACGCCTATCACATGCAGCGCATGGAGGGGAACCTGGCCGCGACGATCCGGGCCTACGCCGACCGGATCGCCCATATTCAGATCGCCGACTCGCCCGGTCGCGGCGAGCCGGGCACGGGCGAGATCAATTTCGCGTATCTGTTCGACGTGCTGAGGGAGATCGGCTATGGCGGCTACGTCGGTCTGGAGTATCGGCCTACGACAACGACGACTGAGGCGAGCCTGCGGTGGCTTGCGGGCGCCGGGGAGAACTGATGCCAGAGACAATCGGTTTCATCGGGCTGGGGATCATGGGACGGCCCATGGCCACCAACCTGCTGCGCTCCGGCCATTCGCTGGTCGTGTACAACCGCAGCCGGGGCGCGGTCGACGCGCTGGCGGGCGAGGGCGCCCAACCGGCCGACTCGGCCCGCGAGGTGGCCGAGCTGAGCGATGTGACGATCACGATGCTGCCGGACTCGCCCCAGGTGGCCGAGGTGATGGACGAGGTGCTGCCCGGAGCATCGAGCGGCCAGCTGATCATCGACATGAGCACGATCGCCCCCGAAGTTTCGCGCCGGCTCTCCGTCCAGGCCGAGGATCTCGGGCTCGAGATGCTCGACGCGCCGGTCAGCGGCGGTGATGTCGGAGCGCGTGAGGCCAAGCTGTCGATCATGGTCGGAGGCAGTGAGGCCGCGTTCGAGCGCGCACGACCGATCTTCGAGTGCCTCGGCTCGACCATCACCCACGTCGGGGCGAGCGGTGCCGGACAGGTGGTCAAGGCGTGCAACCAGGTCGTGGTGGCACTCGTCATCGAGGCGGTGAGCGAGGCGCTCGTGCTGGGCTCGAGGGCCGGAGTGGACCCCGGCGTCGTGATCAGCGTGCTATCGGGTGGTCTGGCGGCCAACCGGGTGATGGAGATGCGCGCAGACAAGTTTCTCGGGCACGACTTCGCCCCCGGCTTCAAGGTTGATCTGCACCACAAGGACCTGGGCATCGCGCTGGCGACGGCACGCGAGCGCGGCGTCGTTCTGCCCAATACGGCGGCGGTCGAGCAGATGCTCGAGAGCCTGCGCCGCCACGGGCGCGGCGGCCTCGATCACTCCGCCCTGCTGACCGTGATCGAGGGGCTGTCCAACCACGAGATCACCTCGGAGCAGTCGTGAGCACCGCGTCCGATGGACGCTGTGGTCAGCGTACTCGAGGACGAGGGCGTGCGGGTCGTCTTCGGCGTGCCCGGTGCCGCGATCCTGCCGCTCTACGAAGCGCTCAGCCGCTCGGCGCCTCATCCGCCATCTGACCGTCCGCCACGAGGAGGGTGGCACGCACGCTGCCGATGGCTGGGCGCGGGTGAGGGGGGAACCGGGGATCTGCATAGGCACCTCCGGTCCGGCCGGGACGAACATGATCACCGGCCTCTACACGGCGCTGGCCGACTCGATCCCGATCATCTGCATCACCGGGCAGGCGCCGACCACCATGCTGCACAAGGAGGCCTTCCAGGCCGTCGATATCGTTTCGATCGCTCGGCCGGTGACGAAGTGGGCGGTCCAGGTTCGCGAGGCGGCACAGCTGCCTTGGATCTTCCGCGAGGCATTCCGGGTTGCCCGGTCGGGTCGCCCGGGCCCCGTGCTGATCGACCTTCCGCTTGACGTGCAGCGGGCGGCGCCGATCGCCCACGATGCGGCCTCCGACGCCCGCCTCGCGGTTGACCGCGTCTCGCCCCCGGCGCCGGCGATCAGTCGCGTGCTCGATCTGCTGCAGGACGCCGAGCGGCCGCTGGTCCTGGCTGGCGGTGGCGTGATCATCGCCGACGCGGCCGACGCACTGGCCCGCTTGGCCGAGCTGCTCGAGCTTCCCGTCAGTCCGACCCTCATGGGCAAGGGTGCGATCCGCGAGGACCACCCTCTGTGGGCGGGTACAGTGGGCATCCAGACCAGCCACCCGTTCGCCAACCAGCTGTTTCTCGAGAGCGACCTCGTGCTCGCGATCGGCGCGCGGTTCGGGGACCGCCACACGGGCGCGCTCGAGGTCTACCGCGGGACGCGGAAGTTCATCCACATCGATATCGCGGCGGAACAGATCGGGCGCGTGTTCGGACCCGACCTGGGAATCGTCAGCGACGCCAAGCTGGCCCTCGAAGCTCTCCATGCCGAGGCTTCCCGGCGGCGAGGAGGGCGGCCCCGGGCGGCCTGGGTCGGGCGTCTGGCCGAGCTGCGGGCGACGCGATCGCGCTTCTCCGACTACGACACGACCCCGATCCGCGCCCCGCGCGTGTATGCCGAGCTCAACGCGTTCCTCGCCGAGGACGCCACCGTGGTCACGGCGATCGGCCTCTATCAGATCTTCGGCGGCCAGTTCCAGACCGCCTATCGGCCGCGCGCACTATCTGTGCTGCGGACAGGCCGGCCCGCTCGGCTGGGAGGTCTCGGCCTGCACCGGCGCCAAGCTCGCCCGGCCCGCCAGCGACGTGGTCGGGATCGTCGGGGACTACTCGTTCCAGTTCCTCGCCGAAGAGGTCGCGGTGGCCGTCCAGTACGGCGTGGCATTCGTTCTGGTCATGCTCAACAACGGCTATATGGGGCTGATCCGCCAGGCCGAGGTCGGCTATGAGATGAACTTCGAGGTCGACCTTGCCTTCGACGGAGTCGACGGGCATGCGGGTATCGACCACGTGGCGTTGATGCGGTCGATGGGTGCCGACGGGATCCGCGTGAGCGAGCCGCAGGGCATCCGTGCCGCGCTGGAATGGGCCACGCACGAGAGCGAGCGCCGGCGCCTGCCGATCCTGGTCGAGATCATGACCGAGCGCGATGAGAATGCCGCCATGGGCACGGCCATCGACAGCATCAGCGAACCGCACGAGATCCCCACGATTCCCAAGCGTGGCGAACTGAATCGCGTCGCTGCCTGAAGTTGCTTTACTGGCTGAGGGAGCGTTTCGGGCGCGCACCAGCCGGGAACCCAGCGAAACGTCACCGCAGGCTCACGCGGCACGGGCTCCGGCATCCGGCAAGGAATTCGCGCGTCCCTGCGTCTTAAGTGATGGAACACCTCAACCGACAAGAAACCTTATGGATGTCAAGTGTCTGACGGAGGATCGATGACCGTTGCCGTTGCCCTCGCGGGGGCCCACCACGCGAGTCAGTCCTCAGCCTGGATTGGGTACGTGGCGCTCGTTGTCCTCCTGGGCGGCTTCGCGTGCATCACGCTCTGGCTCGCGGCGAGCTCGGTTCGCCAGCGCCGTCTCGGCGGCGACGATCCTGGCGACGGCGATGGGCGTTATGGCGGAGGTTCGGATCGCGATCCGAATCCACCCGACCGATCCCCGGACGGCGGACCCGCCTGGTGGCCCGAATTCGAGCGCCAGTTCGCCGCCTACGTCGATAGCTGCGCCTCGAAGCGTGAGCGCCTCACGCTGACCGGCTCGCGCTGAGCCGTCGGGTCCCGGCGAGAACGGGCGAGCAGGCCATGCCGGCCTGATCCCTGCAAGGATGCTGCTCGACCATGAAGCCGCTGGGCGAGTACGAGATCTGGTTCGCCGTCGGCGCGCAGGAGTTGTACGGCGAGGCTGCTCTGCGCAGCGTCGACGAGCACGGGCGTGAGATCGCCACCGCACTCGACGCCTCAGATGCCATCCCGGTGTCGGTCACCTACCGGGGAACCGTGGTGGCGCCGGCATCGATCCGTGCCGTGTGCCTCGAGGCCAACGCCGCGCCGGCGTGCGCGGGCTTGGTGATCTGGGCTCACACGTTTTCCCCGGCCAAGATGTGGATCGCGGGGCTGTCGGTGCTGGCCAAGCCTCTGCTTCACCTCCACACCCAGTTCAACCTCGAGCTGCCGTGGAGCGAGATCGACATGGACTTCATGAACCTCAACCAATCGGCCCACGCCGACCGCGAGCTGGCCTCGCTGCAGACGCGGGCCGGCATCCGCCGCAAGACCGTGTTCGGCCACTGGCGTGATCCGGGCACCGTCGCGCGGGTCGGCACCTGGGCGCGGGCC
This sequence comes from uncultured Solirubrobacterales bacterium, assembly GCA_963734775.1. Classification (GTDB taxonomy): domain Bacteria; phylum Actinomycetota; class Thermoleophilia; order Solirubrobacterales; family Solirubrobacteraceae; genus Palsa-465. Next base: position 194,834 of record CAVTJE010000024.1, read on the forward strand.
GCGTGCGGTTGGCATGAGGCCCAGACCCTCGGCGTCGCGCGGTTCGGCGACAACATGAGGCAGGTCTCGGTCACCGAGGGCGACAAGGTGCAGGCCCAACTGCGACTGGGCTTCGCAGTCAACGGCTACGGGATCGGTGATCTCGTCGAGGCCACCCGGGGGGTCGGCGACGACGAGGTAGGACGGATCGTCGGGGAGTACGAGGAGCAATACGACCTCGCCCCGGCTCTCCGCCAGGACGGCTGGCAGCGGGCTTCGCTACTGGAGGCGGCGAGGATCGAGTGCGGCCTGCGGGCGTTCCTCGACGGCGGCGGGTTCAAGGCGTTCACCGACACGTTCGAGGATCTCGGCGCGCTCGTCCAGCTGCCCGGGATCGGCGTGCAGCGGCTGATGGCCGACGGCTATGGATTCGGGGCCGAGGGCGACTGGAAGACCGCCGCGATGCTGCGCATCGCCAAGGTCATGAGCCGCGGCCTCAAGGGCGGAACCTCGTTCATGGAGGACTACACCTACGAGCTGTCCCCGCGGGGACCGAAGGTGCTCGGGGCCCACATGCTCGAGGTGTGCCCATCGCTGGCCGCCGACCGTCCTTCGTGCGAGATTCATCCGCTGTCGATCGGAGATCGCGCTGATCCCGTCCGCCTGGTGTTCGACGCGGCGCCCGGCCCCGCCGTGTGCGTGTCGCTGATGGACCTGGGCGATCGCTTCCGTCTGCTGCTGAACGAGGTCGATGTCGTTGCGCCCGACCAGCCGCTGCCCAAGCTGCCTGTCGCACGTGCCGTGTGGACGCCGAAGCCCGACCTCACGACGGCCGGCGAGGCGTGGCTGATGGCCGGCGGCGCTCACCACACGGTGCTCAGCCTGGCCCTGGGGTCCGAGGCTTTCGCCGACTTCGCCGAGATCGCCGGGATCGAGCTGCTCGTGATCGACGGCGAGACGCGAACGCGCGCGTTCGCGAAGGAGCTGCGCTGGAACCAGGCCTACTACCGGCTCGGGGACTAGGTGTCGGGCTAGGTCTCGCGCGCCAGCGAGCGGCCCACGCCCCAGGCGCCGGCGGTGCTGCGATAGAGCAGGCGGAGGTATAGCGATGTCTCGACCTGGGCGATGCCCGGGATCCCGCCGATGTCGTCGGTGATCGCCTCCAGGAGCTCGGCACGGTCACGGCACACGATTTCCGCCATCAGGTCATAGCGACCCGACGGGATCACGACGTAGTCGATCGAGGCGACCGAGGCCAGCTTCGAGGCGACGGTTCCCGGATCGACGTCGCTGTCGAGCGTGATGCCGAGCCACGCCATCGCCTCGAACCCGAGGTTGAGGGGGTTGCCGACGGCGATCACCTTGAGCACGTTTTCGTCGACCAGGCGAGTGAACCGGCTCGAGACGAGGCGCTCGGAGACCCCGAGACTGCGCGCGAGATCACGGAACGACGCCCGGCCGTCGCGCTCGAGCTCGCGGACGATCTCGATATCGAGGGCCTCGAGCTGGCCGGGGCTGACGGTGACGCCGCTGATCGTCTCCACCGCCGCGGGCGGGCGGGCGCGCAGCCACTGGAACTGCTGGTGGCGAAGCGACAGGTAGACGAACGCCTCGGTGCGCTGGACGCCCCTGACGGCGCGCAGCTGGACGAGGATCGGCTCGAGGTCCTGGGCGTCGCGGCAGGCGACCTCGCACATCACGCCGAACCGGCCGGAGCTGATCACAACGTAATCGACGCCGGCCGCCTGGACGAGGTCGTCGGCCACGCGTCGGACGCGCGAGGGGTGTACCTCCAGGCCGATCCAGGCCATGCACCTGAGGCCGAGCAGGCCCGGATCGGCCACCGCCGTGATCGCGAACAGATCGGCCTCGGTGAGGGCCTTCACGCGCCGGCGGACGTGGGCCTCGGACAGGCCTACGCGAGCCGCCAGCGCGGTGAATGGGATCCGGCCGTCACGCTGGAGCTCGGCGAAGAGCGCCTCGTCCTGGCCGTTCAGTGTGATCGGACTACACCCTTCCGGTGCCCTCCGGGTTGGCCCGGACGCCGAGAGCGTCGAGCGCCAGGCGCGTGGCCACACGGGCCGACTTGTTGGCCGGGTCATACACCGACGAGCATTCGGTGATGACGTAGGCCTCGACGCCGCGGCGGACGAAGGCACGGATCATCTTGATCACCTCGCGCGGGGTCAGGCCTCCGCACTCGGGGGTCGTGACGCCGGTGGTATAGCCCTGATCCATGACATCGAGGTCCGTGTGCAACACGACGCCGTCGGTCCCATTCCAGGCGATGTCGAGGATCCGGTCGATCGTCTTCTCGATCCCCCATTCGTCGATATCCCAGATCGTGATCATCTGGATGCCGGTGCGGTCGACGTACTCGCGCTCCACGCGCGGGTTGAGCGGACCGTTGATCCCGACCAGGGCCACATTGTGCGGGTCGACGTTGGGCAACTCCGCCGTCCGGCTCACCGGGCAGGCGTGGTTCAGGCGCTCGCCGGCCACGTCCTCGGCGGTATCCATGTGCGAGTCCATCTGGATGTAACCCATCTTGCCGTCGATCAGCTTCGACATCGCGCTCGTGACGGGAATCGGGCACGAGTCATCGCCGCCGAAGATGATCGGAAACGCGCCCGCCTTGACGATCTCGGTGATGCAGCGCTCGGTGCGCTCGAACGTCCGCTGCGCGTTGCCCGGGACGATCGATACGTCGCCGCAATCGGTCAGGTGCAGGGCATCGAACAGGTCGACCTGGAACTCGCCGTGGTAGCTCAGGTAGTGCTCGGTGGCCCGCCGGATCGAACGCGGCCCGTAGCTGGCGCCGGGACGGCAGGTGTTCGTGCCCTCCCACGGGAGGCCGAGCACAGCAGCCCTGACCCCTGCCTCGGAGAGCCGCTCGGCCACCGGCGGTAGCACCTGGGCGCCAAGGAAGGTCGAGATGCCCGAGATCAGGCTGTTGGGGAAGTCCTCATCGCCCTCCCGTCGACCGAAGGTCACGTAATGGTCGTTTGCCTGGGCTTCAGTTGCCACGGTTCTCTCCTTGTGTCAGCAATCGCCTTGCGGGTGATCGATTGTGGCGAAACCCGCACTTTTCGGAGCTTCAGCCTACATCTTGCGTCGCCTATGTCAATGATCCTGGCGAACGACGAAAGCTGTACTAGTCCCCGGCCCACGCCACCGTGAGCGGTCCCCCGGGACCGTTCACCGGATCGGTGCCGGGGAGGGCGACGGCGGCGATGTTGCGCTGCATCGCGTCGAGTGCCGCCGCGTCGGCGCGGCGCAGGTCGTAGTTCTCCTGACCCGCCGGATAGCCACCGATGACGAGCAGCCCCGAGCCCGAGTCCTCGCGCTTGTGACCGGTGCCGGCGGGCAGGACGACGACGTCGCCGGGGTGGAGCGTAAGGCGCTCGCCACCGGGACCGCCGAGGGTCACCTCGGGCGTGCCGGCGACGATGCCGAGTACCTCGTGGGCATTGCTGTGGAAATGGTGGAAGGGAAAGATCCCGTCGCGCCAGTTGCCGCCCCACCCGTGCGACCCGAACAAGCGCTCGCAGGCCGCCGGGTCCTCGACGATCTCGGCGACGCCGTGGTGGATGAGCACGGGCAACGTGGGATTGTTGGGGATGCCTTCGCTGTCGCGAGGAAAGATCAGCTGCGCGACGTCGCTCATCGGCACTGAACCCTACCCCGGACCATCTAATAACCCAGCGCGACTCCGTCCCTGCGAGCGTCCGAGCCACCGAACAGCGTGCCATCGCGGAGCACGATGGCCTGGCCGCCGCCGAACGTTGACACGTCGGGGTCGCGGTCGACGGTGAAGCCGAGCGCCTCGACCTCGGGCGCACGATCCCACAGCGGCGGCTCGAGTCTGACCACCTCGCCGTCGATTCGAAATCGGCCCCGGTCGAGCGCGGCCTGGGGATCGAAGCCGTTGCGGGCCAGCTCGACGAGGACCTGGACGTGCGCCTGGGCCTGAATGAAGCCGCCCATCACACCGAACGGGCCGACGAGCTCGGAGCCCCGGGTGAGCATTCCCGGGATCAGGGTGTGGTAGGGCCGCCGGCCGGGGACGACGGCGCCCTGCACGGCGAAGCACGCGGCGCGGTTGTGAAGGACGATGCCGGTCGACCCGGCGAGCACGCCGGACCCGAAGGAGTGGAACAGGCTCTGGATCAGAGACACGGCCGTTCGCTCCCCGTCGACGACGCAGAGATACGTTGTCCCGCCGCCGGGTTCGCCGATGTGGGCCGCTGCCCGGTCACGCCGTGAACGGATGTGCTCTGCGGAGAGCAGGCCGGACACCTCGGCGCCGTCGCGAACCATCTCGAACGCGTCCTCGAGGGCGAGCGACACAGCAACCACCTCGTCGGTCAGCGCCGGGTCGCGATCGCCGAGGATGGCCAGCGCCTCGAGTGCGGCCACGCCCTGGGTCGGTGGCGGGAGCTCTGACACCGTCACGCCGCGGTAGGTGTGGGCCAGGGGCTCGACCCACCGCGGCCGGTAATCGACCAGGTCATCGTGGGCGAGCCACGAGGCATCGACGATCGCGTCGGCGACGGGACCGCGGTAGAGCGCGTCGGGACCGTTGGTGGCGATCAACTCGAGCGTCGCGCCCAGCTCGCGAAGGCGGAAGATCTGACCAAAGCGGGGCGGGGGTCCGAAGGCGGCCGGCGCGGCCTCGCTGGTAGCCCAGTTGGCCGAGCACTCGAATCCCGCCGCCACGCCGCGGCGGGCCAGATCGATCGCCGGTCGCAGGCAGCGATCGAGTCCGAGCCGCCCGAAGCGGCGCGAGAGCTCGGCCCAGCCGGCGACCGATCCCGGGACGGTCACCGAGCGCGGTCCCGTCAGGGCCGGCGCCTCGGGCGCGGCGCCACGCGGCGCTGGGCCGGCCGCGTCGAGACCGCTGATGCTCCCGTCGGCGCGGCGGACGATCGCGAACAGGTCTCCGCCGATGCCGGTGGCGTACGGCTCGGCGACGCACTGGACAGCCGTGGCGCACAGCGCCGCATCGATGGCGTTGCCGCCGTCGCGAAGAACCTCGACGGCGCTCAGCGTGGCCTGCGGCTGGCTCGTCGCCACCATGACCTCTGAGCCGACGATCGGGGCTCGAGCGGGGGCCATGCGGTAGCGCATGGCCGGTACCCTGCCAGACGACGTGCTCGGCCGCCGAGTAATGGACGAGTAATACGCTTACTCGATGACCTCGGGCGAAACCGACCACCTCGCGGCTTACCGGGTTGCGTTTCTCGACTGGCTGGCCTGCGCGTGTGCCGGCGTCGAGGAACGGGCGCCGGCGGCCGTTCGCGCGTCGGGCGAAGACCTCCTCACCGACGTGGCCTTCGCCGGCACGGCCGGGCACGTGCTCGACTTCGATGACACGTTCTCCGACGGCGTGGCCCACGTGAGCGCGGCGACCGCGCCGGCCGCGCTCGTCCTCGCCGCCCATCTGGGCCGCTCGCTCGGCGAGGTGATCGACGCGTTCGCCGACGGTTTCGAGGCCATGGCCGCGGTCGCGGCCGCGAGCCACCCCGCCCTGTACGACGCCGGCTGGCATCCGACCGCGGTGTGCGGCCCGATCGGCGCCGTCGTGGCGGCGGCGCGCCTGCTCGATCTATCGTCCAGCGAGCGCGAGACCGCTGTGGCCGCAGCGCTACTGCGCGCCGGCGGCATGCGCGGTGCGTTCGGGTCCGACGGCAAGTCGATCCAGGTCGGGATGGCCGCCGCGGCCGGTGTGCAGTCCGCGCTCGTGGCTCGGGGCGGGGCCGTGATCGACCCACGCGCGATTCATGGGCCCGTCGGGTTCCAAGGAGTGATGGGCGCGGGTTGGCCAGAGGGTGGGCTCGGGCGAGTGACCGCCGGCGACGGTAAGCGCGCGATCGACCGCAACTGGATCAAGCTCTACCCGAGCTGCCTGGGCACGCACTCGCCGATCGAAGCCGCTGAGTCGGCCCGCGGCAAGGGTCTCCACGCCGATCGGCCGCTCGAAGTGGTGGTGAACCCCGTCGCCCGCCAGGCCGCCCACCTCGACGACGTCGACGATGGGCTGTCGGCCAAGTTCTCGATTCCCTACTGCGTTGCTCGCACCCTGTCCCACGGCCCGCCCCGCGTGCGCGACTTCGCCGGCGTCGACGGCACCACGCGCCAGGAGGCCAAGCTCGTGCGGGTGACCCTCGACCGGTCTCTGCCTGAGTTCGGAGCCGTCCTGACCGCCGGCGGGCGCGAGCTGGCGCGTGTCGACGGACCCACCGGATCGCCCGAGCACCCGGTGGCCGCCTCGGCGCTCGAGGGCAAGGTCACCGACCTCGCCGGCGACCGCCTGCGCGGGGTGTTCGATGATCTCGACGTACCCGCGGCCACGGTTCTCGAGGCCGCTGGCCTGCGCTCCAGTCCGAACGCTGTGGGGGCGACGATCACAGGGTGAGGTGGTGACGCGCGCCGGGGGGCGGTTGCTACCCCGGCGCCACCACGTTCCTGAGCTTCTCGGGATCGGCGACGATGCTGACGCTGGTAATCCGCTCGCCGGCGATCGTGAACGCGGCCACGGCGAGGACCTGGCCGCGGACCACGACGACGGCCCCCGGGCCGCCATTGACGACGGCGCGACGCCCGTAGGGAGCGCGGGGCGTCCCCTGGGTGAGCACCATCTCGGCGACGTCCGGGGCGCCGTGGAGCTCGGCCGGCGGTCCCAGGCGGCCCTGGTCGATGCGCATCACGACGTCGGGATCGAGCACCTCGAGCAGGGCGTCGAAGCTTCCCTCGCGCGAGGCGGCGAGGAAGGCGTCGATGATCCGGCGCTGGTGCGCAGGGGTGGGGGGTGCGCCGCCGGGCTCCGCGCCACGCACGCGCCGCCTCGCGCGGCTGGCCAGCTGGCGCGTGGCGGGCACGGAGCGCTCGACGACCGGCGCGATCTCCTCGAACGGCATCCCGAACATGTCGTGGAGAACGAAGGCGAGTCGCTCGGCGGGGAGAGCATCTCGAGCACGACCTGGAGCGCGATACCGACCGAGTCGGCGATCAGCGCCTGCCGTGCTGGGTCCTCGGGCGACTCGAAGGTGACCACGGGCTCCGGAAGGGTGCCGGTAAAGAGATCCTCGCGCCGCGCGCGGCGTGACCGGAGCATGTCGAGGCAGACGCGGCTGACGATCACGGTCAACCAGCCGCGCATATTCTCGATCTCGCGTTGATCGGCACCGCTGAAGCGAAGCCACGCTTCCTGGACGGCGTCATCGGCCTCCGACGCGGAGCCCAGCATCCGGTAGGCCACCGATCGCAGGTGGGCGCGGTTTCGTTCGAACTCGTCGGTCTGGCTGGGCGTCTGATCCATTGGTCACATCCTCTCGTCGGCATCCGTCAATAGCGATGACGAATGGCAAAGGCCCAACGTGACCAATGGAGATAAAGCACATGAAAGCCATCGAGGCACAGTCATTGACAAAGACCTACCCGGGTGGGATCCAGGCCGTGAAGGGAGTGGGTTTTCAGGTCGAGGCCGGCGAGGTCTTCGGTCTGCTGGGGCCCAACGGCGCCGGCAAGTCGACCACGGTGGGCATGCTGACGACGACGATCGTCCCCACCACCGGACGGGCACGCGTCGCGGGCTATGACGTCGTCGAGCAGCCCCTGCTTGCCCGCGGCTCCTCGAGCGTCGTGTTCCAAGAGCCGGTGGTCGACCGCTCGCTCACCGGGAGGGCCAACCTCGAGCTTCACGCTCGACTGTGGGGCAGCGGTACCGAGGCCCGGATGCTGGAGCTGGCCGCGTCGCTCGGCCTGTCCGAGCTGATCGAACGACCGGTGAGCAGCTACAGCGGTGGCGAGCGGCGTCGGCTCGAAATCGCGCGGGCGCTCCTGTCCGAACCCGCCGTCCTGTTCCTCGACGAGCCCACGGTGGGACTTGACCCGCGGATCAGACACGAGCTGCTCGACGTCATCGCCGGACTCCGCGCGTCGCACGAGCTGACGATTCTCGTCACCACGCACTACCTCGACGAGGCCCAACGACTGTGCGACCGGGTGGCCATCGTCCATGAGGGCCGCGTGGTGGCGCTCGACAGCCCGCGGGCCCTGCTCGCCCGTCTGGGCGGCGAGATCCTGGAGTTCCGTGTCAACGGCGACGCCGGCGTGGCGCTGGCGCAGCTGCGTGCGCGGCGGCTGGCCGGGGACGACGCGTTCTCGGTCGGGGCCCGTGTGACCGTGCCACTTCACGACCTCAGCGCGACGGCGACGCTGGCCGCGCTCGAACACCGCGCGTCCGAGATCTCGACCCGCGCTCCCACGCTTGACGACGTCTATCTGCAGCTGACCAGCGACCGGTTCGCCGCGGCTGCCTGACCCCGAGGAGAAACGAAATGTCCGCCATCGCAGAATCAATCCCGCTCGTCCGACCCGCCCCGCGGCGCACGCCAAGGTTCAGAACCGTTCTGACCCTGGCCCGACGGCGAGCGATGCTGACGGCGAGCAACCCGCGGCAGATCGCCGTGCCGTTGCTCGGGCCCGTTCTGCTCGCCGTCGTCGTCGCGCCGGCGCTCAAGGTCGCCACCGGAGGCCTGCATTCGAGCGTCGACTACCAGGCCTTCGTCGGCGTCGGCACGGTCGGCCTTGTCGTGCCGCTCAGCTGCATCTTTGCCGGTCTGAGCGTGATCGTCGATCGCCACGAAGGAGCCCAGCGCGAGCTTCTGTCCGCGCCGGTGCCTCGTGGCTACCTCGTCCTCGGCAACCTGATCGTCGCCATCGCGCTCTCGGCCCTCCAGGTCGCGGTGCTGATCGGACTCGCCGCGCTCCGCGGCGCGGACTTCCACATCACGGCCACCGGCCTGGCCTGGTTCATCGCCGCGACGTTCCTGTTCATCGTGTTCATGTACGGGGTCGCCGAGACCGTGGCCAGCCGTATGGCCAAGCAGGAGGACTACATCGGCGCGACGCCGGCGCTAGCCATCCTGCCCTTCTTCTTCGCCGGGGCACTGTTCCCGATCACCGCCATGCCGGGCGCCCTGACCGCGATCGCCAAGGTGCTCCCGCTCACCCACGGGCTGGCACTGATGCGCTACGGCCTGGTCGACCCGTCGGGCAAGGGCCTGCAGGACATCTGGGGGACGCACAGCGTGACGGCTGAGGCGTGGCTCAGCCTAGCCGTCCTGGCGCTGTTCGCCGCGGCCTTCACGGTTATCTCGATCCGGACGTTCGCGCGCTCGGCGGTGAGGTGAGCTCGGGCGTGCGGGGCGAGGATGACGCTGTCGGGTACACCTCCGGGGTCGGTCGGGTTTTGGGTTTCCCGGCGGCCCCGGAGGCAACACGACTACTCGACCGAGCGGATCGTCCAGAAGTCGGCGGCCAGCGTGCCCTGGAGCAGATACGGGTAGGGCATTGTGAAGTAGCCCTCCATGCCCCAGCCCGTTCCCCACGAGTTGCGGACCAGGAACGTCTGGTCGCTCTCGTCGTAGCCCGCCGCCATCACCGCGTGACCACCGATCTGCTTCTCGTGCGCTCGCGGCATCGGGACCTTGCCGGTCTGAGCCACCTGCTGGGTCTCGAAGCTCTCGTACACGGTGAAGCCGAACACGAACGGGAAGCCCGAGGCCAGGCAGCCCTGGAGCTGGGCGAGGGTCGGCGTGAGGCGCTGGTAGACGATGGCCTGGTGCTGCTTGCCATCGCTGTAGGCCTTGGCCGGCGGCTTCTCGCGGAACTGCTTGATGCGGTACGGCCAATCCTTCTCGGGCGGCGCCCCGAGCTGAGCCACCGACTTGATCCCGTCTCGGATCTGCGCCCCCGAGTCCGATTCGATCGTCCCCTCCATGGCGCGCTCGTTGTAGTAGATGAAGAGCCGTGACGGCGTGAACGGCTTCTGCTTCTGGCGGATCTGGTCGAACTCCAGCGCGCCGCCGATCGAATTGGCCGTACAGCTGCCGAGCTGGCCCTGGTTGTAGACCTTGGGGCAGCCGGGCCGAAGATCGACCTTGTCGGGCAGCTTGGCCACCACCTCCGGGGGCGCTCCATACATCAAGTCCCGGCCGTCGGGCAGATCCCGAGTCCATCCGTACCGCGCGATCTTGCGCACCACAAAGCCTCCCTCAAGACGTTGGACGGTGTGAGCCCAACATCAGTCTCGCTCCGGCTCGGCCTCGATGTCAAGGAGACGTGACGGTTTTCACATTCGCGCGGTGGGCGAGGAGGATTCGCGCCGCCTCGTCCGCGCCGCCCAGCTGCTCGGGAGGACGGGCGGGCTGCGCGAAAAGCGACGCGAGCGCGGCGGCGAGCGTGTCGGGCTCGAGCTCGCGGGGATCGAGCATCTGAACGTGGCCGGGCGCGGTGAGCAGGCGGGCTCGGTTGAGCTGCTCCTCGCGCGGGAAGGCGCGCGGGACGAGCAGGGCCGGTCGGCCGCTGGCGAGGATCTCGGCCGCCGTGCAGTAACCGGCCATGGCGACCACGGCGCGGGCGCCGGCCAGGAGTTCCTCCATGTCCGGGCGCTGATGCACGACGAGCGCATCGAATCCCTCGGCGGAGTCCCGCAGCCTGGCCACCTGATCGACTGGCATGTTCGGTCCGGCGACGAGCACCGCTGGCAGCTCGAGCGGATGAGCGCGAATGGCGCCGAGCAGCGCGTCCAGCAACTCGAAACCGTCGGCCCCGCCGCCCACCGTTGCGAGCAGGTAGCCGTCGTCGAGGTCTGCCGGGCCGTGCTGGGCAGGCGCCGAGGCGACGATTCCCGTATGGCGCACGGTCATGCCGGTGGCGCGCAGGCGCTCGGTGCGCACGTCGCCCGGCACCTCGGGCCCGTAGACGAGCACGAGGTCGTAGAGCTCGCGAACCGCCTCCAGGCGCGCCGGCGTCCACTCGGCGCGGAGTCGCTCGGGGGCGTCGTCGACCTCCCACAGGCCGAGAGCAATCGTGCAGCCATGTCGGCGGCGGCACAGGTCAAGCGGACCGAGCAGCTCGTCATTTCTCCCCGTCGGCTTGTAGTCGACCACCACGACCTCGGGGGCGAGCGCGCGGACGGCGGCGGTCGAGATCGCGGCGCGCAGCGCGCTGACCTCCTCGGAGCGCATGGCCAGGCCGGCGGGCGGGCGGCGGTCCGTCTCGCCCCACGCCGACCCGGGATCGACGGGCAAGGCCGGGAGCTTGAGGAGATCGACGTTCCGAGGTAGGGACAGACCGGGAAACGCGCTCGACCCCGTGACGATGAGTGACGTCGCGCTGTCGTCGCGTTGCACCAGCGCCTGCGCCAGCGCGATCGACAGCCGCAGGTGACCGAGCCCGAGCATCTCGTTGCAGAAGAAGATCGCACGCACGGGCGGCGGCTACGCTAGCACCGTGCCTGATCCCGGCCGGAGGCCGCTCGTGCTGATCTCGGGGAAGGACGTGCGCGAGGAAGTGGGGGGCCACCCGAGCTACGTACGCGTCG
>CAVTJE010000025.1:0-119675 GCA_963734775.1 uncultured Solirubrobacterales bacterium
CCCAACATTGTCTGCATCCTGCTCGCGATTGGCCGGATCGCCGTTTGTAGCTACGGTGGCATGCCTGCCTCGGCAGACCGAGACCCGGACAGTTCCCGGACTGTTCCCGTTGACGTAGTCGGAAGGCAGGTTTGCCGGGAGTATCGAGGCAAGTGCTCAGCGTGGAGCCGACATTTGAGAGGACGATTACGACTGCTACAACGCCAGCGATCCACGCGACGGCGAGGCACCTAGCGTCACATCACGCAGAGGGCAAGGACCAGGAAAGGTTGCGTCTACGAATTGGTCGTGTTATGCACCAGAAAAAGGAGTACAGTCGACCTAGGGCCGTTATCGGCCGCTACTGCTCGAACCTCTCGCGCAGGCCCCCGCCGGGCGACACCTGCCTCTCGCTGACCTCACGGGCCGTTTCGTCCAAAGCGACAGAAACGCCGTCTCAGAGCAGGGCCCGCCCTGTCCGGGGGTCCACAGGAGGTCAGTCATGACCACCACCACACCGCCCCGCGACGGCCAGCCACCGCCAGTCGATCCACCGCCGGTCCAGCAGCCGCCCAGCCAGCGGTTCGGGGCCACCTGATGTTCCACCGCCGGTCGGCCGGACAGCGCTGGTATCGCCGCGGCTGGGTGATCGGTCTGGGTGCTCTGCTCGTAGGCATAGGTCTCGGCGCTGCCGCGGGTTCGACCAAGCGACTACGGTCACGACCCCGGCTAAGACCGTGGTTCAAACCGTTGCCGGGCCAACCGACCAAGACTGTCGTGCATGTTCGCAAAGTCAAGGTGCCCGGGTCCGACTACAACCGTGACACAGACGCAGACGGTTCAGGCATCTGCGCCATCGACATCGACTCCCGCTTCGAGCGGCGCGAGCACTTCTGCCGCGCCTGCATCGAACTTAACGACCTCCCAGCAAAACGCCGTCGGGGCCGCCAAGGACTATCTCTCAACGCAGGGCTTCTCCAGGCAAGGACTGATCGATCAACTTTCCTCGTCCGCCGGGGACGGGTACTCGGTCAGTGACGCCACGGTGGCCGTCGACAGCTTGCGCGTCGACTGGGATGCTCAAGCAGTCAGCTCGGCGAAGGAATATCTGCAGACGCAATCATTTTCCTGCCAAGGACTCATCCAGCAGCTTTCGTCGTCCGCCGGTGACCAGTTCACAGTGGCCCAAGCACAGTACGCGGCGACCAAGGTCGGTCTTTGTTGATGCGATTCGGCACGTGAGCGCCGCTGGTTGCCGCCGCACATCCTCGGCAGCTACCAGCCGGTCGAGCCGCCTCGACTGGCCTAACGACTTCCCTGACGCCTATGCCAACCAACGACCTCGGCACAAACTGGTCGACAGCACCTACGAAGGCTGGCGAGTCCAGGCCGAGCCTTATCCCGCGGCCGTCCAAGCGCCGGTCCCTCGTTTCGAATCGCAAGAATCTTCCGCTGTCGGATCGGGCTACTCGCGGCAACGGCGAGGTGCTGTCGCGTGTCGATCAATGCATCTGTCTTCGTCCGCGCCGTCCCCGCTGTCGCTTTCGTGGCAGAGCGATCGCACCGTTGACGGCGGCCCAGGCGATTACTTCGTCGCCGATGCGATCGTCCGCGTCCCAGCGACCATCGCGAGCGCTTTCGGCAGAGAGCGCTCGCAACGGCTCGTCGGTTCCGCTTGCGTCTGATTCCGGAACCCTCCGCGCGTGAGTGCTCGAGGCGAATGGCGTAGCCGAGCGTGAAGTTCCGGCCATCGATGGTCACGAGCACATCGAACCGGGTGACAGACGATTCGACCCGCGCGCGCCCGCTCACTCGGCCGCAGTCGCGCGTCGGATTGTGAAAACAGCCCCGAGTTGGTACAGGAGGACGTCGTCACCGACAGCCACCCGCATGGCCTCCGTCCGTCGGTGTTCGGCGAACGCCGAGCGGTCGTGCTCAAGACCCAGGCGAGACCGGACCGGACTCCGGCGATGAGTAGGTGAGCTCCACCAGCCCACGTTATCGATGCTTCGGCGGCCGGCGCTGCTCTCGGACGCCATCCCGCCGGCAGCGTCGCTCGCTGCGTGGCCCAGCATGATGCACCGCGCGCCGCACGAGGGGGGCATGCGGCCGAGCAGGCGAAGGCCGGCACGCGTCGCGGCAGCGATGAGCGTCGCTCGAGACCGGGCGCCGTCGGGCCGTACCGCTAGCGTCTGACTGCGAGAGCCTCGGCTTGGAGAAACTGGAGTGCATGTGTCGCCATCACGAGATGACCGAACTGCTGACCGCTTGCTCAAGTCGGCGGACGGACCCGCCGCCACGGGCTCCGCTGCTCATCATCGCGGCATGCGGAACACCAGTGACGGTGACGCAGACGATCGTCGAGGAGCAGCTCGTGAAGTCGCGGCACCGTGTCAAGACCTACGGTGAGGTCTTCACTCCGCGCCACATGGTCGACCGGATGCTCGATTTGGTCCGCGAGGAGTTGGAGACCGGCCCCGACTTCGTCGACAAGACCTTCCTCGAGCCCGCAGCCGGGCACGGCAACTTCCTGGTCGCGATCCTGCACCGCAAGCTCCGTGCGGTCGAGAAGAACTACCCGCCCGAGGAGTGGCCAGAGACGTCCCTGTTCGCCCTCGCCTCGATCTACGGCATCGAGCTGCTGGAGGACAACCACCGGGACGCCAAGGAGACCATGCTCGCCGAGTTCTTGCACTTCCACAAAGAGCACGGTGTCCCATGTGGCCCGGATACGAGCCTGCGGCAGGCCGCGGCCTTCCTCATCGACACAAACGTCGTTCGCGGCGACACTCTGACCGGCCTGGACTGGCGAGGCGAGGAGATCCAGTTCTCCTGGTGGAACCGGATCACCGGGGCACCCGGGATGGTGCAGCGCGAGCCGTTCACGCTCGCCTCGCTGCGCGACGACGCCTTCGACTTCACCGTCTACGACAGCTACCGGGCTTGCAGGATCGACAAGGTCCACGAGGGAGTGAGGGCCGATGCCTAGTCCGAAGATCAAGACATTCCGTGAGATCACTCCGCTCATCTACTCCTGGACGACCCCGGACATCCCCAAGTACGCGGGGTGGGAGAAGATCGGGTACACCGAGCAGGAGAGCGCAGACGCGCGCATCGCGCAGCAGGCGTCCCAGCTGTCCGTCGAGAAGAAGAAGCTGTGGTCGCGGCGGGCCCTGTTCACGTCGGAGGCCGGTGGGCGCTTCACGGACAAGGACTTCCACGCCTACCTGCACCAGCAGGGCGTGGAGCGCGAGACCACGCCGAAGCGGACCGAGTGGCATCACTTCGAGATCGCGCCGAAGACGTCGCTGGAGTACTTCAACGACTTCGCCGGCCAGGACTTCCCCAACCTCCCGAGCAGCGGCGGGGAAGACGACTACGTCCTGCGTCCCGAGCAGCAGGCGGCCGTCGACCAGGCCGTGGCCGCCTTCGAGGCCGGGAAGGCCGAGGTGCTGTGGAACGCCAAGCCGCGGTTCGGCAAGACGCTGACGACGTACGACCTGATGCGGACCCTGGACGTCCGGCGGGTCTTGATCGTCACCAACCGCCCGGCGATCGCGAACTCCTGGTTCGACGACTTCACGCGCTTCATCGGCCACCAGACCACGTACCGGTTCGTCTCGGAGTCGCCCTCACTGGCCGGCCGTTCGCCCATGACTCGCGAGCAGTGGCGTGCCTTCTCGCTCAACCATCTGGATGAGGACCCGCGCATCGTGGAGTTCCTCTCGCTGCAGGACCTCAAGGGGTCGCAGTACTTCGGCGGCTCGTACGACAAGCTCAAGCACATCGCTCAGTTCGACTGGGACCTGCTGGTGATCGACGAGGCCCACGAGGGCATCGACACCACCAAGACCGACGTCGCGTTCGACCAGATCAAGCGCAAGTGGACGCTGCACCTGTCGGGCACGCCGTTCAAGGCGCTGGCCTCCGGCAAGTTCGACCAGGACCAGATCTTCAACTGGACGTACGAGGACGAGCAGGCCGCGCGCCAGCAGTGGGAGGACGACGGCCAGGAGAACCCGTACGCGGCGTTGCCGACGCTCAACCTGCTGACCTACCAGATCTCGCGGATGATCACGGACCGTCTGGCCGAGGGCGTCGCCATCGACGAGGACGAGGCGAACATCGACTACACGTTCGACCTCAACGAGTTCTTCGCGACCAAGGACAACGGGTTCTTCGAGCACGAGGCCGAGGTCATCAAGTTCCTCGACTGCCTGGCGACCAACGAGAAGTACCCGTTCTCCACCCCCGAGCTGCGCGACGAGATCCGCCACTCCTTCTGGCTGCTCAACCGCGTCGCGTCGGCCAAGGCCCTGGAGAGGCTGCTCAAGAAGCACGACGTCTTCAAGGACTACACGGTCGTCCTGGCCGCCGGCGACGGGCGCTCCGACGACGACACCGACCCGGTCGCGGCCGGCAAGTCTCTGGACAAGGTGCGCACGGCCATCGCGGAGGCCGAGAAGTCGGACGGCAAGACCATCACCCTGTCGGTCGGGCAGCTGACCACGGGCGTCACGGTGCCCGAGTGGACCGCGGTCATCATGCTGTCCAACCTGTCCTCCCCGGCCCAGTACATGCAGGCGGCGTTCCGGGCGCAGAACCCCTGCACCTTCGAGCGTGCCGGGCACGTGTTCCAGAAGCAGAACGCGTACATCTTCGACTTCGCGCCCGAGCGCACGCTGACGATCTTCGACGCCTTCGCCAACAACCTGCACCCGAACCCCTCGGGCGACCAGGGAGTGCGGCAGGAGAACATCCGCACGCTGCTGAACTTCTTCCCGGTCCTGGGCGAGGACGCCGAGGGCCGGATGATCGAGCTCGACGCCTCCCAGGTCCTGACGTTCCCGCAGGTGTTCAAGGCCCGCGAGGTCGTGCGCCGCGGGTTCCTGTCGAACCTGCTGTTCGCGAACGTCGCCGGCATCTTCCGGTACTCCGAGCACGTCAAGGAGATCCTCGACAAGCTGCCCACCGCGAAGCAGGGCAAGGTCACCAACGGGCAGCCGATCGAGATCCCGCAGCCGCCGCCCGTCACCGACCCCGACGGGAACGTCCAGGTCGACGTGGAGACCGTCATCAACCCCAAGGTCGCCGAGCTCGGCAAGCCCGTCTGGAGCATCGAGGACATTCCGACGCCCGAGCCCGATGCCCCCGCGCACACGGCGGCGACGCAGATCGCGAAGGCGGTGACCGAGCAGAGCCGCCAGAAGCGCGAGGAGCTCAAGGAGGCCTACGGGCTCACCGCCAAGCAGGTCGAGCGCGACGAGAAGCGCACCGAGCAGGCCGTGAAGGACCAGGTCGAGCGCGCGTACACCGAGCACAACATCGCCAGCAAGCACCTCGAGGACGAGCTGAAGAACGCGGCCACCGAGGCCGAGGCCCAGGCCGTCGAGGCCAAGAGGGCCGAGCAGGACAAGGCCTTCAAGGCGAACATCCTGGCCATCGTCGAGCGAGACGATGGACTCGATCGTGCCCGAGGTGGTCACCCGCGAGGAGACCAAGAAGGAGCAGAAGCGCGCGAACCAGACGATGGACGACGCCCGCTCCCACCTGCGCGGCTTCGCCCGCACGATCCCCATGTTCCTCATGGCGTACGGGGACCGCGACATCCGCCTGTCGAACTTCGACGACTACACGCCCGACGACGTGTTCGAGGAGATCACCGGGATCACCGAAGCCGAGTTCCGCCTCCTGCGCGACGGCCAGGAGGTCACCGAGGAGAACGGCACCGTCACGAAGATCCCGGGCCTGTTCGACGAGGCGGTCTTCGACCAGGCCGTCCAGGAGTTCCTGGACAAGAAGGAGGCGCTGGCCGACTACTTCGACGACGCGCAGACCGAGAACATCTTCGCCTACATCCCGCAGCAGAAGACGTCTCTGGTCTTCACCCCGCAGCCGGTCGTGAAGATGATGGTCGACACCCTCGAGGCCGAGAACCCGGGCATCTTCACCGACCCGACCAAGACCTTCGCGGATCTGTTCTCCACCGCCGGACTGTTCCTGATGGAACTCGTGCGCCGTCTCGACACGGGCCTTGCCGGCGTCGTTCCCGGACCAGGACGACAGGCTGCGGCACATCCTGACCTCACAGGTCTTCGAGATGAGCCACAACGAGATCCTGCACCGCATCACCATCGAGGCCGTCTCCGGCGGCGTCCCGGAGCGCAAGGCGTGGATCGAGGACTCCGGCCACTTCAAGGTCGGCGACCTCGCCCGGATGACGCCCGGAGGAGCGCCAGAAGATGGTCGACGACATGCTGACGGAAGGGCACTGACATGAGCAAGAAGTTCGACGTCGTCATCGGCAACCCGCCCTACCAGGAGGAGGCTCAGGGCGGCGGGCACCCGCGACACGCCGGTCTACCACCTGTTCATGGACGCGGCCTACGAGGTCGGGAAGAAGGCCGTGCTCATCACCCCGGCGCGCTTCCTGTTCAACGCGGGCTTCACGCCCAAGGCGTGGAACGAGAAGATGCTCGCCGACGAGCACCTGACCGTCGCCGCATTACGAGCCCAACAGCAAATCGATCTGTTTCCGGGCCTTACGGACCCCATCAAGGGCGGCATCGCCGTCACCTACCGCGACTCGGAGCGCAAGCTCGGCCCCATCGGCTTCTTCACCAAGCACCCCGAGCTCAACACGATCCTGCACAAGGTCGTCGAGTCCGGAACGGCACTTCATCGAGACTCTGGGCATCACGAGCTCACGCGTCGTACCGCTACACCGACAAGCTGTACGAGGACAACCCCGAGGCGCGCGCGCTGCGACCCGAAGGCAACACGGCACTGGTCAACACAAACGCGTTCGAGCAGTTCTCGTTCCTCTACCACGACGAGCAGCCCGACGATGGCCACGAGTACGTGCGGGTCCTCGGCGCTGATCAAGAACGAAGCGCGCCTCCCGCTGGATTCGCAGCGAGCTACGTCACTGGCCCCGAGAGCTTCGACAAGTACAAGGTTGTCGGTCCCGGCGGCGAACGGGTCGGGGTCGACAACTGACTTCTTCGGCGTCGCGTTGAACGACCCGACCGTGGTTGAACCAGAGGTCGCGGTCACGCAGACCTTCATCACCATCGGCTCGTTCGACACCGAGGCCGAGGCCCAGGCGTGCCTGAAGTACGTGAAGTCCAAGTTCGCACGGACGATGCTCGGCGTCCTCAAGGTCACCCAGCACAACCCGGCGAAGCACGTGGAAGTACGTCCCGCTGCAGGACTTCACGAGCGCCTCGGACATCGACTGGACCAAGACGATCCCGGAGATCGACCCGCAGCTGTACGCCAAGTACGGGCTCGACTCCGAGGAGATCGCCTTCATCGAGGCCAAGGTCAAGCCGATGGAATGAACTGCCGACATCGAGGCCGAAGCTGCCGGCGGACTCGACGGGGCGAGGGTCGGACCGTGTCGGAAGACCCTTGCGCTCGCGAAGTTCGAGACGGCAAAGTTCAACGATCAGTGAGCGCCCGCATGCGCCAACGCATCTAGCGCTGCAACCGGCCAACGCTCAGTGACATCAGCGGGCTTCGACACACCGCGCTCCCGTTCGCCGATATTCACAGCCCGACCCGGGCCGGCAGCTTCTCTGACATGACCGGCGCCGCCGCAACCGGGTGATCCGTACAAGCGATCGGCTTTACAGGACGCGTGCCATTGCCGTGTTCGTGCCCCTGCTGATCGCAACTCGCGTCGCGTGCCCCGGTGACGCGGACCGCTCTTTGGAGATGGTCGATCTCGCCGAACGCTGTGCCTTCCGCCTGTACCGCCTCATCGGCCGCCGGCGCGGATGCAGACGAGGCAATGCTCACCCGTCTCGGGTACGACCTCGCCTCATGGCGCAAGCGTAGGGGGATCGGTGGCGCGCGTAATCGAGCCAGCTCGCCTCGGCGTCCACTCGACGTCCGCAACTGATCTCGACGCGGGCCGCGATGTTCGCCGCTCGCCCACCTCCTTTGATTGTGCGAGAGGTCTAACGTCGGCCGCGGCGATGGTTCCACTCGCATACGGAAGCGGAACCGGCGAGCCCGTTGCGAGCGCTCTCTGCCGAAAGCGCTCGCGATGGTCGCTGGGACGCGGATGATCGCATCGGCGACGACGTGATCACCCGGCTGCCGTCAATGGTGCGATCGCTCTGCCACGAAAGCAGCACTCGGTCTGGCGTCTGGAGAGACACCTCCTCCGGGGGCTGAGGCTGTTGCATAAACCTGCGGGCACTGGATCGACTCACAACGGTCCGGAGGCCGACCTCGTGTAACGCCATCTGGGGGCCATCGAGCACCTGCTCCGACTGATCCGACCGCCTGGGAAATCGCCGCGTTGTTGGTGGGTCACAACGGAAAGCACCGTCGTGGGGTTTTTGCAACAGCCTCAAAACAACAAGAATCAGAAGAATCAACGAACCTGGACGAAACCTAGAGCCCGTGGCCGTCGGGTTCCGCTGGCGTGGCCTCAAAGAAGCGCGTCGCGCGTGAGTGATCAACACATGGGCGCAGGTTGCGGGCGGATTTCTTGTGCATGCCTCTCCTGTCGACGCGTATCGCTGTGTACCTGCGCGTATCGCCCTACTCGCGCTCGATCAAGCCCTTGAGACCGTTGGCGAGCGCTTCGCGACGCATCTCACGTTGCTGCGTCTCGTTGTCGAGTGCAACGGCTTGATTTGCTGCGTTCTGTATTGCCGCGTCGAAGAACTGCAATAGCTGTTCTGCTGGTATCTCGTCGGGCGTGAACCGGATCTCGTTCTCGGACACGTAGAGGCTGGTCGGAGCCACGCCCGTCTCATGCAACGCCCGCGCGAGCATGTGGACCGAACCTCAAAGCAGTCAACCTCCGGCGGGATGTCAATCTCAACGCTGATTGTGTGCAGCTGTCCGTGCTCGCGTGTCCTCGTACGCTGCGACCTTCCGCACCCTTTGGTCTGGGTCGAACTTCGCGATTTGGGATTCGTACTGGGCGGCAATTAGACGTGTTTCTTCCGGACGCGTCGCTGCTCTAGGAGCCGTCGCTCGAATTCATGGTGTGTTGCGTCAATCACGCTATCGATCTGTGTTTGCACGTCGGCGGGAGTGCAGGTCTCGACAACCTCGAGTTCCAGCGTCGAGCCGTTCACCCACACGCTCGGCCTATCGGATCCTTCAGCGTCTCGCGGGTCGAGAGCGTCGAGCATGCTCGCTTCCCAGGTTGGGGGGACGTTCTCGAGGTCTACGCTGACCCTGAACCACCCCGGCCGGCTGCTCTCACTTCGCTTATGCCAGCGGGCTCTGGCTTCTCGTAGGTTGCGTTGGGGTCGGCTTGAAGGGGTGGCCGGTAAATCACTCGCCGTCGCGTGTAGCGTGCTTGGAACGCCTCGTAACGCAGAATCCAGCCGAGAGCAAAGACGAGTGCCCGCTCTGCCTCATCGGCTGTTGTCGGTGGGTCGGTGTCGATACCCGCGTATTGGGCCGTTTCGGCTAGCCACACCCATTCGCCTGGATCGGTCGCGAGGGTGGCGACATCGAGGAACTGTTGTAGCCCGTCTAGAGCGGATCCAATCGCATCAAGCTCGCGATCACGGGTTTGGCGGGTCGGGCGCCTGCGCCGTGTTTGACGGAACTCCGAAAAGCGGTTGCGAACGCCGTATAGCTCGACTTGATGCTGTCGCCGTAGTGGCAGGCTTCAAGCTGCTGTTCAGCGTGTGCAAGCTGGTTTCTGAGGCGCGGATCTGAGATCGCATCTGCAGCTGACACCGATGCCGATCGAACGCCGAATGCCGCGTTGGTGAGTGAACGGACGAAGCGTTCTGTTTCGCTGGCCCATATGGCTACTTGTGAGCCGGCTGGGAGGACGCCGTCGTGCTGTGCGGCGTTCGCCCCGCGCCCTGTGGATCTCCTGGAAGCCCTTCAGGCCGTCTTGCTGCCAGTCATTCCCGAACTTCTGGCCTAGTCGCGCGTGATGAGTGCCGGCAGCCCTCCCGTCCGCGGGGTTGCGGGCTTCACGTTGTGCTCATGTGCAGCGAGTCCTGCTGCCAGCTCGCACACGCCATCGAGCGCGACCACGGCCGCTGCGCAACCCGCTGTCCGTGCGATCGCTCCGCACTGGCCTGCGCCGCATGGAGGAATGTCCTAAGCCGCACTAGGCGCTCGGCTGTTGTGGGATCGAGAGGTGCAGACGCCATCGGCGCTACGTCGCGTGCGTTTGATCGAGCTTCTCTGCGAGCGTCGCCCAACTTGGTCTCGTTGAGACGGAGCGTCGCTTCGGCTGCGCCTGCAGCGCCGGAGCGGCCGATTTGGGATTGCACGAACCAACCACGGTCGCTGCTATGGGCGTCGCCTAAGTGTTCGAGCCCTTAGTGGGCTGTGATCGCACCGTGGCCCTCGGCGAGTTCGGCGTACTCGGCTGCCTTCTCGCCGTACCCGAGTCCCGCGAGGAGTGCCGCGTCTACGACGCCCAAAAATGCCCCGGTATTAGCCAGAGACACGACCTCGCCACCCACAACTGCGTACGCGCCGGTCGGACCTTCATAGCCGATCCATTTTTTTCTGAGACGTAGACATCACCCTGTCGAACTTATCTGGGCTCTCTTGAACGTATCGGCGAGCAGCGCGTCAAGTGAAAACAAGCCGTAGGTTTGCTTCGCCGTCTGCTCGAAGCGCGAATCCTAAAGCGGCTTGATGCTCCTCGTAGCCCAGCGCGACGCAGAGGAGCCCCATCCGAATCAGGGCGTACTGAAGAATCAGAAAGCAAACCCGGCCGTTCCCGTCGACAAACGCATGAGTCGACAGAAACTTGGAGTAGAGCTTGACGGCGGGCAGGATCGACAAGTCCTCAAGATGATCCTCGGACCGCTCGTCCGCGGCGGCGGCGGCGGCGTTGAACTCTTCGCATGCCTCGTTTAGTCGAACCGTCATCCGTTGTGTCCGGTTCCGAGTTCCTGCCGGATGCGATCGCCAGCGATCATGAATCCCGTACTCGATTGGGTGGTTTGGTTGCCACGTATCCGGCCCGCGTCCTCGGGGAAATAGCTGACCAAACACGATCATATGGAGGCGGATGAGCTCCTCTGTTGTGATTGGCCGTTGTTGCTGGGCCAGGACTACCGCGCGCAAGGCGGCGAGCGTCAGATGTTCCGCGGCGCGTTCCCAGGTGCTTTCGGGCGAAAGGTCTTCAGCCTGGTAGAACGGTGACTGCTCGTAGTCGCAAACGGTCCAAATGTCTCTTTGGCCGCAATGTCCGCCGCTTCGCGTAGGGCCTCGATCTCGAGCAGTTCGGCTGGCCCCAGCCCTTCGGTCAAATCGTCTATTGGACCGCTCATTGCCGCGCGCTGACCCTACCGTGCTCAGGGGCTAGACGACGAACGAGTTGTTGCCAATGGCGGCCATATCTAGGCCGTTCTTGGCTGCGTTCTTGGCTGCGTTCTTGGCTGCGAAACGGAGCAGCGTCGCGCAGCTGCCCCGCTGGGCCCATGCTTCGCAAATCCCCCATATGCGGGCATTTCCGCTACATCGCAGCAGGCGGCAGCAGACCGGATCGGCCTCCGGAGCGAAAGGTCGCAGGTTCAAATCCTGCCGGGCGCGCTCCAAGAAGTCCTGCTAATGGCCGACTTCTTGCCTACCGGGGCCAGAGGCGACAGTCGAACCCCTCAAGACCGCTCTGGCACTCGATCATCGCAGCACTCGGATGGTTACAACAACAGAGGCCCCGCCGAAGCGGGACCTCTGTTGGATGTTCGGTTCGGCCTCGCTGTTCATCCGCTCAGCCTGAGTACTCGAGGATTCTCCTACGGCCCGGGTGGGTTGTCGGGGTTGGAGCCACCGCGGCACATCTGGCCCGGCGTGACGATGGTGTGGTTCAGCAGCCGGTAGCGCACGTCCTGGCCGTAGCTCTGGGTCCGGCCGCCGGGGCCGTTCGGCGCCACTCCGGGAATCGGAGCGGCCGAGATGATCGGCGCCGTCGGGTCGTCATTCTGCCCCGAGAACACACAGATCGAGTTGGCGTGGGCAGGTCCCTGTGTGGGCTTGCCGTTGCCTGTGATCTCCCCGGCGAAGGCCGGGGCTGCAGGGATTGCGGCACCCGCCACCACTATTGCTGTCGCGGTCAACCAAGTCCTCATTTCACTTCTCCTTCCTTGTGTGATTTGAACTTAGAGCGCGTGATTGGACCCGGTTTGCGGTCGAGAACCGAAGAACACTCGCCACCGCAACCCCGGGTTGTCTCCGCAGCTATCGGAGCCCGGAGCCGCACCCCACGGAGGAGCATGCAACTCCCTCCGGGATTTACGCGGCCGCGGGCTCCGAAGGCCGGGTGGGAGCATCACCACGGTGCTGGGTGCCGGATATGGGGCCGGGACCCCATATCCCGGTCTTGGCCTTGCTCCAGCTCGACGCCCCGTTGCCCGATAGGGGCGGTGGGACCCGGGGCTTGGGCACGTCATTGCCCGGGGTCCCACTTCCGCCAAGCGTACGCGGTCCGACCCTCGCACTGGACGCCGCAGCCGCGGTGCTCGAACCGCGCCCATCCTGACGGCGCCGGCTGAGCTAAGCAGGACGTGATCTCCAAGGTCTGGACGGAATCTCCAAGGTCTGGACGGAGACGTCCACGTAGGATGCGCGAATGAAGATCCTCCGTTTCGACGAGAGCGACGCAGAGGACATTGGGCCACGGCCGTTCGTCGTGCAAGGCGTCTCGGGAGCACACGTCGGGGAAGGCGGTGGCGATGCCCATGCCTATGTGATGCACTTCGGGCCCGGCGGAATCATCGGTCCACACGAAGCTGGCTTCGGGCAGCTTTTTGTCGCTCTCGACGGGGCTGGCTGGGTCGCAGGGGCTGATGGCGAGCGGAGAGCAATCGTCCGAGGCGAAGCCGCCTTCATCGCGCGAGGAGAAGTTCATTCCAAAGGAAGTGACGGCGGCCTGAGGGCGCTGATGGTTCAGGTCCGCGACTTCAGCCTGTAATCGCCCTCGTCGCCTGCTGTGCGAGGCTGTCGCACAAGGATCCCGAGACGGCGGTTCGTTGTGATCAGCTCACAAGCGGCCGGTGTGCCCTGGGAAGGTGCGGCGAAGGGTGGTCAGCAAACCGCACGCATATTTCGTTTAGCTGACCAGCTTCCTTGGTCGGCGCAGTTTGCGGCGGGGGCGGTTTCGTCCGGCTGTTAGTTGCTCACAACGTCGCCGGTCTGTGCGACGGCCTCGCTCCGTTTCGATCCAGCGGCGGCAGTCCTGTCAGCCTGGACGTTGAGCGGTCTGTGAACGCTGCCCTGCGTAAGGCCGCTCGCGGCCTGAGCTCGCTTGTCGGCGGATCGCGCGCTACCGGGCGCCGCGGTGACTCGGGTGGTTTCGGCTGATCCGGGCCTGACTTTGGGTCGGCACGCACGTAGATGAGGGGTGAGCGCATCCCACGCGGGGCAGGACTGCCCCGCGTCGCTCATCGCCTGGGTTCCCGCCGGGCAACGGGACAATCGCAACCGGCGGGCGCTCAGGCACTTGTGGGGATGGCAAGCCAACCGGGCAGTCTCCGCCCGCCGGGCGTACAGCCGCGCCGTTGCTGGCCAAGCACGAGCCAATCGCGGAGTCATGTTTCTGGATTCGGTTTCGCCCTCGGAACCTCAGCCCGGATGTGTGGGCTTTCCCTGAACTGCGCGGCTGGCGCTCCTAGAACACGCCGGCGACAGTGATCACCACTAAGTGGCCGTGCGAATCGAACCTCGAGTCGGGCGCCAGCTCACCGGTGCCAACCTCGAACCGCAGCTCCGCGCCGCGGCCTTTGTCGTCCGAGGAGAGACGACGCTGCCGAACATAGGTCGCCCCTTCTGCGAACTCTCCGATGAGAGAGAACACCGCCGCTCTTACCTGCCCAACACTGCCCCGCGGCCCACGCCATTCCAGATCAAGGACGTAGCCGCCAAGCTCATCGCTATGAGCCTGGGACAGCGCCAGCCGTTGATCGCGCTCACACCAGGCTTCGACATGCGGTCGGAGATGCAGCTCAGGCCGCTCTGCCACCCACTCCGGCTCGCCAAACGCTGCTACCAGCTCGCTCGCGCCCGAAACGAGCCGTCGGGCATCCGCGATGCCCCGCCCACGCCTATCGTCATCCCACCGTCGCGGCATGGGCGCACGCTACACGAGCGAACGACGACCTGGCCCGGTCGGTTGCGTGGCGAAACCCACGCTGCCGCAATGTCGCCGCTCGGGCAGCGTCGCACCGGCTGCTGCGTACGTGGCCGGCTCGATCTAGCCCATAGCGACAGCGTCCCGTGGCGGAGGGTTGGCGATGAACGGACCGTTGGCGATGCTTCTGAGGCACGCCCTCTCGACGTCGGTACGCAAGGCCTCGGCGAGGTGTGCGTTAATCCGCTTCGTGCGGGCCGTGTCAGGACCGCGTAAAGGGGGATGAGATGGCAAGTCCGGGACCAATCGTTGTCGGTACAGATGGCTCGGAAAGAGCCGAGCGCGCAGTAGACCGTGCCGGGCAGCTTGCGAGTTTGCTCGGCGTCAAAGTCCATGTCGTGAGCGCCCATAGCAGGGGCTCGGACGGCCCGGTGGCGGCGCCAGCGGCTAGAGCGCGCCCCGCACCAGAAGTCCACGATCCAAACGACAACCGAACCCGCGCCCAGCACAACGTCGATCGGGCGCATCAGCGGCTCGCGCGCGCCGGCGTTGAAAGCGACGCCCACGTTTGGCTCGGCGAGCCCGCAGAAGCGTTGCTGCACATCGCGGACGAGCAAGGCGCCCAGATGATCATCGTCGGCAACCGAGGAATGACGGGGGCACGCCGCGTGCTCGGATCAGTGCCGAACCATGTCTCGCATCACGCGGGGTGCGACGTGCTCATTGTTGCGACGGCCTAACTCCTGAGCGAGCTTCCCGTGAACGATTGGGGCTTCGGCTCGAGACGGCTGATGTCGCGGACATGGAATTGCTTGCGCTACTCAGTAGGGCTTGGAGCCCTGCCACGAGCCTAGATCATCGATGATGTGGTCGCACGAGCCAACCTTGCGCGTTGTCTCCGCGAGCGAGAGCGCATCACGAGCCTGAACGGAGGGCGAAGCCATGGACTGTCAGATCGAATGGAGCACTAGCAAAGTGGAGCACGGCAAGCTCAGCGCGAGCCTCGAGCCGGCGCCCGACTTTGCGTTCATGATGGAGTTCGATCGGATCGTAGATCCGCTCAAGAGTCCCCGGCGCGAAGGCTGGGGCGCGGTTCTCCTGGCCCACGGTCACGTCGTCGTCAGCGACGTGCGCGTCGAGTTTGCTCAGGAGCTGCGCACTTTCCTCGATGAAAAGGTCCGAGAGGCTAATCGGCTCGCCGTGGACACGCGAGCGCGCGAGCAACAGCAGGAGAAAGCCGAAGCGGCTGACGCGGCGCAGCAGGAAGCCAAGCAGTCGGCCGCCGCCGAGGCCGCGGCCGAGCGTGACGCGAACTTGACCGATACGTTCCGGCGTTCCCGGTGATAGCCGCGAATCCTGGCCCACACCGCTAGCGGGGCAGATCAGTAGGTGCTGGTCTGCGCTGGCCCGATGCCGCCGAGGACTTACTCCGCGTGGCCGACCGCCTCGGCGATGATCTCGGCGACTCGCTGGGGTTCCTCGTCAGGCATGAAGTAGCAGGTGCCGGGGATCGTGATCAGGTTCGTACGCGGACAGGCTTCAAGCGCTCGGCGCTCGTCTTCGGTCAATCCGCCGTCGCCCTTTTCCGCATGGACGACCCAGGTCGGCACTCTGGCGTCGCAGAGGCGCTCGGCGGGCGACTCGTGTCTACCGAGGTACTCCAGATAGGCTCGCAGACCGCTGCGTAGCACCCTCGGGTCGTTGCTGCGGAAGTCAGCGCGCATCTGGGCACGGTGCTCGTCGGACACTCGTGCCGTCCTCACCGCGATCGCCGTCATCCTCATCAGCATGGCGGACGGCAGACCACCGAACACGTCACCGAGCCGAACGATTGCCCGGAAGAACGCGGGTTCGTCCCGTGCTGACAGACTGACGCCCAGCAGCACCAGCGGCCCCTTGAAGGCCCCTGACGCGGCCATCTCAAGCGCAACGCTCGCTCCCATGCTGAAGCCCACGACGACGTCGCAGTCGTAGTTCGCAGCTAGCTCCACGGCGAGCCGCGCATAGTTCTCGACGGAGAAGTCGGTCGGAGGCGGCGTGCCGACATTCCCCGGCAAGGTCGCGGCGACCAGACGCGTCCCAGCAAGCAGCGGTTGCGCCATCACCTCGCCGTACGACCTCGCCGCGTTCGCGCCACCCGGCAACAACAGCACGCCATGCTCGGCGGCATCCGGACCCGACCGGACAAGGTCCCAATCAACACCCATCGCAACCGCCTCCTCGGTCCCGCGCACCGGCGGCATCATCGCCACCCGCCGCGAACACTAGCGCCGGACGGCCGCGTCATCGTGGGGCGATCGCCTCATCTCGCCGGCATAGCCGTCGAGTAGGTTCCAACCAATCCGCCGCCCGCCGGCACCTACCGGCCCACGTGATCGCCAAGCACGCTGATCACTACACCCCGAGCCACCGCCTGGGGTTCTCGACCATGATCGTGTCGAGTTGCTCGCCGGTCATCCCCGCTGCTTGCAGCGTCGAGAAGACCTGCTCGAACAGGAACGTCATGCTCCAGTTCGGGGCCGCGCCCGCCGCCTCCAGCTGCGCGATCGTCTCGGGCGGGAACCAGTCGAGGCCGTTTGCGATCGGAATGTCGAAGTCCTGGGAGAGGAAGATCCGCTCGGCGTAGCCCCGCTTCAGCAGTTCGCTCACCGTCGCGTTGCGGCGGTCGGTGGGCAGGTAGAGGTCGAGGCCGTAGCGGTCCATCCCGATGTACACCCCGCGATCGAGCAGGCGCTCGATGTAGTCGAGGTCGTCGCTGTCGCCGGTGTGGGCGATCTGGATCTTGTCGGGCGCGACGCCCTCCTCGAGGAAGATCTCGACCTGGCGCGGGCCGGTCGCCGAAGCCGGACGCGAGTGAGCCATGATCGGCCGGCCGGTCTGCAGGCTGGCCCGTGCCGCCGCACGGTGGACCTTCTCGATCCGCTCATTGACCCCCGGTTCGTCGGCGGCGCACTTGATGAAAGCCGCCTTGACGTCAGTGCCCTGGATCCCCCGCTCGATGTCATGGACGAACAGTCCGGCCATGAAGTCCGCGTCGCGATTGACAAGGAACGGCGGCAGGTAGTCGTAGGTGTAGATCCCCGTACAAACGACGATCTGCAGTCCCGTGTCGTCGGCCAGCCGCTTGAGCGCCGGGATATCGCGCCCGAGGAGCATGGCCGTCGGATCGACCACCGTCCTCACGCCGTGACCCTTGACCGCGCCCGCGGCCTCGAGCGCGAGCTGGTACTCGGTGCCGCGGTCGCGGACGTGTGGCCACTGGGTGCAGATGGCCTCGTCGCCGGAGAAGAAGTGCTCGTGAATCAGGGTCAGACCGAGCTCACCGGCGTCGATCTGCCCACCCACCGTCTCAACCGTTGCCATCCTCGCTCCTCTCCGCTCGTTGGGACACTGATCCCGCTACGAGAGCTTGGCGTCGAACTTGATCTTGGGGCAGTTGCCCTTGTGCAGCTGGTAGGTGCCCTTGGCCTCCTTGCTCGACACGAACTGGCCCGCGATCGTGACCCGGGAGGTCTTCAACAGGGTGCCACCGTTCGGCGTGTTGACGGCATTCTTGTGATCGGCGTGGAACTTGCCGTGCCGGTCGACGGAGATGCCCCAGATGTAGCTGAAGGTGAACTTCGGGTGTTTGGCGGCGGTGCATCCGGCGTCGAAGGCGTAGATCCTCTTGGTGCCCTGCATGAAGATCGTCACGTGGTGCTTCTTGTCGGCGTAGCTGCCGTTTCGCTTGGGCTGGGCGGCGGTCGCGACGCCGGCAGCGGCGGTCACGGCGACGGCCAGGGTGAGCACGAGTCGAACAGGCAGCCCCACGTCGGTTGGCTTGCGCATGATTCCTCACTCCTTGATTGATCCACAAGCCTGCCCGGCCCGGGCAAGCGAGGCGAGGATACAGAAGCCGGCGTCGGGGCCGGGAGGTACCCTGTCGCGGCATGCTCGCTCAGCCCTTCGCCCACCGGATGCTCCGGATTGCCGGGGTCTTCCTCGTCGTCGCCGTCGCCGCGGCCTCCGCTGCCGCCAAGGCGGGCGGCGGCGCTCGTCCTGATCGGAGCTTTGGGGGCGGGCGTGGCTGGGTGACGACCTCGATCTCGGGTCGCATGTCGGTTGCCTACGCGGCCGCCGTCGTCGACGGCGGCAAGATCGTCGTCGCCGGTCAGACCGTCGCACCCAAGGCCAATGGGCAAGTGGTCGTGGTGCGCTATCAGCGCGGCGGGCGCCTGGATCGGAGCTTCGGGTCGCGGGGAATCTTCAAGACCGCTCTCCCGGTCGCCAAGGGCCCGTTCCTCGCCAGAGCGGTCGTGCAGCAGCGATCGACGGGCAAGCTCCTCATCGCCGGCGGCTACGGCGAGGGCTCGATCCTCCTGCTGCGCCTGACACGCAACGGACGCCTCGACCGCAGCTTCGGCGCCAATCACAATGGCCGGACCGTGGTCTCGGTGGGCGGGGTTGGCCAATCGATCGCCGTGCAGAGAAACGGCAAGATCCTCATCGGGGCCTCCAATGCCGACGCCAACGGCCGCCCGATGGTGGTCGCGCGGTTCACACGCAACGGGGTGCTGGACCGAAGCTACGGGCGCAAGGGGATCGCGCAGGCCATGTTCTGGAATCCCAAGCTCGCCGCCAGCGCCGGCGCCTACGCGCTCGTCGCGACGGCCGACGGCGGCGTCATCGGCACGGGCCATCTCGACTACATCGGGGGCGACGGGCACGGGACCGCCGGAGTGTTCAAGCTGAACTCGAGCGGTCGGCCCGCGAAGGGGTTCGCCAGCGGCGGCCATATCCAAATCGCATTCAAGGCGATTCCCGGCCGGAGGAGGCAGTGGTTCCCGTGTGCCACCACGGTCAACTCGCGCGGTGCGGTCAGCGTGACGGGAGATGGCACGCTGGGCGCCGGCGACGTGCTGCTGAGCGTCCGGTTGACTAAGCGTGGCCGGCTCGACCGCTCGTTCGGCAAGTCGCGCAATGGCCGCGCGGTCACACCGGGGGCGGGTGGCGAGAGCATCACCACGTGTGGAGCGGCTTCGACCCCGGCCGGCGTGCTGACCGTAGGCCTGGGCGCGAGGCTCATCCAGCTCCGGGCCAACGGGACCCCCAACACGAGCTTCGCCCCGGGCGGCCTGATCAAGATCACCAAACCGCGCCACGTGACCATCAACGCTGCCGCGGGGGCAGGGCGCGGCGTGGTCGTCGCGGGCTCGGCCGGTAACGCGCTGTACGTGGCGCGGTACGTGCCCTCGATGCGCCGGTAGCTACGGCTTGATGGGGTGGGGTCCCCGATCGCCGATGCCGTAGAACTGGCCTGCGCGCGCGCCGACCCAGAGCATTCCGTGCCACACGGCCGGGGTTGACTCGATGCAACCGTCGAGGTGCACGGTCCAGAGGAGCTTGGGCCGGACGCGCGGGTTGGCTATGTCGTAGTCGTGCAAGCCGCCGGCGCAGTCGCCGAGCACCATCTGGTTGTCGATCGTGACGGGTGACGCGATCGTCGGCGGGGGAAGGTGGATCTGCCAGAACCTCTTGCCGGTCCGCTGATCGACGGCGATCACTTGGCCATCGGTGGCGGCGTCGTACACCACGCCCTTGTACAGCGCGGGCGTTGACAGCGATCCGCCATCGCGCTCGAAGTTTCCGATCGGAACGCTCCAGACCACCGGATGTCTGGGGTTGTGCGGGTTGAGCTTCATCAGACCACCGAGCTGGTGGTCGCGCGGCATCGACTCAGGGCGGGGCACGTTCTCTTCGATGTGTCTCGACACGTACAGATAGCCGTGTGGGTCGATGACGATGGTGGCGTCGGTGTCGTCGCCGTCCCAGAACCGGAACACGCGGCGGTAGCGGCGGCCGCCGCCCAGGATGTCGGAGATATCCCAGCCCTGGACCAGCCCGCCGCCGTTGGCGAAGTACACGACGCCCTTGAAGAAGGCCACGGAGTCCTCGATCGAGATGTCCTCGTCGTGCACCTCCTCCCCCAGCTTGGCGTCCCACCCCGGCACGAGCATGACGATCTTCGGATTGACCTCGACCAAGCCCTTGGCGTTGTAGTGGCGGTGCAGGCGGATCACGTAGAACCACGAGTTCTCTCCGCCCTCGAGGAGGTAGTCACCGATCTGCAGCGGTGCCGCGTCCCAGTCGTCGTTCCAGATTGGGTGCGGAACGTCGTGGGCGTCGACCGACCAGAGCACCGTTGGCCGCGACCGATCCATGGCGATCACCCTTAGGTGGTTGTCGCGTGAGCCTCCGTAGTAGAGCGGATAGCCGTCAGAGTCGGAGGTCGCCGACCCTTTGGCCAGGTCGCCGGTGCGGAGATCGGAGCGCAGCGGCTGGCCCGTGACGCCGTTCCAGAAGTGGTAGTCGTCGTCGTAGGCGCCCTCGCGGATCTCGATGGTGCCGTGCTTGTGGACGATCACGTTGGGCTGGCCCGTCCACCCCGTCCCGCACCAGGTCTCGGTTCCGAACAGATCGCTCGACCGCGAGCACAGCCCGCCCGTCGCCGGGTAGCGCCACCGGATCACGGGATGGCGGGGTAGCGGCCCGGCGCCGTAGTAGTCGCGCGTTGCGTTGCCGCGGAACGTCGTGAGGCCAGCGAAGGTCGTGTTGACCGGCCCGGGGGCCATGGGGGCATGGTGCTTCGGGCGCACGTCCTGCGCATGACCGCGTGATCGGTGTGCTTGCGCCGGCTCGGCCGACTTGGGATGCGTGGCTCCGGACGTCCCGCGCGATGCGACGAGCCAGCCTCCACCGGCGATCGCGACCAACAGGGCCAGGACCGCGAGAGTCCTGCCACGGGGACTGGACACGATCCCAGACTATGGCGCGCACCGCGGACATCCGCGCCGGGCGTCTGCATTTGCAACCACAGTTGGGTGGCAGATGCAGACGACAGAGCGCGGGTCGCCGGGGTTGACACCCCCCCCACGCCCAATGAGAGGGTCCCGGCGGCGTTGTTCGACCGGTCAAAGGAGGGCGTAATGAGTGTGCTGGTGACCTTGCGTGTCAAGGGCGACACGGCGAAGTTCCGTGCCTTCACCGAACAGAATCCGGACCTGCTGAAGGCCATCTCGGCCGATGCTCGGAGCAAGGGCTGTCTGGCCCATCGCTTCGGCGTCGGCGACGGCTTCGTGCACGTGATCGACGAATGGGAGAGCCCCGAGGCGTTCCAGAGCTTCTTCGGTGGAAACGAGCAGGTCTGGCAGGTGATGGCGGCCTCAGGAGCGGAGGGCGAGCCGGAGATCACGTTCTCGGAGGCGCTCGCCACCGCCGATCAGCTCTAGTCCTCAGGCGCAGGGGCTAGGCTTGCCGGGTGCCACCTGCTAGCAGCGGGCCTCAGCAGGCCAGGCCGCCGCGCATCCGGTCGTTCCTTCGCCGCCGATGGCGTCTGATCGGCGTGCTCGCGGCGGTGGTTGTCGTCGCGGCCGCCAGCGTCTTGCTGTACATCGACCAGCGCAACTCGGTCAACCGGACGTACGTCGCCGGGAACAAGGGCGAGCCGAACAAGATCGTGCTCACCGTGACCGTGCGGCGGGTCGATCCCGCCAACGACGACCTCGTCCTCACCGTCCTCCCGACCCCGGAGGGCAACCTGCTGCGAAATGACGACACGCCAAGCAAGGGCTTCATCATCAAGCTCGGCACCTCCGACCCCCCGCTGCTCACCTTCCCGGCCAAGAAGCCGATCTCGATGCGGACGGTTCACGCGAGCCTCGAGAACAGCGGCACGTTCACCGACTACCCGTTCGACGCCTATTCGGGCGCGGTCGGCTTCCTCGCGCTGTCGGGAGACCAACCGCTGCCGTTGGTCGTGCGGCTGCGCGACATCGATCCCTACTTCATCACCAAGGCGCCGGCCAGCGTCACCGAGGGCCACGTGGTGGGCTTCGAGATTCGGATCAGCCGCACGCGCGGCACGTTTGTCCTGGTCTGGTTCATGATGGTGGCGATGTGGGCGCTCGCCCTGTCGGTGCTCGGCGGGGCGTGGATCCTCGTCAGCCGCCGCAAGGGAATGATCTGGCCGGCCTTTGGCTGGATGGCGGCGACGCTGTTCGCGCTGATCAGCGTGCGCAACGCCGCCCCGGGGTCGCCCCCGATCGGCTCGCTGATCGACTACGCGGCCTTCTTCTGGGCCGAGGGGATCATCGCGGCCTCGCTAGCCGTCGCCGTATTCTTCGGAATCCGCGTCGAGCGGGCGGACTCCGACACCAGAACCTGACGGGGGATCAGCCGGCCGGGCCAACCGGCCGGACGGGCGACGGCTTCACGTTGGCGACGCCGTTGAGCACATCGCCGGCAGCCGCAACCTGTCCACGGTCGTAGTAGTCGGTGAGGATCAGATTGGGGATCAGCCCACGTTGCTTGATGCACTGTTGGGCGCGCTTCAGGATGAAGGCTTTCTGGACGAGCGGGACGTTCGGGCTGGGGCGCGGGGGAGCCACGTCGGCCCAGTTGTTCATCATCAGCAGCGGGTTGTAGGTGTGTCCACGGCTGAGCTTGCACGTGAACTGCCCCGGCTTCTTGGCGCCCAGCGGTGTGTCCTGGATCCAGTTGAAACCGGGATTGTTCCAGGCATAGTTGCCACTGACCTCCTTCTGCGCGAACACGACGATGTTGTGACGCGAGCGGATCAGCTCGCCCAGGCTGGGCAAGGGCTGGCCGTAATGCAGGGTGGCCAAGCGGTCGAACACCCCGGCGCGCTCAAATGCCTTCTGGAGGTCGCGCTCGGCGACATAGTCCTCGTCGAACAGGATGATCACCTGGTTGGGATTCAGCTCGAGGAACCGTTTGATCACGGTCAGGTACTTGACCATGTTGGTCGCCCCGAGCTCGCACAGCGTGTGGCACAGCCAGATGTCCTGCTTGCCGTTCGGTGATCCTCCGTTGAATGACTTGCTGAAGCGCTGGAGCGCATCACGGGCGAACGGAGCCAGTTTGGCCGACACGCGGTTCAGACGCTGCCCCTCGCCTTTGATGTCGGTGTACACACGCCCGCTCGGCGTCGCGATCCCGTAGTGAGTCGAGATCTTGAACACCCGCATGCCGTCGTCGAGCTGTTGACCGATGTCGCGATCCTGGTTGGGGATCAGCCACCCGGGCGAGTCAGCGGCGGACATCGAGTTGTGCGTCCCGACGAGCACGACCTCATTGAGGCGGCGATCGCAGAGCTGGGCGTATCCGTTGCAAGCGCGGATGGAGCTCGCCGTCACCTTCGGTGTGGCCCCCGTGAAGGCAAGGGCGAACACGATCCCGGCAACGCAGATCGCCGCCACAGCGCCGACGGCGGCCAGGCGCCGGGGCCGCACCTGGCGCTGGCGCCTGGGACGTGGTGTTAAGGGAGCGGTGGCGGTCAGCAGCTCACCGGCCCCCGCATAGACAAGCAGGATCCCGCCCACGAGCACGACGATCCGCAGGGCCAGGCTCGGGTCGAGGAGCGCCACCAACCCCGCGGTGCCGACGGCGGCGCCGCGGATTCCGCGCCCTCGCTTCGATAGGGGTCGCCGGGCAACACCTCGCACCCATGCCAGACCCGCCGCCGGGGAATAGGCCGTCTGCAGAGGCGAGGCGGCCACGGCGATGATCAACCCCACCCCGGTGACGACCAGGGCCCAGGTCGTCAGGTCGCCCAGGAAGGCTCCCCACAACTCGCCCACCGCGGCGTGCACGTCGGCGCTGTTCAACTCGGGCGGGCCTTGCACGTGGGTGACCGCGTAGCGCTTGAGCAGCTCGAGCGCGAGCCCGAGGACCGCGGCGGACACGCCGACGGCGAGCGCGCCCCGCGCGATCGCGGTCCGTCGCTCCGGAGCGATCGCCAGGCCGAGCGCGAAGAGCACCAGCGCCACCGCGGGAAGGATCAGTCCGAGGACCCGGATGGCGTCGGCGATGCGCAGCGTCTGCGTGGCGAAGCTCCGCTTCTTGAAGGTCATTAGGACGGCCTCGGTGTGGCCAGGCAGGTTCTTGGCCAGCTTGGGTGCCAGGTTGCGCAGGACCGAGGTGACGACGAGCCCGGCATCGGTCATATCGAACACGGCATTCCCGCCGCCCCGTTGGAACAGCAACCGGTGGCCGTGGACGGCCGCGAGACGGATGATGGGGCCAAACGGCTTGGACGCCACCAGAAGCCTGACCGCGGTCTGCAAGAGCGGGCGCCCGGCGATGAGATCGGGGTACGCGGGCTCGAGCACCTGGACCGTGATCTCGCGCGCGATCACGCGCTGCACCGCGGGCTCGTGCGAGGCACTCACCGCCCGATTCGCGAACGCCGACGGGTTGACCAGCTCATCGCGCGCGTAGAGGGTCGCGCCGCCCGCGACCACGCTCACTGCGGCGAGTACCAGGAGCACGACGCTCAAACCGGAGCGCAAACCGCGCCGGCGACGCCCGCCGGCTTTCTTATGCGCCGATCCGTCGGCGGGCACCCTATCCCCCGTCGAGCGTTCGGCGTCCCGCTGGTTGTCCGCGACGACGTCCGAGTTCATCGAGGTCCAAGTTCGCTTCGAGGAGCTCTAACTCCCCCTACCGCACCACCGTGAAGCTTAGCGAGTGCGGACGGGAGCGATTCCTGGCTGCATCGGTCGCTGTCATCGTGGCGGTGTATACGCCTGGCGCGAGCCGCTTTTTGCCGTAGCGCCCCGAGAACGCGATGCGGTTGGGGCCCTTGATCGTGTGGGCCCGCACCAGGGTGAGGAGCCGGACGGTGCGGGTGCAGTTCCGCTTCTGTCCACGGCGCGCCGGCTTGCAGGGACGGTTGCGGCCCGCGCGGTGGCCCTTCGCCTTGTGGGTGATGGCGATCCTGGTCGTCGCTGGCTCGCTGAGGGAGAACGTGAACGTCGTGCCGCGGGGCGGCTTGTGGCCAGCGCCGTTCAGGGCGGTCGGCTTGCCGGCGACCGCGAAGCGCTTGTGGGTGACCCGGAATTGGCTGATTATCGGTGGCACCGTGTCCACTGCCGACGCAATGCATGGAGCGCTCAGCGAATGGATGAAGACATGATCGAAGTCCGACCCGTAGCCGCCGGTCACGAGGTCGTCCGAGCTCGACGCGAAGGCGACGCACGCTCCGTCGCCGCTCAACGAGCCGCCGTCGGCACCGAACCGCCCTGAGGTGACACGACCGTTTCGGGTCGAGGCGAGCGTGGTAGTCCCGCGAGTCAGGTCGCGAACGAACATGTTGAAGAAACCAGGCTTGGCGCCGGGTAGGTTCGTCGCCTCCGAGCCGAACAGCAGACGGGTGCCGTCCGCGCTAATCGACGGGCCGCCCGCTCCGTCGTTCGCCGCGCCTCCCGTGCCGCGACTGGCCAGCGTCGTCGTGCGGCGGGCCAGATCGCGGACGAACACCTGGTCGCGATCGGGGGTTATTCCGAACCCAAATCCATTCTCGGACTCGGTGAAGGCGACGCGTCCACCGTTGCGGTCGATCGATTCGTCCCTAGCCTGGTCATGCGCCGGCATGCCGTCC
Organism: uncultured Solirubrobacterales bacterium; assembly: GCA_963734775.1. Lineage (GTDB taxonomy): Bacteria > Actinomycetota > Thermoleophilia > Solirubrobacterales > Solirubrobacteraceae > Palsa-465. The sequence goes on from CAVTJE010000025.1 coordinate 25,497, forward strand.
TGTGGCACCGACACCCATGTCGTGGTCGGGTGCGCCGGGTTGGTCAGGTCGCGGACGTACAGAGAACCAAGCGTGCCCCCGCCGAGATTCGAGGCCGCGCTGACGAACGCGACTCGCTTGCCGTCGCCGTCGATATCGGCCGAGAACGCAGACCCGTTCCCGATGGCGCCCGCGCTGGAGCGGTCGATCAACGTCACGTCGCCCGTGGCGAGGTTGACCTCGTACACGTGATCCCTGCTGTCTGGGGGCGCCCCCGGGATGTCGTTGCTGTTGCTGGTGAACACGACCTTGGTGCCATCGGCCGAGATCTCCGGCGCGAACGCTCCGTCGTGGGGAACGCCGCCACCATCCGTGCGGTCGACCAGCGTGATCGCGCCGGTCGCGAGATCTCGCACGAACACGTCATCGGTGCCGTTGCTGTCGCCAGCCACAAAGTTCGGCGCGTCGCTCTGGAACGCCACGCGGTCGCCGGCCGCGTCGACGCTGGGCGTGTCGGATTCGCCACGCCCGGCGGCGCCGTTCGGGGCGGCGCTGACGAGCCGCGTCTGACCGCTCTCGACGTTGCGAATCAGCACCTGGTCGAACGGACCCTCGGGCCCGATGGGGCTTCCAAATGCTCGCGCATCGGAACTGAAGGCCACGATTCGCCCGTCGTCACTGGTCGCGTGGAGCGGCTCGACGAACGCGAATCCCGCCCCGTCGGTTTGCAGTGGCCGTCCGGCGGGCTGCGAGATATTGATGTCCTGGCCTGACCTGCGGATATAGGCCTGGCTGAGCAGACCATCCGAGCCGGGGAGGTTCGAGCCATCGGCAGTGAACGTCGTGACTGATCCGTTGTCGGTGGCCGCGCCGCCGAAGGCACCTCCGATCGCGTTGCCGCCCGTCATCAGATGGATCGAGGCGTCGAAGTTGTTATTGCCGATGTCCCAGCCGTACAGATCGAAGTCATTGTTGGTGTCGGCGGGGTCGAGCGGGTCGCGCGTGTTCCAGTAGACGCGCGTGGGCACGCTCGCCGCACTGGCCTGGGGCGGGAAGAGCGGCGGCTCGTTGTCCGCGTCGTCGGTACCGCCGGTTCGGGCGTGGTCGGCCTGCACAGCGGGAGTCGCGCACGCGGTCGCCGTGCACGGGGCGAAATAGACCGTGGCTCCGTTGAGCCAGGCCAGGTCGAGCCCTGTGGCCGATCTGCCCGAAATCGCGACGTCCGATGCTCCGTCGGCACCGCTCAGCTGGCCACCGCCGGAGAAGCTGACCAGAACGGTGTGCTCCGTTCCCCCGACGGTGTGGAAATACGCGTCGTCCTGGGTGTCGGTGTCGCCTGCGGTCAGGGGCTGATCGGTGGCGAATGCAACCGCGTCGCCGGCGAAGTCGATGTCTGGCTCGTCGCGGACTCCGCCGCCCTCGGTCCCGCCGGGGTCGGTCACGCTGACCATATGGGTGACGTTGGTGTCGAGCGAGCGCTCGTACGCGTCGGTGGTCGTTGTCACGCCCGTGGCGTTGTCACCGTGAACGACCGAGCTGGAGGTGAAGACGACGTGGCGGCCGTCTCCGGAGACGACGCCGAAATCGGCCGGCGCCGGGGCGCCGGCCGGGCCCGTCGAGCGGCTGGCCAGCTCGACGGCTCCGGTCGTGAGGTTCTTGACCACGAACTCGGGATTGTCGTTGCTGGCGCCCGGCGCGAGCACGGGCGAGGTGGTCCGGAAGCCCACGTGATCGCCGTCGGCGCTGATCGACACGGTGTCGCTCTGTGACCCGGGCGTCGGCTGTCCTCCGGTGGCTGTCTTGTCGACCTGGACCAGCTTCCCATTCGTGAGGTCGAGCCGGTAGACGTTTTCGGCCGTGTCCTCGTCGCCGGCGAGCAGGGCATTGGATTGCGAGCTGAAGACGACGAAGCGACCATCGGCGGTGATGTTGTGCAAACTCGTCTCCGAGGAGGAGATGCCGTCGAACGGGAGCGCTCCGAACCCGCTCGGCCGATCGAGCAGCACCGTGCTGCCCACGGGTATGGCACGCGCGGCCGGCGCCATAAAGGCGAATCCGAGCAGGCCAAGCACGACCCAGCGACGCACCACGCTCCATCATCGCCAGTGCTGGCGTCGATTTCAAGGCCCGGACGATTCGCCGTATAGTGAGATGTGGGAGTGAGGACGATGAGACCGGAGCGACTTTTCGCTGGGGTGATCGCCGTCGTGATGACGGTCCTGCTTACCGTTGCCGTGTCGGCTGCGGCTCAGACGATCAGGGTCACGACGACGCTGGACACGGTCGCCAATGACGGGCACTGCTCGCTGCGCGAGGCCGTCAATTCGGCGGCGACGGACACGCCGTCGGGCACTGCCGCGGGCGAGTGCACCGCGGGTGCCGGCCCTGACACGATCGTGCTGGGGCCGGGTCGATTCGCTCTCTCGCGCACCGGTGCCAACGAGGACGCGAACGTGACCGGCGACCTCGATGTGATCGGCGGCGTTGTCACGGTTCGGGGCGTCGGGCGCGGCGGCGACCAAGATCGACGCCAATCACCTAGACCGAGCGTTTGATGTGCTGACGGGGGCGACGCTCACGCTCCAGAAGCTGACGATCACCGGCGGCAGGCTGCCGGTCGCCCCTGCCGGCGGCGCGGGACAGCCCGGCGTGACCGGCATCGGCACCGGCAGCGGGACGGACAGCCACGGCGGAGATGGCCAGCCGGGAGGGGGCGGCGGCGGCGTGCGCAGCGCGGGCACGCTGGCCATCAACAATGTCGTGGTCACGGACAACCGTGCCGGCGACGGCGGTCTCGGCGGGCCTAGCTCGACCGGTGGCACCGGCGGGTCGGCGGCCAACTCAAATGGCGGGACGGGCGGGGGCAGCCGTGGCGGCGCAGGCGGCGACGGCGGCAACGGCGGCGGCGTCCTTAATGCCGCGGGCACGACGACGATCAGCGACAGCACGTTCACGGACAATGTGGCGGGCAATGGCGCCGTTGGCGGCAGTAGCACCGCCGGGGGCACTGGCGGCGCCGGCCAGGGCAATGGCGCCGGCGGTAGCGGCGGGCCGTGCTTCGCGGGTCGGGGCGGGACGGGTGGCAGCGGTGGAGCGATCGACTCCGAGACCGGCACGCTGTCGATCATTCGGGCCGACATCGAGCACAACACCGCCGGGACCGGCGGTCCCGGCGCCCCGTGTGGCCACGGCGGCACTGGCGGCGCCGGCGCCGGGTCTGGCAACGGTGGGCCGGGCGGGTTCACATTCCCCGGCAACGGCGGCCCCGGCGGCGACGGCGGCGGCGTGGCAGCCCACGCAGCCGCGCTGACATTGAGCGCCAGCACGATCGCCTCCAACCGGGACGGGGACGGCGCGAACGGGTCCGGTACCGGTACGGGCGGCGACGGCGGCGCCGGCGGTTCGGGGACCGGCAGCGGAGGCGGCGGCAACTTCATGGACTCCGGTTCGGGAGGCGAGGCTGGCGAGGGTGGCGGCGTGATGATCCGCTCGACCAACGCCGGCAGCGCCAGCGGTGTGCTCACCGACGACACGCTGAACGACAACCAGACCGGTAACGGCGGGAACGGTGCCGACGGCACCAGTGGGGGTATCGGTGGAGGCGATGGCGGTGGCGGTGGGAGCATCGGCACGGTCAGCGACAGCCATGGCGGGACCGGCGGCGAGGGCGGCCTCGGCGGCGGCGCATTGTTTGACGCGGAGTTTTCGGTGTCGAACCTGACCGTCACCGGCAACCGCGCGGGCACGGGCGGAGCCGGAGGCGCCGGCGGCACCGGGCCGAACATGAGCATCGGAGGCGGCGGCGGCGAGGGCGGGTTCGGCGGCGGCATCCTCGCGGAGTTCGGATCGCTGGCCCACGTCACGATCGTCGGAAACGTCATCTCCCGCGGAGGCGCGGGTGGCGCAGGCGGGACCGGCGTCTCGCCATCCCCCGGCGCCTCCGAGGGGCTTGGCGAGGGAGCGGACCTGGAGGCGTTCGACTCAGAGCAACCCCTGGTCAGCCTGAGCGCGTCGATCATCGGTGGGTGCGGCGGAACGTTCACCAATGGCGGCGGCAACATCGTCCGGGCTGCCACGTCCTGCCCGGGCACCGCGGCCAATCCGAAGCTCGGCCCGCTGGCGGCCAACGGTGGTCCGACAAAGACGATCGCCCTGCTGGCGGGGAGCCCAGCGATCGACCGAATCGCCGTCCCGTGCGGGACGACGCCAGATCAACGTGGCGTGGCCCGGCCGCAGGGGCAGGGGTGCGACACCGGGGCGTACGAGTTCGCGCCCCCCGGCGCGATCACCGGCGCTGCCTCGCACCTCAGCGCCACCGGCGCGACGGTGACCGCGGTGATCATCCCCAATGCCCGCACCACGACCTGGCACATCGAGTTCGGGAGCACGAAGCGCTACGGGGAGCGCACGCCCAGCCGTACGCTGGCCGGCGTCCTGAAACCGGTGGTCGTGAGCTCCGCGCTGACCGGCCTGCGGCGGCACGCCACCGTCCACTACCGGGTCGTGGCCACCAACGGGGACGGGACCAGCCGCGGCGCCGATCGCACACTGACCACGACCGGTTTCGGGGGCGTGAGCGTGGTCAACTTGAAGCTCACCTCCAGCGCCGGCGGTGTCGTCCCCGTCATCGTCGCCTGTCCGCCCGGAACCGCCGGTCCATGCAAGGGGACGCTGACGATGTCGACGACGGTTGCGACCAAGCACGGCAAGGCGAAGGCGGTCGCGCTCGCGCACGCGAGCTTCAAGGTAGGCGCCGGTTCGCACAAGATGGTTCACCTCAAGCTCGGCTCGAAGGGCCGAAGCCTGCTCCATGCGGCTGGCAGCAGGGGCCTCGCCGTAACCCTCACCGCGGTCGCCAGGGACGCGCACGGCGCACGCGCGCGGTCGATTTTCGCGGCGACGCTGAAGCGTTAGCGATAGCGTCGCGAGCGTGTCCCCGCTCGCCCGCCGGTGCGTCCTGATCGCGGTGGCCGTGATCACGGCAGGATGCGGAGGACACCAGCCGACCGAGCGCCGAAGCCAGGTGCGAGACACCGAGAACGGCGAGGTTGGCGTCGAGGCGAGAGAGCCCGGAGCTGCCTTCTGGCACATCCGCGAGCTGGGCGCGCGCGACGCGATCGAGGGATACGCCAGCTCGGTGAGCGTGTTGCCGGGGCAGTCGTTCCGGCTGTATGTGTCCACGACCGCTCGGGAGTTTCGGGTCGACGCGTTCAGGGTCGGCTGGTACGGCGGCCGCGAGGCGCGCCGGGTGTGGGCGTCGGAGGCGGTCCCCGGCCGTGTCCAGCCCCGGGCCACCCGGACCGTGGCGACACGGACCGTGGTGGCGCCGTGGTCCCCGAGCCTCACGGTGAGGACGACCGGATGGGCGCCGGGCGCATACCTCCTCCGACTCGACAGCTCGCGCGGGGCGCAGCGCTACGTGCCGATCACCGTGCGCTCGCCCCGTACGGCCGGGCGGGTCGTCCTGCTCGAGGGCGTGACCACATGGCAGGCCTACAACCTGTGGGGTGGCTATGACCTGTACAGCGGACCTCGTGGATTCGACGATCGGTCATACGCAGTCAGCTTCGATCGACCGTATGACGCCGTCGGCAACGGGGCGACGTGGTTCTTCTCATTCGACCAGCCGCCGATCGTCGTGGCCGAACGGACTCGGCTCCCGCTCGCCTACGAGACCGACATCGACGTCGACGAGCATCCCGGTCTGCTGACCCGGGCGCGCGCCGTCATCTCGCTTGGCCACGACGAGTACTACTCGGCGGCGATGCGCAGGTCGTTGCTGGAGGCCCGTCAAGCGGGCACGAACATAGCCTTCCTCGGCGCCAACGCGATGTACCGGCATATCCGGCTTGCGTCCTCGCGGCTCGGAGCCGACCGGACGGAGATCGCCTACAAGGTTGCCCGCCTCGATCCTGACTACGGCCACGACGATGCCGCGACGACTCAGGACTGGCGCGACCCGCCCGACCCGCGGCCCGAGAGCGTGATCACCGGCGTCTTCTATGAGTGCAATCCGGTCAGCGCGCCGTACGTTGTCTATGACCCGAAGAGCTTCATCTTCGCTGGCACCCGGGTGCGCAGGGGCACGGCGTTTCCCGGCCTGGTCGGTCCTGAGTACGACCGCCTGAACTCATCGATTCCATTCCCGCGGCCACTCGAGGTTCTCGCTCACTCCCCGCTGCGCTGCGGTGGGCACTCGACGTACGCCGACTCGGCCTACTACACGATGGCGAGCGGCGCGGGAGTGTTCGCGAGTGGAACGATGCGCTGGGTGTGCGCGATGCGGGGACCACTGTGCGGACACGACGTGAGCCGCGCCGCGACACGCTTTGTCGATCGCGCCACCGACAACCTGCTGCGAGCGTTCGCTGCGGGCCCGGCTGGACGGCGACACCCGGCGATCGACAACGTGAGCGCGGTCAAGCCCGCGCATGGAGCTCGCTTCAGCAGCCCGACGGAGTAGGCGGTGCGCACTTCGAGCCTGCCCGTTGCGTCGAGCGGCTCTAGCGCACCGTCACGCTGCGGAAGAACATGCCGAGCGGGCGGAGATCGTCAGACAGGCCCAGGCGGCTCGGGGAGCGGGGTTCGCGGATCCGCCACGACAAGACCAGATCCTCGCCCGCTCGGGCCGCGGGCAGACTGAGGCGCGACGTCTGCACGGTCGGACCCCCGTAGTCCACGACGCCCAGCAGTGCGCCGTTCGCACTCACCTCGACCTGGATTGGCTCGGCGCCGAGCGGAACGAACGGCTCAGCGCTCCATTCGAGCTCGCTGGGGGCCGCGCTCGGGCGAAGCAGCAGGCGCGCGAGCGGCCCGTAGGTCCAGCGACCGCGTGGATCGGGGCCCGCCCAGCCCCCGGCCAGCATCTCATCCTCGCGTGAATCGGCGCCGAACCCGAGCGGCTCGCCGAGCGTGCAGTGCCGGGCGGGCCGCAGGGCGAGGCGAGCGAGGTAGGCGCCGATCGGCCGCGTGTCCTCGACCGTGCCAAGGCTGGCCGGGGAACGCGGAGCGGGCGTGCCCAGCGCGAGCTCGAGACGCGAGCGCCCCTCGACGAGGGCCGCGGGGACGACGACCCCCTCGCCGTCGACCCGGGGGCGGTCTTCGTCGAAGGCGAGCCGGCCGAGTTCTTCCCCGCGCACGGCCACCCTCATCTCCGCGCGCTCGCGAGACGCGGTCAGATGGCCGCCCGCCCATATGTTGAGGAGCAGTGAGGAAGCGGCCGGGCCGGGCAGCGTCAGGGCAAGCCGCGCCTCGCGGCCGGCGATCCACGACCCCCACCCCTCGGCCAGCCACAGGCCGTAGAGGCAGTGCTCGCGAGCGATGACCGGGTCGCCGAAGTCGAGTGGTGCTCCCCACGCGACGGCCGGTGGTGAACACGCGCCGGTGCCGATCGGCGCGGTGAGCTCCGCGTATGGACGGCCCGGGCCGGGGCGCCCGCCGGGCCGCAGGTCACGCAGATGGGCTGGGCGCTTGATTCCCAGCCGCTGGGCAGCGGCGCGCAGCTGAGCGGCGGGCGTGGCTCGAGCGCCCACGGGCAGGTGCTCGCGAAGGTATTGGCCGTGGAAATAGATCCCCCGGTCGACAGCGCTTCGAGCGCTCGGGCGCTTCGCGTACGCGCTGAGTTCGCGGTGCTGGAGCGGTGCGATCACGCGCAGAGCCCTCGGGACATGCTCCGGAGCCTGCACATCGGCCACGTCCTTCAGGTAGCGCAAGCCGGCCCGGAGCGCGGGCGCCACGCGCCGGCGCAGGGCCTGGTCGACCAGCCGGTCGTAGTCGACCTCGCCGCACAGGCCCCGAGCGATCAGGGCTGCGTCGAGCGCCCACCTGTACGTCGGTGTCGGTGCCCACCCCAGTCCATGGAGAATGACCAGGAGGAGTTCGTCGGCGGGACACAGGGTCCGGGTTGGGACGCCGCCGAGGACGACGGGCTGCGCCGCGGCCCAGAAATCAGCGTCGGCGTGGTCCTGGCGCGAGAGCCGCAGCGCGTGCCAGTGCAGATCGAGCTGTCCCCCGGCGGCGTTCTCGAAGTTGGTGCTGTGCCGGACACTGGGCGCCCAGTAGTCGGTGACGAACCACAACGGAATGTTCTCGATCGGTCGCATCCCGCATTCGGCCAGCACGCGGCAGGCGTCGGCGACGGCGCGAGACGGGATGAGAACGTCGATGTCCGTCATCTCCCGCACCCCGGCGTCGCGGCGGCCCTCGACCATGAGGGCGGCTCCCTTGAGCATCAGCGTCGGCACGCCCGCCTGCTCGAGCGCGGCCACCACCGGCATCACCTGGGCGAGCATGAGCTGGTTGCGCGCCCAGGCATGCCTGTGGACGCCCTTGAAGAGCTCCATCAAATGATCGTCGACGCCCAGGGCGCGGAGATTTGTGCGCAGCTGCGGCAGCACGGCCTGTACGCCGCTGTCCATCTGGGCGATCGTGAGGACAGGTCGAACCCGCCGCCAAGCCGCCAGCCCCCGCTCATCGCACAGGAGCGCGGCGCGCAACAGGTCCGATTGCAGCTGTGTGGGCCAGCTGTCGCCGTAAGCCGGCTCTCCGCCCCACGCTGGAATGTTCAGAACGGCGGCCTCGGGCTCGCGCTGCGCGGTGTCGGTTGCCATGAGGTCAGCCGTTCCCGGCCCGGCGCCGGTCCAGCGATGCCTTCAGCACGTGGGTGAATTCGCGGATCGAGTCGCGGTTGGTGACGGAGTTGTTGGTGGCGTGCACGCGGCGCCAGAGCACGTGCTCGTCGACCGTGACCTCCCCCACGCCGAGCTCGTGCGCGCGCAGTACCCAGTCGAGACACTCGGCGACGGTGAAGCCGCGCGCGAAGGGACCAACGCGGTCGAACGCCGTCCGCCGCACGACCATCCCGTTGGGGACGTGTGCCGGCTGAGCCTCGTCAAGCGCGATCGGCTCGCCGTCCACGCATGTGGCGAATTTGCGCACCTGGCCGTAGACGATGTCGATCTCCGGCCGGCTGAGGAGCACGTCGATGCGAGACTCGATGCTGCGCCGGGTGAGCAGGTCATCGGAATCGAGCGGAACGATGAACTCTCCACGAACGATGCTCATGGCGTGGGTTCTTGTCGCTCCGATGCCCGCGTGGTCGCGTCGCACGACGCGGACCGGCGGTCCAATCGCCTCGGCGATCGCCGCGCTCGAGTCGTCAGAGCCGTCGTCGACCACGACCACGTCGCTCACCGGGTAGGTCTGTTCGAGGACGCTGGTCAGGGCCTCCGTGAGGAACTGCTCGCGGTTGTAGACGGGTACGGCGACCCCGACACGAGGGGCGGCGTCAGTCATCGGCGACCGTGGTCCGCCGGCGTCGTAGCGACTCGCGCAACACCCTCAGCGTGGCCTGGCGGTTGGCCTGGGGATCGGACGAGGTGTTGGCGTCGTGGACGCGGTAGCGCAGGGCGAGGTGGTCGATCTGGCCCACCCCAACGCCCGAATCGATGGCGCGTGTCTGCCAGTCGGCATCCTCGCCGAGCTGCAGATCCTCGTTGAACGGCCCCACGAGCTCGAGGGCCGCCCGGCGCCCCAGCGTCGTGCCCAGATGGCCGTGGAACGCCCCGTCGTCCCAGGCGGGGTTGTAGTGGCGGGGTCGTGGTTGGCCGGGGGTGACGAAGGCCTCGGTGAGTCCGAGCACGATGCCGTGCTCGGGGTGCTGCTCGAGGTGGGCGACCTGGTACTCGATCCGCCGCGGTGGCATCACATCATCGGCGTCGAAAATCGTCCAATACTCGCCGCGCGAGACCTTCAGTCCCGCGTTGCGCGCCGCCGCGGGCCCCTCGTGCGGCTGGCGAAGCACCGTCACCCCACGTGCCCTGGCCAGACTCCACCGTACGGTCGCTCGAGCCGTCGTCGACGACGATGACCTCGATCGGCGCGTAAGTCTGAGCCAGCACACTCTCGAGCGCCTCCTCGATGAACGCCTCCTCGTCAAACGCCGCCATCACCACCGACACGAGCCGACCACTCACCGCACCTCCTCCAACACACGCTCCACGCCACCCGCGACCTCACCGACATCATCCCCCACATCGAGGGCAAAACACGGCACACCACGCACCAGCTCGGCCAACACACCCAGCACCCCACCATCGTCGAACGGCGTCTGCAGCACCGTGCTCGGCCCCAGGGCCAGCAATGCCTCGGCGGCGCCGAGCCCGCGCACCGAAGTGCGCCCGCCGCGGATCCTCGGAACCACGACGCCGCGGACCGGCAGCGAGTCATATGCGGCGCCGGGCATGAGCCGGCCCACATCGAGCACGGCCTTCTCCGTCGCGTCGGCCGGAGGCGGGAGGCGGACCTCGGGAGCCAGGGTCCCGAAGCGGCGCCGATGCACTTCGTCGAGCTTGGCCGTGTCGTAGATGGCGTGGGCGGTGGCCCCGGTCGCCGCGGTGTGCAGCAACACGTAATCGTCGGCGAGGTAACCGAGACCATGGACGAGCGCGGCGAGCGCGACGGTCGTCTTGCCCGACCCGCTGGCTCCGGCGAGCAGCACGCCGCCGCGGTCATCGCCCACCGCGCCCGAATGCACCAGATGGTGATCGTTCCCGCTGAGCGCCCAGAAGAGTGCGGTCCGCAGGGGCGCCGCGCGCTCCCACCACGGCACGCGCTCGGGCGAATTTACCCGGTAGAGGATCGCGCGTCGCGGGACATCGACCAGCGTCACCGCGCCCGAGCCGGTCTCGTGCACGGCGAGCACGGACGCGGCGTCAGATCCCCGTACAAGACCCGCCGGCCCGATGTCGGCCATCGCCCATGGCACGCCACGGTCGCCGCAGGCCCACAGATCAATCTGTGCATCGGCCGCGCCCGGGCGCCGCTCGACACGGCCGTACAGCGGCCCCATCAGGACATCGGATAACGCCTGTCCGGCGAAGCGCAGCTGGACGCGACGGTCGCCGAAGGAAAGCGTCTCCTCGACGAGCCCGTTGCGGTTTGCCGCCCCCGCGAACTCCTGCACTTGGCTGGCGTAGAACGACGAGAGCCGCCCCTCAAGCACTCTTGGCATGCGGCCAGCCAGCGGCCTCGTCGACCTCATGGAGGGGGTCGACGAGCATGAACTCCTGCATATCGGTGTATGTGTGCAGCTGGGGATCGGCAAACGGAACGCGGCCGTCGGGCAGTCGCTGCCGATCCGGCCCCGACGCCGGTGCGACCTCGACCAGCAGCCCCTGGCTGAGGAGCTCGTCAATCAGCCTGTCCACGCTGGCCCGGATGCCGGCCGGATCGCCGTCGTAGCGCTGCGTGCGCGGCTGTGAGCACGTCGTCGCGATCGGCCCCGGCGGCCGCGAACGCCCAGATTTCGGCCCCAACGCCATCGAGGCTGTAGTAGGTGCCAGTGCCAAGGTGGATGAGGATGGCCTCACCATCGATCGTCTCGTGGACCACCTCGGCTGTGTTGACGCCGATCGACACGCGGCGAGTCTAGTACGGCCTCACGCAGTTACGTCCGGTCAACGTGAAACTCGACTCGACCGCGATCCGGCGACTTTCGCTTCGATGGCGCCCCACGCCGTCAAGGTGAAGCTCGCCCGCAACGTGGGATCGAGTTTCACGTTGGCAGGCGCTGGCGCCGGGAGCACCCGGAGGAGCACTCGGGGGAGCAGCGTCCTAGCCGCCGGGCGTGCGGCGCCGCCTGACGGACTCGTGGAGCAGCCTCAACATCGCCCCGTGCACGGCGGGCCGATCGGCGGTCGAGTTACCGCCGTGGATGCGGTAGCGCAGCGTGAGCTCGTCTACATGGCCGGCCGCGATGCCGGCATCCTTGACGCGGGCCAGCCACTCGACGTCGTAGGACATCCAGATGCTCTCGTCGTAGGGCCCGACAGCGGCGAGAATGTCGCGCCGCGCCATCATCGTGCCCGCACAGGCAGGAAAGGGTCCCTCGTCCCAGGCGGGGTTGTAGTGGCGGGGTCGTGGTTGGCCGGGGGTGACGAAGGCCTCGGTGAGTCCGAGCACGATGCCGTGCTCGGGGTGCTGCTCGAGGTGGGCGACCTGGTACTCGATCCGCCGCGGTGGCATCACATCATCGGCGTCGAAGATCGTCCAATACTCGCCGCGCGCGACCTTCAGTCCCGCGTTGCGCGCCGCCGCGGGCCCCTCGTGCGGCTGGCGAAGCACAGTCACCCCACGTGCCCTGGCCAGACTCCACGGTGCGGTCGCTCGAGCCGTCGTCGACGACGATGACCTCGATCGGCGCGTAGGACTGCGCCAGCACACTCTCGAGCGCCTCATCGATGAACGCCTCCTCGTCAAACGCCGCCATCACCACCGACACGAGCCGACCACTCAACGCACCTCCTCCAACACACGCTCCACACCACCCGCGACCTCACCAACATCATCCCCCACATCGAGGGCAAAACACGGCACACCACGCACCAGCTCGGCCAACACACCGCAGCACCCCACCATCGTCGAACGGCGTCTGAAGCACCGTCGTCGGGGCCAGGGCGCGCAGCGCATCGGCCCCGCTCACCCGCCGCACCCGCGTCGTCCCGCCCTGGACTCGCGGGACCACGATAGCCCGCACGGGCAGCGATTCGCGCACGCGGCCGGCCATGTCCAGGAGCGCCTTCTCGCCCGTGTCGGTGGCGACACGGACGCTGGCGGTCTTGTAGATCGAGTGAGCGCGACGGGCGCCGCCGGCCGTGTCGAGCAGGACGTGGTCATCACCGAGATACCCGAGGCCGGCGTCGGCGGCGGCCAGGGCGACGGTGGTCTTCCCCGACCGGGCCGAGCCGGCCAGCAGGACGCCGCCGCGCTCATCGCCGACGGCTCCCGCGTGGAGCAGGTGGCGGTCGGCGCCACCGAGGGCCCAGTACAGCGCGATCCGCAGCGGTGCGGCCCGTTCCCACCACGGCAGGCGCTCTGGTGCCCGATAGTTCAGGGCTCGTCGGGCGGTATCGATGAGCGTCACGACGCCCGAGCCGGTCTCGTGGACGGCGAGGACCCCCGTGGGATCCGATCCATCGACCAGCCCGCCCGCCCTGATATCCCCGTGGCTCCACGCCAATGCACCGGCCACGCACGCGTCGATCCGCACGTCGGGGGCGCCGTCACCTTCGACCACGACGCTCCGACAGCGCCCACAGAAGATCGCCGGCCAGCGCCGGCCCGGCCACTCGCGCCCGCACGCGGCGAGAGGCCAAGCGCAGGTCGCACACGACGTTGCCCTCCCGCGCCGCGGCCTGCTCCTGCTCGACCCGGGCGCGGTCGAGGAACGCCTCCAGACGCCGGTCAGCCAGCTTGGGCATGCACCGCTTCGTCCGGATGAGGCCGCGGATGCACGCGCGTGGCTCGCAGCTTGGACTGCGGATGGAGCGGCGCCCAGTCGTCGAGCAGATCCGCCTGCAGACCGTATCTCGCCGCCAGCGAAGTCAACGTCTCACTGCGGTAGTAGAAGTCCTCGCGGAGCACGTCGTGCTCGACTCCGGTCGTGTGGTCGAAGGTGAAGTCGAAGAATGCGCCCGGTGCCATCACCCGTCCCACGTTGGCCAGGCACTGCTCGATCACATCGATCGGGGAATGCGAGAACACGCTGTGGGCGTGGACGACATCGAATGCGTCGTCGGGCAGGAAGTTCAGCGTCAAATCGTCAACCAGCGTCAGACGCGGGGCCTTGGCCTGCAGACCGAAGTCGGCAACCGTCCTCAGCGCGGCGAGGAGGATCGGCGGTGAGATGTCGATGCCGTGGTAGTTGCCGGTGCCGAGGTGGTCGATGAACAGGTGCCCGGCCCGGAGGTTGCCACAGCCGATCTCGAGCATCCGCATCTCGGGCTCGAGTCCGTGGGTGAGGAGATAGTCGAACTGGAGCCGACCCGTCGCCAGCCATGACTCCCGCCTCGGACTGCCGACGGCACGGTCGGCGCCGTGTGCGACATCCGAGCTCATGATCGAGCGGTAGTAGGCGATGTGGTCGTGAGTTTCCAGGCCGAGGCGGAGATCTCGGACGCCGCGCTTGAGGTGGGGCAGGATTCGGTCGGGGTGCCGCGCCGCATAGCGGAGCCCGAACAACAGCCGCGAACGATCGTGGGACGACGGCACCCCGCAAGCGTATAGCCGGCCTGAGGATCCGGCGGCCGGGATCAGGCCTCGAAGGTGAAGACCTCGTCCGTCTTGGTCAGCTCGAGCACGCGCTGGACCTGCCGCGGGCCGCGCCGCAACACGAGCTCGTGCTGGTTGGCGCTGGCCTGCTCGCGTGCCTGAAGCAGGGCGCGCAGACCGGTGCTATCCATGAAGGACAGGCCACTGAGGTCGATGACGAGCCGCCCAGGGCTGCTCAGAGCCACCTGCTCGAGCTCGCGATCGAACACCGGTGCGGAGGTCAGATCGAGCTCGCCGCGCAGGGCAAGCGACTAACGCGTCGCCCTCACGGCGGCTGTCGATCACCAGCTGACCGGGCATCGGGTCCTGCGGGCCCGCGACGTCAGTCACAGCATGTTCTCCGATGATCCGACCTCGCCAGGCCGGTGCGGGCAATTGAGAAACTGGATCACGGACAAGGCAAAGTGGAAGCTACCTGGGATCGTCCCACGACCGACCTCAGGAACGCAACTCAATCTAGCAGCGGCACCCTATCGAGTCAGCGGCGCTGGGGCCAGTGCGAGCTGGGCCCAGACGAGGTGCCCGTTGTGGCGGGCTGCGCCCCAGTCCATCGCTAGTTGCTCGACGATCCGGAGCCCGAAGCGGCCTCGCAGCGGATCATTGTTGCCGGCCCGGATTCGCGCGCTCTGGCCCGCGATGCAGGGGTCGTCGACGGAGATCAACAGGCACTCGTCGTCGAGCTTCAGGTCGAACTCGATCGCCTGGCCGGCGGCGCAACCCGAATGCACGACGGCGTTGGTCACGAGTTCGCTCGCCACCAGCCGCGCCTCGTCTCGGATCGACGCGATCGCCGGCAGGTCGTCGATTGCGGCGCGGACGACGCACGGCGCGTCACGATCACAGGGCACGCGGAGGTGCAGTAGCTCTACCGAGTTCTCTTTGGTCACCTTATGAGGGGCATACCCGTTCGGGCGCCGGTCTAGGCGAAGAGTCGCGGATCCGCGGTGGCGATCCCGTGGACGCCGAGCCGGCGCAGCTCGTGGATCGCCGCGCGCTCGTTGACCGTCCACGCGTAGAGCCGGGCCTCGCGGGCGACGACTTCCTCCAGCAGGGTTCGGTCGATCAGCCGATGCTGGGCCATCAGCGCGTCCCACCGCCGTGCGGCCAGCCCGCCCAGGATCTGGGCGCGCCAGTCGCGCCAGCGCCGGCTCATCCGGGCCAGCCGCCCGCCGACCGAGATCGCCACCCGGGCGTGGGGCTCGAGGGCTCGCACGCGGTCGACGACCGCCGGCACCTGGCATGAGATCAGCGTGCGCTCAAGCAGGCGCGCGCGGGCCAGACGCTCGAGCAGCACGGACTCGCATCCCAGGTGCTTGAGATCGACGTTGAGCTCCACGTCGCGGAACCGCGGCTGGCCGAGATGCGAGAGCGCCCGATCGAGCCGGACATTGTCCTGGCGGCGGGCGTCGACGATCGTGTGCGCGAGCACGAGCTCGCCGCGCCAGGCCCGTAGATCGAACTCGACCATGTCGACCCCGACCTCCATGGCGGCGTCGAAGGAGGCGAGCGTATTGGCCGGCGCCAGGGCGCTCGCCCCGCCGTGGCCGATCCGCTGGCACACTTCTGCCTGCACGACTTTGGAAGATCGCATCTCTTGCGGTGGAAATGTAGAGCGATAACGGCCCACGAGCGGCCACGCGCTGATTAGGCGACGGAGATTCGTGGCAGTCGAAGGAGGAGAACGCATGACGGATACGACAAGCGCCAACCTGATCGCCTCGACCGTGGCGACGCTGCCGGGGTCCGCCGCCGAGCGGTTCGGGGATCGCGTCGCCGCCCGGTACAAGGTCGGCGATGAGTGGCGCGAGCTCAGCTATGGCGACGCCGGCAAGGCGATCGACGAGATCGCGCTCGGCCTCGTCGGGCTGGGCATCGATGTCGGCGATCGCGTGTGTCTGCTCGCCAACACGCGTGTGGAATGGACGTTGGCCAGCTTCGCGATCTCGGCGACCGGCGCCGTGGCCGTGCCCGTCTACCCCACCAACTCGCCCCACGAGTGTGAGTGGGTGGCCGGCAACTCGGGCGCGAAGGCGATCATCTGCGAGGACGAGAGCCAGCGCCAGAAGATCGACGAGGTACGGGGCGCCCTGCCCGACCTGGTCCATCTCATCGGGATCGACGCGGGTGGCGGCGAGCTGACTCTCGACGATCTGCGCGAGCGAGGTCGTGGCGGCGATCCCGACGAGCTCCGCCGGCGCCAGGCACGCGTCGAGCGCGACGACGCCTACACGATCGTCTACACGTCAGGGACGACCGGGCCGCCCAAGGGCGTGGTGCTCACGCACCGCAACGCGATGACCGTGTGTGAGATCGTCGAGGAGCTGGAGTTCGTCCAGCCCGGTGACACGAGCTATCTGTATCTGCCCCTCGCCCACGTCTTTGCCCTGGTCACGATGATCGCCACCTGGGACCAGGGCACGACGCTGGTCTTCTTCGGCGGCGACACCAAGCAGATCCTCGCCGAGATCATCGAGACCAAGCCGTCCTATGTTCCGTCGGTCCCGCGGATCTTCGAGAAGCTGTACGCGGCCGCCATGACCTTGCAGGAGCAGGCCAGCGAGGAGGATCGGGCACGCTTCAAGCAGGCGATCAAGCTGGGCGTCGAGGTGCGCCGGCGCCAGCAGCGCGGCGAGCCGGTGCCGGCCGATATGCAGGCCGCCTTCGACCGCGCCGATGAGCAGATCTTCCAGCGCGTGCGGGGACTGTTCGGCGGTCAAGTCCGCCAAGCCGTGAGCGGGGCGGCGCCGATCGCCCCGGAGATCCTCGAGTTCTTCTATGCCTCGGGCGTACCGGTGCTCGAGGGCTGGGGCATGACCGAGACGACTGCCGTCGGCACGGTCGGGACGCTCGATGAGTTCAAGTTCGGCACGGTCGGCAAGGCGCTGCCCGGCGTCGAGCTCCGCATCGCCGAGGAGGACGGCGAGATTCTCATGCGCGGGCCCAACGTGTTCCGCGAGTACTGGAAGAACCCCGAGGCCACGGCCGACACGCTCCTCGACGGCTGGCTTCACACCGGCGATCTCGGCGAGATCGACGACGAGGGCTACCTCAAGATCACCGGGCGCAAGAAGGACATCATCATCACCGCCGGCGGCAAGAACCTCACTCCGGCCAACATCGAGAACGATCTCAAGCAGTGCCGGTACATCTCGCAGGCGGTCATGTACGGCGATCGCAAGCCGTATCCGGTCGTGCTGATCACGCTCGATCCCGAGGAGATCGCCCCGTGGGCCAAGGAGCGTGGACTACCCGAGGACCTGCCCACCCTGGCCGAGAACAGCCAGGTGCGGGAGATGGTTCAGAAGGAGCTCGATCGCGCCAACGCCAACTACGCCCAGGTCGAGCAGATCAAGAAGTTCACGATCCTCGACCACGACCTGTCGATCGAGACCGGCGAGCTCACCCCCACGCTCAAGGTCAAGCGCAACGTCATCAGCGACCACTACGGCGAGCTGTTCGAGGGGATGTACTCGTCGGGGCGCTGACCGCGCGCTTCTCTCGACCTGATCAGCTCGACAACCCGGCCCGCAGCAGCCTGGCGTTGGCCGGTGCGTAACCCTGCCAGTCGTTGTTGAAGTAGGCATACACATCCTCGCGGGCGCGCCAGGCGGCGATCCGGCGCGCCCACTGCACCAGCTCGCTGCGCGAGTAGTTGCCGTCCCGGCCGCGCGCGCCGTAGTGAAAGCGCACGAAGCGCCAGTCCGCCGTGGCCTCATGGGACTGAAACGGCCGGCTCGGATGGTCGCCGATGGCCAGCGCCACCCCTCGTTCCCTCAGCGCGTCGAGTACGGGCGTGGCGAACCAGCTAGCGTGGCGGAACTCGATCGTGTGACGACCCGGCGGAAGTGCGGCCAGCCAGCCCTCGAGCCGGGCGTCGTCGCGGTGAAAGTTCTCGGGGAGCTGCCACAGCACCGGCCCGAGCCGGCCCGCCTCGAGCAACGGTTGCAACGGCGCGTAGAACCGCTTCACGCCCTCGGCGATGCCCACCAGTCGCTTGATGTGGGTCAGGTAGCGGCTCGCCTTGACGGCGAACACGAAGTCCGCCGGCGTCTGCGACACCCAGCCTTCGACGGCGTCGCGGCGGGCCAGCCGATAGAACGTCGAGTTGACCTCGACGGTGTCGAACTGGTCGGCATAGAGCTCGAGCCAGCGACGTTTGGGCCCCCGTTCGGGGTACAGCCGACCCCGCCAGTCGTCGTACATCCAGCCGGAGCACCCGATGCGTACCTGCCTCATGGCTTGCGCAGGACCTTACGTGTCCGATGCCTCGGACGACCGCCGGGCCAGTCGACGCATTCACTAGTGTCGTGAGTCGGAAATTCGTGAGCAGTCTCGGGAGCGGCTGGGCGTGGCTGGGGCCGCACGCGAGGCAAGCAGGTATTGAAATACCTGCGCCGAGCGGGTGGTTCCAGGCGCGTCCAGACGCCGCGAGGCTGCCACCGAATTTCTGACTCGGGGCACTAGATTCTCCCCAGGAGCAACAGAATCAGCAGGATCACGGCAATCAGACCGAGGATGCCGCCGATCACCGCCACCTTGAGCAGGACGAGCACAATCGCCACCACGACGAGCAATCCAACAATTCCTCCAACCATCACGTACCTCCTTGTTGTTCAAATCCGGTCGCTTCAGCTACTACCCGAACTAGGCCGTCAGCACGCCCCGGGCCAGGCGGGGTTCATCCACGAGAGCCGGGGTGGCCCAAACACGACCGGCGCGCCAGTTGACTGACACGCCGGCCGTGCGGCCTCGCGCCCCGGGACTCGGAGCCCTGAGGAGAACCTCGGTTCAGGTCTTGCGCTCCAGATCCGCCACCTCTTCCGCCTTCTCGTCGGCGCGCTCCTCGTGACGGGCCAGCTCTTCCTTGGCCTCGCCCTTACGCTCCTCCTTGCGACCCTCGCGGCGCAGCGCGGCGTCATCGGTGATGTCGCCCGCTGCCTTTTTCACACGGCCAGTGACCTTGTCGGTGATGCCCATCAGCGGCTCCTGTCTCTAGCTTGCCCCGACAGACCTACCCGGGCATCGGTCCGGCAAACGGAGTGGTGCGGGCGGCGGCCACGGCCGCCTGTCCGAAGGAGACACCGCCATCGTTGGGCGGGAGCGCGATGGGTACGAGCACCTCGAGCCCGCCGTGCGTAAGCGCGCCGGCCGTCGATTCGAGCAGCAGGCGGTTCTGGAACACCCCACCGCTGAGGACGACGCGTTCAAGCCCGCGGTCGGCGGCCATCCGTGTGCAGGCATCGGCAGCCATGACCGCCACGGCAGCGTGGAACCCCGCCGCGATGTCGTTCACGTCGACCCCCGCGGCGACATCGGCCGCGATCTGGCGCACCGCGGGCCGCGGATCGAGGACCAACGGATGGCCAACGGGGCTGAGCGCGATCTCATAGCGCCGCCGGGTCACCGCGCGGGTGGCGGCCGCCTCGAGCTCGACTGCGGCCTGCCCTTCGTAGTTGACCCTGGCGCGCAGGCCGCAGATCGACGCGACGGCGTCGAACAGGCGGCCCATGCTCGTGGTCAGCGGCGAGAACGCCGGCGTCGCGGCCAACTTCGCCATCGAGCGCCACGCCCCGGGCTCGATCTCGCCGGCCAGGCCACTTGGCACGGGCGGCGGCTCGCCCAGTGCCTCGGTGAGCCAGGCGAAGGCCATCCGCCACGGCTCGCGGATCGCTGCCGCCCCGCCGGGCAAGCGGACCGGGTGCAGATGACCGGCGCGCTCGAACGAGACCAGGTCGCCGACCAGGAACTCGCCTCCCCAAACGCTGCCGTCGAGGCCGTAGCCGGTACCGTCGAAGATCGCTCCCACGGCGGACTCGCTCCGGCCGTGCTCGGCCAGGCACGCGGCCAGATGGGCGTGGTGGTGCTGAACGCCGACGAGCTCGACGCCTTCGCGCTCGAGCGCGTACGTGGTCGACAGATAGCCCGGGTGGAGGTCGTGGGCGACGACCTCGGGCGCCACCGCGAACATCCGCTCGAAATGGGCGATCCCCTGGCGAAACGCCTCATGGGTGGCGAAGTGCTCGAGGTCGCCGATGTGATGGCTCACCCACGCCCGCGGGCCCTTGGCCAGGCAGAACGTGTTCTTCTGTTCGGCGCCGCAGGCCAGGAGCGGCCGCGCGGCCGGAACCGGCAACTCCAGATGGGCGGGGACGTAGCCTCTCGAGCGCCGCAGGAACTGCGGCCGCGGCGCCTCGCCGACGGGCGCGGCGCGCAGCACCGAGTCGTCGGTGCGGGTCTCGATCGGGCGGTTGTGGGTCAGCAGCAGGTCAGCCACCGCGGCCAGCCGCTCGAGCGCGTCGGCGTCTTGATAGGCGATCGGCTCGTCAGAGAGGTTGCCGCTGGTCATGACCAGCGTGGACGCCGGCATCGCGCAGCAGCAGGTGGTGCAACGGCGTGTAGGGCAGCATCACGCCGAGTTCGGGGGCACCCGGCGCCACGGCACCGGCCACGTGCGCCTTCCGGTGCCTCGGGGCGAGCACGATCGGCCGCTGGGCCGACTGCAACAGGCTCTCCTCGCGCTCCCCCAACACGACCAGTTCGCGCGCGGCGGGACATCGACAGCCATCAGGGCGAACGGTTTGTCCTCGCGATGCTTGCGCCCGCGTAGCGTCGATACGGCGTGCTCGTCGTCGGCTCGGCAGGCGAGGTGATAGCCGCCGATGCCCTTGACGGCGACGATCCGCCCGGCGGTGAGGGCCCGGGCCGCGGCGTTCACGGCGTCGATCGAATCGGTGCCGTCGAGGACCCGGCCCGACGGGTCGAGCGCCGTCAGCACCGGTCCGCAGACCGGGCAGGCATTGGGCTGGGCGTGGAAGCGCCGGTCGGCGGGATCGTCGTACTCGGCCTGGCAGCGCGGGCACATCGTGAACGCGGCCATCGTCGTCAACCGCCGGTCGTAGGGGACGCCACGGACGATCGTGAATCGCGGGCCGCAGTTCGTGCAGTTGATGAACGGATAGCGATAGCGCCGGTCGCCGGGATCTAATAGCTCGCGCAGACAGTCATCGCAGGTCGCGGTGTCGGGCGTGATCGGCGCGTTGGCGACCTCGCCGCGGGGGCTGTCGAGAATCGAGAATCCCGACTCGCCGGTGGGAACGCCGGGCACCACCGACACGGTCTCGACCACGGCGAGGGGCGGCGCCTCGCTGGCCAGGCGAGCGAGGAAGTCATCCACGGCGCGCTCGTCGCCCTCCACCTCGAGCAGCACGCCCGAGGCGTCGTTGAGGACATAGCCGCCAAGCCGGCATTCGTGAGCGAGCCGGTAGACGTAGGGTCGGAACCCCACACCCTGGACCGTCCCATCGACGCGGGCGCGTATCCGCCGCGCGGCGGTGGCGCTCACCCGACCAACTCCCTGAGCACGTGGTACGCGCTGGCCTGCGCCTCCTGGATGCGCGGGATGTGCTGCGAGCGAGTGATGAGAACGTGGTCGGCGAGGTTTTCCGTGGCCACCCGGCCGCCGTCGTAGCCGACCAGGGCGATCGTGGTCAGGCCGCGCCGTCTGGCCTCGCCCAGCGCGTGAATCACGTTGCCCGAATTGCCCGATGTGGAGATGGCCAGCAGCGCGTCGCCCTCGCCGCCGTAGGCGATCACCTGTCGCGAGAAGATCGCTTCGGCGCCGATGTCGTTGAGGATCGCGGTGAGGATGGCGGGATCGTCGGCGAGGTCGATCGCCCGGCGCGGGGCAAACGCAGTGCCGCGCGCGCGGAAGTCGGCCACGACGTCCATGGCGTCGGTGGCCGAGCCGCCGTTCCCCAGCGCCAGCAGGGTGGCGCCGCGCTCGAAGCCCGCTCGCAGCTCAGCCGCCGCGAGTCCCAACGCTTCGACGTTCTCGGTCAGCGTCTGAGTGCGCAGCGCCGCGACCTCCTCGGCCTTCATCAGCACCGAGGCGCGGACGTCCTCGAGGACCTGCTCCAGGTTGTCCTCGGTTTCGGCCAGGAACGGATACAGAAAGCTCGAGGCGCCGGCATCGTGGCCGCGGCGGCCCTCGCGCCCGCTGAGCAGTCCGCGGTGCTCAAAGAACACGTGGACGAGTTCCCACAGCACGTGGTAGAGCGTCTCGACCAGCTCCTGGGCTATGTATGGATCAGCCGCGGGCGGCTCGAACTCCCATTCGGCCCCGACGGGAGCAAAGGCGATGGTGAGTGCACCGGCCTCGCGGACAGCCGACACGGCACTGGCGGATTCGCCGAGCCGGCCGAACGCGATCACGATGTCGTCGGCCCGCGCCAGCAGCGCGAGATCCTCCGCGGCGACGGCGAACGCCGGGAGCGCCCGCTTGCCGACGATCACCGGGTGGACGAACTCGACCGCCACGTGGCGGGCATCGGAGCGGCTCGCGGGCGAAACACCCAGGGCAATCAGTCGCCCGCCACGGGCGAACCGCTCGGCCATCCGGTGGCAGAGGCGAGCCAGGGACTCCGCGTGGGCGGCGAAAAAACCGGCATTGGCGACCGTGCGGGCGTCGAGCAGCGCCTGCACGGTGTGGACCGCACCGGCTCCCGCGGGCGCCTGCGTCACACGACCGCCTCCGTGCGCTGCGCGACGCCGATGAGCCACTCGCGCCAGGTTTCCACCCCTTCGCCACTGCGGGCGCTGACGAGCAGCCGCTGGACACCGGGATTGACCTGATCGAGGTAGTAGAGGAACTTGTCGAGGTTGAAGTCGAGGTGAGGCAACAGGTCGATCTTGTTGACGACGACGAGCTCACAGGTGCGGAACATGAGCGGGTACTTGAGCGGCTTGTCCTCGCCCTCGGTCACCGAGCAGACCATCGCCCGCGCGTCCTCACCAACCCGGAACTCGGCCGGACAGACGAGGTTGCCGACGTTCTCGATGATGAGCAGGTCGATGTCGGGCAACGGCAGGGCGGGGAGCGCCGAGCGGACCATGTTGGCGTCGAGATGGCATTCGCCGCCGAACCCCGAGTCGGTGTTGAGCTGGGTCACCGGCACGTGCAGGCTGGCCAGACGGTCGGCGTCGAAGGAGCCCTGCACGTCGCCCTCGAGCACGCCGGTGCGCAGCTCCCCCAGCGGCCGGGCCAGGGCCCGCTCGAGCAGCGTGGTCTTGCCGGCGCCGGGCGCGCTCATGAGGTTGATTACGGTCACGTGGTGACGATCGAAGTCGTCGCGGTTGGCCCGGGCGATCGTGTTGTTGGCGTCGAGGGCGTCCTCGACGACCTTCACCTTGGTCCTATGCATGCGGGCTCCTCTATCTCGATGTAATCGACCTCGAGCTCCTCTCCGGCCACGACGGCGACCGTCCCGGACTCGCAGCGTGGGCAGCGGAAGGCCGGGATCTCGGGTTCCCATTCGTGCTCGCAGTCCGAGCAGTGCAGGCGGGCGGCGATCTCCGTCAGCTCGAGCCTCGCCCGCTGGCAGGGCGTGTCGCGGGCGACGATCTCGAAGTAGAACTCCAGCGACGACGGAACGACCTGGCGCAGGCGTCCCGCGCGCACGCTGACGAGCGCCACCGGCCGATCGTCGGCGTGCTTCAGCGCGGTGTTGAGTACCGCGGTTGCAATCGACAGCTCATGCACGTCCGATTTCCGCCACGGTCTCCAGCACGACCTCGGCCGCGCGCTCGAGCGCGGCGCTGACCGGCTCCGAGAGACCGAATCCGACGTCCTCCACCACCTCGGGCTCGCAGGCGACGACGAACACCCGGCCGGGCCAGCCGCCGACGTATTTCACGAACCGCAGCACGGTCTGGGGGTCCATGCCGTGCGGATCGAGCATCTGTCCGTCCTCGATCTCGGCGTCGACATCCTGGGGGTCGGCCTCCATCACGTACAGGGTCCCCGGGCGCTCGCCCTGGCGACTGACATCGATCAGGATCAGGGCGTCATAACCGCGCATGACCTCGTAGGCGAGGTCGAGCCCACCCGAACCGAAGTCCATGACGTGGACGCCGGCCGGCAACTCGCGCTCGCCCAGGAGCTTGGCCACCTCCCCCCCGAACCCGTCGTCGCGCAGCCACGCGTTACCGATGCCGGCGACGAGGATCTGCTTGGTGCGCTCTGCGGTGTCTGTCATGGAATCTGAACCTCGTTGGCGAAGAAGAACAGGTAGCGGCCGGTTTCGCGCATCAGCGCCTGACCGGGGTCGTCGTCCACGGTAACGGCGAGATACACGCGGTCGTCGTAGTCGACGTAGATCCGCTCGAGCGTGGCCGACCGTCCGTCGAGCATGCGGTCAAACACGTCGCGGTCGGTCCCCGGCCTCAGGACCACGGTGGCCCCTTTCTCGAAGGTCATGCCGTCAACGCTCGCGCTCTCGAGACCTGGGTTGTCGTCGGCGGCCAGCTGGTCGCCGGGACTCAGGCCGGGGCCAAACGTCTGCACCGGCTTCATCCCCCCGTGCAGGCTCATGATCTGGTCGGGCGTGGTGGCCAGCGCGCGTTCCAGCATCTCCCCCACCGCCGCATCCTGAGACGCCGCCGCCGCCCGCTCCTCATCGCTCAGCGCATGTACATGGAGGACCAGCGCCTCCTCGATCTCGGTGTTGTCGAACAGGTTGCCGTGGGACTGCGGGGCGATCTGCGGATGATCGGGGAGGACGATCGCGGCCCCGAGGATGACGTCGTCGGCCGGCGTGGCCAGCACGGGCCAGATGTTCACGCTGCGCTGAGACGTCTCGAGCGGGGAGATGAAGCGCCCGGCGGAGAGCTTGAGCACGATGTGCGTGGAGATCATGGCGTCGAGCAGGGCCTCGCCTCGCTCGAGCCCGCCTGCGACGTCGATCGAGTTGTGCACACAGGCGCGGACCAGGGACCGCGTGCCGTCGGACGCGGCCTCCGAGCGGACCGTGAAGCGGCCGCAGGGGAACTCGACCGTGCGGCGTTCGCCCACAGGCACCGGCCCGAGCTCGACGCGCTGCTCCTCGGCCTTGTGGCGTTCGCCGCTCGGCGTCAGGTAGCGCAGCGTGGCGGTGAGGGATGCCCCGGCCGGCGCCGCCGCCGTGCATTCGAGCCGGGCGTGGTCAAACGCCCCCGCGCATTCAGCCGCGTAAACGGGCGGATAGACGATCCCAAAGGGGGTCGGCGTGGCGTTCTTGGCCGAGCCCGGCGTATACGGGTAGAGCGCGTAGCCCTCATAGAGCAGCGAGGATACGAGCTGATCAAGCATCGGGCTCACCCTGCTGCGCGGCCAGCAGCTCGGCCACGCAGGCATCGAAGCTCGGCAGGCCGCGAGCGGCCCGGCGGGCCGCCAGAGCCGAGAGCGTCGCTTCGCTGAGGCGCACCCAGCCGAGGCCCGGGTAATGCTCGGCGATCATCGCCCGCCAGGCGCTGACCGGCATGTCGAACTTGGCGCTCGCGCTCCACGGCACGGGCACGACCTGGAGCGCTCCGCCGGCGCCGCGGTAGAACACCATGCCGTTGAAGTGGAAGGTGAGTGGCACGACGCCCTCGGTGAGCGAATGGAAGTACTTGACCGATGCGACCTCGAGGTCATATGTGCACGGGACCTCGAGAGCGAACATGGCCGAGCCGGAAAACGCCGGGACGACCGTCGACACGCGTACCCAGGCCAGCCCCTGCGTCGATGGTGTCCACGACGCCGGCGGCCCGAACAGCTCGGTCAGCCGCTCGCGTGTCTCGGTGTCATAGCCACGCCGCGCGGGATCGATCATCACCTGCGCGGTCAGCGCGATCGACTGGATGTCGTGGCCGCGTGGGTCGGACGCGGTGGCGGTGAAGATCATCGTCGGGGCGGCGGCAAACGCGAGATGGTGGGCATCGGTGATCGCGAACTCCGGCTCGGGGGCCGGTGTCGAGGTTCGCTCGGACTCCGTCGACAGGCTCACGACGGCGCCCCGCTTCGCACATGGGCGCGCAGCTGGGCGAAGAACGCCGGCACCGCCTCGTTCAGCGCGCTCCCGCCGGAGATTCCCTCCCAGCGGGACTTGATCAGCCCGACCAGCGCGTAGCACTGGTCGATGGGTGCGATCACGTACTGATGGGGGTCGCCGATCCGGTTGACGATCAGCGCCTCGGCGTCGGCGTCCAGGTCGGCCAGCGCCGGGTTGCGGTCCACCAGGGCGTCCCAGGCGACGAGGTCGAGCTCTGACTCGGTCGCTCCGGCCGGGCTGGGATAGAAGGCCACGACGCTGTCGCTGACGCTGCTGCGCATGAAGAAGGCCAGCCCAATCGGGACCTGGAAGCGTCCCCACATCTCCTCGCTGCAGTCGAACTCGTCGAGCCACACGGTGCGCATCCCCGCCGGCCGATACTCGGGGTCGCCCGAGCGGAGCGCCCAGCACGGCTCGCACGCGCACACGATGCGGCGCTCTTCGAGATGGAGCAGATGGCGGTGATCGTCGGGAATCGCGGTGTGGCACAGATCGCAGCGTTCAGCGGCAGCCGCCGTCGGTGCCTCACCGCGAGGCGTCGCACCCGACCGAGCCAGGTTGCGCATCCTGGCCACCGTCTCGGCACGCCGCCGCGCGGCCACGATGGCGTCCAGGCGCTCGCTCACACCGCCACCCTCACCCCGCCTGACTCGAGCAGTGGCACGGGCGTCAGCTGAAGCGGCTCGCCCCCGGCGGCGCGCCCGGCGCGCGGGAGGTCGAATTCGACGCCGCATGAGGAGCAGCGGAGCATCGTCCCGTCCAACTCGCCGCCGTGGAGCGGCTCGCCGCACGAGGCGCACGAATTCCGGTAGGCGAGCAGCGAGCCGTTGACGCGAGCAAGCAGCAGGTCGGCTCCGTCGACGCTGAGCGTCTTGATCGACCCCGGATCGAGCCCGCCGTCGACGTCGAGCGGGATCCATCGCGCCGGCGGCGGCTCGGCCGTCGCCGAGGGTGGGCCGGAGTGCACCATGGGCAGCTCGAGACCCGCCGGCCGGCGCAGCGCTCGGGGCGGAGACCGGGTCGCTGACGCCCTCGACCTCCAGGCCGGCGAGGTCGGGAGCGTGCTCCTCGAGCGCCTGCTTGATGGCCAGCTCGAGCGTCGCCCGGGAGGCCGCGCACCCATTGCAGCTTCCCTGCAGCGCGAGCCGGGCCACCCCGTCCTCGATGCCCAGCAACTCGACGTTGCCGCCGTGCGACTCCATGTACGGGCGTACCGTGTCGAGCGCCTCGATCACGCGTTCCTGCAGTGACACCGGGTACAGATCGTGGATCAGCAGCAGGCTGGCCACCGGCCCGTCCTGCGACAGCTGGTCGAGGATCGACGCACCCGCCTCGCGCGAGGCCTCGATCGTCTCGACGATCCGGCGCAGGCCGTCGCCGTACATCGCGATGACCGTCGCCAGCAGCTCATGCGCAAGCTCCCGCGCCCGGATGTCCTCGAGCCCGTCGAGTTCATCGGTCAGCTGCTGGACCCGGTCCAGCAGCTCGCCGGGTTGGGCTTCGGAGGCCATGGCTCAGCCTAACTGAGACCGGTTGGGGTGTGGATCACCTTGCGGACCCGGCCCTTGCCCGTGTACATGTGCACGCCGCAGGGCA
Organism: uncultured Solirubrobacterales bacterium; assembly: GCA_963734775.1. Taxonomy (GTDB): domain Bacteria; phylum Actinomycetota; class Thermoleophilia; order Solirubrobacterales; family Solirubrobacteraceae; genus Palsa-465. Next base: position 53,030 of record CAVTJE010000025.1, read on the forward strand.
GGCACGGGTCAAAGCTGCGAACGGCACGCATGATGTCGATGCCCTTGAAGTTGTCGGGTCCGTTCTCCTCGAAGATCGGGGTGTTCTGGACCGCGTCCTCATAGGGACCGGGCGTGCCGTAGACATCGCGCGGGCTGGCGTTCCACGGGGTCGGCGGATAGGGCTGGTAATTGGCGATCTTGCCGTCGCGGATCACCATGTGGTGGGAGAGCACGCCGCGCGCGGCCTCATGGAAGCCGCAGCTGATCGCCTGCTCGGGCACCTTGAACTCCTTCCAGCTCTTGGTGCGTCCGGCGCGGACCTCCTTCAGCGCCCGCTCGAGGCAATGCAGCCCGACGAGCGCCGAGTACGCCTGGTGGTAGGAACGCGCGCGATCGCGCTCGACGGCATTGGATTTCTCGGGCACCTTCCACTCGAGCTCCATCTCGGGCATCGCGGCGGACTTCGGCAGGACCATCTGGATCGAGTTGCCCGTCGCCTTCAGGTAGCCGAAGTCGACCAGCCCCGCCTTGGCTGTGCACCACTGCCGGGCGAACGGCCCGCCACCGGTGTCACAGCACACGTGGGTGTCGGTGCGCTTGTCGTAGATCCGGGGCGAGACGACCCAGCTGTACTTGTCCGCGAAGTCTCGCTTCTGCGGCTTGGGCAGGGTCTGCTTGTTCCACGGGTGGTTCTTGTCCACCGGGTTGCCGAGCGGATCCTGGGTGACGAACGTCGGCTCGCGATCCCACGGATCGAAGTAGGAGCTGCCGAGCAGGATGCGGATCATCAGGTTGATCTCGACCAGGTCGGTCGACACCAGCTCGCCGTTGATGGCCACGCCCGGCGTGATGTAGCGCTTGCGGCCCCAATCGGTCATCGTGCGGTAGTCGTAGTCGACGTAGTCGGGATCGTCGAAGCAGCCCCAGTTGACCAGGTTGGTGTCGCGGTAGCCCACCATGTCGTAGCCCGGCAGCTCCTGCAGGAAGAAGTCGTACAGGTCGTCGTGCATCGGCACGGTGCGCTTGACGTAATCCATGTAGCGCATCAGGCGCACGTAGTAGTCGGTCAGCGTCTGGTGCGTGATGTCGGCGCTACACCCGCCCGGCATGATCGTCGACGGATGCGTGTGGCGCCCGCCGAACAGGCAGTACATCTCGCGCGTGTACCGCGCCACCTGCAGCGTCTCCAGGTAGAAGCTGCCGGTGAACGGGTTCAGCGCCCGCATGATGTCGGCGACCGTGTTGTAACCGTGAATGTCCTTGTGCGGCGCCGAGGTGTTCTCGGCCTTGGCGAGCAGGCTCGGGTTGGTGTCCTTGACCATCTGCTCGCAGAAGTCGACGTTGGCCATGCAGTCGTTGAAGATCGCGTGGTCGAACATGTAGTCGGCCGACTCGGCCAGGTTGAAGGCCAGATCGCCCAGCGGCGGCGGTTTGACCGAGTAGGCCATGTTCTGGTTCAGGCACGAGCACGTGCAGTGGTTATCACCGCAGATGCCGCAGATGCGGCTGGTGATGAAGTGGGCGTCGCGTGGATCGATTCCCTTCATGAAGATGTCGAACCCGCGGAAGATCATCGACGTGCTGTAGCACTTGAGCACCTGATGGTTGGAGAAGTCGATCTCGGTGTGGATACCGAGGCTGCCGACGATCCGCGTGATCGGATCCCACGACATCTCCTTGACGACGACCTTGCGGTCGGTGGTTGTCTCTGTGGCCATGTCAGTCTCCTGGTTGAAACTCGCTACGGTCGGATCCGGCTGGTTCGGCTACCACCGCTTCTGGTAGCCGGTGGTGAGCGCCGGACCGCGCCGACGCCACTCGGGCTCGATGTCGTACTTCTTCTCAAGGTTGCGTTTGCGGAAGTAGCGGAAGATCGGGCCGTAGGTGAACTTCTGGAAATTGGCCGCCGAGTTCCCCCACGGATCGGGGTCCATGAACGGCATGTACTTGTCGGGGAAGCCGGGCATCGTGCAGGCCATGCAGATGCCGCCGACGTTGGGGCATCCGCCAATTCCGTTGACCCACCCGCGGACGGGGACGTTGCATTTGACCACCGGCCCCTTGCACCCGAGTTTGACCAGGCAGCGATGGTCGGAACCGTATTCGGTGGCGAAGTTGCCCTGCTCGGTGAACCCGGCCCGGTTACAGCCCTCGCGGACGGTACGGCCGAACAGCCACTTTGGTCTCAGCTGTTCATCGAGCTCGGGCACCGGGGCCATCCCCGCCAGATGGAAGACCAGGTACATGAGCGTCTCAGTCATGTTGTCGGGCTGGGCGGGGCAGCCGGGGATGTTGATGATCGGCAGTCCGGCCTTCGAGCGCCACTTCCAACCCAGGTAGTCGGCCACCCCCATGGCGCCGGTGGGATTGTTCTTCATGGCCGGTATCCCGCCGTAGGTGGCGCATGTGCCGACGGCGACGACCGCCGCCGCCTTCGGCGCCAGTCGGTCGATCCATTCGTTGATCGTGATCGGCTGTCCGTTGGCGGGGTTGACCCCGAAGCCGGTCCAGTGACCCTCGCCGTTGATCTGCTCGTTGCCGATCGAGCCCTCGATCACGAGCACGAACGGGTCAAGCTTGCCCTGCTCGGCGTCGTACCAGGCCTGCATGTACTCATCGCCGACCTCGAAGGCGATGACCTGGTTATGGACGACGACCCGCGGCATGCCCGGGATGACGCCCTGGATGATGTCCTCGAGGCTCGGGTTGGTCGCCGAGGTCATAGCGACGGAGTCCCCCTCGCAGGAAAGGCCGATCGTCATCCACAGCACGTGTGCGGTTATCTGTTCGGTCTCGCTCTGCCGTGGTGCGTATTCGATTCCCGTCGCCATCGATGCTCCTCTCTGAGGGCTCAACAAATCCGCGGCAGTGGATCTCCGACCAGCTGATCCATCACCCGCCGTCCGCCAAAGCTCGTCTCCACCAACACCATCCCCGGCGGCTCGCGCCGCACCTCGCCGATCACGGCCGCCTGGCCGCAACCGGGCACCTGGCGCAGCGCGTCCAGCGCTGCTTCGGCCGCGTCCGGGGTGACGAACACGACCATGCGGCCCTCGTTGGCCACGTACATCGGATCGATTCCGAGCAATTCCGCCGCGGCCGCCACGATCGGCGACACCGGCACGTTGGCCTCCCGCACGACCATGGCCACGCCGGCGGCGCGGGCAAGCTCGTTCAGCACGGAGGCGACGCCGCCGCGCGTGGCATCACGCATGCAGTGAAGATGAGGCCCGACCGCGTCGAGCAGGCAGTCGACAGCCGGCCACAGCGAGCACGTATCGGACTCGATTTCGGCATCGAGTTCGAACTGGTTGCGGGCCAGCATGATCGCGGTGCCGTGCTCGCCGATCGGACCCGAGACGAGGATGACGTCCCCCGGGTGCACGAGTTGCGGCGCCACCGTAGCGCGCACGTCGGTCAGCCCCAGACCCGTGGTGCAGATGTACATCTGGTCGGCGGCGCCGCGTTCGACGACCTTCGTGTCGCCGGCGACGATCGCCACCTCGGCCTGCTCGGCGGCGTCGGCAAGTGCCTGTACCTCGGCGCGCAGGACGTCGCTGTCGAGGCCCTCCTCGAGGATCATCGACACGGTCAGGGCCAGCGGACGGGCACCCGAGACAGCGAGGTCGTTGACCGTCCCGTTGACGGCCAGCTCGCCGATCGAGCCGCCGGGAAACCGCAGCGGCTTGACGACGAAGCTGTCGGTCGTCATAGCCACCGATGTCCCGTCGGCGCTCACCGCCCCGGCATCGGCCATGGCGGTCAGCGGCGCCTCCTCGCCACCGGCGAACGCGGGCACAAACAGCCCCTCGATCAGCGTCTGGCTGGCCTTTCCCCCGGCTCCGTGGGCGAGCGTGATCTGGCGCTCGCGGAAGCGGGCTCGTTTCGCCCGTGCCGTCTCGATGATCTCGAGGACCCGTTGCTCGCGTCCCGTGGCGACGGACTTGCTCACACCACCTCGCGCTCCCTCGCGAAGCGGCCGTAGTTGTAGTAGGCCGCGCACGCCCCCTCCGGCGACACCATGCAGGTGCCGATGGCGTGCTCGGGTGTGCAGGCGGTGCCGAACACCTTGCATTCCCACGGCTTGATGACGCCCTTGAGGACCTCGCCGCACTGGCACGCCTTGGGATCGGCGACGCGTACGCCGGGAACCTCGAACCGTTGCTCGGCGTCGAATTCCTGATACGCCGGCGACAGCCTGAGCGCGCTCTGTGAGATGAACCCGAGCCCGCGCCACTCGAAGTGGGGCCGGAGCTCGAACACCTCGGACATCACTCCGAGCGCGCGGAGGTTGCCCTCCCTCGGGACCACGCGGGTGTACTGGTTCTCCACCTCGCAGCGACCCTCTCGCAGCTGGCGGAGGATCATCAGGATCGACTGGAGCACGTCGAGCGGCTCGAAGCCGGAGATCACGACGGGGCGGCTGTAATCGGCCGGGATGAACTCGAACGGTCGCGCGCCGACGACCGTACACACGTGTCCGGGGCCGATGAACCCGTCGAGACGGAGATCGGGTGACTCGAGCAGCGCGCGCAGCGGCGGGACGATTGTCACGTGGTTGCAGACGCAGGAGAAGTTCGTCATGCCCTCGGCCTTGGCTCGTTTGAGCGTGAGTGCCGTGGAGGGTGCCGTGGTCTCGAACCCGATGGCGAAGAAGACGACCTCGCGGTCGGGGTTCTCGCGCGCGATGCGCAACGCGTCGAGCGGCGAGTAGACCATGCGGATATCGGCGCCCTGGGCCTTGGCGTCGAGCAGCGTCTGCTCGGAGCCGGGCACCCGCAGCATGTCGCCGAAGCAGGTGAAGATCACGCCGTCGTGGCTCGCCACGGAGATGCCGTCGTCGACCCGGCCCATCGGGATCACGCACACCGGGCAACCCGGTCCGTGGACGAGCTCGACGTTCGAGGGCAGCAGATCGTCGATCCCGTACTTGTAGATCGAGTGCGTGTGTCCTCCGCAGACCTCCATCACCTTGTAATGGCGTCCGGGTTCGAGCTCAGCCAGGATCTCGCCGGCCAGGACCTGGCCGAGCTCGGCGTCACGGAACTCGTCGACGAACTTCATGTGTCAATCACCTCCAGGTGGCCGATGGCCACACCGGCGTGGGCGAGTACTCGGTCTCCGATCTGCACGGGCTCGACCAGGTCGATGGCGATCTGGTGACGCTGGCCGGCGTCATCGACACACAGCGCCATACCGTCGCGCGTCCGCAGTACCTCCATCGCCGTGCCCTCGTCGCTGCACGTGATGCAGTGCGGATCATTCGCGCGGCATGCGCCGCCACTCACTCGATCACGCTCGCCTTCAGCTCCTCCAGCTCCTGTTCGTACTCGGCGCCCATCTGTTGCAACAGTCGCAGCGTCGCGTGGGCCTCCTCCTCGTCCACCTTGGACAGGGCGAAGCCGACGTGGATCAGCACCCAATCACCCGGCTGGACACCGCCGTCCTCGTCGGCCAGCAGACCGACGTTGACATTGCGTCGCACGCCGACCACGTCCACCTTGGCGATCTGGTTGCCAGGGTCGACAAGCTCAAGGACCTGCCCAGGTATCGCCAAGCACATGAGCCTGCGTGTCTCCTCTCTGGCGCGGTGGCACCGTCGACCGGGCGCTTATGGCAGACCACGAAACGCACCAGCCAAACGCCGGTATATCACCGTGGCCGTTACCCGTTTCCGACCTTGTAACGCCGCTGACGGTAATCCGGATTACCAAGTCTGTGGCGCCCCGCGGATCAGGTGGACAGCGTGTTGCCCGGGCGTAGACTCTCTGCGGTCCAGAGATGAGGAGAGCCGTTCCGGATGACGTGGACGGGGAAGGCGAGCTGAAGCGGGGCGACCCTCATCGGGCGCATTCACGGTGGCCTGACCGAGCCCGGGCCCGCGAGGGCCCACGCTCATACCACTACCTCCTCGACCTCGACGTCGACCTGGCCGAAGAGCTCGACGTCCGCATGCGCATGGTCGCGCGGCCCGCCGTCACGGCGATGACCTTTGACGTCGACGCGGGCGAACTCAAGCTCGTCGAATGGTTGAGGCTGGCCTGGCCCGGCCCCGGCATTCTCGTCCTCGACGGTGTCCTGGCCGTCAACGTGACCGTCGGCGATCGGATCGCCGCTGAGTTGATCGGGGCGGGCGACCTCTTGCAGCCGTCGAGCGGCGCCGAGGAGGAACTCCTGACTTGCGAGGAGGGCTGGCGGGCACTGGTGCCGGCCCGCTTCGCGGTCCTCGATGCCGAGTTCGGTCATCGCGTCCAGCCGTGGCCACAGATCACCCACGGCCTCCTGCGCCGGGCCGAGCGCCGGGCTCGGAACCTGAACGTGCAGCGAGCGGTCGCGGCGCAACCCCGGCTCGAGGTGCGGCTGGCCCTCTTGCTCTGGCATCTGGCCGCGCGGTGGGGCAAGGTCGAGCCCGGAGGTATCCGCCTCGGCGTGCCGCTCACCCATCAGCTCCTGGGCCGGCTCGTCGGCGCCGAGCGCCCCTCCGTATCGCACGCGCTGTCTCGCCTGGCCGATGCGGGACTCGTGAGCGGACACGGAGACGAATGGCATCTCCACGGCACCCTGGAGAGCCAGCTGGCGACGATGATGGAGCCGGACAGCAGCCGCGTCGCCCAACTCGTCTCGGCGGCCGCCTCAGCGCGGGGTCGCTGATGCTCGGCATCGAGTTCTCGCCGGGAAATGGTCACGTCGAGCGGTCGCTCGTGCACGTGCTGTGGCTGACCAGCGGGCTTGGATGCGATGGTGACTCGGTGGCCATGACGTCGGCCACCAACCCCAGCCTCGAGGACCTGTTGCACGGCGTCATGCCCGGAATGCCGCGATTGGCCATCTACAACCCGCTCCTCGCCTTCGAGAGTGGCGATGAGTTCATGCGCGCGTTCTGGGACGCGGCGGCGAGCAGGCTCGACCCGTTCGTGCTCGTGCTCGAGGGGTCGGTGCCCAACGAGGACATCAACGGCGACGGCCACTGGGCGGCGCTGGGCACCGATCTCGCCACCGGCCAGCCGATCCCCACGTGCACGTGGATCGACCGCTTGGCACCGAAGGCGGCCGCGGTGATGGCCCTGGGTACGTGCGCAGCCTACGGCGGGATCCCCGCCATGAAGGGCAATCCCACCGGTGCCATGGGGCTTCGCGACTACCTGGGGGCGCAGTGGAAATCGCGCTTTGGGGTGCCGATCGTCAACCTTCCGGGCTGTCCGGTCCAGCCCGACAACATCACCGAGACGCTCCTCCACGTCGCGCTGCACATCGCCGGCGTCGAGCCGCGGCTGGATCTCGATGACCAGGGCCGCCCCGAGTGGCTCTTCCGACGCACGGTGCAGGAAGGTTGCGGGCGGGCCGGGTTTGCGGAGCACGGCGAGTTCGCCAGCACGCCGGACGATTCCCGAGGCTGCCTGGTCAAGCTCGGCTGCAAGGGCCCGGTGGTCAAGTGCAACGTCCCCATCCGCGGCTGGATCGGAGGTATCGGAGGGTGCCCGAACGTGGGCGGCATCTGCATGGCCTGCACGATGCCCGGCTTTCCGGACAAGTTCATGCCCTTCATGGAGCCGAGCGGCCTCGGTCTGGCTTCGGCGGCGGGCGCCCGCTTCACCTACGGGCCGGTGATGCGCCGTCTTCGTCAACGGGTGATCAGGCGCCATTTCGACGTCGAACCGGAATGGCGCCGACGGTCGGACGAGCTTGCCTCCGGCTACCGCCCACGGTGGTGAACGATGCCCACGCGGGTGATCTTCCGCTGCGAGTTCTGCTCGGCCAGCCCTGATCCGCTGGCCCAGTTGGCGCTCGAGCGCCAGCTGCGTGAGCTCGCCTTCGGGGAGTACGTGGAGATTCTCCCGCGCGGCTGGTTGGTGTGGCACGGCGGCGGCCCGCTCGGTCCGCGACGCTACGCCTGCCCCGACCACAGGGGAGAGCTCACCGCCTACCTGCGCGAGCACTACGGCTCGATCGCCCCCAATCCCTGGAAGCGCCCGCCCTACCCCTCCACGGCACGCACGCCCGACACCGACCGGGCAATCCGTCACGGCGGGCTGTCACAGATGCCGAAGTGGGGCCTGTCGTGAGTCGCGAGACGCTGGCCATAAGCGTCTACACGGGCTCGGGCTACAAGCCGTTCGGGGAGCTGACCCACGACGATGTGACTGACCACGCGCGCGAGCTGGGCGAGGCGGCGGGCTGGGGCCCGACGGCTCGAGTGGCCTCGGTCGCGCGAGCGTGGTCCGAGCTCGCCACGGCGATGTCCGCCGCGGGCGCGAGCACCGTGGCCGACCTCGACCCCGCCGCGATCGAGGATTTCGCGCGGCGGACGTGGGTGGCGCCGCGATTGCTCTCCTAGATCGAATCGTCGACCCACCGCTTGCAATCGGTCCTCACGGGTAGCCAGGGTATCTCGACGACATCCGCCCGAGCGTGGTCAGGAAAGCGAAATATAGGTGCGCTGTTCTGACCACCCTCGGATGCGTGGCGGCGTCGCCGGCAGGCTTTACCCGGCCGATTGTTGGTGAAACTTGTCCAGCTGCCGGCGCCGGCGCAGGGGTATGCCGAACCACACGCCGGTCACGAACGCCGCTGCGCAGACGCCGACAACGATCGCGGTGGTGGCGCCGAACAGCACGTGGGAGATGAGCACCATGATTCCGGTCAATCCGACGACGAGGAACCCGGCGCCGATGATCGTGAGCCTCGTCCCGAGCTCGACCAGGTACTCCTTCTGGCGGCGACGGAACAGGAGCCGATGGTGGATCGAGGGAGCGATGAGCAGACTGGCGGCGATGGCGATGCAGATCAAGGTCACGAAATAGTCGTAGCGGTCAAACGACGAGACCTTCTCGAAACCGGTGTTGAACGGCACGATGAGCAGGAAGGCGAACAGCACCTGGATGCCCACCGCGGCCACTCGCAGCTCGTTGAGAAGCTCGACGGTGTTGCGGTCAAGCCGCTCGGCCGGCGACTCGTCGCGGCCGTCGGCTCGGCTGCGGAGGATCGACGTTCACGCCGCCATGCTACGCGCCGCGATACTGGATGCGGCCGTGTCAGCGTTGCACGGGCGAGAGCAGCAGCACGGCGAGTGGCGTGCCCGACCGAAACTCGCGCGCCGCCCGGGGCGCATATCCGATCCGCGTGGCGAACGGCTGCGCCGCGGCGCGCAGCGCCTGCGCAGTGACCGAAGCGTCGGGAACCTGCTCGATCACCCATAGCCGCCGATGCCTCGACACCGCCGCCGCGGCCTCCGGACTGCCGGAGACGACATAGGGCAGAGGCGGCCGCAAACGCGCGTGCCCATAGTAGGCCAGCGGCACCGCGATGCTCGGCGAATCGGGCGAGACGACGGTGTCACCGGGGCGCTGGTGGCTCTGGACGAAGTCGACGGCGCCCCGCGTATCGGGGTAGAAGCTGCCGCGCCCGTGATTGACAACTACCCCGACCAGCGCCACGACGAGCACCGCGACGGCGGCCGCCACGGCGGGGCCGCGCGGCAACCGAGCGATGCCACCGGCGATGGCAACGATCACAAAGGGGACCGCGACCGTCGCGTAGCGGGTCAGGGCAACGCGGGCGCCCAGCGCGCTCAGCGCCAACAGCGCCGCCGGTTCGCCGATCGCGATGACCAGGATCAAACGCCACCGCGCGCTCAGACGGCTGCCCGCCATGAGGAGCAGCGCGACGGCCCCCGCGGCCGCGATGACCCCCAACGCCGCCAGTGAATCGACCTCCCCCTGAAACGGTGCTCGGACCAGGGCCGCGAGGTTTCGCAGGCTGAGATCTGCACCGCTGCCCACCCCGTGACGCCCGGGCGTCGAATGCCACTGGATCACGAACAGCGGAACTAAGGCCAGTTGCACCACCGCGCAGGCCGCGACGAACGCGAGCCGCCAGCGGCTAGGAAATGCCCGCCGCGTCGCGACCCATGCACACACCGGGAGGACGACGAGGGTGGCGGTGTAGTTGATGGTCAGCCCGAGGGCTGCCAACGCCCCGCTCGCTATCAGCCAGCCCTTCGCATGGCCGCGATGCCGGTCCGCGGTCAGGCCGGCGGCTACAGCAGCCGACGTCGCAAGCGCGGCGAACAGGTATCCCTGGGCCCGTTGGGCGAACTCGAGCACGAAGGGGCTAAGCGCAGCCAGGAGCGCCGCTCCGAAAGCCACCGGCGCCCGTTCGATCACGACGGTGGCGAGCCAGTAGACGACCGCGACCAGAAGCACTCCGCACACTGCGGAGGGGAGTCTGGCCACCCATTCGGCCTGAGACCCGGTCAGCGACAGCCACGCGTGCTGGAAGAAGAAGTACGCCGGCGGGGTGATCTCGGTGTGCGCCACCGCGTGGAGGACCTGCCCCAGCGGTCGGCTCGACGCGTCAACGCTGAGCACCTCGTCGACGAAATAGCTCGCAGAGCCCAGGTGCCACGCGAAGCTGACCGCCGCCAGCGCCAGCACCGCGGCCAGAGCCCAACGCTCCCAGTGGCTACGAGCCGCCATGAGCACCGATCGGGGTTTGTGCGACGGCTGCGCGGCCGGAGCCGGCGAGCGCGATCAGCCAGTCGATGGTGACGGCGGCGAGCAGGAGGATGAACGGATCCAGCGGGGTGCGTTTGATCGGGTTGCCGACCATGGGCACGGTCAGCGCCGCCGTGAGGAGCGGAATCGACCACAGCCACCACGGCCCGAGCCGGATCGCCCACCGGCGTGTCAGCCAGGCGACAAGGCCGACGATGGCCAGCACTGTGACGAGCTGCGCACTCAGCGAGGTCAGCTGGTGGAGCGCTGTGGGGAGCGCAAGCTCGTGGTAGGCGACGCCGGTGGTGAACGTGTGGCCGGGACCCAGGTCGAACATCCGCAGCGTGTCGTACGCGATGGCCACGGCCAGGTGGCCCGGATGGTGTTCGAAGTAGTGGAGCGCGTCGCTGCGGAGCGTGTGGTCGAGCTCCGGCTCATCGATGCCGCCCGGACGCGTGTACAGCGGCAGCAGCTCGCGGCGAAGGCTCGCCACGTCAATCGGGATGCGCCACACGGCCAGCAGCGGCCCGTCCGTACCGGCGTCGCTGTTGTACTGGCCGGCCACCGTGAAGCCGTCCTCGGTCGAGATCGGCACGACTGTGTGAAACACGGTGACGTTGCGGATCGTCCACGGCGCGAGCACGATCACGAAGGCGGCCACCGCGGCCAGGGCCGAGCGCCATCGCAGTCTCTGGGCAGCGCCGGCCCCGAGCACGACGATGAGCGCCAGCAGCAGCCACACGTCGGCGACGGCGCGGGTGAGTGCCGCCAGCGCACACAGCACGCCCGCGAGGATCGGCCAGCGAAGCCGGTCCCGATGCCGCGAGCAGGCGAGCAGGCACAGGGCGAATCCGAGCTCCGCCGGGATGAACAGCGACTCCGAGAGGAGGGTCGCGTTCAGCGCGATGAGCGGAAGGTAGACGGCGGCCAGGCCGCCGGCCAGGAGCCCGAGGCGCTCATTCCACACGGCGCGTCCAAGATAGGCGAGGAGGATCACGGCGAGGACGCCGAGAAGCGCGCCGAGCAGGCGAGCGGCATTCGGATGGACGCCCACGACCGCGTACAGCCCACCGAGGAGGAACGGGTACCCCGGAGGGCGGAAGGCCGATGGGGTCCCGGGGCTGGCGATCTGGGTCGTCGGGAACCCGTGTCCAGCGGCGATCGAGACGGCGTGCCGCTGGTAGTCGGCGGGGTCGCCGAACAGAACGAAGTGTGGGGTGGCCACGATGATGGCCACGCGCGCCGCCAGCGCCACCGCCGCGATGGCGAGCAGCCCCGTCCGCCAGCGCCGGTCAGCTCCGGTGCCGTCCGCGCTCTCACCGAGGTTGCTCACGCCCGCCAGAGCTCTTCCTCGGCTCCGGTCACGAGCCGGCGAGCGGCGTCGATTCCCATCTTCACCGCATGGTCCATGTTGCCGATCTCGTAGCGCCACGAGCCGAAGCGCCCGCGGGCGAGGATCCGATGGTCGGTCAGCCACGGCTGGATCACGCTCAGCGCCCTGTCGCGATCGATGGTCGGCACCGGGTAGGCGAAGGGGATGTCCTCGACATGGATCGACGCCACCTCGGCCCCGCCCGGCACGAGGCCGCCCGCTCGCAGGCCTGCCTGCACCCGCTCCTCCAGACCAGAGCGAGGTACGGGCCGGTGGCTCGAATACGACGTCTCGGTCATATACGACGAGAACCGCGAGGTATCGTCGCCGGGAACGTTGGCGGCGGCGTACTTGGCAAAGTTCGTGGCCCGATAGAACGGGACCGTCGGGTCGGGAAAATACATCCACGATTTCTCGTCCCTGAGCGGCGCCTCGTAGCCCACGCCGACCATGAAGACCCCGTTGTGGACGAGCCGGCCGGCGGCGCGGCGCACAGCGGACGGACACTCACGGATGCGCTCCACGAGCCGGGACAGCGGCATTGTCGAAACCAGCGCCGTGTAGCCCAGCGCCTCGCCTCCTGACAGCCGCACCGTGTTCTCGCCTGGGTCGATCTCGCCGACGTCGCATCGGTAGCGAATGCGGTCGCAAAAGCGGCCGGCCAGACGGCGGTAGATCTCACCCGTGCCCCCGCGGGCCGGAAACACGAACCGGTTGTTCGGTCCCCACGCCACGTCGTCACGGCCCTCACGGACATTGCGCCGGGCGCGCGACGTAGTCGACCACCGAGACGCGCTCGGCGATCCACCCCGCCGACATCAGCCCCAGCTCGGTGGCCCAGACCTTGGCGTTGTAGGGCTCCATGAAGTGGCGCGTGATCCCCTCGCCGAAGGCCGCTCGCATCCAGGTGGCAAAGTCCATCGACGCGTCTGCACCGGGCGCCCTCGCCAGGCCCCGCAGGCAATCCTCGCGCTCCGTCGCCGGCAGATACCGCAGGTTGTTCTGAAACGGATACGGGACCCACTTGTCGGCGAAGCGCACGTATGAAGACCGATCGTGGGCGCGAATGTCGCCCTGCATCACCTCGGCCAGCAGGGCGTCGAACTCGCCGAAATGGCTGAACACGACGTGGCCACCGAGGTCCCAGGTGAAGCCCGCGGGATCGAGCACCGATGCGGCCAGGCCCCCTGGGCGGTCCGCAGCCTCCAGGATCAGCCAGTTCCGATGTCCCAGCCGGTCGAGCTCGCGTCCGCAGGCCAGGCCGCAGGGGCCAGCGCCGATGATGAGGATCCGTCCCTCGGCCGCGACCGGCACCTCGCGTCCCTGGCCGACCGCTTCCGGCATGTGCGGCGGAAGGTTAGTGGCGCGGCCCCGCCCTCGTCGCCCCGATCGCCATCTCTGGCATCCTCGCCCCGGTGCCCAACGAGTCGGTCACCAAGCCGTCGGTCGCCGTCGCCATTCCGGCTTACAACGAAGCCGACGGCATCGGCGGATTCCTGGAGGAGATCGACCGGGCGCTCGTCCCCCACGTCGGGTCGCTGCGGCTGATCGTCGTCGATGACGCCTCGAGCGACGACACGGGCGCGGTGCTCGAAGTCCTCCGCCCGCGATTGCGCGCCACGCTCGAGGTCCTCGTCAATCGAGCCAACCGTGGCCACGGGCCAAGCCTGCTGACCGCCTACCGGCGGGCGCTGGAGACCGACCCGGATTTCGTCCTGCAGGTGGACGGCGATGGCCAGTTTCACGGCAGCGATCTGCGCCGCGTTCTCGTCCTGCTGCTCGACGAGGCCCACGCCGTCTCAGGCGTGCGCCGGTTTCGCCAGGACCCGTGGTTCCGGATGGCCATGACCCGACTGCTGCGCACCTACGTCGGGATCAGTTTCGGCGTCAATGCCCGCGATCCGAACTGCCCGTTGCGCGGCTATGACCCCGGCCTATTGCGCCAGCTCGTGGACGTCCTTCCCGATCAGTGCCTGATTCCCAACCTGTATCTGACCGTCGTCGCCGCCCGTCGCGGTCTCGCCCTGGTCGAGGTCGATGTCAGCCATCGCGTGCGGCGTGGTCTCTCGGTCCATGGCACCACGTGGGCACGCACCCTCTCTCCCGTGCCGTGGCGGCTGGTCCGCTTCTCGGTCGCGGCCCTGCGCGAGTCGCGCTCGTTCCGCGCACGGCTCGCGGCCATCGAGCCGGCTGGTCAAGTGAGGGCGTGAGCGCCTCGCCAGCGCCACACCTTGCGGCTCGGTGCGCTGCCTGCGGGGGCGCGCGGCGCTCGCCGCACCTCCGAGTCGGAGGCGGCGTGGCGGAGCAGGGGCTGATCCCCAGCAACAACCAGTTCGGCGTGGCGCTGTCGGACATCGTTCGCTGCCAGGAGTGCGGTCACATGCAGCTGGCGCGCCTTCCCGCCCCCTCGGACCTGAGCTCGGCCTACGCCGACGCCGAGTCGGGTGACTACATCGCTGAGGAAGCCGGCCAGCGCGCCACGGCACGCGTGACCCTTGACCGGATCGAGCGGCGATCTCCACCCGGTCGCCTGCTCGATGTCGGATCCTGGGTGGGGTACCTGCTCGACGAGGCGCGCGGACGCGGCTGGAGCACGGTCGGAATCGAGCCGAGCTCGTTCGCCTCAGCCTACGCCCGCGACCGGTTCGGGCTCGACGTGCGCACGGAGGAGCTCCACGACGCCGAGATCGCGCCGCGCTCGTGTGACGCCGTGGTGCTCTGCGACGTCATCGAGCACATACCCGACCCCGGTGCGGCCCTCGATCGCATCGCCGGACTGTGCCGGCCCGACGCCGTCCTCTACCTCGCCCTGCCAGACGCCGGCAGCCGTGTCGCGGCGCTGCTGGGGTCACGGTGGTGGTCGGTCCTCCCCACCCACGTGCAGTACTTCACCCGTCGCTCGTTGCGAACGCTGCTCGCGCGTCACGGGTGGCAGGTGCTCGACGTTGCCACGGCGCCGAAGGCCTTCACCGTCGGCTACTACGTCGAGCGGACCGGCGGATATTCGCCCGCTGGTGGCGAGAGCGCTCGGAGCCGGGGCGCGGCGGCTGGGCATCGCCGAGCGCGTCTGGGCGCCCGACTTCCGCGACCGGATGGGTGTCCTCGCTCGAGCGCCGATCACCACTACACGAAGCCCTGGCCGATCGCCCGCAGGCCCTTCCAGCTCCCCGTGCGGGCCGGGAGCTCGAAGCGGCGTCCCAGGCTGACGCGGTCAAAGCCAACCGCGAGCAGCATCCGCTTCAGCGCCGCCTCGCTGAGCAGCCACCACTGAAACTCGCCGATGCCGTCGAACTCTGCCAGCGCCCGGCCGCGGGACAGCGTGAAGCGCTTGGTGGGGGTGCACACGATCGCGCTACCGCGGCACACGCGCCGCAGTCGCTCGAGGGCAGTCACCGGGTCCTTGAGGTGGAGCAGCAGGTCTCCGCAGAAGATCAGATCGAACGCGCCCATGTCGGTGTCGAGGTCGTAAACCGAGCGCTCGACCCGGTGCACGTGAGAGCCCAGGGCGGCGCGAGCCAGCGCGAACCGAGACGCCTTGGTCTCATCCAGCGTGGGCTGCACCTGGCCGCGCCAACGCGGCGGCCAGTCGAGGTCGTCCACATCTCCGACGTCGGTCGCCACAACCTCCGCGGCGCCCCGGCGCTCCATCTCGAAGGCCCAGAAGCCGTCCATGGTCCCGACATCGAGGCAGCGCATGCCGGTGAGGTTCTCCGGAAGCAGGTACCGATTGACGGCGGCGCGGTGGTCGAACATGCCCTCCGTGACGATGCCGTCGGCCAGCTCGAGTGTGTGGTACCAGTGATACCGGGCGACCTCGGCGGCCAGCTCCTGTTGATCTGCGGTCATTTCGCGCTCGTCAGAGTAGACGGCATACGCGCGCCCTCGATGTGAGCCCTGAGCCACCGGCGGTTGCTGGCGCTCGGGCCTTGCCAGCGGGAGGACACGCACGCCAGCGGGGTCATCCACGCGACGCGCGCCGCCGCCCCGGCGATGTTGATCGCCGCCGTCAGCCACATCCGGGCGGCCCCGCGCCGGCGGAGCAACATCGCGTATGTGGCAGCGAGGAAGCGCGACTCGCGGAGGTCGCCGAATGCCTCGGCGGTCGACGCGCCGGACTCGTGCAGGACGCGCGCCCGTGGCTCGTACCGAATGTGCCAGCCGGCGCGGCGTAGGCGCCACTGCAGGTCGATGTCTTCGGCGTACATCCACTGCTCCTCGTCGAACCCCCCGACCTGATCAAACGCATCGCGCCTGAAGAGCAGGCAGGCACCGATCGCCCACGGCACCACGCGGGCCCGCTCGGCGTCCCAGTAGCCCTCTAGGCACAGCCGGTCGCCCAGCCCGGGGACAACCCGCTGGAGGCCCAGGTTGAACAGCAGTGACAACGTCACCGTGGGAAACGGATGGACCGAATGTTGGGTTGCGCCGCTGGGCACGACGAGCCTCGGGGCGACCCCGGCGACGCGATCGCCGGCCGCGCTGGCCAGCAGGGCGTCGAGCGCGCCGGGTCCTAGCGCGACGTCGGCATTGGCGGCGAGCAGCCACTCGCCGGACGTGCGCTTCGCCACGAGGTTCACCGCGGGTCCGAAGCCGATGTTCCGCCCGGCGTCGACCACGGTCGCCCACGGTGCCGCCTCGCGGGCAGCCTCGGCCGAACCGTCGGTGGAGCAATTGTCGATCACCCACGCCTCGGCCTGCCCACCACGCACCCGCGGGGCAAGCGAGTCCAGGCACCGCAGCAAGAGCTCGCGGGTGTTGAAGGAGACCACGGCGACCGTCACGAGCTGGCGCCGGGGTTCATCCATCCGGCGCCAGTATGGCGAATCGAATTTGTGATCCTGTGCGGATGCCGACACCGCTCCGAGTCCTCGCCGTCGGCACGGTCTATCCACCCCACCACCTCGGGGGCTACGAGATCATCTGGCAGGGCGTGGACCGCCGTCTGCGCGAGTCCGGACACACCGTCCGGGTTCTCACGACCGACTACCGCAGCGCTGACGCGGCGGCGCTGGAACTGCCGGATGCGGACGTGCACCGCGAGCTCGAGTGGTATTGGCGCGACCACGAGTGGCGCCGCCTGACCCCGCGGGCCGTGCTGGCGCTCGAGCGGCACAACGCAGCCACGTTCGACCGTCATCTCACTGAGTTCGCGCCCGATCTCGTGGCCTGGTGGCCCCTGGGGGGCCTTTCGCTGGGCCTGATCGAGCGGGCCCGGCGAGCCGGCGTCCCGTCGGTGTTCTTCGTGCTCGATCCGTGGCCTTACTACGGCGAACGGCACGATCTGTGGCTGAGGATGGCTCGGCGTCTGGGCCCCGGGCGCGGGGTGCTCGAACGCCTCACCGGCTTGCCGACCGAGCTTGCCGATCCGCCGAGGGGCCGCTGGGTGTTCTGCTCGCGGTCGATGCGCGACCAGACGCTGGCCAAGTGGCCCGGCATCGATCACGGCGTGGTGCTGACGCCGGGGGTGGCGAGCGAATACCTGACAACACCCCTCGAGGCCGAGCCGCCGCCTTGGCGCTGGGAGCTCCTCTACATCGGACGGGTCGTCGAGCAGAAGGGGGTCGTCACGGCGATCGAGGCACTGGCGCTACTCCCCTCGGTGGCGACACTCCGCATCGTCGGCGACGGGGACGCGGGCTACCGCGCCGAGCTCGCGCGCATCGCGGCGCGCCTTCGCGTCGGCCATCGCGTGAGCTTTGAGCCCGCTCACCCGCGCGACCAGCTCGTGGGGATCTACCGCAACGCCGATGCCGTGGTGTTCCCCGTCGTCTGGGACGAGCCATGGGGGCTGGTGCCGCTCGAGGCCATGGCGGTGGGGCGGCCGGTCGTGGCTACGGGGCGCGGCGGCTCGGGCGACTACCTTGAGCACGGAGTCAACTCTCTCCTCTTCCCGGCTGGCGACGCCGCGGCGCTCGCCACGGCTCTGCAGGATCTGGCCGGCGATGCGGAGCTGCGCGAGCACCTGCGGGGTGGCGGGCGTCGTACGGCGGAGCGCCACGCCGGGACGGACTTCAACGACAGCTCGATCGCCGAGCTCAGCGCGGCGGCTCGGATGGGCTGACCGGGTAAGCGAGCGCGACGGGGCGCGGTCGGACGTCGAGACTCGATATGGGGCCTGAGCCCCATACCGTCGCGCCCGCGGAGGTGGTTTTATCTCATTTAGCTTTTGGAGCCCGCCAAGTGCCGTAGCAATCCTCGTGCTCTTCCCTTCGGGGGCGGCCCGGGCTCCGAAAGCAGCTTGAAAAGCTGGGGAGCGGTGTCGAGTTGCGATGGCGAGCGGACCCACGGCTCGCCATCGCAAACCGCTCAGCCTCGCGGTGTCAGCCCTTGCGCGCGCGGACGAGACAGAACTGCGTGCTCTGTCCGACAATCCGCTCGAGCTCGAGCCCGCCCTCGACCGCGGCAACGTGGAGCTGGCCCAGGTCGATCGCCGAGCCGAGCCAAGCCGAGTCGCTCTGTCCGCTCGGCCCACGGCGGCCGGGCAGCCGCAGGCGCCGCTCGCGCTGGCGGGCGTGCACGCCGGGATCGTTGGATATCTGAAATGCGGCGAGGCCACCGGCCCTGAGCACGCGTCCCATCTCGCGCACGTAGCCGAGCGTGATGGCGGGGTCGGGGATGTGCTGAAACACCACATGGGACAGGCACAGGTCGAAGCTCTGATCGGGCAGAGGCTCGAGGTCGGCGCCATTTCCCACGATCCATTCGACGTTATTCAGGCCCGCGTTGTGCTGGCGAGCGAGCGCGACCATCTCGCTCGATACGTCCACTCCGCACACGCGCGCCGCCCGCTCGGCGATCACGCGTGTGAGGCGCCCGACCCCGCAGCCCAGGTCGAGCACGACGTTCGTCGGCTCGATACGCACGTCGAGCGCCTCGAGGAGCGTGTCGAGATCACGCACTCCATCGGCCCAGAACGGGCCGACATCGGGATCCCCGTACTGGCGACGGTTGTCGACGAAGAAGTAGGCGTCTTCACGCGCTCGCTCGTCCCAGAACTCGCGTATGTGGGTCGCGTCCACGCCGGCCACGGTATCGCTCAAAGCAGTAGCGAGCGATACCGGACGCTGCCCACGGCCATCGCCGTGAGTCCGACCGCGTCGGCGGCCGCGCGCACGGCGGCCCGGCGCAAACCGTCGGGCTCCCGGGCGTCGCAGCTGAGCGTGTGCAGATAGGGAATCGCCCCAGCGGCGAGCAGCGGCCGGCGCGTCCCCACGGCGAGAGCCACGCCCAGGGCCGCGACATCGAAACGCGCCGCGCGCTCGTTGAGAAAGAACCCGGCGAAGAACATCTCGCGCCGCAACCCAGGCAAGCGCCGGGCCAGTGCGGGAAAGAACCGCAGGCGCCACCGCTCGGCGACGAACCCCAGGGCGCTGCGTGAGAACACGGCGTGGTGGACCAGGGCGCCGGGGCAGGCCTCGATGCGGGCACCCGCCTCACGGGCCCTCCAGCCAAACAGGACGTCCTCCCCCAGCTCCTTGCCGTTGCGAGGACCGAGCCAGCGCTGAAACCCGCCCAGACGCACGAACAGCTCCCGCCGCATGAACAGGTTGGCGCTCTCGAACAGCGGGGAGCGTCCGACGACCGACAGTGTGCGGTCAAACGGCCCGTGGGTCTGATCGGGGCGCGGGCGGACCTCGCCGAGGATCAGATCGGCCGTCTCGAGTGCGCCGGCTCCAGCGGCAAGCCAGGTCGGAATGGGCCGGCAGTCGGCATCGAGGAAGACCAGGTACTCGGACGCAGAGTCCGCCGCACCGGCATTGCGCGCCATGGCCGACCCTTCGCCCGCGAGCTCGACCACGCGGGTGACGGCGGGCGAAGCTCGGGCGATAGAGGACGTGGCGTCGCTGGACCCATCGTCGACGACCGTCACCTCGAATGGCTCGGCCAGCGTCTGGGCCTCCAGCCCGGCCAGCGTGTCCGGCAGGGTCGCCGCGGCATTCCGCGCGGGCACGATCACGCAGAGCCGGGGCGTGCTCATCACGGCAGGGTGGACATTTGGACCGGCAAGCAGCGCTGGAGGCTATCCTCGACGCGCCGTGAGCTCACCGTCGACCCGCAGGTCAATCCTCGCTCGCTGGCTGGGGCGGCAGTTTCTCGACGAGCTCGACGCGTTTCGCGGCGCCCCCAGCTGGCGCGTGTGGTTGATGTACCTGCCGGGGCCCGGCCCGCGTCTCATGTCATGGCTGCGCAAGCGGTGGGTCCTGTTCCGCCATCCCCATGCCCATATCGAGTTTCAGGGTCCCGTGTACCTGGGTCCGGGCTTCAGCCTCGACATGCGCCTGGGCGGGACGTTCATCGTCGGACCCGGGGTCGAGTTCCGCCGCGGGTTCCGGGCCGAGTTGCAGGGAGCGGACGCGCGCATCACGATCGGAGGCGGATCCGCCTTCACCTATGGCGTCGTGATCCAGTGCAGCGGCTCGATCGACATCGGGGCTCACTGCGTGTTCGCCCACGGGGTCACGGTCGTCGACGGGAGCCACCGGTATCGAGACCTCGAGCTGCCACTGCTCGGACAGGGTTACGACCTCCGGGACATCAGGATCGCCGATCACGCGGCGATCATGGCCCAGGCGACCGTCATCGCCAGCGTAGGCGAGCGCTCGTTCGTCGGAGCGGGCGCGGTGGTCACGCGGCCCATGCCCGCCTCCTGCCTCATCGCCGGGGTCCCGGCGCGGGTAGTCGACTACTTCGGCCCACCGGGTGGTGAGCCGCCCGAGCTCGACCGCTCGGCCGCCACCCAGGCGGCGGACTGACCCGGCCGCGCGTCATCAGCCGCGGCGGCATCCCATGCGGCGAGAAACGGCGGGGCGATCTGCTGAGACCAGTAGATGTCGGCGAGGTTCCAGATGCACGGCCCGAGCCACGGCACGCGCGCGGGGACGTACCTCGCCACACGAGCGGCCCGTCCCCGTTGGGGCGGCAGCGCCGCCGCGTAGCTGAACCTGTCGTGGAGCGTAGGTCTGACCTGCGGGTGCAGCCGGCAGAAGCGTCGCTCGGTGACCGCGACCCGCTCGGCCCGGACCTTCCAGAACTCGAGGTCCATCGAGCGCCAGTGGTCGACGATGGCCTTGCGGTTGAACAGGACCCGCAGCCCGTGGTCCTGGGCGCGGTAGCCCCAGTCGAGGTCCTCATGACCGTAGGGGAGCCGTTCCTCGTCGAAGCCCCCGACGCGCTCGAGAAAGCTGCGTTTGATCGAGACGTTGGCGCTGTAGACATGCGCCCAGCTCGCCTCGGTACCCTCGATGCTCGCGAAATCGAACTGAATCCCGTGCTCGAGCCATCTCATGAACGGGGTCACGCCGAGCTCGCGGGCCCAGCGCACGGGCCCGATCACGACGACCTCGGCCGCCGGGGCGTTTCGATGCCAGCGCAGATGCTCGCCCACCAGGCCCGCGACGGGAACCGTGTCGTTGTCGGTGAACAGCACGAGCGGAGCCCTTGCCGCGTGCCACCCGGTGTTCCGGTTGGCCGACGCTCCGCGGATGGTGCCGGTCAGGACTCGGATGCCGTAGGGACGGTGGCCGATCGCGCGGCTGACCGCGCTCGGATCGGGGTCGGCCCGATCGACGACCACGAGGACCTCGAATCGTCCCGGGTCGACGTCCTGGCGCCCGAGTCCATCGAGCACTCGCTCGAGCAGTGCGTAGCTTCCGAGCGTCGAGATGACGACGCTCAGCTGCGGCTGACCGGATGGCGTCGGATCGGCGTCCACTGTGGGGCGAGGCTAACAACCGAGCTGGGCTATGCTCGCCGCGTGACCGCGAGGGTCGATCTCCGGCTCGATCCCGAGCGCGAGCAAAACGAGCTGAGCGAATATCTCGGCGAGCGCTTCGAATTGGAGCGCCTGCGGCACTACGAGGAGCAGCTCGAGGCGGAGTTCGCCTCCTATCGCGACGAGCAGACGTTCTACCGACGCTCGCGCGGCTACCTCTACAACCTCACCGCCTTCGCCATGACGGGCACGAAGCTCCCCTACCTCGACGTGCTGAGGCGCACGGTGGCTCCCGGTGCACGGCTGCTCGATTACGGCTGCGGGATCGGCTCCGACGGATTGATGCTGCTCGAGGCGGGCTACCGGGTCGAGTTCGCCGATTTCGACAACCCCAGCACCGCCTTTCTCCGGTGGCGGCTGGCCCAGCGTGGCCTCGACGCACCCGTTCACGATCTCTCCGCCGGCGTCCCCGGCGGCTTCGACGCCGCGTACGCCTTTGACGTGATCGAGCATGTGCCCGATCCGTTCGCCTTTCTGACCGAGATGGAGAGCCGGGCCGAGATCGTCGAGGTCAACCTTCTCGCCCGGCGGGCCGACGAGCACGCGATGCACCGCGAGCTCCCGCTGGCGGCCCTGCTCGGTCATGTGGCCCGCCACCCGCTCCTCGATTACCAGGTGCTCCACCGACGCTCGCACCTCGTCGTGTACCGCTCCGAGCGGGCCAGCCCGCTCGAGCAGGCGGTGGGCCGGCGACAGATCGCGCTGGGCCGGCTGCGACGGCGGATCCGTTAGCGCGCCGGGCGCGCCATCACGATCCCGTGGGGATCTCCCAGCCACGCCCCGGTGAGGTGGTAGCGGCCCTCGCGCGTGCGTAGCCCTTCGACGCGCCACCGGGCCCGCGGCCAGCCGGCCCCCGGGGGCATGAACAGCCGCTCGGGGCGCCGCGGCAGCTCGAAGCCCGCCGCCTCGACCAGTCGCGCCAGCGCGGCGAGGTTGGGATACCACCACCACGGTCGCCCGCGCCCGTCGAGCCGGGCCACCGGCTGCCGGGGATGACGCAGCGTCAGTGGCAGATCGATGGCGTCGACCACCACCAGCGTGCCGTCGCACACGGACCGCACCCGCTCGAGCGCCCGCACGGGGTCGCGGAGGTGCAGGAGGAGGCTGCCGAGGTAGATGAAGTCAAAGCGGCCGACCGCCGACTCGTCGAGGTCGTACACGCTGAGGTCACGCCGATCGACGTTGGAGTCGAGGGCGCCCCGGGCGATCGAAAAGCCATTTCCCTGGGCCGCGCGCGTGGCCAGGGCCTGAATCGTGGCCTCTTGACTTGATCGGGGCCAGTCCCACCGGCGGGGGTCGAGCACATCGATAGCCACGACCTCGCTGGCACCCCGGCGCTCCATCTCAAAGGCCCAGAAGCCGTTGAACGTGCCCACGTCGAGGCAGCGGGCGCCCGCCAGCGAGCCCGGGATCGGGATCCGCTCGACGATCGAGCGGTGATCGAACCAGCCCGGGGTAACGACTCCGGGAGCCAGCTCGAGCGTGTGGTACCACTCGATCGAGGCCACCCTTTGACGCAGATCGGTCATTGCCAGCGCGACAGGCTATCCCTGACGCGCGTCGAGACGCGGGGCACCCGCGCCGAGCACACCGGCGCAGGCGAGGATGGCGATCAGCGGCTCGAGCGTGGCGCGATAGCGAGTGCCGGCATCGACGGTGAACACGATCGAGGCGCCCAGCGCGATGGCCAGTACGCCGAGGACGAGCGAACGTCGCCGGCGGGCTCGCCAGAGTCCGAGCAGGGCGAGCGGGAGCAGGAGGACGTAGGCGTCGAGCCCCAGGTTGGTCACCAACCGGCTGCGACCCTCGAACGGCACCTCGGCGAGCGCCCGCGAGCGCCGGCGGATGTCCCACAGCCGCGACAGGCCGTTCCAGAAGAAGGCCGCCGGCACCGACTCGGGGTGGGCCGAGATGTATGACTCGCCGAGGTGGATCAGCTTGGCGCGGAGCGTCACATCGGGCAACGGATGATGTGGATCGAACAACGCCGCCGCGCTCGGCGGCTCGCGCCGCCAGGCGTACGGGAACACGGGATCGTGGGCGGAGGTGGCGTTGAAGGTCCCGTAGAGCGCGGCATCCTGGAGCGAGATGGGGACGAAGCCGTGCAGCACGATCGCGTTCCGCACCGTCCACGGTGCGATTACCAACACGGCGACGAGCACGGTGAGCGCGGTCAGCCCGATCGCCGAACGCCATCCCGCCGTCACCCACCAGGCCACCAACGCGCCGAGGAAGAGGAACTCGGCCGAGGGCCGGATCAGCATCAGGACGCCGATGACGAGCCCGGCCCACGCGGCGCTTCGGCGTGAAGGCGACCGCGTGAAGATCAGTAGCAGCGCGACAAGCGTCATCGGCGTGGCCAGCGACTCCGAGTAGAGGAGCTCCTCGTACTGCCAGGCCAGCGGGTAGAGCGCCACCACGAAGGCGGCCACGGTGGCCACACGCGGGCCGAACAGCCGGCGCGCCAGCAGCCAGGAGAGAGCGATCGTCAGCGCGCCAAGCGGCACCTGGAGAAGCCTGACGGCGAGCGGGTGATGGCCGAAGATCGCGTACCACAGCCCGACCCAGGCCGGATATCCCGGCGCCTTCCACGCGCCGGCGTGAAGGATCCCGTACGGCGCCGCCGTCCAGAATAGATGTCCCTGGGCGATGAGCTGACCCTCGACGTCGTACTCGACGGCGTCACCAGCCAGCCGGTAGTGGCGGGTCACGAGCACGTAGGTGACCCGGACGGCGAGGCCGAGAGCGATCGCGAGAGCCAGGTAGACGAGTTCGCGCCTGCTCGCCGCCGGCTTGATCATCGCCCGGCCCCGAGCTCCCGATACAGCGCCACATAGCTCTCGGTGCAGCGATCGACCGAGAAGTCCTGCGCCCGCTCGCGGCATGCCGCGGCGGTCTGGGGACCGGCGGTCATCTCCATGGCTTCGAGGAGGGCACGGGCCAGCGCCGCGGGCTCGAGCTCGTCGAACAACCTCCCCACGGCCGGGCGGTCGATGATCTCGGCCATGCCGCCCCGGGCGTAGCCGACCGCGGGGGTTCCGCACGCCAACGCCTCGACGAGCACGAGACCGAACGCCTCCGAGCGCGACGGGAGCGCGGCCACCCAGGCCTGGGCGTAGGCCCGGGCGAGCACATCTCGCCGGTCGAGATCGGCCCATTCGACGCCCTCGGCATCGATTTCGACTCCAGCCCGGCGCGCGGCCTCGAGGCTCCGGGGGCGCGAGAGGACGAGGCGCGCGTCCGGTCGGGTGCGGCGGACCAGGGCAAACGCCTGCACCAGCAGGCCCACGTTCTTACGCGCCTGATCCGCCGCCGCGCTGCAGATGATCGTCGGCTCGGATGCCCGCGCCGGGCCGGGGTGAAACCCCTCGAGATCGACGCCGGGCGGGATCACCCTGGCCTCGTGGCCCAGCCAGTAGGAGAACGCCTGAGCCGCGTGCTGGCTCAGGGCCACCGTGGCGTCGCAGCCCCTCAGCGCCGCGAGCATGACCTCGCGCCCCCGCCGAAATTCACGCACGCCCGCCCGGTCCGGAATGCCCATGTACGAGAACACGGCGGGTCGGTCGGTGGCCCTGCCCCAGCGGGCAGCCGCAAGCGCGTCGGCCGGGTACATCGCCTGGGCGACGTCGTAGTCGGCGGCGCGCAGGGCGCCGTAGCTGAGCGGGACGTGAGTCAGATACGGCAGGTAGTGACGGCGCAGAAGCCGGCCCTGGGGCGGCCGTGGCAGGCGCAACACGGGCAGACCGCTCTCGATCGTCCGGCTTGGAGCCCCGGGATGGCTGGTGATCAGGTATGGACGGTGGCCTCGGGCCATGAGGCCGTCGGCGAGATCGCGCGTGAACCGCTCGGTGCCGCGACGGACCTCCGGCCAGTAGCAAGGGCTGAGGAGCGCGACGCGCAGCTGATCGAGGCTCACAGCAACAGCGTGCGGTTACGAATGCTGCCGCGCGCCAGCGCCACGAGCTCGGCGAGGTCGATCGCCGCCCACCCTGGAAGCTCGATCACGTCGCGTAACGCTCCGCGCACGTCGTCGCGACCCGAGCGGTGGCTGGCCATCCAGGGGATGGCCAGAGCAAGCCGGGCCGCGCCCGGGCGGAAGATCAGCGCGCCGGCCAGCGCCAGGAGCCCGGCGGCGTGCGAGCGCTTCCAGAAGACACCCAGGTAAAGCTCGCGCCGGAGCTCGGGGTGGCGTTTGAGGAGCAGTGCCAGATCCCCCCACCGGCGCGCGTCGCGGACGACGTCGAGGGCCGTGCCCTCCTCCACGCCGTGGTAGGTGAGCATGTTCGGGTCGCCGACGTACCGGGCGCCGCCGGCCTGCACCCGCCGGTTGAGCTCGGCGTCCTCACCGACGAGAACGTCCTCGACGAAGCCGCCCGCGGCCTCGACTAGCTCCCGCGGATAGACGATGTTGCAGCACTCGGCCCAGGGCCGTGGGACGTCGGAGAAGCTCTGGCTCCGGGGATGGGCCGAGCGGAGCATCGCCTGCTCGTCGGGGTCGGGGGCCACGGCGCCTTGGACGACGGCGCCCGGGTGCCTGCGCACAGCCGCGAGGACACGCTCGAGCCAGTGCTCGGGCGGGCGGCAGTCGTCGTCGGTGAAGACCAGCGTGTCGGCCCGGGCCAGCTTGATGGCTGCGTTGCGGTTGGCCCCGGGCGGCGCGCTCCCCGCCGGCAGGCGCGTCCAGCGCAAGCGCCCGGAGCCCGCGAGCGGGTGCTGAGTCAGCACGCGGTCCGTCTCCTCGCCGGCCGAGTCGTGGCACACGACGACCTCCCACCGCGAGGGCGC
Source organism: uncultured Solirubrobacterales bacterium (assembly GCA_963734775.1). Classification (GTDB taxonomy): domain Bacteria; phylum Actinomycetota; class Thermoleophilia; order Solirubrobacterales; family Solirubrobacteraceae; genus Palsa-465. The sequence goes on from CAVTJE010000025.1 coordinate 79,433, forward strand.
CAACGTCTGCTCGGACAGGGCGTTGAGCAACCACCGCATGCGCAGCGGGCGATCGTGCGAGGCGACGACGACTGTCAGCTCGGGGGTGCTCACACCGGTGGCACGGCGACGCCGGCGGTGGGGACGGGAATGGCGGCCCGCCGGCGGATGACATAGCCGATGGCCTCACGGATCAGACGCCGCTCGAACAGCCACGTCCCGCCGATCACGAGCGCGACATACACGATGAGCTCGACGATCGCCGCCGCCACGTGGCGCTGTCCGGTCTCGACCATCCGCATCAGCAGCACGGCCGCGGCGGCGGGCAGCGTCGGCAGCATCGCCCGAGCGCCGTGGCGCACGAACCTGAAGCCGTGGAACAGATGCGAGAGGTACCACGCCCGGAAGAACAACTGGACCAGCGCCTGCGCGGCGATGCCGATGGCCAGGCCGGCAAGTCCGTGGGAGAACAGCAGCGGGATGCCCACGGCCAGGAACGTGACCGTCGAGGCCACGCTGGCCACCGCGATCGGTCTCGTCTCGCCACGAGCCCGGAAGTAGTCGTCCCAGTTGAAGCCCACGTGGGCGATCGCCGCCGCCAGTCCGTTGATCTGAAGCAGGATCACGGCCGGCTGCCATTTCTCCCCGAGCACGAAGGACACGAGATCGGCTGAGAACAGGGCGAGGCCGATCCCGAACGGCATCGCCCACATCAGGGCCAGGCGGTTGGTCTTGACAAACGACTCCCGCAGGAGATCGAGCCGGTTCTGCATGGCGCAGATCGCCGGGTACATGGTGCCGCTGACGAGATCGTCGACTCGGCTGGTGAACGAGATGATCGTCGCCGACAGCGCGACGGCCCCGACCCCGGCCAGGCCGAGGTGGGCGTTGGTGGCGATGGCCGCGCTGTTGGCGAGGATGATCGAGCACAGGGTGGCGATGAAGATCGGAGCCGAGAAGGAGACGTACACCTTCAGCGCGCTGCGGTCATAGCGCCAACGGAGCGGGTAGGGCGAGGTGACGATGGCCACGATGGCCGCCGACCACGCTCCGGCCACGACGCCGATGGCCAGCGCCCAGTACCCCAGACCGGCGATGGCCAGTCCGACGGCGACGACGAATCCGACCACGGGCTCGATGGCCGCCAGAGCCCGCTGGCGCACGAAGTCCATCTGGCGGTAGTAGACCCAGAACGGGGCCTGAAATGCGCTGGCCAGCATCACGGTGATGAGGACGAGCCCGGGCGGGACGAGGTCCCAGTGTCCGTACACGATGGCCACGATCGGCAGCCCGGCGAGAATGGGGATCATCGCCGCCGCGGTGACGATCATCTCCAGTGTGAAGGCTCGTTGAAAGGCCAGCTTCTGGTCCGGTTCGTCCTGCTGGATGTATTTGTCGCTGATCCCGACGAGCTTCAACCGGGCCAGCACGCCGAGGGAGACGACCAGCACTCCCCACACGCCGTAGGCGCTCCGGCTGAGCAGCGCGGCCAGGACGAAGCCGCGAAGAAGCCCGAGCGCGCTGAGCCCGATGTCGAACCCCGTGTTGACCAGGACGCCTCGTGCCGCATACATGCGGAGCGAACGTCCCTTCGTGTCGATCTGTCGGGTCTCGGTCGCGGGCGAGGCCTGGGTACTGGGCTGCACCAGGCGCGATCGTACCGGCTGGATCGTCACCGACCCGCAGTCCGCTGACCAGCCAATGCGATCGTAATTCCCACTCCAGGCCGTCCGCTCATAGCTCAGCTACGCTTGCCGCGTGGCGCCCAACGTCCTGCTGGTCGTGCTCGATGCCGTTCGCCGCGACACGATCGAGCCGTATGGTCCGCCGGTGGGCACGACACCGGCGATCGCCGATCTGGCGCGCGCCGGGAGCGCCCTCCCCAATGCCTATGCCACGGCGAGTTGGACGCTGCCGTCGCACGCCTCGATGTTCACCGGGCTCATGGCCCGAGAGCTCGGGCTCGGCCAGGCCCCGGACGGTCGGCCCCAGAGCGCCCGGCCCCTGCTCGAACGCGTGCGCGAGCGCCTGCTCAGCCAGGTGCTGCGCCACAACGGCTATTCCACCCACGGCTTCAGCGCCAACCTGTGGGTCTCGCCGCATAGTGGCTTCGACCTCGGCTTCGACACCTTCGCGTACACCGGCGAGCACCGGCAGCGGCTCCGCGGCCCGCTTCTGCGCAGGCGGCCCGATGCGCGCGTGACCTGGGCGCTCGACGGACTGCGCGCGCGGGGCGACGACGGCGCCGGCGAGATCCGCGACGGGCTCATGGGATCGATCGAGCAATGGTCGGGGCGGCCCACCTTCTGGTTCGTGAACCTCTGCGAATGCCACTCTCCCTACCTGCCACCCCGGCCGTGGAACGATCTCGCCCCGGCGGAACGGATCCGCGCCGCGCTCGACTCCCAGCGCCATCTCAACTTTGAGTCGATCTGCCTGTATGCCGCCGGGCGCCACGAGATTCCCGAGGAGGCGTTCGCGCGCATGCGCCACCTCTACCGCCGCGCCGCCGCGTACATGGACCGTTGGCTCGCCGACGTGCTCGAAGCCCTGCAACGCCGCGGGATCCTCGATGACACCCTGGTCATCGTCACCTCCGACCACGGCGAGAATTTCGGCGAGGGCGGGCTGATCGCCCACGGCTTCTCGGTCGATCAGCGGCTCGTGCACGTGCCGCTGATCATGGCCGGACCCGGGACCATCGAGGACTCGGGGCCGTTCAGCCTGGCGGAGCTGCCGCCGCTGATCTGCCGGGCGGCGGGCATCGAGGAGCATCCGTGGCGACGTCGCGAGCTCCCCGAGGGCATCGCCGTGGCTCAGTTCGATCGACTCGCGGCCCCCGACCACCCCCGGATCAGCGCCTTCGCCTCCCAGTGGCACCTCGACGACGCGGCGCTCCGGCGGCTCACGGCGTCGTACACGTGCGCCACGGACGGGAAGCACAAGCTCGTGGTGGGAGATGACGGCGAATGGCTCTACGATCTCGCGGCCGATCCCGGCGAGACGCGGCCACTGGAACCGGCCTCCATGAACGGCGGCCTCGACCGCCTGCGGGCCGCGCTCGAGCACGGCACCGCGGCCGAGCCCGCCCCTGACGCCGCGGCGGCGACGGCGTCTGCAGAGGAGCTGGCGGCGATTGAGCGCCAGATGAAGCTGCTCGGCTACATGTAGGCCCTCGGCCGCCGCTCAGCCCACGAGACCCTCGAGGAATGGCACCTCGAGCACCTTCTCGTGCGCGATCGGCCCGTGGCCGAAGTAGCCGTCCTCGCCGAACAGCTCGCCATGGTCCGAGGTCACGATCAGCCAGGTGTTGGCGGGCAGCCGCTCGAGCAGGCGCGCGAGCACGTCGTCGAGGTACTCGAGCGCGGCGATCTGGCGCTCGTGCAGTGACTTCAGCCGCTGCTCGGTGAAGAACTCGGCCGGCTCACCACCGCCGGCCCGGATCTCGTCGAGATGCTTGAACACCCCGTGGACGCCCGAGATGTGGGGCAGGTCGCTCGAGTCCTGGCCCGGCCGGGCGTACGGGTAGTGGGTCTCGCCCACGTTGAGCAGCCAGAAGGATGGCTTCTCCGCGTCAAAATGCACCTGGTCGACGATCGCCGCCATGTCGTTGTGCGTGGGCATGAGCTCGTAGGAGTCGAAGTCGCGGTTGATCGCCGTGAATTTGTTGAGCACCGGCATCGAGACGCGCGCGTGGGTGCGGTAGCCGAGCGAGTGCTTCAGGTAGGTGGGCAGGAAGATCGAGGGCAGGAGCTTGGTGAATTCCATGTCCGGCACGCCCAACCGTTCGCGATAGCGCAGAAAGTCCTGCTTGTAGTACTCCGACGCGTAGACGCGGGGCGGGCTCGCGTGCGGCAGCAGCCCCATGAGGAGGTTGTAGTGCGACGGGGCGGTCCACGAGGCGTAGCTCCACCGCCGCTCGGCCTCTCCCAGGGCGGACAGAGAGGCGGGCTTGGCCGCCAGCCAGCTGTCGTAGCGCAGGCTGTCGAGCACGACGACGACGAGGTTGCGGGCGGTGGACGGCAGCGCAGACATCCGTGGCCTGAGCACGATACTGGCCGGGGCATACCTAGAATCGGCGCGTGCCCGCGCCGCTCGTGTCGGTCGTCGTCTCGACCCACAACCGCCCCGAACGGCTCACAGACCTGCTCCGCAGCCTCGAGGGCCAGACGCTGAGCCGGGACTCGTTCGAGGTCGTGGTCGTGGACGACGGATCGCCACCGCCGACGCCTGAGCTGCTCGCGGCGGAGGTCGCGCGCGGTGCGCTGGTGCTGAGGTCGGTCCGGCACGAGCGCGCGGTCGGGCCCGGTGGGGGGCGCAACAGCGGGTGGCGGGCGGCCCGGGCCCCGCTGATCGCGTTCACCGATGACGACTGCACGGCGGCGCCGCGTTGGCTGGAGAGCGGCCTCGAGGTCGCTCGGACCGTCCCGGCGGCGGTCGTGCAGGGACGAACGGAGGCCGAGCCCTCCTCGGGGTTGCGGCAGGACGGTTTGCTCAATCGCACGGTGCGCATCGAGCGTTTGGGGCCCCAGTACGAGACGTGCAACATCTTCTATCCCCGCGAGATCCTGGAGTCGCTGGGCGGGTTCGACGAGGGCTTCGGGACCCGCCCCGGCGGCGAGGACACCGACCTCGCCTGGCGGGCGATCGAAGCGGGACGGCCGACCGTGCAGGCGCCGGACGCCGTCGTATTTCACGCCGTCGAGCATCTCGGGGTCCGTGGCACGCTGCGCGTCGCCGCCCGCTGGGGGCCGACGATCCGCGTCTTCGCGCGCCACCCCCGAACCCGAGACATGCTCTACCGGGGCGTCTTCTGGAACGTGTGGCACTACCTGCTGTGGCGCTCGCTGTTGTCGCTGGCCGGGCCCCGCTGGATCGCGCGGCTGGTACTGACGCTCCACCTGCTCGAGTTGCGCAAGCGAGCTCGCCGGGCCGAGACGGGGAGCTGGGCGATCCCGTTCCTGATCGTCCACGATCTCGTCGAATGCTGGAGCGTGGCCAGCGGCGCGGTTCGGTATCGCACACTAGTGCTGTGAGCTTCAGCTGGGGTGGCAAGGCTCATGGCTACGCGCAAATTTCCCGCCCCGTAAGCCTGACGTCCTACGCTTGTGAGCATGTTTGGATTACGACGGAAGACCACAATGATCGATCCCGCCGACGCGCTTGCAGGCCGCGACACCGAGATGCCGGTGCCTGAGCTGCACGCCGTGCTGGGAACTCCGATCCATCCCCCATTTCCCCCTGGACTCGAGCGTGCCGTGTTCGGCATGGGCTGCTTCTGGGGGGCCGAGCGCGTGTTCTGGCAGGCGCCCGGCGTCTATACGACCGCGGTCGGCTATGCCGGCGGTTACACGCCCAACCCCACCTACGAAGAGGTCTGCAGCGCGCGGACCGGCCACGCCGAGGTCGTGCTCGTGGTATTCGATCCCGCCAAGACCTCCTACGAGGAGATGCTGAAGCTTTTCTGGGAGGGCCACGACCCCACCCAGGGCATGCGCCAGGGCAATGACGTCGGCACTCAGTACCGCTCGGCCATCTACACCACCGACGAGCGCCAGCTCCAGGCCGCCGAGCGCTCGCGCGAGATGTACAACGAGCGGCTGCGCGCGTCCGGGTTCCCGGCGCTCACCACCGAGATCGCGCCCGCGGGGCCGTTCTACTACGCCGAGGAGTACCACCAGCAGTACCTCCACAAGGTCCCGAACGGGTACTGCGGGCTTGGTGGAACCGGCGTCAGCTGCCCCATCGGGGTCGGCGTCGGCGCGGCGGCCAGCGAAGCCTAGATATGCCGGGGGCACGCATGCGTGCCCCCGCCGGGCGGTGCATGCACCGCCCGGGGCGTGGGCTCGAGCCGGGCCCACGCCTTCCAGGCCTTATCCCCCGGCTACCGCCGGCAGGATCGTGACCTCGTCTCCATCCTGAACCTCGGTGTCGAGTCCGTCGAGGAAGCGAATGTCCTCGCCGCCAACATAGACGTTGACGAACCGTCGCAATCCCCCGTCCTCCGCGATTCGGCTGCGGAGCTCGTCGTAGCGCTCGTACAGCGAGTCGAGCACCTCGCCGACGGTCGAACCCTCGACCTCGGCGGTGGCATCTCCGTCGGTGGCCGCACGAAGCTGCGTAGGAATTTTCACTGACACAGGCATTGGGTCTGGAGTCATATCAGGCCACGACGCTGACACGGTCGCTGGCCTCCTGGAACGACGCGAGCGTGGGCTCGATCTCCCAAGCCTCGAACGTGCCACGGGCGCACTCGAGTGTTTTCAGACCCTCGCCGGTGATGATGGCCACCACGCGCTCCTCGGGATCTATGTCTCCGCGCTCGGCAAGCTTGGCCAGGACCGCCGTCGTCACGCCGCCGGCCGTCTCGGTGAAGATGCCAGTGGTTCGGGCCAGCAGCTTGATGCCATCACGGATCTCGTCGTCGGTCACGGAGTCGATCGAGCCCCCGGAACGCCGGGCCAGATCGAGCGCGTACGGCCCGTCCGCCGGGTTTCCGATGGCCAGCGACTTGGCGATGGTGTCGGGCTTGACCGGGCGGCAGAAGTCGTTCCCGTCCGCGAACGCGGTGGCCACCGGTGAGCACCCGAGCGCCTGGGCGCCGTTGAACGTCGGCAACTCGCCCTCGAGCAGGCCGACATCAAGCCACTCCTCGAACCCGCGGGCGATCTTGGTGAACAGCGAACCCGAGGCGATCGGGCAGACCACGCGGTCGGGCAACTCGAAGCCGAGTTGCTCGGCGGTCTCGAACGCGAGCGTCTTCGAACCCTCGGCGTAATAGGGCCGCATGTTGATGTTGACGAACGCCCACTCGTGCTCGCCCGACAGCTCGGTGCATAGACGGTTGACGTCGTCGTAGTTGCCCTGCACGGCGACCAGGTTGGTCCCGTAGACGCCGGTGGCAAGGATCTTCTGCTCCTCGAGGTCGGCGGGAATGAACACATAGGACTCGAGCCCGGCGGCCGCCGCGTGGGCGGCCACGGCGTTGGCCAGGTTGCCGGTCGAGGCGCAGGCGATGGTCTGAAAGCCCAGCTCGCGCGCGCGTGCCATGGCCACCGAAACGACCCGATCCTTGAACGAATGGGTCGGGTTGGCGGCGTCGTTCTTGATCCAGACCTCCCGGAGCCCGAGCGCCTCGGCCAGGCGGTCGGCGCGCAGGAGCGGCGTCCAGCCGGCGGGCAGGGATCCGCGTGCCTGCGCCTTTACGGGCAGGAAGTCGGCGTAGCGCCACAGAGAGTGCGGGCCGGCCTGGATCTTGCGACGCAGTGCGCCGGGGTCAGCGTCGGTCCGCGGCGCGTAGGCAACCTCGAGCGGGCCGAAGCACTGCTCGCAGACGTAGCGAGCCTCGAGCGGGTAAGTCGTCTTGCATTCTTTGCAGCGAAGAGACTCTGGCGGCATATGAAGAAAAACCTCCGCCGGGGTCTGTGGTCGGAGGTCCTGTGAAACCGCCTATCCACATCTCCCAGGCTTGTTGTTGGAGCCTGATGGAATTGGCACCTTTCCCTTGCGGGAGGTTGCCGGGGTTTCATTGGGCCAGTCCCTCCACCCCTCTTGATGCGTACAGCTATGTAGTCAGCGAGTATATCCGGGCCGCCGGTTAGCGCCAACCCCTCTAAAGCCAACCTAACGCGGCGCGTAACGACCTGGTAACACCGGTGTTGGGATCTGCGGCAGCCCGATGACCCGTGCGACCGACATAACAGCGCGCCTGGAGGAAAGGCCACCCTCGCGCCCGAGCGCCACTTCGGCTGACCCGCTCGCTCGTCTCGAGGCCACGCTCTCGTTGGCGGAGAACGCCCCCAGCAAGCGCATGCTGATCATTGTCAACCCCTACGCGACGACGGTGTCCGACCGACTCAAGAACCTCGTGGTCTACGCGCTGCGCGGGAGCTATCACGTCGACGCGATCGACACCGAGGCGCGCGACCACGCCACCGAGCTGTGCCGCGAGGCGGCAAGCGAGGGCTACGACGTCGTGGTCGCCTTCGGTGGCGACGGCACGGTCAACGAAGCCGCCAACGGACTCGCCGGCTCGGACACGGCGCTGAGCTGCCTGCCGGGTGGCCGGACCAACGTCTACTGCCGCCTGCTCGGCATCCCCACCGACGTCGTCGACGCCACCGAGCACCTGCTCCAGATCGCCGACGACTGGCGCCCGCGCCGCGTCGACCTCGGCATGGTCAACGACCGGTGCTTTCTCTTCTCGGCCGGTGTCGGCCTCGACGCGAGTGTGGTCGAGCGGGTCGATGCGCATCCCCGCCTGAAGGCCAGGCTGGGTGAGTGGTACTACACATGGACCGGGATCGGGACGTTCAATCGCCACTACCTGGTCCGTCCCCCCAGACTCGAGGCCGAGCTCGATGGCGAGACGATCCCGGGGGTCTCGGCGATCATCCAGAACGCGGCGCCCTACACGTACTTCGGAGAGCGACCCGTCGACATGGGTGAGGGCGCAACGCTCGACAGCGGCGACCTGGCGGGCGTCGTGCTGAAGCGGGCCAGTCCCGTCGACATTCCCACCATCATCTGGCGCGCCCTGTCGCATCGGGGCCACGTCACCCGCCACCGCCAGATCTTTCCCTTCAGCGGCGCCGAGCGCGTCCACGTGCGTTCCTCCGACGAGCGCGCACTGCCCCTACAGGTCGACGGGGACTACATCGGCGAGGCCCAGCAGGCCCTGTTCGCGGTCAAGCGCGGCGGCATCCTCGTCGTGTCCTGAGCGAACAGTCGTCCAGTTGCCGGCGTTCGGCCGTCGGCGGCTGCCATGATCGCCATCTGCCTCGTCGCCGACTCATCGTGGTCCCGCTGTTCGCGGTCCTGGCCGTCGCGGCCATGCTCGCCAGCACCGCCGGCCGGGCGCGCCCGCTACCGGGGGCGTCCAGCTGCGAGATCTTTCCCGCCGACAACGCTTGGAATCAGCGCGTCGACCGCCTCCCCGTGGCCACGAACTCGGCCCGGCTCATTGCCAGCATCGGCCTGGGCGATCCGGTCCACCCTGATTTCGGGTCGGGCACGTGGGCCGGCGGGCCGATCGGCATTCCCTTCGCGGTCGTGTCCAACCGTACCCGCCGTGTGCCGGTTCGCTTCCAGTACGCCTGGCAGTCGGACCGGGGGCCCTACCCGATCCCGCCCAATGTCCCCATCGAAGGCGGCCGCAGGTCCGGCGGCGATCGCCATGTGATCGTCGTCGATCGCGATACGTGCATGGACTACGAGCTGTTCGCGGCCTACCCGCACGACGGCGGGCGGCGCTGGAGCGCCGGGTCGGGCGCGATCTTCAACCTGCGCTCCAACCACCTCCGACCCGGGGGCTGGACCTCGGCCGACGCCGCGGGTCTGCCAATCCTGCCCGGCCTCGCCCGCTATACAGAGGTGAGGAGCGGGGCGATCGACCACGCGCTGAGGTTTACCGCGCCCTGCACTTCGGCGCGCTACGTGTACCCGGCCCGCCATGAGGCCTCGACCTGCCGTGGCTTTTACCCGCCGATGGGGATGCGCGTGCGGCTCAAGGCCAACGTCAACATCTCGGGTCTGCCCTACCAGGCCCGGGTGATCGCGGCAGCGCTGAAACGGTACGGCCTCATTCTGGCCGACAACGGCTCTCCCTGGTACATCTCGGGCGCGCCCAACCGCGGCTGGAACAACGATGCCCTCCATCTGCTCGACCGCCTGACCGGGCGGGACTTCGAGGTCGTCAACGCCAGCTCGCTGCCCCGCCCGGGTCGATGAATTAGGCGCCGACCGGGTTCGGGGTGCGCGGCGGGACCATCCAACGACCATTTCGTCACTCGCGGGTCCGGACGTGCGCGCTCAGTGACGTTCTGGCGCCGTCAGCAAACGTTGCTCAGCGGATCGCATATTTCAGCTGTTTCCGAAACCAGCTCCCGTCGTGGGAACGGTTTCCCCGACCCACTCCCCAGCGACGCGATGCGAGCGTGCTCGAGCGGTGCCGACGCCGACCGGGGGGGTGAAACACGGCCCCGGAACTGCTCCTACAGATATGGAGCGCAGACGCCGACTTCAGCTCACGGCGCGGGACCTCGATCTGCTCGCGTTCATCGCCGAGCACCGTGTCGTCCTCGCCGGCCACGCTCAGGCGCTGATGGGCACCTCGGCGAAGGCCGCCTATACACGCCTCCACGCCCTGAGCCGCGCCGGCCTCTTGAGTTTCGAGCAGGTCTTTCACCGCCAGCCGGGCTGCTACCGCATCACGACCAAGGGGCTGCGGGCCGTCGGCAGTTCCTACGCCAGCACCAGGATCGATCTGCACGCGTATCGCCACGACGTCGGTGTCGCCTGGTTGTACCTGGCCGCTCGTCACGGAACCTTTGGGCCACTCCGCGACGTTCTCTCCGAGCGCGCCCTGCGCTCTCACGATGAACGCCCCGGCAGAAACGCCCCACCGCTGGCGGTGCGTCTCGGCGGCCGCGGCGCCGGCGGACGCGAGCGCCTGCACTACCCGGATCTTCTCCTCATCACGCCGGAGGGACGCCGGGTCGCGATCGAGCTCGAGCTGACCTCCAAGGGGCGCGCGCGCCGGGAGAAGATTCTCTCCGGCTACGCCGTCGACGCGCGGATCGACGCCGTCGTCTACCTCGTCGAGCGGGCGGCAGTCGGAGAGCGCATTCGCGCCTCGGCGCGGCGGATCGGCGTCTCCTCGCGGGTTCACGTCCAGCCGATCGAGTGGGGGCAGCGACCCAGCACCGGCGCCGAGCGTGTTGCCGAGCGAGCGTCGAGCCGGCGCCCGCGCGAGGTGGGGCGGTGATGCACAAGCCGGGGCTTGAAGCCGAGCTCGAGCGACCGCGGGACCTGCCCCCACCGAGAGCTCCCCGCTACTGGCTGCTGCTGGTCTTCGCGGCGCTCCTGCTCGCGCCGCCGGCCTGGGCGACGATCGCGATCGTCGGTATCGGTATCGGCGGGCTCGCGCTGACGCGCGTCCGGCCCGGGACGGTCCCGCGCGAGCGCGCCGGCGGTGAGCGCTCGCCCGTCAGCGGGACGGTGCTGGGCTCCGATCGCCGCGGCCGCGAGGTCGTCCTCAGCGATCGCCAGCTGTCTGCCCATACGCTGATCCTCGGCGCCAGCGGTGCCGGGAAGTCGACGACGATGCTGTCGATCCTCACCGACCACATTCGGCGGGGCCGGCCCGTCATCGCCATCGACATGAAGGGCTCGCCGGCCTTCGCCCGCGAACTCGCGAGCGCGGCCGAAGCCGCCGAGGCGCCCGTTCCGGCTCTGGACGCCCGACGGACCCGGCCATTGGAACCCGCTCGCCCACGGCAATGCGACCGAGCTCAAGGACAAGCTCATAGCCACCGAGCGCTTCACCGAGCCGCACTACCAGCGCGCCGCCGAGCGCTACGTGCAGATGGCTCTTCAGGTGCTGCACCGGGCCCATCCCGAGCGACCGGCCACGCTCGACGAGGTGGTTGACGTGATGGATCCGCCGCGGCTGGCCGGCCTGAGTCGCCATCTGCCCCCCGAGCGCGCCGAGCGCCTGCGTGACTACCTCTCGACGCTCACGCCCGACCAGCTGAGCGCCGTCCGCGGACTGGGCACGCGGTTGGCGATCCTCAGCGAGTCGCACTCGGGCGAGTTCCTCTCGCCCGAGGCCGGATCGGACGCGATCGATCTGCGCAGCGCGGTCGGGGGACGCGAGGTCGTGCTGTTCAGCCTCAACTCGAGCACGTACGGAAAGCTCGCCGCGCAGATCGGCACCCTGGTCGTCCAGGACCTCATCGCGACCGCGGGCCATCGTCTGAGCGCGAGCGCGCAGTCGCCGGCCGAGCAGGCGCTGCTGGCCATCGACGAGTTCTCGGCCCTCGGAGCCGATCACGTGGTCTCACTCGTGGTCAGGGGCCGCGAGGCCGGGATTCCCGTGGTTCTGGCCACCCAGGAGCTGGCAGATCTCGAGCGCGCCGCGCCCGGGTTCCGCGACCAGGTCGTGGGCAGCACCGCGGTCAAGATCGTCCATCGTCAGGACGTCCCCGCTTCAGCCCTGACCGTGGCCCAGATGGCCGGGACGATCAGGACGTGGGAGGAGACCCGCCAGTTCGGGGGGCGGTGGTTCGGCGGCCACGACACGGGGCGCGGCACGCTTCGCCAGGTCGAGCGATTCCGCGTTCATCCCGACGAGATCAAGCAGCTCCGGACCGGTGAGGCGGTTGTGATCACAAAGCTGCCGCGATCGCGGGTGCGGACGGTGAACATCGCGCCGCCGCGACACGACCGCGGCGGGCCGGAACTGGGCTGAGACCGCGCTCCGCTACGCCCCGGGGGTGACCCGGAAAGCGTCGAATACGGCGTCGATATTGCGCAGGCGGTTGATGGCCTGATCGAGCGTCCTGGTGTCGCCGACCTCGACCACGAAGCGGTTCTTGACCATCGGGTGGCTGACCGTGCAGCGAGCCTCGAGGATGTTGATGCCGGCCTCGGCGAACGTGCGTGACATGTCCTCGAGCAGGCGGTGGCGGTCCCACCCGTCGACCTCGATCTCGACCCGGAACGACGTCTCGGCGTCGCCGTCCCAGGACACCGGAGTGAACCGCTCGGGGTCCTTTTTGAGCACCGCGACGTTGGGGCAGTCCTCGCGGTGGATGGTGATCCCGCGTCCGAGCGAGATGTAGCCGACGATCGGGTCGCCGGGGACGGGCCGGCAGCATTTGGCCAGGCGCAGCATGACCTCGTCGATGCCCTTGACCTGGATGCCGTAGCGGGAGGACGAGGTGGTCGGCCGCGATCGGCGCCGGCGCGTCTGCAGCAGATCATCGGTGGCCGTCGGCTCGGACTCGGCCGCCTCGCCCTGCTTGAGGCGCTGCATCACCTTGTTGACAACGACCTTGGGCGAGATCTTGGCCCCACCCAGCGCGATGTAGAAGTCCTCGCCCTTGCGGAACCCCATCTCCCGGATCACGTCGGCGAGGAGCGGCGAACCGACCAGCTTCTGGGCCGGCAGCCCCTGCTTCTTCAGGTGCTCCTGGAGCAGATCGCGCCCGGCGTGCTCGGTGTCCTTGCGCGACTCGGCCTTGAACCACGCCTTGATCTTGTTGCGCGCGCGGGTCGTCTTGACCAGCGCCAGCCAGTCGCGCGACGGGCCGCGCTCGCGCTTGGAGGTGAGCACCTCGACGATGTCGCCCGAGCGCAGCTGGTAGGACAGCGGGACGATCTTGCCGTTGACCTTGGCGCCCACGCAGCGGTGTCCGACGTCGGTGTGGATCTCGTAGGCGAAGTCGAGCGGGGTCGCGCCGGCGGCCAGCGACTTGACCTCGCCCTTGGGCGTGAACACGAAGACCTCGTCCTCGAACAGGTCGACCTTGAGGGTCTCCATGAACTCGCGGGGATCGGACAGGTCCTGCTGCCAGTCCAGCAGCGAGCGCAACCACTTGAGCTTGCCTTCGGACTCGCCCAGCCCCGTCGTCGCGGTCTTCGCGGCCTTGGTCGGATGCTCCTTGTACATCCAGTGCGCGGCGATCCCGAACTCGGCCATGTCGTGCATCTCGCGCGTGCGGATCTGGATCTCGAGCGGCCGACCCTCGGGTCCGATCACCGTCGTGTGCAGCGACTGGTACATGTTGAACTTGGGCATGGCGATGAAATCCTTGAACCGCCCGGGTAGCGGCTTCCACAGCGCGTGGATCACCCCGACGGCGCCGTAGCAGTCCTTGACCGATCCGACGATCACGCGCATCGCCGTGAGGTCGTAGATCTCGTTGAACTCGCGACCCTTCTTGGTCATCTTCGAGTAGATCGAGTAGAAGTGCTTCGCTCGGCCTGAGATCTCGGCCCCGATCCCCAGTTCGTCGAGCTCCTTGGCCAGATACTCGCCCGCCTGGTTGACATAGCGCTCGCGTTCGGCGCGCTGCTGGGCCACCAGCCCCTTGATCTCGTTGTACTTGCGCGGATGCAGCGTCTGGAAGGCGAGGTCCTCCAGCTCCCACTTGATCGCGTGGATGCCGAGGCGGTGGGCGATCGGCGCGTAGATGTCGAGCGTCTCACGCGCCTTCTCGATCTGCTTCTGCTTGGTCATGGCCGAGATCGTCCGCATGTTGTGCAGCCGGTCGGCCAGCTTGATGAGGATGACCCGGATATCCGTGGCCATCGCCACCATCATCTTGCGGTAGTTCTCGGCCTGCGCCTCGTCACGCGACTGGAACGTCAGTCCGGTCAGCTTGGTCACCCCGTCGACCAGGCCGGCGATCTCGTCGCCGAACGCCTCGCGCACCTCGTCGAGCGACGCCGAGGTGTCCTCGACGGTGTCGTGCAGGAGGGCGGCGCACAGCGTCTCGGTGTCGAGACGCATCCCGGCACAGATCTTGGCCACCCCGACGGGATGGATGATGAAGTCCTCGCCCGACTTGCGCAGCTGATCGGCGTGATGCACGCACGCGTACACGAATGAGTCCTCGACGCGCGACCGGTCGATCGTCATCGCCGCCTGCCCGGCGTGCTCCTCGACGATCGCGAACAGGTCGCCGAGCAGCCGCCGCTCGGCCGGCGTCAGCTCGGTCCGCTCGATCGTGGTCAGCTGCTGGGCATGCTCGACCCGATCGACGGGCGGTCGTGTCGCGATCAGCGTCGAGGCGCGCCGACGCCCGTTGCCGCCGCCGGATCCGCCGCCGCCGTCCTTGCCGGCGCGGGCCTCGGCACTCTTGACGTCGTTCTCGCGGCGCGCGCGATCGCTCGGATGAGCCGAGTCCTCGCTCAACTGCTTGGTAGGGGTTTTGCGCCGCTGAGGTATGTTCGTCCGTCCTCGTATCGAGCCGTATATGCCCTGTATGAAGGCGAGCGATCCAGCGCGGTCCGCGTCTCCCCCGCCATCGCCAGGGCTGGCAGATCCCGGTCGAGGCTGACGAGCTCCAACTCCGCGAGAACCCTGATCAGCCGGGCCGCCACGCGGGGCGGGCGACTATGCGGACCTTCACCGCGGAGCAGGCGCTCGAGCTCCTCACCGACCGCCCTTTGCCGCTGCCGGAGGCCTCGGTAAAGGTCGGCGAGCGAAGTCCGGAGACCGTACTCCAGCTCGTGCATCTGCTCCGTAAAGCGTAGCTCAGCGGCGCCCCACGCCAAATGGGTGAAACCCGATCCGGCACGGAGCAATCGCTCCGCATGGCCCGCGGCCGGCGGGTCCAGCACCACCACGTGGGCGAAGCCGTCGACCAGCGCCGGCTCCCGCTCGACGGCGTGGTGGCAGGCCAGCGAGAAGCCACCAGCCCGCGCGGCCAGCCCACCGACCCGCCGGGGGACGTCGGCGCACACCGCCAGCACGGCGCCGCCCGCAGCACACGCGTCGGCCAGGACGGTGAGCGGGCTCTCGCCGCGGCGGTCA
The DNA here is from genome assembly GCA_963734775.1 of uncultured Solirubrobacterales bacterium. Classification (GTDB taxonomy): domain Bacteria; phylum Actinomycetota; class Thermoleophilia; order Solirubrobacterales; family Solirubrobacteraceae; genus Palsa-465. Next base: position 94,734 of record CAVTJE010000025.1, read on the forward strand.
AGCACGACTCGTCCCGGTCGAGCGTCCGGCGGCCCAGCATCGCGCAGCGTGTCGAGCTCCTCGAGCACGGCGGCGATGAAGTCTGGCTGCTCGCCGATGACCTCGATTGGCGGCGGCGCGCACCCCTGGGCGTGACGGAGCACCAGCCGGGGTTCGACAGCCCCGTTCCACACGTTGCGCTCGAGTCGGAAGGCGGCGTCCACGGGCTGCCCCGGCTCGACCCCGAGCTGCCCGTCACAGCCAAACGCGACGGCGCGCGCGAGCGCGCCGCCCGAGGCGACCGAGAAGCGCAGGTGGCGCCCCTCCCCCATCGCCCGCGGCTCGCCGAACCGCGCGCCGGGTACGAGGAGCCGCGGCCCTGGGTTGCCCATGCCACAGGGCTCGAGCTGCTCGAGCTCCTCGGCCAGGTCGAGCCCGAGTTCGGCGCCCGAGACGATGGCATCGACGCGTTCGAGCGGCTCGAGTAATTCGGGCGTCAGGACGCGTGCGGCATGACCCTCGAACGCCGTCCGCAGCGCGTCGATGCGCTCGCGGCCGATGCTGAAGCCCGCCGCCGCACGATGCCCGCCATAGCGCTCCATGTGCTCCGCTCCGGCGTGCAGGGCGGCCAGGAGGTCGAAACCGGGGATGCTGCGTCCGGAGCCGTGGCCGATGCCGTCCTCGTCGATCGCCACGAGCAGCGTGGGCCGGTGATAGCGCTCGACGATCCGCGAGGCCACGATCCCGATCACGCCGGGATGCCACCCCTCGGCCGCCAGCACATACGCGCTCCGCTCCCCCGTTTCGGCCACGAGCGCCTCGGCCTCCCAGACGATCCGCTTCTCCACCGCGCGCCGTTCGGCGTTCACGGCGTCGAGCTCGACCGCGATCTCCCGCGCCCGCTCCCCGTCGCTGGTCAGCAGCAGCTCGAGCCCGGCGTCGGCCCGCCGCAGTCGGCCGGCGGCATTGATCCGCGGCGCCAGCCTGAACCCGACCACGCCGGCGTCGAGCGAGCTCGGGTCGACGCGCGAGACCGTCATCAGCGCCCGCAACCCTGGTCGGGCCGTGTTGGCCATCGCCTCGAGGCCCTGACGCACCAGCCGCCGGTTCTCGCCCTGGAGGGGCATGAGATCGGCCACCGTGGCCAGCGCCACGAGCTCGAGGTCCTCGGCGACCGTGCTCGCGTCGAGGGCCTGGGCGAGCTTGAAGGCCACCCCGGTGCCGCACAGATCGCGGCAGGGATAGCCACAGACCGCGGGGTGCACGATGGCGCAATCGGGGAGCCGGCCGTCGGCTCGCGGCGCGTGGTGGTCGGTGAGGACAACGTCGATCCCCGCCGCGCGCGCGGCGCCGAGCTCGTCAACCGCGGTGATCCCGCAGTCGACGGTGATCAGGAGGTCGGTTCCGCGCTCGGCCAGGCGCGCCACCGTGGCCTCGGAGATGCCGTAACCGTCCTCCTGACGGTCGGGGATGAACCAGCCCGCGTCAGCGCCCAGGGCGCGCAGTGCGCGGACCATGACAGCGGTGGCGCAGACGCCGTCGACGTCATAGTCCCCGTGAACGACGATTCGGGCCCCCCGGGCGATGTTGCGCTCGATCAGCGCCACCGCGGTCTCGATCCCCGCGAACGCGCTGGGATCGTGGGTCTCCGCCGGGCACAAGAAGGCTCGGGCGCGGTCGGGATCGTCGAGGCCCCGGCGCACGAGCACCTGCGCCAGCGTGTGGCTGACGCCGAGCTCGCGCTCGAGGGTCAGGGCCGCGTGCAGGTCATACGCCGGGACGCGGAGCCGGCGCGAAGGTCTCGGGATCGCGGCGGGCGACTGGTCGGACCTGACGGCATGGAGCGCCGGCGCGTCGGTGGCGGCGCTGGCGCTTCTGAGCAGGGCGGCTTCGGGCACCGGAGCAGGGTATGCCCCGCCCCCGACGGATCAGGGCACCTCGGTCCGTTCGGAGGCGCCGCGCTGCCGCGCCCCTCCCGACTGCTCAGGTCAGACCGAGACGGGTGGACTCTGCGGCCCGCTCGCGCCGCACGCCCTCGAAGTAGACCAGGGCCATGCCGATCAGCGCTCCGGGAATCGCCTCGAGCGCGGTCGAGAGGTGGGTGTCGTGGCGACCGGGGATGTGGAAGCCGTTGACGATGAGGCCGAACAGCACGGCTCCGATCAGCGCGCCCAGGAAGGCGCCGACGATTCCGCCCCAGAAGCGGTCAGGCAGCCAGATGGTGAAGTGCCAGAGGGCCAAACCCATCATCACCCACGCAAGCATCCCCATCGCTACCGTCGTCTCCCGTGTCGGCGGTTGCGGCCGCGTGACTTGGACGCGCCCTTGGGCTTGTTGACCGGGACCATGCCCTCATTCTCGGCGACGTCCGGCGCCGGCGCCGGTGGGGTGTCGGATTTGGGGGCGCCATTGCCGGCCGGCGGCGTCTCGGGCTTGGGGGCGCCGTTGCCGACCTGCGGCGTCTCTGGGCTCGCTCTCGCGTTCAGCGGGTGCGCTCGTGTCGGGTCGCGGCCTGGGCTTTCGGGCCGGCGCGGCCGGTGCGGGCGTCTGCGCCACGCGCTTGGTCAGCGTCGAGGTCCCGCGGGAGGACTTGGCCTGCTCCTCGGCGATGTCGCGCTTCATCTGCTCGAACTCGGCCGCCGAGACGCCCTCGGGCTCGGGCGTGGTCAGGCGGCCGGGACGCCGCGAGGGCTTGGCCTCAGGCTCGACGTCGGTGCCGGTGCCGGCGTAGGCCGGCACGTAGCCCTGATCCTCCTCGATCCGCCGGCGCCGGGCGCGGTACCCATGCTCGCGCTCCTTCCAGTGCGTCAGCACCGGCGAGGCGATGAAGATCGACGAGTAGGCGCCCGAGGCGACGCCGATCAGCAGCGCGAAGGCGAAGTCCTTGAGCGTCGCCCCGCCGAAGAAGAGCAGCGCGAGGATCGGCATCAGGGTGCAGGACGTCGTGGCCAGCGACCGGGTCATCACCTCGGACATCGAGCGGTTGACGATCTGCGAGAAGGCGGCGCGTGGCATGCGTGGCACGTTCTCGCGCACGCGGTCGAACACGATGATCGTGTCGTAGAGCGAGTAGCCCAAGATCGTCAGCAGCGCGGCCACTGTCGCTGTCGTCACCTCCCGGCCGGTAAGTGCGTACACGCCCGCCGTGATCAGCAGGTCGTGCATCAACGCGATGAACACGGGCACCGCGAACTTCCACTCGAATCTCAGGGCGATGTAGACCGAGATCACCAAGAGCGAAGCGATGATCGCGACCACGGCGCTGTTCGCGATCGTCTTCCCGAACGTCGGTCCGATCTCCTGGTAGTTGAACGCCGTCCCGCCCTTGGCGATGCCGAACTTGTTCTGCAGGGCGGTCTGGACCCTGAGGCGCGGAATCGACTTCGCCGACATCTGGAAGCCGTTCGCGCCGAGGGCCGAGTCCCCCGCCACCTTCTGCACCTCGGGGTTGTTCACACCCTGAGAGGTGAGCACGTCGACCACCTGGTTCTGTGTGGCCGGCCTGACCAGCCCGACCGTCGCGCGCGCGCCAGAGGTGAAGTCGATGCCGAGGTTCAGCCCCCTACCGCCGATGGCCAGCGCCCCGATGAGCAGGATGACGCCCGACATCGAGAAGAAGTACCGCGACGCGCCCATGAAATCGAACTTCCAGGCGCGCTTCTTGCCGCCGGCGCCGAGGGCCGAGGGCCGCGAGATCAGCCGCGAGTCGCCGATCGTCATGAGGATCGCCTGGGTGGCCATGACGGCGGTGAACAGCGACACGATCGTCCCGATGCCGAGCGTGAAGGCGAACCCCTTGACGTCGGCCGTGGCCAGCACGAACAGGATGAAGGCGGTCATGATCGTGACCACGTTGGCGTCGACGATCGCGGTCAGGCCCTTGCGATAGCCCGTGATGATGCCCTGGCGGATCGATCTCCCGGCGCGTATCTCTTCCTTGACGCGCTCGAAGATGACGATGTTGGCATCGGCGGCGACACCGATGGTGAGGATCAGACCCGCGATTCCCGGCAGCGTCAGCGTGATCGGGATCAGCTTGATCAGGGCGTAGAAGTAGATGCCGTAGACGATCAGCGCGGCGGTGGCGATCACGCCGAGAATCCGGTAGTAGACGAGCAGGAAGATCACGACGATGAGCAGGCCGGCCAGGCCCGCGATGAGCCCCTGGTGCAGCGCCTGCTGTCCCAGCGTGGCCGACACCGTCGACTCCGAGATCAGCTTGAGGTTGATCGGTAGGGCGCCGAGGCGAAGCTCGGTCGCGAGGTCCTGAGCCGACTGGATCGTGAACCCGCCCGTGATGTCGGCGCCCTGGTCGCCGAGGATCCCGTCGGGATACTGGCGGAAGTCGATCTGCGGAACCGTGATCAGCTTGTTGTCGAGCGCGGTTGCGAAGTGCTGGTTGAGCTGCTGAGAGCCGACGCTGTCGAACTCACCCCGGCGGGCGATCGTCCGCGTCACGTCGTGGAAGGCGGTCCCGCCCTTGCCGGTGAAGCCGAACTGCACGTCCGGGGAGCCCGACTGATCGGTGCTCTGCTGCGGGTTGGTGATCTCGTTGCCGAACAGCGAGACGTGGTCCTTGAGCACGTAGAACTGCGCCGTCGGGCTGTCGAACGGCGTCTGGTTGCTCGAGTTGGCGTCGGCGGCCTGGAGGACGACCGTGCCCGGCGGCACGACGATCTCCTGGCCCTCCGAAGCGCTCACCCCGGCGGGAAGCCCGGAGATCAGGTCAGAGCGATTGTCATCGGGGCCAGAGAGCAGGCAGTGCACGCCCGGAACCGGCTTGGTTCCATTCGCCTTGGCCGCGGCGTCGCACGCGGCGCTCCCCGGCGCCCCGAAGATGTAGTACTCGTTGCCCAGCCGGGCGTTGTCAGGGCTCGACTTGGCCGGCTGCTTGGAGGCCAGCTTGACCGCGTCGTAGAGCGACGTGCTTCCACCGCCCGGCAGGCCCGGGCCCGACGAGCCCCCCTGGCTGATCGTCTCCGACTGCGGATCCTGGGCCTGTAGCTGACTGGCCACGGTCTTGCCGTTCGGCGTCAGCGCGTTGGCCTCCCAGTCGTAGAACTCCAGCCGGGCCGTTTTGCCCACCTGTTTCTCGGCTCGGCCGACGTCCTTGACATCGGGCAGGCTCACGGTGATCTGGTTGCCGCCCGAGGTCTGGATCTCGGGCTCGCTCACGCCCAGCGCGTCGACGCGCTCGCGCATGATGTCGACGGCCCGCGACAGCGCGTCAGAGGTGACCTTGGGCGTCTGGGCCGTGGGCTGGCCCTGGTAGACGAGCTCGACGCCGCCCTTGAGGTCGAGGCCGAGAACCGTCGGCTTGGTCGCGATCACGACCGCCGATGCCGCCAGCAGCCCCAGGACAAGGAGCAGGACCAAGCCATTGCGCTGGCGGAGAGACATACCGTTCGGATGCTAGTGGTGGTTGGTGGGCGTGAGCACCAGCAACAGCCCGCCCTCCTCGTCATCGTACGCCGGAAAGATGTCGGCGACGGCCTTGGCCGGCAAATCGTGCTCGGCATTGACTTCAACTGTCTTGTTTTGCACGCGGACCTCCCACTCGAGCACGGTGGCGACATGGTCGCTGCCGTCCTCGAATTCCAGGCCGAGAACCTCGCGCACCGGCCGGCCGATGGCCTGCTCGATCTTCAGGCCTGTGAGCTCGAACGAGCCACGGCCGCAGTCGACTACCCGCCCCTCGGCGTCGCAGGCGAAGAAGGCGGCGTTGGGGGCCGGGTAGTAGTCGTCGAGAAGCTCGAACAGGTAGGCGAAGCCACATTTCTCACACCCGCGGGCCTCGCGGCGGAAGCCCTGGCTCCGGCTCAGGCCGAGCGAGCGATTGCCGCAGTGGGGGCAGATGAAGTAATGCTCGTGGGACATGACGTCGGGTCAGGATAGCCAGGGCGATGGTTGGGCTTGTTTGGCTGTGCAGTTAGCGGAAGAGCTCGGGTTCGACGACATGTCGAGCTTGCCTCGCACGAGCGTGTCGAGGAACCCGAGCTCCCGCGCCGGTTCTCGTTGGCCGGAACGATCACCGGATACTCGCGATCCAGTGTGGCGTGCGTCTTTAAGCGTTAGAGAAGAGTCATCGGCCCCGGGGCCTCGAGACCCAAGTGCTCGTAGGCCCGCCGGGTGGCCGCCCTTCCCCGCGGAGTGCGCTCGATCAGACCGCGCTGCAAGAGATATGGCTCGTACACGTCCTCGATCGTGTCCTGTTCCTCGCCCACAGCGACGGCGAGCGTCGACAGGCCGACCGGTCCGCCGCCGAACTTCTCGCAGATCGCCCGCAGAATCTCGCGATCGAGCCGGTCGAGGCCCTCGTGGTCGACCTCGAGGAGGTCGAGCGCGTCGGCCGACACCGACGCGGTGACGACGCCGCCTTCGCGCACCTCCGCATAGTCGCGGACTCGCTTGAGCAGGCGGTTGGCCACACGCGGCGTCCCCCGGCTGCGCTCGGCGATCGCCACCGCGCCTCCGTCGTCGATCGTCACGCCGAGCAGGCGGGCCGAGCGCCTCACGATCCGAGCCAGATCCTCGGGCCCGTAGTGCGCAAGCCGGTGCTGAATCCCGAAGCGGTCGCGAAGCGGCGTGGTGAGCAGGCCCGTGCGGGTGGTCGCCCCGATCAGCGTGAACGGGGGCAGGTCGATCGTCACCACCCGCGCACCCGCGCCCTGTCCGACCGTGATCGGGAGCGCGCGGTCCTCCATGGCGGGATAGAACGTCTCCTCCAAGGCGCGCGGCAGCCGGTGGATTTCATCGACGAAGAACACCGACCGCGGCTCGAGCGCGGTCAGAAATGCGGCCACGTCGCCCTTGCGCTCGAGCGCCGGCCCCGCGGTCTGAATGAAGGGCACGTCGAGCTCGGCGGCCACGATCTGGGCCAGGGAGGTCTTCCCCAGGCCCGGAGGCCCGGCCAGCAGCACGTGATCCAGCGCTTCCTCGCGCGCGGAGGTCGCGGCGATCGACACGGCCAGCTGATCCTTCAGCGCCTCCTGGCCGATGAAGTCCTGCAGCCGGCGTGGGCGCAGCGAGCCGTCGAAGTCGTCCTCGGGGAGCTGCTCGGGATCCTGGATTCGGGTCGATGTCATCTACGCGTGCTCCGCAGTGCGTGGGCGATGAGGTCCTCGGGGCGCTCGCCGCTGGCTCCGTCGAGCAGCTCGTCGGCTTCCTGGGGGGTGTAGCCCAGGCCCACCAGGCCGTCGCGAGCGAGCGAGTGTGGGTCGTCACCCCGGGTGATCGAGATGGCCTGCTCGGGCAGCGTCGCGCCGACCTTCTCGCGCAGCTCGACGATGATCCGCTCGGCCGTCCGCTTGCCGATCCCCGGCACGGCCTGAAAGCGTGCCGAGTCCCCCGCCGCCAGCGCCGCCAGCAAGTCGCGAGGGCTGCCGCCGGAGAGCACGGCCAGCGCCACCTTGGGCCCCACCGATTGCACCCCCAGCAGCATGAGAAACAGCTCACGTTCCTCCTCGGTGGCGAATCCGTACAGCGCAAGCGCATCGTCGCGTACGACGAGGTGGGCGTGGAGCGTGACCTCCGAGCCCACGGCGGGGACTCGCCGAAGCGTCTCGGCCGAGACGGCCAAGCGATAGCCGACGCCGCCGCAGTCGACGACGACGTGGTCGGCCCGCCGCACCGCGACCGTTCCCGAGACGAGCGCGATCACGCCCGCATCACCGCCCTGGCCAACGGCGCCCGGTTGACGTCGCAGATCGCCACGGCGAGGGCGTCGGCGGCATGGTCGGGGGTCGGCGGACCGGGGAGGCCGAGCAGCCGGGCCACCATGCGGGAAACCTGATCCTTGCCGGCGCGTCCGTGGCCGCACACGGCGGCCTTGACCTGCTGCGGCGTGTACGAGCGCGATGGCACTCCCCGCTGCCCGGCGGCGAGAAGGACGACCCCGCGCGCCTGCCCAACAGCGAAAGCGGTGCGGACGTTGGCGCCGAAGTACAGCTCCTCGATGGCCAGCGCATCGGCGCCGTGAGAATCGAGCAACTCGGTTACGCGCTCGTGGATGTCGGCCAGGCGCCGCTCGAGCGGAGTGCCGGGGTGCGTGACGATCACACCCTCCTCGACCGCGCGCAGGCGCGAACCCGCACTCTCGACCACGCCAAAGCCAGTGCTGGCGGTGCCAGGGTCGATTCCGAGAACGATCATCGGAGGGGGATTCTGCGCAGCGGTTCGGACGCCTCCAGAGAAACGTCATAAATGCCGATACTCGCTGTGCATGTTGCGACGCGGGCAACAAGACGAGCTGCTGCGCGAGGTGACGTGGCTGCGGGCACGGGTGGCGGAGCTTGAGGCCGATCGCGCGCGCGGGCTGCGGCTCGACAGCGTCACGGGCCTCCTCAGCGCGCGGGCATTTCGCGGCCGGCTCTCCGAAGAGGTCGAGCGCGCGCGGCGCTACCAGCGCCCGCTTTCGCTGGTCGTGATCTCGATTGACAACTATGGATCGCTCGAGCTGCGCCACGGGTTCAAGGCCGGTGATCACTTCCTGGTCGCGGTGAGCAAGCGCCTCGCCGGCTCGACGCGCTCGCACGACCTCGTGGGGCGGATCGGACAGGCCGAGTTCGCGCTGCTGCTGCCCGACACCAACGCCGACGGCGCGCTGCCCTCCCTCGAGCGCCTCCTCGTCGAGCTCGAGGTGATCGGCGAAGGCGCGATTCGCGCCGCCGGGGCCTCGATGGGCGTCGCCCTGCTCGAGCGAGGCATGAGCGCCGAGGGCCTGCTGGCCAGCGCGCGGATGGCCTGCGGGCACGCCCAGCGCAGCGGCGGCGGCCGCGCCGTGTTGGCGATCGAGCCCGACGCGGCGATCGACGATGAGCCCCAGGGAGCCCAGCGCGACGCGATCGAGGCGCTCGCGGTGGCGTTGCTCGAACGCGACCGCTACACGGGCGAGCACTCCGAGGCGGTCATCGACATGTCCGGCGCCGTCGCCCGCAACCTCGGCTTGAACCCGATCGAGATCGAACGCGTCAAGTCAGCTGCGCTCCTGCACGACATCGGCAAGGTGGCGATCCCGGACGAGATCCTCCACAAGCCGGGCCCGCTCACCGACCACGAGTGGAAGCTGATGAAGGAGCATCCGGTCATCGGCGAGCGCATCCTCCGCGTCCTGCCCGGCCTCGGCAACGTGGCGCGGATCGTGCGCCACGAGCACGAGCGCTGGGACGGCAACGGCTACCCCGACGGCCTTTCCGGCGAGGAGATCCCGCTCGGGAGCCGCATCATCATCGCCGCCGACACCTATCACGCGATCACCTCGGACCGGCCCTACCGCCAGGCCCGTTCGCACAGCGACGCGGTCGATGAGCTCACGCGTTGCGCCGGCACCCAGTTCGACCCCAACGTGACGGCGGCGCTCATCGGCCACCTCTACGGGGTTCGACAGGCCGGGCTGGTCGGCGCGTAGCGCGCTACTCGTCGGCCCCGGCGTGCTTGATCCCCAGCACGCTGAGGAAGAAGCTGGACAGGATCGTCTGCACGCCGACCATCAGCGCCACGGTGGCGGGGATCGCGATACGCAGCGAGTCTGGGTAGTTGAGGTGACGGAACGAGGAGTCGTCCCAGCGCACGAAGGCGATGATCGAGAGGATCACCGCGGCCAGGATGAGGACGGCGCCGATCAGGAGGCCGAGCTCGAGCGAGAAGACCTGGCGGGCGCGATGGACCAGGTGCGTGTCGGGTAAGAAGCCTTCCGAGGCCGCGTACACGCGCGCGAGCACGGCGAACATGACGGCCTGAAACCCGACGACGATCGCGGCCCCCGCGTACAGCAGGGTGTGGACGTCGAGGCGTGCGCCGATCACGTTGAGCGGCCCGGGGAGCACGGCGACCGACAGCGCCAGCCCCAGCACGATGAGAATCACGCCGGGATAGAAGAACAACCAGCGCGGGCTGAAGAGCAGGAAGAAGCGCAGCGTGCGCCAGCCGTCGCGCCAGGTGCGCAGGTGAGGGGGCCGGCTCCGGAGGTCGGGCGACAGCGTGGTCGGGACCTCCTGGACGTTCAACCCGTAGAGCGCCGCCTTGGCCACCATCTCGACCCCCAGCTCCATGCCCGGGCTCTGGAGGTTCAGCGTCGCCAGCGCGTCGCGACGGAAGGCGCGCAGACCGCAGTAGAAGTCGCCCACGGGCGCCCCGAAGAACAGCCGGCCCATCCAGCTGAGACCGGGATTGCCGAAGTACCGGTGCAGAGGAGGCATGGCGCCGGGAGCGATCCCGCCGGCGAACCGGTTGCCCATGACGAGGTCGGCGCCGGCGTCGAGCTTGACCAGGAACCGGTCGAGGTGGCCGAAGTCGTAGCTGCCGTCGGCATCGCCCATCAAGATGTACTTGCCCTTGGCGGCGGCGAACCCGCCCTTGAGCGCGCTGCCGTAACCGCGCGCCTTGACATGGACGACACGAGCACCCAGCGACTCCGCGATCTCGACCGAACCGTCGGTGCTGCCGTTATCGGCGATCAGCACCTCGCCCGGCACGCCGGCGGCCTCGATGGCGGCCTTGGCCTTCTCGATGCACGGCGCCAGCGACTCCGCCTCGTTGAGGCAGGGCATCACGACCGTGACGACGTACCCGCCGGGCGGTTCCTCCGTCTCGGCTCCGGAGTGCTGCGACTCGGAAACCATGTCATCGGTGTAGGTGTTCATCGTGAAAGAGACACGGCGGCCTTCGCGTACCTCCCGGCGAGGGCTGTGGTACCCCGCGCGCGGCCGGCGAGCGCTGAGGTTACCAACCGAACACGACCCATCCGCCGAGCCGCGCCGGGCGAGTCCGACGAGACCGGCTGACTGTACTGTGTCCCCCCATGATCGGCTCTGAGCAGGCGGTGGCGTCACCCCCGACTTCGGCCCGACCGACGTCGACCGGTCCGCACGACTCGCTGGCCAGCCGCGCCCTCGATCACCCGGTGGCGCCGATCGTCGGCGCCTGCTTCGTGCTCGCGCTGATCAGCGTGCTCGTGCTCTCGTGGGTGCCGAGCTCCGACCCCTGGGCATGGATCGACTGGGGACAGGAGATCGCCAACTCCAACGTCTCTCTCAGCCTCGGTGGGGGGCCGTCATGGAAGCCGTTCCCGGTCGTGTTCACCTCGGTCTTCGGGCTGTTCGGAGGCGCCGCGCCCCACCTGTGGCTGCTCGTGACGCGCACGGCGTCGCTGCTGGCCTTCGTGGCCGCGTTCCGGCTCGGGCGGCGCTTCGGCGGCGTGGCGGCCGGCGTGATCGCGGTCATCGCCCTGCTGCTCATCCAGGACTGGCTCTTCTACATGGCTCGCGGCGCCTCGGAGCCCGTCGTCGCCGCGTTGACGCTGTGGGCGATCGATCGCCACCTCAGCGGCCACCCCCGGACCGCCTACGTCCTCGCCTTCCTGGCCACCATGAACCGGCCGGAGTTCTCGCCCTTCCTGTTCCTGTACGCCGTCTATCTGTGGCTGAAGGTGCCCCACAGCCGCGTGCTGGCGGTCACGCTGTTGATCCTCGTGCCGATCGCCTGGTTCGTTCCGCCGTGGGAGATCAGCGGCAACGCGTTCCAGGCCGGCAGCGCCGCGCTGGGCGGGAAGGGCTCTCCGGGCACCGCCTTCAACGAGCTCAAGAGCAGCGTCGGGTTGATGACGTGGCCCGTGCTGATCCTGGCCGGGATCGGGTTGGGTTTCGCCTACTGGCGCCGCCAGCGGACGCTGATGTGGCTCGGGATCGCCGCCATCGCCTGGGTGCTGATGGTGGCGGTGATAACCCAGGTTGCCTACGGACTGCCGCGCTACATGCTCCCGGGAGCGGTGATCGGCTGCGTGCTGGCCGGCTACGCCGTGGTGCAGATCGCTCAGCTGGCGGGTGACCGATTCGGGGGGAGCAGTGCACACGGCGGACGGTGGGCGGCACTCGCCGCCGGAGCGCTGGTGCTGATCGCCACCCTGCCGTGGTCGATCCCGCGCGTGAACCTGCTCATCCAGCAGGGCAAGGACGCCAATCAGGCCGCTCACTACCTCAATCGCATGTTCCTGGCCGCCGATCAGGTCGGTGGGGCCGCGCGCGTACTCCCATGCAAGTCGAGCCAGGTGGCGGTCAACCACACGATGGCGAGCGCGCTGGCGTGGAAGCTTCAGGTGCCCGAGCATCGCATCCGCCCGCTGATGCGCGAATACGGCTTCGTGTTCAGCGCGCCACACAACCAGGCCACGGGGACGACCCCGCCGATCGTGAATCCCGCCCGGCGCACGATCCGGACCATCGCCGCGGTGCCGCCGTGGACGGTGTACGAGGTCACTGCCCGGGGCGCGCCGGCAACGCCGCATTGCGCGCCCGGTGACCAGAGCGGCTGAGGCGCCGTGGACTACGAGCGCGAGGGCCTGCTCGACGGGCTCGACGGCAAGGAGCGGGCCGCGCGACTTGCCCTGCTCGAGCGCCTGGCGGCGGAAGGAGTCGAGCTCGAGGAGCTGCGACGTGCGGTGGCCGAGGAGCGGCTCGTGCTGCTGCCGGTCGAGCGGGCCCTGAGGGGCCGCTATACGGTGGCGGAGCTCGCGCGCCGGGCCGACGTACCCGAGGAGTTCGTGATCGGCATGGTCCGGGCGCTGGGGCTCCCGGAGCCCGCGGCCGACGAAGCGCCGTTCGGCGAGGAGGACGTCGAGGCGTTCCGCTCGACCAAGCTGTTTCTGCAGGCCGGCTTTGACGAGGCCGAGATCGCGCAGATCCGACGGGTTCTCGGCGAAGGAATGTCGCGGCTGGCGGCGACCATCGCACTGGCCTTCGGGGATGCGTTCCTGCAGCCTGGCGATGACGAAGACCAGGTCGCAATGCGCTTCACCGCCATGGCCGAGCAGCTGACGCCGGCGCTGACGCCGGTGCTGGCGGCGGCGTTCAAGGCCCACCTCCGCGACAACATCAGCCGCGCGGTCCTCAGGCGGACCGAGCGCGAGTTGGGCCAGCTCGCCGATTCGTCGGAGATCGCCGTGTGCTTCGCCGATCTCGTGGGCTTCACTCGGCTCGGAGCCGAGCTCGAGGGCCAGGAGCTCGGGACCCTGGCCAGCCGGCTGGCCGAGCTGGCCGGTGAGGTCGCCCTCGCGCCGGTGAGGCTGGTGAAGACGATCGGCGATGCGGCGATGCTGGTCAGCCGTGAGGTGCCGCCGCTCGTGCGCGCCTCGCTCGCGCTGTTGGCGGCGGCCGAGCGCGACGACCTGCCCGCCCTGAGGGCCGGCCTCGCCTACGGGCCGGCGACCCTGCGGGCCGGTGACTTCTACGGGAATTCGGTCAACCTGGCCAGCCGGGTGACCGGAATCGCGCGCCCCGGAAGCGTCCTCTGCACGGAGGCGGTGCGCGACGCGGCGGCCGAGGAATTCGAATGGTCATTCGCCGGTAAGCACCGGCTCAAGGGGGTCGCGCAGGCGGTGTCGCTGTACCGCGCCCGACCGCGTGAAGGCGCGGCCGAGTCTAGGAAACGGACAGCAGATCGACCACGAAGACGAGCGGCGCGTTAGGCGGGATCGTCGGGGGGCTGCCGGTCTTGCCGTACGCGAGGCGCGCCGGAATGATGAGCTCGCGGCGACCGCCGACCTTCATCCCTGGGATCCCTCGCACCCAGCCCTCGATCACGCTGCCCGAAGACAGCGGGGTCGTGAACGGCTGGTTGCGCTTCCAGGAAGAGTCGAACTCCTTGCCGTTGTTGTAGAGAACGCCGACGTAGTTGACCGTCACCGTGCTCCCCGGGGTGGCCGTCTTGCCCGTTCCGGTGATCAGGTTCTTGGTCACGAGCACCTTCGGTGCCGGGCCGGAGGGCGGCTTGACCCCCGGCTTCGTCGACAGTGCGGCCGGGGTGCTGACCGAGGTCGACGTGGTCGAGGTCGTCGTCGCGGTGGTCGAGGTCGTGGCCGGGGCAGCCGCCTCGGTGGCGCCCGAGCTGGGGGCCAGCACGACCCCGGGGGCCTTCGAGCTTCCGCACGCAGCAAGGCCAGCGCTCAGCACTGCGATCGCCCCTGTCAAGACCAGACGTCGAGTCATCCGACGCGGGAGAGTAGCGAGCCGGCGAGGAGGACGGCGCTAGCCTGCGATCCGCTCGAGCACGGCGGCGTCGACGTCGAAGTTGGCGTGCACCGCGTTGACGTCGTCGGATTCCTCCAGCGCGTCGATCAGTTTCATCAGCTTCGACGCGTCGCTCTCCTGCAGCGGCACGCGTGATTTGGGGCGCTGGGTCACATCGGCACTCTCGATCTCGACCCCCGCGTCGCCGAGCGCGTCTCGGACGCGAGTCAGGGCGGCCGGCTCGGTGATGACCTCATACACGTCGTCGTCGAGCGAGATGTCCTGCGCCCCGGCATCGATCGCCGCCATCAGGTCGTCCTCGTCGTAGCGACTGGCGTCGATCACGATCACGCCCGCCTTGTCGAACAGGTAGGAGACCGAACCCGGCTCGCCGAGGTTGCCTCCGTGCTTGGACAGGAGGTGGCGTACGTCGGCACCGGTCCGGTTGCGGTTATCGGTCAGGGCCTCGATCAGCAGAGCGACGCCGCCGGGGCCGTAACCCTCGTACATCACGTTCTCGATCTGATCGGCATCGACACCCTCGCCGGTGCCCTTGGCGACCGCTCGCTCGATGTTGTCCTTGGGCATCGAGGCATCGCGCGCCTTCTGGATCGCCAGCACCAGCGCCGGGTTGCCGTCAGGATCGCCTCCGCCCTCGCGAGCGGCGATCGTGATCGCTCGCGCCAACTTGGTGAACTGCTGGCCTCGGCGGGCGTCGACGACCGCCTTCTTGTGCTTGATCGAATGCCATTTCGAATGACCGGACATGGATGTCAGTCTAGGACGCGTATCTAGGACACGCACCGAATTTCGCGGGCGCGGATCGATCAATCATCTAGGCTCCCAGCCATGAAACTTCGCGCTCTGCTCATCCTTCCCGTACTCGCCCTCACGCTGGCCGCCTGCGGATCAAGCTCCAGCTCCAGCTCCAGCTCGACCGCCACCGCGTCGGCCGCCTCCTCTTCGACCTCCGCACCGGCGTCATCTAGCGGCGGCAGCGCGGGCGGGGCGATCAACGTGACGATGAAGAATTTGGCCTTTCATCCCGTGGCGATCCACGCCAAGGTCGGCCAGACGGTGAAGTGGACCAACGACGACACGCCGACGCACAACGTCACCTATGTGAGCGGACCCAAGTTCACGTCCTCGGGGACGATGAACACCGGGGCGACGTTCTCCCTCAAGGTCACGCAGGCGGGGACGATTCACTACTTCTGCTCCATTCACCCGTTCATGAAGGCGACAATCGTCGTGACCCAATGAGCGCCACGGCGGATCCCGCCATCTTCAAGGCCTACGACGTACGCGGGCTGTACGGCGAGCAGATCGACGGCGAGGTGGCGGGGGCGATCGGGCGGGCGTTCGTGCGCGTAATCGCCGAGCTCGAGGGCAAGCCGCCCCACGAGCTCCGCCTCGGCCTCGGACACGACATGCGCCTGACCGCGCCCGAGCTGTCAGCGCGCTATCGCGAGGGGATGGTCAGCGAGGGGGCGATCGTCCTCGACGCCGGCCAGGTGGCCACCGAGATGCTGTATTACCTCGTCGGTTCGCGCGATCTCGACGGCGGTCTGATGTGTACGGCCTCCCACAATCCGAAGGCCTACACGGGCGCCAAGCTGATCAAGCGCGGCGCGATCGCGCTGTCGGGCGACGCCGGGATCGGTGACGTCCGGGCCAAGATCGAGAACGGGCTGGGCGAGGCGCCCGGCGGTGGCTCGGCCGAGGATGTCGATATCGCGCCCGAGTTTCACGAGGCCGTGCTCAAGCTCATCGACCCCTCGACAGTCAAGCCGCTGCGGGTGGTCGTCGACGGCGGCAACGGCATGGCCCCTCCGATGATCGGCCCGCTGCTCGATCGCCTGGGCCTCGATCTCGAGGAGGCCTACTGGAAGCCCGATGGCAACTTCCCCGACCACGAGCCCAATCCCATGCTGGCCGAGAACCGCGAGTTCATCATGCGCGAGGTGGTCGATAAGCAAGCCGATCTCGGCATCGCCTGGGACGGAGACGCGGACCGGTGCTTCTTCATCGACGATCGGGGCACGTTCGTCGACGGGGACTTCATGACCGCACTGCTGGCCGGGTCGATGTTGGCCAAGCGCCCCGGCGGCACCGTCCTCTACGACGTCCGCGCCAGTCGCGCCGTCGCCGACACCGTCGAGGCCGCCGGCGGCCGTGCATTGATCAATCGCGTGGGGCACGCCTTCTTCAAGACGCGCATGCGCGAGGAGAACGGGATCTTCGGCGGTGAGGTGTCCGGCCACTACTACTTCCGCGATTTCTTCTGCGCGGACTCGGGGACGATCCCGGCGCTTTTGGTTCTCGAGCTGCTGTCGCAGCGCGGGGCTCGAATGTCGGAGTTGCTCGAGCCCTATCGCTCGCGCTATTTCATCTCCGGGGAGATCAACTCCGAGGTGGCGGATGGGCCGGCCAAGATCGAGGAGCTGGCCGCGCGCTACAGCGACGGCCGCCAGATGCGGCTCGACGGCCTATCGGTCGACTACGACGACTGGCACTTCAACGTCCGTCCGTCGAATACCGAACCGCTGCTGCGGCTCTGCCTTGAGTCGCTGACGTCGCCCGAGGACATGGAGCGCCGCCGCGACGAGGTGCTCGCAGTGATCCGCTCGTGACAACGGGCCAGGAGCCGGCCGAGACCGGCGCCGAGGCACTCGCGCTGGCGGCGCGCGCCGGCATCCATCAGCTTCCGGTCCCGACTCCGTTCCTCGTTGGCCGGGTGAACTGTTACCTGATCGAGGACGAGCCGCTCACCCTCGTCGATACGGGGCCGAACTCGGGCAAGTCGCTCGACGAGCTCGAGCAGGCACTGGCCGAGCACGGCAGGACGATCGACGAACTCGAGCTGATCGTGATCACCCACCAACACATGGACCACCTCGGTCTGTTGGAGATCATCGCCCGCCGCTCGGGGGCCGAGGTTGCGGCGTTCCACGCACTGAGCGGCTACCTGGAGAACTTCTCGGCCAGCGCCGCCGCGGACGACGAGTTCTCGCAGGCGATCATGCGCCGGCATGGCGTCCCGGACGACCTCGCCACCGTGTTGGGCTCGGTCGGCATGGCGTTCCGCGCCTTCGGATCCAGCGGGCGCGTGACCCGGCCACTTTATGACGGCGACACGCTGACCCTGCGTGACCGCAGCTTCCGCGTGCTTCACCGACCCGGCCACAGCCCCTCTGACACGATCTTCTGGGACGAGGAGCGGCGGATCCTGCTGGCGGGCGACCACCTGCTCGCGCGCATCTCGTCCAACCCACTCCTCTCGCGCCCGCTTACCGACGAACATCGATCGGGACGGCCGCACGCGCTGATCGATTACATGGACTCGCTGCGGGCCACGCGCGAGCTCGAGGCCGAGCTCGTCCTGTGCGGCCACGGCGAGCCGATCGTCGACCACGTGGCGGTCATCGACGAGCGTTTCCGGATGCACCAGCGGCGCGCGCGCAAGGTGCGCAGCATGCTCGCCTCGGCTCCGCTCAGCGCGTACGAGATCGCCGTGCGCATGTGGGGCAACGTCGCGGTCACGCAGGCGTACCTGACGATTTCCGAGGTGCTCGGCCACCTCGACCTGCTCGTCCGCGACGGTCAGGTGCGTGAGATCGAGGACGCTGGGGTCGCGCGCTTCGAGATCCTCGGACCGCGCGCGAGATGATGCACGAGTAACCGGGTAAAACCTGTGCACCGCCTTTCGGTGCACTCGCAAACCGGCCCGCGGCGCCGATAGTGCCTGGGATGGCACGCCACGCGGACCGGCGCCGCGTCCTGCTGGGCTCCAACCGCCGCTCGTTGCCGCCCGAGCCGGTCAGACCGAACTACGTCGACCTGCTCGCTCGTGTCCCCGGGGTGGTCTATGTCGCCGATTGCGGGGCCAAGGGGCGCTGGCACTACGTCAGCCCCAGGATCCACGATCTGCTCGGCTTCTCGCCCGCGGAATGGATCGACAACTCCAGTCTGTGGCTGAACCGGCTGCATCCCGAGGACCGTGATCGCGTCATCGCCGCCGAGGCCGAGGCGGCCAACAGCATCTTCGACGGGAGCGCGAGTGAGTACCGGATGATCGATCGCGAGGGTCGCGTCGTCTGGATCCGCGACGACGCCGTACTGGTCACCGATCACACCGGCCACGCCCGCTGGCACGGCATGCTGTCGGACATCACCGAGCAGAAGCTGGCCGAGGAGCAGCTCGAGCAGCGAGCAGCGCAACAGGCCGCTGTGGCCAGGCTCGGTGAGCATGCGCTGGAGGGTGCGCGCCCGGCCGACCTGATGCAGGAGGCAGTCAGTTTCGCCGCCCAGATCCTCGGCGTCGAGGCGGCCGGGGTGATGGAGCTCGTGCCCGATACGGAATCTCTCGTGCTGCGGGCGGCGGTGGGCTGGAACGCTGATGAGGCCGGTCGCTCGCCGCTCGGCCGCGGCTCGCACGCCGGCTACGCGATCCTCAGCCGGGGCCCGGTCGTCGTCACCGACTGGGACGCGGAGACCCGGTTCGAGAAGCCACCGCTGGCGCACGCCGTCCACGCGAGGAGCGGTGCGATCGTGACCATCGAGGGACCGGCCGGCCCATTCGGGGTCCTCGGGGTCCAGTCGCGCCGCGTGCGCCAGTACAACGCCGGCGATCTGGATTTTCTCCAGGCCCTGGCCAACGTGCTGGCCGACGCGCTCGAACGACAGGCGACCGAGGATCGGATCCGCCATCGCGCGTTGCACGACGCGCTCACCGGCCTGCCGAATCGGACCCTGTTCCTCGACCGCCTCGAGCACGCCCTGGCCCGGCTGCCGCGCTACCGCTCGCTGGCGGCGATTCTGTTCCTCGACCTCGACCGATTCAAGCTCGTCAACGACAGCCTCGGCCACCAGGTCGGCGACGAGCTGCTGGCCGCGACGGCTCCCCGTCTCACCCAGGCCATCCGCTCCAGCGACACCGTGGCCCGGTTCGGCGGCGACGAGTTCGGGATCCTGCTCGAGGACATCGCCGACGAGCACGCCGCGATCGAGATGGCGGAGCGGATTGCCTCGGTGTTCACCAAGCCCTTCGTGCTCGCGGGCAGCGAGCACTTCGTGACCACCAGCATCGGGATCGCCCTCGCGCGAGGCGGGGAGGTCGCCGACGAGGTGATCCGCAACGCCGACACGGCCATGTACCGAGCCAAGGAACGCGGAAGCGCTCGCTACGAGGTGTTCGACGAGGCCATGCGCGATCGTGCCATGGTCCGACTGCGGATCGAGAACGACCTGCGGCGGGCTCTCGAACGCGACGAGCTGCGCGTCGAGTACCAGCCCGTCGTCTCGCTGCGCGATCACACGATCGTCAGCCTCGAGGCGCTCGTCCGCTGGGAGCATCCGATCCGCGGCGTGATCCTTCCCGACGAGTTCATCTCCGTGGCCGAGGAGGATGGGCTGATCGAGCCGATCGGTCGCTGGGTGCTCGAGCAGGCATGCCGCGACGCGGCACGGTGGTATGGCAGCCGACCGGATGCCGCTCCGATCGGGATGTCGGTGAACCTGTCCGCGGTTCAGTTCGCCAAGGGCGGGCTGGTGGAGCAGGTCAACGAGGTCCTGCGCCTGACCAGTCTGGACCCGTCGTGCCTGAGCATCGAGATCACCGAGTCGGTGATTCTCCGCGACGCCGAGCTCCTCAACGAGCCCCTGCGCGAACTCAAGGCGATCGGGGTCAAGCTCGTGCTCGACGACTTCGGCACCGGATACTCCTCGTTGGCCTACCTGACCCGGTTACCGCTCGACGCGCTCAAGGTCGACCGCTCCTTCGTCGACGGGCTGGGCAGCGAGCGGCGCGGCACCAAGATCACCGAAGCGATCGTGGCCATGTCCAAAGCGCTGTCGCTCGATGTCATCGGTGAGGGCGTGGAGACCGCGCTGCAGGCCAAAGAGCTTCTACGACTCGGTTGCCATCTCGCCCAGGGCTTCTACTTCTCGCGGCCGGTACCCGCGGGGCGGATCACGACGATGCTCGCCAGCGGGCCCGAGTGGCTGGGCGTCGCCGACCGCCGCCGTCACTGAGGCGACTCCTCAGCCAGGCCCGATCCGCCGTGATCGCATCTGCGGCGCGTGCGACCATCACGCCCTTGCCGCCAAACTGCGGGACATGATGAACGCCAAGTCCCTGCTCCACCGCGTTGAAGGGCTCGACCCCTACTGGGGCCCGGTGCTCGTCGTCGCCGCCGCGATCCTCCTCGACGTGTCGCTCCCGGAAAAGCTCACTCTAGGGCCGTCGTGGCTGCTCCCGAGCGTCGAGGCCCTCCTGCTCGTTGGACTGCTTATCGGCACCCCCGACCCACACTGGCGTCATTCGCCCCTCCGGCGGGCCGTGGCCATGGGCATGATCGGATTGGTCAGCGTGGTCAACCTGGTGTCGCTGATCCTGCTCGTCCACTACCTGCTTCACCACAACCTCACGAACGGGCGGCCGCTGATCTTCGCCGGGATCGTGCTCTGGGTGACGAACGTTCTGCTGTTTGGACTGTGGTACTGGGAACTCGATGGCGGCGGCCCGGTGGCCCGCGCGCGCTCATCGCCGCCAGCACGCGATTTCCTCTTTCCCCAGATGACTCAGGCGCATATCGCCCCAGCCGACTGGGCGCCCGGGTTGATCGACTACCTCTACGTCTCGTTCACCAACGCGACCGCATTTTCCCCAACCGACACGATGCCACTGAGCCGCACGGCCAAGTGTCTGATGGCCGCCCAGGCCACGGTCGCGCTCGTCACCATCGGCCTGATCGTGGCTCGAGCCGTCAACATTCTCGGCTGAGCTACGGTTCTCGCGTGGCCACGCCGAACATCGAAACCGCGCGGCGGAGCCCAGCTCCCGATCCCCCCCCGCCCGGGACGCACCCACGCCCGCGTCCTCGGCGCAGGATCGATTGGGAGCTGGTCACATGCGGCTGGGAGGGGCACAGCCTGGTTGGTCTCGACGCGGCCGAGCTGCGGCCGCAGGACGGCCTGATTGCGCGAGAGCAGGACGGGATCCGCTGGCACAGGTGTCTGCGCTGCGACAGCTGGGTGGCCCTCTCGCCTCCGTCGTCTCCCACCCAGCCGCATCCTCCCGACCGCAACGAGATCAAGATTCCACCGCGGGGCAAGGCACTCCGCGACAAGGTGGTCCTGCGCGTGATCGCGGCGGATCGCGCGCTTCACTTCGTGATCCTCGTCCTGCTCGGCATCGGCGTGCTCGCGTTTGCCGGCAACGAAAACTCGCTGCGCGACGCCTACTACAGGATCCTCACGGCGCTCCAGGGGGGAGTCGCAGGCGGCCCTGTGCAGACCTCGGGCCACGTCGGCATCCTGCACGAGCTCGACAAGCTGTTCACTCTGCGCACGGGGACATTGCGTGCCGTTGGCGCGGCCGTACTCGGATACGGTCTGCTCGAGGGGATCGAGGCGGTCGGGCTCTGGCACACAAAGCGCTGGGCCGAGTACCTGACCTTCATCGCCACCACGATCCTGCTTCCGCTCGAGATCTACGAGATCGCGCATCGGCAATCGGCCCTGAAGATCATCGGCTTCATCGTCAACGTCGCCGTGGTGATCTACCTGCTGTATGCCAAGCGCCTGTTCGGTCTACGCGGTGGCGGCGCCGTCGATGAGGAGATGCGGGCCCGCGACACGAGCTGGGAGGCCATCGAGCGGGCCACACCGACGGCCGCGGTTCCCGCGGCGCGAGGCGCTGACACGCAGTGACCGTGGAACCACCGGCCACGCCGGTCGAGGACCCACTCGAGACCGACATTCGACAGATGGGCGGGGAGCTGGCCGCGGCGTTCCCGTCAGCCGCGCGTCATCCCGTCCGCGCGCTCGACGCCCGCGCGATGGAGCTCGCCTCCAGCGACCGCGAGCTCCGCGCCGCCCTGTTCCGGTTCGTCGACGTCGTGCCGGCGTGCCGCTCGCTCGACGACCTGGCGCGGCACCTCACGGCATTCCTCGGCGAGGTGTCCGATACGCCGCCGCCGATTTCCGCGGCGATGCGAATCGCCCACACCAAGGCGGGACGCACCGCGCTCGGAGCGGCGGCCGCGGGAGGCGTGCGGCACATGGCCCATCGGTTCATCGTCGGCGAGACGCCGGCGGCCGCGCTCGGCGTCCTGCGCGGGCTGTGGGATCACGGGGTGGCCAGCTCGGTCGATCTGCTCGGCGAGGCGACGGTCACCGCCGCCGAGGCCGACCGTTACGCCGAGCGCTGCCGGGACGCGCTCGAGCAGATCGCACACGCGACCGCACGCTGGCCCGACCGCGACATTCTCGAGCGGGACAGCAGCGGGCCGATCCGCCGCGCCAACGTGTCGGTCAAGGTCTCCGCGTTGACGCCGCTGCTGCGCCCCGAGGCGCCCGAGGTCGGGCTGCGCGACGCCGCCGCTCGACTCCGGCCCCTGCTGCGCCGGGCAGCCGAGCTCGGCGCCCACATCCACATCGACATGGAGTCGCTCGACTCGCGCGAAGCCGTGCTCGAACTCGTCCTGGAGCTGCTGGCCGAGGATGAATTCCGACCTGGCCCGTCGGCTGGAATCGTCGTGCAGGCCTACCTACGGGACTCCCCCGAGCTGCTCGAGCAGGTCCTCGCGTGGGCGTCGGCCCACGAACGCGCTGACCCTCTGCAGATCCGGCTCGTCAAGGGCGCCTACTGGGACCACGAGCTGGTTCAGGCTCGCCAGCACGGATGGCCGACCCCGGTCTTCGAGGTCAAGGCGGACTGCGATCGCAACTTCGAGGCGCTGACCCGGCGGCTGGTCGCGGCGCGACCGAGCCGTCCGCGTGGCCATCGGCTCGCACAACCTCCGCTCGGTGGCCCACGCGATCGCGGTCAGTCGCCGTGCCGGCACTGACGACCGCGACCTCGAGATACAGGTGCTGCGTGGCCTGGGCGACGAGCTGCAGGACGCTCTGGCCAGCCGCGGCTTCCGCGTCCGCACGTACTGCCCGGTCGGCGATCTCGTGGCCGGGATGGCCTATCTCGTCCGCCGCCTGCTCGAGAACACGAGCAACGAGTCGTTTCTTCACGAACGCGCCAGCGGAACCTCACTCGACGCCCTCCTGGCAGCGCCTTGATCCCGGGCCATCGCGTCCCCTCGCGAGCTGCGACGGTTCGCGTTTGCGCAATACACCAATACTCAGTATGTTGGCTGCGGGCTGTGGATGCAGCCCGCGGACCGAAAACATGGGCGAGCGCCCGATTCAGCGATCCAAGCAATGGAGAATCACGCGGTGGCGTCGGTCGGCGTCGCTTCACTACCTCATCGAAACACCGAGGTTGCGCCGGCACGGGACGCGCCCTCGCAGCTGCCCTCGCGTCGAGACGCGGTCTTTCGCCGGCTCCTCGCACTGGCCGACCTCGCTGCGGCGGCTGCGGCGCTGGCGGCCTTCTCGGCCGTCGTCGGCGGTGGCGTGGGTATGGCCGGCTACGCGACCGTGCTCCTGATCGTGCCCATCGCCAAGATCACCGGCCGGTACGACCATGACCAGCTCGTGCTCCGCAAGTCGACGCTCGACGAGCTGCCGCGGCTCCTGAGCCTGGCGGGCGGGTTCGCGCTGGCCTGGTCGGTGGTGATGTTGATCGCCGGCGTCGAGCTCCAGCGGCGCGGGTCGAGCGTTCCGATTCTGTGGGGACTTACGGCCACCTTTGTCGTCATCGGGCGCTCGGTGGCTCGGCTTATCGGCCAGCTCGCCGCACCGCCTGAACGTGCCCTGATCGTCGGCAGCGCCCGCGCGCGCACGCAACTCGCCCACTCCCTGTCCTCGGACCCCGGCGCGCGCGTCGACGTGGTCGGATTCCTGCCCCTCGAGGATGAGCGGCGCCGAGCCAGCAGCAGTTGGGAATCGCAGTCGCGACGCCGGCGGCGGCTGACCTTCGATGATCTCGGCGCGGTCGTCAGCGAGCTCGACGTCCATCGCGTATTCCTGATCCCCACCAGTGCCGACAACGACACGATGCTCGAGGCGGTCAGACGCACGACCGCGCTGGGCGTCAACGTCTCGATCGTTCCGCGCCTGCTCGAGGTTGTGGGATCCGCGGCCGAGTTCGACACCGTCGGTGGCGTCACCGTACTCGGCGTCCGCCGTGCCGGGTTGACGCGCTCATCGCGGGCCATGAAGCGGGCGGTCGACATCGTCGGCGCGGCGTTCGGCCTGCTCGTCGTGGCGCCTGTAGCCATCGTCGCCGCCGCGGCGATCAAGATCGACACTCCAGGCCCGATCTTCTTCATGCAACGGCGCGTCGGACGCGACGGCCGCACGTTTCAGATGATCAAGTTCCGCAGCATGGTCGACGGCGCCGAGGCGCAGCGGGCCGCCCTGCGCTCGCTCAACGAGACGGACGGCGTGTTCAAACTGAGCTCGGACCCGCGCGTGACGCGTGTCGGCGGGGTGCTTCGCCGCAGCTCGCTCGATGAGCTGCCCCAGCTGATCAACGTCCTCCGCGGCGAGATGAGCCTCGTCGGGCCCCGCCCGCTGATCGCTGATGAGGACCGCCTCGTCGAGGGGCGCCACCGCGACCGGCTCCAACTGGCGCCGGGTATGACCGGGCCGTGGCAGGTGCTCGGTCCCTCGCGCCCGCCGTTGAGCGAGATGGTCAAGACCGACTATCTATACGCCGCCAACTGGTCACTGTGGAGCGACGTCAAGATCCTCGTACGCACCGTCTTCCACGTGGGCGGCCTGCGCGGGGTCTGAGCGGCGCGGCCGCGCACGCATGCGTCAAGCTGTGGGGTGATGGCCTCTGCCACGCTCTCGCCCTTCACCAACGAGCCGATACTCGAACTCCGCCGTGGCCCCGTGCGGGCCAAGCTCACCGAAGCCCTCGCGCGGCTCGACCAAATGCTTCCGCTCGAGGTTCCGGTGCACATCGGCTCCGATCTGCGGAGCGGCTCGGGCCCCACCATCGACTCGACGGATCCGGGTGACCCCGAACGCCTCGTGGCCCGAGCCCACGGTGCCTCTG
>CAVTJE010000026.1:0-67070 GCA_963734775.1 uncultured Solirubrobacterales bacterium
CAATTCTCCACCAGGCAACAAGATCAGGGGCCTTCTCCGTACTGCCGGGAAGCATTTCCCCAGGCAGCACTCGCCGCCGTTCCACGCGGACCTCCCGCGGCGTGAAGACCTGCATCTTGTGGAGGTTCTGATCGAAGCTCTGTTCGTTGTCGTCGGAAGGCATTCCCTCACCACTTGTAGATGGCTACGCCCGCGGCCGTCTGCAAGGCCGCCGCCGAGCCGCGATAGAACACGCTCTTCGCGGCGCTGTTCGGCACAAAAACGATGTCGCTGGGATACAGGCGCACGTCAGGCTTCTTGCCGGAAAAAATCTTTCCGAGGTTGGCCGGGATTTCCAGTTGTTTACCCGTGGCGGAATCGGTGCGAATGATTCGAGCCTGGCTGATCGCCGAAGTGTGCGTCGTACCTTGAGCGAGCGCGAGCGCCTGCAACACCGAGATACTCTCGTTGTTTTGGAGGACGAAGCCGCCCGGCTTGTTGACCTCACCCACCATCCCCGTTGCGAACGGAACGATCATCGTCGGCTCCTCCTGTTCGGTCGCGCCCAATGCTGCCACCGACCCCGAATGGTTTCAATGCCGCCATCCGCTGCTCGTCCATGTGCACGACAGGTCCCTCCGATCCAGCTTGCGCGATCATGCCTGTAGGCCGCCGTAGCTCAGCTGGCAGAGCAGCGGACTTTTAATCCGAAGGTCGTGGGTTCGATCCCCACCGGCGGTATCGGGAGGTAGCTGGTCACCGATGAGGCGACCTGGCCTGGGATGGCTGGATCCCGAATCGCCTGAATCCGCCGGTGGTGCTGGCGGAACTCCCCGGAGACAGCGCGGTCGGCTCGACCGACCGCGGCCTCTGGCCGGTGAGCCGCGGCGGCGCGTCGCGGGGTGCGTCTAGTCCTTGCCGGAGTTGCCGGGCGGGTCGGGGACGTTCGCGCAGTCGATCCTGAACCCGTCCTGGTCAACGAGCAGGTTTGGCTCGTGGTCGGGAGTGTCGATAGCACGGCCGTTGCCCAGTGCGGGATTAGTCGGGAAGTACCGGAACCCGTTGCGCGGCGAGTAGAACTCGAGCTTGTTGAGCCCGAGCCCGCCCTGGCCGATCGACTTGAACAGCTCGTCGGCGATCGAGGCGGGGATGCCGGGGATGCGGGCTCCGCAGCCGTGGCCGATCGCGTGCGCCCGGCCGACGGCGATCGAGCGGAGTCCAGTGCGTTTCGGGGAACCGCCCGACGAACTGGGCGCTGTCGGCCTGATCGGCGAAGAGGTGCTTGTCGGGGACGATGGGAGAGAAGTGGCCGCGTCGCAGTACCAGTCGCGCGCGTTGCCGACTGGCCGAGGTCGTACATGACCGGGTAGGCGAGCGGCACCAGGCGCTCGTAGATCGTCCGCTTGGCGGCTACGCAGGAGCGCCTCCCGGGCCTGACCCACGTTGCCGAGGCGCCAGTCGGGCTCCCCGGGACCGGGCTTGGCGTCGACCTTGCTCGCGACGGCGGTGAGCTTGCCGTAGTCGCTGACGATCAGCCGGCCGAGGTCGTCGAGGTTGTCGCCCGCCTGGTGGTAGTGATCCGCGAGCTCGACGCCGAGCTTGCTGGCCGCGGTGGTGACCTGGGGGCCGATGAGATTGGGCGACGCCGTTTTCGCGTGAAGTAGCGCGGCCAGCGAGAACGCGGCGGACAGAGGTCGCGGCGATCGAGGCCGCCCGGGTGCGGGGCCGCCGAGCGTGGCGGAACAGGTTGGCCGATCACGGAGAGGATGCTCGAGGTCGTGTTGTCGCCGGGAGGCGGCTGCACCGCGTCCTTGATCTGTCTGGGAGATCTCGGCCAGGTTCGGCCAGCGCGCTCACGCCGGCGGCTCCGAACGGCTGCTGGAGCCCGTCCGGGCCGAAGTATGCTGCACCTTGGCGACCATCGAGACCTCGTCGCGCAGCTCCGCCCGGATGCCCTCGCATTGGGCCCGGTGAAGCCCCGCGTGCGGTCTCGCGCACTTGTCTCTGGCGTTGGTCAGGTCGTCCTGGATCGACGACCAGTCCGCGCGGTAGTCCTGGTAGTAGCTCTTGCGGATGTCGCACACCGGTCGCGTCGCGGAGCAGAGGCCCGTCACGTCGGGGCCGCCGAGGAACTTCTGCACCGCCTCCGCGCTCGCCGCGTCGATCGGCCGCCCGTTCGTGTCCTTGAACGCCGGGAACGGCTGCGGCGCCTGGTCGGCGATCTGGATCAGCTCGGTGTTGACCGGCGACTGCCCGTCGCGGAGCGGGGGGCCGGCGATCATCGGCTCGTAGCCGCCGTCATGCGCCCGCATCAGCACCCCGCGAAGCCGGCCCGGCAGGCCGTCCAGCGAGTAGCTCGCCTCGGCCAGCGGCGCGGTGAGCCCACGCGGCCGACGAACGCGTAGGGCCCCTTGCGGCTGGGGTTCTCGCCGTTCAGCGCGCGAGGATCGACAGCGTTCATCGCGTTGAACACCTGGCGCGTCCCGCCGAGCCGCTCGATCGCCTTCGCCGCCTCGTCCCACGGGCCGTCCGTCGCCGTGCGGAGCGCCGAACGCCTGAAGGATGACCAGCGGCCGGTTGGGGTCATCGGCGGCGTGCGTTCAGGTCGCTCGCCAGCCGTTGAACCTCGTCGGACTGCTCCGCGCCGTCGGCGGCGTCCGTCGCATAAACGGCCTGATGAAGCTTCACGAGCGTGTTCGCGTCGAGAGCGAGAAGGTGAAATCCCGAGACGCCGCCCGCCGGGATTCGGCTCGCGTATAGCGTGTACGCGCCGACCTTCATCGTGAGCTGGGCGGGGAAGCTGCTGTCTGGGGTCGGGTTGGCCTCGGTGTCGAAAGTCGATCGGCGTCGGTGAAGACGAAGTCGTACTTCGCCGGTCACGCCGTTGCGCCGCAGATACCCAAACATTCCGCCTCCGTCCAGAGCATTGTGGGCGTAGGTCACGTACGAGGATCCAGCGGGCGCTCCCAACACCCCGATCGCCGAGCCGAACTTGGGCTCGTTGGCCGTGTCCCGTCGGCGAACCAACAACTGACGCTGGGCGTCGGTGAGCGGCTCAGTGCCGATCCTCTCCAACACCGCGTCGAACCCACTACGCTCCGCGTCGATCTCGGGACCAAAGCCATTCCAATTGAGCACCAGGAGATGGTTCAACACCCCGGTGTATGGCTTGATGACCGTGCCCAGCTCTCGGAAACCCGCGGAGGTCCGCGGCGACGGATCCGCTGCTCGTGATCTGCAGCGATCGGCGATCGATCACGGCGTAGTAGATCTTCGGGTCGCTGACGCTGTCGCGAGCACCCGGTGCCGGGGGCCACGTGTCCGCCGAGCTGCACGAACCGGTTGCTGTCGGCTGTTCCCGTGTGCAACAGCTTCCCGACGGGCGGAATATCCCCTCCGCGTCTGCCTGCGCGCCGCGCGTAGCGGGCCGGACGAATTGCACCAGACTCCGACCGGACGCGGCCTTGGCAATCGCCACCGGAGCCGAGCCCGCCGAGGACACCGCCATCCCAGCCGCGGTCAGCGCCAACGCGAAAGCGACGACGCTAACTGGTACAGACCTGCTGCCATCCATAGCCATCGACCCTCTCAGTAGCAAGTGCCCGTGCCCGGCAGAGCCTCCGAAAACCCTCACCCGTTGGCACCAATCCGAGGCATGAAGGAAATCTCGCGGTCGGCCGGCGTGTCCGTGCGGGTGGACACGAGCGTAACACAGCGCATGGCGGCCCACTGAAAGTTCGAACATCCGTCGAGCAAGCCGACGAGCGCGCAGCAGCGACGTCAAACGGAGCAGCGGCTGCACGAGCGCCGACGAGCGGCTCGAGGCGGCCCGTAGTGGCCAGGGCTTCCGGGCCTTTCCGGTCTATGTGCCGTCTCGCCTTTCACGCAGGAGATCGCCGGTTCGAATCCGGCTGGAGGTATTGCGGAAAGCACTGCAACGGACGCCTGTTGTGCGATCGCCGCAGCTTCACATCGCTAGTTCGAAGGTTGCGTCGCGTAACGGGTCTCGAGCATGATGCAGCCCTCTGTCGTTCGCCACGGACCATGGCTCATGTTGGGTGGCCGTGGGTCCTGTCCACGGGCTGTTAGAGGCGGCCACAGCGCGGCTCGGAAGCCCAGGCCCGTCGAGATGCCCGCACTCTCCTACATGCGGTAGTCGAAGGGCGCATACCGTAGCCCTTGATCCCGGGGCTCGGGCGGGGCTCCAAATCCAGCGTACGGATGGGGATGTACGCGATCGCACGTGGACGTACATGTTCGTTGAACAACCTGCCTGTCAACAGCTTTTATGCACTTACGCGGGGACTTCATCGGGGGCCATATTCCGGCTTTTTAATCCGAAGGTCGTGGGTTCGATCCCACCGGCGGCATCGGGATTGCGCTGGTCACGGATGAGGCGACCTGGCCTGGTTATGACCTGCTCCCGGCCAGATCGGCTGCCAGACAGACGGTGTCTATGGGATGGATCTCGCCGCGCTCCGCTTAAGACGTGCTGCGCGATGATGAACGAGCACCTCGACCTACAATCAGCCACGCGCCCCCATGGTCTAGTGGTCTAGGACGCCTGCCTTTCACGCAGGAGATCGCCGGTTCGAATCCGGCTGGGGGTACTGGGGAAAGGGCTGCAACGGACGCCTGTTGTGCGATCGCCGCAGCTGCACATCGCTAATTCGACGGTTGCGTCGCGTAACGGGTCTCGAGCATGATGCACCCGTCTGTCGTTCGCCACGGACCATGGATCATGTTGGTGGCCTGCAGGCGTAGTGGCCGGCGCCGAAGGTCTGACTGAGTCTGAGATCGTGCAGCGACCCCGAGAGAATCAGCACTTCCTCGAAATATGCGTGCGCGACGGGTCCGGCACTTGAAGTAGTGACGCCACGATCCCAGCGAACAAGTCGCGTCAGTAGCCCCGTCGCCGGATCTTCGGCAAGCACCCGCTCCCAAACGCCGGGCTCACCCGCCACAGTGCGCCAAGGGAGCGTGTTCGGGTCGAAGAACTCGAGCTCTGGTTTGGGCACCCGCGCTACTTCAGCACATTAGGGCGTCGGCCTGTTCAAGGCCGACGCGTTGTCGGTCGATGACACCGAGGGGTAGGTCCCGGACGACCCTCTGCCCAGAACCCCGTCGAGGCGAAGACCCACGCGGGCATGGTCACGAACACAGCGGGCTAGCCGTACCGCGGCAAGCCGCATCGAACCAAGGGTTTCGGCGGATCGGGCGCCGCGTCCCCAAGGAAGCGGAGAGTGAGATGGCGGTAGTTGCGAAGCCGGTTCCGGCCGATGAGAGGATCGAAGAACGAGGCGGCTACAGCCGGAGCTGAAGCGGACGCTCGGCTCCTTTCAGGTGTTCGCGATCTCGTTCGCGTTCATCTCGGTGGCGGTCGGCGATCTTCGGGACCTACGACGACGTGCTGCGGACCGCGGGGCCGGTCGGGATTTGGCTGTGGGTGATCGCGGCGGTCGGGCAGACGCTCGTGGCGCTGGTGATAGCGCAGTTCGCGGCCCGCATCTCGCTCACCGGCTCCTCCTACCAATGGGCGTCGCGGCTGGCCAACCCGAAGATCGGCTGGGGGTTCGGTTGGCTGAGCTTCTGTTACCTGGCGATCGGCGTGGTGGCGCGCGACAACGCGCTGGCGAGCCAGGCGTTCATGCCGCTCGTCGGCATGGAGCCGGACGAGGGCACCGCGCGCCTGATCACGCTCGTCGTGCTGCTCGTCCAGGCCGTGCTCGTCGTCGCCTCGACGCGCATCGTCGGCATGATCAACTCGAGCGCGGTGGTGGTCGAAGTGGTGATCGTCGGGGTGCTGGCGATCGCGCTGATCGATCGCGGTGGCGATCACCGGCCACGGCTCGGTCGACAACCTCACCTCGCGCGGTATCACCGCGGACGCGCCGACTATTTCGCGCTCGGCGGCGGGTTGATGCTCGCGATGATCATGGGTCTCGCCACGCTCGTCGGCTTCGACGCCGCGGCGAACCTCGCCGAGGAGGCCAAGGATCCCTATCGCACCGTCCCGCGCGCGATCGTGGGATCGGTGGTGGCTGCCGGGGTGCTGGGACTGCTGTTCCTGATCGCGCTCACCGTCGCGATCCCCGATATCACCCGGATCAGCGCCAGCGAGCTCGCCGGTCGCGGCGATCCTGCGCGATCAGCTCGGTCCGGTGGTGGAGACGACGCTGCTGGTCGCGATCACCTTCGCGTTCTTCGCCTGCGGGATGGTGACGATGGCGACCGGCGCGCGGCTGGTGTTCGCGATGTCGCGCGACGCGCGCTTTCCTGCCCACCGGCTGATGCGGCGGGTCAACCCGCGCACGCAGACGCCGATCCCGGCGACGATCCTGATCTTCGCCGGCGGGGTCGTCCTGATGGTCGCGCTGCCGGGTGACGCGCTGCTGCAGCTGATCACGGCGTCGACGATCCTGCCGGTACTCATCTACGGCGGCGACGGTCGTCCTCTATCTGGCGGTGCGCAAACGGCTCGACCGCAAGGAGGGCGCGTTCGACCTCGGGCGCTTCGAGCTGCCGGTCGCGATCGTCGCGCTGGTCTGGCTGGTCGTGGCGCTGTTTGTGCTGGTGACGCCACGCGAGTCGCTCGTCCCCGTCCTGATCGTTATCGGCTTGGTCCTCGTCGGCGGGCTGTTCTTCCTCGGCATGCTGATGTTCGACCGCAAGTCGCTGGAGACCGAGCCAGGCGACGTGAGCGGCCTCGAGGCTTGACGCGCGCGTCCCACTCGAGGGGCAGCTGCCTCGAACGACGCTGGGCGTTGTAGGATCGCGCGGCCGGACCGCCAGAACGGAGAGAGGAGTTCCGATGCGCCGTATCGTTTCAGGGGGTTTTGCCGCAGCCCTCGTTGCTGCAGCCGTCGCCGTCATTGCGCCGGCCGCAAACGCAAAGGCACATACCAAGGTTCTGCTCGTGGGCTCCTACAAGGGGATCCCGGGTCAGTACAAGACGATCCAGGCCGCGGTGAACGCCGCCAAACGGGGGGATTGGATCCTCGTTGGCCCGGGTGACTACAAGACCAAGACCGGATCCAAGGTCGGGCCAGCCGGCGCTCGCAGCCGGCGTGCTGATCACGAAGCCGAACATCTATCTGCGGGGAATGAACCGGAACACCGTGATCGTCGACGGCACGAAGCCGGGGACCTCGAAGTGCAGCAGAAAGGCTTCGGCGCAGAACCCGGGCCCGCGGGCCTCGGCAGTCGCCTTGGCCTCAACGGGATCCTCGTCTGGAACGCGAACGACGTGTGGGTGCAAAACCTCACCGTTTGCAACTTCCTCACCGGCGCGGGCGAGTCGGGCAACGAGATCTGGTGGGACGCTGCCAAGGTCGGCCCGAAGTCGATCGGCCACGGGTATGTGGGCTCCTACCTGAACGCGACGAGCACGTACTTCGACCAGAAACATCCAGACAGCGCCGCCGCATATGGGATCTTCTCAAGCCGTTGGAGCGGCGGCACGTGGAACAAGACGTACGCGAGCAACTTCAACGACTCGGGTTATTACATCGGCGCGTGCCAGCAGGTCTGTAACCAGGTCGTCAACCACGCCTGGGGCGAGTACAGCGCGCTCGGTTACTCAGGCTCGAATTCGGGCGGGAACATGCTGATCGAGAACTCAGAGTTCGACAAGAACACCGACGGGTTCTCCACCAACAGCCAAAACGGCGACAACCCGCCCCCACAGAACGGCGCATGCCCGCATGGCCGAACCAGCCCGATCACGCACACGACCTCGTGCTGGGTGTTCGAGCACAACTACGTGCACGACAACAACAATCCGGACGTGCCTGCGCTGGGGTCGGCCGCGCAGGGACCCGATGGCACCGGTATGTCGGTCTGGGCGGCCGCAACGACACGATCATGCACAACCGGTTCGTCAACAACAATGCTTGGGGCGTGATCTTCGTCGCCTATCCCGATTCGGGCAAGCCGTGCACCGGCGGCACGCTGAACTCGCCGTTGCTGGGCAAAGGAAGCTGTCTCTACGACGACTGGGGAGACCGCCTGCTCGACAACACGTTCTCCCACAACGGCCGTTTCAAGAACCCGACGAACGGCGACTTCGAACAGCTGAACCTAGAGTCCCATCCGAGCGATTGCTTCTCGGGTAACACAGACACCTCGGGCGCCCTGAACTCGGACTCGCAGAACCTCGAGACGAAGTACCCGACCTGCACTAAGACCAAGGTATCGCCGAACCTCAACGTCCCGTTCCTCGATGAGGTGCTGTGCGACTCGGGCGACTCGCTCCCGCCGTTCGGCTGCCAGCCAGGCGACCACTATCCGAAGCGCGACCCGTCGAAGATAGTCATGCATTCGCTACCGACGAGCAAGCTGCCGACGATGCCGAATCCGTGCAAGGGCGTGCCGAAGAACAAGTGGTGCTCGAACAGCAAACAGCGCGGAGGGCCGCCCTACTCCTACTAAGAGCTGGCGGTGGACAGCTTGGGCTGGTCGATGAGGGTGCGGTAGGGTGCGACCTATGGCGCATCCGCGAGTCGAGAGCGTGGGCAGTCGTCCAAGGACGAGCGATGAGGTCTCCTAGGGTCGCGGTCGCGATCGGCGCGCTGGTGCTCGGGGTGGGCGCCGGTGTGATCCCGGCCGCGGCCAATCCCGCCACGCACTCAAGCAAGCGCAAGGTCAAGACGATCACCGTCGCGGATGATTACTTCTCGCTCGCGAGGCTGACGGTCAAGAAAGGGCAGAAGATCAAGTGGATGTGGAGCAAGCAGAATTACGACTCGCACAACGTCACCCTGGTCTCCGGCCCGAAGGGCATAAGCAATCGCAAGTTCACTTCGGCCACCGGCGTGTTCGGGATCAAGTTCGAGCGCACGTTCCTGAAGCCCGGGAAGTACCACTTCCGGTGCACTATCCATCCGGACTCGATGAACACGATTTTGACGGTCAAGAAGTAGCTCAGCGGTCCCCAGCCCGATACTTGGTTGCCATAGCCTAAGCTGGAGGAAGCGCTCCGTCGGGACTGGGAAGCGGCGGGGCGCCTCTCGATAGCGAACCGTCAACGGTCGGGATGCTGAAGATCCGGCGGATATGGGGTCTGGACTCCATGGGTCTTGTTGATGTGTGTGGTTACGATCGCGCCCGGCTTTCGGAGCCCGGCGAGGGCCGCACAAATACTGTGATAGCCGAGCTGTCGCAGGACTGCGGCTTTGGGCTCCGATGGCTGCTTGCAAGGCGGTCCATGAGTTGCGATGGCGAGCCAACCCCACGGCTCGCCATCGCACGACCCGTTCAGCCTTGTGGTCTCAGTTCGCGCCTCGTGCTTCGAGGTCCGGGCAGGCGAACCAGCAAGCCGCCGTCAGACGGCCGTCGGCGCGACGCCCATGGTTCGCTGTCACGCTGGTCGGCCAAGGCCCAGAGCGTTACTGTCACCGCCGCCGCTCCCACTCGGCAGAAATCGGCCTCATGCGCGACCAGCCACCGCAGCGCGGCGTGCGGGTCGCGGGTTGACAGGCCGAGGATCTCCCCGTCCGCCTCCCAAGCGGCCGTAGGACCGAGCGCCGGGTCACGGTGTCGAGCCGCCAGCTGTTCAAAGCTCAAGGAGCTCTCTGAACGCAACAGCAGCCAGGGTGCGATGTTGCCCGACTCGACCGACAAGAACAGGCCCTTAACCGAGGTGCGCTGCGCGGAGATGCCCAGCGCGGCCCCGAACTCCTCCTCGGTCTCGCGCAGGCCCTCCGCCACCAGGTCCACCGTGTCGGCGCGCGCCGGGCAGTCGGCCAGACCTCCGGCGGTTGTTGACATCAGTCCCGGCGCCCATCCGAGTTCGCGGCCACGGCGCGAGAGCACCAGATAGCCGTCGGCACTTCCGACGAGCATCAGCACGTTGAGGTGGTTCGCGTTAAGGCACGTCTCCGGACGGGCAAGCATCCGGTCAACACACAATTCGCGCAGCTCCGGCCGGTCCTCAAACCCGGCCCCCGACGTCGTCAGCAACGTGAGGTAGTTGGTGTGGGCGCACCGTAGCCTCAGCACCCCGTCGCGCGTGACTTGCCAGCCTTCGAGCCGGGCGAGCGGGCCGTTGTGCCCCGGCCGAGATGACCGCATCCGCCGGCGCGCGATTGCATGCGCTCTCGAATCCAGATACCTGGCAAACGGCGCAGCTCCGTCGGGCCAGTTGCCCGACCAGCGGCCGACCGCGGCGTCCTCGAATGCGAGATCGGGGCAGCCGTGCCAGCCTGCCGACACCGTGCACTGGACCTGCCGCAGAGGTGCTGCAAGATCGTTCAGCGGCACGGTGTGCAGGGACGTCAACACGCCGACCCTCTCGTGTGCCGATAGACCGTTCATCGCGTAACGCAAGCCGTGGATGCTCAATCGCACCGTAGCCCAACATCGATGTCATCGACAACACTGCCGGCCAACTCAAACGTGCGCGATCATGAAGGGCGTGGGTTTGTCGAAGATGATGGGCTCGTGGTTGGTTTGAGCTCGCCATCTGAGAGGAGATAGCCGAATGCCGATACCGGAGCTTCCCGACCGACAAGCACCCGCACGCTTGAGCGCCTATGACGTTGAGTATGGGAGCTACTCGGTAGAGGTGCCCGAGCGCTTCAACGCGGTCATCGACATCGTCGAGCGGTGGGCCGCCGAGCAGCCCGACGACCTGGCCCTGGTGTCCTCGATGGGGCCCGCGGAGAGCACGTCGCCGAGCAGACCGACGGCCGAGCTGGCCCGCGAGTCGCGCCGGGCGGCGCGCGCGTTGCTCGAGCTCGGCGTCGGGCCGGGCGACCGCGTGTTCATCATGCTGCCGCGCGTGCCGGCGTGGTACGCGGCGATGCTGGGCGCGATCCGGATCGGCGCGATCCCGATGCCCGGGACCAACCAGCTCACCGCGCGCGACATCGCCTACCGGATGCGCAGCGCCGGGGCCGTGGCGGCGATCACCGACGCGAGCGGGGCGGAGAAGATCGACGCGATCGACGACCCGCCGGCGACGCCTGCGCGCACCGCATCGCCTGGGGCGGCGGCGCGCCGAGGGTTGGCTGGACTTCGACGACTGCTGGAGGCCGCCGGCGACGGCGAGGTGCCCGAGGCGCCCACCGCCCGGGACGACCCGATGCTCCTGTTCTTCACCAGCGGCACCGTCAGCTACCCGAAGATGGTCCTGCACCCGTCCTCCTACGGGCTCGGTCACGTCTCGACCGCACGCTTCTGGCACGACCTGCGGCGGGGCGACCGCCACTGGACGGTCACCGACACCGGCTGGGCCAAGGCGGCGTGGGGCGGGCTCTTCGGGCAGTGGCACGAGCGCGCCACGGTCGTGCAGGTCGCGCTGGGCAAGCCCGACGCGGACACGATCCTGTCGATCCTCCGGGACGCCGGATCACGTCGTTCTGCGCGCCGCCGACGCTCTACCGGCTGCTCGTGCAGGCCGATCTGACCGGCCTACGACCTCTCGGCCGCTGCGCCACTGCACGAGCGCCGGGGAGCCGCTCAACCCCGAGGTGATCCGCGCCTGGGAGGAGGGCACCGGGCTGACGATGTACGACGGCTACGGCCAGACCGAGACGACCGTGCTGGTCGCCAACTACCGCGCCGTGCCGGTGCGGCCGGGCTCGATGGGCAAGCCGATGCCGGGCTACACCGTCGACGTGCTCGACGAGGACGGCCAGCGCGCCGCCGACGACGTGGTCGGCAACATCGCGGTGTCGCTACGAGCCCAGCGGCCGGTCGGCCTGTTCGACGAGTACTACCGCGACCCCGAGGCCACGCGCAGGGTGCGTTTCGCGACGGCTGGTACTACACCGGCGACAAGGCGTGGCGCGACGCCGACGGCTACCTGTGGTTCGAGGGCCGCGACGACGACGTGATCACGTCCTCGGCCTACCGGATCGGCCCGTTCGAGGTCGAGTCCGCGCTGATCGAGCACCCGGCGGTCGTCGAGGCGGCGGTCGTCGGCAAGGACGACCCCGAGCGGACCCAGATCGTGACCGCGTTCGTGCGTGCTCACGGCCGGGCTACGAGGCCGAGCGACGCGCTGGCGGCCGAGCTCCAGGACCACACCAAGCGCTGACCGCGCCCTACAAGTACCCGCGCGAGATCCACTTCGTCGCCGAGCTCCCCAAGACGGTCAGCGGCAAGATCCGGCGCACCGAGCTGCGCGAGCGGCTCCGCGCTTGATCGCCTCGTGCGGGACCTTCGTCGCGTCGTGGTGGGCGACTGTGGTCGTGGGCGCCTCGACCTCGGAGGCCGGGTGGTCGTTCGTCCCGATCGGCCGGCGAGGACACCGCACGTGGCCGCAGCGCCAGCGCGACGATCGCAGCCGCAGCGAAACCGGCACCGCCGGAGGCGAGCAGCGTGAGGTCGAGTCCGTGCGCGAAGGCCGCATGGAGGGCGTGGTCGAGAGCGAGCCGGTGGTCTGCGGGAGCGGTGGCTAGCAGCGCATGGGCCTGCCCGCCGATGATCGCACGTGCCGCTCCGCCCGCATGGTCGGAGCCGAGCTCGCTCGCGAGGCTGTCCGCGATCGCGTTTGTGCACACCAGCCCCAGCACGGCGATCCCGAGCGCGTAGCCGAGCTGGCGTGCGGTGTTGAGCGCGCCCGACGCCATCCCGAGCTGCTCGGCTTTCCCGACCGCGGCGAGTCTGTGGCTCTCGGTCGCTCCGGGAGACCTCGAACGGGTGGGTGCCCGGCTCGCGGAGCTCAAGCAGACGACGTTCGTAGCCGCAGTCAGCGGCGCCGCGAACCTTGGCGCGTCCGTCGTGTGCCGGAGCGCCGCCGAGCTCTACGGCCTCCTGACCGATGAGATCGGCGCGATCGACTCGATTCACTCGGCAGAGGTCTCGCCGGTGATTCGCCGCGTCAAGCAGGCCGGAACCGTGCTCCAGGGCACCCGGCTACGGCGGTGAGCGTCCGGCGAGTCGGGTAACAGTCAGAATCCATCGCCCGGGTGGGTGGACCGGTCGCGGCCGTCAGACGCGCGACCACACCCAAGCCGAGCCGACGACCTCGATCCACACGTCGTCGCCGGGCGAGAGGTCGAGCTCGCCGGGCACGCGCGCCACCAGGGCATGGTCGCCCGTTCCGGCGAGCCGGACGCGGGCAAGCGCGTCGTGGCCGTGGTACTGGACCTCGACCACGATCGCGCCGGCGAGCCTGCTCGATCGCATACCGGTGGAGGACCAGCTGCTCGGGGCGGATCAGCAGCCGCGACGGGCCATCGGACGGCATCGACTCCGTTCCGGCGGACCGGGATCGAACCGAGCGCGCAGCGCGCGAGCCCGGCCGACGTCTGCGGCAGGGAGCAGGTTCGCTTCGCCGATCGCGGCGGCGGTGCCCAGCGTCGGGCGGGTCGCGATACAGCGAGCGCGGCGCGGCGACGGCGCGCACACGACCGTCGGCCAGGAGCGCGATCTGGTCGGCGAGCGCCAGTGCCTCGTCCTGGTCGTGGGTGACGAGGATCGCCGTGGTTCTCGGTCTGCCGGAGGATCCGGGCGACGTCCCGGCGCAGGTCGCCTCGCAGCGACGCATCGAGCGCGCTGAACGGCTCGTCGAGCAGCACGACCTGCGGCTCGATCGCAAGCGCGCGGCCGAGGGCGACCCGCTGCTGCTGGCCACCGGAGAGCTGGTGTGGATAGCGGTTACGAAGCTTCGCGCAGGTCGGTGAGCTCGAGCAGGTGATCGGCCTCGGTTACGGTCGCGCCGCGAGAGGCCGAAGGCGATGTTGCCGATCACGGTGAGGTGTGGGAACAGCGCTCCCTCCTGTGGGACGTAGCCAACGCCTCGGTGCTGGGGCGCGACCGTTCGCGTGCCGTCGTCGACCGTGCGGGTCGTCGATGCTGATCGTGCCGCTGTCGAGCCGCTCGAACCCGGCGATCAGGCGCAGCAGCGTCGTCTTGCCGCTGCCAGATGCGCCCAGTACGGCTGTGATCGACCCGACCGGCACCGTCAGGTCGACCCCGGCAGAGCACCGCTGTGGTGTCAAAGCTCTTGGCGGCGCCCCGGATTTCGATCGCGCTCATCGCCGTTACCGAGAGTGCCTTTCACGATCGAACCACAGCCCCAGCAGCGCACCGGGCACGACGGCCAAGCGCGACCATGACCAGCGCGTACGGAGCGGCGGCGCCGTAGGCGGCGTTCTGCTGAAACGCCCAGAACTGAGTCGACAGCGTCTCGACGCCGATCGGCGCGAGCACCAGCGTCGCGGTCAGCTCGGTCGCTGCCGTCACGAATACGAGGCAGTAGCCGGCGAGGAGCCCGGGCGCGAGCAGGCGCAACGTGACGCGGCAGAAGACCATGATCGAACCTCGCCCCAGCGAGCGCCCCACCTCGGGCAGCCGCGGCGGGATCTGGGCAACCGAGGTCCGGACGCAGACCAACGCGAGCGGGAAGTTCAGGATCGCGTAGGCGATCACCAGCAGCGTGCTCGTCTCGTACAGCCCGTAGGCGTAACGGGTCGCGAAGAACACGAGGCTGAGTGCGATCACCACGCCCGGAACCGCCTTGGTCACGTACGTGCTCCGCTCGAGCGCGGTGCGCGCCGGCGCTGCGGCGCCGGAAGGACAGCATCGCCACCGGCACGGCGAGTACCACCGCGATCGCCGCGCCCCACGCGCTGTACGACACGGTCGATCCGAGCGCGGAAGCCACACAGTCGCGGCTCGCGGGAAGCGTCGTGTGCTGGCTGGACTGCATCCAGTAGAGGATCGTCGC
Source organism: uncultured Solirubrobacterales bacterium (assembly GCA_963734775.1). Lineage (GTDB taxonomy): Bacteria > Actinomycetota > Thermoleophilia > Solirubrobacterales > Solirubrobacteraceae > Palsa-465. The sequence continues at coordinate 14,657 of CAVTJE010000026.1, forward strand.
GATCGGAACCCCGACCCCGAGCGCGACCAGCGCTCCGAGTGCGAGCAGTACCGGGACCGTCATCGGCCCAGGCGAATCGGCTTGGCCCGCTTGCGCGGCGCTGTCGTCGCCACCACACGGCGCGGCACCAATTGCTCGGCCAGCAGCACCAGCAGACCGAGCGCGACCAGGGGGATCGAGAGGGCGACGGCTGCGGCCGCGTCGAATTGAAACTCGGTGAAGATCTCGGTGGTGAACGTCTGGTAGCCGAGGATCTCGAACGCGCCGTATTCGGAGATCACCGTCAGCACCACCAGAATCGCACCACCAAGAATCGCCGGTCTGACCAGCGGCGAGCGTGATCCGCCTGAACGCCCCCAGCCGCCGACGCCCGAGCCCGCGAGCGGTCTCCTCGAGCCCCGGGTCGGAGCGGCGCAGCGCCGCAGCCACGGGCAGGTAGACGAGCGGGTAGGTGCCGAGCGTCATCACGATCGTCGCTCCGAGCAGCGGCGTCAAGCCGCGACGCGAACGAGTGCCACGCGTAGCCGACGACGAAGTCGGGGATTGCGACGGGCAGCACCAGCAGCACGGTCCAAAGACGACGGGCGGGAAGCGCGGTTCGCTCGGTCAGCCACGCGGCACCGGTCCCGATCGTCGCCGCGAGCACCGCCACGATCGCGCACAGCACGACGGTGTTTCGCAGCAGCATCACCGAGCGAGTCGCGGAACAGCACTCGATGAAACTCGCTCCAGCCGGTGCTTCGTACGTCGAGCGCGATCAGCATCAGCGGCGCGAGCAGCCCGCCGCGATCAGCGACGCTCGCGACGACCACGCGGCCAGCCTCGGTCGGATCGACGGCGAAGTCGGCCCGGCCACCGGCTGGCGAGAGTGGTCATCAGATCGTCTCTGTGCTCAGAGCAGGCCGGCTTGCTCGAGCAGCTGCAGGGCGTCGGCGCCGGTGCCGATCTGCGCCGGGCGTGATCGGGTTCGGCTTGTACTTGCTGATCGGCGGCAGCGCCGGGTTCGGGGCGACGCCCTTCGCGCGAGCGGGTACTCGAAGCTCGTGCTGTGGGCCAGCACGCGCTGACCGGCGCGGCTTGTCAGGAACGCGAGGAACCGCTGTGCGGTCGCCTGGTTCTTCGACGACCTCAGGATCCCGGCGGCCGAGATGTCCTCGACGGAGCCGGGGTCGCGCGGCGCGAACAGCGACAGCCTCGCGTGGAAGTCGGCGGCGCCGATCTCATCGCGCAGGCGGTAGTAGTAGTAGTGATTGATCAGACCCATGTCGGCGTCACCGTCGCTGACGTCGGACGACGAGCGTTTCGTTGTCGGGGGTGTGGTCGTCCGAGCCGGCGTTCGACTTGATCGCCTTCAGCCAGTGGAGCGTCGCCGCCGGCCTTTGGCGCGCTCGATCGAGGTCACGATCGGCCAGAAGTCGGTCTCCCCGGGGGCCAGCTCGAGCTTGCCCTTGTACTTCGGGCTGGCGAGATCCATCACCGACCTCGGCATCTGCGCGGCGCTGATCTTGCTCGGGTTGTAGATCATCACGCTGAAGCGCCCCGACACTCCGACCCAGTCGCCGTTCGACGCGCTGTCCCTCGCGGGCACATCGGCCAGCGTGTAGGGGTTCACCTTCGCCAGCAGTCCGCGGTCGTCGAGCTGCTGCAGCCAGTTCGAGTTCTCCGTGAAGAACACATCAGCCGGAGAGCGGCTGCCCTCCTGCTCGATCTGGGCGGTCAGCACCGACTCGTCGTCGCTCTTGACCCGCACCTTGATCCCGGTCCGCTCGGTGAACGCCCTGATCAGCGCCGCGGTCGTCTCCTCGTGTTGGGCGTTGTAGAGCGTCAGCGTCTGGCTCGAAGATGCGGATCGCTCGATCCGCGCGAGCTGCCGCATCCAGCCACCGTGACGACGGCCAGGCAGCTCAGCACCAGGGCGAACGGCGAGAGGCGCCAGCGCCGTCGCTCGGGCAGGGAGGTCCTACGGGTCACGGCTGGGTCCTCCGATCGTGCAGCACGTCTGGGCCTCGCTCGGTTAGGGCACCCTAAGCTGGCTTAGGATACCCTAATATCAAGCCTGGGGGCCAGTCGGAGCATCTCGACCCTAGTTCGACGGACGCGCTGTCAGATCGCTTGACCTGCCATGAGCGAGGCGTCAAAGAAGTCCCCGATGCATCGTGCCAACGCCGCCGCATTCTTCTGAGGGGCCAGGTGGCCGAGGCCATCGAGGATGGCAATCTCCGAGGTCGCGATAGCCGCGTGGAGCGCTTCCAGGGGCCGGACGATCCGGATGAGGAGTTCAGCTTCGGGCTGGAGCGAATCCTCGACGGCATCGGCGCCCTCGTTGCGGCGCGATGAAACGTTCCAGGGGCAGCGACCCCTTCACTGGCGCGGGGGGCTCAGGGCCCTGCGCCGAAGTCGACGTCCTCGGCGCTGACCGTTCCGGCCGTCCGTCCCGGCGCGGTCTCGTAGGTCCAGCAGAGGTTGGTGTGTGCGATGACCTGGTCCGGTGGCGGCGCTCCCCATTCCGTCTGGTCGTTCGTCGTGTGGGCGTCACTGACAAGGGTCGCGTCGTATCCCCTAACGAGGGCACCGTGGAGCGTGGAGCGGATGCATGCATCGGTCTCGGCGCCGACAACGATGAGTCGACCGACTCCGAGATCCTCCAGCACGGTCTCGAGTGTGGTGTCCTCGAACGAGTCGCCGTAGTTCTTCTCGATCAGCGCCTCGGAGTGGTCGGGGTTGAGCTCGGGCACGATCCGCCAGCTGTCGCTACCTCGGGTGAGCTCGTCACTGAAGTGCTGGACCCAGATAACAGCTACACGCCGGTGCCGAGCTCGGTCGACAAGACCGGCGACGTTGGCCACAACCACATCGCGCTCGTGGGCCTCCTCGACGACTCCATTCTGCACGTCGACGACGAGGAGCGCGGTGTTCGGTCGGTTCTGAAGTGTGGTCATCGTCTCCGGTTGCTCACGATGTAACCACGTCACCGTTGCTCTGGCGGTGTATCGCGCAGCTTGCTGGTGAGCCCCGCAACCTCGTCCATGGTGTGGTGCAGACTACGCCGCGACGTGTCGGGTGGATCGTGGCTGAGCCCCGCGCCCGGACGCCACTCGTTCCTGGGCCTGATCGGACGTGGCGCGAATCCCCCTCCGCAGTTGGGACACACGCCGCCCAGGACGGTGTCCACGCACTCGGCGCAGAACGTGCATTCGTAGCTACAGATCCGGGCATCGAGCGCGTCCGGGGGAAGATCGGCATCACAGAGTTCGCAATTTGGCCGCAAGGCGAGCATGCCGGAATCATCCCCAGCCGCCACCGGCATGCGCAAGGCCATGGTGGCAACGAATCCTGCCAAGTCTCGAGACCGCGCCGTGCCGAAAGGCGACTGTCCGGTGCCGTGCTCGCGTACCGACTTGGTCGTGAACGCGCATCGGGCCCGACCGCACGTCCCAACGAGCTGGCCCTGTCATTCTTCTCGGCGCGGGTCGAGCATCGTCCGGCTCATGTTGTCGAGCGCCCCGCGCCACCGCCGGGCCGACGTCGGCGGCCGAACTGTCACGTTGCCGAGGAGTACGGTCGCCCGCACCTCGATGATCGGGGCACCGGGTATCGGGGCGTCCACCACCTGTGACGATTTCGCCCCCAGGATCGTCTTACCTGAGAGCCGCACCTCGACGCCGCCGGGGACGAAGATGGTCACCGCCCCGATCGTGGCCTTCGCCTCGATGACGGTCACGTGCGATGTGAGAATGGCGTCCTGCATCTCGATATGGCAGTCGCCGAGGACCGACCGAACCTTCAGTCGTGGCGGCACGCGCCAGTGTCCCCGGCGCGACTCGTTGCGGAGGATCGCCGTCAACTGCTCGATCTCGCCACTCGCCGGCGGCACCGGTTGCTGCAGATCGGCGGTGAGCGCCGAGAGTTCGCTGCGCATCTGCGCCGCGAGCGCCTGGTCGGCACGGGTCGAGTACTCCTCCAGCGTCAGGCGCCCGTCGCTGGCCGCCGCCGACAGCAACTCGAGGGCGGCCTCGCGATCGTGGTCGGAGGCGCGGATGCCGACGGCTCGATCGGGGCCTTGAGGGTCTGGAGGTTGCGGCTCCACGGACCTCGATCTTAGGGACGGGGCGTCGCGTCGGGGGTTGTGGTGTTCGGCTCGGTGCTGGCGCTGCGATGACCGGGGCCCGCTGCACTTCGCGGGGGTGGTCAGTAAACCGCACCTATGTTTCGCTTTTCTGACCAGCTTCGGTCGCGGGCGTGGTTTCCCGGGCTCGAGGCTCACCCACCCTTCTCAGCAGCCGTTCCCGAAGCCACCGCAACCGGCAACGACAAGGCCGGCGGGCACCCGGCGACAGTCGGACAGTCCGCAACGGGCGCTGACCCACCCCGCGTCCCTCAGTCATCCGCCACCGGAGCAACCGGACTACTGACCGCCGCCGCAGCCGGACCGGCCGCCTAGTGCACGGTTCAGCCGCGACCCGGTGGAAACCCGACCTGGCGGCTTCCGTCGGCCCTGATGATCGTGGGGACGATACCTCGGTTGTTGGTGTAGCCCATGAGCTCTGCCTTCCACTCCGAGCTCTTGGTGGCGTCGCGTTCCTCCACCGACTCGCCCTCGGCGGCTAGGTGCTCGCGCGCCGCCTGGCAGTACGGGCAGCCCGGCTTCACGTACATCACGGTGCTCATCTGCTCAGTCGCGCGTCCAGTCGCGTTTGTTGGGATCTACCCCCTCGAGTCGGTCCAGGAGATGCCTCCAGCGGCTGGGTTTAATGCCGGGCTCGTGGACGCGCCATGCCGGCGCAGTTTCCTCCGGCAGCGGGAGGGCGGCGACGGCGGAGGCGTCGAGGCGGAGATCGACGCCGCGCTCGTGCAGTGAGGCGACCTGGCTGGCCTCGATGAAGCGGGTGCCGCCCGCGGTGCGCACGACGATCCCGTGGAAGATGTCCAGCTCGGGTGCGGCGACCACGTGTTCCACCGTCCCGACTGACTTGTCATCGGCCGAGTAGACGGGCACGCCCTCGTCGAGTACCCCGTAGGCGATGGGAAGGCCCTCGTCCATGGTCGGCCAGGTTAGCGCGGCTCCGTGGCGGTGGGAAGCCTAGGACTGAACGGGCGGCACATGCCACGACACCACGGTGTCGACGGCCAACCCGTTGTCGCGCAGCGCGCGGCGCAACCTGCGAAGCGCGAGCACCGAAACGGATACCCCGCGCACACGTCGTCCTGTCGCGTAGGAGGAGGACTACGCTCGACCACGGCGGGCTCAGTAGCCCGATCGCCAGCGGTACCTGCGGGTCGAGATGCACGACCTCGGTGCCGCCGTGACGTGCGCCGAATGCCAACGCACCAGGAGTGACGGACAGGGTGCCGCTTCCTCGCGACGGCGGGTGGATGTCGCCGCCGGCCATCCACGCCGCGCGGACCGAGAAGGTGGGCGCGGGCTCCGGTCCGCTCCGCCGCGCCAAAAGCTCCTGCTGGCGGCCGGCTGCCTCGAGGGCTGTCTCGGACATGCTCGGAGGCAGCGACACGCCGCCACCGTAGCGCGCCACAACGTCGGGCCAGCGGGGTATGTTGTTGCCGGTGGATCCGCGACGTTGGGTGTGGCTGCGGAGGTTGGGCGCGTCTGTCGCCCTGTCGTTGCTCGTAGCCGCGTGTGGCGGCGGCGGCAAGCCAACGAGCAGCGACGAGCACCAGCAGACCGAGGCATCGGCAACGACCAAGGCCGCGGCGCCGAAACCGGTGCGGCTCACGGTGGAGCTCAACGGCGACCTGCTCATCCACTCGCCCGTGTGGGAGCAGGCGCTGGTCGATGGCCATGGCCGCTACGACTTCTATCCGATGTTGCGCGAAATCGCGCCCTATATCCGCCATGCCGACCTGGCGATCTGCCATGTGGAGACGCCTATGACGCCTCGGCCGCCGACCGGCTATCCCGTGTTCAACACGCCGCCGGCGCTCGCCGCCGCGATCAGGAAGACGGGCTGGCGGATCTGTGACACGGCCTCCAACCACTCGGTCGATGAGGGTCAGTACGGCATCGATCAGACCGGTCGCGCACTCAATCGTGCCGGGATCCTGCACACTGGATCATTCCCCTCCCGCGCGGCGCAGAAGCGGACCGTGATGGTGACGGTCAAGGGCGTCAAGGTCGCGTTCCTGGCCTACGCCGAGATGACCAACGGTATCCCGTTACCGCATCCGTGGTCGGTCAACCTCATCCACGTCGGCGCCGTGCGGCGCGCCGCCCGCCTGGCCCGAGAGCGCGGAGCCCAGGTGGTGATCGTCAACTTCCATTGGGGTGACGAGGATGTCTCCCAGCCGAGCACGTTTCAGCTCAGCACGGCCCGCGCGCTGGCTGGCGATCCCGACATCACGGCGATCGTCGGGCAGCACGTCCACGTCGTGCAGCCGATCGAGCGCGTCCATCACAAGCTGGTCGTCTTCGGCGAGGGACAGCTGCTCTCCAACGAGACCGCCGCCTGCTGCCCTATCCAGACCGAGGACGGGATGATGGTTTTTCTGCACATCCTGGTCAAGGGTGACAAGTCGAAGGTCACCCGCATCAATTACGTGCCGACGTGGAACCGCCATCCCGACTACGCGGTCCTACCCATCGGAGAGGCACTCCGCCGACATCAGGAGTCAGATCAGGTGCTGCGCGACTCCTACGACCGCACCGTCTCCGTCGTCGGCCGCATGCGGCATGTCCTCGAGCCGATCCCGGCCCGGCTTCCCTGACACGGCGGCAAACGCCGACCAGTGACGATGGTCATCGTGAGCGCCGCCTGGCCGATCGCCGTGTGGCTGTGGCCGGGGTCCAAGCCCTACATCGGTGGTAGCACCGACAGGTCGATCTGGAACCTGATCCTGGGCTACGACGGCTTCGGCCGGCGAGGGGTCAATGACCACGGCGTCGATCATCATCGATACCGGTAAGGCCATGGTTACGATCGGCGGCTTCAACGGCAGTGATCCGGCGCCGACCGTGTCGGAGCTGGCCTCGATGGTCGACGAGGGAGAGCTCAGGTACGTGTTGGTGTCGAACGGTGCCGGAGGGGGCCCGGGTGGCGGCGGAACGCAACAGGACATCAACAGCTGGGTCCGCTCCCACGGCACCGCGGTGACCGGAGTGTCGATCAGCGGCGCCACCCTCTATCGCGTGAGCTGAGCCGGGCGCGCGGTGGGTTACGACTCGCCGCGCGCCGCGGTCGCGGCTCGGGGCGTGCGAAACAGAAGCGCCAGCTTGGCCGCGTGCATGATGTCTCCGGACAGCGCGAGCTTGCCGGTGAAGTACGCCTGCATCGCGTCCGAGGTCCCGAGCACCAGGCGCACAAAGTCGGCGCCGTCGATCGTCATCGTCACGCGAGGGTCGCGGGCCGGGGTACCCCTGACCACGTGGCAACGGCCGCCGCCGATTTCGAGCTGGTAGATGTCCGGCGGGCCACCGGGCCGGCTAATGCGCCAGCGGACGGTTGAGTCGACTCCCGCCGCCCGCGTACGGTCGAGCCGGCGGGGCACCTGCGAGAAGATCACGTCGAGCACGACACGGCGGGCCGGGCTCTGCATGAGCTGGTCGAGTTGGCGGTCGGGCAGGTTCCCGATCAAACCGGCGATGCGATCCCCCACCTGCGTAGGGGCTTTCGCCGCTGCCCTCTTAACCTGGACGAGCATCCAGCCAGCGTAGTGGGTCGTCTCGCCGAACCGCTTCACTTAACGGTCATGAGCGTCACGCCGGAGCCCGGGGGCCCCACGATCGACGTTCATCAGCACGTGTGGCCGGCGAGTCTGATCGAGGCCCTGCGAGCGCGTAGCGCGCCTCCGTGCCTCCGTGACTGGACCTTACGGCTCGACGGCGAGCCGGATTACCCGATCAATCCCCACGATCACGATGTCGCAGCGCGAGCGGCGCTGGCGCGAACCGATGGTCTCGACCTCGTGCTCGTTTCGCTGTCGTCGCCCTTGGGCATCGAGTTGCTTCCCGCGCGCGAGGCTCTCCCGCTCCTGGCCGCCTACCACGATGGAGTCGCACAGCTCGAAAGGCCGTTTCGTGGTTGGGCGTCGGCATGCCTCACGCGGATCGATGCGTCGGCGCTCGAGCGCGAGCTCGAGCGGGGCTTCGTTGGTCTCCAGCTTCCCACCAACGTTCTCATCGATGAGTCCGGCTATGCGCTGGTCGCTCCGCTGCTCGATGTGCTGCAAGCGACCGGGCGGCCGTTGATGGTCCATCCCGGCCCGGCCGCGAGCTCAGCCAGCGCGCCGCCGTGGTGGCCGGCGGTCGTGTCCTACGTCCAACAGATGCACGCGAGCTGGTTCGCGTTCTCCGACTACGGGCGCTGCCGGCACCCCCGGCTGCGCGTGTGCTTCACGATGCTGGCCGGCCTCGCCCCCCTCCACGGCGAGCGGGTCGCTGCCCGCGGTGGCCCTCGGGTCGCCGTCGACCAGGCTGTGTTCCTGGAGATGTCCAGCTACGGACCGCGAGCCTTCGACGCCATCGTGCGCATGCTCGGAGTCGACATGGTCGTAAATGGGTCAGACCGCCCTTATGCCGGGCCGCCGGTGTTCGAAACCGACGCGGCCGCCGCTGCCGTGCGCAGCGTCAACCCACAGCGATTGCTCGACTGACCGGACGTGTCACACGCTCACGCAGGTCCTTTCGGGCAGCGCAAATCTGACCTGTTCAGCATCATGCTGGTTAACTTGACATCGCGTGTGGGCTGTGGGAGAACCCCCGTATCCGGTCCATCTCGGGGCCCCATGTTCCGCCGATGGATCAGCGAGGAGGACAGCTGAGCGCCATCCAACACCCCGGGGCCGCAGGTCGTGGCCTGGCTGCCCCAGCCCTTCCGTCGCCCGCCCGCTCCGCGCCGCGCGAGCAAGAGGGAACGCCCGACGGGCCGCCGGCTTCCCCCGCGGGGGTCACCGCCGTGCTCGATGTCCTCGATTCGCTCGAACGCCGCGGTGCCAGCAACCTCGCCCAACTCGCGCGTGACACCGGTGCGGCCAAGACCACGCTGCATCGCGTCTGCGCGGTCATGGCCGAGCGTGGATGGATCTCGCGTGACGCAGACACCGGCAGCTTCGAGCTCGGCCCGCGGATCGCGTGGCTCGCCCACGGCTGCCCGGCCTCGGCGCTGAGGCAGAGATTCCACGTCGTGGCCGCGGGGCAGCTCGGCCACCACAACGAGACGGCGTGCCTGACCGTGCGCGACGGGGTTGACAGCGTCTTCATCGCCAAGCAGGAGACCACACATCCGGTTCGCCTCGTCGCCGCGCTCGGGAGCCGCCTCCCGGCTTTTGCGTCCGCGTCGGGCCGCGTGCTGCTCGCCGACCTGCCCAATGACGCGGTCGCTGCTCTCTACGGCGGCGCCGAGCTCATCACGCCAACCGGGCGACGCCTCAAAGGTTTCCACGAGCTCAGACTGATCTTGCGTCACGCGCGCACGAATGGGTATGCCGAGAACATCGATGAGACGGCGCTCGGCCTACATTGCCTCGCGGCACCGATCGGACCCCCCGGCCGGGTTGTCGCGGCCCTCGCTCTGTGCGTTCCATCGGGGCGGATGACACCGGCCCGCAAGCAGGAGATGCTTACCGACCTACTGCGCGCTGCGCAGGAGCTGGCGCCCCCGGCTCATATGGGCGGTTGAATCCGAAAGAAAGGTACGCAGATGAGCAAGCGCCGCAGTGAGCTCGACCGACTACGCACGGGGCGTAGCGAGGTCGAGAACCATTACATCGATGAGTTCGCCTCCGGCCGGATCGGGAGGCGCGAGTTCCTACGCCGGGGTAGCACGATCGGCATGTCCGCGACCCTGCTGGGCGCGGTTCTGTCGGCCTGCGGCAGCTCGTCATCGTCGTCGGGCTCGTCGAGCTCCTCCAGTGCAAGCGGTGGAACGGCGACGAAGGGCGGCACGTTGCGGGTGGCCATCTCGGCTCCGGCAGCAGCGGTCAATCCGCTCACGGTGGCCGACGCCGGGGGGCTGTGCATGCTTGGCCAGACGGGCGAGTTCCTGATCCTCGACAACAACATGAAGCTGATGCTCCAGCCGCAGCTGGCACTGAGCTGGAAGCCGAACGGCGACGGCAGCGTGTGGACGTTCAAGCTGCGCCAGGGAGTCACGTTCAACAACGGCAACCCAATGACCGCGGACGACGTCGTGTGGACGATGCAGCAGCTGGCCGACCCCAAGAACGCATCCAATGCGCTGTCGACGTTCCAGGGTGTGCTGACCCCGTCGGGCGTGAAGAAGGTCGACGCCTCGACCGTCGCGTTTCATCTCGAGGCTCCGAACGGCAACTTCCCCTACCTGGTCTCTTCGGACAACTACAACGCGATCATCGTCCCCAAGGGCACCGACTTCAGCAAGTGGCAGAAGACGTTCATCGGCACCGGTCCCTTCAAGCTGTCGAGCTACACGCAGAGCGTCGGGGCGGACTTCGTCGCCAATCCCAATTACTGGGGAACCAAGCCACTCCTGGCCGGAAGCATGTTCAAGTTCTACACCAGCCAGCAGCCCCAGATCCTCGCCCTCCAGGGCTCGGACGTCGACGTCATCGGGCAGTTCGTGCCCTCGGGGGCGGAGTCGCTGCTCAACAACTCGGCGTACAAGATCATCTCGCTCAAATCAGCCAACCATCGCGAGCTGTCGATGCGCAACGACCAGGCGCCGTTCACCGATGCCCGCGTGCGACAGGCCGTGGCCTACACGCTCGACCGCTCCGGGATGGTGAAGGCACTGTTGAGCAACTTCGGCAGCGTGGCCAACGACTACCCGTTCGGACCGCGCTTCCCGTCGACCGACACCAGTGTCCCCCAGCGCGAGCAGGACATCGCCAAGTCCAAGCAGCTGCTCTCGGCCGCCGGGCATGCCAACGGGTTCACCACCACGCTGCAGACCGAGGACTACGAGGAGATCCCCCAGCTGGCGCAGGTCATCAAGGCCGAGGCGGCCAAGGCCGGGATCAACATCAACCTCAAGATCCTCAACCAGACCGCCTACTACGGCAAGGACACGTATGGCAACTCTCCTTGGCTCGACGGAACCATGAGCCTGGTGGACTACGGAGACAGAGGCGTCCCCAATGTGTACCTCCAGGCGCCGCTCACATCGAAGGGGCCGTGGAACGCCGCGCGCTTCCACAACAAGGACTACGACAGCCTCGTCAAGCAGTATGTGGCCGCGCTCGATCTCTCGTCGCAGCGTCAGATCGCGGGCAAGATCCAGAACCTGCTCCTGGACGAGACGCCGATCGTGATTCCGTACTGGATCGACGGGCTGACGGCGACCACGCCGACCGTTGGAGGCGTGAACCCAACCGCGATCGCCCAGGTCTTCCTCGGGCAGGCCTTCAAGTCGGCGTAGCTCCACTCGAGGCCGATCGGGAACATGGCGCTGTTCATCCTCAAGCGGATCGGGTTGGCGCTCATCACCCTGTGGATCCTGAGCGTGCTCGTGTTCCTGATCGGCCAGGTCCTGCCCGGTGACCCCGCCCGGGCCATCCTCGGCCCGTTGGCGGCGCCGCAGGCCGTGGCCAACCTCAACCACCAGCTGGGTCTGGACCGGCCGCTGGTGCAGCAATACTGGGACTGGATCAGCAACTTCGTGCAGGGGAATCCGGGGACGTCGTACCAGTACCAGGCGCCCATCGGACCGATCCTGACCAGCGCGCTCTGGCGGTCGCTGAAGCTGGCCGCGCTGGCCTTCGTGCTCGTCGTCCCCCTGGCCATTCTCGGCGGGGTCGTGGCGGCGCTGTACGTCGGCCGCCCGGCCGACCGGATCATCAGCGTGGTCGGGCTGTCGGCGACCGTCGTTCCCGAATTCGTCTCGGGGATCATCCTCATCCTCGTTTTCGGCATCGGCCTTGGCCTGCTGCCCATCTCGGCCACTCCGCCCGAGGGGTCGGATTTCTTCACCTCGATCAAATACCTGATCCTGCCGGCCATTCCGCTGACCCTGATCCTGTTCGGGTACATCTCGCGCATGGCCCGGGCCGGCACCATCGAGGCGCTCGATTCGGACTATGCGCGAACTGCCACCCTCAAGGGGTTGCCCCGCGGGGTGATGATCCGCCGCCACGTGCTTCGCAACTCGCTGCTGCCAACGATCACGGTTGTGGCGACGCAGACGGGTTATCTGATCGGTGGCTTGGTGGTCGTCGAGACGCTGTTCCGCTACCAGGGCATCGGCTCGCTCGTGGCCACCGCGGCCAACAACAAGGACTTCCCGATGCTCGAGGCCGGGGTGCTGACGATCGGGATCGTCTACATGGTGGCCACGTTGCTCGCCGACGCGACGTTCTCGCTGCTCAATCCACGTATCCGGCTGCGAGCCGCCGAATGAGCGTCGGGGCGGTCCCAGTCGAATCGGCCGGGGCTGTCTCGGCGGGTCAGAGCACCAGCGTTCGTCGGGAGGTCATCCGGCAGCTGCTGCGCTCGAAGCTGTTCATCGTCGGGGTGGCGCTGCTGCTGCTGTGGATCATCTGCGCGATATTCGGTCCGGCCATCGCCCCCCACAGCCCGTACGCGCAGAACCTCGAGGCAATCAACCAGGCCCCGTCGAGCGCGCACCTGTTTGGCACCGACCAGCTGGGTCGCGACATGTTCTCGCGCGTGATCGTCGGCTCGCGAGACATCCTCATCATCGCTCCGCTGGCCACCCTGCTCGGCACGGTGCTGGGGACGATCGTGGGGTTGGTGATGGGCTATTTCCGCGGCGTCACCGACGAGGTCCTCGGGCGCTTCGTCGAGGCGTTCCTCGCCCTCCCGCTCATCGTCACCGCCCTGATCACGATCACGGCCCTGGGTCATTCGAACGCAACGATCGTGATCGTGATCGGACTCGTGTTCACGCCGCTGATCGCGCGGACGGTGCGCGCCGCCGTCCTGCTCGAGCGCGAGCTCGACTACGTGGCCGCGGCGCGCCTGCGCGGGGAGAGCTCGCTGTACATCATGTTTGTCGAGATCCTCCCCAACGTGATGGCCCCGATCACCGTCGAGTTCACCGTCCGCCTCGGTTACGCGATCTTCGCCGTGGCCACGCTGTCATTTTTGGGCTTCGGCATCCAGCCGCCGTCGCCCGATTGGGGTCTCGAGATCGCGCAGAACTACGGTCAGGTCACCGCTGGATATTGGTGGGAGGTGCTGTTCGATGCACTGGCCATCGCCTCGCTGGTCGTGGGCGTCAACCTGATCTCGGACTCGGTGGAGGGAGTGCTGGAGAGGTGAGCACGGCCCTGAGCGTTGACGACGTCGAGGTCGTTTACCGCGTGCGTGGTGACGACCGCCGGGTCCTGCGCGGCGTCTCGTTCGAGATCGAGTCGGGCGAGTCCTACGGACTGGTCGGAGAATCGGGATGCGGGAAGTCGACGGCAGCCCTGGCCGTGGTCCGCTACCTGGCCCGCAACGGAAGGGTCAGCGCCGGCAAGATTGCCGTCGATGGTCGCGACGTGCTGAGCCTCAGCAAGTCCGAGCTGCGCGATCTGCGGGCCCACCGGGTGTCGATGGTCTACCAGGAACCCGGCCGGGCGCTCAACCCCTCGATCAAGGTCGGGCGCCAGGTGGCGGAGGTGTTCGAGCTACAGGGCGCGCCTCGTGCACACGCGCTCGACCGTGCACGAGAGATGCTGGACAAGGTCCGGATCGCCGACCCCGGCGGCGTTATGCAGCGATATCCCCACCAGCTCTCGGGGGGGATGCTCCAGCGGGCCGTGATCGCGATGGCTTTGGCCGCCGAGCCCTCGCTGCTGATCCTCGACGAACCCACCACCGCACTCGACGCCACGGTCGAGTCGGAGGTCCTCGACCTGATCAATGCGCTGCGCGCCGAGTTCGGTACCTCGCTGCTCTTCATCAGCCACAACCTCGGCGTGATCGCCAGGATGTGCGATCGCGTGGGCGTCCTGTACGCGGGTGAGCTGGTTGAGGAGGGACCGGCCGACCGGGTCTTCCGGGACCCACGCCACCCCTACACGGTTGGGCTCCTTCGCTGCATCCCCCGTCGCGACACACTGAAGAGCCGCCAGACGCTCGACACGATTCCCGGCGCCCTGCCCGAGCCCGGGGCCGAGGTGAGCGGCTGTATCTTCGCCGATCGCTGCGGCCTGGTCGAAGACCGCTGTCGCGAGGAGGCGCCCCCGCTCTACCACGCCGAGCCGGCGCATCGGTCGCGTTGTCACTTTCACGAGCGGGCTCAGACGCTGCCGCGCGTCGAGGCGGCCGAGGTCGCACCGGCGACGGCCCACGGGGAGAACGGCACGGCGATCCTCCACGCGGGTGGAGTGTCCAAGACATTCGAGCTCGCCGGCCAGACGATTCAGGCGCTGGTCGATGTCGACGTGGATCTGCGCTCCGGCGAGACCCTCGGGTTGGTCGGCGAGTCAGGGAGCGGCAAGACCACGCTGGCCCGCGTGCTGCTGGGGTTGACCGGTCCCGACGAGGGAGCCGAGATCACCCTGGCGGGCGAGCCTCTCGGCGCCGATTCGCGCCGCCGCTCGCGCGCGCAACAGAAGTACCTGCAGATCGTGTTTCAGAATCCCGACTCGGCGCTAAACCGCCGGCACTCGGTTAGGCGGCTGATTTCCCGCGCGCTCTCGCGGCTCGGTGGCTACAGCGGTGAGGAGCTGGTCAAGCGGCTCACGGCCCTGGTGGCCGAGGTGCGACTGTCAGAACGCCACCTTCCGATGCGCCCGGCACAGCTGTCCGGCGGGCTGAAACAGCGGGTCGCCATCGCCCGCGCCTTCGCGGGCGATCCGCACATCGTGGTGTGTGACGAGCCGACATCGGCGCTCGATGTCTCCGTTCAGGCGGCGATCCTCAACCTGCTCACCGACCTGCAGCGCCGGGAGGGCGTGTCGTATCTGTTCATCAGCCATGACCTCGGCGTCGTCCGCTACCTGTCCGACCGGATCGCCGTCATGTACCTCGGCCGGATCATGGAGCTCGGCCCGGCTGAGCGTGTGTTCGAAGGACCGCACCACCCTTACACCGAGGCGCTGCTGTCGGCCGTGCCCTCACTCGAGGACGGCGGGCGCGAGCGGATCCCGCTAAAAGGGGAGATCCCCAGCGCGGCAGATCCGCCCAGCGGCTGCGTGTTCCACACGCGCTGCCATCGCAAGATCGGTGCTATCTGCGAAACCACCGAGCCGCAGCTGGCCCAGGCCGAGCCGGGCCACGAGATCCGCTGCCACATCCCCATCGATGAGCTGCGCGAGCTGCAGAGCGAGGAAATCGACCTCGCCGCCACGCATGACTAACCCGGCAGCGCCGCCGAGGGAATGAACTGACGACGATCGGTACAGGCGTACCAGACTTTGGTACGTTCGTACCACATGGCAGCCACGACTGGCAGACGTCGCGGGCGCCGCGGTGAGAGCGGCAACGCGGGGGCGCGAGATGCGACCGGCGCTCCGACGCGGGTGCGCGGCGCGGCGCGGCGCGAGGCCCTGCTCGAGGCGGTGCTGCGGATCGTCGCAGAGGTGGGACCCGACGCGGTGACACACCGCCGGGTCGCGAACGAAGCCGGCCTCCCACTCGCCTCGACGACCTACTACTTCGACTCCAAGGAGCACCTGCTCACCGCCGCTCTCGACCTCGCCGCCGACCGCGACACGCACCGCCTGCTCGCCGAGACGGCGAGCATCTTCGGCCAGGAGGAGGTGTCCGCCGAGGCCGCGCTGGAGGCCGCGGTGGCGGTCATCGCCGACCCGCTCGACGAGGGCTTCGAGCAGGGTCGCGGTTCGCTCATCGCCACGTACCGGCTGCTGCTGGAGGGCGCGCGCCGGCCGGGGATGCAGACGATCGCGGCGCGCTGGAACGAGGTCTACCTGCTCGCTCTCGGCCAGCTGCTCGAGCTCGCGGGGTCAGAACAGCCCCGCGCCGACGCCGAGCTCCTGCTCTGCGCCGTTGACGGCCTGATCGTCGAGGAGCTCGCCTCGGGTGCTTCAAACGACCCGCGACCACGCCTGCGCCGCCTGGCCCGCGCGCTCGTCGGGCACCGATGAGCATCCTCGGCTTCAGGCGGTCCGGCGCGGGCGGCGGCGAGTCGGCGCCCGAGCGACCGATCGTCGTTCTGGTGGGGATCCTGTTCATGTTCGAGGCCTCGCTCTACTCGGCGGTGACGCCGGTGCTGCCCCATTACGCACACGTGCTGCACGCGTCCAAGCCAGCAGTCGGGGTGCTCGCGGGCTGCTATTCCGCTGGCCTGATCCCCGGCGCGTTCCTGGGCGGGTGGCTGTCCTATCGCGTCGGCGTGCGCCGGACCACGTTGTTCGGGCTGTTGGTCTTCGCCGTCGCCGTCGCCGCGTTCGGCTTCGGTACCGACATCGTGGCGCTGGACGTGCTGCGTCTGGTCCAGGGCGTGGCCGTCGGGGCGATCTGGGGCGGCGCGCTGACGTGGGTGATCGCCGTCGCGCCTCGCGAACGCCGCGGCCAGGTGATCGGCTCGGTCATCGGCTCGGCGATCTTCGGCACGCTGATCGGTCCCGTGCTCGGCACCCTGGCCGTCACGGTGGGCACGGAGCTCGTGTTCTGCCTCGTCGGCGCGGTGGCGCTGGGCCTCGCGGCCTGGACCTACCGGTTCCCCGAACCGCCACACCGCGAGCCCGGTCCGCGGCCACCGCTGCGCGAGCTGCTCCGCCACCGGCGCCTCATCCTCGGCTTCTGGCTGATCGTGCTCGACGCGATCACGATCGGTGCGCTCAGCGCGCTGCTGCCGCTCCGCCTGGCCCACTTCGGCGCCTCCAGCATCCTCATCGGCGGCGCCTTCGTGGTCGCCTCGCTGTTCAGCTGGCTCGTGGCCAACCCGGTCGGACGTGCGGTCGATCGCCGAGGCCCGGGCAAACCGCTGGTCATCGGCGAGCTCATGCTCGCCGCAGCGCTGGTCCTGTTGCCGCTCCCCCAATCGGCACTGATGCTGGCGATCCTCACCGCCATCGTGCTCGGTCCCCCGACGACATCGGTGTCGATTCCGGGCATGGCGATCCTCACCGACGCGGTCGAGCGGGGCGGGGTCGCGGTGGCGATCGGGTCGATGATGGTCAACCTGGCCTGGGCCCTAGGCGAGACGTTCGGAGCGCCGGCGGCCGCCAACCTGTCCCAGGCGACCAGCGACGCTGTGCCCCTCGTGCTGTTGGCCGGGCTCAACCTGGCCACGATGGTCGCCGTCACCCGGATCCAGGGGCGGGCCCGGATCACCGAGACCCTCCCCGAGTCTCCGGAGGGGGTCGAAGCCGAGAGCGCGAGAGCGTTGCTCATTAACTGACGCGTCAGTTAAAGTCCGGACGAACGATGCCCACCGACCTCAAGACGCCTCGCGGCGGGCGCACGCAGTCCAAGCGACGCCGGCCGGCGCGACCCGACGAGATCCTCGCCGCGGCGTGCCGCGCCATTGTCGAGCGGGGCTACGCGGACACACGGGTCGGGGACATTGCGGCCGCTGCGGGCACGTCCACCGGCACCATCCACTACTACTACTCCTCCAAGCACGAGGTGCTCGAGGCCGCGCTGCGCTGGGCGACCGAGTCCCTGTTTGCGCAGATAAACGACACCCGCGGACCGAGCGCGCTCGAACGCCTGGGCCGCCTGCTCGCGGTGTCGATCCCGTACCCGAACCGGGGCGAGTGGGTGCTGTGGGTGGAGATGTGGACGTTGGTACTTCGCGCGCCCGAGCGGATGGCCGCGCTCGAGGATCTGTCGCTGCGCTGGCGGAGCTTCTTCTTCGACATCGTCGCCGACGGGGTGGCCAGCGGCGAGTTCACCCCGGACGCGCCCGTCGACGTAGTGGCCGAGCGACTGATCGCGCTCGTCGACGGTCTTGGGTTCGAGACCGTGGTCGGCTATCGATGGAGCACCCCGGAGCGGATGCGCTCGCTGCTCGTGCCGTTCGCGGCCGAGCAGGTCGGCGTGGCGCCTGACACCCTGGCGAAGGCGATGGGGCAGCCATGACAGTCACGCGCGATGTCACCCCGCGGATCGGCGGCCACCTGGTCTCTGAGAGCCTCGCCGCGCTTGGCGCCGAGGTCGCCTTCGGCGTGCCGGGGATCCACTCGCTGGCCATCTGGGAGGCGCTGCGCCCGACCCCGTTGCGGGCGTATGGAACGCGCACCGAACTGTGCGCGGCGTTCGCCGCCGACGGGTATGCGCGATCCTCGGGCCGGCCGGCGCCGCTCCTGCTCTCGACCGGGCCGGGAGCGCTCAACTCGCTCACGGGACTCATGGAGGCGGCCAGCGCCCACGTGCCCGTGGTGGCGATCTCGAGCCAGATCCCCAGCGGCATGGTCGGACGCGGCCGCGGCTTCCTGCACGAGCTGACCGACCAGCTCGCCTCGTTCGAGCCGCTGGTCAAGTCGGCCGCGCGGGCTGAGAGCGCCGACGCCATCCCCGGGTTGCTGGCCCAGGCGTGGAGCATGGCCCTGACTCCGCCGAGCGGGCCGGTGTATCTCGAGATCCCCGTCGACCTCCTGACCGCGCCCGTCGACATTCCGCCGATCACGTCGCTCGACGGCTCGCCTGTTCTTCGCGGGGCCGAGACCGAGGCCGTGCACGTCGCCGCCACCCTGCTCGAAGCCGCGCACCGGCCGGTGATCTGGGCGGGCGGGGGCGTTGTTCGCTCGGGCGCCGAGGCCGAGCTGCGGAGCCTGGCTGAACGCCTCGACGCGCCCGTCGCCACAACCTATATGGGCAAGGGTGCACTCCCCGACGACCACCCACTGGCCGCCGGCTGCGGCTGTGACGAGGCGGCCTTCCAGGAGCTCCTGGCCGACTCCGACGTCGTGCTGTGCGTGGGCACCGAGCTCGGCGCCGAGACGACGGGTCAGTACGCGCTTAGATTCAAAGGGCGTCTGATCCACCTCGACGCCGCTCCCGCGCGCGCGGGCGCCACTTATCCGGCGCTGCCGCTGGTCGGGGATGCCCGCCTGACGCTCGAGGCACTGCTGCACGAATGCCGGTCGCGCCCTGTCGGCAACGGCGCCGAGCGCGTGCGCGCTGTCAAACAGCGCATCCGCGCCGGCCTCGAGGCCCAGGCGCGTGACACCGAGCTCGGCCTGCTGGCCACGATCGAAGCTGCGCTGCCCGCCGATGCGATCGAAACGTGGGACATGACGATCCTCGCCTATTGGGCCGCACCCCACCTCGCGATGCAGGCCGGTCAGCAGTTCCTCTATCCGCTCGGTTCGGGCACGCTTGGTTACGCGTGGCCGGCGGCCCTCGGCGCGAGCATCGCGCACCCCGACCGCGACGTCCTGGCCGTGGTCGGCGACGGCGGCCTCCAGTACGCGCTGGCCGAGCTCGGCACCGCTGCGCAGCACAACCTGAGGGCCAAGCTGCTGGTCGTCGACGACGGTGGCTACGGCATCCTGCGCGAATACCAGCGGGACGCGTTCGGCCAGATGACGGCGGTCGACCTACCCGGCATCGACCTGGCCGCCATCGCCGCCGGCTTCGGCGTGCCCGTCCGCACCGCGACACCCGACGACCTGGCCGAGCAGCTGGGGTGGGCGCGGGCGCAGCCGGGGCCGGCCGCCATCGTCCTCCGCACGCAAATCGCCGCCGCCAGCCCGACGCCATGAGCTCCACCGCGCTCGCGAGCCTGGTCCGGCACTCGCTGCTCGGTGTGGGGCCGTACGTGCCCGGGGTCAGCGCGGCCGAGATCAAGGCCCGGTTTGGCCGCGAGGACATGGTTCGCCTGAACTGGAACGAGAACCTGTTCGGCCCGCTGCCCGGCGTGCTCGACGAGGTCGCCGCCGAACTGCCGTCGGTATGGGCCTACCCCGAAGAGGCCTACGACGAGTTGCGCCAGTCGCTCGCGGGCTGGGTCGGCGCCGAACCGGGCGAAATCATCCTCGGGCATGGCATCCAGGGGCTGACACTGGCGCTCGTCAGCGCGTTCGTCGATCCCGGCAACGCCGTCATCATCCCGCGTCCCACCTACGGGCTCTACGCCCAGGTCTGCGCGGTGGCGGGAGCGGAGGTCGTGCGCGTCGACAACACGCCGTCGCTGGCCCTCGATCTGCCGGCCATCGCCGCGGCCGCCGTCGAGCACCAGGCCAAGCTCGCTTGGGTGTGCGACCCCAACAACCCGACCGGGCTGTGCCTGGACCAGGCCGAGTGGGATGCCTTCCTCGACGCCCTGCCCCCCGGCTGCATCGCCATCGCCGATGAGGCCTACCGCGACTACATCGATCCCGGTCAGCGGATCGATCGTCTGGCCGATATCCGCGCCGGCCGGCGGGTGATCGTGATGCGGACGTTTTCCAAGATCTTCGGCCTGGCTGGGCTGCGGCTCGGGTACCTGATCGTCGCGGCCTCCCTGGCGCCGTTGATCGACTCGGTGCTCGAGCCGTTCAACGTCAACCGCGCTGCGCTGTCGGCCGGACTGGCCAGTCTGCGCCGGACCGAGCTGCTGCCCGCGCGGCGCGAACAGGTGAGGCTGGCCCGAGCCCAGCTGGGCGCTGCGCTGACCGACAGCGGCGTGCGCGCACTGCCCTCCGACGCCAACTTCGTCCTCCTCGACCTCGGCGACGATGACCTCCGCGTCGGCGATGCCCTGGCCCGGGAGGGCATCCTGTTGCGTCCGGGCTCGGAGTTCGGCCTGCCCGGGTTCGCTCGGGTGACCACGGGAGACGAGCAGCTGATGGAGACCGTCGGCCGCCGGATAGCGGACATCGTCGAGCGCGGTCAGGCGGCATGAACCGCGTCGTTCTGCTCGACCCGGCCGGGCAGCTGGACACGATCGAGCTCGCGCTGGCCCAACACCCGGACGTGGAGGTCGAGCGCGCCGACGTGCTCCCGACCGGTTCCGATGTGATTGCGGTCCTCGTGCCGCCGGAGATTCCCGTGGGTGCGGACCGAGCTCGAGCGGCTGCCAAACCTTCGGATCGCAGCCACCACGTCCACCGGCTTCGACCACCTCGACCTCGACGCGATATCCGCCGCCGGCGCGTGGGCGACCTACTGCCCGGGTTACTGCGACGAGGAGGTCGCCGATCACACGATCGCCTTCGCGGTCGCGCTGTTGCGCGGGCTGGTCGAGCTCAACCGGACCGCACGCCAGGGGATCTGGGATCAGGCGCCGGCGCCGCCGCGGCGACTAGCCGGCACGGTGCTGGGGATAGTCGGCCTGGGCCGCATCGGCCGCGCGGTAGCGCGCCGGGGCGCGGGACTCGGCATGAGTATCGTCGCCCACGACCCGATGCTCGATGACGGGGGCGAGGTCGAGCTGGTGACGCTCGACGAGCTCCTCTCCCGCGCCGAGGTGATCACCCTCCACGCCCTGCTCACGCCAACCACGCGGGCCATGATCGGCGCCGCGCGAATTCGAGCGCATGCGCCCCGGGGCCTACTTCATCAACTGTGCGCGAGCCGCGTTGGTCGACCACGCTGCCCTCGGCGAGGCCCTGCGAAGCGGCCGTCTGGGCGGTTGCGCGCTCGATGTACTGCCGCTCGAGCCGCCGCCCGCGGATGAGCCGGCGTTTGACTGGCCGCGGACGGTCGTCACCCCTCATTCCGCCTGGTACTCGCGCGGACTCGGCGACGGCGCCGTACCGGATCGCGGCCGAGGCGGTGGCGGCTGTGCTCGAGGGGCGCGAGCCGCATGGCCTGCTCGCGCGACCGGCGAGCTGAGCCGGACTATGGCGCACGGTGCAGCAGCGTCACCAGCTGTCGCCGCGTCGCTCCGGGCCCGTTGATCTCCAGCCAGCTCACGGTTCCGCCGCGGGCCAGTACGGCCAGATAGGTCGGGTTGGCCAGGTGGCACTGACACTCCTGGCCCACGGCGAGAAAGCCACGGCGCGCGCCCTGTGCGAGCCCGCTCAGCTTGGGCAGCGATCCCAGGTAGGCCGACAGGTGTGAGCGCATGAAGGTGACATATGCCGCCGCGCCCGAGGCGTGGCCGAAACGCAGCGTGCGCGAGTCGACCACCTGGAGCCGGTGCGACTCGCCCTGGAAGTAGCGGTCGGCCCCGGACTGGAAGCCCCACGTGCGCAGACTCGCGGCGAGGTCGGCCGCCTGCGCCTCCCGCGTCAGCAGCGTCGCGGTGAGTGGCTTGAGCGCGCTCGGCAGGTAGGGCACGGCACGCGCCGGCAAGGTGGCCGGCGGGCCCGCATCCGGCGCCGAGGTCGAGATCGTCGAGCTCGACCCGCACGCGGATAGCACAAGGCCGGCGACGGCGACCAGACCGGCGAGCCCGAGCCTCATCCCGCCGTTACGGGGGGCGCCTCGGGGACCGACTCGAGTCGCCGCTCGGCGCCTCGCCGAGCCACCTCGGCGACCAGCACGATCAGGAGCGAGACGACGATCACGATCGAGCCGATGGCGATCACCTCGGGAAGGAGCGCAGGCGTGCGGCTGCTCGAATAGAGCACCACCGGGTAGGTCGGCGACCCTGGCGGAGCCAGGAACGACGCGATGGCGAATTCGTCGAAGCTGATCGTGAAGGCGATGAGGAAGCTCGACACCAGCGACGGCAGCAGCAGCGGGAGGGTGACGTAGAAGAACGCCTTGAACTCGGATGCGCCGAGGTCGGTGGCGGCTTCGACGATCGAGTCGTCAAGCGTGCGCAGGCGCGGCAGGATCACCAGCACGCTGTAGGGGAGCGAGATCACCACGTGCCCGGCGAGCACGGCGGCCAGGCTGGTGGCGACACCCAGCTCGTGAAGCAGCACGACCATGCCCACGGCGAGCACGATGTAGGGCACGACGAGCGGGATCAGGATCAGCACCACGATCACCCGCCGCAGGCGCAGCTGCTTTCGGGCCAGCGTGATCGCAGCCATCGTGCCGAGGATCGTGGCGGCGATGCCGTTGATCACCGCGATATAGAAGCTGCGGAATAACGCCGAGGTCAGCGTGGTGTCCGAAAACGCGGCGCTGAACCACTTGGTGGAGAAGCTCTTGATCGGCAGCGTCGGGATCGTGCCGCTGTTGAAGGCGAAGATCACCAGCACGACAAGGGGGGCGTACAGGAACAGCAGGAGCAGGCCGAAATAGGTGGACAGCAGCGTGCGCCCGGCGCGGCCGATCGGCTTCACGGCGTACACCTGCCTCGCGCGCGACTCATGCTGTCTCTGGCTCGCTCAGGTCGGACGCCACGTGACGCCCGAAGATGGCCAGCAGGATCAGCACGACGACGACCAGGGTCATGGCGAGCACGGCGCCGTAGTTCCAGTCGGGCGTGTCCGAGAAGAAGGCCTGAATCGAGTTGCCGAACAGCTGGCTCGACGGGCCGCCGACGAGCAGCGGCGCGATGAACTCGCCCGTCGTCGGGATGAGCACGAACACGAATCCGGCGGCGACGCCCGGCAGGCTCAGTGGCAGCGTCACCCGCAGGAACGTGGTGAACCGGCCGGCGCCGAGGTCGTAGGCGGCGTCGAGCACGCTGCGATCGAGGTTGTCGAGCACAACGAAGATCGGCAGGGCGACGAACGGCACCCAGGCGTAGAACAACACCAGGGCCACGGAGAACTTGGAGTAGATCAACCAGCTGATCGCGTGCCCATGGGCGCGCAGGCCGAGCTGCCACAGGGCGCTGTTGATGACGCCGTTGTTGTTGAGGATCACCTGCCAGGCGATCACGCGCAGCAGGTAGCTGGTGAAGAATGGCGCCAGCACGGCCAGCAGCACCGTGTAGCGATGCCGGCCGGCCACGAAGGCGAGGAAGTAGGCCAGCGGGTAGGCGCCGAGCGTGGCCACGGCCGAGACCACCAGCGTCACGGCCATCGAGGTGAAGAAGCGGCTGCGGAAGGGGTTCCCGGGACCGGTCAGGAAGTCCTTCCAGTCGGCGGTCGAGAACGACGCATGGGTGCCGACGACATTGGTCAGCATCCCGAAGCTGTACAGGCCGATCAGCACGACCGGCACGATCAGGACGATGACCACGTACACCGACGGTGACGCCGCCACCAGCATGCGCGCGAATGCGCGCGAGCTGAACCAATGCCGGCGGCGGCGCACCGGCCCGACCGTTTCAGTGGTGTCGGCGGCGCTCAGGCGGCCTGCACCTCCTGCCACGCCAGCTCGTACTTGGGGCGCTGCGGCTGCCAGCTCTGCAGGTGGACATCGGAGGCCTCGATGGCCGTCGGGTTACCGATGTTGAGCTGCTTGGCCAGCTTCGGGTCCTGGATCTCCGACGCCTTGATCGTCCGGTCCGACGTGCCGTAGTAGAACAGGTTGGTCATCTGCACGCACGCGTGGTGGTTGATGAACGACTCCACGTACTTGTGGGCGTGGAAGAAGTTCTTCGTCTGGCTGCCCAGCACAAAGCCGCAGAACCAGCTCAGCTTGCCCTGGCTCGGGTTCAGGTACGCGACCTGGAGGCCGGCCTTGGACATCGCCACGTAGGCGTCCTGCCACGAATAAGTGATCCAGATGTCGCCGGCCTTGAACGACGGCTGCATCTGCCCGTACTCGCTCGACCAGTAGAACTTGTTGAGCGGCTTCTGCGCGATCAGCGTGTTCTTGGCCGCCTGGATCTGGCTGTCGGACATCGTGTCCATGTTGTGGTAGCCGAGCTTCAGCGCCGCCACCTCCATGTTTGAACCCGAGCCGTTCCAGAGCGAGACCTTGCCCTTGTACTTGGGGTTCCAGGCCAGCTCCCAGCCGGTGGCGTCGGCGGGGTCGATCTTGTCGGAGCGGTACAGCAGGCTGGCGTAGCCCCAGTCCCACGGGATCAGGTACTGCTGCCCGTTGATCTTGCCCTTGTCGACCAGGAACGGGTTGAGGTTCTTGAAGCTCGGGAGCAGGCTCGTGTCCCACGGCTGGATCAGGCCCTGCTGGTGGAAGCTCGGCAACATCTCGTTGCAGGGGTGCATGATGTCGAACGGACCACTGGTCCCGGCCTTGCTCAGCGACTGGTCGTCGTTGACGATGTACGTGTAGACGATCGAGTGCTTGCCGAACGCCTTGGTGTAATCGGTGCCCGCCCAGAGGCCCGAGGTCTGCGCCGGGGTTCCGCCGGCCTCGTAGCCGCCCCACTCGAGCATCGAGAGCTTGCCGGGCTCCTTGCTGATCGGCGGCCGCGAGCTGACGGGCGTCGTCTTCTGCGCCGAGCTGCTGCTGCCACTGGACCCGCAGCCTCCGAGCAGCGCAGCGCCGCCGAGGGCAACTCCACTGGCCAGGAAGTCACGCCGGTTGATGTCCTTCATGTGCCTCTCCTCTGAACGATTTCCTAGGTGTTGACGAGGTCCTTCAGCCCCGCCGCTGCCGCTCCGTTCTCCTCCGCGGCCGCACCGGTGTCGGCGAGGACGCGCAGCGCCTCCGCCGGCAGATGTAGCCGCACCGCGTCCCCCGCGACGCGGGACTGCTCCCCCTCAGAGTTCTGAACCAGGGCCTGGATCTGATCGCCGGCCGGAAGGCGGATGAACACCTGGTCGCTGTTGCCGCGATACACGACCCGCTCGACGATGCCCGGAATCCGGTTCTCGCCTCCTGCGCCGTGGGGCTCCAGCCGGACCCGCTCTGGCCGGATCATCAGCTTGGTCTCACCGCGCGCGGTGATGCTGCCCTGCATGGCGTGGAGCTCGAACTCACCCACCTGGACGACGCAGCGATCCCCGGTCGCCGCGCGGGCGGTGCCGCTGATCAGGTTCGAGATACCCAGGAACGACGCGACGAACGTTGTGTTGGGTTCCTCGTAGACGTCCTTTGGCTGCCCCATCTGCTCGATCTTGCCGTCGTGCATCACGGCGAGGCGGTCGCTCATCGTCAGCGCCTCCTCCTGGTCGTGGGTGACGTAGATGAAGGTCAGCCCGACGTTCTCCTGGAGCGCCTTGAGCTCGACCTGGAGGTTGCGGCGGATCTGCGCATCGAGCGCTCCCAGCGGCTCGTCGAGGAGGACCACGGCCGGCCGCAGGACCAGCGCGCGAGCGAGAGCGACGCGCTGCTGCTGCCCACCCGAGAGCTGCTTGGGCTTGCGCTTCTCGTACCCAGTCAGCTCCACCTGGGCCAGGGCATCGGCGACGCGCCGGCGAACTTCGTCGGACTTCACGCCGCTGCGCCGCAGGCCGAAGGCGACGTTGTCGAACACCTTGAGATGGGGGAACAGCGCGTAGCTCTGGAACACCGTGTTGACGTTGCGCTTGTACGGCGGTCGGTCCGCCACGTCCTCGCCGTCGAGCAGGATCTGGCCCGCGGTCGGCTCCTCGAAGCCGGCCACCATCCGCAGCGTCGTCGTCTTGCCGCAGCCCGACGGACCCAGCAGCGAGAAGAACTCACCACCCTGGACGTGGAGGTCGATGGCGTCGACCGCCACGACCGGGCCGAAGCGCTTGGTCAGCCCGACGAGTGTCACCTCACCAGCCACCCGGATCCCGCCTTTCCTCGGTGTGTCGGTCGCGGCCGGGTGCCCGCGGACGCTGCGCCGCCTCGGTGATGAAGCCGGCTGCCTCCTCCTGCGCTCGATCCAGAAACGCGCGTCCCTTGGCCGCCGTCGCGACGGTGGCGTCGCCCATCACGCCGGAGTCGCTCAACCCGCTCCAGTGGGGCATGTAGGACAGCGGACCGGCGGCCGGCCAGTCGCTGTACACGTTCTCGTTCCAGTCGGGGATCTCGCGCACGGCCTTGTCCATCTGCACGAGCTCGGGCTCGATCGCCAGGTACATCGAGGTCTCGAGCTCGCACGCGTGTGACATCCCACCCAGGTCGCTATCGCGCTCACGCGACAAGAGTTCGGCTGACTCGGGCGTGGTCAGGTACAGCGTCGAGGCCAGGCACACGGCGTCCCGGTGCTCGACGTTGGTCAGCCGCGCCGCCATGTCGACCAGCGGGGCGTTCGAGCCGTGGCCGTTGAGAAACAGGATGCGGCCGAAGCCGTGGCGGCACAGGCTGCGGGTGCAGTCGAGCAACGACTCGACGAACACGTTCCAGCGCAGGCTCACCGTGCCCGGGAAGTCCATGTGGTGGGGGGTGTAGCCGTGCACCGCGGTGGGGAACAGCATCGCGTGCCCCCGGCCACTGCCATTGAACCGCTCGACCGCCCCGGTGGCGATGGCCTCGATCAGTCGTACGTCGGTGTCGATCGGCAGGTGGTAGCCGTGATCCTCGAGCGTGGCGGTGGGGATGACGACGACGAGGTCATCGCGGCGCGCGAGCTCACGCAGCTCGAGCCAGGTGTGCTCGCCGTAGCTCTGGCGCGGCAGGCCGGTCATCGTCGGGGCCGGCTCGCTCACGCTCCCCCTTCGAAAGCCGCCCGCAACGTCGCCGAGGCCCGGAGGAGCTCGAATGCGTACTCGCCGAGATCGTCGGTCAACCCGTTGGGGATGACGAGCCGGGCGCGACTGCCGACGGCGTCGGCGCCGAGAGCCGCGGCAGAGAACTGCGTCGCGGTGGAGAAGAAGATCACCGTGCCCCGGGAGGCGGTGGCCAGCAGCGCCGCCCCCTCGGCACCGGCCACGCTCGTGCACACGAGCGTCAGGTCGGCTGGCGACGAGCTTGCGCCGTGCCAGCTCGCCCGCGATCGACACGGGGTCGGTGACGTCTCCGGCGATCGCATTGACGCCGGGATCGACCCCGGTCGCCCGCTCGAGCGCGGCCTCGGAGACGTCCAGCGTGGTCACGGTGCCGGCCGGCCCGACGGCCGCTCTCGCGGCGAGAACGGCCAGCAAGCCGGCGTGACCGGAGCCGAGCACGAGCACGTGTGCCCCCAGCGTGGCCGAGGTCGCGGACGTACGAAGCCACGGGATAGACGTCGAGCGCGTTGAGCGCCACCGTCTCGGTCAGGTCCGACGGCATCCGCGCGCACAGCATGGCTCCGGTGACGATCGCGCGGCCACACACCGGAACCTGGTGGTCGCCGGGATCGACCGGGCCGACGGCGTCCAGCGTCAGCGGGACTGCGATCAGCGAGGCCAGTGGCACGACCAGCCCACCGACCGTGAGGTCGTCGCGACGCCCGCCGACGCGGGCAACGCATCCCATCAGCACCCCGCCCGACCCGGTCCAAGGGTTCTGGAGCTTGCCCCGCTCGTGGACGATCTGGACGATCGTTCCGGCCATTCGCTGCGGGTCGCCGCTGCTGCGCTCGCGTATGACCTTGAAGCTGGTGGCGTCTACGGCGAGCATCCGCACGTCGAGCTCGGCCTCGTACTCGTTGGCCGGGGTGGTCGCGTCGAGGCGCGCGGCGATGTGGGCGAGGGCGCCGGGCGGCTCGAGGGAGCGGTGAACGCCGAGCCGTGCGGCTTCCGGACGATCGAGCTCGAAGACCGCCGAGCTCATGCCGACCCATCCGTGACGGGGCAGCGAACCGCGGCACGCCGCAGCTCGTCGAGGTCAAACCCCAGCTCGCGTGCGGCACCGGTCAAGACCATGTCCACATAGCGCTCGCGCGTGTAATCGGGATGTCCCAGGATCATGTGCACGGCGAGACCATCCGTCAGGGCCCCCAGGCGCTGCGCGGCCGCCCGCGGGTCCTCGGCGTTCCACTCGCCGGTCTCGACGCCCATTGCGACGATCGACTCGATCGCACTCCGCCAGCGGTCATGGAAGCCGCGCTGCGCTACGGCCGCGTCGGCATGGTGGCGGGCGTACACCCACAGGTCGACCCACAGCAACCAGTCGCTCCCGCTCGAGCGGACGGTCAGCCAGGCCAGCCGTTCGCTCGCGCGTGACAGCCGCGGCAGCTCCTGGTCGAGCTGGGCGTAGAAATCATCGTCAACGCTCTTGATTGCCTCGGCGAACAGCTGGTCCTTGCTTCCGAAGTAGTAGACGACGTTGGCGGGGCTCATTCCGGCCCGCTTGGCCACGTCGGAGATGCGGACGCTCCACAGCCCCTTCTCCCGGATCAGCTCGACGGCCGTGGCGAGGATATGAGGCCGGCGTACGGCATCCAGTCGTCGCCTCGGCCTCTGTTGCACCTGACTCGTCAACGAGTCGCTTCCGTGTTCAAACGATGAGTCCAAACCACGATTTGAAGTCGGGCTTATACTCCCGCCCGCGATGGAAGTCAACTCCGCGAGACAGTGGCGTCGGCCGCTCCCATCACCTCCGTCCTTCGCCCTGATGTCAACGCCGGCCGCGTGGCCCTGGTCACCGGCGGCGGGACCGGGATCGGACGGGCCGCGGCCCTCGAGCTGGCTGCCACCGGAGCCGGCCTGATCGTCTGCGGCCGGCGCGAGGAGCTGCTGCGCGAAACGGCCGAAATGATCGAGGCCGGCGGCGGCCAATGCCTCGCCGTGGCGGCCGACATCCGCGAGCCCGAGCAGGTCCAGCGAGTGGTAGAGGCGGGCATCGAGCGCTTCGGCTACATCGACGTGCTGATCAACAACGCCGGCGGCCAGTTCAGCGCGCCGGCCGAGGACATCAACGACAAGGGGTGGCGCGCCGTGCAGCGTCTCAGCGTCGACGCGCAGTGGACGATGACACGCACCGTCGCCACGAACTCGATGATCCCCCGCGGTGGCGGTCTGATCGTGTTCATCGGTTTCAGCCCGCTCCGCGGCAGTCCCGGCTTCGCGCACGCCTGGGCGGCCCGGGCCGCCGTGGGGAGCCTCGCCTCCAGCCTGGCCCTCGAGTGGAGCGTGCATGGGATCCGCAGCGTCTGTCTCGCCATGGGCTCGGTCCGCACGACCGGACTCGACAAATACGGCGACGACGTGCAGAGCTGGGCGCCAGGCCGTGCCCCTCGGGCGGTTGGCCGAGCCTGGCGAGGTGTCGGGGCTGATCGCCTTCCTGGCCAGCCCGGCGGCCGCCTACATCACCGGCACGACGATCATCGTCGACGGCGGCGTCGATGCGTGGGGCCTGGCCGAGCCACCGCCGCGATGAGCGCCGGCCGCTCGCTGCGCTCGCTGTTTGCCCCGGCCTCGGTGGCTGTCCTCGGGGCGAGCGAGGACCCGCGCAAGTGGGGCCACTGGCTGGCCCGCGGCGCTCTGACAGGTGAGGCCCGGCGACCGGTGTATCTGGTCAACCGCCGCGCCGGCGAGTTGCTCGGCCGGCCGGCCTATCCCTCGCTGGCCGAGCTCCCCGGCCCGGCCGAGCTGGTCGTCATCGCCGTGCCGATCGCCGTCCTCCCCGCTGCCGTTGACGAAGCTCTGGCCGCTGGAGCGCGGGCGATCGTCGCCATCAGCGCCGGCGCCAGCGAGGGCCCCGAGGCCCGCGCCCTCGAAGCTTCGCTCGCCGCGCGGGTGCGCGAAGCGGGCGCGGTGCTGCTCGGACCCAACTGCCTCGGGGTGCTCGACTCCGCACAGCAGCTCGAGCTGTCCTCGAACCCGCTGCCGGCGGGCTCGATCGGCCTGATCTCGCAGAGCGGCAATCTGGCCCTCGAGCTCGGTCAGCTGGCCGCTGCCGAGGGCCTGGGGTTCTCCCGCTTCGCCTCGCTCGGCAATCAGGCCGACCTCACCGCCGCCGATCTGCTCGCGGACTTCGCCCGCCATGACGAGACCCGGCTGATCATGCTCTACGTCGAGGACTTCCGTGACGGTCGCGCGCTGATGCGCGCCGCCATCGAGGCGCGCTCGAATGGAAAGGCGGTGCTGGCCCTGGCCGTCAGCGACGACCCGGCCACGGCGCGCGCGGCTCGCTCGCACACGGGAGCCCTGGCCAGCGACGGCGCGGTCATCGATGCCGCGTGTCGGGCGGCCGGGATTGAGCGCGTCGTCACGCCGCGCGAGATGATCGATGCCGCGCAGGCGCTTCTCCGCTGTCCCCCCGCGCCCGGACGTCGAGTCGTCGTTCTCTCCGACGGCGGAGGCCACAGCAGCGTCGGCGCCGCCGTGGCGGCCCGGGCGGGGCTCGAGGTGCCCGAGCTCCCGGCGGCCCTGGCCCGGTCGCTCGCCTCCCAGCTCCCGCCCGGAGCCGCCGTGCTCAATCCGATCGACCTCGCGGGCGGAGCCGAGAAGGACACCCACACGTTTGCCCGGGTGGCGGCGTGAGGTGATGGAGGCGCCCGAGCTCGACGCGCTGCTGCTCACCGGCTACTTCGGGGGCTACGCCGAGTATGGCCCCGAGCTCGAGCTTGAGGAGATGCGGGCCGCCGAGGCGATCGGCGAGGTCGCGCGTACGTCCGGCAAGCCGATCGTCGCGCACACGATGTACCCGCAGAGCGCCGCCGCGGCCGCGCTGCGTGGGGCCGGGGTCGCGGTGTACGACGCGGTCGAGCAGGCATGCTTTGCCCTGGCGCGCCTCGTCGAGCACGGAATCTCGCCGACCGAGACCGTACCCTCGGTTCCCGAGCCAGCGTCCGCCGCGACCGGCGATGGCTACGGCGCGGCCCGCGCGCTGCTGGCCGCGGCCGGCATCGCCTTCGTCGAGCAGCGCACGGCCGTTGATCGCGACCGTGTGCTGGTTGCGGCGAGCGAGATCGGCTACCCGGTCGTGCTCAAGGCGCTCGGCCAGCTTCACAAGTCCGACGCCGGTGCCGTCGTCGTCGGGATCGCCGACGCGGCGGCACTGGGCGTCGCCTACGACGATATGCATGCACGGCTCGCGCCGGGCGAGTTCTCGCTCGAGCGCATGGCGCCGCTGGCCAACGGGGTCGAGCTGCTGATCGGGGCTCGCTGGGACGCGCGCTTCGGCCCCGTGGCGCTCGTCGGCAGCGGGGGCGTCTACGCCGAGGTGCTGCACGACACCGCGGTGGCGCTGGCGCCGGTGACCGAGGCCCGAGGCCGAGGCGATGCTGCGCTCGCTGCGGGTTGCTCCGCTGCTGCTGGGCGCCCGGGGGCGAGCTCCGCTCGATGTTGCCGGCGCCGCTCGCGCGCTGAGTGTCCTTTCCCACCTGGCCGCCGGCCATCCCGAGCTCGCCGAGCTCGAGATCAACCCCCTGCTTGTCACGCCCGCCGAGGTCCTCGCCCTCGACGCGCGGTTTGTTCGTGCCACCCCCACACAGGAGTCCACAAAGTGCAGTTCACCTACACGCCCGAGCAGCTTGCCCTCCGCGATCGCGCCAACGATCTGACCGACCAGCTGATTCCGTTCGAGGAACCATGCGAAGCCGCTCGCGGGCTTCCCCCGGAGTCGCTGGCCAAGATCCGCGAGCTGACCCTCGAGGCCGAGCTGAATGCGATCAACATGCCCACCGAGTGGGGAGGCCAGGGCCTATCGCTGTTCGACCAGGTCATCGTTCAGGAGCGCCTCGGCCAGCTGACAAATGCCCTGTGGGATGCCGTGTGGCGTCCGGCCAACGCGCTCAGGCATTGCAACGATGAGCAGCGCGAGCGGTACCTGATCCCGGCCATCGCCGGCCAGCGCCGCGACTGTTTTGCGGTCACCGAGGAGAGGGCTGGTTCGGACCCCTCGCTGATCGAGACGGTGGCCGTACGCGAGGGCTCCGGCTTTCGCCTGAGCGGCGAGAAGTGGTTCGTGACCGTGGGCGATGTGGCCGACTTCCTGATCGTCCAGGCGCTGGTCGGCCACGAGCGCGCGCCCACGCTGTTCCTGGTCGACAAGGACATGCCGGGGGTGAGCGTCAAGCGCACGCCGGCCTACATGCACACGTTCGTGTTCGAGCACCCCGAGTTCATTTTCGATCGCGTCGAGCTTGGCCCCGAGCGGATCCTGGGCGAGATTGGCCAGGGCTACGAGCTGACGCGCGACTGGTTCGTGGAGGAGCGGCTGATGATCGGGGCGCGGGCGACCGGTGCGGCCGAGCGCGCGCTGCGGCTGGCCACCGAGTGGGCCAACGAGCGCGTGCAATCCGGTGGTCCGATTGCCTCGCACCAGCTGATCGCCGCGATGATCGCCGACAGCGTGTGCGACATCGCGCTGTGTCGCGGGCTCACCCATCAGGTGGCCTGGGAGGCGACCAACGGCATGCCGCGCAAGCAGCTGCACGCCAAGGCGGCGATGGTCAAGCTGACCGCGTCGGAGGCCGCCGGGCGCGTGATCGACCGCGCCGTGCAGATCTTCGGCGGCCGGGGCTACATGCGCGAGAACCCGGTCGAGCGCCTGTACCGCGACATCCGCGTCGACCGCATCTGGGAGGGCACCTCCGAGATCCAGCGCCTGATCATCGCCAACGAGGCGAACAAACGGGGCCTGGACGGCCTGCTCGAGTTCGGGGCCAACCTGCCCGAAGGGGTGGCCGGTCATGTCTGAGCTCGTTTCCGTGCAGACCCATGGCTCGGTCTGCGTCATCTCGCTACAGCGCGAGGCCAAGCTCAACGCGATCTCGGCCGACATGGAGCGGCTGCTGTGCGAGGCGCTCGAACGCGACGAGGTCCTGTCGGCTCGGGCGGTCATCTTCACCGGCGGTCCTCGCGTGTTCTCGGCCGGAGCGGATTTGAACGAGATGCGCGGGCTGGACCCGGCGTCAGTCATGGCGTCCTACCGCGGCACCGGGGACTGGGTCGAGCGGATCGCCGCCCTGCCGATGCCGACGTTCAGCGCCATTGCCGGCTACTGCATGGGCGGCGGGTTCGAGCTCGTGCTCGCCACCGACTTCCGCATCGCCGACCCGACCGCGGTGTTCGGTCTGCCCGAGGTGGCCCTGGGCATCCTCCCCAGCTGGGGCGGCACCCAACGCCTGGCACGGCTGCTCGGCGTGCCCGCGGCCAAGGAGCTGATCCTACTGCGCGAGCGCGTCGACGCTTCCGAGGCCTGGCGCCTCGGGTTGCTCACCGAGCTGGTCGCCGAGGGAGCCGCACTCGACCGCGCGCTCGAGCTGGCCGAGCGTCTGGCCGGCCTGCCGCCGCTGGCCGTCAACGTCACCTGCGAGGTGATCGACATGATGGCCGAGTCCTCGCAGGCGGCCGGCCTGGCGCTCGAGCGAATCGCCTACGGGATGCTGGCCCAGACCGGCGAGGCCGACCAGGCGCTGTCGGGCAAGGGGGTCAGGTGACCGCGTTGGTCGAGTTGACCGACGAGCAGCGCGCGATCCAGGACGTCTGCCGCGAGTTTGCCGCGCGCGAGATCCGGCCGGCCTCGCTGGCCGTCGACGAGGCCGACGTCGAGGTGCCCTGGGAACTGTGGCGCAAGGCGGCCGGGCTCGGTCTGACCTCGTTCATGCTGCCCGAGGAGTTCGGCGGCGCGGGGATGACCGACTGCCTGACGGCGTGTGTGGTTCAGGAGGAGCTCTCGTTCGGCTGCTCGGGCATCGGCAACCTGATCACCTCGGGGGGCTTCTTCGCCGAACCGGTCCTGGCCCTGGGCACCGAGGAACAGAAGCGGCGCTGGCTGGCGCCGCTGGCCGGCGATGACCCCCCGCTCACGGCACTGGCGATCACCGAGCCCGGGAGCGGGTCCGATGCGGCCTCGATCCGCACGCGGGCACGGCGCGTGGACGGTGGTTACCTGCTCTCGGGGCAGAAGGCCTGGATCTCCAACGGCGGCTCGGCGCGCTTCTACGTGATCTTCGCCACCGTGTCGCCGGGCTCCGGGTACCGCGGGATCACCGCGTTCGTGGTGGAGGACGGCGACGACGGCTTCCGGTGCGGCCAGCCGATGCGCAAGATGGGCCAGCGCGCGATCCCCAACACTGAGCTCTTCCTCGACGACGTGTTCGTGAGTTCCGATCGCCGTCTGGGCGACGAGGGCCAGGGATTCGCGGGGTTGATGCACACCTTCGACCGCTCGCGGGTGACACTGGCGGCCTCGGCGACCGGGCTGGCCCGCGCCGCGCTCGAATACGCCGTCGAGTACGCCAAGGAGCGCGTCCAGTTCGGCAAGCCGATCGCCGAGCACCAGTCGGTCGCCTTCCGGCTGGCCGACATGGCGCTGCGGGTCGACGCCTCACGGCTGCTGACCTGGCGCGCAGCGGCCCTGGTCGACGACGGTGTGCGCGCCACCACCGAGGCTGCGATGGCCAAGCTTCACGCCTCCGAGACGGCCATGTGGTGCACATGGGCAGCCGTCCAGACCCTGGGGGGATGGGGTTACTCGCGCGAGTATCCGGTCGAGAAATGGATGCGTGACGCCAAGCTCGAGGAGATCGAGGAGGGAACCTCGGATATCCAGCGCCTCGTCATCTCCCGCGGTTTGTTGCGCTAGCCCAGTCCCAGTCCCAGCCGAAGCCGAAGCCGAAGCCAGATGTTCATCTGTTGTCATCTATTGATCAAATGAACATTTGGCGTACCCGCGGCGGCCAGTGGGGAGGCGGCCGGACGACGCCGGCTCCGTGCTCGCTAGCTGGTGAGTTCGAGAGCCGTCGCCAGCGCGGTCCACTCAGCCCGCGGCACGCCGCTCACGCCCACGGGCTGCAGGCATACGTGATCGGCGCCGGCGGCGCGATGCTCGCGGGCGACGGCGGCGATCGCCTCCGCGCTGCCCTGCGGAACGACGGCGTCGAGCAGCCGGTCTGAGCCGCCGCCGGCGACGTCGTCCTCGTCAAAGCCATAGTTGAGGAGGTTGCGGGTGTAGTTGCTCAGCCCGAGGTACATGGTCGAGTAGGCACGTGCCTTCTCGCGGGCGGAGTCGCGATCCTCACCCACCGCGCAGGCCAACTCGGGCGCGAGGATCGGCCCTGCCCCGATCTGCTCGCGCACGGCCCGCGTATGCCCGACCGGCACGAAGTAGCTGTGCACGCCGTTCGCTCGCTCGGCCGCGAGTGCGACCATCCTCGGGCCCAGTGCGGCGAGGACGCGCCGGTCCTGGGGGACAGGGCTGCCAGCGGTGTCGAGGCCGTCGAGGAACTCGCGCATAGAGGACAGTGGCCTGGCGTATTGGCTGGTGGCCTCCGGATGTCCGATGCCGATCCCCAGGAGCACGCGGCCTGGAAACTCGGACTCCAACTCGGCGAAATCGCTCCCCACCTGGCCGGGATCGCTCTGCCAGACATTGAGGATGCCGGTGGCGACGGCGATTCGCTCGGTCGCCTGGAGCAGCGGGCGCAGCGCACGAAGCTGAGGCGAGCCGCCGAGCCAGACCGTGCCAAAGCCGAGCTCCTCCACGAGCCGGGAGGCCTCGCCAGCGTTCTCCTCTCCGAGCGCCCGCAACGACGTCCAGATTCCGAATTCACCGAGCTGCATGGCCACAGCTTGACATGCCGCGCTGGACAACCATGGCGTCGACGCGCGACGATATGTGTGTGAGCACGGGCGACCCAGCGGGCAAGACCTCGGTGATGGCCGGTGAGGGGATGTACAACCGGCACTCGGCGCCGCAGCACGTGGCCAACGAGCTGGGCCTGGGACTGCTGAGCGAGGCGGCCGAGCACGCCCCCCTCGACGGCGCCCGAGCAGTCGGGGTCGCCGACTACGGTGCGTCGCAGGGCCGGAATTCGCTCGAGCCGATGCGCGAGGTGATCCGCGTGCTGCGTGGCCGCCTCGAGAGTGCCACGCCGATCTCGATCGTCCACACCGATCTCGCCGACAACGACTTCGCCGCCCTGTTCACCACCCTCCGCGACGATCCGCAGAGCTACCTTCGCGTCGACGACGCCGTGTTCCCCTCCGCCGTCGGCCGCTCGTTCTACGAGCTGATCCTCCCGCCTGACACGGTCTCAGTGGCGTGGGCCGCCGTCGCCGTCCACTGGTGGAGTCACGCTGCGCTTGCCCCTCGCGAGCACATCTTCACGCCGCTCGCCGCCGAGGCCGAGCGAGCGGCCTTCGCCGAGGTGGCCGGCAGCGATTGGGAGGCGTTCCTGACCCATCGGGCCACCGAGCTCGTGCCCGGGGGCAGGCTGGTCGTCATCGGGAGCGGCGCCGACGCAGATGGTCGCTGCGGAGCCGAGGGCCTGCTCGACATGGCCAACACCGTGCTCCAGGAGATGGTTTACGACGGATCGCTGGCCGCCGAGGACTACCGCAGCATGGTCGTTCCGACGTACTACCGCACGCGCGAGGAGTTCATCGCGCCACTGCGCGACGCACCAACGCCAGGTCGTTTCCGGCTCGAGGCCTCGAAGGAGACCGCGCTGTCAGACCCCCTATGGGCTGAATTCGAGCGAACCAAGGACCTCGACGCGTACGCCAACCGGGTGTCGGACTTCCTGCGCGCCTTTACCGAGCCGGCGCTGTTCGGCGCGCTCGGCGCACGTCAATCGCCGGAGGTCGCGAAAGCGATGGCCGACGACTTCTATGTCAGGTTGGCCAAGGCGGTGGCGGGCAAGCCCGAGCAGGCCGTGTGCTCGTGGTACCTGATCCTGCTCTCGCTAGTCAACGGGCCTTAGCCCGCGACTTGACCCTCCACATAGGATCGAGGCATGCGGGGCCTTCGCGGGCATTTCGGGCTTGTCGTGGTGATCGTGCTGCTTGGGTCGGCCGGTGTGGCCCAGGCGACGGTCATCGGCGCGATCGATCCGACCAGCACCGACCCGGGTTTCGGCGGACTGTGCATCGGTGCGGACCTGAACTACCTCCAGGCCGACGTCGCCCCCGGCGATCCGAGCTACACCGTGCCCGCGGGCGGGGGAACGCTCACAACCTGGAGCACGAGGTACGGAACCAACGGCTCGAACGTCGCGCTTGAGATCTGGCGCTCCGACCCGACTACCGAGGCCCGCTACCAGCTTGTCGGCCTCGATGCCGAGACCCTGGCTCCAAACGCTGCGGGGATCAGCACCTTCTCCACGTCACTGGCGGTGCACGCCGGCGACGTGCTCGGGCTCGTGTGGCCCACGGCGAACACGATTCACTGTGCGTTCCGCCCCGGCTCGAATATCGGCCGCTTCACGTTCCGCCACTCCGGGTCCGTTGCCGTGGGCACCGCGATTGACTTCGACGAGAGCGACGCCGTGTTTGGCGATCTGCTCAACGTCACCGCCACCGTCCAGCAATCCGCCGACCTCGGCGTTTCCCAAACCGCCACCCCGTCGACCGTGCACAAAGGCCAGATCGTCCAGCTCTCGTTCAAGGCCTCGAACGCGGGCCCTGCACCGTCCCCGGCCACGTTTAGCGACAAACTGCCCTCGGGTTTGACGGCCATCTCGGCCGTCGCCCAGAACGGAAACTGCAGCCTCGGGCCGGTGGTCACGTGCGATCTGTCCGCCCTCGCCCCAAGCTCAAGTCGATCGATCGTCGTCAACGCCAAGGCCGCCAAAACCGGCCGTGAAACGAGCACGGCGACCATCGGCGGCCTGACGACGAACACGGATCCAAGCTCGACCAACAACACCGCCTCGGCAAAGGTGCGAGTCGAGGCCAATGCGACCTGCAAGGTGCCAAAGCTCGTCGGCCAAACGCTCACCAAGACCAAGAAGCTCCTCGAGCAGGCCCACTGTGCACTCGGCAAGGTGACGAAGCCGACTCACTCCCACGGGACGCTCGTCGTCGTCTCCCAGCACCCGGCCGCCGGTACCCGCAAGCCCGCGGGGACAAAGGTCGCCGTCAGGCTCGCTCGCAAGAAAAGCCATTAGGGCCGGCCGCCCCGGACGGGGCCGGTACCATCACGCCGCCGGGGCGGTTAGCTCAGTTGGCTAGAGCACCTGCCTTACAAGCAGGGGGTCACTGGTTCGAGTCCAGTACCGCCCACTCGCGAACCGCCTGCTAGATCGCGGTTCGTAAGCGTTCAGTCGCCGGGGCCTAGGTGGCGAGGGCGGGGAACGGGTCACCGCGGGTGTGGGCGGCGAGTAGTTCGCTGAGGTAGGTGAACAGCGAGCGGCGTTGGAGGCGGCATGTGCCGGCAGCGGAGAGAGCGCGCTCGGCGAATCGTTCGCCGGTGGTGCTTTGGCTGCCGAGCGAGAGTTTTCGGTGGATGACCGGCGCGCGGAGGGCCCGTTCGGCGGGGTTGTTGGTCGGCTCGATCCCGTCGGTGGTGGTGAAGGTCCAGAGCGCTGGCCAGATCTTGAGGAGGTTGTTGGCGAACTGGCGGTGCCAGCGGGTGCGCCTGCTCTTCGGGCTGGCGTCTTCGAGCAGCTGTCGTAGTTCTTTCTGGATCGGTGCGATCTCGGCCTGGAGTTGGTCGCGATCGTGGTGCTCGTGCTGGTAGGCACGCCACGCGGCGAACACGTGGCTGGTGAGCTCAGAGCCGGCCTCACCGAACGTCTTCTGTTCTGCGAGCCCATCGGCGTGGCGGCGGAAGTCGCGCTTGATGTGCGACCAACACGCCTGCCGACGAACGGGGTCGAGGTGGCTGTATCCGTTCCAGCGGTCGGAGATCACGATCCCTGGGTAGCCGCCGATCAGCGCGTTGAACTGCTCACGGTTGCAGTGTTCGGCGATCTCCAAGAACACGGCGCCTGGCGAGGTCGCTGTCCACAACGCGCGTCCCTCCCCGCGGGTGCGCCAGCCGGTCTCATCGACATGCACCGCGTCCTGGTCAAGCACCCAGTCTTGCAGCTGCAAATGCGGGCCCGCGAGCGCGTCTGAGGCGCGCTGACAGATCGCGTCGACCGCACCGGTCGAGAGCGTGACGCCGAACAGATCAGCGGCAAGCTCGGTGATCCCGCGCCGCGAGATACGGTAGCCGGCGGTCAACGTCACGATCGCTGCCTGCAACCTCGGCCCGAACGACGATCCGCGGATCTCCTCGGGCAGCCGGGCACTGGTCCGCGCGCGACAGCGTCCACACCGCAACTGATGGGTGCGATGCTCCACCCAGGTCACGCTGATCGGCGGCAGCTCGGCTACCTGGTGGCGACCGAACCGGCGCCTGGGCTGGCGCTCCTGGTCGGTGAACTCTCGACCGCACCCGCCACACGCCGGCGGGTAGTGGTCGACGATCTCATCAAGCTGATCCCCTGGCTTGAGCTCCCGCCCAGCGCCGCGATGACCGCTCTGCCCACCCGGATTGCGCTGCTCACCTTCTCGCTCAGCCCCGCGAGGCCATCGACAGCCTCGACCATCGTCGAGGCCTCTTGCTGCCCGTTGGCTGCCCATTCGCGGCCCTCGACCAGCGCCTTGAGCCGCTCGGGCTCGCCGTCGCGCCGGTCCATCTCGCGTGCGTACACCGCGAGCGTCAGATTCGCCAAGGTATGGCCCATCTGTCCCA
Source organism: uncultured Solirubrobacterales bacterium (assembly GCA_963734775.1). Lineage (GTDB taxonomy): Bacteria > Actinomycetota > Thermoleophilia > Solirubrobacterales > Solirubrobacteraceae > Palsa-465. The sequence goes on from CAVTJE010000026.1 coordinate 54,426, forward strand.
TCACGTAAGGCGGGTGCTCGCCGACTGCGAACAGCAGCGAGGCGAACGTCCGCCGGAGCGAGTGCGGTGTCAGCCGAGATTGCAGCGGCTCGGAGCCGGGCTGCTGGTATGGGCTACCAGCATCGACGTCGACGCGAGGCTGACACCGCTGGATCCGTCCGGCAAACCAGCAGCCGATGAATCCGATAGCCCCGTCCGCGAACCGGCGCCGGGCTTCGGCACCATCGCATTCTTTTCGAGAGCGATCGCCCCGCCGGCCTCAGCGCACGAGCGCAACGGCGACGACCCATCGTCAGCGAACGGTGGCGTGGACTACCGTGCCGTTTCGGTCAGTACGCTGGTGCTCTTGGTCGCCGACGATTTGTGCACGACCCCAGCGGAGCTCGCAGCGCTCCGCGCTCTCCGCGGACTGGCGGGAGTCGGTTCGGCGATGGAGCGCCATTGCCACCGCCAGTTCCTGATCGCCGAGCGTGTTGCCGGCGCGCGCCCCTACGACCGCGAACTCGTGCTGTGCGCGTGTTGGCTGCACGACGCCGGCGTCTACGTCGACGGCAGCGCGCCATATGTGACCGAAGGTGGGCTGCTCGCCGCGCGGGTCGTCGAACCGTTCGCATGGGAGCCCGAGCGTCGCCAGCGGCTTCATGATGCCTGCGAGCAGCACCACGCTCCTCGCTCACGGCTCAAGCTCGGGCTGGAGGTCGAACTCCTGCGGCAGTCCGACCTCGTCGACCTCAGCGCCGGACTGGTCAACTTTGGGGTTGACCGCAGCTGGCTGAGGGCCCTGTTCCGGGGAGGTGCCTCGGTCCGGGTTCGTCGCGGTGCTCGGACGGATCGCCGTTCACGAGTTACGCACCCGGCCGACGAGCCTCACGAGGGTGTTCATTGCGCCCAGGCGCACGCAGTTGCCGCTGCAACCGTCCGCGTAGCGCGCACGGTTCGTTTAAGCAGACGAATGGTTTTGAGCACTGGGCGCTGTGCTCTAAACGGCAGAGAACAGGATCTTGCCGACGCCTTCCGGGTCCGACGCGTCGTCGGGGCCCGGCCATCGCCTTCGTCACGAAGACTGTGCGGTCTTGGCGATTCGCTCAGGCGACCGTGCGCGCGTCCTGCTCTAGCGACGCGAAGGCGAGGTACTTCCGCCGCGCGGACAAGCGGCTGGAGGCCGCGTCTGCCCGGGGGCGGCCTCCTGCCACAAGTAGCGCTCGGTGTCAGTGACCTAGGACGGCGGGAATCATCGGTGCCGGTCGTTCGTGGACGGCGTGGATGATCTCGGTGTTGTCGATTCCACGTAGATAGGCGGAGGTGATGCCGAGGTCCGCGTGTCCGAGTTGGCGCTGGATGACGAGCAGCGACGATACCGTCGCCCGCCGCGCACGAGGCGCGCCGCCGCTCTGCACCACGAACTTCAACGCGCGGGAATACACACCTGGGTACAAGGCGTCGTCGTCCTCTGGGCCGACTTCGATCAACGCTCCATCGAACACGACAAGCTCGCATGGGTCCAAGGCGAGCAGCTGCCCTTCGTTCTCAGCCACCGTCCCGTCCGGTACAGCGGCGAGCATCTCGACCAGCTCCAAGACGCGACACGAAGCGCGATCCACCGACTCCGCCAACGCGGGCCAGCCCCACCGACGAACCACAGCTGAGTCGCCAACCCGATCGTCCGAGATTCCGTGCCGGGTGGGCGAATGCGATCGTGCGCGGCCACGCGCGCTCCCCGCGCGATGCAGGGAAATCGGCGGCACGCCCGAGATGCTAGTGCGGCCACGGATGCAGGGCTGGCCGGCCGAGGCGGCGATTGCTGTGTGGCACTGCTTTACGCCCTATACGAGTCACGCCAACGCGACTGCGCCTTCGGACCAGAAGCAGGGGAGTGCGGCCTCCGGCTACAGCCTGCACGGCACGGGCGGGCGGGCGTTCCTCGGCCGGCGCTCGTGGGGGGGAGCTAGTCGTTGTGCTTCTCGGCACGCCGGGCTCCGCGCTGGGCAAGTCGTCCGAGCGTCTGCATGGCACCAGGCGCGCGTCTAGCCAGTCGGACGGTGAGACGGTCGGCGCCGGTCATGAACTCGCTTGGCGGCTCGACCTTCGGTCGCTCGTCCTTGGAATCCGTACGGACCGCGTAGAGGCGCCATGAACCGGGCACGCCTTTGAGCTCGTGTTCTCCTCGATCTGAGAACTGCAGGCCTGACCCCACAACCAGATCGACGACGGTCTTTGACACCAGGATCTGCCCGGCCGTGGCACGCGCGCTGACACGCGCGCCGATATGCACGGCCATGCCGCCGACGTCGTCACCGAGCACCTCGCACTCGCCGGTGTGAACGCCGGCCCGCAGCGGGAGGCCGAGTTCCGCGACGCCGCTCATGAGCGCCTGTGCGCACGCGATCGCCTTGGCCGGACCGGTGAACACGGCGAGGATGCCGTCGCCAAGCGACTTCACCACCCGCCCGCCGGCGTTCGGGACCTCCTCGCGCACCAACTCCTCGTGCCGCTCGAGCAGGCGGCGCCAGGCCGCATCACCGACATCTGCCGCGCGCCGGGTGGAGCCCACGATGTCGGTGAATAGGATCGTGGCAAGAACGCGATCGGGCTCAGGTGCGGCACGTGAGCCGGTGAGGAGCTGCTCGATCTCGCCGACGATCACGTCTGCATCCTCGGTCCAGATCGCATGATCTGATCCGGAGAGCTCGATCATGCGAGCGTGCGGGATCCGGTCGGCAAGCAGACGGCCGTGTGCAATCGGCACAAGATCACCCCGCCGGTGCATAACGATCGTGGGAGCTGAGATCGCGCCGAGAGCCGGGCGCACGTCGATCTTCAGGAGCGCGTTTATGAGACCACGAGCCATCCCGGGCGACACTGCGGAGCGCTCCACGGCCCCAAACAAGCGACGAACGGTGGGTGTCGCGATACTGGGCACGATCCAGTCGGCGGTCCGGCCCTCCCCCCAGTGATCGAGGCAGTCCTCAAGCCGCTCAACGAGGTTGGCCGTCTCGCCCGGACGGCCGCCGAAGGTCGCGAGCTCGGCGTCGTCTGGCTGTCCCGTGGCGAGCGACCCGTAGATGATCAGTGCCTCGGTGCGCTCCGGATAGGTCGCGGCGAACAGCGCAGCGACCGGCCCTGCCTCCGATTCACCCAGCATCGCGGCGCGCTCGATCCCCGCGGCCTCCATGACGACGCGCACGTCCTCCACCCGCTCCTCCAGCGTCGCGACGTGTGGGATCGGATCCGAGACGCCGGTACCTGCCTTGTCGTAGACCACCAGCCGGGAGAACCCCGCCACCCGCTCGTACATGCGAGCCAGCGCCGCGTCTGCCCAACCGAGGTCCAGATGAGACATCCAGCCCCACGACCAAACGAGCGTCGCAGGACCGCTGCCCAACACCTGGTAGGCGATGTTCACGCCATCGGCGCGCTGCGCGTAGCGAGTCTCAGGAACAGCCATCGCCGCACCAACCTACCCCAGGACCGAAAACGCACAAGAGCGACGATTCAGGCGACCAGCAATCTCATCGCTGTCAGGAGATCGCTGCCAGCAGGTCGACGGGCTCGTACCAAGCCGGCTCCCCTAGTTGCGGCTGTTGCGACCATCGGCGACATGCCGATGGCCATTGACAGCTCGCGAAGCGGTGGTGGACTGAGGGCCGGAACGGGCGCGGCGCGTTACTGCCACCGCGACACACGGACCCACGCATGCGCGTCTGCCCTGGAGACCCGCGCGACAGCGACGTCAGGTCTCGACCGGCGCTACGCGAACGTCGCGCCTGTCGCCAATATCGGGGCAGGCGACGATCCGCCCGCCCGGCCGCGGCACAGATCCGACGATAAACGATTGCGTCGTCGTCGCGCGGCATTGGACTACAGGTGTAGTTCCTAGCGACCTTCGTCAGTAGACATCCGGGCCTCCTTGGAGGCTGGGAGGTGCTCAAGCCACTCAGTCCCAAGGAGGACCCGGATGAAGCTGCACGGTAATGCCCGGACCTGTCCGAAGAGCAGACGTCTGCTCGTGGAGCGGATCGAGAGCGGTACCTGGTCGCTGACGGCGGCGGCCGAGGCCGCCGGCGTCAGCGAGCGCACCGCGTATCTCTGCCCGCTGACGACTGCCATCGGTCGAACTCCATCGTCACGATCGAGACGTCCGGACCGATGATTTCCGGATGGCTAATTACCCACTCCTGAAGATCCTGGCGCTCCCTCGGTCCGGCGTCGGCAAGCGACAATGGCGTCGCAGGAACGGCGGTGGATCCATGGACCGTGAAGAGCAGCTCGTCCGGCATGTCGCGAGCCTACCGGTACCTCAGTGCCTTCGGGGACGAAGACGACTCAGCTCTGCGGCAAACGCGAATGGGGAGCCCGGGCCGCTGACCTGTGATCCGAGTGAGATTGTGCGCCGCCGCCGGCGCCGACGGAAGCTCCGCTGGCCGACGACACACGCGTCTCGACCCGACCACGGGGAGCGTTGGTCGGGCGTGTCGTCTCAAGCGGGCGAGACGGTCCCAGACGAACGGCCACACTGAGACATCACGGCGCGTCGGTGATGCCGGTGCCAATCTCGCAAAAGCTCCTCCTGAGCGCGATCGTCTGTCCGGTGCTCCGGTTAGACCGAGCACAACTGCATCGTCGCCGTTGCAATTGCGGGAGGTGCCCAGTCGGTCACCCGAATGGGATCGTGATTGGGGCGACGACGTCGGTGGGTCCGGGGTCGCCGTGCCCTCAGTGGCGCCTGACCAAGCGATCAAGCCAAGCCGTCACCGCGTCGGCATCCGAAGCGGCAACGTCGAACATCTCGTTGTTCCTAGGGCTTCCGGCAACTGGAGTGAACCGGATGACCACTCGAATTCCGCCCTTCCGCTTTCCGTGCTTGATCGGCATTGGCACCCAATCCGCCAGCCCAGCGTCGTATCGGAGTTCGCGCACGAGGTTGCCGTCCTTGTCGGTGACGCGCGAGATGATGAACCGACCGTCGTAGCTAAACGAGCGGTCCGGCGGAATGTCTAGCTGCTCGATCGCCGCCTCCATCGGCCCGGACGGTATCAACCGGCGGCGAGCAAGCAGACCCTCGGCCAGGCGATGGTCGAGCGCTTCCGCTTTCGGCGCCGATCCGGCAGCAAGGCGCAGACTGACGGTCCGATCGAGCAGCAGCGGTGACGCCGGGCTGCTGCTTTCTCGAAACAGCGACGGCGAATCGACCGATCGTGAGAGGTCCGGATCGCCACCCGGCCCGACTGCTGCAACGCCGGGCGGACTCAGCAGCCTGACGATCGGGATGCGGCCGCTGCTGCTCGATCTACCCGGAAGCCAGGTTCGACACGCGCCGGAGTGCCGAGATCAAGTGATTGCGGCAGCGGGCTGCTATGTAGCAAGGACCGGTGTGTTTTCGCCCGTGAGAGGAGCGTTACGTGGCAGCGAGCGGAGCGTTATCTAGGGCTGCCGCGTCAGTTCAGTTATAACGTCACCTAGATCAGCGGGGCGCTCGGGCCAATCCTCAAGCTGACTTACGACTGTAAGCCCGCTTTCCAGGGCCAGATTTGCGAAGAGCTTTCCGGTCATGGGGCTGCGCCATCCGCGTTCTTGTCGCGTTGCTCGTGACACCCCTGAGTGATGGATCACGGCCACACCGCCAGGTCGCAGCACGCGCGCGATCTGTTCCAGATACTCGGCGACGTTGAGGGGGGCGACGTGCACAAACACGTCGAATGACCAGACGCGGTCCACGGAGCTATCGCTTATGCCCGGTAGGTCGGATCCGTGATTCCGAATGAAGGTGACATTGCCATCCGTTCCTAGCCGTTCTCGACATAGGGCGAGCGTGCGCTCAGCAACGTCGACCAGCAGCAGTTGATCGGCCCAGTCGCGAAGGTGCTTGCTCCAGCGCCCGCCCCCGGGGCCGATCTCAACGATGACTCCGCCCGCGGACATAGTCGGACACATCAGATGCTCCACGACCCAGGTCTTCCACTCCGGCGAAGGCGTCCAATCCTCGGCGTCCTCGCGCCAATCGTAGCGATCCCAAAGCTCACGATTCTCGTTCGCAGAATGGCCTCGGTATCCCCGGTGCGCAGGTCCGAGCACGCCGCGCTCGCCCTCGATATTGAGACGGCAGTTCTCGATGGGCCCGACGAGCCAACGATCGCTCACCATGGCGAGACACGCCAGTACGGCGTAACGCAGGCCAAACGTGTGCCAATCTTCGCGAAATCGCTCTACGTGTCGCTGTATCGAACTCTTCAGCTGACTCAGAAGGGGGCGGACACGCGGGGCACCCATTCTCACAGGCACAAGCCGATGGCTGCCGACTTGAAAGTTCGTGTCCACGGATACACGACCACCTGGATCCGCCTTTCCCATGATAGGGCGCTCAGGAGACGCCCGCCGCTGCTCCTTTAGAGAACGGGAAGGCCGCCGGTCGGGTTGAAGCGTGCCGGATCGGGCTACAAGCAGCGGCGAACAGCGCCCGCCCTGACGGCGCGCGGCTGAGTCGAGCCGAGACTGCTGCTACATGTCGATCGTTGCGAGCGTGTCGCGCGTTGCAGGTGGCCCAGCTTTGTCGCACCCACATCAGGGCCCGCGAGCGACGATCGGAGCGGCGAGACGCTGGCGCCCATGGATCTTGTACCCGACGGCGAAGCATACGGTGACGGACGGGCAAGATATGCCTTTTAGGAAGGGGCCTTCCGGGCTGGGTTGGAATCGGCTTGGGGGACGTGACCACTTGGAGCCATTCCATTGCCAGAGCGGCGGTCCGTTACCGCTGTCGCCTTTGACCGCTGCGCATGTGCGCGCATCGCACGACGCTTCGGGCCAATTCGAAATATTCGGCAGATCGCGCACGGTCCAAGTCCTCCCGTTCCACCACTCCGCGAATCCGCTCTCTCCGATAGCCATGCACCTGCGCTTTGACGCGCAGGACACGGAGGTCAATGCTGCGCCTGCGCACGTGTGCTGAATCGACCAGCGCGCACCGTTCCAACGCTCGATCAACGGCTGCGCGCTGCCCCCACACGCTCCGGCGCCTATCCGTCGCGAACCCACCATGACACACGACCGCGACGACCAACACGAGACGCCCTGGAGGCTCGGCTGGCCACGCCGCGGCAAGGGCTGGGCCGCCCACCTACGACCGTTCCAGTGCAGGACGAACGATCCGTCCCGGTATCGGCCCACCGCGATACACGAGCGCGTCGACCCGCACGACACCGCCGTGAAGAAGCCACCCCCAAGCTGCGGCGTCGTCTGCACCGACCAGTGCGAACCGTCCCAGTGCTCGAGCAGCGGCTCAACCAAACCGGAGCCCTGCCCAGAAGAGCCGACGGCTACGCAACTGAATCTCGATGGGCACGACACCGCGACCAACGTGCTCAGGAACTGGGGCGCCTGTTCGGGCGACCACCTTACCCCGTTCCAACGGTCGATCGCGGACTGGAAACCACCTCCAACCGCAGTACAGGCTGTGGTCGAGCTACAGGAAATAGCGGTGAGAACGGCCGAACCCTGTCCGGATGGAAGCGGGACCCGCCGGTAGGTCCACCTCGAAACCGCGCCCAAGGACGAGCTCGATAGCCCAAGCACCGCGAGCACGCACACGCACACAGCACAAATATGCGCCACCCGAACGTGGCGAGATAGCCACCTCGTGCATCTACGGACATCGCCCCGGCTGTCCTTGATTCGAATTCCCAACCCCAGCTGTAGAAAAGTCCGCACCCTCCGACCCAGGACGCACAAGACTAGCGCTCCGGGCTTACTGGTCAAGCTTTGCTTTGTCGGCGGATGTCGGGAGAGCGCCTCTTTGGGCTTGCCCGTGAAGAGGGCCCGTTTCTAGACCAGCGCCTCCCGACGTTCTGTCGAGGTGCCCCAAGAGCGGCAACAGGAGGTCGCGCCTAGAGCGCCATCAGTAAGCATCCGCCAGGGTACCTCGCGCCGGCTCGGTTCAACAGGTCAGAAGGAGCGTGGTGGTCATGTCGGAGGGTCGGTTCGCTGGGGTTGATTGGGCCAGCGAGGAACACGCGGTGTGTGTAGTTGATGAGCGGGGGCGGATCGTGGAGGGTCGCCGGTTTCGTCATGACGAGCCGGGGATTCGGGCGTTGTGCGCGAGCCTGGTTCGTGCTCGGGTCGCGTTGGTGGCGTTGGAGCGACCCGATGGTCTGTTGATCGAGCGGTTGCTCGACGCCGGCTTGGCGGTCGTCGCGGTGCATCCGAATCAGGTCAAGGCGATGCGGCCGCGCTATAGCGTCGCGGGCGGGAAGAGCGATGGTTTTGACAGCTTCGTGCTGGCCGAGCTCGCTCGCACCGATAGCCACCGCTTCCGGGTGTTGGTGCCCGACAGCGACCAGACCAAGGCGCTGCGGGCGGTGACCCGGGCGCGTCAGAGCTTGGTGCGCACACGGATCGGGCTGGCTAACCAGCTGCGCGACCAGCTGGGGTGTTTTTGGCCCGGGGCCGCCAAGGAGAGCGGTACTCCAGCAGCGCATCATCCGCCCGCTCGGCCTGCGCGACACTCGCTATGAGCTCGGCATGCTTCACGGCAACCATCTGCATGGCTACGAGACCTTCTCGCCCGCAATCGGAACGCCAGGGCCGGACGGTCGCATCGACATGCAGCCCGTCAACGGTACGGGTTACGGCGCCTCCGGCGCGCTGACCTCAACAGTCGGTGATCTCAGCCGGTACCTGCGCGCGCTGCTCGACGGCCGCCTCCGCCGCCCGGCGCAGCTGCGCTCGATGCAGGCGCTAAAGCCGGCGCCCTTCGCCCCCGGTCCCAACCCTCCCCCGTTCTCGCCATCGTATTGGGGCCTCGGACTCGAGGGAACGACGACCCACTGCGGTCGCATCTACGGCGGCACGGGGGGCGTCCTCGGCTACGCCTCAAACATGACGGGAACGCCCGGAGGACACCGAATCGTCACCCTCGCCGTCAACCAACTGGAAAGTCTGCCCGGCCTTGTCGACGTGCTCCAGCGCGAGATAGTCCCGCTCATCTGCGGCAGCGCCGGGAGACCGTGACCGTCAAGTCCGGCGGCCACGCGGACGACGGGGCCTGGGCAACGTCAGCCTTCGAGGGGCCGGCGGACGAGCGTCCGCAGACTGCTGGATTGGGTGGATCCGGCAGTGAGCGGCTGAGGGCTCGACTGCGCTTGACGACGTTCCCCCTACGCGCATAAACACGACACGCGGCACAACACCCCGCGGATTGCGACCGAGCGAGTACCTCGAGCTCGCGGGCGGTGCTGCTTGGCATCGCGGAGCGTTCAGCTCGGGGTCCGCCCGTTGCGCTCGGGTCTGCTCGGCTCGTCGGGACCGGAGTCGGGTGCCCAAGGTTGCGCTGCTCTGTACCGTCGCCTACCAAACACACAGCGGGCAGATCGTGGCTAACGGGATGCTCGAGCTCGGCACCAGTAGCGTGCTCCCCATCGTCGGCGGAACCGGCGCCTACGCCCCCGCCCGCGGCACCCTAACCACAGACGTCAAGCCCGCCAAGGGCTTCAGCGAGGCCGACCGGAGCACACTTTCGACCGGCCCGTAATCCCTGTCTGCTGGCGCTTGAGATGAATGCTCCGCGCGGACCCCGGGCCGGAGCCGAGAGGGCCGTCGCGACGAGGTGCCTTGAAGCGCGAGGAGAGGGGCTCTCTACCCTGGTGGCGTGCGGGGGCCGAGGCACCGCGAGGGCAGGCGCTCCGAAGAGGTCGCCGTCGCAGTCGCCAAGCCTTCCCGAGAGGACGGTTCGTTGCGATGATGGTCACATGTTCCCGCGGGTCGTGGCGAGTGACCAGCGCGATGTCGCGAGGTATCGGTCCTTCGAGCGACTGCAGATGAAGCGATTCGTTCGGCTCCTCGTTTCGTGTGGCTCTCTCGTCGCGTTGGGGGTACTCGGGTTGCTGGCTCCCGCTGGTTGGGCCTCTGGCCCTCGGCTCGTCGTACGTACGCGTGCGGGCGCGATCCAGGGGGTGTTCAGCCGAGGGATGAAGGAGTGGCGGGGCATTCCGTATGCGGGTGCGCCGATTGGGAAGCGGCGCTGGCGAGCCCCGGCCCCGGTAGCGCGGTGGGCGGGGGTGCGGTCAGCCTCGAAATTCGCCGCGCCATGCATACAGCTCGCTCCCGAGGGCGTGCTCGGGTCTGAGGACTGCCTTTACTTGAACGTCTTCGCTCCGCGACACGCGACATCTGCGTCGCATCTCGCGGTGATGGTTCACCTGCATCCAGGGGGCAATGCGTCAGGTCGCCCGTACACCGATGCCTTGGCGCTTACCGCCGACAGTGTGATCGTGGTGACGCTCGCGTACCGGCTCGGCATCCTCGGGTTCGCGGGGCCTCCAGCGCGGTCGTCCCAAAACGGAGGTTCGTCAGGCGAGTACGGGCTGCTCGACCAGCTTGCTGCGCTGCGCTGGGTGCGTGCGAACATCGCGAGGTTCGGGGGTGATCCCGACCGAGTCACGCTGTTCGGGAGCTCCTCGGGCTCGCTTGACACTGTGGCGCTGATGGCCTCGCCGCTGTCGCGAGGACTGATCTCAGCCGCGGCCGTCCAGGGCGTCTCGTTCGGTGCGCTGACCGGACAGGGCGCGACCATACATGACGCACAGCAGATCGGCGTGCGGGTCTCAAACCGAATCGGCTGCGGCCCGAGCCCGAAAGTCCTGAGCTGCATGCGCGCTGCTTCAGCGAAGGCGCTCGTGCAAGCCGCCGGCCCGTTGGACCTTGCCCCGCCGGTCGGCGGCAGAGTGCTCCCGAAATCGCCGATCGAGCTGGTCGCGCAGCACCGAACCGTCCCGCTGCTGATCGGGTTTGACCGAGAGGAAGACGCAGTCTTTTTCTCACCGTTCCCGAATCCGTACGGACATGATGACTGGGTCACAGACACCAACGACCTCGTCGGCCCGGCCCGCGGAACCGCGGCCCGAACGCTGTACCCGCCAGGCGCCTACCCGTCCTTTCTCTGGTCCTATGTGACGATGCGAACCGACACGGTTCGCGGTTGCCCCACCCGACGGCTGGCGAACGCTGTACGAGCACCGGTCTGGCGGTGGCTGTACACGCACACCGACGAACATGACCCGCGGTTAGCACAGTTCAAGGCTTCTCATCTACTCGAGGATCAGTTCATCTGGCACGCAGACGTACAACATCTCGGGCACGCGCTGACGCCTGACGAAACGGTCCTCTCTAACCGGATGACGGCGTACTGGACCAACTTTGCGAAACACCACGATCCAAACCACTCCGGGCTACCGCACTGGCCACGCTACCACCCGGGGTGGGAACCCACCTTGACGCTCGACAATCCCATCGCGGTCACGCACCGTTACCACGACAGGCAGTGCGCCTTCCTGGACACGCTGCCCAGCCCGTTCCCGCCCTGGGGCGACTTACGTCGGCCGGTCGCCGAGCTCGAGCGCGGTGACGACGACGCCGGATCGCCGGCGAGATCTTCGTGCTAGAGGAGCTCGACCGCCGCTTCGAGCCGCGCATCGCGATCGCGGCGCTCGGCGCCTCGGCGACCGCAATTGCAGTGTCGCGGGTGCTGCTCGGCAATGCGCCGGACTTTCATGTCGAAGCGTTGAACTATGCCGTGGGCGAGACCAGGCCGCTCTATTTTGCCCTAGGCGCGATCGCCGGGCTCATGGCGATCGTCTACAATCGCTCGCTGCTCGCGACCATGGCCGCGGCGGAACGGCTGGGCCGCGCGCCCGCCGAACTGCGCGCGGCGCTCATCGGGGCCGCGATCGAGACGTCGCTTGGTACTGGCCCGATCTCGTGGGCAGCAGGGTGACATGATCACCCAGCGCACTCTGGCCGGAGCCGAGACGCTTGCCATCCTTCCGCTTCTCTTCCTGCTGAGGCTCGCGCTCGGCGCCGTGTCTTATGCCGCGATGACCCCAGGCGGGCTGTTTGCGCCTTTGCTTGTGCTGGGAGCGCAACTGGGCCTGTTCTTTGGGCTGCTTTCTCGTCTCGCATTTCCCGATCTGGACATTCAACCGGAGGGCTTCGCTGTCGTCGGCATGGCCGCCTTCTTCACCGGCGTGGTGCGGGCGCCGCTGACCGGCATCGTGCTCGTCACCGAGATGACGGCGAATGTCACGATGCTCTTGCCGATGCTCGGCGCCTGCTTTGCGGCGATGTTGGTACCGACGCTCCTGTCTGATCCGCCTCTCTACGATTCCCTGCGAGAAGGCATTCTGCGACGCGCGCACGCGCTCGCCGGCAAGACGAAAAGCGCCGACCCGGATCTGGCCGACAGCCCGCCTGCCGAGGCGAACGGGTTTGGATGAGAGCGAGTTCAAAATCGACCCTAGCGGCGGCGCGGTCAGCGATCCAAGGTCCTTTGGATTGATCGAACATTTCAAGCCCCGAGCGGGAGTTCGCGATTTGTGCTAGACTCTGAGTGCGCGAAAGCGGGCCGGATGAGCGAAAACCGAAAGATCGTAGCGATCCTCGCCGCCGATGTGGTTGAATTCAGCCGTCTCGCCGCGGCTGACGAGGATCGCACGCTCGCCCGATTGCGGGCGCTGCGCAGCGACCTGATCGACCCGACCATCGCCGTTCACAAAGGGCTGGTGGTCAAGCGCACTGGCGATGGGCTCCTCGCCGAATTTCGCAGCGTGGTCGACGCGGTACGCTGTGCGATTGAAGTTCAGCACGGCATGATCGAAC
>CAVTJE010000027.1:0-360463 GCA_963734775.1 uncultured Solirubrobacterales bacterium
GAAGGTTGGTCTCCGAGATCTCTTGCGCGGCCGCGGTGATCGTACGCAGAGGACGCAGCACCCGGCCCGCGACGAGCCATCCGAGCAGCCCCGACCAGGATCGCCGTGATCCCGAGCGCGATCGCGGACTCGATCTGAGCTGGTGCAGCTCGCTGATCTGCTGTTCGGTTTCCGCGAGCCGCAAGAATTCCTGCCCGGCTGACGACCGAAGGACGCGGACGACAGCGGCAGGCACGTTCGGCGGTATGGTCAAGTTCGGAGGCGGCAGCTGTTGGTTGACGCCTCCATCGGGCAACGGGGGGGTGAACGGCGTGTTGGTGCCGCCAGACGCCCGCGCTGGCGACGGGGGGACGACGATGCCCTCGCCTCCGTGATCTGGTGCGAGACGAGCACATAAGTCACCGCCAGCAGCACCGCGCCGCACACTAGGAACATGCCTCCGTAGAGCAGCGTAAGCCGCCACCGGACCGTCGTCTGAGGGTGACGCAACCGCGAACCAAGGCTCCCGCGAATGCGCGGACGCTCTGTCCGTGTGTCCTTCACCGGTCTCCGATCCGGCAGCCGACCGCGGTGAGCGTGCGGCTCGCCGGCTGGTCCGCCAGCCTCCCGCGCGGCCGGCCGATCAGCACGCACGCGGCGTCGGTGAACGGTGCATATACGCACTCGCAGTTGACCGTAATGAGGACTGTGCATCGTGCCGTGGACCGCCGGCCACGGGAGCTGGCTCCGACGCCGACGTCCGACCTGCCACGATGGCGAACCTCATATAACAGCGGCATAACAGGGTTACGCCCTGGTCACGGCCGGTGGCGTACAACGCGGCGTCATGAGCATGGTTCGCAGATCCCGCGTCAGCTCGCTATTGATCGCCATCGCGATACTCGGCGGCGCGGCGATCGCCGGCTGCGGGTCGACCGGCCACCCGGGCGGGACAGCGGCCAGCGGCCGCAGCGGGCCCAATTCCGGCCTTCAGTTCTCCCAGTGCATGCGCGCTAACGGCGTCCCGAACTTCCCTGACCCCGGTCCGCGCGGCTACCAGATCACCCCGGGCAACGGCATCAATCCCCTGTCGCCGGTCAACCAGACCGCATTCAACACATGGAAAACTCCCCTGCCCGCCTCCGGACACTCGCCGCCACTACCGGCGAGCATGCGCCACGAGGAGCTCCTACTTGCGGACTGCATGCGCGCGAACGGCGTCCCGAACTCCCCAGACCCCAACGCGTAGGGCAATATCCAGCTCCCCATCAGCAGCCCGATTCCCAGTCGCCAGCCTTCCACCACGCACAGAACGGGTCGTGTAAAGAGTACGGCAAGAACGGGTAGCCCGCCGAGGTTGCTACGCCCCGTTCCCCACGACGACGACGACGCGGCTCTGACGAGCACGCGCTCCGGCAGCCGCGACAGCCGAGTGTCCTAGGAATTGTGTGGGCACGCTGCAATGTCGCGACAAAAAGGGGCAGTGGCGCCGGCTGCCCTGACGGCGATCATCGCGGTCTGATTGGAGGCGATTGCGAGGTGGGATGCCAGGACGTCGCATTAGTCGTTGGACATGGCCTTGCCGGAGTACGGGCCGGGCGTGCGCGAGTCGCTCGGCGCTGTTGGGGGTCCATCTCATCAGTCTCGTCCCCACGATCCGATGCGCTCGCGTTGCTGGCGAAGCAGGATCGCAACGGTTTGCTCGTAGTCGGCGATCGAGCCTGCGCGACGTGTAGGTTCGTCCGTATGCGCGACGGCCAGGTCAGTTGGATCGAGTGACCGGGAGGCGCTGCTGCTTCGCTGGGCGCAGGGGTACTTTGGAGACGCAGCCACCCCGGCCCACTGTCGCGGTTCGTCCATCTCGACTCCATCAGGGCCGATCGAGGCTGCCGCTCTCCTGGCCTCCGGGGTTTGCTGGTCGGTCGCAGAGCGCAAGCACCGGCGAGTGCGGACTCGCCCCGGCAGCGCTAGCGCGGGCCGACCGCGGAGGAGGCCGTGTCGTCAGCGGCGCGCGGACCATGGTTGTGGCTGGCTGTCGGATCGCGACTGCGGTCCGCTCCTGCAGGGGCACGAACCGCTTGAGCTTTCCGAGCCCGGGGTCACGCTCCAAGCGGTCCACGGTTCTGACCTCGACGGCGGGGCGTTCGAGACCGAGATTAGCGAGCGCGTCCTCGAGTTCTCGGGTGAGCGCTTCGACATCCGTCCTGGCGCCGCACCGTACCGCGATTCGCGCGCCCTGCTGCGTTTGACGCACCTGATATTCAATGACGCTCGCCTGGCGGGCGAGCGCGGAGCGGAACACGTGAGGGTGCACCCGCCGGCCGTTGTAGACGAACACGTCGTCGAGCCGACCCTGAATGTCGGCAACGTAGCGGTGCGCGGATCCGCACGGGCATGGTTCGGCGAGAACGGTGACCTCGTCGGTGATCTCGTAGCGGATCAATGGCAGCACGCGGTTGTAGAGGTTGGTCAGGTAGACCTTGGCCGAGCGCTGCCCGGGGAGCACCGGCTGGCCGTGGTCATCGACCGGTTCGACGATCACGAGGTCTTCGCTGAGATGCATCCGCGAGTGATCGCAGCCGGCGGCGGTGCCCCCCGCTTCGGAGGTCCCCCACACGTTGCGTATGGGAACCCCCCAGGCTTGTTCGGCGGCGGCGCGGATCTCCGGCAGCAGCGGCTCGGCGGCGCAGCGAACGAGACGTGGGGCGATCTGCAACCGGCCCGCGCGTGCCTCGGCGCTGAGGACTCCGAGCGCCGAGGAATCGCGACCAGCACGTCCGGTTGGGCTTGGTTCAGCCCGGCTACGATCTCCTCGATTGGGAGCGTGACCGCAAGGCGGACGTTGACGAACTCCGGGCTGGTGAACGTCCGGCTCAGCGCCGCCGTGGCGTGTGTGAAGTGGGCTGCCACGACCCACCCGAACACCACCGGCCGGGATGCCAGGTCCGGATCTGACCACCAGGCACGCAGCAGGTAGCGAAATGCGCTAAGCCAGGCGCCAGGCCTCCCAGTCATAAACGAACACGCCGCGACGTCCCGACGACCCGCCGGACGTGATCGCGGTGTAGCGATCGAGCAGATAGCTCGGGGTGCTCACGGTTTGCAGGTGGGCGTTGACCAGATCGAGTGATAGGCGCTCGTCGGTGACGATCTGGTCGAAGTTGTCCATCAGATCGGTCTTGGTCATCGGCGGCAGTTCTCGCAGTCCCGCCTCGTCCAGACCGGTCAAGTCCACGCCGGCTAGTCGCTCGCGATGCCACGCAGAGCGGCCGATGGCATGGCTGGCGAGTTCGCGCAGCCGCTGTCACTCGATGCCACGGCGAGCCGCTCGGCGGGCCAGTTGAGCCGGTCGATCATCGCGGGCGCGAGCGCCACCGCGTCGGCGAGGTGCTGTCGCCGTGCCTTTTCGTAGTGGGACATCGGAGTGACGTTCGTTGTCGTTGCTCGACGTCGCTGATCTGTCTAGACCGGAGGGTCTTGCGACCGCTCGAGGTAGGCGAGGACGGCGAGCACGCGTCGGTTGTGGCGGGCGCCGGAGGGAAGGTCAAGCTTGGACAGGATGTGGCGGATGTGCGTCTCGACGGTCTTCGGCGCGACCCATAGGCTCTCGCTGATGCCGCGGTCGGTTAGTCCCTGTGAGACGAGCTCGAGGACGTCGCGTTCCCTTGAGGTCAGCTGGTCGATCGAGGTGATGACGCGCCCCGCACGTTCAGTCGGTTCTCGCATGTCGCCAGGAGCGTGGCGGAGCGGTGTTGCAGCCTCGTTGAAAGCGGGTTGAAGCGGCCGGCGGCTCGGTTGAAAGTCTGTCCGCGGTGGGGTGAAATTGGCGGTGTGGAGTTCCGTTTGCTCGGTCCGCTGGACGTTGTCGAGGCCGGCCGCACGCTCGCGTTGGGCGGCAACAAGCCGCGGGCACTGCTGCTTGTGCTGTTGCTTGCGCGCGGCGAGGTGGTCTCCCGCGAGCGGCTGATTGAGGAGTTGTGGGCCGGCGACGCGCCGCAGGGAGCGGAGATCACGCTTCGGTCGCATATTTCGCGTCTGCGAGCCGTGCTCGGGGCTGAGCGTCTGCTGCAGCGGGCTCCCGGTTACGTGTTGGCGGTGGCCCCGGATGATCTCGACGCGACGCGGTTTGAGCGGCTCGCGGGGGAGGGACGCACGACGTTGGCGGATGGCAGCCCGGCGGAGGCGGCGGAGCTGTTGCGCGAAGCGCTCGGGCTATGGCGTGGCCCGGTAGCGTGCGACGTGGTCGGTCTGCTGCCCGTGCAGGGAGAGGCGGGTCGTCTGGAGGAGCTGCGGATGGAGGCGCTCGAAGAGCGGATCGACGCTGATCTGCAGCTCGGGCGCGAGCACGAGTTAATCGGCGAGCTCAAGCTTCTCGTCGGCGACCATCCACTCCGCGAGGGCCTATGGGCTCAGCTGATGCTGGCGCTGTATCGCTGTGGGCGCCAGGCCGAGGCGCTCGCTGCCTACGCCGAGGCCAGGATGGTGCTGATCGACAGACTGGGGCTCGAGCCGGGCTCAAGGCTGCGGGATCTGCAGCAGGCGATCCTGCGTCAGGAGTTGCCCGTCGACGTGCCGCCTTCGCGGCTGCCACGCGCGGGCCGCCCAGCCGCCCTCACCGGGCTGCGATCCGTTCCTGTAGCGCTCACGAGCTTGGTGGGACGCTCTGAGCAGCTACACGAGGTGCTCGGAGCGTTGAGGGACCATCGGCTGGTGACGCTTACGGGAATCGGCGGTGTCGGGAAGACCCGGCTGGCGCAAGCGGTCGCGGACGCCCACTCCGGCGGCGTTGCGTGGGTGGATCTGGCACCGCTGAGCGAGGAAGCGTTGATCGGCGCCACAGTTGCGCGCGTCCTCGGTCTGACCGAGGCGCCGCACGGCGACGCGGCCGCGATCGTGGCGAAGGCGTTAGGTGACGCAGACCTCCTGCTGGTGGTCGATAACTGCGAGCACCTGATCGACGAGGTCGCGCGACTGCTCGAGACCTGGCTCGGGAGCTGTGCCGGATTGCGCGTCCTGGCCACGAGCCGCGAGCCGTTGAGGGTGCCCGGGGAGCTCGTGTCGGCCGTCCCACCGTTGCAGGTCACCGCGGGCGGCGACGGGCTCCCCGACGCCGCGCGGCTGTTCGCCGAGCGCGCTCGGATGGCCGGCGCAACGCTTGAGCTCACGAACGAGACGACGCAGGAGATCGGGTCGATCTGCCGGCATCTAGAGGGCATTCCGCTCGCGATCGAGCTCGCCGCGGCTCGTGTCCCGAGCCTGGGCGTGCCCCAGATCGTTGACGCCCTTGATCAAGTGCTGGGCATCCTGACGGCCGGCTCGCGTACCGCGCCGACGCGCCACCGGACCCTGGAGCGATCGATCGCCTGGAGCCACGCGCTGCTGGACGGTCGCGAGCGGGCGCTGTTTCGGCGTGTTGCGGTGTTCGTCGGCGAGTTTTCGCCGGCGAGCGCAATCGCTGTCTGCGCAGGCGCCCCGATAGAGCCTGACCAGATGTTGGAGCTACTGGCTGCGCTGGTTGAGAAGTCGCTTCTGCAGCCAACGCTTCGCGACGGCCGGGCGCGGTACCGACTGCTCGACGTGGTTCGCCAGTTTGCGCGCGGCCAACTTGCCACCGCGGACGAGACGCACGATGTGCACAGTCGCCACGCGACCTGGCAAGCCGGCGGAGGCCGAGCGACGAGAGCCGTTGCTGTTCGGCGATCGCATCATCGAGGTCCTTGAAGAGCTCGAAAGCGACCTCGACGACATCCGTGCCGCCGCAGCATGGGCGACCGCGCGCGGCGATCACGACCTCGCCCTCCGACTGCTTGCCGCACCTCTCGTGTTGTGGATCTGCCGCCATCCAGCCGAAGGCAGCCAACGCATCAGCGCCATCCTTGCAATGGACGCGCAGGCTGAGCCGAGGGTCCTCGCGCGGGCACACATCGCGGCCAGCCGGCTCGCCTACTACACGTTCGAGAACCGGGCCTCGAAGGCGCACGCCGAGGTGGCGCTCGCGATTGGCGACGCGATCGCAGAGCCGGTCGTGCAGGCCCAGGCCCGGACCTGGCTCGGATGGGATGCGTTGCTGCTTGCTCCCGCAACTGCCGAGCCGATTCTCGTCGCGGCCGCGACTGAAAGCCGGGCCGTTGATGATCAGTTCCACTTCGGCCATGCGATCGCCGGACTGGGAGTCTTTGCTGCGCACCATGGCCGCACCGATCAGGCCGTTGCCCGTCTCGAGGAGTCGTTGCTCATCGGACGTCGGGCTGGCGACCAGGTCGGAATTCGTCGCTCACTCGCGTTCTCCGGAGTGCTGTTTGCTGTGCGCGGCGAGTTCCGGGAGGCTGAGACGCGTTTCTCGGAATGCGAGCAGATCACCCGCGCGCTCGGCGATCGCCACTTTCTGAGCCTGGCGTTGGACTACACGGGATTCATCGCATTGCACCGCGGTGACGTCGGTACGGCCCGCGCTCGGATCGAAGAGAGCCTCGACGTCGCACAAAAGTCGACACCGATCGCGTTATGCCGATCGCACACGATGATGGCGATGTTGTCTCTGGCGATCGGCGAGTTTGACCTCGCGGTCGTCCACGCCGATCAGGCGCTCCTTGTGGTCGCAGAGCGAGACCTGAACTGGCACGTCTCGATGCTCTTCGGTGTGGCGAGCGAGGCCTACCGGCGGGCCGGGCGACCCGACGTTGCCGACCGTCTGCGCCGCGACGGACTCGCGAAGGCTCAGGCCGTCTGCCTGGTGTGGGCCGAGGCCGCGTGCCAAGCCGCCGGCGGCCGCGTCGAGCACCTCTTACACGCCGTATCCGGCTTTGCTCGGCTGGGCCATACCCCCGAGCTGCTGCGCACACTGGACGCCCTGGCCCTGGCCCTGGCCCTGTCGCTGGACTCGACTGCGCCGACCGCCGCTGATACTGCCGGGACCGCCTGGCTGATCGATGCCGTCACGGCAGCCCGGCAGCGTCTAGGCCTCGTCCCGTTTCCAGCCGACCGCGAACCCCTCGAATCAGCCGCCAGACGGCTCCAGACACCCCCCGGGACCGGCCGCCGGTCCCAGGACACCGGTCACGGCGCCGGACCGTCGCTCGATGCGATCGTCGACCACGTCCTGCGTATGCGGCCGCCAGAGACACGCCCCAGTCGATCGGGAACTGGGGCGTGACAGAAGCGGCCCCTCGTAGCTCGGTTGGCGATTGCCAACCGATTGCCAGCAACCAGCCCGGAACTTGGTGGCCGCGAAAGGCGATAAGGGAGAAGCCGGCATCGGGCAGTGAGCAGCCAGCGTTCGAGCGCGCCGGACGCCTGGATCGGCCGCCGGCTTTGGCTGCTGCTTGACGCCTCGCGGGTCCTCCACAGCGACGACCTAGACGCGGATCGGTACGCGGTCATCGGCCGGCTCACCGGCAACTTTCCCGGCCGAGTTGCTGAGTTGAAATGGAGCTTCAAGCTCGCCGGCGACCGAATCGAGCAGCTCATCATCGCGCCATGAGATCCGTCAGCTCGCCGGCGACCGAATCGAGCAGCTCATCATCGCGCCATGAGATCGGTCAGAACAAGCAACATCCCGGATCTCGTGCGGATCGCATCTTGAGAGCGGCAGCCAAACCGGTGGGTTCCGCGCGGGACAGAGGAGCTCCGGGGGCCAACCGGGCTCGGTCACTCAAAGCGATCGGCAGATTACTGGCGGTGGTCTCTGAGCCCGCTGGGATCCCCGCCGTACGCTCCGAACACAGCGCCCATCAACACACACGCACCCAAGATGACCACAAGGCCGACAGCGGGCGGGAGAAAGCCAGAGACCACGACGAGGCCGAGCCCGGCCAGCCAGGCAAGAATCATCCGCCGCGGTTTGGACCGACCGATAAGGCGGTATGCACGCGCGCCCAGTCCACCGTGAAACCGGGCTCTACCTGACCCAGCAGGGCTCACAAACCAATTATCGCACCCAGACGCCCCGGCAGCCGCCGACCATAAGCTTTCTTGAATACCTGCCGGCCAGGCTGAGCGGCAGCCCGGGGGTGGACGATCCGGACCGCTCCACGTCCTCCGGAGCGTGCGTCTGTAGGCCATCGCGAAAGCACCCGCACCTCCGGAAGCGACCGACATATGAAATTGGCGCCGCTCGTGCGCGACGGGCTACGTCACGCCGCTGACCGCACGCAGGAACGGCCTCATGGTCTCGGCCAACTCGACCGGATGGTCGAGGTACGCGAAATGGGTGCCAGATGTGGTCGTGATCTCGATTCCCAGGCGCTTGGCGAGCCTGCTGGCCGCCTGTGCAAAGTACGGCAAGCTCTGGTCGCCGAGGAGCAGCTGGATCGGCATCGCGATCCCCGCCAGAGTCGCGTCGTCAGGGAGGTAGGTCGCGAAGGCACCACGCTCGACCTCGAGATAGGTGTCGGCGCGGGCGAGCACCCGCTTGCTCCTCGGGCGAGGTCGCAGCCCGCGACCGTGTCGCTCACGCACTCGGTCATGACCGTGAGGCCCGGCAGGATCGGGACCCTTCGGCCGCCGTTTGGGGGGTCACCTGGCAGTGTCGGGATCGGACGATGTCGCTCGGTACCAGTCAACGATGGTCCGTTTTAGGAGCGGATCCGGGAGTGCAGCGCGCCGGCCAAGGCGAAGGGCTGGGCGTGGCGAACAACACGGATCTCCGAACCCGGTGTGCATGCTGCTGCTCTGCGCCGGCGAGCGGGAGCGTCAAGCTGACTGACTATGTTCGCTCATCGTGGCAGCAGAGGCCCTGCCGTCGCCGCCGAGGGGGCACTGTTGTTTTCAGCGTTAGCCTGGTCGTTCGCGCGTCGTATCGGTCTCGATCAGGGTGAGTAGCGCTTTGGCGGCGGGCGAGGGCTCGTGGTCGAGGGGTGTGACGAGCATCAGCTCGCGGGGGATGCTTGGTTCGGTGACCAGTCCGACGAGCCTGTCGGCGGCTGTCCGAATCGATACGGGGGGTAGCAGGGAGATACCGACGCCGTGCGCGACGAGCTCCACAAGGTCTGCGATCGTGTCTACCTCGGCGGCGACGCGGCGGTGTAGCCCGGCGTGTTCGCAGGCTTGGTCGATGCGGGCGCGTATGGATGAGTCGGCGCGGTACTCGACGAAGGCGTGCTCGGAGAGCTCGGCCAGCCGTACTCGGCGGCGGGCGGCCAATGGGCCGTCTACCGCGACGGCCAGCAGCAGCGCTTCGGTTTCGAGCGCCTGAGCTCGGACGCGGCCGGCCCGCGGCCCGAGCGGGAGGTCAACGATCGCCAACTCGAGTTCTCCGTCGGCGGTTCGGCGGACCAGGGACGTAACGCTGTCGTGCCGTAGGCGCAGCGCCACTGCGGGGTGGCGCCGGTGATAGCGCGCCAACAGTCCGGGGAGGTCAAGCAGTCCGCGCAGCTGGATCGCGCCGATCGTCAACTGACCGCGGATCAGGCCTCGTACCCCGGCGACCGCGTCTTTGGCCTCCTCGGACGCGGCGATCGCGCGCCGCGCCGCGGGGGCCAGCGCTCGACCGGCTTCGGTCAACTCGACGTGACGGGTGCTGCGCACGAAGAGCTCGCTGCCCAGCTCGCGTTCCAGCAGTCGGATCGAGCTGGACAGGCTCGACTGAGTGAGGTGCACGCGGTGGGCGGCCCGGGTGAAGTGACGCTCTTCGGCCACGGCCAAGAAGTGGGCCAGTTGTCGCAATTCCATTCATTGAGAGTATCGCTTGCTGCTAGTCCAACTATCTGTTGGACAGTTGAGCGGGGTGGGTCCAGACTGCGCTGACGGTTGATGCCGGCCACCTCTCGGGTGGAGCTTCTCCAGCGATCGAGCGAGCTCGGCCATCGCGCAGCGTTTTGGCTTCAACCGTCTCACAACCCAACCCAGACAAGGGAGCGTTTCCATGCGCAAAGTCACGTCGGAGACCCTGCTGATCGGACACCACGAGCTGCCGGGGACGGCGGACGCACACCAGTTCGTCGGCGAGCAACACGGTGGCGTTCCAGTGTCGTTGTTCTCGGTGCACTCGGCCCCCGGGACCCGGGTGCCACCACACAGCCATCCTTATCCCGAGGTGTTCGTGCTCCACGCCGGCCGGGCAACGTTCGTGGTCGACCAGATCGAGATCACGGCCGTGCCGGGCGACATCGTGGTCGCGCCCGCCGATGCGCCGCATCAGTTCGCCAACACGGGCGGCGAGGAGCTCCGGCTCACCGCCATTCACCCCGCATCGCAGATGAGCACCGAATGGCTCACACCGCCGCGCAGCGAAGAGCCACAGGACATTCCCGCCGGCGTGGACGACGAGCCACGAAAGCGGGGTGGTCTCAGATGAGCTTCGTCCCCCGATTTTCCTCTCGCCGGTCCGCCCGGACGCCCAGCCTTCCCTGGACGCTCGCGATCGTCTCGCTCGCCCTGTTCATGACCACGCTCGACAACCTCGTGGTGACCACGGCGCTGCCCTCGATCCGTCGCAGCCTGGGGGCATCGATCCAGTCGCTCGAGTGGACCGTCAACGCGTACACGCTGACGTTCGCGGTGCTCCTGCTCACCGGAGCGGCGCTCGGCGACCGGCTGGGACGGCGGCGGATGTTCGCGGTCGGGTTGACGATCTTCACCACCGCGAGCGCCGCGGCGGCCGTCTCGGCGAGCACCGACTCCCTAATCGCCGCCCGCGCACTGCAGGGAATCGGTGCCGCGATCGTGCTCCCGCTCACGCTCACGCTGCTGTCCGAAGCGGTCTCGCCCGCGCGCCGCGGGATGGCACTCGGGATCTGGGGCGGCGTCAGCGGCCTCGGGGTGGCACTCGGACCGCTGGTCGGGGGCGCGGTGATCAGCGGCATCTCCTGGCACTGGATCTTCTGGATCAACGTGCCCGTCGGACTCGTCCTGATCCCGCTGGCTCTAACCAAACTCACCGAATCACGCGGACCGAGCGCCCGCCTGGACCTGCAAGGCCTGGCGCTGGCGGGACCAGGGCTGCTGGGCATCACCTACGCGACGATCCGCGGCCAGGCACTCGGTTGGACGAGCGCGACGATCCTGGGATCGTCTGCCGCGGGTGTCGGGTTCGTGATCGCATTCGTAGCATGGGAACTACGCGCACCTTCACCGATGCTGCCAATGCGCTTCTTTCGCTCGCGGACGTTCGCGGCGACCAACGGACTCTCATTCGCGATGTACGTCGGGGTGTTCGGCTCGATCTTCCTGCTGGCCCAGTTCTTCCAGACCACGCAGGGCTACACACCGCTCCAGGCCGGTCTGCGGACCCTCCCCTGGACGGGGATGCCGATGATCGTCGCGCCGATCGCGGGGATGCTGAGCGACCGAATCGGCCCACGGCCACTGATGGCAGCCGGCCTGGCGCTACAGGCCACGGCGATCGCCTGGCTAGGGGCAATCATCACTCCCAACATCGCCTACGGTCGCCTGATCGTGCCGTTCGTGCTCGCCGGCACCGGCATGGCGCTCGTGTTCGCCCCTTCGGCAAACGCGGTACTCAGCTCGGTGCACGCGCAGCAAGCCGGCCAAGCGTCCGGCGCCACCAACGCAATCCGCGAGCTCGGCGGCGTCATCGGCGTCGCCGTGATGGCTGCGGTATTCAGCGCCCACGGCTCCTACGGCTCCCCACAGGCTTACACCGCTGGACTCACGGCCGCGCTTCCCATCGGAGCGGTCGTTCTGGGCGTGGGTGCGTTGCTTGCCCTCACGGTCCCGAAAACCGCGCCAGCCCCCGAGGCCCAGGACCAACGCCCGGGTCAAAGAGCCGCGATCGCGGAAAGTCCGATCTCGGCATAGCCTCGGCCCGCGGCCAACCCGCCAACCACTCCCGAGCCGTGACCGGCACGCGTCGGTCACGGCTCACCCGCAGACGATGAACACCCGCCTCTACGATGCAAGCGACTACCCACTGCCTGGGCATTTCCAACAGCGTCGAGCTCGCTCGTCCAACTGAGCAGATCCGGAGCGGGCCGCGGCCATGGAGCCATCGCTTCCGCAATCGCGAAGCTGGAGCTGCGCGGCCTGCGTCATGGTTCCGCCGGGGAACTTCTGCTTCAGGTCCGCGGCGTCCGGATGCGAAAGCCGATGGATCGGGGTCCCAGAGGCGACTGAGCGGAAGCTACGGTGAGCGTCGCCGAGTCCGGCTTTGACCCGATCGTCAGCGGCGCGCCTGCTAGCTGGCGAACGGATGAGTCCTCGGTTCGCGCGCGGGGTGGGAAAGTCAGCGCACACACCGGGATGCTCCCGGCCGGAGGGAGACAGGGCTCTCGCGACCGTCCCGCGCAGCTCGAGTCACGCCCGTCGGGGTCACGCCGGGGCGGCTGCTTCCCGGGCTACGAGGCGATCGTGGCTGACGAAGGGGGGTCGTTGTCGGACCGCGGGAGTCTGTATCCGATGCCGGGCGTGTTTTGGATGACCTGGGGTTCTCCGAGCTTGCGTTTGAGGCGGCCGATCGTGACGCGGACGGTGTTGGTGAACGGGTCGGTGTTCTCATCCCAGGCTTGCTCGAGCAGGCGTTCTGCGCTGAGCGCGCCGGGGCTGGCTCTGAGCAGCGCTTCGAGGACGGCGAACTCTTTGGCTGACAGGGCCAGCTGTCGGCCGTCTCGGGTGGCGGTCCGAGCGAGCGGGTCGAGCTCGATTCCTGCGGCGGTGAGGGTGCGGTTTTGGGCGCTGGGTTTGCGGCGGGCGAGCGCGCGGATGCGGAGGACTAGCTCGGGGAAGTGGAAGGGCTTGGGGAGGTAGTCGTCGGCGCCGAGCGCGAGCCCGGCGACCCGCTCGGCTGGGGAGCCGGCGGCGGTCAGCATCAGGATCATCGCGGGATCGTCGGAGCCGGTGATCGTGCGGCACAGCGCGTCGCCGTGCACGCCGGGGAGGTCGCGGTCGAGGACGACGACGTCGTAGGGGTGGACGTTGAGCTTGGTTGCGCCGGCGAGTCCGTCGTAGGCGATGTCGACGGCCATGCCCTGGTCGCGCAGGCCCTCGGCGATCAGGTTCGCGAACTCCGGCTCGTCCTCGACGACCAGAACCCTCATGCCGGTACCGGGACCGCAGTGGGTGTTGTGATGGCGGCCGGGAGCGTGATCTGCACGCGCAGGCCTCCTTGCGGGCGGGCGTGGAGCTCCAGCGCTCCGCCGTGCGCGTCGGCGACCGCTGCGACGATCGACAGGCCCAGCCCGTGACCGTTCCGTGAGCCGGTGCGCTCGGCGCCGAGGCGCCGGAACGGCTGGGCGAGCTGCGCGACGCTTTGCTCGTCGAGCATCGGCCCGCCGCTCTCGACGACCAGCCGCCCCGCTGCGCCAATGTTTTCGCAGGCGATGTTGATGAAGCCGTGCGGCTGGTTGTGGCGGACGCTGTTCTCGATCACGTTCTCGACCATCCGCGCCAGCAGCGTCTCGCTGCCCGTAACGCCGACCGGCGCGAGGGTCGTGCGCACCTCGAGCTGCTGCGCGGCGATTTGGTCATGTCGCGCCGTGAGCGCGTCGGTCACGATCTGGTCCAGCGAGACGGTCGTGTTGTCGGTGAGCGTGCCGTGTTGCGCGCGCGCGAGCGCCAGGAAGCTCTCCAGCAGCGCCTCGGCGCGGTCGAGGTCCTTGCGCAGGCCCGCGTCGAGCGCCTTGGTCTGCGGGGGTACCCCGTCGGGCTTGGCGACCGCGACGTCGAGCCGTGTGCGCATCATCGCCAGTGGGGTGCGCAGCTCGTGCGATGCGTTGGCGACGAACCGCCGCTGGGCGTCAAACGCGGCCTCGAGGCGTGCGAGGAGTTCGTCGATCGTGTCCGCCAGCTGCTTGAGCTCATCGCGCGGGCCGGGTAGCGCGAGCCGCTCGTGCAGGCTCTGCGCGGAGATCCTCCTCGTCGTGGCGGTGATCGTCCGCAACGGCGAGAGCACCCGGCCGGCGATCACCCAGCCCAGCGCGACCGAGAGCGCGGCCATCGCGGCCAGCGCGATCCCCGACTCCTCGAGCAGCTGGTGCAGATCAACGCGGTTCTGGTACCCCAACGCGGCAGCGATCCGGCCGATGTCGATTGTGCGCTCAGCTCGCCCCAGCCCAGCGAATGGATGACCAGAGACGAACCCCCCTGCAGGGCGGTGACGGGTGTTATGGCTGACGAGCACGTAGGTGATCACCAGCAAACCGGCTCCACAGACCAAGAACAGGCCGCCGTAGAGCGCGGTCAGCCGAAGACGCACGCTGCGCGCCGGCAGCCCACCGCGCTCGAACCTCTCAACCAGCCTGTCGGTCAACCGCATCTCCGTCCCGAGGATGCCCGACAGCGGCTAACAACCGTGTAACGGCGTCCGTAGCGCTCCCGTTATACGCGCTCCCGTAGAACCCAATGCCGGCGTCCTCGCCACGCCGATCAGATCCACCGACCCCCACACGCGGAATCCGACGACCACGACATGGACACGATAGGCAACCGACGACGCAGCCAACAACCCAGACAACGACACCGGCGACCGACCGCATTGCTTGCGATCGCATTGGCAGCGGCTACCTGCACGATTGCGATCGCGGCCTGCGGATCATCCGGCAACTCCAGCCGCACGGGCGCCTCGGCCAACCCGCAGCTCGCGTTCGCTGAGTGCATGCGCACACATGGTGTGCCTAACTTCCCGGACCCGAGCGCAGGCGGCGGGATTCCGACGCGCTCGCGCAATCGCCCGCGTTCCTACCAGCCGCGCAAAAGTGCCGCAGCAAGCTCCGGCCGGGCGGCGGCCCGCATGGCGGGATATCGGAGAGCACGAGGCTCAGCCTGCTGCACCACGCGGAGTGCATGCGCGCGCACGGCGTCCCCAACTACCCCGACCCGAACATCCCCAGCCACGGCCCCTACGACTTCGGACCGCCACCCGGCATCAATACCGACGCCCCGGCGTTCCAACGCGCGGCAAGCACGTGCGGGGGCCCATGACCGCAGCGTCGCTCGCGGTGCGGAGCGGCTGAGCGCCCCGACAGCATTCGCCGCGCTGCCGGGGCAGCCCAAGTCGTCGGTCGCCCCGAGCAGGACGCTGCTGACCGGAGGCTTGGCGCGCAGCTGGTCTTCCGGAGGGTTTCTTTACGTGCTCGGTTGGCCGTGGCAGACTCGGCCCGGACCATGGGGCCGGTGCATGATGGAGCAGGACGGGGTTCGGTGAGCCACAGCCCGTCTCCCGTAGATCGGGAGCTGCTTGAGCGTGATGAGACGTTCGCCGTGCTGGATGGCTTGCTGGTTGGCGTTGGTGCTGAGGCGACGGGGCAACTGGTCTGGGTCTGCGGCGAGGCGGGAGCTGGCTCACTCTCGGAGTGCGCCGAAGCCGAACCCCGACCTGACCCGCCAGCGCGCCGTCGTCGACGCCTACTTCGCCGCCTCCCGCGAGGGCGACCTCGAAGCGCTGGTCGCGGTGCTCGACCCCGACGTCGTGCTCCGCGCCCATCGCGCGACGGCAACCCGATCGAGCTGCACGGCGCCACACGCGTCGCGCGAGGGGCGATGACGGCAACGAGTAACTGCGTGCGGACTCGGCACCGACTCGCTCAGCGTCGCGCC
Organism: uncultured Solirubrobacterales bacterium; assembly: GCA_963734775.1. Taxonomy (GTDB): domain Bacteria; phylum Actinomycetota; class Thermoleophilia; order Solirubrobacterales; family Solirubrobacteraceae; genus Palsa-465. The sequence continues at coordinate 15,469 of CAVTJE010000027.1, forward strand.
GCCCGCGCCGTTCCACGAGCGCTACTCGTCGACACCTGAACCGGCCACGCCGACGGACTACTGGCCCGCACGAACACGGGCAGCCTGGTCGAGCCTGACCGCTCGCTCCCGGTTTCACGAACTGGGGGTTATGTGCTGCAGCACATAACTTCCATTCGTGCGAGGAGCAGTCAAGAGCAGGCTCGCCGTCGCAGTCGGTGACTGCTCCCGGACGGGTGGCCGATCTAGTCGGCGGTGGGCGAGGGGCGCTGGGGTCGGAGTCGGGGTCGCTGCGGTGTGAGGCTGGTGAGGGCCTTGAGGAGCCGGTCGACCGAGTCCTCTGCCTTGTGGCGTGCGGCGAGCGACCGGAGGGCGGGCTCGTTGGTCGGATAGGCGTCTCGTTGGCCGCGCGGGAGCGCGATCGGGAGATCGTCGACCGGCCGCACGACGGTGATCGCGGCCTGGAGGTACTCGCGATCTGCGGGACGCAGCCGGCGGTCGCGCAGCACACCCACGATGTCGCCGTGGCGGCGGATCATCGCCGCCGCGGTCACGGCGCCGACGCCCTTGAGCCCGGGAAGTCCGTCGGAGGGATCGCCGCGCAGGATCGCGAAGTCGGCGTAGCGACGGCCCGGGATCGCGTAGCGGCGCGTGATCTCGGTTTCGTCGATCACCGCCAGTCCTGACCGCTCCGGATACAAGACCCGCACGCGCGGATCCTCAACCAGCGCGAACAGATCTCGGTCACCGCTGGCTATCTCGACGGTCCCAGACGCGAGTCTGGTCAGGGTGGCGATCACATCCTCGGCCTCGTAATCGGCGACACCGACGACGTCAATCCCGATCTGTTCAAGCAGCTGCGTGATCACGGGAAGGTGGGCCACCAGGCCGGGTGGAACCGGCTCAGAGACCCGGTGGGCCTTGTAGTCCGCGATCAGGTCCACACGCCACTGGGGCCGCCACGCCCAGTCATCGGCGATCACCAGCCGGCGGGGCCGCCGTTCGGCGACCAACCGCGCCAGTCTGTCCAGAAAACCACCGACCACGTTCCCGTCCGTCCGCGAAACGCGCGCGCTGGCCAACGCGCCGTAGTAGGCGCGGAAGATCAGGCTCGATCCATCGATCAGCAACCACTCACACGGCATCCCCGCGCCATTCTGCCGCGCCCGTCACACCAGCCATGCCGAGCTCGCGACTTGCGCTTCCTGAGCCGGCTCACGTCAAGCAGAAATGCACCTACCAGCATCGACCTCTGCCGACGTGACCGCTCGTTCGTGGAAGCGGCCTCTCGTCTGAGGCTCCTCGAGTCGACGGCCACGGCAATCATGGACCGCTCATTTCCCAGCGGCCGGCTGGATCAGCTCAATTGAATGTCACAAAGAACGCGGACATGGCGTTGGTGCCGGTCACCCTCGTGGAGTCACGATCACCGGATCGACGTGCGACAGCTGAGCCAATGACCATTGGCCTGCGGCGACCCGATGCGACTCTGACTATCGGCGCTCGGCAGCGATCGATCGTCCGTTACCACGAAGTCTGTCGGCGACGACGGCAGGAGTTGACACGACGGCGGCGAGCCCACCCGGCGCGCCTGCGAGGCGCGCCGGGCGGTGATCGTGCCTGTCAGGAGGTGGGTAGGAAGTAGCGGCGGAGTGTCCAGCGTGCGACGTTGCGGGCGAGTTTGAGGCCCTCGAGGGCCGATCCGCGGTAGTGCAGTCCCGCCCAGACGCGTGCGTTGACGACCTCGCGTTGGAGGTCTTTGACGGTCTTGAACGTATGGGTGGCCGCCCAGTTGTTGGGGGTGCCGTCGGCGGAGCCGTGGATGGTGACGTCGATGTTGTGGGTACCGAGCACGTGGGCGTACATCTCGGATTCGGCGCCGCTCAGGCAGGTGTGCGCTGCGGGGTATTCGGGGTGGTTGGGTGTGGTGAGCAGCGACGTCCAGTCGGGATCGGGCGTGGTCGCCGGATTCCCGTCGATTTGGGCGTTGCGGATCGCCATGATCGGCCGCCAGAACAGGTAGTGGTATTTGGAGTCCCAGCACGCGATGCCCGCGTCGCTGTCGACGAGATTACCCATCGCGAGCACACGCGCCGCGTCGACGAGGTCCATCCGATGGGTGATCGCGACGTCCTGGAACGCTTGGTTTGACTGGTTGACCGCGTTCGCGTTCCAGAACCGTGCGACAGCTGTCTGTTGCGGGGAGCGGACCGTGCTGTTCGCGGCGCCGTAGGCCTTGACCTCGTTGAACTCCTTGGCCCATTTCCGGCTCGAGAGCGCGGGCGGAGGCTCGACCCGGAACTGCGAGGGGCTGTTGAGCATGAACGGTCTCATCACCGCCACCCACGGCGTCTGCGCAGTCTGCAGTGACGGGGGTGGCGCGAACGTCCAGCCGCCGGGGGTCAGTGGCCCGGGTGTAAACGTGATCGCTTCGTTGCGGTCCCCGGTCCGCTCGGCGACCAGGTCGCTCGCGGCGGCCTGACCGATCCGGATTCCGTCTTCGACGCCGGGTGCCCCGACTCCGCCGAGCGCGTTGACGTAGTCGGAGTACTGCGTCAAGAGTCCGGCCTGGGCCGTCGCCGGAAAAGCCAAAAACGATGAGGTAAGCATCGTGTATGCCGCAGCGGCCGCCGCGGCGTCGGGCGAGGCGCTCGCGAGATCCACACCGGATGGCGCGGAGAACGCGTGGTACGGCATGTAGCGCCCGTCGATCTTGGTTACCGCGTCGTAGACCGCGGCCTGCACGTAGCCCATATAGATCAGGCCCTGCACGTTGTATGGCGCCGCGAGGGTGACCGTCTGGACGGCGATCGCGTTCCAGCACCCCACGGCATTGGGAATGATCGCACCGTTCGGAATGACGGTGTCCGGACACGCAGGCGCAGTCGCCCTCGCCCCCGCTGAGGATGCCAGCACACCCCCAGCGAGCATGGCTGCGATGACCGCCGCCGTGATTGTCCGGAGCGCGAGCACGGGCCTGGTTCCGCGGCGCCTGCCCGTGCGCGGCGCCTGTGAGTGGAGGGCTTGAGTCCGGTAACCGGTAACCCATCGATGGCCACGACGTGTGAACCTACGCATACTCTTGCTCCTATCAAAGCGCTAAGCGCTTCTGTTCGATGCCGGGATACCACGGTGGTCCCCGGGTCCATCGCGTTTGCCGGGCGGCAACACCCAGCAACAATCTCAGTCTGCCCTCCTCTTTCGCGCGCCGCCGTCCCTAGCCACGCTTAGACGCCCCCCACCGTGAGCGTCACCGTCGCCGAAATCAATAGCCGCGCTCGACCGATTTGAACCCGATTGGCTCCTCTGCTTGATGGTTGACACTCAGCTGTAGAAGTGAGACGTACCGCTAACGCGACGGATTTCTCGGCCGCGGCCAGCCGCCGTCACGGCGAGCGCGGACAGCACGCTCGTCGCGATCAGTGCTCGCTTGAACACCGGTCGCAGGATCACTGTCGGTCCTTTCTGAGTGGTGTTTTGCGGGAGCGGGGCACATATCCGTGGCCGTCTCAGGAGATGACTCCGACGAGGACGGCTCGGCCCGGGGTCTTGGCGTTCGGGTTGCGCTCGATCGTGATCAGCAGCGCGATCCTGAGGCCTGCCCCGGGGTCGAATACGGGGACATCTACGGGTACGCGTGCGGTCAGCTCGCCGTCGGCGCCGACGGGCGGTTGGATGAAGCCCACGAGCGAGAACGGCGGCTCGGGCCGCAGCGGCGTCTGAACGATCGTGCGTTTGGCTCCATGAACCGGTCCGAAAATCTGTGGATCGCCGCCAATTGCTTGCGTCAGCCAGACCGCGTAGACGCTCCCTCGCGGTGCCGGCCTCAGTCCCGACGCCCTGATCGTCAGCGTCGATGGCGTCGGCCCGCCGGATGGGTTGACGGAGACCGCGTGCGTCGTGGTCAGCACGAAGGTGTCACGCGGGTTCAGCGAGTAGGCCGACGCTCCGAGATGACCGCTGGAGTAGCTGACCGAGTCGCGCCGGAGGGGGGAAGCTTTGAGTGGGCGTAGTTGCGCACCACCGGCGGGTACGGCTCCTGAAGGACGGGGCGCTGCACGGGCGCCTCACGCTGGTGCCGCAGCCCGGAGGTGATGAAAACGGCGACCACGACTACCGTGACAACCAGCCCGAGCGCCGGCACGACCAATCCCCAACGGGGCCATCGCGACGCCAACCGGGACGCCAAGAGGCAAAGACGGCGGCGCCTGCTCCCGTGCTCGGCCGCCATCGCCGAACCGAAGCAGCCGGCGATCAGTCGACGCTCGAGCTCGTCAAGCACCCGAAGTTCGTCGCTCACCTGAGATCCTCCTCAACCATTAGCGAACTTGAGGCGAGCGACTCTGCGATCGCCCTCAGCGCACGGCTAACCCGTGCCCGTGCTGCCTGCTCACTGATTCCCAGCTGCTGAGCAACCTTGGCGTAAGGCTGCTCATTCACAACCCGCAACCACAGCGCCTGGCGCTGCCCCGCGTCCAGCGCAACCAGCTGATCGCGCAACGCCGCCCGCAGCGTCCCAAGCCCAGCCAGCTCCTCGATCCGCTCGATCTCCGCCTCCCCGACCGACGGAGTCACGACTCCGAGCCGGCGCACAAGGTCTCGGGACACCGCTCCGGCCACGAAAAACCGCGCCAGCTGCCGACGGCCAATCGCGAACAGCCACCCTCCCGCCTCCTGGTCGGTGGCGCCCCGGAACTTACGGCGCGACGCGAACGCCACCGCAAACGTCTCCGCGGTCAGATCAAGCGCCGCCTCAACATCAAACGTACGACGCGTGAAAAACAACAAAAGCGTCCGCGCGTGCGCGCTGTAGAACGTCGAGAACGCCCCGGGATCGCTAAGAAACCCCTCCACAACAACAAAGTGTCGATCCACACAAGAAACGTGACAAGCCGACCCGCGGACCCGGCTGACGCAATCGCGCGAACCCGACCCTCAATCGCTGAAACGGCCGCCCTCTCAGTTGATCGGCGGGGAGAAGCGCCGCACGGTTCGCGCGACCCCGGCTCCACATAGGCACGTTCTCTCGTCGACGAGTACGGGCCTACGTACGACGGAGGAGTTACGCGTCCCGTGGTTCCGGCGATCCTGGGCCAATGCTGTGGCGCCAGATCGCTCCTGCATCGTCGCCCGACCGGCGGCGTCACCACGCGCTTCTGCTTAGGCAGCCGCCTAGCTCGCAGCAGGAGCCCGGGCTCGTAGCCGTGCGGCCCATGGGCTAGCTCGTGTTTTGTGAGGATGCGGCATTCGATGACCGTCTTCGGTGTCGCTGCGCGGGCTGCCGTCTGGTCCGCTCTGCCCGTCGTGGAACGGCGCGCGTGTCAGCGACGATCTTGTATGTGATGTGTCTTGGGCCGCCGGCGGTCGGTGTGGCGGTTGAGCGTGTATCTGCCGGGGCCGGCTTTCGGGCGAGGACGGGGTGGTTGGCACCGGCCTTGCCCGGCTGGACGGTCGATCCGGGCACCGTAATCTGGCGGGTGCAGCGTTCGGGCTCCGCGATTTGCGGTCCGGCCTTGAGGCGGCAATGGGACGCTGCAATAAGCGCGACGCCCGCCGGGCGTGATCATCGTCAGGGGTGGCGTCTGCGGGCGGCGGAGGATCGAAGAGGGATCTTGGCCTTCGTCGTCGCGTGCCGCTTGAGCCCGTCGGTCGCGAGCGCCGTCGCCGTGCATGCGAGCCCACGGGCCCGCGTGACCCGACCCGCCCCGGCCGCCGTCAGACGCAGCTTGAGCCTGACCGAGCGCCCCGGGGCAACCCTGAAACGGGCGCTCCCGCCGGACAATGCCCAGCACGCCCCGGGGACAGTGGACTCACAAGCATCTGTCGTGGCGGTTTTTGCTATCGGGGGGAATTCAACAGCACGTGTTACTGCGCCGGTGAGGAGTGTGCGGGGTTTGAGGAGACGTGCAGCGGTGACCCGAGCGCACTCCCATGCTGCGCGGGTCAGCAGTTCTGCAGCGTGTTCGAGGGGATCGGCAGCTGTCAGCAATAGCCGCGCCCAGATCGGCCAGCAGGCGCTGAGAGGCTTGCCCGCCACCGCACCGAACGTCATGGCCCCCTACACAGAGTGCCGGTTCGATCGACGTACGGAAGCGCTTCCGCGGAGGCGTTTTGCGCGGTTCCCGAGACTGCCCCAACGATCGAGATCCGACAGCACTCGATCTCGCCCTACGCGCAAGCGGGGGGCCAAGGGGGACGAGCTGGCAAGATCGGTACAAACGACTCAGGGAGGCGAGCACGGTGACGAACGGTTCCACCTCGGATACGTCGACCAACGCTGCAGACGGGAGCGGCTCGGTAGAGCAAAACAAAGCTGCCTCGCGCCGCTGGATCGAGGTGTTCAACGAGCGCGACGACGCGGCGGAGGCTGAAATCCGTGGGCCGAATTACATTGCCCATGCTCCCGCGAGTCTGGAGCCCAAGCCACTCGATTCCGACGCCTGGACGAAATTCCTCGCAGGGTTTGTCAACGGGTTTCCCGACCTTCGCCTGACCGTGGAGGACGCGGTCGGCGAAGGCGATCTGGTCGCCCAACGCGTGCAGTTCCAAGGCACCCATACAGGCGAGTTCCAGGGGCTTCCACCGACGCATCGAAAGGTCTCGTTCTCCGGGTTAGAGCTCAACCACTTCGTCGATGGCAAGGTGGTAGAGCACTGGTTCCAGCTCGATGCGCTCGGCCTGCTTCAACAACTGGGGCTCATGGTCGTGCCCGGACCACGGTTACTGCCGCAGATCGTGTCCGATCAACTCAAGAAGCTCCGCAACAAACTCTGAATCGAAGGCTTGCGCTTCGATCGAGCACCAGCAGTCTCCAGCGCGAAGGCGAGACTTCCGGATCGTCGCCGCCGCGGAACCGAAGCACGGACTGCTGCTCGGGCGGGCCGTCGACCTGAAGCAGCAGTCTGCCTGACCGGCCCGGCCAGACGGCTGAGCCTTCGTGACGACAGCAGCCGCGAGCTGAGCGCCCACCGGTCAAGTCGCGGTGACCGACTGGCTAGTCGCTCGCCCTTCGATCCGGTATAAACACGCGTAATCACGATGCCGTGGCCGGTGGGAGCCGGTCTGTCGATGTGGACGCAGACTGGGGCTGGGCAACGGTGTGGGGGGACGGATGAGGCAGGGGTTGGTCAGATCATCGTTCGTTGAAGCTTCGCGAGGACGGGGCTCGAGAAGGCGGGCCGCCTGTCTGGCTGTCCGGCGCGCGGCCGGGCTGTCATTTGCGGCGCTATGCGCGGTCGGACTTGCGCCGGTGGCGGCGCGCGCGTCTTCCAGCGCTTATGTCGTGAACTTCGGCTCGGGGAACACGCCCGGCAACGTGTCTCAGTACGATGTCGGCGCCGGCGGCGCGCTCTCGCCGAACGCGACCCCGACGGTCACCGCCGGACTCGGTCCATTCGCGATCGCGATCAGCCCCGACGGAAAGAGTGCGTACGTAGCCGACGTCGGCTTGAATGGCCCGTTTGAGATCTCGCAGTACACCGTCGGTCCGGGCGGCGCACTTTCGCCGATGACGCCGGCTACCGCCCCCGGCGGCCTCGGGCCGGCAGGGGTCGCTGTCAGCCCCGACGGCAAAAGCGTCTACGTCACCAACAATGATTCGAGCGGACCGGGTGGCGTCTCGCAGTACACCGTCGGTCCGGGCGGCGCGCTGTCACCGATGACGCCCGCGACCGTCGACTCGGGCGCGACCCCGGTCGGGATCGCGGTCAGCCCGAACGGCAAGAGCGTGTACGTCGCCAATGACGGCGTGAACGGGCCGGGCGCGATCTCGCAGTACACGGTCGGACCGGACGGCGCACTGTCACCGAAGACGCCCGCGACCGTCGCCGGCGGCAACGGCCCGTTCGAGATCGTGATCACCCCCGACGGCAAGAGCGTCTACGCCGTCAATTTCTCGTCGCCGGGGGCGGACGGGGTGTCGCAGTTCACGGTCGGCGCGGGCGGCGCGTTGACGCCTATGACGCCCGCGACCGTCGCCTCGGGACCATTCCCGCTCGGGATCGCGGTCAGCCCCAATGGCAAGAACGCGTACGTGGCGAACGAAGTCCAGAGCGGGGTCGCCGGGGTTTCGCAGTACACGATCGGACCCGGCGGCGCGCTGACACCGATGACGCCGGCGGCGGTTGACGCGGGCCCGGTCCCGGAGGGGGTCGCAGTCAGCCCGGATGGCAAGAGCGTGTATGTCACCAACAGCGACACGAACGGCGCGGGCGGTGTCTCGCAATACGACGTCGGCCCGGACGGCGCCTTGTCACCGAAGACGACGCCGACCGTTGCGGCCGGCAACGACCCATCCGCGGTCGTGGTTCTGCCCGATCAGGGGCCGGTGGCGGCGTTCTCAGCCACCGCCGGGCCGGCAGGGACGCCGACCTCGTTTGACGCCTCGGCCTCGGCAGACTCCGATGGAACCGTCACGTCGTACGCGTGGAGCTTCGGCGACGGCAGCACCCAGACGACAACGTCGCCGCTCGTCTCGCACGTCTACGCGCAGCCGGACAGCTACACGGCGACCCTGACCGCCACCGACAATGCGGGATGCTCGAGCGCCTTCGTGTTCACCGGCGAGACCGCGTACTGCAACGGCGGGGCTCAGGCGCAGACGACCCGCCAGGTGACGGTCCCACCGCCGGGCGCGCCATCAGTGCAGATCACTTCGCCGACCGACGGTGCGCGCTACGCGCGCGGGCAGACGGTACTAGCCGGCTACAGCTGTAGCGAAGGAGACGCTGGCCCGGGAATCTCCTCGTGCACAGGACCAATCGCCGACGGGCAGCCGATCGACACGGCCACTGTCGGACAGCACACCTTCACCGTCACCGCCACCTCGAAGGACGGGCAGACGAGCACCGGCACGGTCACCTACACGGTCGTGGCGCCGGACAACCACTTCACCGTCTCGCACATTAAGACCCACCGCAACGGGACGATCACCTGCCACGTCGAGGTCCCAGGGACCGGGACGATCGACGTGCTCGAGACCGCCTGGAACGACAACCTCGCGCACGCCGCGATCCAGCTGCAGCCGGCGCCACGCCGCTTCGTGTTCGCACGCCAGCACAAGACCGCCCAGCGCGCGACGACGCTCCACCTCCGCGTGACCCCCAACAAGCGCGGCAGACGACTCGTGCACCATCACAGCTACCGCGTGACGCTGAGACTGTGGGTCAGCTACACACCCACCGGCGGCAGGCCGCATAGCAAGGGCTTCTACGGCCTGCACCTGGCCGGGGCGGGCGGTTAGCGGTCTGTCAGCCTCGCTTTACGTTCGCTGAAGCTCAACACCGCGGCCGCCCGCACGCCTGAACAGCCAGCTAGCGGCCGCGTGTTCCAGTCCCAACGTCGATAGCCGGCCCGGTTGGTTGCGAGATAAAGGGGCACGAACCTGCTCGATGATTCGTGGCCACCATTCCAGTGGCCGGTCCCAGCTCGCGAACTCATCGGTGCAGACGATCTGGACATCCAGACCTTGGGCGACGCGAGCGGCGAGAGTGATCTTACCGTCACCGCCCGCCGGCTGAGAACCCAGCCGCTGGCTGCTGCTTCGGCTATCCGGACACGATGAGGAGAAGTCAGGGTCGGTCACAACCGAGCCGCTCAGACGCCTCGGCTTTCGTGAAACCAGCACTTATGTCAATGGCCATCTGCTTGGCGAGGTCGATCGCGTCTGCCATCTTGCGCCGCACACGCTGCGCGCCGGCAGCAGCCGCGGCGAGCAGCCACCGTTCGGCGCCCTCGCCGAGCGCGAGGAACGCGCGCTCCTCCAAGCTGCGCCCCTTGGGCTTGCGCTCCAGCGCACCGGCCGGCTTGGGCGGATAGTGCTCGTCACGCAGCGCCGGACGGCCAGGAGTGGTCAGCTGATGGCGCGCGACCTCCTTGGGCCCTTGCGGTCCGTCGGCGTGCACCACGATCAGCTCGGCGCCGTCGATCCTGACCCACACGCGCTCGTCGACTAACTCGTGGGGAACCGAGCAGATCGCGCCGCCGACCGAGATCGTCGATTGCCAGTTCACCTTGCGCGTCTGTCCGAAACAGATCGTGTGCGGCAGTCTGGGCAGCCGGTGCGGGTGCTCGTGCTCGGCGGCGAGCAGCTCCACCGGCGGACGCCGCGTGACCCGGTGCGGCCGAGTGTTGACCAGCGCCATGAACTGCTCGCACGCCGCGTCCAACTGCGCGAAGTCCTCGTACTCGTCGCGCAGGTTGTGGTCGGTCGGGACCAGATCGGCCTTCGCGATCTTCACGGTCGCCTCCGAACCACCCTTCGATTGGGGATCGGCGGGCTCGCAGGTCGCGATCGTCAGCCCGTAATGACGGGAGACCTCCACGATCATCGGGTTGCGGACCGCGATCCCGCACACGTGATCGACCGTCACCGTCTTCTCGTTATCGGTCAACGCGTAGGTCGGCACGCCATCGAACCGCCGCAGTGTCCGGTCCAGCCCGATCACCACCGACGCCAGCGTCCTGTCCCGCAACGGCACCACGACCCGATGGCGCGACCATGCCAGCCACGCGCAGAACAACACCATCCGGGCACCGGTCACGACGGGACCATCCCCGTAATCCCACTGCAGCCACAATCCCGGCTCCGGGATCCACGGCCGCGTGCGCCGCCCGTGCTTCTGCCGCCAACGGCGCTTGGCCTCCGCCACCGCCCGCCGCGTCGTGCGCTCCGAACCCTGATAGCCCATCGCGACCAACTTCGAATGCGCCTGATCAGCCCGAATCCGTCCGCGCGAGCGATCCACCAGCTCCTCGATCTTCACCGAGAACGGATCCACCAACGGCCGGCGACGCTCGCGCTCCGCCACCCCGCCGCCAGGCAGCCTCCCTGGCAGCGACCACACGCGCCACCGTCTTGTGATCACACCCAGCGAGCACCGCCGCCTGCCGGAACGAGCCGGTCAAGTCGTACGCCTCAAGGATCTCCATCACTTCCTCCGGTTTCTTCACGGCCGGCCTCCCGGGATCGCGCGTCAACAGCAACGCGCGCCCGATTACCGACGCCTCAGGACAGAACCGTGGGGAGATCCAATGGCCACCCATGGGGAGATCTGGTGGCCGCCAGCGGGGAGATCCAATGGTCGCCTATGGGGAGCTTTCCATGGCCGCCGTCAAACCAGTGAACGGAGCGGCAGCCCCGCCACCATAGGAGAGGAACCTAGGTCGGAATTCCTTCACCATGCACCAGCGACCGAAGAGCCTTCCGCGACCGATTGCTACACCATGTCGATAGGTCCTCCAGCGGATACGCGTCAAGCTCGTCGCCTGCGGGCTCAGCTGATACTTGAACGGAAAGCAATTCCAGATCCACAGGTTGGATGGCCGGACTGCCTGCGCACCATTAGCACAAGGTGCTGTGTACATAGACGGCTGGTTGTAAGTCGGCCGCCGATTGGCCGACGCTGCGGCCGCTCCTACGAGGGCGATCGATGCGATGAGCTTCTTCATGACTGGTCATCCCTCTCAGACAGGACCCTGAGCTGGCCTGAGCAGCAGCCGTCATGGCCGCGTCCGGAAGGCTCGCCGGCGACCGCGAGCCGCGGCGAGATCGTTCGCGTGATCATGATGGGTACATCGGCCGTCCGCGCAGCCGGCATTGACAGGCTGAAGCCCTAATCCCGCGAGCCCTCGTCTGCGCGAGAGCAATCGCCCGGATGACTGCTCAACCAGCGTCGACAGTTAGTCGCCGCACCGGCACTCTGAGCGGGCGGACGCTGAGTAGCCGTTGCATGGGCACAGCTCGCATGGTCGATGGTGACGGGGCTAGGGCTTGCGCGAGGAGCGCTCGTCCGACTGCCGCCGGCGCTGCCCATCGCCTGGTCGCCAATCCGATCGCGCGAGACGACGTGCGTGTCAGGAAAGGAGCAATCGTCCGGGCGTCATCGGCAACCACCTGGATGACGCGGCGTCGCTGCGAGCGATAGGCGGCCGCGGCGCAGGGTGAGAACACCGGTCCTCTCACGCACCGCGCGGGGCGGTGTCCTCGAGAAAGACCTGCACCAAGTCGCGGATCGAGAGGACGCCAACGGGGTCATCACCGTCGACCACGGGTAGATGGCGGTAGCCGCCGTGGATCATCAGGACGGCCGCGTGCTCGATCGTGTCGTCGGGCGCGATCGTCTCGGGGTTCGCGGTCATGCATTCGCCGACGACCGCGTCGTCGCGCAGGCCACGCGCAAAGGCGCGCATCAGGTCCCGCTCGGTCATGATCCCGGCGAGCCGTCCAGCCTCCATTACGAGGACCGCTCCGACGTTGCGCTCCGCCATCCGCTGGGCCACCGCGACGACCGGCAGCCCCGCCTCGACGGTCAGTAGGTCGCGGGACATGTGACGGTGAACGGGGGGCATGAGCCCGGAGTCTATGCGGGCGCGCCGAGCCGGCGTCGCGAACATGTGGCGCCGCTCTGAGATTCATGGTGTCGCCGCGGGCTGCACCACGTCAGCAAGCGACCGGACGAACCCGCGGATCAAATCGGCGAGGTCCAAATACGAGACACGCCGCGAAATCATCCAGGGCAAGTTGCGGGCCGGGCGACAAAGCAGGACGCTCGACGCACAGGACCATCAACCTGCTCGTCGCCAATCTTGAGGCTCGAAACGCCGACCCGGAGTCAGGACAAACCAGCGGACAGAGCCCAATCCGGCCATCCTTCCGTCGCCTTTGCGCTCGTGCGGGTCCCCGACCGCCGAGCGATGAAAGCGGTCGTCAGCGCGCAGCGCACGCGCGCTGCCGGATCACGCCTACAGCGGTCAACGCCAGCGTGGCTACCGCTCCGCGGGGGAGCGGCAGTCTGGCCGAGGCGGCGACGAAGGGAAGCGAGGCTGTCGCCGACGCAGACCGCTGAGATCGTTACGTGACAGCAGTCTTGCGTGTGCTGGATCGAGGCGGGAAGACCGCCGCACGTAGCCCGTTGCGACAGGGTAGGTGAGGGAGTGCCTGGGCGGTAGTTATGCGAAAGCACATGGGGTTTAGCACCCATTGCTTGTGTTTCGTCGGCGTGCGACGCTGCGGCTTCGGTCTAGCTCTCGAGTCTGGATGTTATCCCGGGACGTCTAGGCGTGGACGTGACTAGGGGCGCCCGCGTTGGCCAGTGACAGCTGTCAAGGCCGCTCCGCACATACCAAGGAGGCCAGGAATGGCTCGCCAGCTCCGTCGGAGGCTCACGTTCGCGAACGTGTGCTCATTGATCGCCCTCGTCGTCGCGCTCGGCACCGGAGGCGCCTACGCGGCCAACACGATTGGCTCGGACGACATCATCGACGAATCCATCCAATCGGTCGACATCAAGAACGGCCAGGTCAAGACCGCCGATCTCGCCGCCAGCGCGGTGACCTCCTCCAAGATCGCCAACGCCGCCGTGGCCAACTTCGACGTCGCCACCGGCGCGATCGACAGCAACAGCGTGCTCGACGAGTCGCTGAAATCGTCGGACCTCGCCACAGACTCGGTGAGCGCCACCGAGATCGCCGACAACTCAATCGACACCGGCGAGATAGTCGACAATTCGCTGTTCGCCGAGGACCTCGCGCCCAACTCGGTCGGCTCGTCCGAGATCGCCGCGAACGCCGTCGGCGCCTCCGAGGTTGCCAATGAGTCGCTCACGCTCTCCGACATCGCCGGCGCCGCCGCCAACGGCGCCATCTCGCTGAGCGGGATCCCCAACGGGCGCTGCTCGCAGGTCACCTTCAGCGTCGGCGGCGCCCAGGTGGGCGACTCGCCGATCGTCACCACGCGCGCCGCGATCCAGAACGGGATCGTGCTCTATCCGAACCGCGTGGCCTCCACCGGCCACGTCGAAGTAAACGCCTGCAACTTCAGCGGCACCGCCATGACGCCGATCAGCAACTTCCCCGTACGCATCATCACGCTCCGCTAGCAGCCGTGGGACCCGAGGGGGTTGTTCAGTTCATTGAGGCGGGCGGTGGCTAGCTTGTAACGGCGGGCGGAACAGGCGAGGACTTGGTCCCACCGCTGGGACCAGGCCCAATACGAGTACTTCCGTGCGCGCATCAATCGTTGCTCCGTCGCCCCCCGAATTGGGGTGGTGCTCCTTACCCGGGGTACGCGGGCGCCGACGCCCCGCGGAATCGCGTAAGCCATCACGATTGCATCCTTCATCCACACCAGCCGTTCCGGGGCGAGTACTTCGGCGACCAGGCGATCGCGACGGTCGGCGCGCGGCGCGCGATCGGATTAACGCGGCAAGGGCTCGCCCGGAATCGTTAGCGGTCAGCTCAGCCGCCGTGGGGCTGCCCGATCGACCCTTGGAGCCCGCACGCGGCTGCGGCGTGTCTGAACGCCGGGGACGCGGGATTGAATGCGGCGATCGCTGGAAACAGCTCTCCGCCGCTGGCGGGGAACGTCGGATCGGGGAAGTTCGGCATCCCGTGCTCGCGAATGCACCGCACCTGTGCGAGCGCGGTCGCGCGCTGCGAGGCGTTGAAGTGCTTGCCTGTCGAGGTCCCCGAAGGCTCCAGCTTCAGGCATGTCTTGATCGCGGTTTGGAACGCCGGCGCGTGCTTGAGCCCCGGCGGAAGCGGACCCCCCGGATCGGGGAAGTCAGGCACGCCGTGCGCGCGTATGCACGCCGCCAACCTGACACCGAGATCGGCGCTGACGCCTGCGCTGGTCGCGCCGACCTGGTTGCGGCCGGACCCGCATCCAGCGAGTCCGGCCGCGCAAACGCCCGCGAGAGCGATCGCCGCGCAGAGACGGCGAACGTCACCGAGCACGATCAGCCGCCGCCGGGACCGCCGCCCTTGGCACCGCCGTGCGGGCCACCGTTGCAGTTATGGATATCGCAGGGGTAGTTGAACGTCTGCGTCTGCGTCCCGGTCGGTGTCATCAGCTTCGCCGAGGCGACATGACCGTCACCCGGCCACCACGCGATCACCCAACCGTTCTGAACGGTTGCCGTGACCACGGTGCCGTCGGTGAGCGTCAGGTTCGCGCCCGTGACGCCGTCGCCGGCCTGCGCGATCATCGTGCCGTACGGCTGCCCATTGTCCATCGAGGTGTGATCGCTCCAGAGGAACAGCTGTCCGGCGGCAGGCGTCACCGCTGGGTAGCTGGTCCACCCGGACGCGTCGCGAACCCCGGGCCCTACCGTGCAGAAGTTGTAGGCCTGCGCGGATGTCGCACGCCGGCGTAGACGATGATCGTGTACGGCCCGCGGGTGTCGATCGCCTGCCGCGGAAGGCTGGGATTCGGGATGTTCGCGCTGCAATAGCCGTTGGCTGCCTGCAGCTGCGCTGGGCTTGCCGTTGTCGGCTGCGCGCTCCAGCCGGCGAACGCAGTGCTCGCGCCGCCGGCCAGCGACAGCACGGCGGTGACGGTGACCGCGACTGCGGCGAGACCGCCGCCGATCGCCAGCCTCGGCCACCGGGCCCGGTCGCGCGAGCGGTAATCGCTTCCAAGGATCTCGGGGGACGCGTGAACGCGCGCTGCGCGCTCCTGCATCCATGCACGCAGGTCGTGCTCGATCTCGGTCATGATGCGATGCTCCGGTAGTGGTCAGTAGGGCGCAGCGTCTGCTCGAGTCGCGTCAGTCCACGAGAAGTGGTGCTCTTGACGGTGCCGAGCGAGCAGCTCAGTGCGGCCGCCACCTCCACCTCGGAAAGGTCAAGGAAGTAGCGGAGCACGAGCACCGCGCGCTGCCGTGGCGCGAGCGCCGCCAGCGCGTCGAACAGCCGGTCGTCAATGTCGAGGTGAGCCGCTTGCGCGGCCGTTTCGGCAGGCCGAGCTTCGTTCAGCTCCGCTCGCTGGCGCGACCGCTTCGGACCCCCGTGCAACGCAAGGTTGACGAGGATCCGGCGCGCATACGCGACCGGGTTGTCCATGCGGCTGACCCTCGGCCATCTCGAGGCGACCTTGAACAGCGCCTCCTGCACGAGGTCCTCGGCCTCGTGCAGGTCACCAACCATCAGGTACGCCGTCCGCAGCAGGCCATCGCTGTTCTCGCCGACGAAGCGGTCGAAGTCGTTAGGACCCATCACCCCTTAAAAGGCTCCCAGCACCCGCAAAGGTTGAGAAGGCCCTCAAAGAAGGTCGAATCGCCGTGCCCACCGACGTACCGATGGCGCGCTTAGGCCCGCGCACGCTTTGCCACGATCTGGATCGTCGGCTCGCTCGCCGGGTCGGCAATCCCGTCGGCGACAACTGGATGACCCGGAGACGTCGTGGCTGATCGTTGTCCTAAACCCCGCTATCTCTCAAGCAGCTGGTGGGACGGGGGCAGCAATGTGTGCTCACGTTAGGCGAGCTTCGCGTGGTTTGACTACGCGAGCCTGCTGCTTCTCGCGACGAGCGGGAGTCTCGAGGAGAATGCCCCCAACGGCGACATTGCGGCACTGCCGGCCGATCGGGCCGACTTCCGTGCTGGCCGCGCAACTCGGGTCTTTCGGCGACGCCGGCGATATGCACGTAGCACAGCGGAAGCAGGGTGATGCTGTTCGCGGCCAGAGTGCCGCTCCATGATGTTTGCGGCACTGTGGCCTGATGCGAAGCGGGCCGGCCGGAGGTGGCGTGTGTAACGACGTCGGCGGTTTTGGCCAAGTAGTGAGTGTGAGCGGCGTTCGTCATTCGGTCGGTTCGATTCCCTCGACTGTTGGGGGCTCGATCGAATCGGGTGCGGCGGCGGAGTTCGAGCGTCTTCTACCGGGCGAACGTGGGGGTGTGACCGCGTTCTTCGCTCGCCGCTGCTCGGAGCCGCAGCTGGTGGCTGATCTCACCTCGGAGATGTTCTTGCAGGCGCTGGCGTCGCTGGACAGCTACGACCCTGATCGGGGAAGCGCCCGGGGGTGGCTGTTCGGCATCGTGCGGCGGGTCTGGGCGCAGCACTGCGAGCGAGCGGCCAGGGGTCGTGAGGCGATCACTGCGCTGGCGGCTCACCGTCAGCTGGGTGACGATGAGATCGAGGACATTGCGATAAGGATCGACGCGCAACGGACAGCCCGGGAGCTGCTCGCCGGTTGCGAAGGGCTCTCAGACCTGGAGCGGGCTGCGGTGGAGCTGGTCGATCTGACCGGACTTGAGCCACGGGAGGCGGCGAGCGTGCTGGGTATCTCAGCGGGCGCGCTGCGCGTCCGGCTGTTCCGTGCACGAAAGCGACTTGGCAAACAAAGGAGAACCGATGAGCAACTTTGAGGATCAACTCTGGTCACAACTGGTCCGCGAGCGCGGGAAGCAGATGCGCGCCGCCCCGCGAGCCACGGCAGCACTCGCGTCATCTGTGACGGCGACCAGGCCCGCTACTCCACGCGCTCCCCGCTTGCGCCGTCCGGCGCTGTTGACCGGGTCCGCGCTTGGCATCGCCGGACTGGCGACCGCCGGCGTGTTCGCACTCACCAGCGCTTCGCCAGCGTTCGCGGTCACAAAGAACCCCGACGGGACGGTCGCCATCACCCTGAGCGACCTTTCCGACCTTCCCGCGCTCAACCAGAAGCTCGCCCAAGACGGGGTTCCGGTCACGGCCGTCCCCATCAGCACGAGCTGCTCGGCTACCGCAGCGATCAACAACCCCTCCGGCGAGGGCATGCCCAGCATCTCAGCCGGTCGTCAACAGACCACAGACGTGGTCACGATCGATCCCAGCCAGATCCCCAGCGGAGACATCGGAGTGCTCGGAGCTAGCCAGACCGCGTCAGGTCAAGTCACGCTGCTGTTCGGCGACACGACCCCGCCAGCCCCATCCTGCCTGAACAGCGCGACCTTCAACCGCTCCCAGGCAGGCGATACTTCAACACGAGGCACCCCGTGACTGATCGATCCGGCGACCACCGCCAACGCGTCACGCCTACACAAGACCCGCCACGCGAACGTCACAGGGCGCCAACAGCCCATCCAGCCGCGTCCCGCTGACGTCGCGCCAGGAGCGCTGGTTCACCGACAACCGCCCCCGCACCGTCTCGATTACGCCCGACCCCGGCTTGCCGCGCGTCGGGCGCGACGGTGTGGGAGCGGTAGGGCTGGCGCTGATTGTCAGCGGGCCGAGCACTCACCACACACTCAAGCGCCGCACCCGCTTTCCCCTCCGCCGAACTGAGCAACCAAGCTGGATAACGGGCCGCCTTCCGCAAAGGGTCTAGGGCCGACGGCTACTGGGCTACTCGCCTCGGGTTTCCGCCCAGCGACAAGCGTTTCGCGGACTCGTACGACGTGATCTTCAAGCACTGCAGCAGCCGCACGGACGCATCGGTCCAGGGCCTCAACGACGTGCTTGAGCTGACGCCGGATCACACTGTCCTCGTCCTTGACCGTGGCTTAAGACGGCCTTTGACAAGTGGCTAACGCCGCCGCGGAGAGGCGGGTCTGCCCCTTCCTCACGAATCCTGAGCTGTATCGTCGGGCAGGAATGCCGCGCCCGAGAGTTCCGCTCCGGATCGTCGAGCTCCCGAAGCACTCCTGCGATCGGAGCCCCGTGGGCGATGATGCGGCAGTCTGAGCAGCCGGCCTCACACTGCTCATCGGTCGATCAAAGGGGCAGCGCAACTTCCGTCCCGCGCAAACCGAGACTGTTGGCGCCGGCGCCAAGATGCCCGTCCGATAACAAACGCAGGGCCGGGGCGTGGCCGTGTCGAGGACGGCCGCTCGACGCCTGCGGCGGCGCCGACGTGGCGACTGGTTCGCTCGTCGAACAGGACCGCCAGCAGGTCCACCGCCGGGCTACGCGCTTCCGCGTGCCGTCCTCTGTGTGGTCTCAGGGTGCCGGGATCCGGGCCGTGCCGCCGAGCGCTCGTACCGAGAGCATGCTCGCGCGAGCGGGCCAGCTGATGTAACACCTGCCGGGAAACTCGAGCAACTAGTAGATATGAGTGCAGCAACCGGCGCGGAGGTCACGATGCGAGACGGCTCGAGTGGCTCGGCGCTCGGCGAGTTTGAGCGGATCTACCGCGCCAACGTCAGCGCCGTAACGTCCTACTTCGCCCGCCGTTGCACCGATCCGCAGACGGTCGCCGATCTGACGTCTGAGACGATCGTGCGCGCAGCCGCGGGGTTTGGCGGCTTTGATCGGGGCCGAGGCACGGCACGCGCGTGGCTATTGGGGATCGCCGGGCACGTCTACGCCCAGTACTGCGCGCACACGTCCAATGGCCGGGATGCGGCCGCGAGGCTGGCTGGGCTCGCCGAGCTTCCGGCTGATGAGATCGATGAGCTGACCGACAGGATCGACGCGGAACGCGCTGCTCGAGCGCTGCTCGAGCGCTGCGCCGAGCTGTCGGCGCTCGAGCGAGCGGCGGTCGAGCTGGTCGACCTGGACGGGTTGACACCGAAGGAGGCCGCGGCGGCGCTCGGCGTCCCGCGGGGAGTGCTGCGCGTGCGCTTATCGCGCGCGCGGGCCCGACTGAGAAAGGAGCACCACAGCGATGAGTAAGTTCGAGGATCACCTCTGGCGAGAGTTCGTGCGCGAGCACGGGAATGCGCTGGCCCAGATGAGCACCCCGACGGCCAAGCACATCTGGCGCGGGCCGCGGCTGGTCGCCGGCACCAGCCTCGGCCTCGCCGGGGTTGGTGCGGCGGTGGCGCTCGTGCTCGGCGCGACGAGCACCTCGCCGGCGTTCGCGGTGACCCGCAACCATGACGGCACGGTCACGATCTCGATCGAACGCGCCAGCGGCATCGCCGGCGCAAACGCGAAGCTGCACCAGCTCGGGGTCAGGGCCAAGGTGATGCAGCAGGTGCCGGCGGGCTACCGCTGCACGTCCACGGTCGCCCAGCAAGGACAAGGAGCCCCGGAGTCGTCGCGTCAGCTGCGTAGCATCCCGATCGCTAACGCCCACTGGACGATCGACCCGCGCAAGGTTCCCGTAGGCCAGACGCTGGCGCTCACGCCGCCCCCTGCGCCCGCCGGGGCCGAACAGCGGCAACAGCGGCAACAGTGGCAACAGCGGCAACGGCGGCGCGGTGCGGTGGAGCTGCGGAACGGAGGGCCCGGGTGACGGCGGTCCGCCTCCTACGCCCCCGGGGGGCAACAGCGGCAACAGCGGCAGCGACAGCGGCAGCGGCAACAGCAGCATCTCGTGGCTGGCTGACATCACGTGCGTTGCCGTTTCTGACCCCACAGCGCCCGGGTGCCCGCGACCCGGATCAACCGGACACAAGATTGGGTCAACCCGAACAGAAGGAGGGCAGTGTGAAGCGTTACCACACGGCCGTACGGGAGCCTGGCGTGGCGGCTCGGCTGGGCGTGTCCGTCGCGCTCGCCGTCGCGTTCACGACCGTCGGCGGGGCGGCTGGCGCGCCCGGCGCTAGGCTGGCGGGCGGCAGCCCGCCGCCGTGCCGGGCTCCCCGTCATGGGAATGTCGGGCCTGCCAAGAAGCCGACGCTGGTCACCACGATCGGGCAGGCGTACTTTTGCATCTTCAAGCACTATTACGCCGGGCCGGTGCTGGATGACCGGGTGCTGCTGGCCGGGGCGTTCGCCGGGCTGGCCGAGGAACTGGATCGGCTCGGGCTGGACCAGCCGGACGCCACGATGCCCGCGCTGACCGGGCGCCGCGCCCGCGACTGGGAAGCGTTCGCCGCGGCGTGTCGCCGCATCATCGGCGGCCTGCCCCGAACGGCTGCGCCAGCGGGTGGCGGCCGCCACGATGACCGGCATGGTCGCCACCTTGCACGAGAACCACACCAGCTGGGTCTACCCCGGACCGCAGGTGCCCCAGGGCGAGAACTACGGGCTGGGGATCACCACCTCGCCGAGCGCGGATGTGGCGCAGGGGGCCCCGGGTGACGCGCTGCCACCGCTGTTTGTCACCGTGGTGGACCCCCGCTCCCCGGCAGCCCGCGCCGGGGTGCGGCCCGGTGAGATCATCACCACGGTCGACGGCGCGCCGCCGTTCTTCGGCGGGATGCTCACCCCCGGCGTGATCAGCCAGCTCAATGAGTCCTACCCCCAGGGTCGGCGGGTGCGGATCAGGTTGCGCTGGCCTGTCACCGGCGCTGTTCGCACGATCACGATCACCCCGGCCGTGTACCGGCTGGCGCCGCCGCGGCCCGTGACCGCCAGGCTGCTGCGCGGTCAGATCGTCGACGTGGCGATGTCGTCGTTTGATGCCGGCACGGCCGGCGTGGTCCTAGACGCGATCAAGCGCCTGGCGACGAAGGCGAAGCTGCGAGGGGTGATCCTGGATCTGCGCGGCAACGACGGCGGCTCAATCCTCGAGGTGGCTACGCTGCTCGGCGCGTTCGAGCACGGCAGGGCGTACAGCTACGACTGCACCATCACCGGCAGGTGCACCGCCAGCTACCCCGACCGCACGACGCGGTTGCTGCACCTGAGGCTGGCCGTGCTGACCGACCGCAACTGCGAGTCGGCCTGCGACGCGTTCGCCGGCGCGGTCAAGGACCTGCACCTGGGCACCCTGATCGGCACCCGCACCGCCGGCATCGCATCCGGCACCCCAACCATTTACCTGCTGGACGACGGCAGCTTGCTCTCCCTGCCCGCCAGGTATTTCGTCAGCGCCGACCACGAGATCATCAACGGGATCGGCGTCGCACCCAGCTACTCCCTCCCCAATACCGCCAAGGACCTGGCCACCCGGCACGACCCCGACATCACCAAAGCCCTCGCCCTGCTCGGCAGCTAACTGGCGGACGCTGGCTTGTGACTCGCCAAGGCGAAGGAGCGCTCCCGGGCACGCGAAAGCTGGCCTCGCGACGAAGACGCGGGCGACGCGCCATCCAACCCAAGTACCCGAGCTCACTCGACATGCAATACAACAGAATCCCGACCTGCTCACGGACCGCCTTCGCCCTCACGAGCTGCGCGGTCGCGCTCGCCGCCTACGGCGGCTCGGGCTCAAAGCCGAATGCGTCCACCGGTCCCTACGGGCCAAGGAGCTCCCCGGCCGGGCTGTCGCGATGCATGCGCGCCAACGGGGTATCCGGGTTCCCCGATCCGGTCGCCGGGACCAGCGGCGCTATCGGCTTGCCCCTGTTTGTCAACTCGGACGGCTCGCTCACGGCCAACGGCCGGACGTTCGCGGGGCCGGTGCTGCGGTCCGCCGAACGGGCGTGCAAGGCATATCTACCGCCCGCAGGCGGCCCGCCACCGAAGGTCCGCGCTCAACAACTGCGCCAAGAGCTGGCGTTCGCGCGCTGCATGCGCGCACACGGAGTGCCGAACTTCCCCGACCCGTCATCCTCCGCCGCCGGCCCGTCTGGCCCGCCGGCCGGGATCGACCCGCAGTCGCCCGCGTTTCGGTCCGCCACACGCGTGTGCGGCGCCGGTGGCAGCGGCAACATCGCGATCGCGGGCTGAACACGCACGGCCGCGACCGGACGGAGCCGCCGCGAAACAGCTTCGATCCTTAGCGGAAGACCCGAAAACGGAGGCGTCACGTGTTCCGAGCTACCCGGCAGTGACAAGACCTCGCCGCAGGTCCGGACCGACGCCGGCGAATGCCCGTAGCTGCCCGCACGCTGATGGCCGCCGCGCGCGGAATCGGGCGGTGCGACGCTGATGACGTCCGCCGCCAGGGACCTCTCCGAAGCGAAACGGTGCTTCGTCGCCTACGCCGCTCACGAGCTGCGCTGCGAGATAACACTCCAGCTCGCGCTCGCGGAGGCCACGCTCGCCGACCCCACCGCAGACACGACCGCCCTGAGAGAGATGGGCAAGGGCGTCGTCGCGGCGTGCGAGCGCCAAGAACGGTTGCTCGACGCGCTGCTCACCCTGTCCCGGAGCGAGTTCGGACATTTACGGCGGGAGCCCGTCGACCTCGCCGCTACCGCCGCCGAAGTCCTGCGAGCGCACGATCATCGCGAACTCAGGAGCACCATCGCGCTCGAGCCCGCCCGAACAACCGGCGACGCACTGCTGGTCGAGCGCCTCGTCGCGAACCTGATCGAGAACGCCGTCCGCCACAACATCCCAGGAGGCGCTCGACCTCGCCACCTACACCGCCGCAGGACGCGCCATCTTCACGATCGCGAACACCGGACCCGTGATCCCAACCGGCGAGCTCACCCGCCTCTTCCAACCCTTCCAGCAACGCAGCTGTCACGAACGCTCCTCTGCCGACGGGGTCGGGCTCGGGCTCGCGATCGTCCAAGCAATCGCCAACGCCTACGACGCCACCGTCACCGCGCACGCTCGAACCGGCGGCGGCCTCAGAATCGAGATCGGCTTCCCAGCCGCGCCGTCCGAAACCGCTCGTCGCGTAGAACTGATCCAGCGATGTCAAGGCCGCGATGCCTAGGTGACAAACGACCGCAGGTCTCGATCGGGACAACGCACTTTGCGGCGGGGTTCAGCTGGCCGCAGAACGCGCCCGCCGAGGGCGACCCGGCGGCGTTGCTCGACGAGCCGCAACCAGCGAACGCCAACGCGACAAGCGCGACCGCGAAACCGCTCGACAGAGACCTCCGCATCCACGCACCAACTGCCCGTCTCGCCGCTCCAAGCCAGCATCGACAGGCCACACCTCACGACCGCGAAGCCAGACTCGACAGTTGCCGGGCAACCGACGGGGTACCCGCGCGATCCCGCGACGAATCACCTTAACAAGTCTCACATCAGTCACCGCAGCGGCCGGTCCCAAGTTGGCTTCCGCCTTGGGCCACCGAGCATCCCAGCAGCAGTCGAGCCATCACAGCGGGCCTGGGGTTTGTTTGCTGCCCCGCTCGGCTGATTATCCGGCGGGTCTAGTCATTTCGGGGCCGGGCGTCTGCTCGACGGGCCGAGGAGCATCAGGGCGGTCGTGTAGCAGCCGATGGCGGCGAGGGCGAGTAGTGCCATGATCAGTGAGTTGATGTTGTGGGCGAAGTCGAGGAAGCTGGCGCCGTTGAAGCCGGCGCCGATCACGAACAGCCCGGCCAGGACCGACCATCCCCCGATCGCGCGTCGCTCTGATCGCATGGCGTGGACGGCGGTGCCGACCACGAACGCGATCAACGCGAGTCCAAGGGTGGTGTGGACGGCGAGCGTCGCCGCGCCGTGGGCAATCGCCCAGGCAACACTGTGGAGCGAGCCGGCGAAGTAGTTGGCCGCGTCGGTTCCGGGGTGCTGCGCCGGCACGGTGACGTAAAGGTTCACGACCATCCCGAGTCCCGCTTGGACCAATACGAGCACGATCGCTGCCGGCAGCATCCAGCCAAGCCTTGCCCGGTGGCGGTCAGCGCCGCCTGCCCGGACCCGGTCGGCGTCTGGCGTGGGGCTACTCACCGGTGATCGACGAGGTCCGCGCCGGCTGATGGATGGCCCATTGCTTGATGCTGGTGCTTCCGGCGATCAGTTCGCCGTCGTCGGTGAGAAGTAACGGAACCCAGGACTTCCCTGTGGCGCGTCTGGCGAGGCGTCGTCCTTCGGACCGGTTCAGTGCGGCGGGGAGTGGTCCCCATCCGTAACTGCGGATGATTTTGGGGTCATAGCCGGCGGCGTGTAGCGCGTCGGCCGCGTTGCGGCACGGGTGGCCGGGCCCGAACGTTTGGAAGGTTCCCCAGCAGACGTAGAGCTTCATGGTCGCGTTCCGGCGAGCACGCGTTGGAGCCAGACCGGGATCCCGGCGAGGTAGAAGAACTCTGCGCGGAACTCGCGAATCAGTCGCATGGTTGTAAACGGCCCGGGGGCGCCGAGCTTGTTGACCTTTCCCTGGGCGCCGAGCTGGAACAGCTGCTCGAATAGCTCCTCTGTGCGCATCGCCGGGCGAAGCGTCCCGCGGACCTGAACGTGCTCGTTGGATGCGTTGCGGAACCGATGGGTCACGCCGGCGGCGACTCGCACGTGCTCCCCCGCCGTCGCGACGATCTTGCGGCCGGCGACGGTGAACGTTCCGGTCCCGGCCAGCACCTCGAACGTCTCGTCTTGGTGCAGGTGGCGGTGCGGTGGGATAAACGCGGCGGGGCGCATCCGGGCTTCAATTACCAGCTCCCGACCGCTGGTATCTCTCGCTGTGCGGAGGAAGGTGATCGTCTGGCCGATCTTCGGGCTCTCGAGCGTCAATCCGGTAGTGGTCATCGCTACACTTACATCCTTAATGGTAGATAGATACCGAAGCGTATAGAAGTGCGACGTCGAACGCAAGCGGAGCGCCGGGCGGACACTCGCGCGCGGCTGCTCGCCTCAGCTCGGCGAACGTTCGCCCACAACGGCTATCACGCGACCTCGCTGGACCGCGTGAGCGAGAACGCCGGCTGCACCAAAGGAGCACTGTATGACCACTTCGGATCCAAGGAAGGCCTGTTCCTCGCGCTCCTCGATCAGCAGTTCGCGAACCGGATCGAACAAGCCCAGCACGCCGACGCCCAACCACCATCGCAGGCGATGCCGTTCGACCGCGAGTTCGCGCTCCTGTTCCTCGAGTTCGTCTGCGCCGCCGGACGTGACCCCAAGCTCCGCCGCCGACTCGCGAGCCGCCTGTATGAACTCAGATCACACACAACCGCGCGCGTCGGCGACCCACAACTCGCCACAGCGATCGGAGCCGCCTCCAACGGCGCCAGCATCGAGGCGCTGATCTTCGGCGAACCCGAAGGCGCGGCGACCTTCGACCTACTCCTCGAATCGCTACTCAAAAACGGCGTATCGCCACCTGAGCCCTCACCGCGCCCGCAACACAGCAGATAGATTCCGCTCTTCCGGCATGAGACCCTCGCAATCGCCAATACGAGCACAATCAACCAAGACGACGTGAAGACCGGCGCGTCACAGAAGCCCAAGTGAACGCGAGTTCGTCCCCGCGAGGAACCCGAAGCTCGCGCCGCGCACGACGACCAGACGCCAGACTGTCACTGCTGGATTTTCGCGAACGCACGGCAGCTATGCTCGCACCCTGAGCCGGCGGTCTGACTGCTCCGTCGACGGCGTCAAGGGCCGAAGCGGCAGTCGGCGCCAGGCTCCCCGCGTGGCGACAAAACCAGGAGCCGTCCGAGGCAGACGAGCTCGTCAATTCGGCTCTGACGGGCATACGCTCGCGATTTCGCGACGCGGTGGAGCTCGGCGCCGGTGAGGTGAGCGAGAATCGTGCTCGTGCTACCCGATCAGGCCGTGCGGTGGGTGACTGGAGTGATTGGTTGCGGGAGCCGGGTCGTGTCGGCTCGTCATCTGCGCCTGGGCGGCTGGCACGTAAACCACGCCCTTGACGTCATCGATGCTCGCGGCCGTTCGCACCGCTTGGTTTTGCGGCGGTGGGCTCGGCCGGGCTGGGAGCTGGACGATCCCGACTACACCGTCGAGCGCGAAGCCGGCGTGCTCGAGCTTCTGCGTCGCACCCACGTTCCCGCACCAGCGATGGTGGCGGCCGACCCGACCGGCGAGGAGTGCGACGTGCCGGCGATACTGCTGACCCGCCTGGGCGGTCATCCACCGCGCCCAGCAGACATCGAGCTCGACGGCTTCTGCTGCCAGTTAGCCGCGGCGCTCGCCCAGATCCATGATGTTGACGGCGAGGCCGAAGCTCACCTGATCCCCTACCGCCTGTATTACGACCGCGCGCAGGCGACCCTGGCCACCTGGATGCCGGCCACGCCGACCTGGGTCGGGGTCATCGCCGCCGTACGCGAGTCGCCGGCGCCGACGACGACGATGACGATGATCCACCGCGACTACCACCCAGAAAACACGCTGTGGTCCCGGGGCCGGCTGACCGGTGTCGTGGACTGGACGCAGGCCTCGTGGGGCCCGCCCGCTTTCGACGTGGGGCATATGCGCTGGAACCTGGTCCTCGACCACGGCCAGCAGCTCGCCGATCGGTTCCTGGCCTGCTACCGAGCAACGACCGGGCGAGCCCTGCCTGACCAGTCATACTGGGACCTCGTCAGCCTCCTGGACCTGTTGCTCGACGGTGACGAGCCCGGCGACCTCGAACCAGGCGATCTGCGGCACTTTGAGGACTACGCCAAGACGGTGCTTTCGAAGCCGAAGTGAACGTCTCAAAACCCCGTTCCCGTACCGGGCAGCCGCCTGGTTGATGGCTGCGCGCTCGCGGGTAGCAAACGGTGTGCTGCCCGACCAGCCGCTGCTGCGCGCGAAGCCGCACGGGAGCTCCTTGAACGCCCGGGACGCAGACGCCGGACTGCGATCGGGGTCGAGTGAAGCGTTCGGTCGGAACCTTCCACGGCACGGTCGACGATAGTTTTGGTGTCAGCTCCAACGCATCCCCGTAGGACCGGTTCGCGTCTTTGGGTGCCTGTTCGCCAGTGGAAGCCGCACGCCGAGGCGTTCACCCCGGGGCAGGGCGTGTCCGCCGCCAACCGCGCGCAAGCTCCCACATGTCGGTGTCGCGAATTACCGAGTGGGACGAACCAACAGCGCCACCCTGATGTTGACGCGATGCGTCTTGTAGTCGCGCACGAAGCCGTGGGGACCAGATGTTCGAGATGGCTTGCACACCTGAGCCCTATCGCCAGGCACGAACGCCACGAACGCCGGGCCGAACAGTCCCGCTTTTGGCCGACGAGCTCTCAGAGCGGCAGTGGAGCCATCACAGCCCGGTGGACGATGACGGAGAACTCGCTTGAGACTGGTGGATCTAGAGGCGGGCGAGCGCGGCACGCACACAGCCAGGCTGCTCATGCCAGGGAAGATGGCCAGCGCCTGGCACGATCGTGATCTGCGAATTGGGCAGCAGCTCGGCCGTCTGCTCGCTAACCGCGACCGGGATCGGGCTACGCTCGCCGACGACCAGCTCGACCGATATCTCGCATCTCGTCAGCCGATCGGCGAACCCGCTCTGTAGCTCTCCGAACACCGATCCCATCGTCTCGCCGTTACAAGTGAGGTTGAGACCAAGACCCGGGGGCGGTGGCGGAGCCTGATCCGGCTGGGCAAAGTAGCCCGGCCACTGCAGGGCCACAAACTCAGCACCAAGCTCGTCGGAATGATCGCCGGCAGCGATCCGCTCGACAAGCTCAGCCGCTCGCGCGCGATTCTCAGGCAACAGCCGCGTCGCGAGCGCCTCGGCCATCGCGATCGCGCCGCCGTCGGCGACGGAGCCGAACGGGTCGATCAGCGCCACGCCGTCAATCCGTCCGGGGACTGCCAGGGCCGCCTGCAGCGCGAGATGACCGCCCCACGAGTGTCCGAGCACGACGCATGACCCCGTAACGAAATCGTCGAGCACCACGGTCAAGTCCTGCACATGCTGCTGCACCGTGAACGGACCGGAGACGGCCGATGGCGAGTGCCCGCGTTGCTGATAGCGGACGCGTCGCCACCCCGCGGTTTCAGCGTCCAGCAAGCTCATGTAGTCGACGAGGCCGGGACCCCCGTGCAGCAGCACGACTGTCCGCCCCTCGCCATCGACAGTAACCGAGTCAAGCACTCCGTCGCTCGCCATCGACCGACCATAGAGTCCGTGCAGACCGTTCGCAACGAGAACCGAACGGCGGCCTTGATGAGATCGCGGTCGAACATCGCCCAGGGCGCGATCTCATCTACGCCCGGCAGTGTCCACGGTGCTCTGGCGCCCCGTGGTTCCGCACCCCACCGAGCCACCAAAGCGCTCGCCAAGCTAGGAAACTGCCGCTCGCACGAAGGCCGAGCCATCTGGCCGGGCCGGTTTGGGCCTCTCCGCGCTTCTGCTCTCGATCTCGAACCGACCGGAGCAGCAGCCCGTGGCTGGGTCCCCTGGCGGCGACTGAGCGGGCGCCCGTGCGGGTCCTCACAGCTCTTGCGAGCCGGATGCTTTCCACAACTCTCGGGCGGGCCGGCGCGCCGACGATCGCGTGACGGGTGGACATCGTCGGAGGCGCAACGCGCAGACCGAGGAGCTGCCCGCTCCCAATCCCTGGCAAAGCGGCCGCGTCGGCGGGCGTCACGCCGACGGCGATAATGGACTCTGTGCTGACCCCCGAACGATCCAGCGAAGAGTTCTGGGGATGACGGAGATTCGACCCATGAACCTTGGCGACGTGGTCGGCGTAAGGACGGTCGTCGAAGCAGCTGCCGAGCAGTTTGAGCGTCGAGCGGGTCACCAGCCGCAGCCTCGTACCGACGAACAGCGCGAGTACTTTCTCAGCGGGCTGCGACGCTTCGTCGAGCTAGACCCCGATGGAGGGTGGGTGGCCGCGGACGGCGGCAGCGTTGTTGGGATGGCGGCTTCGATACGCCGTGGGTCGTTCTGGGGCTTGTCGATGCTATTCGTCGATCCGGCACGTCAGAATCAGGGCTTGGGGCGTCAGCTTCTGGACGCGGTGCTGGCGTCCGCTTCGGGCGCCGGTGTCCGAATGATCCTCAGCTCATCTGATCCTCGCGCTCTACGGCGCTATTCGCTGGCGGGTCTCGCTGTTCACCCGACCGTCGCGGCTCGAGGGACGATCGATCGAAAAGCGATCCCCGACGACCAGTCGGCTCGCCCGGGGGACGCCAGCGACCTGAACCTGGTAGCGAGCGTGGACGCCGGGTTACGCGGGGCGCGCGATGAGGACGTCGGGTACCTATTGGGAGTGGGGGCGATGATGCAAGTCATCGACCGGGGAGCCGCCCGAGGCTACGTCGTGCACCGGCACAAGCGGCTACTGATGCTGGGAGCGACGGACGACGCCACCGCCTCGGTGCTGTTGTGGCGGTTCTTGGCCGAGGCGGGAGCAGAGGCTGAGATTGGGGGACTGACCGCGCGGCAGGACTGGGCGGTGAAGGTCGCGCTCGCTGCCAGGCTCGAAATTGTGCCGTGCGGCGCGCTTTTTCTCGCTGGCCGCGAGCATCCTCCTGGGCCTTGGCTGCCATCCAGCTGGTACTTCTGATTCTCGCCCCCGGCGTCTCCCCGGGACGCTGCGAGCCTCGTGCTGGTCAGATCGCGCGCGGACGCGCAAGTCGTTGCACCCCCCGTCTAAGCACGCGCTCAGCGCCGACTCTCCCATCCGCGGGCAGCGAGCATCACGGCGTCCAAGCACTCACTGCTCGTCGCACGAACGGCGAGCCAATCGGCCGGCACGGCGACCACGCCGCACGGCTTCTCCTTTAGCCCTACGAAGCGCAGATGCAGCAGCCGCTGAATCGCGCCCGGTCCGGCGACGGAGCGGAACTCTTGTCGCGGCGCTGGCCACGGCCGCGTTTCGCTGTTGTCGGCGGTATTAGGGTGGTTGTTAGCCTGTTTGCCTAGCGCGGTCGCGGGAGTGTATGTTCGGCGTCTTAGGCGGCTCGGAGGGCCGCCGGTACGCGGGATTCGGGGTGATCCGATGTTTGGTTCGGGGTGCGTTGGGCGGCTCGTGTGCTGAGCGCGCGTGTTGTTGGCGTGTTGGCGGCGACGGTCGGGGTGTTTGGCTGTTCGGTGGTCGCGTTGGCGTTCGCGCCTGCGGCGTTGGCGGCTGGTCCGTGCGGGCTACATGGGGTGTTCTCGCAGTCTGGTTCGATGGCGACTTGCACGTATTCGATGGTTGGGGCTGACACGTTCACGGTCCCGGCGGATGTTTCGAGTGTCTCGGTGACGGCGGTCGGCGGCGCGGGCGGCGGGTGCCCGGTCTTTGGGGGCGATGAGGGCGGTGAGGGGGCGTCGGTGACGGCGTTGCTGTCGGTCAACCCGGGCGCGACGCTTGACGCGAATGTGGCCGGCGCCGGCTCGCTCGGCACCGGAGTGTGCGGTGGTACGGGCGCGGGCGGTAGCGGCGGCGGCGGCGGCGGCGGCCTTCGCGGCGGCGGGGGTGGTGGCGCGTCGTGGTTGTCGACCTCGTCGGGGTTCTCGCAGGCGGACATGCTGATCGTGGCCGGCGGCGGCGGCTTCGCTCTCGATGAAGGGTCGGGTGGGGACGCGGGCGCTCCCGGCCAGCCCCTCGGTAACACCTTCAGCGGCCAGGGCGGCGGCGCGGGCGTAAGCCCGGGCGGCATGGGCGGCGCCGGAGCAGATGCGACCGGGTGCGCAGGCGTGGGCGGCTTGATGGGGGGCGACGGCTCCGCGGGCAACGGGGGCCAGGGCGCTAGCGGTATCGGATTCGGCGGTGGTGGCGGTGGCGGCGGTTACTGGGGCGGCGGCGGCGGTGGCGCTGGCGGTGGCAGCGGTGGCTTTGATTGTCCCGTGGTGGTGGTGGCGGCGGGTCGAGCTTCGTCGCCCAGGGGACGTTGACCGCGACGCCGACGGGCGATGCGGCGTCGGTGACGATCAGCTACACGATCGTGAAGCCGTTGGGTGGCGGCAACGCGATCTGCAACGGCGTCTTCGGTGGCAGCGCGAAGAACGTGACGGTCCCGGCGGGCGCGAGCTGCACGCTGGTGTCGGGGACGGTCGTGACCGGCAACGTCCAGAGCCAGGGCGGCTCTTTGACGATCGATGGGCCCTCGATGATCAAGGGGCAACGTCCAGGTCGGAGGCGGCGGCCCGGTCTCGATCACCGGCGGCGTCACGATCGGCGGCAACCTCCAGGTCCAGCAGCTCGCCTCGAGCACCAGCATGGACTCGGTTTGCGGCGCGACGATCAACGGCAACCTGCAGTGGCAGAACAACCGCGCGCCGGTCACGATCGGCGGGCCTGGCTGTCAGGGCAACCAGGTCGGCGGCAACCTCCAGGTCCAGAACAACACGATGCCGTCGGGCTACAGCGGCCCGGCCGCGACGATCGAGGGCAACACGGTCCGCGGCAACCTGCAAAGCCAGAACAACACCCCGCCCGCGGTCGTGTCGGGCAACACCGTCAAAGGCAACACCCAGACCAGCCAACACCTACGGCTTGTCGCGAGGGGCGGGGCGGCGGCCCCGCCCCCTCGCGGCGCGAGCGCAGGACGTCGCGACCAGCGACACTCGCGGTCAGCGACAAAGGGCCCAGGACACCCCTCAAACCCTGCGCTGTCGAGTCTCCGATCCGAACAGCACTCCGGCCGACCCCGAGGGTGCCGCAACGGGCCAATCGCGGCAGTCAAAGACCGCGTAGCGACACTGCCGCTGCCAGGGGCTACGTCGCCGCCGTATCCGCGACAGTCCAGGAGTTCTGCTCCCAGCCGGCGGACGACTGAAGCAGCAGCAGCGGCCTTGTAGCCCGAACGGCGACGATGCAGAAGCGATCGGCCGCTCGGTCGGCGCGCGACCGAGCTTGCTATGCGGGCTGGGATGCGTCGGTGAACTCGCGGAACAGGCCGGTCACGACGAATGCGGTCTGCTCGGCGATGTCGACGGTGTTGTCAGCGATGCGCTCGATCGCTCGGGCGACGAGGATCATGAACATCGCCCACTCGCGCAAGTCGAGGTCGTCGCCGATCTCCACGGCGCGGTCGAAGATCGCACGGTTCAGCCGGTTGATCTCGGCGTCTTGACGGACGAGATCCTGAGCGACGGCGACGTTCCGCTCGGCGAAAGACTCTTTGGCCTGGGATACGAGCGATCGCGTGATGTATCCCATACGCTCGATCGCATCGAGGATGTCCTTGTCCTTTGGCGGCTCGTAACCGGACAGTGGGATCAGCTTGGCGATGTTCACGCACTGGTCGCCCATCCGCTCGATGCATCGAATCGTCTGCAGTAGCGCGGCGGTGATTCGCAGGTCGCCCGCGACCGGCGCCTGGCACGCCAGCAGCGATAGCAGAGCCTGATGGACCTCGAGGTAGCGTCCGTCGATTCGGTCGTCGTCGGCGATCACCATCCCTGCCAGCTCGACGTCTTGGTATTTGAGCGACTCGAGCGCGCGGTCAAGTGACTGGATCACCATGTCGAGGCCACCGAGGGCGTCGTGCTCCAACTCTGCCAGGTCTTCATGGAAGCGGTGCCGCGTTTCCTGCACGCCCCAACGGTACCCCAGTCGGGTTCACAGGTCGTTCACAAGTCGTTTACAAGTAGTGTGCGCTCGAGACTTATCCTGCATCCGGCACGAGTGGGCCTACCAGCCCGAGGCGGCTAAGCCCGCGGACGGCACGATCATGGGGCGGCTGACCGGCCCGGGGAACTTCTCATGGCTTTGATGACGAACCTGTTTTGCGGTCCTGACCGCGAGTACTTCGACCTCGAGTGGGCCGGGGCGAACGTGGAGTGGGCTGGCGATCGGCTCGACGAGATGCTCGCGGGGTTTCCCGACACTTCGGGGCTGACGCATGACACCTCAGCAGTTACCGATCGCGGCAGGGGAGTCTCGAGACCTCGCGATGAGGGCCGGCAGTCGCTACAAGTTCATCCGACACCGATGATGTGTTTGGGCCTGTTTGGCGCGCTTGGTTGCCGAAACCTCGACGGTTACAGGTTTCGCGGATCGGTGTGCTGCACCTTCGGGGAGCGGTTAGGAGCGCTTGATGGGGCGAGGCGGGCAGACAACGAACCTAGCTCGAGGTCCTAGTTGGAGGTAATCGACGCCATCAACGAGGCGCGCCTGTCGCGCTTTCACTCAAAGGCGATCTTTGTCTCAGGCATGGGGTTCTTCACCGATGCCTATGACCTCTTCATCATCGGGGTCGCGTCGACGCTGATCGCTAAGCAGTGGCATCTCAGTGCGACTCAGACGGGGCTGATCAACTCGATGACGCTGTTGGGCGCGTTCGTCGGCGCGTGCGTGCTGGGGCGCCTGGCTGACCTGCTGGGGCGCAAGCGGATCGCGGTGTTCGACGCCTCGATGATGCTGGTGTTCGCGCTCGCCTCGGCGGTCGCCCCGAGCTTCATCTTCCTGGTCGGTTTCCGTTTTCTGCTTGGTCTCGGGGTGGGCGGTGACTATCCCGTCTCGGCGGTCTTGATGAGCGAGTACGCAAACCGCAAGGACCGGGGCCGGCTGGTCGGTCTGGTGTTCGCCATGCAAGCGCTTGGGACGATCGCCGGATACATCGCGGGGCTGGTGCTTATGTCGGCGGGGGTCGACGACGGCGTGGTGTGGCGGATCCTGCTCGGCCTCGGTGCGGTGCCGTCGGCGCTGGTGCTCTACGCCCGGCTGCGGATGCCGGAGTCGCCGCGGTATTTGGCCTGGGTGAAGGGCGACGGCCGCAGCGCCGCCGACGGCTTGCGTCGCTTCTCGGGCGGCAAGGTCGTCGCCACGGGTATGGCGCGAGCCGCCGAGCGGATCAGTCTCAGGCAGTTTTTGTCTGACCGCCGTCTGTTGCTCACGTTGCTCGGGACCGCTGGCGCGTGGTTCGTGTTCGACTACGCGTACTACGGCAACGCTGTCTCGGCCCCGAAGATCGTCCTGCAGGTGCTCGGCAAGGGAGCGACTCTGCAGCAGTCGCTTTTGTTCAACCTGCTGGTGTTCTCGGCCGCGGCGGTACCGGGGTACATCCTCGCGTGCCTTTTCATGGACCGGATCGGCCATCGCCGGCTGCAGCTGATTGGCTTCCCCGCGATGGGCGCGATGTTCCTGATGATCGCGCTCATCCCAGGCGTGACCAGCGCCACCGCGCCGTTCCTGCTGCTGTTCGGGGCGAGCTACTTTTTCGCCGAGTTCGGCCCCAACACGACCACGTTCGTGATCGCCGCCGAGTGCTACCCAACGTCGGTGCGCACCACGGGCCACGGCCTTTCGGCCGGGATCGCCAAGCTCGGCGCGTTCATCGGGGTCTACCTCTTCCCCAAGATCAGCAGCGCCTTCGGCCTCGCCGGCGCGCTCAAGTTCGCCGCCGGCATGGCGCTCGCCGGCACGCTGCTCACGCTGTTGCTGCCCGAACCCTCGCGCCGCAGCCTCGAGGACATCTCAGAGGAAGGACGCCGCCACGTCGAGCTGCAGCCCCTGGTGCCGGCCGAGGTTCAGCCCGAGGTGGCCTGAGCGGCGCCGGATGCCGCGCTCCGGCGACCGATGTCACGCGATCGCCCGGCGTCTGACGTCACTCGATCCCGCCCGCCGCTCGAATGTCCACGCACAGGCGAACACGACGTCAACCCATCGAGAAGGTTGCCGATGCTCACGATCCCAATGCACCCAGGAGCGAGCGTCCTGCGTCCACGATCTCAGTGCCCCTTCCACGAACAAGAGGCACCCTCACCACCATCGGATCCGACGCGGGACACTGCCCCATCGATCGGGAGAGCAGTCTCCGCCTCGACTCAGCCGGGCGCCGTCAGGATGGGCGCGGTTCGCTGCTGTTTGTAGCCCTCCAGGCTGGTGAGCGAAGTGTGTCCGCTCGATCGGCCTCAGGCCTGAACAACGATAACCGCGATCGTGGTCAACGCCAGCAGGACCCCTCCGACACTGAAGACAGCTACGAGCCTGAAGTCGAGCTTGATGTGGGCGCCGCTCGTTACTGCGCGCTGAAGGCTGCGTTGACGGTACGCGCCAACCGCGACCAGTCCGATAGCCAGGCTGGCATAGCCGATGCCTAGCAGCACGTATGGCCATGGGGCGACGTGCAACAGCCGTGGCGCCAAGCGCCCGACACCGAGCGCCCCCGCGGTCGCGACGAGCGCCGTGCGCCACCAAGCCAGCCATGTACGTTCGGCCGCCATGACAGTCTGCACGGCCGGGGGGTCCGCGGCGCCAGGCGGCGGATGGTTCGGCTCGGGCGGCTCCGACATGCGGCCATTCAACCACTGCACGACCCGACGTTGAGCGGTCAGGCGCGGAGCTGACACGTCGTCCACCTACCGCTGGCTCTCGCGTCCTGCCGGATTCGCGTCCTAGACCCGCGCACCCTCTCCTCGATCGACCGGAGACTAATCGAAGCCAATCGAGCTACGTATTGACTGCCTGCTAGCCCTGGACGGAGGAGACCTTGAGGCCATCTCTCGCGTGTTGGAGCAGCTCGGCGGCCCCATGGCGTGTAGTGACGGCCGACGTGATAACCGAGGGCCGCTTCGAGCCGCCCCCCGACAGTTGGGGGGGTGCGTTTACCCAAGGGGTTCCGCGGAGGTCGGGCTAGCGTAGGGTGCTCGCTGTGCCTCACGTCGAGGCCATGGATCTGCGTGCGGCGGAATCGCACGACCGGGCCGCTGTCCGTCACGAACAGTCGGCGGAGTTGTTCGACGGCTCAGGCTTGCACGCGATGGCGCGGACGGAACGGGCGCGGGCGCGTCTTGACCGTGAGGCGGCGGTTGCCGAGCGTAAACATGCGCAGCAGCGTCACGGGCTCGCACCGAACACGGACGGTGGGCGATCAGGCGACGGTGCACCTCGACTGGTACAAGCGCCGCGGGTTCGTCGAGAACAACTCCGGTGACGAGCGCAATCGCATGGCCCAAGATGCCTCCGATCGTGGATTCGAGGCCACAAGCGTGAGGCTCGATCTGGACCGCGATCCGCGCGTCCACCTCGAGCGATGAGGCTGCCATCGCTCGGCTAGCTTGACCGGAGCTCGAGGTATGCACCGGGGTATGCACGCCACGCACATTCACGGCACCAGCGACACGCCTGACCCCAGTAAACATCGGGGTTTGCCGGTGTTCACTGGGGCTCGGATGGGCGATACTGGGCTCGAACCAGTGACCTCCGCCTTGTCGAGACGGCGCTCTCCCAGCTGAGCTAATCGCCCGGGAGGGTCGTAAATGTAGCGCGCGGGCGGAGCTAGACTACGCGCCATGAGGTGCAGGGCTTGCCATGTGCTTCTGGCCGGGGTGATGAGTGTTATGGCGCTCGCAGTTGGCTCTGCTCAGGCGAGCACGCCACGACTGCCGGTGAAGCCCTCGCACGGCGTGTCGACGACCCACTTCGTCCTGCGCTTTGTGGTTGCGAACGGCAGCGGCGTCAACGGGTCGATGCGCAACGAGTACGTGGTCCGCGCGACCGACTCAGACCAGGGCCAGGGGTGCGTCGTCGGCGGCTCGTGGAGCGTGCCCCCCGCGAAACCACATACGCGCGTGCGCGTGATCCTGAACCCGGAGAAGTTGGGCGGCCAATGGTGCGCGGGCACGTTCCACGGAACCGTGGAGGACATCCTCACGCCGGTGTGCCGACCGCGCGTCGAATGTCCGCAGTTCATCGCCCTCCTGCGTGTCGGGCACTTCACGTTCCGTGTCGGGCGACGCGACTCGAGCCCTCCTGAGTTCACCGGCCTTGCGTCCGCGACCGCCTGTACGCCCGGTGCGCAGCGTCCCGGTGAGACCACTCCGTTCCACTTGCGCTGGAAGCCCGCGAGCGACAACGTCACGCCGTCGGACCGGATTGTCTACGAGGTGTTTGATTCCTCCCGGTCCGGCGGGGAGAACTTCCGCGCGCCGAACTGGACGACCACGGCCGGCGCGACGAGTTTCACTACGCCAGGGCTGCCGTCGCATGGCAGCTTCTACTTCGTCGTCCGGGCCCGCGACCGGGCCGGCAACGTCGACCACAACACGATCGAGCGCCACGGTGTGGACCCCTGCCTCTAGTCGGACGATCGGCGCGGCTAGCATCAGCCGCCAATGGACTACAGGCTGCCCGACGGCAAGATTCTCGACCTGAACAACGGAGCCACCGGTGCCGATGCGGCGGCGGCGATCGGGCCTGGCCTGGCACGAGCCGCGCTGGCCGTGAAGGTCGATGGCGAGGTTCGCGACCTGGCTCGGGCGCTCCCGGGGAGCGATAACGGCGCCCGGCGGCTCGAGATCATCACCGACCGCAGCGGCGACGATGCGCTCGCGCTGATCCGTCACGACTGCGCCCACGTGCTGGCTGAGGCGGTCACCGAGCTCTATCCCGGGGTCAAGGTCTCGATCGGGCCGGCGATCGAAAACGGCTTCTACTACGACTTCGACTTCCCCGAGGGTGTCCACGTCAGCGATGCCGACTTCGAGCAGATCGAGCGCCGCATGCAGGAGCACATCGCGGCCGACGAGCCGTTCGTGCGCGAGGATGTGCCCGTCGGCGATGCGCTCGAGCGGTTCGTCCGCGAGGGCCAGGACTACAAGGTCGAGCTGATCGAGGATCTGATCCGCGATCAGGGCGTCGAGACCGTGTCTCTGTACACCAACGGACCATTCACGGATCTGTGCCGCGGCCCGCACTCGCCCAGCACCAAGCGGATCAGGGCGTTTAGGTTGCAGTCGGTGGCCGGCGCCTACTGGCGCGGCGATTCCGACAAGCCGATGCTCACGCGCGTGTATGGAACCGCGTTCTTCTCCGCCAAGGACCTGGAGGAATATCTCGAGCGACTCGAGCGCGCAAGGGCCAACGACCATCGGCGGCTGGGCCCGCAGCTGGGACTGTTCACCTTCTCGGACGTCGCCCCCGGCGCTGCGTTCTGGCTGCCGGGTGGGACCGAGGTGTTCAACTCGCTCGTCGAGCTCAGCCGCGGGATGGGTCGCGAGCGCGGATACCTCGAGGTCAAGACCCCGCAGCTCTACGACAGTTCGCTGTGGAAGACCTCGGGCCACTGGGACAAGTACCGGGACAACATGTTCATCACCGAGTACGAGGACCGAGCGATGGCGCTCAAGCCGATGAACTGCCCCGGTCACTGCCAGCTGTATTCGCTCGAGCAACACAGTTATCGCGATCTGCCTCTTCGTTATTGGGAG
Organism: uncultured Solirubrobacterales bacterium; assembly: GCA_963734775.1. GTDB lineage: Bacteria > Actinomycetota > Thermoleophilia > Solirubrobacterales > Solirubrobacteraceae > Palsa-465. The sequence continues at coordinate 53,707 of CAVTJE010000027.1, forward strand.
CCCGGGTTGCTTCACCGGCGCGAACCGAGCGGCACCCTGCACGGACTGCTACGCGTGCGCCACTTCGCCCAGGACGACGCCCACATCTTCTGTACCGAGGAGCAGATCCAGGCGGAGGTGGCGGCGGTGCTGGAGTTCGCCTTCGCCACCTACGAGGTCTTCGGGATCGACGTCCGCCTCGAGCTGTCGACCCGGCCCGAGCAGCGGATCGGCTCGGAGGAGCTCTGGGACCACAGCGAAGCGGCCCTTCAGCAGGCCCTCGACGACCACGGGCTCGAGTACGAGGTCAACGAAGGCGACGGCGCGTTCTATGGACCCAAGATCGATATGCACATGACCGACTCGCTCGGCCGCTCATGGCAGCTGGGCACGTGTCAGCTCGACTACAACTTCCCCGCCCGGTTCGGACTCACCTATACCGGCGCGGACAACGCCGAGCATCAGCCGGTGATGATCCATCGCGCGCTGATGGGGTCCTACGAGCGTTTCATCGGCATCCTGCTCGAGCACCTCTCGGGCGAGCTGCCGCCCTGGCTGTGCCCGGTGCAGGCGATCGTGCTGCCGATCGCCGACCGGCACGTCGTCCATGGGGTAGGGGTGCGCGACCGCCTCAGGCGGGCCGGGCTGCGCGCCGAGGTCGACGATCGTGGCGAGTCGGTGGGCCGCAAGATTCGTGAGGCCGAGCTACGCAAGATTCCCTACATGCTCGTTGTTGGGGATCGTGAGCAGGAGAGCGACTCGGTCGCCGTGCGCGAGCATCGGCAGGGAGACCTCGGCTCGATGAGCGTCGCGGACTTCATCGAGCGCCTGAAACAGCGAGTGAAAAGTCGCGCCGCCGAGTAGTTAGGGCCCGCATCCGCCGCTATACTCGCCCACGTTGATCCAAGTGTTTCTTCACAAACGGCCCGGCGCCGCTTGACGTCAAGCCGCCTCTCCAGCTAGTGCCGGTCCCGCGAAGGTTTGACCGGCGCCCGCCAGAGCGGGACCAGACCCGGACCAACGATCGGATTCGTGTACCCGAAGTCCGGCTCGTGGGCGAGGATGGGAAGCAGATCGGGGTTGTCAAGACCTCCGAGGCGCTCTCCTATGCCCAGGAACGCGACCTCGACCTCGTCGAGGTCGCTCCCGACGCCCGCCCGCCGGTGTGCCGAGTGCTCGACTACTCCAAGTACAAGTACGAGCAGGCCCAAAAGCAGAAGGCGGCCCGCAAGCACCAGCAGCAGATCACCGTTCGCGAGATCAAGTTTCGGCCCAAGATCGCTCAGAACGACTACGAGACCAAGAAGGGTCACGTGGCCCGCTTCCTGCGCGGCAGGGATCGGGTGAAGATCACGATCATGTTCCGCGGCCGCGAGGTCACGCACCCCGAGCGCGGCATGTCTCTGCTCGACCGCCTCGCCGAAGAGCTCTCAGAAATCGGGGTTGTCGAGCAGGCCCCCGTTCAGGACGGCCGCAACATGACCATGATGCTCGCGCCGTCGAAGGCGATACTCGCCGGCGGCGAGGGGGGCAAGCCGGGCGGCGTCGATGGCGACGGCCAGCCCGAGGGTCGGGACGAGAAGCATCCCCGCGCCGACGCCCCCAGCGACGCCGCAGCCTGAGTTCCCCTTCTTGCCGTCGCGGCCGAGCCCGGAGCCAAGGCCCGCGCCACCGACCGTCTGCTTTACTCTCGAAAGCTGATGCCCAAGATGAAGAGTCACTCCGGCGCCAAGAAGCGCTTCAAGGTCACCGCCAACGGCAAGGTGTTCGGGCGGCGGGCGTTCTCCACCCACATTTTGGAGAAGAAGCCGCCGAAGCGTAAGCGCCGGCTCGGGGCGCCGACGGAGCTCTCGCGCGCGGACACGCCGCGGGTCAAGAAACTGCTGGGAGAGAAGCAGTCATGACCCGGGTCAAGCGTTCGACTCACGCCCGCAAGAAGCGTCGCGCGACGCTCCAGATGGCCAAGGGCTACCGCGGCGATGCCAGCCGGCATTACCGGACCGCCAAGGAAGCGGTGCTGAAGGCCGATCAGTATCGCTATCGCGACCGTCGCAATCGCAAGCGCGATTTCCGCCGCCTGTGGATCACGCGGATCAACGCCGCCGCGCGCCAGCATGGGATGTCCTACTCGCAGTTCATGCATGGCCTGCAGCTGGCTGGCGTCGAGCTCGACCGCAAGATCCTGGCCGACATCGCCGTCCGCGACTCCGACACCTTCCGACGCTTTGCCGACCGCGCCCGCGAGGCGCTGGCGGCCGGCTGAGCTTCAGCTAGCACCAGCACCGCCACCCGGGCGCCGCTCCAACAGGAGGGCGCCTTTTTTAATTCATGACCCCGATCACCAGCACCCACAACCAGCGACTCAAGGAGATCCGCAAGCTGCGGACGCGACGGCGGGTGCGCGAGCAGGCCGGGCGCTTCGTGGCCGAGGGCGAGGACCTGCTGGCCGCTGCCGACGACGCCGGCTGGAAGCCGGTCGAGCGCTACAGCGCCGCCGGCAGCGGACTGCCCGGGGTCGAGGTTGAGCCGAAACTGCTCACGCAGGCCTCGGGCCTGGCGTCGGGAAGCCGCACCCTGGCCATCTACGAGGAGCGGTGGGCGCCGCAGGCAACGGGACCGCTGTGCGTCTATCTCCACGGCGTCCACGACCCGGGCAACGTCGGTGCGGTGCTTCGCTCGGCGCAGGCCTTTGGCGCGTCGAGCGTGGCGATCGGCCCGGGGAGCGCCGACCCGTTCGGCCCCAAGGCCGTGCGGGCCAGCATGGGGGCCGTGTTCGCCGTGCCCCTGGCGCGCGTCGCGGCCGTCGACGAGCTGCCCGGAACGAGGATCGCGCTGGTCGCGGACGCCGGTGCCAGGCTCACCGACGTCGCCCACGACGGCTCCGCTTCGCTGCTCATCGGCTCCGAGCGGGAGGGCCTGCCGGAGACCGTGGTGGAACAGGCTGACGTGATCGCTCACATCCCGATCGATATTCACTCGCTCAACGCGGCGATGGCGGCCACGATCGCGCTGTACGAGGCAACTAGGATGGCGCGCGCGCGATGACCGAGCGGATTGAGCAGCTCAAGCAGGAAGCGCTGGCGGCCATCGCCGCGGCGTCCGACACCGCCGCGCTCGAGGAGGTACGGATCCGCTACCTGGGCCGGAAGGCCGAGCTCCCCAACCTGCTGCGCAACGTCGCCCAGCTCCCGGCCGAGGAGCGGGCGGCCACCGGCAAGGCGGCCAATCAGGCTCGCCAGGCGCTCGAGGCCGCGATCGAGGGTGCTCAGCGCGACCTCGCCGCCAGCGAGCTCGACCAGCAGCTCACCCAGGATCGCGTCGACGTCACGCTGCCGGCCGACCCGGCGCCGGCGATCGGGAGGCTGCACCTCATCACCACGACCCGGCGGGAGATCGAGGACGTGTTCGTCGGCCTGGGCTTCAACGTCGCCGAGGGCCCGGAGGTCGAGACCGTCTACTACAACTTCGACGCGCTCAATCATGCCGCCACGCATCCCTCGCGGCTGATGACCGACACCTTCTACATCAAGCCGACCAACGACATCTTTGACCCCGAGTCGCGCCTACTGCGCGTCCATACCTCGCCGGTTCAGATCCGCGCCATGGAGAGCCAGGCGCCGCCGATTTACATCGTCATCCCGGGCCGCGTCTTCCGGCCGGACTCCGACGCCACCCACACCCCACAGTTCCACCAGATCGAGGGGCTGGCGGTGGACACCGACATCACGCTCGGCGATCTCCAGGGGACGCTGCTGACCTTCGCGCGGGCGATCTTCGGTGACGAGCGCCAGGTCCGGCTGCGCCCGCACTTCTTCCCCTTCACCGAGCCAAGCGTCGAGGTCGACGTGTCGTGCTTCAACTGCATCGACGGCGTGACCGCCGACGGTCAGCGCTGCCCGCTGTGCAAGGGCACGGCGTGGATCGAGATCCTCGGTGCCGGCATGGTTGACCCGAACGTGTTCGAGTCCGTGCGCGAGCACGGCTACGACCCCGAACGGGTCCAGGGGTTCGCCTTCGGGATGGGAGTCGAGCGGATCGCCATGCTCAAGCACGGGGTGCCCGACCTGCGCATGTTGTACGACAACGACGTGCGACTGCTGGAGCAGTTCGGATGAGGGTCCCGGTCCAGTGGCTGGGCGAGTACTGCGCTCCCGACCTGTCGGCGTCGGCGCTGGCCGAGCGTCTGGCCATGACCGGCACCGAGGTCGAGCGCGTCGAGCGCCATGGCGTCGGCGCGCTGGAAAACTTCGTCGTCGGCAAGGTGCTCGAAGCCGACAAACACCCCGACGCCGATCGCCTGAGCGTGTGCACGGTCGACATCGGCGAGGGAGCGCCGTCGCAGATCGTCTGCGGTGCTCCCAACGTCGCCGCGGGGCAGACCGTGGCCGTGGCCAAGCCGGGGGCGGTGATGCCCGACGGCTCGACGCTGGGCAAGGCCAGGCTGCGGGGCATCGAGTCGGCCGGGATGATCCTGGCCGAGGACGAGCTCGCCATCGGCACCGAACACGCCACCACGCTCGTCCTTGACGACGACGGGCTGAAACCGGGAACGCCGCTGGAGCAGGTGCTGGCCATCGCCACCGACGTGCTGGTGCTCGAGGTCACGCCCAATCGTCCCGACTGTCTCGGCATCTACGGCGTCGCCCGCGAGGTGCACGCTGCCACGGGAGCGCCGCTCGGCCCGCCGCCATGGTCCTCGGATCCGGGTAGCCACGGCGAGATCGAGGCCGACGTCGAAATCACCGTCGAGTGCCCCGACCTGTGCCCGCGCTTCACCGCGCGCGTGTTCGAGGACGTGAAGATCGGCCCCAGCCCGCCGTGGCTGAAGGCGCGCCTGATGGCGGCGGGTCAGCGCCCGATCTCCAACGTCGTCGACATCACCAACTACGTGATGCTGCTGACCGCGCAGCCACTCCATGCCTTCGATCTCGACTACGTGGCGGGAGGTCAGCTGACCATCCGCCGCGCCACGGACGGCGAGCAGGTCGAGACGCTGGACGGCCAGCAGCGAACCCTCGACGAGGACATGGTGCTGATCGCCGACGCCGACGGCCCCACGTCGATCGCCGGCGTGATGGGCGGAGCGCGCTCGGAGGTCTCGGACGCCACCACCCGCGTCCTGATGGAAGCTGCCAACTGGGACGGGGCAAATATCCACCGCACGTCGCTGAAGCTCGGGCTGCGCAGCGAGGCGTCGGGTCGCTTCGAGAAACAGCTCCAGCCCGAGCAGGCCATGGACGCCCAGGCCGTGGCGGCGCAGCTGATGATCGAGCTGTGCGGCGCGCGGACGCTGCCCGGGACGATCGACGTCGGCGGCGACGGGCCGCCGGCCAAGACGATCCGCCTGCGCGACGCGCGCATCGAGAGCCTCCTCGGGGCGCCGATTCCCCGCGAGCGCTCGGAGCGGATCCTCACCGCCCTCGAGTTCACCACGGCGCCGGCGCCCGACGGTCTCGACGTCACGGTGCCCGCCTTCAGGCGCGCAGACATCACGCGCGAGGCCGATCTGATCGAAGAGGTGGCTCGGCTCGACGGCCTCGAGAAACTGCCGGCGACCCTGCCCAGCCGCCACGGAGCGTCGGGCCGCCTGACCTCGCGGCAACGGCTGCGGCGCCGGGCGGCCGACACGCTCGCGGCGCAGGGGCTGCACGAGGTGGTCGGTTGGAGCTTCGTCAGCCAGGACCTGAACCAGCGGCTCCGGTTGCCCGACCGCCTCGAGCTCGAGCTCGAGAATCCGATGTCGGCCGACCAGTCGCGGCTGCGCACGACACTGCTCGGCTCGCTACTCGACGTGGCGGCGTGGAACCTGGCCCGGGGCGCCGACGCGCTGCGTCTCTTTGAGGCCGGGGCCGTGTATCTGCCGAGCGGAGACGATGGGCTTCCCAACGAGCCCCACCACGTCGCCGCGCTGCTCATCGGGCCCGTGCGCCCGGCTACCTGGCGCGAGCCCGACCCGCGCGCGGCTGACTTCTTTGCCGCCAAGGGCGTGCTGCAGGTCTTGCTTGACTCGCTGCGAGTCCCCTGGACCGTACGGCCCGAGGTCCAGCCGTTCCTGCATCCCGGGCGTTCGGCTGCGCTTCTGACCGGCGAGGAGCCGATTGGATGGCTGGGCGAAATTCATCCGCTGATCGCCGCCGACTGGGAGATCGACCGACCGATCGCCGCCTTCGAGCTCGATCTCGACGCGGCCGGCCAACGGGCGGTGCAGACGCCCGTCTACGACGACGTGACCAGCTTCCCCGAGGCACGCGAGGACCTGGCGGTGATCGTCGACGAGTCGGTATCGGCGGCCAGCGTGCTGGCCACGGTAAGGCGCGCCGGCGCGCCGCTGCTGCGCCACGCCGACGTGTTCGACGTGTACCGCGACGCCGAGCGGCTCGGCGAGGGCAACGTCTCCCTCGCGCTGTCACTGGCCTACCGGGCCGACGACCGAACCCTGACCGACGAGGAGGTCGCGACGCAGCGCGAGACCGTCGTCAAGGCGCTGGCGGATGAGCTGGGGGGGAGGGTCCGTGGCACATAGCGTCGCGGTGTTCGGCGCCGCCGGCTACGCGGGTGCCCTGTCGGCCCGCCTCGTCCACCGCCATCCCGACTTCGACCTCACGGCGGTGACCGGGCGCTCCGACGTGGGTGCCCGGCTCGACGATCTCTACCCCCATCACCGGGTGCCGCTCGTGCTCGAGGAACTCGACCTCGACCGCCACGGGGACGTCGAGGCCGCGATCGTCGCCTACCCGCACGGTTCGGCCGCACCGTTGGTGGGTCAGCTGCGCGAGCGCGGCGTCCGCGTCGTTGACCTGAGCGCCGATTTCCGTCTGCGCGATCCCGCCGTCTACGCCGAGTGGTACCGCGAGCACCCGGCGCCCGAGCTGATCGACGAAGCCGTGTATGGCCTGCCCGAGCGCTATCGGGCACAGATAGCCGGCGCCAATCTCGTGGCCAACCCCGGTTGCTACCCCACGGCGACGCTGCTCGCACTGGCCCCGCTCGCGCGGACCGGCCTCATCGCCGACGTCGTGATCGACGCCAAATCCGGAGTCTCTGGCGCCGGGCGGGGGGCCAACGACAAGACCCATTTCGTCACCGTGGACGAGAACGTGAACGCCTACGGCGTTCCGCGGCACCGCCATACGCCGGAAATCGAGCAGGAGCTGGCCGAGCTCGGCGCCCCGCTCCAGGTCACCTTCACCCCGCACCTGCTGCCGCTCGACCAGGGCGAGCTGGTGTCGTGCTACGTGACCCTCAGCAACGGCGACGCGCCTGACCTCGTGGAGCTCTATGAGGACGCCTACCGCGACGAGCGGTTCGTCGAGGTGGTCAGCGCCCCGCCCGGCGTTCGAGCCGTTCGGGAGACCAACATCTGCCGCATCTCGGTGCACACCGACGACCGGACCGGAAAGGTGCTCGTCTTCGGGGCGATCGACAATCTGTGGAAGGGCGCCGCCTCACAGGCCGTCCAGAACCTCAACCTGATGTTCGGCCGGGATGAAGGGGAGGGGATCACGTGAGCAACCCCGACGCCGGCGCCCCGACAACGCTCTTCACGTCTCGGTGGATCGAGGCTCCCGCGCAGGCCACCGAGCGACCCGGAGGTCTGCCGGCGGGCTTCCGCGCCGCCGGGGTGGCCTGTGGGATCAAGCCCAGCGGCACGCGTGACGTGGGAATCGTCGTCTCCGATGCGGCCGAGACGACGAGCGCGGCGCGCTTCACCCGCTCGGGGACGGTGGCGGCCCCGGTGCTCCTGACGACGGAGCGCTGCCGGCTCGAAGGGCTCCGCGCCGTGGTCGTCAACTCGGGCAATGCCAACGCGGCCACGGGCCAGCGCGGCCTCGAGGACGCCGCGAAGATGCAGGGCGCCGCGGCGATCGCGGCCGGGGTCGGCTCCGAGGCCGCGGTCGCCGTCGCCTCGACGGGCGTGATCGGCGTCCCGCTGCCGATGGATGCCGTCATGCGAGGGATCGCCGGCGCGGGCCGCGAGCTGCGTCGCGACGGCGAGATCGACTTCGCCGAGGCGATCCGGACCACCGATGCCTTCCAGAAGCGCGGCTGTCTCGACGTGCTCCTGAACGGCGGCACGGTTCGCCTCACCGCCGAGGCCAAGGGCGCGGGCATGATCTCGCCCGGGTTCGCCACCCTGCTCGTGTTCGTGCAGACGGACGCTGCCATGTCGGCCGAGACGTGCGATTTGCTTCTCGGGGTGACGGTCAAACGGTCATTCGAGCGGATCAGCGTCGACGGTCAGCTGTCGACGAGCGACACGGTGATCCTCCAGTGCAGCGGCGAGTCGGGCGTCCGGATCGAGCCCGAAACCGAGGATGAGCTGCGCTTCGGTGAAACGCTCGACGCCCTGCTGCGCCAACTGGCTCTCAATGTCGCTCGCGACGGTGAGGGGGCTCGCCGCGTCGGCCGGGTCGTCGTGCGCGGCGGCGAGGAAGCCACGGTCAATCGAGTGGCCCGGACCGTCGCCGACTCGCCACTGGTCAAGACCGCGCTCTACGGTGGCGATCCCAACTGGGGCCGGATCGCCCAGGCGGTGGGGACCGCCACGCCGGGCATGGGACCACTGGCCTTCGACGTCGTCATCGAGGGAGTTCCCGTGTGCGCCAACGGGGCGTACGTCCCGCACGACGCCGAGGCGCTCAAGGCCGCGTTTCAGCGCGACGAGGTCGAGTACGAAATCGGCCTCCCGGGCCAGGGCGTGGAGACGGAGCTGTTTTTCTCCGACCTCGGGCACGAGTACGTCACGATCAACGCCGAGTACACGACGTAATGGCCACCGGGGAACGCACGTACGGGACGACCGCGGCGGAGACGCTGCTGGAAGCCCTGCCCTACATCAGGGAGTTTCACGGCAAGACGGTGGTGATCAAGTACGGCGGCGCGGCGATGACCGACGAGACGCTCAAGTCCGACTTCGCCCGCGACGTGGTCCTGCTCAAGTACGTGGGGATGAACCCAGTGATCGTCCACGGCGGCGGACCGGACATCACGAGCTACATGCAGCGTCTCGATCTCCCCGTGCGGTTCGTCGACGGGCTGCGCGTCTCGGACGCGGCCACGGTTGAGGTGGCGAAGATGGTCCTGGTCGGCAAGGTCAACAAGGACATCGTGCTGCTCATCAACCGCCACGGCCAGCCGGCGGTCGGGCTGTGCGGCGACGACGGGCTCCTCTTCCGCGCCGCACGACAGGCCTCACCGAGCGGCCAGGACATCGGGTTCGTGGGCAAGATCGAGCGCGTCGACGTCGACCTGCTCAACCACATCGCCCAGGACTACATCCCGGTCGTGGCCAGCGTGGGCGCCGATCGCGAAGGCAACTCCTACAACATCAACGCCGACGAGGCCGCGGGCGCCGTCGCGCGAGCGCTGTGCGCCTACAAGGTGATGTTCCTGACCGACGTTGCGGGATGGCTGAGCGATCCCGAGACCCCCTCGAGCGTGATCTCGCAGGCCACTGTGGACGAGGTCACAGAGCTGCTGCCTACGGTCGCCGGGGGGATGCGACCAAAGCTGGCCGCGTGCCTCGACGCAATTCACGGCGGCGTGTCGTTCGCCCACATCGTCGATGGGCGGGTACCCCACTCGCTGCTGCTCGAGCTGTTCACCGACGCCGGCCAGGGAACCAAGATAGGACCGGCGCCATGAGCGTGACCGAGCTCCAGGCACTCGAACGCGAGCACGTCATGGCTACCTACGCGCGCAATCCGGTGGAGTTCGTGCGCGGCTCGGGCTGCCGCCTGTGGGACGATGCAGGCAACGAGTACCTCGACTTCCTGGCCGGGATCTCGGTGCTCAACGTTGGGCACTGCCACCCCCGCGTCGTCGAGGCCGTGCGCGAACAGGTCGGGCGCCTCACCCACGCCACCAACCTGTACTACACCGAGCCCGGGATGCGCCTGGCCGCCGCCCTGGCCGAGAGCTCGCTCGGCGGCAAGGTGTTCCTCTGCAACTCCGGCGCCGAAGCCAATGAGGCGGCGATCAAGCTCATGCGTCGCGCCCGCTCCGGAGGCAAGGTGGTCGTCCTCCAGGGCGCCTTTCACGGGCGGACCTACGGCGCGCTGTCGGCCACCCCACAGGAGTCAAAGCAGGCGCCGTTCGCGCCCCTCGTACCCGGGTTCGTGGTCGTGCCCAAGGACCCCGACGCCCTCGACCGGGCTGTGGACGACGATACCGCGGGCGTCCTGCTCGAGCCGATCCAGGGCGAGACCGGCATCAACGTCCTCTCGGAGGAGCTGCTCGTGGCCGCCCGCGATGCCTGTGACCGAACCGGTGCGACGCTCGTGTTCGACGAGATCCAGACCGGGATGGGGCGGACGGGGACGCTCTGGGCCTACGAGCAGACCGGCGTCGTGCCCGACGCGCTGACCACGGCCAAGGCCCTCGGTGGCGGCCTGCCGATCGGTGCGCTGGTGACCGGTCCGCGTCTGGCCGACGTGCTCCAGACCGGCGACCACGGCTCCACGTTCGCCGGCGGCCCGCTCGTCTGCGCGGCGGCACTGGTCGCCCTCGAGGTGTGTTCGGATCCCGAGCTGCTCCGCTCCGTCCGAACGCTGGGAGCGCGGCTGGCATCCGGACTTTCCCAGCTGCCTTACGTTGACACCGTGCGCGGGCGCGGACTGATGCTGGCCATCGATGTGGCCGATGGCATCGACGCCCCTGAGCTGGCGCGCCGGGCCTTGCTCGAGCAGCAACTGGTGGTCAACGCCACCGGTCCGGCCACGATCCGTCTCGAGCCACCCTTGGTGGTGACCGAGGCCGAGATCGACGAGGCCGTTCGCCGGCTGGCCGTTCTGCGCCCATGACTGATCTCCTGCCCCCGGACGGAATGACGCTGACTGCGGCCAGCGACGCGCTGGCCAGGCAGCTGCGGGTCAGCGACCGCGGCACGGCGGAGATCGACCGCACCTTCTTCGACACCTTCGACGGCCTGCTTCACGAGGATGGACTGTCGTGCGTCCACGAGGCCGGCCGGCTGACCCTGGTCGACCGCCAGACGTCGAAGGTGCTGGCGACGGCGAGCATGCCGCTGCCGGCTGGGCCGGTCCTGGCGCTCGACCTGGAGCCAGGCGCGCTGCGCGACGCGCTGCTGCCGATCGTCGACGTCCGGGCGCTGCTCCCCCTCGTGCACGTCCACGTCCGGGTCGGCTCGATGAGCGTCCTCGACGACGCTGAGAAGACCGTCGTGCGCGTGACCATGGAGGAGCCGGCGGTGGTTTCCTCGGCCCTGCGCAACAAGGCGCTGCGCCCGCGCCTACGTCTGGCCGGCGTGCGCGGCTATGACGACGAGCTCGAGTCGCTGATCCGCACCCTCGAGCTCGAACTCGGCTTCAAGCCCGCCGATCAAACGCTCGTCGACGAGGCGCTCCGCGCCACGGGTGCGGCCCCGGGCGGCGTCTCGGCCAAGGTCGAGGTTCCATTGCGGGCCGACGACCGCGCCGACGAGGCCGCCGCGGCCATTCTGCGGCGCTTGCTCGAGGTCATCGAAGCCAACGTCGACGGTGCGATCGCCGATCTCGACAGTGAATTCCTGCACGACCTCCGCGTGGCCATCCGGCGGACGCGCTCGGTCCAGCGCGAGCTGAGAGGCGTGTTTCCGCCCCAAGATCTGGCTCACTATCGCGCCGAGTTCCGTTGGCTCCAGCAGGCCACCGGCGACGCGCGAGATCTCGACGTCTATGTGCTCGAGTTCGATCAGTACCGCGCGATGGTGCCCGCGGCGATGCGCGCCGCCCTCGACCCACTGCTCGAGGTGCTGCAAACGCGGCGTCTGAAGGCTCGTTCCGAGATGGCCAGGGCGCTGCGGTCCGATCGCGCCACGACGGCCCTGGCCGGGTGGGCGGCGCTGCTGCGTCGCCTGCCGATCGTCTCCCAGCGTGACCGCCCGGACGCCGCACGACCGATCCGGGCTGTGGCAGCCGAGCGGATCGTCAAGGTATACGGGCGCATGGTGAAGATGGGCCGAGTCATCGATGAGTCCAGTCCGCCCACCGATTACCACGAGTTGCGTAAAAAGGGCAAGGAGCTCCGCTATCTGCTCGAGCTGTTCGGAGCGCCCCTGTACCCGGCCGAGGTGGTCAAGCCGATGATCAAGACGCTCAAGGCCCTCCAGGACGTGCTCGGCCGCCACCAGGACCGGGAGGTCCAGGTGGCGATGCTGCAAACACTCCCGGACGATGTCGCCGCTCGGCCCGGGGGCACGGCGGCGTTGATGGCGATGGGAGTGCTCGTGATGAGCCTGAGCGACGATGAGCGCGCTGCGCGAGACGAGTTCGCCGGCAAGTTCGCGGAATTCGCCAGCAAGCAACAGCGGGACCTCGTGAAGGAGACATTTGGTTGAGCAAGGTGCTCGCCACCTACAACATCAAGGGGGGAGTGGGGAAGACCTCCGCGGCCGTGAACCTGGCCTACATCGCCGCTCGCGATGGCTTTCCCACCCTGGTCTGGGACCTCGACCCGCAGGGAGCAGCCACGTACCTGTTCCGGGTCAGGCCCAAGGTCAGGGGCGGCGGGCGCAGGCTGGTCCGGCGGCGCACCGACGTGACGCGGCTCATCAAGGGGACCGATCACCCTGGTCTCGATTTGCTGCCTTCGGACTTCTCCTACCGCCACATGGACCTCGTCCTCAATCGCTTCAAGCGCCCCACCACCCGCCTGAAGCGCGTACTCGAGCCATTGAGGGACGACTACGAATACGTGATCCTCGATTGCCCGCCGAGCATCTCGCTGGTGTCCGAAAGCGTGTTCGAGACGGCCGACGCGCTGCTCGTCCCGATCATTCCGGCCACCCTCTCCTCACGCACTTTCGAGCAGCTCTCGGAGATGGTCAAGGACGGCCCTCAGGTCCTCGCCTTCTTCTCGATGCTCGAGGTCCGCAAGGAGCTCCACCGCGAGGTGATGGCACAGCTGCGCTCCTCGCATGGCGTGACGATGCTCGGCGCCGGCATTCCCGCGGCGGACGAGGTCGAGCGGATGGGGCTCGAGCGCGATGTCGTGGCCTCCTTCGCTCCTGGGTCACGTGCGGCCCTGGCCTACGAGGCGCTGTGGTGGGACGTGAGCCGGCGGCTCGATGAGACCTAATCCCAATACGCTTCACGACACCGTGTTCGACCCGATTTCCCGGCAGACCGCCACCTACGAAGCCGACCCCGACCAGGTCCACCGCGTCCTGCTGCTGTACAGCGGCGGACTGGACACGAGCGTGATGCTGAAGTGGATCCAGGATCAGTATGGGGCGGAGGTCGTCGCGCTCACCGTCAACCTCGGCCAGCCCGGCGAGGATTACGAGGTGATCGAGGGCAAGGCACGCAACCTCGGGGCGCTCGACGCCCACGTCGTCGATGCACGCGAGGAGTTCGCTCGCGACTATGTGCTGCCGGCGATCAGGGCCAACGCCAGCTACGGCTTGGGCTACCCGCTGTTCACCGCGCTCGGCCGCCCGCTGATCGCCAAGCTGGCCGTCGAGCACGCGCGCGCGGCGGGGTGCGACACGATCGCCCACGGCTGCACGGGCAAGGGCAACGACCAGGTCCGCATCGAGTCGACGATCGCCACGCTGGCACCCGAGCTGAGGGTGATCGCCCCGGTGCGCTCATGGCGGATGGGACGCGAGGAGGAGATCGCCTACGCCCGCCAGCACGGCATCCCGGTCAAGGGTGGAACCGAGGTGTCGCCCTACTCGATCGACGACAACCTCTGGGGCCGCTCGAGCGAGGGCCGCTGGATCGAGGATCTCGGTCACGCGCCTGAGGATGATGTGTTCCAACTCGTCACCCGCCCCGAGGAGGCTCCCGACGAGGCCGAGGTCGTCAGCCTCGAATTCGAACGCGGGGCGCCCGTGGCACTGGGCGGCGAGCGCCTCGGACTGGTCGAACTGATCGAGCGCGCGGGCGAGATCGGCGCCCGCCACGGCATCGGGATCGTCGACCACATCGAGGACCGGATCGTGGGGTTGAAGGTTCGCGACATCTACGAGGTGCCCGCGGCGACGATCCTGCTCCTGGCCCACCGGGAGCTGGAGGCCCTCGTGGGGACGATCCACCAGAATCAGCTCAAACCGATGCTCGATCAGAAATGGGGCTATCTGGTCTACGCCGGGCTGTGGTGGGAGCCTCTGCGCACCGATCTCGACGCGTTCATGAACGCCGCCAACGAGCAGGTCTCGGGCGCGGTGGAGATCAGGCTCTACAAGGGCTCCGCCCGAGTCGTCACCCGTTCCTCGCCCAACGCCGTCTACGACGCCCAGCTCGCCACGTTCAGCGAGTCGGGCGGCCTGTTCTCGCAGGACGCGGCTCCCGGATTCATCGAGCTGTGGTCACTGCAGTCACGGATGGCATGGCAGGTTCGACACCGCGACGGCGAGTAGGGCGACATGAAAGACCCCGAAGCTGAGCATCCGCTTCAGGTCGAATCGGTTTCGAGTTCGCCTGTGGGGGCGGACCGCCTCCTCGTGCGGATCGAGGGCCGCTGGGAAGGTCGCAAGCGCCCGCACATCGACGAGGCGACGCTGGTGGTGGAGAACGAGGGGCGGCGCCACCGGTTTCCGGTGATCCCTCAGGAGGGCAAGCCCAAACGGGTCAAGCGGCACGAGACCTGGTCGGGAAGCTTCGACATTCCGCTGTGGCTCGGACCTCATCTCGAGGGCCAGACCTCGCTGAGGCTTGGCGACGAGACGGTCGCCCTCCCCGCCCAGTCCTTCGCCGGTGCTGACGCTGGTGGTGAGACCGCCGATCTGCGCGTCGAGGTCGCCCGGCTGCGCAGCGAGCTGGCGGCCCGCGAGGCGGCCCAGGAGGCGGCACGCAGCGAGGCCGCAGCGCTCCGGGCCGAGCTCGAAAAGGTCGCCGATGATCTGGCCGCGGTAAGAACGAACGCGCTGGCCCACGGCGGGCTCGACCAGGCCGAGGAGCTGCTCGAGAAGGCAAGGGAGCTCCGCAGGATGCTGGCCGCGCCCACGCACGTGCCCCCGGCTCCGGAGGCCCGGTCGGACCTGAGCTCGGACCTGAGCTCGGACCTGAGCCCGGACCTGAGCTCGGACTTGGGCCCGAGCTAACCCGGATCCGTCCGCTCGGCCGCTTACCGTCGCGGCATGAGCGAACCGCCTGCCCTGCCTTCCGCGCTGGGCATCGAAGCCGTGGAATGGCTCGCTCAGGGGGCCGACAGCCTCACCGTTCGGGTCGGCGGTCGGTGGCGCCGGCGACGGCCGAGCATCAGCGGCCAGCCGCTCCTGGTCATCGAAGCCGGTACGACGCGCCAACGCTTTCCAGCCATGCCTGAGCCGCCGGGGTTGACCGGCGCTGCCCCGGGAACATGGCAGATGAGCTTCTCGG
Organism: uncultured Solirubrobacterales bacterium; assembly: GCA_963734775.1. Lineage (GTDB taxonomy): Bacteria > Actinomycetota > Thermoleophilia > Solirubrobacterales > Solirubrobacteraceae > Palsa-465. Next base: position 69,009 of record CAVTJE010000027.1, read on the forward strand.
TTCCCGCTGCGCTGGCCCGGCGACCGGGAGCCCGTGCCTGGCTGCAGCTCGGATCCGTCGTCGTGCCGCTACCTGTGCCCGTGGCCGAGGACCGCTCGCCTCCCGACGAGGAGACGCTGGCGCAGCGACGGATAAGAGCCGCTGAGCTGGCGGCCGAGGCCGCCACCCAGCGCGTGGCCGAGGCCAGGGCCGAGGCCCAGCGGCTGGGCGACCGCGCCGCCGAGCTCGAGCTCGCGCTTGCCGAGCAGACGCAGCTAACCCAGGCTCGCGATCGGGAGCGGCGCGCCGCCGAACAGCGCGAGCACGCCGAGCGGGCCCTGCGGCTCGAGCTCGAGGAGCGGCTGACCACGCGCGGGGCCCCCGTGATCCTGCCCGGCGACGCCGGGGATCGTGGACTGCGGATCGAAGAACTCGAGGACGAGCTCGAGCGGCTGCGCCGCGCCCTCGACGAAGCCCAGCAGGTCGCGGGGGCCGCGGAGGTCGCCCGCGGCCACGCCGAAGAGCAGCTCGCGGCGTCTCGCCAAGCCTGGCCCGCGCCTCCGTTCGCCGATCGATTACGAGCCGAGCTCGGGCTGGCGCGCGAACTCGCCGCGGTCCCCACGCATCACGTCGACGCTCGCGAGGTACCCGAGGATCGACAGCGTCTCGGGCGCGAGCGCGAGGTGATCGCCATCCGCCGCCGCTCGTCCGCGGCGGCTGCTGCCGTTACGCCCGATCCCCGGGTTGCCTCCACCCTCGATCAGCTGCGCGAGGAGCTGTCCGGACTCCACGCGCAGATCGCCGAGGCGGTGGCCGACCACGCGCGGGCCGAGCGGCGGGCGGCCGAACTCGAGCGCCGACTCAGTGACCGCTCGGCGCGCTCGGCTCAGATCCTCGGGGTCATCGAGGGGCTGCGGGCCGAAATCGCCGAGGTGCGCGAGACGCCCCATAGGGTTGCGCCCGCAGACGTGACCGCCCCCGCGGCGGGGGGCGAGAGCGGCGAAGAGACTCAGGCGAGGGAACCGGTCCGGGTGCCGCCGACCCCCTCGGTTTCGGCGGCCGTGCCCCCAGCCTCGGCGCCCGAGCCCCCCGAGCCTCCCGAGCCCCCCGAGCCCCCCGAGCCCGTCGAGCCGCCCGAGCCCCTCGAGACCCTCGAGCCCCTCGAGACCCTCGAGCCCCCGGGGCCGGTCGAGGCCGAGCGTCTGGCCGCGGCACTGACCCGGCTGCGCGAGTCGGCACCGACGCCTGCGCCGCCGCCGCCGGCAGCCCTCGCCGCGCGCTCGGACCGCTGGCTGCCCCCGGCCCTGCGAACCGTCTCGCGCCGCGACCGCGACCGCGCCGCCGCGCTGCTCAGTGCCCTGCTCCTGGCGCCAAGTGAAGAGGCGCGCGACGCCGCCGGACTGCTCTCGCTGGGGCCGTTTCGGCGGCGCTGGCGTCTCGGGATGACGCGGCTGCGCGGCCGGCGCGAGCGGTTCTCCGCCGTGCGCCAGCTCCTCCGTACCCCGCTCGGTCTGCAGGACCTCTCACTTGAACCGCCGCTGGCCTTCCTTCTCGCCGCGGCCATGATCCGTCCCCGCTGGACGTCGGGCGAACGGTTCACCCTGGCCTACGATGCCGGCCCGCACATGCACATCCGTGACGGCAGTCCGGTGTCGGTGACCGACGAGCCGCTGGTCGCCGTCGCCACCACGATCCTCTGTCCACCCGAGGCGCTGCTGGGAGTGCTGGCCGGGGCGAACCCCGCCGGCGCCGACGTGAGCATCCGCGGTCAGCAACGCCCGCTCGAGCTCGTGCAGGCCTGGCTCCAGCGCGCGCAGAGCAGCTGAAACGCGGCCACAGGCGGCCTGGTACCGTGGCCGCCACTGCACGGAGCGACAGCCGGAGGGAGGGCACATACGGATGAATCCATCGGAGCTTCCCGGGCTCACCCGGACCCAGTTCCTCAAGGCATCCGGTGTGGTCGCCGCTGGCCTCTTCCCCCTCACAGCCAGCGCCGCGGGAGCGATTGGCCAGGCGCGAGTTCGTCCAGCGGATCAGGCGGCGGGCGGCGGTGTCGGTCCGCTCCTCTCGTTCCGCTCACGTCCGGACCTTCGCCCTCCTCGCGTGAGCGTCACTCCGGGGCACAGGGCGCTTGCGCACTCAGCTGACCGTTACTGGTTCCTGGCACCCGGGAAGGGCGGCGGAGTGCAGATCGGCCCCCTCATGGTGGGCGAGCATGGAAGGTTCACGTGGTTCAGACCCGTGCCATCGAACTGGTATGCCATGAACTTCCGGGCGCAGGTGTACCGGGGCAAGCCGGTGCTCACGTGGTGGCAGGGCACGCAGATTGGTGGTCTTGGCGAAGGAGTGATCGTAGACAGCTCCTACCGGGAGATAGCACGGGTTCGGGCGGGGAACGGACATACGCTCGACCCGCACGAGTTCCTGCTCACGGCGGAGGGGACGGCTCTCATAACCTGTTCGCCTTCGAACGTCTCGGCCGATTTGTCTTCCATAGGCGGCTCCAAGAACGGCCGGGTCGCCGAGTCGGTCATCCAGGAGGTCGACGTGCAGACCGGACGCGTGCTCCTGGAATGGCGAAGCCTGGACCACGTGTCGGTGTCGGAGTCGTACATGCAGCCCGGAGGTATCTACGACTTCATGCACGCCAACTCGATCGACGTGGCCCCGGACGGCAACCTGCTGGTCTCGGGGCGCCACACGTGGGCGCTTTACAAGGTCGAACGCACGACCGGCCAGGTGATCTGGCGCCTGGGAGGAAAGCGCAGCGACTTTGACATGGGGGCCAACACGGAGTTCGCCTGGCAGCACGACGGTCGCTGGCGGGGCGCTGGGGCAATCACCGTCTTCGACGATGGTGCCGCGTTCTTCGAGGGCCCGCAGCCTGCGCGTGCGACCCATTCGCAATCGCGCGGCCTCGTGCTCGCCGTCGACGAAGCGCACAAGATCGTGCGGAAGGGCCACTCATACCGGCACCACCCTCCACTGCTCACCTACGGCTTCGGAAATATGCAGACCCTCCCCGACGGCGATGTCGTGGTCGGCTGGGGCGACCTGCCGGTCTTCAGCCGGTTCGCGCCTAACGGAACCGCTCTCGCAGAGGCACATCTGCCGCCGGGATACGCCTCCTACCGCGCGTACCAGCAGCCGTGGAAAGGCCTTCCGGCCGAGCCGCCGACGCTGGTCGCGAGGCGAGCGGCAGCCCGGCACCGCACCACGCTGTACGCCAGTTGGAACGGTGCGACCGGTGTGGCCGCGTGGCGCGTGAGCATCGGACGGCGCCCGGGCAAGCTGCGACCGCTCGGCACGGTGACGGCGCGCTCCTTCGAGACCGTCGCGAGAGTCGACGCCACCGGTGGCTACGCTGCGGTGACCGCGCTGGACCACAGCGGGCACGCGCTCGCCACGAGTCGCCCCATCAAGCTCTGATTGTCGGCATCGCCGCGCGCACAGAGCGGCGGAAACATCGTGGCCGGAGCGGCCGGGGGCGGAAAATGTCCGCGCCGGAGCCTATGCTCGGAACAGCCAGATGAGTCCCTCCTGCGCGCATCTCCACGTCCACTCCGAGTACTCCCTGCTCGATGGGGCGTGCAAGATCGACCACCTCGCGGAGCGTGCCGCGGCGTTCGACCAACCCGCCCTCGGCCTGACCGACCACGGCGTCATGAACGGGGCCGTCGAGCTGTTCACGGCGTGTCGCAGGCACGACATCAAGCCGATCCTCGGCTGCGAGGTGTACGTCGTCGACGATCACGTCCGGCGGGCCCCGGGCCGGCTCGACCGCTTTCACCTCACGCTTCTGGCCGCCACCCCGACCGGCTACCGGAACCTGGTCAAGCTGTCCTCGGCGGGCTTCCTCGAGGGGTACCAACGCGGCAAGCCGTCGGTCGACCTCGACCAGATCGCCGCCCACGCCGACGGTGTCATCGCCCTGACCGGATGCCTGCAATCGCGCTTCTGCCAGTTTCTCCTCGACGGGCGTCCCGACGACGCGCGCGGGCATGCCGACCAGTTGCTGTCGGCGTTCGGTCACGACAACGTGTACTTCGAGGTTCAGAAGAACGGCCTCGCGGCCCAGGACCAGGCCAACGAGGGCATCGTGCGGATCGCACACGAGGTGGGGCGGCCGTTGGTGGGGACCGGGGACGTCCACTACCTCCGTCGTGAGGACTACCACCACCACGCTGCGCTCCTGTGCGTCCAGACCAAGTCGACTCTCAGTCAGCCCAAGATCAGCTTCGACACCAATGAGTTCTATCTGCGCTCGAGCGATGAGATGGCCAAGTCGTTCGCCGAGTGGCCCGAGGCGCTGGCCTCCACGCTCGAGATTGCCGAACGTTGCGACGTGTCGCTCGAGCTCGGTCGCCAGCTGATTCCTCGCTACCCGACCCCCGACGGGGCGTCGGAGGAGCACTACCTCCAGACGCTGGTCGAGGAGGGTCTGCGCCACCGCTACGGCGATCCGGTGCCGGCCGAGGCGAGGGATCGCGCCGAGTACGAACTCGGCGTCATCGAGCGAATGGGCTTCAGCGGCTACTTCCTCATCGTCTGGGACTTCGTCAAGTACGCCAAGGACGCCGGGATCGCGGTCGGCCCCGGCCGTGGCTCGGCAGCGGGTTCGATCGTCGCCTACTGCCTGCAGGTCACCGATGTCGACCCGCTCCGCTACGACCTGCTGTTCGAGCGCTTTCTCAATCCCGAGCGGGTGTCGATGCCCGACATCGACATCGATTTCTCGGTGCGCGGCCGTGAGCGGGTGATCCGCTACGTGACCGAGAAGTACGGCCGCGCCTCGGTGGCGCAGATCGTGACCTTCGGCAAGATGTTCCCGCGCGCCGCCACGCGCGACGCCGCCCGCGTGCTCGGCCACGACTACGGCGCCGGCGACCGGCTGGCGAAGCTGATCCCCGATCCGGTCATGGGTCGTCCGCCCAACTTCGAGGACTGCCTGAAATTGGGGGAGCCCCTGCGGGCCGAGGTCGACCGCGACGCCACCGCGCGTCAGATCGTCGACGTCGCACAGGGTCTCGAGGGGATCGTGCGCAATTCGTCGATCCACGCCGCCGCCGTGGTCATCGCCGACCGGCCACTGACCGACATCGTCCCGCTGCAGATCGCCGACGCCGGGGCGGACGAGAACGGGGAGAAGGTGTTCCGCACCGTCACCCAGTTCACGATGAAGCCGATCGAGCAGATCGGCCTGCTGAAGATGGATTTCCTCGGCCTGCGCAACCTCGACGTGATCGAAGACGCGCTCGACATCATCGAGCGCTCGAGCGGCGAGCGGCCCGACATGACCACGCTCCCGCTCGACGATGCGCGAACCTACGAGATGATGGCCCGCGGCGACTCGGTCGGGGTGTTCCAGTTCGAGTCCGAGGGTATGCGCGAGACGCTCAAACGGGTCAAGCCGTCCGAGCTCGAGCACCTGATCGCGCTCAACGCGCTGTATCGGCCGGGACCGATGGAGAACATCCCCACCTACACGCGGGGCAAGCACAACCCCGAGGCCGTCACCTACGCCGACGAGCGCCTGCGCTCGATCCTGGAGTCGACCAACGGCGTCATCGTCTACCAGGAGCAGGCGATGCAGATCGCCAAGGAGATCGCAGGCTTCAGCGGTGCCAAGGCCGACGACCTCCGCAAGGCGATTGGCAAGAAGAATCGTGAGGCCATGGCCAAGCTCAAACCCGAGTTCTTCGAGGGCTGCCGCGCCTCGGGCACGGCCGAGCCGGTGATCGAGCAGCTGTGGACGACCAATGAGCGCTCGGCCGACTACTCGTTCAACAAGTCGCACTCAGCCTGTTACGCCCTGATCGCCTACCGCACGGCGTGGTTGAAGGCGAACCACCCCGCGGAGTACATGGCCGCGCTGATCTCCTCGGTGATGGACACCAAGGACAAGGTTCCGTTCTTCGTCGCCCAGGCCGAGCAGATGGGGATCCAGATCCTCCCGCCCGACGTGAACCTCTCCGACCACGAGTTCGTCGTCGTCGACAGCAACATTCGCTTCGGGCTCGACGCGGTCAAGGGCGTCGGGTTCGCCGCCGTCGAGGCGATCAAGCGGGCGCGCGAGGAGGACGGTCCCTTCACCGATCTGTGGGACTTCTGCGCCAGGGTGGACGGCCGCGCCGTCAACAAGAAGGCAATCGAGGCGCTCATCAAATGTGGTGCGTTCGGGTCGACCGGCGCCTCACGCAAGGGCATGCTGGTCGTGCTCGAGCAGGCCCAAGGCGCCGGCCAGAAGGCCCAGCAGGACGCGCTCATCGGTCAGGGTTCGATCTTCGACCTCAGTCCCGCCCTCGACGGAGCGGCCGAGGCCGCCGCCGCGTTCGCGACCCCCAGCCACGCTCCGATCCCCCTCGAGGAGTTCGACCGCGCCGAGCTGCTGGCCGCCGAGAAGGAGGCCATCGGTCTGTTCATCTCGGCCCATCCGCTCAAGGAGGTCGGTCCGGCGCTGCGTGCCAAGGTCGACTGTCCGCTCGCTGACCTCGCGGCCCGCCGTGATGGCGACTGGGTCACGGTCGGCGGGATGATCACGGCGGCCAAACGGATCCGCACCAAGAAGGGCGACCCGATGATGTTCGCCACGCTCGACGATCTCGACGCCTCCGTGGAGGTGCTGATCTTCGGCAAGGCGCTCGAGGCCAGCGGCGACGCGCTCGCGACCGATGCGATCGTGATCGTCCGCGGCCGCGTCGATCACAAGGATCGCGAGAAGACGTGCGTGGTGGCCCAGCAGATCGACGCCTTCCAGCCCACGGACAGCGAGGTCAAGGCCGCGGTCGAGAACGAGGCCAAGCTGCTGCGCGCACCCGATCCGCTGCGCCTTCGCCTCGACGCCACCGCGTTGCCGGCGACGATGCTCGGCGAGCTCAAGGAGCTTCTGAACGGCTTCCCGGGCGAATGCGACGTCGTGATCGAGCTGAGCATGTCCACCGGGGCGCGGCGCCTGCGGCTCGGACCGGACTTCCGAGTCGCCCGCACGGCGTCCCTGTGGGCCGAGCTCGACGCTCTGCTCGGCGACGCGATCCTCACCGGCGCGTCGGAGGCCGTGGCCGCGTCGGCCTAGTCTCGCGACACTAGCTGTCGCGACATGAGCCGCTCAGTCGTGCATCCAGGGTCCGTGCCAGCCGCCGTAGTGGGCGACCATCTTGTCGCCCTCGGCGGGCCCCCATGACCCCTGGGGGTAAGGATGTACCTCGCCGGGGGAGTCGAGCAGCGGCTGCATAATGCGCCAGGTCTGCTCGACCCCGTCCTGCCGGGTGAAATGCGTGCTGTCGCCGATCAGTGCGGCGTGGAGCAGAACCTCGTAGGGCGTAGCGCCCTCGCCGCCCTCGTGCTCGAACTCCATGTCCAGCGTGATTCCGGTGGCCCCCGGGGCGTCGGCGCGCTGCGCGTCGAGGATCAGGCGGATGCCCGTGTGGGGATCGATTCTGAACACGAGCTGGTTGGGCTGGGGGCGCCGGCCGCCGAGCGAGAGGAAATGCACCTTGGGAGGGTGCTTGAACAGCAGCCGCAGTTCGGTCTGGCGCGCGGGGAGCCGCTTGCCGGTGCGTATGTAGAACGGCACCCCGGCCCAGCGCCAGTTGTCGACCTCGAGCCTAAGCGCCGCATACGTCTCGGTGGTCGAGTCGGGCGCCACGCCGTCGATGGCGCGGTAGCCCTCATACTGCCCGCGTACGTAACGCGCGGGGTCGGCCGCGGGTATGGCGCGGAACACGTCGATCTTGAAGTCCTTGAGCGTCTCCGGATCCTTGCCCGACGGGGGTTCCATGGCCGCCATGGCCAGCAGCTGCATGAGGTGGTTGACGACGACGTCGCGCAGCGCGCCCACCGGATCGTAGAAGTGCCCGCGGTCCTCGACCCCGAACGTCTCGGCCATCGTGATCTGCACACAGGCCAGGTAGTTGCGATTCCACACCGGCTCGAGCATGGTGTTGGCAAACCGCAGGTAGAGGATCTCCTCCAGCCCCAGCTTGCCGAGGAAGTGGTCGATCCGGTAAATCTGCGACTCGTCGAGATAGCGGTGAAGGCTGGCGGCCAGGGCACGGGCCGACGCGAGGTCATGCCCGAACGGCTTCTCCACCACCACGCGCTGATCGTTGTCGGTCAGCTTGGCCTCGGCCAGCCCCTGGACCACCCGTGCGAACAGTGAGGGCGGGATCTCGAGATAGAAGGTGGGGTTCTCGAACCCGTGCAGTGCCTCGGCGACGCGCTGGTAGGTCTGAGGATCGCCAAAGTCGCCGCTCACGTACCGCAGCCGCTGGGCAAAGCGGCTGAACACATCTTCATCGATCGGCTCGCTCGTCGCCTCGATCGAGGCGCGCGCGTGGTCTCGCATCTGGTCGATCGACCAGTCCTGTCCGGCGACGCCGATCACCGGGCAGTCGAGGAGTCCTCGGCGATCGAGGCGGTAGAGCGAGCGAAAGGTCATCTGCTTGGCCAGATCGCCCGTGATCCCGAAGACCACCAGGGCGTCCGCGGTTTGGGTGTTCATGGCGTGCAAACCTAACCGGTCAGCGCCTGCGACGACGAGCCCGCGCGCGCGTCGCCTTCCCCCGCCTGTGGAGCTTGAAGGCCAGCGCCACGTCATCGGAGCTCGGGGCGCCATGGTCTGTCCCGGTCTCCAGAACGCAGGGCAGCCGTTCGAATCGCGGCTCGGACAGGAATGTCGCGATGCCGCGTTCGCCGAACTCGCCCTGCCCGAGGATCGCGTGGCGGTCGCGGTTTGACCCCAACGGGGTTTGAGAGTCGTTGCAATGCAACGCCTGCAGCCGGTCCAGCCCGACAACGCGGTCGAACTCGTCGAGCGTCCCGCCCAGGGCACCCTGTGAGATGACGTCGTAGCCCGAGGCGAGCAAATGGCACGAGTCCAGGCAGATCCCCAGGCGCGCCCCCCCGCCGCTGGCCTCGATGAGCGCCTGCAGCTCTTCGAAGGAGCGCCCGAGCGTCCCACCCGCACCAGCCGTGTCCTCGAGATAAAGCGGACAGCCCTCCGACCCGGACAGTGCCTCGTTGATGACCTTGCCGGCGCGCTTGATCGCCTGTTTGACGTTCCCGGTCTTGGCCGAGCCAGGATGGAGGACGACGCCGCGGGCGCCGATGCCATCGCCCACGCGCAGCGATTGGATCAGCGACGCCAGCGACTTCTTCCTCATCTCGCGATCTCCCGAGGCCGGGTTGAGCAGGTACACGGCGTGGATGAGCACCGCCTTGACGGCGCTGTCGCCCATGGCCGAGCGGAACTCGGCGAAGTCGTCCTCGCTGTACGCGGTGGGCCTCCACATGCGCGGAGACTGGTTGAAGATCTGGACCGCCTGACAACCGCGTTCAGTTCCGCGCTCGATGGCTTTGACGAGGCCGCCCGACTGCGATACGTGGGCGCCGATTAGCATGGGATGCGGTCTTTAATGCGCGTTCGCTTCGCTCCTTCGCCCACGGGGGCCCTCCACATCGGTGGCGCCCGCACCGCTCTCTACAACTGGCTGCTGGCTCGCGGGCAGGGCGGAACGTTTCTGGTCCGGATCGAAGATACCGACCGGGAGCGATCGACCGCCGAGAACGTCGCGCAGATCTTCGACGCGCTCCGCTGGCTCAACCTAGATTGGGACGGTGAGCCGGTCTTCCAGTCCGCACGCGTCGGGCGCCACCGCGAGGTGCTCGACGAGCTGTTGTCCAGCGGTCACGCATATCGGACGGCGGCCACGACCGAGGACGTCCGAGCATTCAAGGAGCGCCACGGTGCCGATCGCGGCTTCCGCGGCGAGCCGTCGGAGGAGGGAGCGGTGCGTCTGCGCGTGCCCGACGAGGGCGAGACCGTGGTCGACGACATCATCATCGGCACCACGAGCTTCCCCAATTCGGCCCTCGACGACCCGGTGATCGCACGGGCCGACGGTTCGCCGGTCTACAACTTCGCCGTCGCCATCGACGACCTCGATGCGGGCATCACCCACGTGGTGCGCGGCGCCGACCACCTCTCCAACACCCCCAAGCAGCTGCTCGTGGTGGAGGCGTTGGGTCTGATCCCGCCACGCTACGCGCACCTGCCACTGCTGCTCGGCCCCGATGGCAAGAAGCTGTCCAAGCGCCACGGCGCCGCATCGGTACAGGAGCTGCGTGAGGCGGGCTACCTGCCCGAGGCCGTCGATAACTACATCGCCCTGCTCGGCGCTGGCTTTGCCGCCGACGAGGAGCACTTCACGCTCGACGAGCTGGCCGAGCGCTTCCGGCTCGAGCGGGTATCGAAGAACCCGGCCATCTTCGATGAGCGCAAGCTCCGTCACATCAACGGTCGCTGGATCCGGGAGCTTGAGATCGAGGATCTCGAGCGGCGGCTGGAGGCATTCACGGGCCGAAGTGGCCTCCGCGGAGCGGTCGAGATCTCGGCCGAGAAGATCCAGACTCTGGCCGAGTTCTGGCCGCTCGTGAGCTTCCTGTTCGACGGGCCGGCCGATGACCCGGCGGCCTTCGCCCGGACGATCGGCACCGACGGCGGGGCGGAGGTGCTGCGCGATGCCCGCGACGCGATCGCTGCCGCCGAGCCATTCACGGTTGAGAGCATCGAGCTGGCCCTGCGCCAGGTGGTGCAGCGGCGCGAAATCAAGCCGGGACGCGTGTTCCAGACGGTACGGGTCGCCATCGCCGGAACCACCGTGTCTCCGGGCATTTTTGAGAGCGTTGCGCTCCTCGGCCGCGACGAGACGCTGGCCCGGATCGACCGGACGCTTGAACGAGCGTCCGCGCAGTAGCTAAATAGGGGTAGAACATGTGCCGATAACGGGCTCGTGCAGGGAGCCCTTGGAGTGCCCGATCTGCAGACAAGGAACAGTGAGCCGACGGTGGCAACTCTGGCGAGCGTGAAGACAACCCCGACCGACCCATATGCGTCCCGTGAGCGCCACCACAATGAGGGTCACGGCCGCCGCCTGACCGCTGCCTTCGAGGCGCTGGAGGCGTTCCCAGTTCTCGTCGAGTCGCGCAACCGCGTGATGCGGCTGTTCGAAGCCGGCGACCCCGCCACGGCCGATGTCGTCGCGGCGGTCGAGGCCGACGTGGCCCTGGCCGTCGCCGTGCTGCGTCTGGCCAACCAGGTGGACGGGCGCGCGCGGGGGCGCGTTGAGAGCGCGGTCAAGGCGGTGGAGGTGCTTTCGCTCAGCACCGTTCACTCGATCGCCAGCCGGGCGCGGACGTTTGACTTCTTTGAGCGAACGGCGGTCTGGCAGGGCATCCCGGAGCGCTTCCGACTGCACGCCGTGGCCACCCAGCGCGCTGCCGATCGTCTGGCCCGGGAGCTCGGCTACGAGGCTCGCGACCGGTTGATGGTCACCTCGCTGCTGCACGACATCGGCAAGCTCGTGCTCGTTCACGCCTACCCCGGCTATCCGCGGCAGATCCACGGCGAGGCCCGCACGCCGGAGGAGCGCATCCAGCGTGAACGGCGTGAGCTCGGCGTCGACCACGCCCTCGTCGGCGGCGTCCTGGCGCGTCGCTGGGGGTTGCCCAAGTCGATCGCCAGCGTGATCGAGCGCCATCATGCCGAGGACGGCGACGGCGAGGCGGCCCTCGTCCGCCTCGCCGACATGCTGGCCCACTACGTGTTCGGGAGCGCGGTGTCGCCGTCGGAGCTACTGGCGGTGTCCCGGATCGTCGGCGTCACACCGGCCGAGCTGCGGACCGTCATGTACGACCTGCCGCTCCCGACCTCGGGCGGCCGCCCGCGGCAGATCGACCCGTGTCCGATGTCCGCTCGCGAGATCGACGTGCTTCGCCGCTTGGCGCGGGGGATGGTCTACAAGCAGATCGCCGGCGAACTCGGGCTCTCGACGAGCACCGTACGCACCCACCTCCACAACGTGTACGGCAAGCTGGGGGCCATGGATCGAGCCCAGGCGGTGCTGATCGCCACCGAGCGCGGCTGGATCTGATCGCGCCCGTCCCGGCGGTCGCTACGATCGCTCGGGCCAGATGATCTCCATCACCTCGAAGTCGCCCTACGCTCTGCGAGCCCTGGCCGAGCTCCACCTCCAGGGAGACGTGGGCCCGGTGCCGATCGCCGAGCTCGCGCGGCGGGGTGACATCCCCATGCAGTTCCTCGAGCAGTTGTTCGCCACGCTGCGCCGCGCCGGGGTGCTGCGCTCCCAGCGGGGCGTCAAGGGGGGCTACAGCTTTGCCCGCCCCGCCACCGAGGTGACCGTACTCGAGCTCGTCGAGCTGCTCGACGGACCCCTCGGCCGAGGCGCGACCGGGATCTTCGCCCAGGCGGCCGAGGCGGCGCGTGACGTGCTGTCCGACTGTACGGTGGCCGACGTGGCCGAGGCTCAGGCGCGGGCCAACCACGCGCCGATGTACCACATCTGACGAGTAGGACCCGGGCTGGTGGTCGAGCATCTGTTCGCCGGCGCGCAACTTTCGTGCCGCCGGACCGTTGTTAGAGCATTGGGGCGACACCACGCCCGGGGGTGTTGTGGTTTGGTGTCGCCCCAGATCTTTTTGAGAAGCGAAGCCGTCACGATGCCGCGATCCGGATCGCGGCGGCGGTGCGCTCGACGCCGTGGCAGGGGAGGGCGGGCAGCTCGGGTAGGGGGCGCGTGAGCCACCCGCCCGGAGGCTCTTCCGTGAGCTCTCTCACCATCAACGGCTCGGTCAAGAGAAAAATCGCGCACTCGCCCCAACAGCGGACACGGCGGCGCGTCTGGCGACGCTCGTGGCGTAAGGTAGGCGCCCGTGAATGTTTCCGATTCGCGCCAGTCTCGCGCTAGTCGCGTGCTGATTCGGTCGGATTCGGTCAGATTCGGCCGGGGTGAATCTCCAGCAACGGCGGGAAAAGCTCTGTGTTTGCAGGCTCTCTCGTCGATGTACCACATCTAATCGACGCTACCGGTGTTTTATTCGCCATGACCCTACGACGCTGTTCGATTCTGGCCCTGCTTATGGCCACGTTCGCACTGACCACGGCGGTGCCGGCAGCGCAGGCGCACGTCCCCAACGGATTCGTGGGGGTGATGATCGACGGCCCGTTGTGGCCGACCACGGATCCCGCGGTCAACCTCGATCAGCAGTTCGACAAGATGGTCGCCAACGGCGTCGAGAACGTTCGCGTCGTATTCGACTGGGCGGCCGCGCAGCCATACAAGACCTGGAGTGACGTGCCCGCGTCACAGGTCGGCCAGTTCACCGACGTGAACGGCGTCCCGATCAACTTCACCCAGCTCGACAAGGTCGTCGAGCTCGCCTCGACGCGTCGCATGACGCTCCTCCCCGTCGTGCTCTACGCGCCGACGTGGGACGCATCCACGCATCCCCGCACGTTCGCCATACCGCGCCGCGATGGTCCCTACGGACAGTTCATGGCGGCGCTGGTGCAACGCTACGGACGTCACGGCACCTTCTGGCAGAGCCATCACCCCAAGGTCCCGATCACGATGTGGCAGGTCTGGAACGAGCCCAATATCAAGGTGTTCTGGTTCAAGCAGCCGTTCCAGCGCAGCTACATGGCGCTGCTCAGGGCCGCGCACAGCGCGATCAAACGAGCCGATCCGCGGGCCAAGGTGGTGCTGGCCGGCATGCCCAACTTCTCCTGGAAGCAGCTGGCGGGCATCTACAAGATCCACGGCGCCCGCAAGTTGTTCGACGTCGTAGCGGTCCACCCGTACACCAAGCAGCCCCAGGGCGTCATCACGATCCTGGAAAAGGTCCGCCAGGTGATGGACCAGGCCGGCGACCGCACCAAGCCCATGGTCGCTGACGAGATCAGCTGGCCGTCCTCGGTGGGCAAGACGGATCGCAACGAGTTCGATTTCGCCACCACGGAGCGCGGACAGGCCAGGGACATAGCGGCGCTGCTCCCGATGCTCGCTCGCGACCGCAAGAAGCTTCGCCTGCTCGGCTTTGACTACTACACGTGGGCCGGCGTCGAGGATCGAGGTGGGATCTCGTTCGACTTCGCCGGTCTGCTCCGATTCAAGCACGGCAAATTCACGGCCAAACCAGCGCTCAGCGCGTACCGCAAGGCGGCGCTGGCGCTCGAGGGGTGCAAGAAGAAGGGCCCCGTGGCCACGAGGTGCGGCTAGCTGGCCTCGCCCGTCACGTTCTCGTAGGGTGAGGGTCGCATTGGCCCGGATCCCGACCAACATCGCCGAGCACGTCGGCCGCACGCCGATGATCCAGCTCGTGCGGCTGTTGCCGGACTCCGAGATCCAGCTGTTCGCCAAGCTCGAGGCGCTGAATCCGGGCGGGAGCGTCAAGGACCGAATCGGGGTGGCTATGATCGACGCCGCCGAGCGCGAGGGGCGGATCGAGCCCGGCGTGACGACGATCGTCGAGGCGACCAGCGGCAATACCGGGATCGCACTGGCCTTCGTATGCGCCGCCAAGGGCTACGAGTTGGTGCTGACAATGCCCCAGGGCATGAGCCGCGAGCGGGAGGCCCTGCTGCGTCTGTACGGCGCCGAGGTCGAGGTGACCGAGTCGCTGGGGGGGATGGACGAGGCCGTACAGGCAGCGCAGGCGCTGGCCTCGGGCACCGACGTCTTCCTACCAGACCAGTTCTCCAACCCGGCCAATCCCGACATTCACCGGGCGACCACCGGACCCGAGATCTGGGAGGCCATGGACGAGCAGGTCGACGTGTTCGTGGCCGGGGTCGGTACGGGGGGCACGATCACGGGCGTGGGGGAATTTCTCAAGACGCACAACTCGCGCTGCCGCGTGGTCGCTGTCGAGCCGCGTACGTCGGCCGTGCTCTCGGGTGGCCGACCTGGCCCGCACAAGATCCAGGGCATCGGCGCCGGCTTCGTGCCCGAAGTGCTCAACCGCGATCTGCTCGACGAGATCATCGCCGTGGACGACGAGGATGCGATCGAGACCGCCCGCGCGCTCGCCCGGCGCGAGGGTGTGCTGGCCGGAATCTCGGCCGGAGCTGCCGTCTGGGCGTCGCTCGAGCTGGCCGCGCGCCCCGAGCTGCGCGGCGCCCGGATCGCCACCGTGCTCCCGGATTCGGGCGAGCGCTACGTCTCCACGCCGTTCTTCGCGCCCTGAGGCGCTCAGTACGCTTAGACGATGCGGACCCTTGAGCTCCTAACGGGCACGGCCGCCGAGATTCGGCGCGACGTGGCCGCCGCGCACAGCCGCGATCCCGCCGCCCGCGGGGTGAGTGCGGTTGAGATCCTCGCCACCTGGCCCGGCGTCCATGCGGTCCTAGCCCACCGGGTGGCCCACGCCCTCTACGGGGCCCGGGTCCCGCTGCTTCCCCGTGCGATCGCGTCGATGGCGCGCTCGATCACCGGGATCGAGATCCATCCCGCGGCGAGGATCGGCAACGGCTTCTTCATCGACCACGGTATGGGCGTGGTGATCGGCGAGACGGCGGAGATCGGCGACGACGTGACCCTCTACCAGGGTGTCACGCTCGGCGGCACTGGATTCGCCACCGGTAAGCGGCACCCCACCGTTCAAGACAACGTGACGATCGGATCTGGAGCAAAGCTGCTCGGGCCGATCAACGTCGGTCACGGCTCGAAGATCGGCGCCAACAGCGTCGTCATCCACGACGTCCCGCCGAACTCGACCGTGGTCGGAAACCCCGGTCACCCGGTTCGTGTGGAAGGTCGCCGTCCCGAGGGGCCCGACGCCGACTGGGTCCACCTGCCCGACCCGATCGCCGACGCGATCAAGGCACTTGCCGGTCGTATCACCGCTCTGGAGGACGCTTCGGCGCAGCCCGAGAGCCGCGGCGAGGTACGACCGCTGCGACGGCCCGGCGAGACCCGCGACCAGCGCGACGAGCCCAACCGGGCGATCGGCCCCAATCCCGCCGGGGGCTGATTTCTCAGTCGTCGAGGGGGGAAGTTTCGGAGCCGACGAGCGGTGGCGAAGCGTCGGGGTCGGCGAAGTTGCGCCGCGCCTTGACCAGATACAGCGGGCGGCCCTTGACCTCGTCATAGATCCGCCCCACGTATTCGCCGATGATGCCGATCGTGATCAGCTGGATCCCGCCGAGAAGCAGCACGGTGATCGTGATCGCCCCGAACCCCGGTAGGTAGGAATGCAGGAGCCGCAGCACGATGACGACGGGGATGGCCACGAAGGCGAGCGTGGAGATCAGGAATCCCAGCAGAGTCGCCAGTTGGAGCGGCCGGTCCGAGAACGAGGCGATTGCGTCGAGCGAGAACCGCAGCATCTTGGGCACCGTGTACTTGGTCTCGCCCGCGTGGCGGGGATCGCGACGGTACGGCACGGCAGCCTGGGTGTAGCCCACCCAGACCGTCATGCCGCGCAGGAAGCGGTTGCGTTCGCGCATCGAGAGCAGGGCGTCGAGCGCCCGGCGGTCCAGAAGCCGGAAGTCGCCCGAGTTGTGCTGGAGCTCGACCTGGGCCAAGCGGTCGAACAGCGAGTAGAACCATCGCGCCGTGGCCAGCTTGAACCGCGACTCTCCCTCGCGCTGCTCGCGCACGGCGTACACGACGTCGCAGCCGCTGTGCCAGTGGTCGATCATCTCCAGGATCAGCTCCGGCGGGTCCTGGAGATCGGCATCCATCATCACGACGGCGTTGCCCTGGGCATGATCGAGGCCGGCCGTGAGGGCCGTTTGATGGCCGAAGTTGCGCGACAGAAAGACGACACGGACCCGCGGGTCGGCCTCGGCCAGCCGCTCGAGGATGGCCGGCGAGTTGTCGGTCGAGCCGTCATCGACGAGGACGAGCTCGAAGTGGATGTTGTCCAGGGCGCTGCAGACGCGCGCGTAGAACTCGTTCACGAGCGCCTCCTCGTTGTACACGGGAGCAACGACACTCAGCAGCTCGAGCTCTTTGAGTCCGGTCCCCTCGCTGCTATCGGAGCCGTTCACAAGTGTCATGGTACGTCGCTACACCCTTCAGATGCCCACGCCGTGCGGGATATAGCCCAGCATCTGGATCCCGAGCACGACTCCGGTCATTATGATCGCCACCCGCCACAACCTCCGATCGCTGGCCAGCGCGGCCAGGGGCAGGAGCCAGTCGACGTACCACGGCAACATCGCGCTCGCGGTGAGCAGCAACGCGACTGCCGTCCAGCCCGCGCCATCGATCCAGTCGAGCTGCCCCCGCCACACGCGGCGCACGAGCCATGCAAACAGGACGGCGAACGCCACGGCCAGCAGCAGTCCGGTGACGTGGCCGAGCGTCGGCATCCCCAACCGCGTCGACAGGACACCGGGGATGCTGTGCCAGTCGCCCTCGCTCTGACCCTGCGAAACCGTCGAGACGAGGTGAAGCGGGCCGCTCCCGAAGGCGGCGAAGGCCAGGGCGGCCACTGCCGCCGCGGCCACCGCGGCGCCGATCAGGACGTCGGCGCGTCGCTGGCGCGTGCGCGGCCCTCCCGCGCCGGCGATGGCGAAGGGAAGAAACAGGCCCGCGGTCAGCTTGATCGCGGCTCCGACGACAATCGAGGCGCCGCCCGCCCGCTCGCGGTGGGCCAGGAGCAGATAGAACCCGCCGATCAGCGCGGTGAGCATGAGCAGGTCGTTGTGGCCGCCGCCCACCCCATAGAGCACGATCAGCGGATTGAGGCCGACCAGCGCCGCCGCGCGTACGGGATCAAGTCCACGCAGCCGAGCCGCGTTCCACACGATCCCCACGAGCGCCAGGCTCGCGACGGCTGCGATCGCCTTATAGGCCACCGCACTGGCGGCGATCGAGAGGGGCGCCATGGCATAGCTGAGGACCGTGAACAGCGGGCCGTACGCGGTGGGCGTGGTCACCCACTTGGCGCCGATGAACGGGTAGATCGGGTCGAGCGCGATTGCGTGCGGGCCCTGGAGGTATGGATTGGCGCCGTACATCGCGCCGATGCGCGCATAGGCCTGATAGCTGAACACATCGGTGGACAGCAGCGGCGGCGCCAGGAGCACGAGCGCGTGAAGGCCGGCGATCGTCATCAGAACTGCGCGCGCGGACAGCCGGTCGGCGGTTCGCGCCGCCAGCGCATAGGAGACGAACATCAGCGACAGGACCAGCAGCAACGGCGCCACGCCGAGCCCGAAGCCCGCGGAGCCGAAAGGTCCGGCGAGCCAATTGGGAACCGGCCGCACCGATTCGGGAAGCAGCGAGTCGGTGTGGGGCGCCGCCACCGAGATCAGCAGGCCCGTGAGCAGCAGCCCGAGGAGCCCTGCCTGGCCGACCCACGCCCGCGACGACGTTCCGCGCGAATCGAGCGCAGAGCCTCGGAGGTCGAAAGCGCCGGTTTCGGGGGCGACGCCAAGCGGACTGCGCATACTCATCGCGAGAAGGATGCCCGCCCAGCCGAAGCGGCCGGTGTGGTCGACATTGAAATTACGTTAGGGGGAGGGCCGGAAGGAGTGCAGATTACGCGAACCCGCGGGCCCCTGAATGCCAGTGGCTATGGGGTTTCGACCGCTTGCCCGCGATGCCCAGCCGCGTCGATCGCCGCGCCTGCGGTGCGGCGGAGCCGCGGCACGAGCCACATCGCCTCGAGCGCGATCCGCGTGGACATCTTGCTCGACCCCACGGTGCGATCGGAGAACACGATGGGGATCTCACGCACCCGGAAGCCGGCCAGCAACGCCCGGTAGGTCACCTCGATCTGGAACACGTAACCTTCGGCGCGAACGCTGCCGAGGTCGATCGCCTCGAGCACAGCGCGCCGAATGCACTTGAAGCCCCCGGTCAGATCCTGGACCTCGACGCCGAGGATCTTGCGCGCATAGATGCCGCCGCCGCGGCTGATCAACCGCCTCAGGAGCCCCCAGTCGGTGACGCCGCCACCGGCGACGTAGCGCGATCCGAGCACGAGATCGGCGTCCTTGGCCGCGTCGAGGAGCTGGGGGAGGTACCTGGGGTCGTGGGAGAAATCGGCATCCATCTCGATCACGAACTGGGCGCCTCCGCTCAGCGCGCGGGCAAAGCCGGCCAGATAAGCCTGGCCGAGGCCGTTCTTGGCCTCACGGTGGAGCACCTGAACGCCGTGGAGCTCCTCGGTCAGACGGTCAGCGATCGCGCCGGTGCCGTCGGGGGAGTTGTCATCGACGACGAGGACGGCGTGGTCGCCGGGGGCGTAGCGCTCCAGCTCGGCCAGAGTCGCCCGCACGATGGGCTCGACGTTGTCCGCCTCGTTGTAGGTGGGGATGACCACCCATACCGTCGCCTGCATAGCCCACGCAGCGTAGAGAGTGACTCCAAATCGGGATGCGCTCGGACCGTGCGCGTGGCCATCGGGCTCGTGTCTGCTTGACTGCAGTTGACCGGGGGACCCGGCATCATGCCCCGGAACAGTTCATGGACGACCGCGTTACTGCACTTCGGAACCGGCCGGGCGCGCACGTGCACGGCCACGCGCGGGCCCGCTCGCGCCGTCGCGTCGAGGCTCATCACCGACGGCGACGGCTGGTCGCCCTCGGCGTGGTGGCATTCCTCGCACTGATTCTCGGCGCCAACGCCGGCTCGAGCAGCGGAGGTGGCGGAACCGCCGTCCAGGCTCAGGCCCACGCGCCCGTGAGCGCGTACTTCGTCCGCCTCAACACGCTTGGCGGCGTCGGACCAGGGTCGTTCGCGGGCGAGGAGAAGGCGGCCGAGAATGCGGCCATCAACCGGACTCTGGCCCGCACGCCGTATGTCCAGGTCGCGGGCTCGCAGCATCGTGAGATCGCGCTGACCTTCGACGACGGCCCGGGTCCCTACACGCCGCAGGTGCTCGCCATCCTGCAGCGCGAAGGCGTGCCGGGCACGTTCTTCGAGGTTGGGATCTCGGACCAGTACTTCCACGCCTCGACCACGGCGATCGCCGCCGACGGTTATCCGATCGGCGACCACACCGAGAACCACTACGCGATGTCGCATCTGTCCTTTGCGGGCCAGAAGTCGCAGCTGCTTCAGGAGACCTCCACGATCGCCCGCTACGGCGCTCCCTTCCCCCGACTCTTCCGTCCGCCCTACGGCCTGTGGGACGACACCACGCTCAAGCTGCTCAAGCAGTACCACATGCTGATGGTGCTGTGGACGGTCGACACGAACGACTACACGCTGCCCGGCGTCGAAGCGATCGTCCACACGGCCGTCTCTGGGGCCCGGCCCGGAGCCATCATCCTCATGCACGACGCCGGCGGAAACCGCACCGAGACCATCGCCGCGCTCCCGACGATCATTTCCGAGCTGCGCAAGCGCGGCTACCGCTTCGTCACCGTGCCCAAGCTGCTGCTCGACAATCCGGCCCCGTCCAACCAGCAGGCGGTGACAGGGGCGGGATAGGAAGCTGAGGCAGTGGTGGGGCCCGGGTCGCGACCGCCCGGGCGCCAGCGAACCTAGCGTCGTACGTAGGCGACGCGATTCCAGCTCGGCTCGGGCGCGAGCTGGATCGGCTCCCCACCCCGATCGGGCTGGATGTACACGAACGCGTTCGTGTCCTCGTCGAAGGACACGTCCAGCTCGCCTTCCTTGACCCGCTGGTCCAGCCAAGCGCTGCGGAATATCAACCGGCGCAGCCAGTGCACCAGTGATCGCTCCGACGGTCCCACCAGCTCGGGCCAGCAGTCGTTGACATGCTCCCCGAGCGCCGAGGCCGGATCGGTCACCTCGCCGTTAACCACGAGGTTGATCAGGTCCTCGGCTTCGTCCTCCTCGACCGACCCGGCGAGAAAGCCCAGCTTGCGGGCGGCCTGCTCGCAGCGCTCCCGAAAATCACGTTCGTTGAACGTGAATCGGAGCTCGCCGTACTCGAGCACGAAGTCCTCCCCAGAGCTGTAGTTCCCGCGGCGGTACATAGCGGCGTCGGGATCATATGTAGGAATCCTGCCCTGCGGCAGCGGGTGAATGCGATGTTGCAGCGCCGCTGACCGTTTGCGCGCCCACCAGGTCGTCCAGGTAGGCCGTCTCGCCTCACCTGGGGGGTGATTTTCGTGCGCCTGCGCACTCTAATCAATATGGAATCTGGATCGCCACTCATTCTGATCGTCGAGGACCATCGCCCCACCCGCAGGTTCCTCGCCGACAATCTCGCCGTCGACGGCTACGAGCTCCTCGAAGCCGAGACGGGCGCCGAGGCACAGCGCCTGATGGAGACTCGCTTCCCCGACCTGGCGCTGATCGACCTCGGCCTCACCGACCTCGACGGCCTCGACCTGATTCGCCGCGTTCGCGAGTCCGACCGGATCGCCGGCCGCATCGACCCCGAGCT
Source organism: uncultured Solirubrobacterales bacterium (assembly GCA_963734775.1). Taxonomy (GTDB): domain Bacteria; phylum Actinomycetota; class Thermoleophilia; order Solirubrobacterales; family Solirubrobacteraceae; genus Palsa-465. Next base: position 90,159 of record CAVTJE010000027.1, read on the forward strand.
GCCCATCCTCATCCTCTCGGGTCGGGCCGGAGACCTCGACCGGCTGCGCGGATTCGATCGCGGCGCCGACGACTATGTCGTCAAGCCCTTCAGCTACGGCGAGCTTCGGGCCCGGATCGGCGCGCTGCTGCGCCGCAGCCAGCGTCGCGCCGGCGGGCGCCGGCTGCGGATCGGCGAGCTCGAGATCGACACGGTGAGCCGCCAGGTCCGGCTTCACGGCGAGCCCGTCCACCTGTCCAAGAAGGAGTTCGCGCTCCTGCGAGCGCTCGCCGCCGACCCCACGCGCGTGTTCACGCGCGAGGAGCTCCTGCGCGGCGTCTGGGGCTTCCGCGTCCTCGGGTCGACGCGAACCCTCGACTCGCACGCATCGCGGCTGCGCAAGAAGCTGAACGCGCACGGTGATCGGCTCGTGATCAATGTGTGGGGGGTGGGCTACCGGCTGATCGATGGGGGGATCCACTGATGGTCGGGGTCGGTGGCTGGCTCGCCGCCTGCTGCGCTGCCACCGTCGCGGTGCTGGCCTGGCGGACGCTGGGGACGCGGATGGAGGCGGTGACGCGGGCGTGCCACGAGCTGCGTGGTCCGCTGACGGCGGCACGGCTCGGCCTCCAGCTCGGCGCCCGCGCCGGCGATCTCTCAGCTGATCGCCTCCGCGCGCTCGACCTCGAGCTGGGGCGGGCCGGGCTGGCACTCGACGACCTCGGCGCCGTGGGGTCGCGGCATCGATCGACGCCCGCGCCGGCCGCGGTCGACATGGGCGAGCTGGTATCGAGCTCGGCCGAGGCCTGGCTTGGGGCGGCGGCGGCACGAGGGTGTGAGTTGCGGGCGGTCTGGCTCGGTCCCCCGGCCGTGGTGTGCGGTGACCGGCTCCGGCTCGCCCAGGCGACCGGGAATCTGATCGCCAACGCGATCGAGCACGGGGGTGGGGAGATCGAGGTGCGCGGGCGCTGCGACGCCGGGGCCGAGGTCAGGGTCGAGGTGCTCGACAGCGGCCCCGGGCTGCCCGCGGCGCTTGACGAGCTGACGCGCCGCGCCCGCCGCGGGCGAGGCCAGCGCGGGCGTGGTCTGGCCATCGCCGCGACCGTGGCTCGTGCCCACGGGGGACGGCTGCGGGCCGAGGCGAGCCAGCAGGGCGCGCGGGTCGTGCTCGAGCTGCCCGCGCTCGAGCTGCCCGCGCCCGAACTGCCTGCGCCCGAACTGCCTGCGCCCGAGCTCCGCGCCCGAGCTCCCCGCGCCCGGCGGGTCGCGCCGCGCCCCCTAAGCCTGGGGAAGCCGCGCCGTCGACGGGACCTGGTCAGAAAAGCGAAATATGGGTGCGGTTTGCTGACCACCCCCGCCGCACCCTCCCAGTGCTCGTCGCCGAGCCCGCTGCGGCAGCCCGCCGGTCCCTTCCCCAGCCGCCGTTCCCAACGCCATCCGACCCTCTGGAGCGGACCTTGACCGAACGCGATCCGACGGTCGAACAGACGCCCGCAGGCCACCCGCCGAGCGCCTAAAAGACCGTCTCCCACATCGCCCCACCGGACGCACACTCCTCGGACGGAATCGGGTCCAACTTGCACGTTCGCGACCAGAACGCCGGGCTGCAGCAAAACGTGCAGCCGAAAACGGCCCCAGAACCCGCCTCGAAACGGCGCGAAAGCCCCTGATCACGGGCGTTTCCGCCCTCCAGGGACCGGTTGAAGCCCCAAAGTGGGGGAGAGCATGGGAAATGAGTTGCATTGTGGGGAACAGTGGGATAAAGTGGGCGACGCATGCGGAACCCGGGTGGCAGGGCTCCTCCCACCCAGCCACCCGGGTTCGGAATTCGGTCAGGCGAATGAGAAACCTTGATCTTCCGCGGAACCTTCGAACACGCGCTCGATGCCAAGCACCGGCTGACGGTCCCCGCCAAGTTCCGGGCTGCGCTCGCATCGGGCGTGGTGCTGGCGGCCTCGCCCGAGACCAACGCCGACGCGCCCCGTTCGATCACCGTGTGGACGCCCGACAGCTACGAGGCGTACACCGGCGCAGTTCTGGCCGACCTCAATCCGCTGCTTCCCAACTACCGCGACCTCGAACGATTCTTCTTCAACTTCTCCCATGACACCGAACTGGATTCGGCCAACCGCGTGATGATCCCTCCCAAGCTCATGGACTACGCCGGCCTTGGCAAGGAGGTCATCGTCACCGGCTCGGGCAAGTGCCTCGAGGTGTTCGATCGCGCTCGGTACGACGGTTACAGCGAAGACGTTCTGATCCGTGCTCCCGACATTGCAGCGAGCCTTGGCAACACTTCTTGACATGACACGCACGCACACCCCGGTCCTCGCCGGAGAGCTGATCGAGCTCGCCGACCCGAGCGAGGGGGAGGTCGTCGTCGACTGCACGTTCGGCGGAGGCGGTCATGCACGTCTGATCGCCGACCGGATCGGGCCCGCGGGGGTCCTCATCGGGATCGATCGCGACCCTATGGCCGAGGAACGCTTCGCCGAGCTGGCCGCCGAGGTGTCCTGCCACACCCGCTTCATCCGCGCCGACTTCGTCACCGCCCTGGGTCAGCTGCACGAGGAGGAGCTCGAGGCCGACCTGATCTACCTGGATCTGGGGATGTCGTCGATGCAGGTCGACACGTGGGCGCGCGGCTTCTCCTATTCCTACGACGCTCCGCTCGACATGCGGATGGACCCCGATCAAGAGCTCACGGCCCGCGAGATCGTCAACACCTGGGACGAGCGACGGCTGGCCCGCCTCCTGCGCGAATACGGCGAGGAGCGCTACGCGTCGCAGATCGCGCGCGGCATCGTGCGCACGCGCCGCCGCGGCGAGCTCGTCTGCACCCAGGAGCTCGTCGATGCCATCAAGAGCGCCGTGCCCGTGCCGGCGCAGTTTGCCGGTGGTCATCCGGCGCGGCGGACCTTCCAGGCGCTGCGCATCGCGGTCAACGATGAACTGGTCCAGCTCGACGCCGCGCTGCCCGCGGCCTGGCAGCTGCTCCGCCCGGGCGGGCGGCTCGCGGCGATCTCGTTCCACTCGCTCGAGGACCGTCGCGTGAAGCGCTTCCTCGCCGACCGCGCACGAGGCTGCATCTGCCCGCCGGAGCTGCCGATCTGCGTGTGCGGGCGGGAGCCCGAGGCGGAATTGCTGACTCGACGTGCCGTCGCGCCCACCCCGGGGGAGGTTGCGGCGAATCCCAGATCCAAATCCGCGCATCTGCGTGCCGCTCGCAAGCTGGAGGTCACTCCGTCATGACACCCACCGCGATCACCCCCGCCGGACGTCGCATCAGTAAACGAGGCTCGACCAAGGACGGCGCCAAAGCCCCGGGCACCCCGCGGGCGCCCCGCCGGGTCTCGGGTCCGTCAACCGGCCGCGTCGGCACCGACCGCCGGCCAGAAGCCGCCCCCCGGCGCGAAAGACCGCCCGCGCCCGAAGACGACAACGCGCCCGAAGACGACCACGCGCCCGAAGACGACGACACGCCCGAAGACGACCACGCGAACCCGAACGACGACGCGGACCCGAACGACCACGCGCCACGGCTCGACGCTCCGCCAGCGCCTGGGTTCGATCTCGCTCCCGCTTCCGCGCCGCCAATCAGGGCCCGCTCGGCCCGGCCGCCGAGGGCTCCCTGCGCGATCGCACCTTCGCCTTCGTCCGGGCGCTTCCCGATCACGCCTGGCTCGACCGCGTCGTCCGCGGTCGCGCCTGGATCGCCGTGCTCTTCATCATGCTCGCCGGCATCGTCGCGATGCAGGTCGAGGTCCTGAAGCTCAACCGGACGATGGGTAACGCCATCGAGCAGGCAACCGCGCTCCAGAGCCGCAACGAGCTCCTGCGGGCGAGCGTGGCCTCGCTGGCCGACGATCAGCGCATCGAGCGCCTGGCGGCGGCTCAGGGCATGGTGATGCCGGCTCCCGCGGATATCGGCTTCCTCAGCGCGAGTCCGACCAACGTCGCCCGCGCCGCGACGCACATCCGCACGCCCGACTCCGACGTGTTCCAGTCGCTGCTGACCTCCAACGGCGGGATCGCCACCACACCGGTTCCGCCGGTCATGTCGAGCGCATCCACCGCGGGGCAGTCCACGAGCGGGGGTTAGGCCGTGGGAACGATGGACCGCCGTATCGGCGTCCTGTTCCTAGCGTTCCTCGCATTCCTCGCGATTGCCGTAATGCGCGCGACGTACCTCGGTGCGGTGCGCGCCGGATCCCTGCAGCACGCCGCGGCCACGCAGCAGGTCACGGAGCTCACGATCCCCGCCCCGCGTGGGACGATCACCGACCGAAACGGCGTTCAGCTGGCCATCAGCGAGTCGGCCGACGACGTCGCGGCCGACCCTTACCTGATCAAGCACGCGGCCCGTGACGCAGGGATGCTGGCACCGCTCCTCGGCCAGTCTCAGTCGACCGTGCTGGCCAACCTGACCAAGCCGCACCGCGGCTTCGTCTACCTCGCGCACCTCGTCCCGGCCGCCACGGTGGCCCAGATCAACAAGCTCCACGTCGAGGGGCTGACGACGATCCCCGAGAACACCCGCGTCTATCCCCGCTCGTGGGCCGCGTCACAGGTTTTGGGGAGCGTCCACCTGAACGGTCACGGCTACAGCGGCCTTGAGTATCGCTACGACAACATCCTGGCCGGGCATAACGGCGTGCGGAGGATCGTCAACGATGCCATCGGCCAGGCCGTCTCGATCGACAACGTGAAGCCGACCGAACCGGGCAAGACGCTGAAGCTGACGCTCGACGCCGCCCTCCAGGACGAGGTCGAGCAGGTCCTGGCCGGCGTCGGCGCGCAGTATTCGCCGCGAGGAGCAACCGCGATCGTCATGAACCCGAACACGGGCGCGATCCTCGCGCTGGCCAACTGGCCGCGGGTCAACGCCAACGACGTCACCGGCGCGCCGCCCTACGCGACCCAGGATCGCGCCGTGAGCTTCAACTATGAGCCGGGCTCCACGTTCAAGGCCATCACCGTCGCGGGCGCGCTGCAGGACCGCGCAGTGACCCCCAACACGATGTTCAACATCCCGCCCGTCCTCCAGGTCGCCGACCGGCAGATTCACGACGCCGAGAACCACGGCGACGAGAGGCTCTCGGTCGCGTCGATCCTCCGCGTCTCGAGCAACATCGGCGCCGACGAGATTGGGATGAAGATGGGCTCGAAGCGTTTCGACTACTGGGTGCACCGTTTCGGCTTCGGCGCGACGACGGGCGTCGACCTGCCGGGCGAGGAGCACGGGATCGTGCTGCACTCGTGGCAGTACTCGGGGTCCTCGATGGGCAACCTCCCCATGGGGCAGGGCGAATCGGTGACGCCGATTCAGATCGCTGCCGCATACGCGGCCATTGCCAACGGCGGCGTGCTGCGCGCGCCCCACATCGTGCAGGCGGCCGACGACAAGCCGGTGCCGCTCCCTGCCGGCCACCGGATCATCTCCAAGACGTCCGCGGCCGAGCTGCGCGACATGCTCCGGGGCGTGTTCGCCGACGGCGGCACCGCCTCGGGCGCGGCGATTCCCGGCTATGACCTTGCGGGCAAGACCGGAACGGCCAACGAGGTCGTCAACGGCAAGTACTCCGACACCGACTATGCGGCGTCGTTCATCGGCTTCGTGCCGGCCAGCAGCCCCAAGCTGCTCGTCGCGGTCATGGTCGACCGCCCGCACGGCGCCATCTTCGGCGGTTCGGTGGCTGCCCCTGCCTTCCAGAAGATCGTCGGCTGGGCGGTTCCCTACCTTGGGATCGCGCCCAATCCCAGCCACTTACCAGACATCACGTCTCCCACGGGGGGCTGAGGCCACTCACGCACGCGGGGCGCGGCCGGCCTCGAGCTGGTGCGCAAGCCCGGCCAGCCGGTCGTCCCACTGGGCGCCCACGTCGGTCATCCAGGAGACGGCATCCGAGAGCGGTGCCGGCGTCAGGCGGTAGTGGACCTCGCGCCCCGAGCGCTCGCGGTCGACCAGGCCGGCGTCGGCGAGGGCCGTGAGGTGCTTGAGCACAGCCTGACGGGAGATCGGGAGCTCAGCCGCGAGTTCGGTCGCGGTCAGATGGGGCTGTTCAGCCACGGCGGCCAGGAGCGCACGGCGCGTCGGATCGGCCAGCGCGCCGAACACAGCCCCGGCGCGATCGAGTTCGGCTGACATCGTTCAGGCCGCGACCAGCGCGGGGCCGAATGTCCTGCCCGAGCCGCCGGGCAGGGGCGTCCCCACCAGGTCGAGTACGTCGAGCGGCCGCGACTCGATGACGCGCACGCGCGTGGCCTCCGCCTCGGGCAGCACCCACAGCTCGACCCGGCTCGCCGGCTCGCCGTCCGCCGCCCACCAGAAGGTCAGCCGTTCGGGGGCCAGCACGTCCTCGACCCAGCCAGTCTTTGTCGCCTCGCCCGAGCGGAAAACCGCGTCGCCGCCGATGCGCAGGTCGAGCTCGACCTCTTCGGCCAGCCAGCCGTCGCCGACGATCGCCTCCCAGACATCCTCGCGCGGGGCATCCACCACCAGTTCACGTTCGATTTTCTCGTCCACGGGCTACCTCCCGACGAAGTGCAACCGTAGGGTTGCACGTGTGCTATGTTTAGCCGCAACCAATAGGTTGCACCTTAGCACTCACAGGAGGTCCCCATGCCACTGGTGCCCATGGTCGTCGAGCAGACCGCCCGCGGCGAGCGCTCGTTCGACATCTACTCCCGTTTGCTCAACGACCGCGTGGTCTTCCTCGGCGGCCAGGTCGACGAGGAGAGCGCCAACCTGATCGTCGCCCAGCTCGTCCACCTGGAGTCAGACGACCCCGACAAGGACATCTCCCTGTACGTCAACTCCCCCGGTGGCTCGATCTACGCCGGGATGGCGATCTACGACACGATGCAGTTCATCCGCCCCGACGTGGCGACGATCTGTTACGGCATCGCGATGTCGATGGGCTCGCTGCTGCTGGCCGGAGGCGCGGAGGGAAAGCGGATGGCTCTGCCCAACAGCCGGATCCTCATACACCAGCCATCGGGCGGGTTCGAAGGGCCGTCGAGCGACATCGAGATCCACGCCCGCGAGGTGCTGGCGCTGCGCTCGCGCCTCGATGAGATCTACGCCCGGCACACCGGCCAATCGATCGAGCGCGTCCACGCCGACATGGAGCGTGATCGCTACTTCACCGGCGAGGAAGCGGTGGCCTACGGGCTCGTGGATCGAGTGATCGAGAACCGCGAGCTGACCGGTCGCGCCCGCGGATTCGCCACGAATTCGGGGTGATCAGCGCCTCACTGGACGGCTCCGGCTCGTGAACGCCGCCGAGGTTTCTGGCTGATCCGGCGACTACACTCGGGCCGCGATGCGGCTGCACGAGGTGATTCCGGGCGCCCCGACCGGGCGACCCGACGGTCCCCCGGACGTCGACGACCCCGAGATCAGAGCCCTCGCCTACGACAACCGCGCCGTCACGCCCGGGACGCTGTTCTTCTGCGTTCCGGGCTTCACCCGCGACGGCCACGACTACGCCGGGGAGGCGATCGGCAGGGGTGCCGCCGCGCTCGTGGTCGAGCGCCCACTCGGGCTCAGCGTCCCCGAGGTTCGGGTCCCCAGCGTCCGAGCGGCCATGGCCCCGGCGGCGGCGCGCTTCTACGGCGATCCCACGGCTCGCCTCCAGACCATCGGAGTCACTGGGACGAACGGCAAGACCACGACGGCATTCCTGATCCGGGCGCTCCTCGAGGCGGCCGGCCGGCCGACCGGGCTCCTGGGCACCGTCAAGAGCGTGATCGGCGGCGTCGAGCACGAGGTGGAGCGGACAACGCCGGAGGCCATCGATCTCCAGAAGACGTTCTCGGCGATGCTGGCCGCGGGCGACGTGGCGTGTGCCATGGAGGTGTCGTCCCACGCCCTCGAGCTCCACCGCGCTGACGCGATCCACTTCGCGGCGGCGATCTTTACCAATCTGACCCAGGATCATCTCGACTTCCACGAGACGATGGAGGACTACTTCGCCGCCAAGCGGCGTTTGTTCACGCCCTGGCCGCAGAACGCGGTGGTCAACGTCGACGACCCCTACGGGGCGCGGCTGGCCGCCGAGCTCGGCGACGCCCTGACCTTCGCCATCGACGCGCCCGCCACGTATCGGGCCAAACACGTCGAGACCGGCCTGTCCGGCTCGCGCTTCACCGTCGAAGGGCCCGAGGGCGAGCTTGCACTTGCCTCACCTCTGCGCGGGCGTTTCAACGTCTACAACGTCCTCGGTGCGCTGGCCGCCGCCCGCGCGCTTGCTGTCCCGGGCGAGATCGCCGCCTCGGCCGTCGCGACGGCGGGGCAGGTCCCGGGCCGGTTCGAGACCGTCGACGAGGGCCAGGGGTTCGCGGTCCTCGTCGACTATGCGCACACGCCTGACTCGCTCGAGAACGTGCTCCGGGCGGCGCGGGGGCTGGCCGACGGCCGGGTCCACGTGGTTTTCGGCGCCGGCGGCGACCGCGACCGCGGCAAGCGCCCGCTCATGGGCGAGATCGCCAAGCGGCTGGCCGATCGGGTCATCGTCACCTCGGACAACCCACGCTCCGAGGACCCCGAGGCGATCATCAGCGAGATCCTCGTCGGATCGGGCGAGGAGGTGGTCTGGGACGTCGACCGGCGCAGTGCGATCATCGAGGCGATTGCCGGCGCGGAACCCGGCGACGTCGTGGTCATCGCCGGAAAGGGCCATGAGCAGGGCCAGGAATTCGCCGGCGGCCGCAAGGTGCCCTTCGACGATGTCGCCGTGGCCCGCGAGGTCCTCAAGGGCGCGGCGCTTCCACGATGAAGGCCTGGACACCCGAGCGGGTAGCGCAGGCGGCCGGCGCGACGCTTCTCGCCACGCCCTCCACCGCGAATGGACCTGACCGGGCGACGATCGACTCGCGGACCGCCGGACCGGGCACACTGTTTGTAGGTCTCCCCGGCAGCAGCCTCGATGGGGGCGTGTTCGCCGGCCAGGCGCTGTCCGCAGGTGCCTGGGGCGTTCTCACCCGCCCCGAGCACGCCGACGTCCGCCCGCCGCGCGTCGACGGGCGCACTGCTCGTCGCCGAGGATCCGCTCGGGGCACTCCAGGCCTTGGCCACGGCCTGGCGGCGCGAGCTGTCGGCCACCGTCATCGGCGTCACCGGCTCGACGGGCAAGACCTCGACCAAGGATCTCCTGCGCGCGATCCTCGCCCCCCACCGCCGAACGGTCGCCTCCAGCGCGAACTTCAACACCGAGATCGGCCTGCCGCTCGAGATTCTCCGTGCGCCGACGGGCACCGAGGTCCTGGTCCTCGAGATGGCCATGCGCGGAACCGGTCAGATCGCCGAGCTGGCCGAGGTCGCCGAGCCCGATATCGGCGTGATCGTCAGCGTGGGACCCGTCCACCTGGAGCTGCTGGGGACGGTGCAAGCCGTGGCCGCCGCCAAGGCGGAGCTCATCGCCCGCCTGCCTCCCGGCGCCACCGCGGTGATACCGGCCGGAGAGAGCCTGCTCGATCCCCACCTGCGCGGTGATCTGAACACCGTGACGTTCGGCGACGAGGGCGATGTCAGCCTGCGCGCGGTGGACGGCGAGCGGGTGGAGATCGATCACCGAGGCGAGCTGATCGAGCTCGAGGTGCCCTTCACGCAGGCCCACATGCGAACCAACCTGCTGGCTGCGGTGGCCGCCGCCCGGGCGGCGGGGGTGATGCCTTCGGGCCGGGTCGAGCTGGTGCTCTCACCCGGCCGCGGACAGCGGTTGGCGCTGCCGGGCGAGGTGACCGTTATCGACGATTGCTACAACGCCAACCCGATCTCGATGCGCGCCGCCCTCGATGACCTGGCCACGACGGCTCAGCCCGTCGGCGCACGGACGCTTGCGATCTTGGGCGACATGCTCGAGCTCGGCCCCGACGCGTCTCGTTATCACGCCGACATCGGGCGGCACGCGGGCGAGGTCGGGATCGACGTTCTGGTCACTGTGGGCCCGCTCGCCCAGGCGATGGCCGCGGACTTCCCGCGCGAGGTCCATGCCGTCGCGGATGCCGACGCCGCGGCCGCGCTCGTCCCCGGGCTGGTGGCGGACGGCGACATGGTTCTCGTCAAGGCCTCGCGCGGCGTCGGCCTCGAGGTGGTCTGTCAGGCGCTGTCGGCGGGAGTGATGTCCTGATGGGTCCGGTGTCGTCGGGACGGGTGCTGATCGCCGGCACGGCCTCGCTGTTGATCTGTCTGTTCCTCAGCCCCAAATTCATCGAGTTCCTGCGCAACCGCGAGTTCGGCCAGAACATCCGCGAGGAGGGGCCACAGGGACATCACACCAAGGCCGGCACACCGACGATGGGCGGAATCATCATCTTCGCCGCCTTCGCCGTGCCGTTCGTGATCCTGTCCAGTCGCAGCTGGCCGTCGATCGGCGTGCTCGTCGGCGCGCTCGCCTGCGCGTTGCTCGGCTTCGCCGACGACTACACGAAGATCGTCAAGCGCCGCTCGCTCGGACTTCGGGCCCGGACCAAGCTCGTGGTGACGATCGTCATCTCGCTCGCCCTGTGGTGGGTGGCGACCCAGAAGGCCGGCCTTTCCTCAACCGTCAAGCTCAGGTTCGTCGACGCCAGCGTCGACCTCGGCCCGCTGTTTCCCGTGTTCATCTATTTCGTTGTGGCGGGGACGACCAGCGGCGTCAACCTGACCGACGGCCTCGATGGCCTGGCCGCGGGCTGCGCGGCGATCGTGCTTCTGGCCTACATCGGAATCACGTTCATCAGCGGGCAGCGAGACCTGGCGATGCTCGCGGCATGCCTGGTGGGAACGTGTATCGGCTTTCTGTGGTTCAACAGCTTTCCGGCCAGCATCTTCATGGGCGACACCGGCTCCCTCGGCCTCGGCGGAGCCATCGCCGGGCTGGCGATCATGACCAACACCGAGGTACTCCTCCTGCTGCTCGGGGGGATCTTCGTGATCGAGGCCCTGTCGGTGGCCATCCAGGTCTTCTGGTTCCAGACGTTCCGCAAACGCGTGTTCCTGATGGCGCCGATACACCACCACTTCGAGCTCCAGGCGTGGTCGGAGACGAAGATCATCCTGCGCTTTTGGATCGTGGCCGCCGCCTGCGGGGCGATCGGGTTCGTCGTGTACCAGCTGAGCATCCGCGGCTGACTTGAGCAGTACCAAGCCCCGGCCTCCGCTTCCTCCCGGCCCATATCTCGTCATCGGGTTGGCGCGCTCCGGGGTCGCCGCCTCCCTCGTCCTACGCGCCCGCGGGGAGGAGGTGATTGGTTGCGATGCGGGCGCGAGCGATGACCCCGTCCTCGCCGACGCCGCGGAAAGGCTTTCCGGGGCCGGCGTCGAAGTTCACCTGGATGCGTCAGGCGACGTTTTTGCCGCCCGCGCCGGGACGCTCATCAAGAGTCCCGGCGTACCCCCGAGCGCGCCCGCGGTCCGCGCCGCGCGTGAGCGCCGCCTGCCGATCCTGGGCGAGCTCGAGCTCGCCTGGCGACTGCTTCAAAACCAGTTCATCGCCGTGACGGGGACCAACGGCAAGACGACGACGACCGAGTGGATCGGCCACATCCATCGCGAAGCGGGCCTCCCGGTCGCCGTTGCCGGCAACGTCGGCACGCCGTTGGCCTCGCTGGTCGGTGCGCTGGATCCAGCCACGACGATCGTCTGCGAGGCGTCGTCGTTCCAGCTCGAGGACACGACGGCCTTCTCGCCCGAGGCCGCGGTCTTGCTCAACCTGGCTCCCGATCACCTCGACCGCCATCCGTCGTTCGAGGACTACGTCGGCGCCAAGCTGCGGATCTTCGCCAACCAGGGCAACGACGACGTTGCCGTCGTGCCGACGGATCTCGACATAGAGGACATCGGCGGCTGCGCTCGGCGCGTATGCATTGGTGCCGGGCCCGCGGCTGAGCTGGCCGATCGCGCCGGGTACCTGTGGTGGGATGAGCAGGCCCTGATGGCTTCGGACGAGGTCGCCCTGCCCGGCGAGCACAATCGCCAGAACGCGATGGCCGCCGCCGCCGTGTGCCTGGCCCGGGGCGTCGATCGCGACGCTGTGGTAACCGGGCTGCGTTCGTTCGCTGGGGTGGCGCATCGGCTCGAGCTGATCGATGTCCTGGACGGCGTCGCCTACGTCAACGACTCCAAGGCCACGAACGTGGCCAGCACGATCGTGGCGCTGAGGGCCTACGACGCGGGCGTGCACTTGATCGCCGGCGGGCGGGGCAAGCAGCAGGATTTCTCGCCACTGGCGCCGCTCGTGGCCGAGCGCTGCCGCGCCGTCTACCTGATCGGCGAGGCAGCGGGTGACATGTCCCGGGCGCTCGCCGAGACCGGGATCCCGCTGCGGCAGCTCGGAGACCTGGCCAGCGCGGTGAACGAGGCCGGTCGGGCCGCGCGCCCGGGAGACACGGTGCTCCTGTCGCCGGCCTGCGCCAGCTACGACCAGTACCGCAACTTCGAGGCCCGCGGGGATCACTTCCGCGCCCTCGTGCTTGGGAGCGAGGCCTGATGGCCGCGGCGGCGAGGGCCCGAGCCTCGGGCGCCTCGAGCGAGCGCGGCGCCGGCAAGCGCGCCCGGACGCGAACCCCGGCCAAGCGCGTACCGCCGCCGCTCGAACATCGGATCCTGATGACCGCGACGCTGTGTCTCCTGGCCTTCGGCGCCGTGATGGTGTACAGCGCCTCCTCGCCGATTGGAGTCCTCAACGGCGGCGGCACGGGCACGGGGCAGTTCCTGCGCTATCTGATCTTCGGCGGCATCGGGCTGGTGGCGATGCACGGGCTCGAGCGGCGGGGTCTGGCGCTGCTCGATCCGCGGTTGGTCAACCTGCTGTTGCTGGCGTCATTCGCGCTGCTGGTGCTGGTCCTGATCCCGGGCTTCGGCGTCCAGGTCAACGGCGCGCGCCGGTGGTTCTCGGCAGGTCCCATCCAGTTTCAGCCCTCCGAGCTGATGAAGCTCGCGCTGGTCCTCTACGTTGCGCGCTATCTGGCCGACCATCCGCGGCGGATGAGCGGGTTCCGGCAAGCAGTGGCGCCGATCGCGCTGGTCGCCGCGCCGGCCACGCTGCTGATCGTCGTCGAGCCCGATCTCGGTACCGCGCTCGTCGTCGCCTTCACGATCACGGCGCTCATGGTCGCGGCTGGGGTGCCGCTGCGCTATCTGGCCGGGCTCGGGCTGCTGGCCGCCGTCGCGGTGACGCTGCTCGTGCTCGCTCAGCCCTACCAGCAGGCCAGGCTGATGTCGTTCCTGCATCCCTGGTCGTCCAAGTCGACGGCCGGATTCCAAGCCGTCCAGGGCCAGATCGCCCTCGGCTCGGGAGGCGTCCTCGGGGTTGGGCTTGGCCGTTCGGTGCAGAAGATCTTCTACCTGCCCGAGGCCCAGACCGATTTCATCCTCGCCGTGATCGGCGAGGAGCTCGGCGTGCTGGGGATCTGCGGCGTCGTGTGTCTGTACGGGATGATCGCCTACGCTGGCCTGCGGACCGCGCGCCGGGCCTCCGGCAGGTATGCCAAGCTGCTGGCCACCGGCCTGACGTCGCTGATTCTTTGCCAAGGCATCCTCAACATCTTCGTCGTGCTCGGGCTGGCGCCGCTCACCGGGGTCCCGCTCCCGTTCATCTCATATGCGCCGACGAACCTCTGCGTGATGCTCGCCGCGATCGGGCTGCTGCTCAACATCTCCCGACCTGGAGCCCGGCGGCTGCAGGTCATCGATGCCCCCAAACGTGACAGCAACGCGGATCGTGATCGGCGCCGGCGGGACCGCGGGGCACGTCGTGCCGGCCCTGGCGGTGGCCGACGCGCTGCACGCTGAGGGGGCCGAGGTCACGTTCATCGGCGGCGAGCGCGCCGAACTCGAGTTGGTCCCGGAGGCTGGTTACGAGTTGCGCACGCTGACGGTCGCCCCGCTGGATCGCAAGCGGGTGATCCGCGCCGCCCGAGCCGTGGCCGTGGACGCCAAGGCCCTGCCCCGGGCGCGCAGGCTCCTGAGCGAGACCGGCCCGGCGGCCGTGCTCGGTGCCGGCGGCTACGTGGCGGGGCCGGTGGGGCTGGCGGCCGTGAGCCGGCGCATGCCGCTCGTGCTGATGGAGGCTGACAGCCACATGGGGCTCACGAATCGCGTGCTCGCCCCGCTGGCTTGGCGCGTGTGCCTCGCCTTTCCGGTCGCCGGACGTGACGGACGCCGCTACCGCCTGACCGGTCGCCCCGTGCCCGCGCCGGCCACCGACCGTCGAGCTGCCCGGGCCCGCTTCTCGATTCCCGAGGGGGAGACCTGCGTGCTCGTCTTCGGCGGATCCCAGGGGGCGAGATCGATCAACCGAGCCGCGGTCGAGGCATTCGCCGGGGCCCGCTTTCACGTGCTTCACGCCGCTGGCACCCGCGACCTCGACGAGCTGCGGGCCCCCGGGCCCCACTACGACCTGCGGGGGTACATCGGCAACTTCGGCGAGGCGCTACTGGCCAGCGACCTGGTCGTCGCTCGCTCGGGGGGGTCGATCTTCGAGATCGCCGCCGCGGGCCGTCCGGCCATCCTCATCCCGTATCCGTACGCCACGGCCGATCACCAGACCGCCAACGCCCGCTACATGGCGCAGGAGGGAGCGGCGATCGTTATTCCCGACGCCGAGCTGACCGCTCCGCGGCTGGCGCAGGAGGTCGGAGGCCTGCTCGCCGACCCGAGCGGTCTGGCCGCGATGGCGCGGTCCTCACTGGCACTGGCGAGACCCGACGCCGCGCGCGATATCGCGCACGAGGTCCTGGCCGCGGCGGCGGGGCGCAACAACGGCGGGGCTCGATAGCCGGCGTTCAGCTCGCCTTGCTCTACCGGCTACGGAGTCCGGGCCCGAGCAGGTTGGTGGCCCCTGCCGCCATCTTGACCCCGTAGGCCGGCCAGTAGCTTCCGTTGTTGGGCCCGCCGTTGCAGTGTCCGTCGCTCTCGCCCGGCACGATCGTCCACAGGTAGGCGTCGACCCGTTGGAATCCGGTGTGAGTGGTGGGCAGGGGTCCGATGCCGCGGTTGGGCGGGTTGCATAGGTCGTTGGTGCCCTGGGTCACCGGGTGGGGGTTCTTCTTGGGCCCACGGCCGTTCTCGCCCGTGTTGACGATGAAGTGGGTTCCGTGGGTCATCCGCGAGACCTTCATCGCCCACTTGATCTCCTTGATCGTCCAGTTCTCGTGCGTGTCGTTGGTGAAGAACCCGCGGACTCCGCGCAGCCCCAGCCGGTTCAGCGCGCGCGCCGTGTAGCGGGGCGTGTGCGAGTCCGAGTAGCCGGCCTCGACGTACACGACGGTGTGGGGCAGGGCCGCTACCTTGCGTACCTCGTACCGATACATGGATAAGTACAGCCCGAAGTCGTGATGATGGGTGAAGCACGTCGAGGAGCCGATGGCATCGAGCTCGAGCAGGTACACGGCGGGCCGCCGGGCCGTGGCCGCCACCATTTCGTTGATGCTGCGCTGGAACTTGGGGCGCACCGCTCTCAGGTGCCCGGGTGAGCAGTCCCGGCCGATGTCGGGGTGCAGGAAGTAGGTGGTGATGATTGGGATCGTGTGGCGATCAGCCTTCATGTTGTGGCAGAAGATCTTGATGGCCATGTCCCAGGCCGCCCCGCGGCCGCCGCCGAAGGCGAACGAGCTGAAGCGCTGTGGCTCGGGCTGAGCGGCGATCCGCTCCAGCATCCTCACCCTCCAGGCCAGGCCGGGGTGGTGAACCAGGCGCCGGTGGAGTCGGCCGTGGTCGAGCGAGTGTCGGAATCGGGCCCAGGAGAAGCGGTCCTTGTAGCGGGATGGCTTGATGCCCAGCAGGAGATCTATGCCGCGCGCTGCCTCGCCGTGGGCCGGGCCGTCGACGAAGAAGCGCGCGCCGCTCAACGGATCGGAGCCCGGCGCCTTGCGCAGCATCAGGGGGTTAGAGGGGTTGCGATGGGCCGGATAGGGATCACGGCACTGCCTCCACCGCGCGCTCGCGTGTGCGGACGGGACAGCCGCGCTGAGGGTGCAGAGCATCACACCAACTGCGACGGCAGCAAGAGCGGGGATCTGCCGCTTCCCGGTCCGAGTCATAGCCGGACTCGCCATTACCCGCAAAATCGCCAGCGCAAGCATCCGTTGGGATGTTGTGAACGAATTTATGCATTCTTTATGTGGGGACCTCCACCGGCATTGCCGGTAGCCTCGACCGCTCTTTGGTCGAAGTCGGCAGAGAGGTGGAAGCAGCATGGCGTTGGGTCGGGAGGAGGGGAGGCACCGCGTGCCCGGCGATGATTGGAGGGGACGGTGCCTTCACTTTGTCGGCATCGGTGGCGCCGGAATGAGCGGTCTGGCCCTGATCGCGGACGCATTGGGGGCAACCGTCACGGGCTCGGACCGCAGCGAGTCCGCGTATACGATGCGGCTGCGCGAGCAGGGGATCGAGCCCGTCATCGGCCACGAAGCCGGCAACGTTCCCGGTGGCGCCGAGGTGGTCTACTCGACCGCGGTCCCGGAGAGTAATCCCGAGCGCCGGGTCGGACGCCACCGCGAGCTGCACCGGGCGGACCTGCTGGCCCAGATCGCATCGCTGCGTCGCTGCCTGGCCGTCACCGGGACGCACGGCAAAACGACGACGACGGCGATGGTCGTGCACGCCATGCGCGGCTGCGGGCTCGACCCGAGCTACGTGGTCGGAGGCGAGCTGCGCTCCACCGGGCGCAACGCGGGATGGGGGACGGGCGAATGGATCGTGATCGAGGCCGACGAATCGGACCGATCGTTGCTGAAGCTCGACCCCGAGATCGCCGTCCTCACCAACGCCGAGCTCGATCACCACTCGACCTACGCCTCGCAGCTCGACCTCGAGGACACCTTCCGGTTGTTCATGTCGCGCGACGGCGAGCGGGCCGTGGTCTGGGACCGTCCCCGGCTGCGCGCCCTGTGCCCACCGGACGCCGTCCCCTACGACGCGCTCGATCCCGTGCTTGAGCCGGCCGGGGCACGCTTTGTCTGGCGGGGAATCGAGGTCGCGCTCCAGGTACCCGGCGCTCATAACGCGGTCAACGCCGCGGGGGCGCTGACGGCTTGCGTCCTGGCCGGCGCCGACCCAGGGGCGGCTGCCGCGTCGCTGGCTAGTTTCGACGGAGCGCGGCGCCGCTTTGAGCTCCTCGGCCGGACCCTGTCGGGGGCGAGCGTGTATGACGACTACGCCCACCATCCCACGGAGGTGGCTGCGGTCATCGCCGCGGCCCGAACCCTCCGACCGCGGCGCCTGGTGGCGGTCTTCCAGCCCCATCTGTACTCCCGCACCCGCGCGCTGGCCGATGGGTTCGCCCGGGCGCTGGCCGCCGCCGACATGTGCGCGGTGCTGGCCGTGTACCCGGCGCGAGAGCGGGCGGCGGATTTCCCCGGCGTCGAGGGGTTGCTGGTCGCCCAGGCCGCCGCCGACGCCGGGGGCGGTAGGCCGGTGGCCTGGCTGCCCCGGTTTGACGACGCTCGGCGCTGGCTGGACGCGACGCTCCACGACGGAGATCTGTGTTTGCTCATGGGCGCGGGGGATATCGACGCCCTGGGGCGGTCGCTGATCGGCCAATAGCCGGCCACGGGGACCAACCGGGGCTGTCTCTACCCTGCGTGCCATGCTGACCGGCCCCGCCGGAATCGAGCGCGATTACCCGCTCTCCCGGCTGACGACCATCCGCACCGGCGGCCGCGCCGAGCTCTTTGCGCGGCCTGGGACGGTGGCCGAGCTCGAGGAGGTGATCGCTTGGGCGGCGGCCGAAGAAGTCGAGGTAGGGGTCGTCGGCTCCGGGTCGAACCTCCTGATAGCGGACGCCGGCGTCCGCGGTCTCGTCGTGAAATTGGACAAGGAGCTGAGCAAGATCGAGCTGGACGGCGCACGGATGCACTGTGGAGGCGGAGCCCGCCTGCCCGCCGTGTCGGCGCGCGCCGCCCAGGCTGGCCTGACGGGGATCGAGTTCGGAGTCAACATCCCGGGCACGGTGGGGGGCGCAATCCGCATGAACGCGAATGCCTACGGCGGCGAGCTAGCGCGCGCGCTCGAGTGGGTCGACGTCGTCGACGGGAGTGGAACCCAACGCCGGGCGCCCGAGTCGCTCGGCTTCTCCTACCGGCGCTCGAACCTGAAGCCGGGCGAGGTCGTGTCCCGGGCGTCGTTTCTGCTCGCGCAGGGAACCAGCGAGGAGGTCAAGGCCACGCTGGCCGACATGCGCAGTCGGCGTAAGGCCGCTCAGCCATCCGGCATCAAGACGTTTGGCTCGACGTTCAAGAACCCGACCGATCCACGAGCCGGGAACCGGACGGCCGGACAGCTGCTCGAGGCCGCGGGATGTCGGGGGTTGCGGGTCGGCGGGGCCGGATTTTCCGAGAAGCACGCGAACTTCGTCGAAAACCACGGCGACGCCACCACCGCCGATGTGATCGCCCTGATGGCCGAGGGCCGCCGCCGGGTCAAGGAGCGGTTCGGCGTGGAGCTCGAGCCTGAGGTGCAGGCGCTGGGCCCGGTCGAGTTCCCCAGCGACTGGAGGCGAGAGTGATCGCGGAAGGCTGGCTCGACCGGCTCGGGCGCCGGGGGCCGCGCCGGCGGACCGGGGGGTTGCTGACCCGCGAGGCCGACCGAGAGTCTCGGTCGCGCCGGCTGCGGCTCCCGCGCCCGCGCCTTCGTGTCCTCGCCATCCTCGCTGTCGTCGTCGCCGTGGGCGTCGGTGCCTGGTTATGGCTGCGTGACTCCTCGCTCGTAGCGGTGAAGCGCGTGACGGTGACGGGCGCCAGCGGACCCGACGCGGCGCACATCCGCTCGGCGCTTGCGGCGGCGGCGCGCAACATGACCACGCTCGACGTGCACATGGGGACGCTCAACACCGTCGTCGAGCCCTACCCCGTCGTCAAGGGCCTCGATGTCAGCACCCAGTTCCCCCACGGGATGAAGATTCGGGTCATCGAAGAGGTGCCGGTCGGGGCGATCACCTTCGACGGCCGCCGCGTCGCCGTCGCCGCCGATGACACCCTGCTTCACGACGTCCGTGCTTCCCCAACCCTGCCGTCGATCCCGATGCGGGTGGCCCCCGGTGGATCCCGGGTCAGCGGCACCACCGGGCAGGCCGTGGCCGTGCTCGCGGCCGCGCCCGACGCGCTCCGCTCCCACGTGAGCGAAGTCACCTCGACCTCGAGCCAGGGCCTCGTCGCGCAGCTGAGCCATGGCCCGAGCATCTACTTCGGAAACGACGACCAGCTGCACAGGAAATGGGCGTCGGCGGCCGCCGTTCTGGCCGACTCGGGCTCGGTCGGGGCGCTGTACATCGACGTCACCGACCCCAATCGGCCGGCGGCCGGAAGCAGCGTCTCCGCCCCGAGTGCCAGCTCGGCCGGGTCGGGTGCCGCCTCCACGGGCTCCGGCGGGACGCCGTCGGGAAGCGGCGGGGCGACGACTACGACCACCGCCGCGTCGGCGACGTCCTCCGCAGCTTCGGGAGGAGGGTGAACCTCAACTAGAGCTTGAGGCTGAGAAATCGCCAAGTCTCGGGTGCTCATCGAGAATTGGCCGATCTGCAACAACCGTTGCGAACGGTGCGCAACCGTTGACGGCACGCATCATCAGGCCATAACGTGCAAAACTCCCGCAATAAGCGAGCGAGTGACAAACGCTCAACGCTACCTTCAGGGTCGGACGGTGCTAATGGAAAGCGGCAGTTACCTCGCAGTCATCAAAGTCGTCGGCGTCGGCGGCGGCGGTACCAACGCGGTCAACCGGATGGTTGACGCGGGGCTGCGCGGCGTGGAGTTCATCGCCACCAACACCGACGCTCAGGCGCTGGCGATGTGCGACGCCGACATCAAGCTCAACATCGGTCATGAACTGACCAAGGGCCTCGGGGCCGGCGCCAATCCGGACATCGGGCAGGGCGCGGCGGCCGAGTCCCGCGACGACATCAAGGAGGCGCTGAAGGGCGCCGACATGGTCTTCGTCACCGCCGGCGAGGGCGGCGGCACCGGTACCGGTGCGGCGCCCGTGATCGCCGATATCGCCAAGAACGAGATCGGTGCGCTCACCGTCGGCGTCGTCACGCGGCCGTTCTCGTTCGAGGGGTCGCAGCGTGCTCGCCAGGCCCAGGACGGGATCCAGAGACTGCGCGAGAACGTCGACACCCTGATCGTGATCCCGAACGAGAAGCTGCTCACCATCGTCGAGCGCCGGACGACGATCCTCGACGCCTTCCGCGAGGCCGACAACGTTCTCCGCCAAGGCGTCCAGGGCATCACTGATCTGATCACCATCCCCGGCCTGATCAATCTCGATTTCGCCGACGTGCGCACGATCATGCGCGATGCCGGCACGGCGCTGATGGGCATCGGCAGTGCCAGCGGCGAGAGCCGGTCCGCAGAGGCGGCCAAGATCGCCATCTCCTCGCCCCTGCTCGAGGAGTCGGTCGAGGGCGCCATGGGCATCCTGCTCAACATCACCGGCGGCCACGACCTCGGCCTGTTCGAGGTCAACGAGGCCGCTGAGATCGTCCAGAGCGCGGCGGACACCAACTCGAACATCATCTTCGGGGCGGTCATCGACGACTCGATGGGCGATGAGGTGAGGGTCACCGTCATCGCGACCGGCTTCGACCACGGACACCCGCGCCCGAGCACGGCCCGAGAGACGACGCGCAAGGCTCGCCGCGACCGCGACGTGACGATGGACGATCGCCAGCGCTCGTCGCTCGAAATCGGCGACGACGAGATCGACATCCCTTCGTTCCTCAAAGACCGCTAGCGCACGGACCCGGGCCGCGCTGGAATGAGCCCGCGGCGGAAGGGCCCGGGGCGGACCACCTCCGTGCCGTGTACTAGCCTGCATTTGTGAGCTCGGCAGCCGAGACGACCCTCCGCAGAACCCCCCTCTACGCGCAACATAGAGACGCTGGGGCAAGGCTCGTGCCGTTTGCCGGCTGGGAGATGCCGGTCCAGTACGAGGGGATCCGCGAGGAGCATCTGGCGGTGCGCCGGAGCGCCGGCGTGTTCGACGTCTCGCACATGGGAGAGGTGGAGACGCGCGGGCCTCAGGCCCCCGAGTTCTTGCAGCGGGTCCTCTCCAACGATGTCCGGCTGCTACCGGAGGGCGGCGCCCAGTACAGCGTGCTGTGCCGCGAGGACGGCGGCGTGCTCGACGACCTGTTCACCTACCGGCTCGCCGAGACCACGTTCCTCACGGTCACGAACGCTTCCAACCACGAGAAGGACCTCGCCTGGCTCCAGGCTCACGCCGCCGAATTCGATGTCGATGTCATCGACCGGGGCGGGGACTTCGCGATGCTGGCCGTCCAGGGCCCGGACGCCCGGGGAATCGTCGCGGGGCTCGCCGACGGGAGCCTTCCGCTCCGGATGCACTGCTGCCAGCGTTCGGTGGGCGACGTGGCGTTGCTCGTCTGCGCCACCGGCTACACGGGCGAGGACGGCGTCGAGCTGCTCGTCGACCCCGAGGACGCGCCGACGGTGTGGGACGCCGTTAGGGCCCGGGGCGTCACTCCAGTCGGTCTCGGCGCCCGCGACACGCTCCGGCTCGAGGTCTGTTTTCACCTCTACGGCAACGATCTCAGCGAAGACCGGAGTCCGATCGAGGCCGGCCTGGGCTGGTGCTGCAAGGAGGCCACCGGCTTCATCGGGTCTGAGGCCACGGCCCGCAAGCGTGCCGAACCGCCGTCCGAGAAGCTCGTGCCCTTTGTGCTCACCGACAAGGGGATTGCCCGTCAGGGCAACCCGGTCGTCGGGGGCGGCGTGGTGACGAGCGGCACGTTCTCGCCGTCGCTGCAGCGGGGGATCGGACTGGCATATGTTCCCGCCGAGCGTGCCGAGCCGGGCACAAAGATCGAGATCGACGTGCGGGGCACGATGCGCCCCGCGGTCGTCGAGCGAAAGCCCCTGTACCGAAAGGGACCCTGAGAATGGCGCAGGCAAGTTATCCAGTCGACCTGCTGTACCACTCCGAGCACGACTGGGCGCGGGTGGACGGCGATACCGCGACGTTCGGCATCACGTGGTTCGCCCAGGACGCGCTTGGTGAGGTGGTGTTCTTCGATCCGCCCGCGATCGGCACCCAGGTCAGGAAGGACGAGCCCTACACCGAGGTCGAGTCGGTCAAGGCGGTGTCCGACGTCATCGCCCCGCTCAGCGGCGAGGTGACCGAGGTCAACGGCGCGCTGTCCGACAAACCCGAGACGATCAACGACGATCCCTACGGCGAGGGCTGGATGGTCAAGGTGAAGTTGGCCGAGACCTCCGAGCAGGAGGCGCTCATGGACGGGGCGGCGTACGAGGCGTCGCTGACGTGAGCAGGTACACGTCGGCCACTCCCGAGGACCGCCGCGAGATGCTTGCCGCGGTCGGGGTCGAGTCGATCGAGGAGCTGTTCGAGGACGTCCCGGAGAAGCTCCGGCTCGGACGGGCGCTCGACCTCGGCGACGGCCTGTCCGAGCAGGAGGTGTTCCGTGAGCTGAGCGCGCTGGCGGCCCGCAACGTGTCGACCGAGGACGAGGTCTCGTTCCTGGGTGCGGGCATGTACGACCACTACGTGCCGGCACTGATCGACTCGATCATCATGCGCTCCGAGTTCCTAACCCCCTACACGCCGTATCAGCCCGAGATCTCGCAGGGGACCCTGCAGGCGATGTTCGAGTACCAGACGGCGATCTCCGAGCTCACCGGCCTACCCATCTCCAACGCGTCGGTCTATGAGGGCCCGAGCGCCGTCGCGGCGGCGGGCTACGTGGCCAAGCTGACCAACGGCCGTCCGCGGTTCATGGTCTCGCGAGGCGTCCATCCCCACTCGCGCGAGGCGCTGCGAACGCTGGCCCACGCCTGGGACGCGGAGGTCGTGGAGGCGCCGCTGAGCGACGGCCTCACCGAGCTCGCGCCGCTCGATGACCAGTTCAGCGCCGTGGTCGTTCAGCAACCCAACTTCCTCGGCGCCGTCGAGGACCTCGAGGCGCTGGCTGCGGCGGCCAAGTCGGCCGGCGCGCTCACAATCTGTGCGTGCGACCCGCTTCCCCTCGCTCTGCTCAAATCGCCCGGTGAGTGCGGCGTCGATCTCGCCGTGGGAGAGGGACAGAGTCTCGGCAACCGGCTCGACTTCGGGGGGCCCTCGTTCGGTTTTTTCGCCGCCACGGAACCACTGGTCCGGCGCATGCCGGGGCGGATCGCCGGCGAGACCAAGGATGTCGATGGCAAGCGGGGTTTCGTGCTCACGCTCCAGACCCGCGAACAGCACATCCGCCGCGAGAAGGCGACGTCGAACATCTGCACCGCCCAGGCGCTGAACGCGCTGGCCGGCGTCATCTATCTCAGCTGGCTCGGGCGTCGGGGGATCGTCGAGCTGGCCGCGTTGATGCTGCAGCGGACGGCCTACGCGCGCGAACGCGTCGCCGCCATCCCCGGGGTCTCGCTGCTTCACGACCAACCCGTTGTCCGCGAGTTCGCCATCGAGCTCGACGCCCCGGTCGACCGGGTGATCGCCGCCTGCCGCAAGCGCGGGGTCAATCCCGGCTATCCGCTGGCCCGCGACTACCCAGAGTTCGAAAACGGGCTGCTCGTCGCCATCACCGAACAGCGCACCCGGGCCGACATCGACCGGCTGGCCGATGCGCTGGCGGACGCCCTGTCGGCCGAGTCCCGAGCGACCGAGGCCGAGCCGCCCACGCGCAAGCCCTACCAGGAGGCGCGAGCATGATCGCCGCTGCCGATGACCAGCTGACCATCTACGAGCGCTCCAAGGCCGGTCGTCGCGCCTTCGTCGCTCCGGCCCTCGATGTCGACGAGCGGCCGCTCGACGAGCTGCTCCCGGCGCGTCTGCGCCGCGCCGAGCCGCCGGCTCTACCCGAGGTCTCGGAGCCCGAGATCGTCCGCCACTTCAACCGCTTGTCGAAGCGCAACTTCGACCTCGACACAGGCTTCTATCCCCTGGGATCGTGCACGATGAAGCACAACCCCAAGCTCCATGAGCGGGTGGCCGCGCTCCCCGGCCATGCCCGGTTGCATCCGCTCCAGGATCCGAGCCAGGCCCAGGGCGCACTCGAGTTGATGTGGCGGCTGCAGGAGGCGCTGGGGGAGATCGCCGGGCTTCCACACGTCTCCCTGCAGCCCTCGGCTGGGTCCCACGGCGAGCTGGCCGGGGTGCTGGTCACCCGCGCCTACCACGAGGACCGGGGCCAGCCGCGCACCCAGGTGCTGACGCCCGACACCGCCCATGGCACCAACCCGGCCACGGTCACGATGGCCGGTTACCAGGTGGTCAAGGTCGGCACCGACGAGCGCGGCAACGTCGATCTCGATGATCTGCGCGAGAAGGCCACCGAGGACGTCGCCTGCCTGATGCTCACAAATCCCTCGACGCTGGGGCTGTTCGAGTCCGGAATCGAGGAGATCGCCGACATCATGCACTCCGTCGGCGCCACGCTGTACTACGACGGCGCCAACCTCAACGCGATCATGGGCATCTGCCGGCCCGGCGACATGGGCTTCGACATCGTGCATTTCAACCTGCACAAGTCGTTCACTCAACCCCACGGTGGCGGGGGTCCGGGCGCCGGTCCGATCGCCGTGGCCGAACACCTCGAGCCGTTTATTCCCCGGCCTCAGGTCGTGCGTCGCTCGACCGACACCAACGGCGCCGAGCCCCACTACGACCTCGACTACGACCGGCCCAAATCGATCGGGCGTCTGCGCGGCTTCCAGGGCAACTACGGCGTGTTCGTGCGCTCCTACGCCTACATCCGCTCGCTCGGCGCGCCCGGGCTACGCGAGGTCTCCGAGGTCGCCGTGTTGAACGCCAACTACCTGATCGCGCGGCTCCGCCGTGAGGGCGTGCTCGAATATCTGCCCGAGGCTTACGATCGTGTCTGCATGCACGAGTTCGTCCTCTCGGGCACGGCGATGAAGCGCGAGCTCGGAATCAAGACGCTCGACCTGGCCAAGCGCCTGCTCGACTACGGCGTCCACCCGCCCACCGTGTACTTCCCGCTCATCGTCGACGAGGCATTGCTGATCGAGCCGACGGAGACCGAGACCAGGGAGACGCTCGACCGTTTCGCCGAGGTCGTGGCGGAGATCCTGCGCGAGGCGCGCGATGACCCCGAGAAGGCGCTGCACGCGCCGTACACGACCCCGGTACGCCGGTTGGACGAAGCGGGAGCGGCACGCCATCCGGTCGTTCGGCAACAACGCTAAAGGATCGACAGGTTTAAGCCGATGTGTCGGTATATACGCTGCGACTGCGGTCGACACGTTTAAGGCGGAATGAAAAGCGCGACGTCTGGATCAACACGCCCAGTCGCGATGGCGACGTGACCAGCTGGCTTGCGCGCCTGAATAAGGCGGGATCGGTCCCGCCACAGCAGCGGCGCCTCGCCGGTCTGCTCAGCGGCGTGCTCTACGCCGGCGGCGCGGTCACGCTGGCGGTGTGCACGGTGCTGCCCGGGATCTCGCACGTCCACCGGAGCGCCCTTCTGACCGTCTCGGCCTTCTCCTTGGTGTGGGCTCTCGGATCGATCTTCCTCGTCGACTGGAAGCGCGCTCCCGGCTGGCTGACGCACGTCTCGTGCACGCTCGGCCTCCCCCTCATTGCCGTGGCGATTGCCTCGTCGGGCGGTGCCGACTCGCCCGCCTTCATCTACCTGTTCTCGATCGCGGTGTTCGCGGCCAACTTCTACTCGCGCCCCGTGGCCTCCGCGTACCTTGTTGGCTGCGTCATCACGGGCGCCCTGCCGTTGATCTACGACCCCGGGGCGACGGGGGACGAGTTCCTGGCCCAGCTCGTGATCTCCACGCCGGCCTTCGTGTTCATCGGCGGCACGATCATCGCGGCCAAGCGCCGGCAGGCGGTCCTCAAGCGGCGCGCCGAGCGTCTGGCCAATGAGCAGGGCGCGCTGCGCCGGGTCGCCACCGCGGTCGTCGGTGGTCAGGATCCAGCGGCGATCTACGCGCTCGTGGCGCACGAGGCTGCGGCGCTCCTCCATGGCCGGGCGGCGGGAATCCTCCGGCTCGAGGAGGAGTCGAGAAACGAGGTCACGGGTGCCACGGCCGTCGTCACCGGGTCATGGGCTGATCGCGCTGGCGGCCGCTACGAAACTGGCGCCGAGGTTGTTGTCCGTCCGGGGAGCGACGTCGATCAGGCGCTGCTGACCGGTCGGGCGGTGCGGATCGACAGTCACCCGGAGGGGAGCCCGGTCGCCCGCCTCGGCTACAGCTCGAGCATCGTGGCGCCGATCCGGGTCGCCGAGGAGAACTGGGGCGTGCTGGCCGTCACCGGTGCCGAGCCGTGTGCCTTCGACAGCGGCGACGAGCAGCGACTGATGGAGTTCGGCGACCTGCTCGCCACGGCGATCGCCAGCATCGAGGACCGCGCCAAGCTGGCTGCCCAGGCGACGACCGACCCGCTGACCGGCCTGGCCAACCACCGTGCCCTGCGGCGGCGGCTCGCCGCCGAGACCGCTCGTGCCGCCCGCCACGACACGCCGCTCTCGGTGGCGGTGATCGACATCGACCACTTCAAGCAGATCAACGACAGCGCGCGCCACGAGACCGGCGACGAGGTGCTCGTCCAGGTGGCGCAGGTGTCTCACCGGCCTGGCGCGTGTCGAGGACACGCTCGGACGCGTCGGTGGCGATGAGATCGCCTGGGTGCTGCCCGACACCACGGGGGACCAGGCGCTGCTCGCCGTTGAGAGGGCGCGCCGACGGATCGCCAAGACGCTGGCCGAGCCCTACCGGATCACCGTGTCCGCGGGCATCTGCGACACCAGCGTGACCGCGGATCCGTCGCAGCTCATGGATCTCGCCGATGGGGCGCTGTACTGGAGCAAGGCCCACGGCCGTGACCAATGCTGGATCTACGACCCCGCCGTCATCGACGAGCTGTCGGCCCAACAGCGCGCCGAACGCCTCGAGCGCTCCCGTGCCCTCGTCGGCCTCCGAGCGCTGGCGCGAGCGATCGATGCCAAGGACACGGCGACGAGGCAGCACTCCGAGCGGGTGGCGGAGCTCGCGGGCAAGCTGGCCCGGGCGGTCGGCTGGTCTTCGCAGCGCGCCCAGTTGTTGAGCGAGGCCGCGCTCGTGCACGACGTCGGCAAGATCGGCATCTCCGAGAACCTGCTGCGCAAGCCGGCCGCGCTCACCGACGCGGAGCGCAAGCAGATCGAGGGTCACGCCGAGCTGGGGGCGAGGATCGTCGAGGACGTGCTGATCCCGGAGCAGGTCGAGTGGATCCGGACCCATCACGAGCGCCCCGACGGGCGCGGTTATCCCCGAGGGCTGCGCGGCCCCGAGATCCCCGAGGGCGGGGCCCTGCTCGCCGTCGCCGAGGCCTGGGATGCCATGACCGCCAGCCGGGTGTACGGCGAGCTCAAGAGCGGCGACGAGGCGCTGGGAGAGTGCGAGCAGCTGATCGGCCGGCAGTTCAGCAAGACCGCGGTCACCGCGCTGCTCAAGCTGCACGCCGACGGAGAGCCGCTCATCGGCCGCCCCACCGCACGGCGGCTCACCGTCGCCGGTGCCTGATTACGCTGGTCGGGTGGATCCCCTCGTCGCCCAGACCGCCGGCGAGATCGCCTCGCGCGCCGAGCGCGAGCTCGAGGCGTTGGTCGGTGTCTCCTCGCCCTCGGGCGATGCCGCCGGCGCCGAGGAGGCCGTGGCCGTGTGCGCCGCCTTGCTGCCCACCGAGGCCCAGCTCGAGCGAGTGCCGTCCTCCACGCCCGGTAGCGCCCGCGATCTCGTGGCCCGGATTCCCGGCCGCGGGCGCCTGCGGATGATGCTCCTCGGCCACGTCGACACCGTCATCGATCACGCCTCCCACGGGCCGCTGCGGCGCGACGGCGACCGCCTCTACGGTCCCGGGACGGTCGACATGAAGGGTGGCGTGATCCTGGCCCTCGGCGTGGCACGGGCGCTCGCCGCGCGGCCCCAGCTCTTCGCCGAGCTCGGCGTCCTGCTCGTCACCGACGAGGAGTGGCGCACCGCGCCCTTCGCCCACGTTCCCCGGTTCGCCGGCTATGACGCCTGCCTGTGCTTCGAGGGCGGCGAGCGCGCCGGCGCCGATGCCGAGGGCGTGGTCGTGCGTCGGAAGGCCGCGGGGACGCTGCGTGTGCGCGCCACCGGGAAGGCCGCCCACTCGGGAAGCGCCCCCGATTCAGGGCGCAACGCCCTGCTGGCGCTGTCACGCGTGGCGCTCGAGGTCTCCGGCCATCACGACCCGCACGGTGTCGGACAAGCTCAGCGTCGTCCCCACCGTGCTGCGCTCGGGCGATGCCCTTAACGTCGTGCCGGCGGCGGGGGAGGTGGTCTTCGACCTTCGCTCCGAGCGGCTCGGGGCATTCATGGGCGTGCTCGAGGCCGTCCCGCCGGACATCGACGGCGTGGTTTTGGCCACCTCGATGGAGCGGGAGTGGCCGGGAATGGACTCCTCGGGCGCCACCGCAGGGCTGCTCGAGCGCGCCAGCCGCCGCCTCGGCCGGACGATCGCCGGCCGTCCCCGCGGGGGCGCCAGCGACGCCAGCCACTTCGCCGCCAGCATCCCAGTCACCGTCGACGGCCTTGGCCCGCGCGGTGGCGGAGCGCACACCCCCGATGAGTTTGTCCTGAGCGAATCGCTCAGGCAGCGGGCCGAAGTGGCGCTCGCGGTGGCCTACGAGACGCTGAGTGCGAACATGTGAAGCAGTCATGAGCACCACCAGACCCAGTCAGCTGTCCACCGGCTCCGGCAAGAGCCCCACCCCCACCGGCTCGCCCGGCAAGGTCAGCGACCCCGCGCGCGCCGGGATCGAGGTGCTGATCGGGATCGTGGTCCTGATGTGGGTCATCGAACTCATCAACACGATCGACAACAATGGCCTCGACCGCGACGGCATCCACGCCCGCGACGTCGGCCGCCTCTGGGGGATCGTCACCGCGCCGTTCGTGCACGCCAGCTTCGCCCATCTGATCTCCAACACGATCCCGTTCATCTTCATGGGCGTGATCATCGCCCTGCGCGGCGTGCGCGAGCTGTTGCTCGTCACGGCGATCGTCATCGTCGTCGGTGGCCTGGGGACATGGTTGATCGCGCCGGCCGACACGAGCACGATCGGCGCCAGCGGGGTTGTGTTCGGCTACGCCGCCTACCTGCTCACACGCGGCCTGTTCAACCGCAGCCCGCTCGAGCTCGTCGTCGGCCTCGTCGTCGCGGTGATCTGGGGCGGCGCGCTGGTGTCGAGCATCGTTCCCCATTACGGCGTCTCCTGGCAGGCCCATGTCTGCGGGGCCGTCGGTGGCGTCCTGGCCGCGTGGCTGCTGGCGCGCGACCGTCCCAAGCGCGGGGCCCGCGGTGGCCCGGGCTCCGGCTCTGGCTCTGGCTCTGGCGGTGGCTCGGGTGGGGGCGGCGGCAATAAGAGCGCGCTCGATCGCGCTCTGGCCAGTTAGGCCGTTTGGCGCTGGGCGTCGGGAGCGGCTCGCCCCTTGCCGACCAAGCGGTCCCGAAGCCGTCCGCCACGTCGGGCCAGAGGACTGAACGCCGCCACCGCCTCTAGCTCGGTCGCGTTCAGTTCGGCTGCGGGCGCTGCGCGCCCGCGCATCGGGTGGTGGGGGCTCAGGAACGGCGGCTGGGGAGGGGGTGGTGTGGGGCTGGCGCGCCCGGGGTTCGGGGTGCTGGTATAGCGTAGAAACGCTCGTTCCGGTCGCCGGCGCGGTTCCACGCTAGGTCGGTCAGAGCGCGATAACGTTACGCAGCGGCCGGGGTGCGGTGGCGCTCCGTAACGTTTTGGCTGTGGGAGCGCCAAAACGTTACTGAGCGCCGGTGGTCCGGGTCGCTGAGTAACGAAATCGTCGTTGGACGCCCGCAGCAGGAGCCCACGCACCCCCTTTCCAAGCAAGCCGTTCCCGAAGTCGACCGGCCCGAGAGGCAAAAACGAACTGAACGCCAGCGCCACCGCGCCGTCCCAACCGCCCCGCTACTCTGCGCCACCGATGCGGATCTTCTCGGGAATCCAGCCCACGGGCCGAAAGCACCTCGGCAACTACATCGGCGCCATCACCCAGTACGTGGCCGGTCAGGACCGTGGCGAGGCGATCTACTGCGTGGTTGATCTGCATGCGATCACGGTGTCCTACGAGCCGGCGGCCCTGCGCGAGTCCGTCTACGACACGGCGGCCACCCTGCTCGCCGCCGGCCTCGATCCCGACCGATGCATCTTCTTCCGCCAGGGCGACCTGCCCGAGCACCCCGAGTTGTGTTGGCTGCTCTCAGCGGTGACCGCGTACGGCGATCTGACCCGCATGACGCAGTTCAAGGAGAAGTCCGCGGCCCAGCGCGAGCTCGTCTCGGCCGGGCTGTTCTTCTACCCGGTGCTCCAGGCTGCCGACGTGCTGGCCTACAACGCTCATGAGGTTCCGGTCGGCGAGGACCAGCGCCAGCACGTCGAGCTCATGCGTGACGTGGCCGAGCGCTTCAACGCGCGCTTCGGCGAGACCCTCGTCGTCCCCGAGGTTCGCGTCCCCGCCGTGGGGGCGCGGATCATGGACCTCCAGGCGCCCGAGCGCAAGATGTCGACCACCGGGGGCACGCCCCAGGGCACGGTGTACGTGCTCGACGAGCCCGACGCGATCGTCAAGAAGTTCCGCAGCGCCGTCACCGACTCGGGCAGCGACATCGTCCGCGCCCCCGACAAGGCCGGCGTGTCCAACCTGATCGACATCCTGGCCGCGGTCACCGACCGCGCGCCCGAGGATGTCGAGCGCGAGTTCGACGGCTCGGGCTACGGCGCCTTCAAGCAGGCCGTGGCCGAGGCCGTGGTCGGCTACCTCACGCCCGTCCGTGAGCGCTACGACGCGCTGCGTGGCGATGAGCGGGCACTCGAGCGCACGCTGGCCGAGGGGGCCGAGAAGGCGCGCGCGATTGCCTCGGTGACGCTCAGAGAGGTGCGCCAGGCGATGGGCGTCGGGCCAGTCCGGTAGGGCCCGCTCACGCAAGTTCGCTCGCATTCGAGCGCACTTACGTGAACGACCACCCGCGACGGTAACTTCTCCGCATGCGCGTGATCGACCTCGAGCTCGACCTCGACGTGTTCGCGGGGCCGTTCGACCTGCTGCTGACGCTGATCCTGCGCGAGGAGGTCGATCTCCTCGAGGTCGACCTGGCCGAGGTGGTGATCTCCTACATCGACCATCTGGAGCAGCGTGGCGAGCTCGACCTCGAGGCCGCCACCGAGTTCCTCGTCCTGATCGCCGCTCTGCTCGAGCTCAAGTCGCGGCTGATGCTGCCCGGCGAGGAGATGGAGGAGATCGAGCTCGATCCGGGCGAGGCGGCCGAGGAGCTGCTGGCCAGGTTGCTCGACGCCCACCGGTACCGTGGCGCCGCACAGGCCCTCCAGGAGCTGTTGAGCCAGCAGGCCGGCTATCGGTTCCGCTCCGCAGCGCTGCCGCCCTCGCTGCGCCAGGCCTCGCTGAAGGACGCCACCGCGGTGTACGACCCGCAACGCCTGCCCGCGGCGATCGGCGAGCTGCTCCGCGCGCCCGAGCCGGTCGACGTGCGCCACATAACGGTGCCCAAGGTCACCGTGGCCGAGCGCCTGGCCCATCTGCGCGAGCTGCTTCGCCGCGGCACCTTCAAGTTCGACGAGGCGGTGGCCCGCGCCGACCGGGTCACGGTGGCGGTGACGCTGTTTGCGGTGCTCGAGCTCTACAAGCAGGGCGAACTGACGTGGAGCCAGGAGGAGCCCTTCGGTGAGATCACGATCCAGGCCGCCCAGGCGGCGGCGCACTCGAGGCTGAGCGCATGAGCGTCGCCGGCGCCGAGCTCGAGCGCACACTCGAGTCCCTGCTCTTCCTCTCCAGCGATCCGGTGTCCGCCGAAGCTCTGGCCGACGCCACCGGAGCCGAGCTCCACGAGGTCGTGACGGGGCTCGAGCGGCTGCGCGAGCACTACGAATTCGAGCGCCGTGGCCTCGTCCTGCGCGAGCTGGCCGGTGGTTACGTGCTCTCCTCGCACCCCGACGCCGAGGGGGCGGCGCGCCGGCTCCTGGCCCGGCCGCGCACGCCGCCGCTCACCCCGGCGCAGGCCGAGACGCTGGCCATCGTCGCCTATCTGCAGCCCGTGTCCCGGCCCGAGATCGCGCGGATCCGCGGCGTCAACGCCGAATCCGCCGCGGCAACATTGCTCGAGCGGGGAGTGATCGAGGAGGCTGGCCGCTCGCAGTTCGGCGCCGTGCTGTATCGCACGAGCGAGCTGTTCCTGCGCCTGTTCGGACTGAACTCGCTCGAGGACCTGCCGGACATCGGCGAGTTCGATCCCTCTCCGGAGCTCGAGGAGGAGCTCCGCGAACGCCTCATGCGGGCCGGCGAGGCGCGGGCCGGCGCGTCTTAGCCGCGGTCGAGTTCAGGCCGTGCCGGCGGCGAGGACGGCGCTCGCCGCGACGTCCAGGCTCCCGTCGGGCTGACCGAACTGGGCCAGGGCGCTGCGCACGGCGTCGCGGACCTCGGCTCTGGCGCCCGCGTCGAGTGAGTCGAGCGCGTTCGCGAGGGGCGCGGCCAGGTCCAGCGTTATCGCCCAGTAGTCATCGAAGGTGGGGTAGCGCTGTGCGAACTCGACCTTGTCGGTCCTGACATCCTTGAACCCGGCGGCGGCGAGACGGCCGGCCAGTGCCTCGGGGTTGGCCATGGCGAACGGACCCGGGTCGCTGGGGTCGGGCATCGGCAGCGCTCCTCGCGCCACCAGCTGCATGCCCGGCACCGCCATCCACAGATTGCGATCCGGCGTGTCCCACGTGGCCATCGAGAACCGGCCCCCGTCGCGCAGGACCCCGTGGATCGCGCGCAGGGCGCCGTCGGGATCGCCCATCAGCATCACGCCCCACCGGCACACGACGGCATCGACGGGCCCGTGCTCGCCCGACATCTGCTGGGCGTCGACGACGTCGAAGCGAACGTTCCCCAGTCCCAGCTCGGCGGCCCGCCGGCGCGCCACCGCGACCATCTCCGGTGACTGATCGGTGGAGATCAGGGTTCCGTCGTCGCCGAGCCGCTGGGCGGCCAGGAAACCGGTTTCGCCTGGGCCGGCCGCCACCTCGAGCACCGTCTGTCCCGGCTGTGGATCGATGGCGTCGATGAGCCACTCCGACACCGGCGTAGTGGCCTCGCGCAGCTGCGGCGCCCGGCGCTCCCAACCTTCGGCGGCGCGCCGCCACGCCTCGCGCGCCTCTTGATCGCGATCTGCGCTCACGCGGTGATTATTGCCGAGCGGCCAGCTGCCCGCACGCCGCCTCGATGTCGCGGCCGCGGGTCAGCCGTACCGTCGCGCTCAGGCCGCGGCGCTCGAGCTCGGCCTTGAAGGCCTCGATCGCCTTGGGCGTCGAACCGGTGAACTCCGAACCGGTCGGGTTGTACGGGATCAGGTTGACCTTGAACATGCGCGGGTCGAGCAGCTCGGCCAACTGCACGGCCTGGACGTGCGCGTCGTTGACGCCGGCCAGCATCACGTACTCGACGAACACCTGGCGACGCTTGCGCTCGTAGTAATGCCGGCACGCGGAGACGACGTCCTCGAGTGGATAGCGGTCGTTGACGGGCATGAGCTCGGAGCGCAACGCCGGGTCGGCGGCGTGGAGGGAGAGGGCGAGGCGCAGCGGCATGTCCTGCGCGGCCATATGCTCGATTCCGGGGATCCACCCCACGGTCGAGATCGCCGTGCGCCGGTGGGTGATGCCGACGTCGGGAAGCCGGCGGCAGGCGGCGAGCACGTTGTCGAGGTTCAGCATCGGTTCGCCCATGCCCATGAACACGGCGTGGTCAACGGGCTCGCGCTGGCGGAAGTACAGGGCCTGGTCGAGGATCTCCCACGCCGTGAGGTTGCGGCCGAAGCGCATCTGCCCGGTGGCGCAGAACGTGCACGTCAACGGGCAGCCTGATTGCGAGGACAGGCACAGTGACCGCCGGCCCTCGCGGTAGCGCATCAGCACGGCCTCCACCGGACGGCCGTCGTGGGTGCTGAACAGCGCCTTGACCGTGCCGTCGCGGGCGTGGGCCTCGCGCTCGAGGCTGAGCGTGGAAAACGGGACCGTCTCGCCCAGCGCGTCGCGCACGTCCAGAGGCAGGTCCGTCATCGAGTCGAATACCGCGGCGCCCTGCGACGCCCATCTCCAGATCTGGCCGGCGCGGTACGACGGCTGGTCGAGCTCTCGGAGTCGCTCCTCGAGCAGGTTCATGTCCATCCTGACTATGGTGGCAGGCCTGTGCGACTGGCCAAGTACCTGGCGAGATCCGGGATCGCCTCGCGCCGCGCGGCAGAGCAGCTGATCCGCGCCGGGCGGCTCACGGTCAACGGCGAGACCGTCCTCGACCCGGCCCGCGACGTACAGACCTCGGACACGCTGACACTCGATGGCAGTGCCGTGAACCTCGAGTCCGAGCTCGCCGTCTACGCCATCCACAAGCCGGCCGGCGTGGTCAGCACGGTGCGCGATCCCCAGGGCCGTCGCACGGTCTCCTCACTCGTACCCAGCGAGCTGCGGCTGTATCCGGTGGGGCGTCTCGACATCGACACGACGGGGCTGATCCTGCTCACCAACGACGGAGAGTTGGCCCACCGGCTCACCCATCCGAGCTTCGAGGTCGAGAAGACCTACCGAGCGGTCGTGAGCGGTGGCCCGGTGTCGGAGCGCGCCCTGCGGTCGCTCCGTGCCGGGGTCGAGCTCGAGGACGGGTGGACCGCCCCGGCGCGCGTGCGGCGTGCCGGCGCCGACACCCTCGAGCTGACCATCCACGAGGGACGCAAGCGTCAGGTCAAGCGAATGTGCGAGCACGTCGGGCACCCGGTCAGACGCCTGGAGCGGATCGGGTTCGGGCCACTCGAGCTGGGTGGCCTACGGGCGGGCGATTACCGACGCCTCGACGGCGACGAGGTCGAGGCGCTCATGGCCGCTGGGTCAGGAGCTCATCGTGGGGCAGCGTCGTGACCGTCAACGCCCGCGCGACGTCGGCCCGGCTGATCGCCACCGGCTTGGTCGAGACCAGGCGCATGATCGTGAACTGGTAGGCGTGCCGGACCCACAGCTCGTGGAATCCGGGGACCCGGTACGCGCTCTGCATCGTCGACGGAGTGAGATTGCACGCCGCGCCCCACCAGCACAGCTTGACCCGCGGGGCGCTGATCGACACCACGTCGATCTCGGTCGTCTTGTGCCGTCCGCCATCGCGCCAGAACTTCAGGCCGGGCAGGTACAGCGACAGTGGCAGCAGGTCGCGATAGTGCTGGACGAGGATCACCCGCCCGTCCGGGCCCGTGTCGGGCCGGACGCCGAGTACGCGGGCCACGCCGCGCCAGTCCGGTCGCTCGAGCTTGCGTTGGGTGGCCACGCCGATCGCCGCCGTCACGCCGGTCGCGCACAGCACGAGCGTGGCCAGCACGCCGACCACACCGGCTCGTCGCGCACCGAGGCCCCCGGCCACCATCACCGCGGCCGGCAACCAGATGGCGATCACGTTGCGAGTGATCAGATCGTCAATGCCGCCGGCGACGAGGATCAGGTTCAACACCAGTCCGCCGACGGCCATGGCGCCGACGGTGACCGCGGCGCGGCGCTCGAGGCGATCGGATCGGAAGGCCAGGAGCGCGAGGGCCACGACGACCGTCGCCGCCGCGATGGGCTCGAGCACGTTGGGGATCGGCGAACCGGTTCCCATGAGGAACTGAGGGATGATCTGACCCAGGCGCGCGCCGAGCGGAATCGGGGCGATCCAGCTGGCGTTGCCGGTCGAGTTCTGGCTCAGCGCCAGTGGGATGAGCGCCAGCCCGCACAGGCCCACCACCCCGATCGCCACCTGGACCCGACGGCGATGCCAGTGCGCGGCCAGGAGCCACACGGCCTGCGGGACGATGGCCAGCACGGCGTAATAGTGGGTGGCCAGCGCCAGCGCCGAGGCGATCACCCACGCGGTGAGCAGCCCGCGCGTCGGCGTCTCCTTGGCGTAGGCGAACGCCAGCAGCGCCAGGGCCGTGAGCAGCGCGAGCAGCGAGTAGGCGCGGGCCTCCTGCGAGTACCAGATCAAGAGCGGGCTGCACGCGGTGAGCGCCGCGGCGATGACTCCGGCGCGCCGCGACACCAGCTTGTCGGCCACGCCGAACGCCACCGGCACCGTGAGCACGCCCGCGACCGCGGAAAGCGAACGGAGCCCCGCCTCCCCGTAACCGAAGATTCGCGCCCACACCCAGGCCACGCAGTAGTACAGCGGTGGCGTCGATTCGGTCTGGGGGATGAGCCCGATCATCTTCCCCGGCGAGAAGTGGACGAGCAACGCGGTGTTCCCTTCGTCGAACCAGAACCCCTGGTGGCCGAGGCCGACGAAGCGCAGAACCGCCCCGAGCAGGGTCAGTGCGGCGACGCTCAGCGCCACGCGATTCGAGAGCGCGTGAGAGCGCGAACGCGGTCGGCGCAAGTCGTGGGACAGCGTGCCAACGCTCACCGGGCGGATGTTAGGGCGGGGAAACGGAGGCAGGCACCCGCCTCCGCTACCGTTTTGGCCCAGCCTTAACAAGATCCCAATCCGACCATGCATCCAGAGTTAGGTGGCACCGGGCACTATTTCCTAGTGATGCGATCGGACTCGAGTCAGCTCGAAGGCCGAGCCGTGCTCGCGTCCACGCCCGTGAGCGGTATTGGCGCCGGGTCGTCGGACGGCACGGTCGCTCTGCCGCGGCTGTCCCTGGGCGCCAGGTTGAACCTGGCCCGTCCGCGCGTCGCACTGCACCCGCTGGCGGGCCCAATCGCTTTGGCGACGTTGATCGTCGGCGCGCTGGCCGTGGTCGTGTTTGCCACCTCGGGGCCGACCAGCCTCGTCCCGCGCAGCTCCGAGGTCTTCCCGCAATGGGAGGCCGGACCGCTGCACGGGCTGCTCGGAGTGCTGCCGCACAGCTCGAAGGGGCTCGGCATCGGCTTCAGCGCCGTGATCGCCGTGATGCTCGTCGCCTACTTCGTCGCGCTGGCCGCGGTCCGCACCCTGTCGATGCGGATGATCGTCGCGTGCGTCGTCGTCCTCCACGTGATCCTGCTCCTGAGCCCGCCGCTGATGCTCACCGACCTGTTCAACTACCTCGGCTACGCGCGCCTTGGCGGGCTGCATCATCTGAACCCGTACACCCACGTGATCGCGCAGGAGATACACGATCCGATCTACCGGTTCGCCACCTGGTACCACCTGGAGAGCCCCTACGGCCCGTTGTTCACAGCGGCCAGCTACCCGGTGGCCTGGTTGCCGCTCGGGGTCGCGTACTGGACGCTCAAGCTCGCCGCCGTTTTGGGCAGCCTCGCGTTCATCGCGCTGGTGTGGAAGTGCGCCAAGCTGCTCGGTCGCGATCCCCGCTTCGCCGTCCTGTTCGTCGCCGCCAACCCCGTCTATCTGATGTACGCGGTGGCCGGCTTCCACAACGACTTCTTCATGCTGATTCCGTCCACGGCGGCGATCGCGTTTCTGCTCGCGCGCCGCGACCGCTCGGCCGGCGCCATGGTGATGGTCGCGGTGGCGGTCAAGTTCACCGCGATCCTGCTCCTGCCGTTCCTGCTCGTCGCCGCGCGTCCGTCGCAGCGGCGCAAGCGCGTGATCGTCGGCGCCGTGCTGGCCTCGATCCCGCTGATCGCGCTCGACCTGGCGCTGTTCGGGCTCTCGCTTCCCAACCTGAAGGACCAAAGCACGTTGCTGACCCCGTTCAGCGCGCCGAACATGCTCGGCACGCTGCTCGGCGTCGGCGGCGGCACCCCCGGTCTGCTGCGCCTGGCCAACGTCGCCCTCGTGGTGACGGTGGCTCTGGTGTTGCGTCGCCGGGGCGAATGGCTGACCGGTGCCGGTTGGTCGACGCTGGCGCTCATCGCGAGCCTCGCCTGGCTCGTGCCCGTGGTACATCATCTGGCTGCTCCCGCTTGCGGCGCTGGCTACCAGCGTGCGGCTGCGCCGCGCGGCGGCGATCGCCACGCTGTACGTCGCCTTTGCGTTCATGCCGACCACCGGAATGCTTCTCTCAGCCGTCCACATCAACCTGATGGGCGGTAGCGCGGGCAAGGCGTCCCGCGCTCTCCAGAACAAGCTCGAGCAGTAGCGCGTCGGGCGTGAGGTCTGGAGCCGTCGTAGTCAAGGCCATGCCGTTAACGGAGTAACTGTTAGGTTCGAATTGAGATGCGCGTAGAGGTCGGGACACCAGCGCCGGCTTCCGGACGCACCGCGGACCGGACCGGACCACCGTCTCGCCGATTCGATCGCCTCGAGCTCGCCGTGCTCGTGGCTGTTCGGCGCGGTGTCGTTGTGGGTGGTCGCCGTCGACCTCTGGCAGGTGGTGGTCAACGGGCGGGTGTGGACCGGCACCGACGGGCTCTACATCGTCGACCAGATGCAGTACCTGGCCTGGATCAGCAGTCGCCTCGCATCACGTGCTGGTCTCGAACCTGTTCGTGCTGCGCTCGACGCCGGCCGATTACTTCCAACCCGCCGTGGCCATCTCGGGCGGGCTCGCCGCGCTCGGGATCGCCCCGACGCTGGCGCTGCTGCTGTGGAAGCCGGTCGCGGTGCTGGGCATGTTCTTCGCCGTACGCGCATACGCGCACCGCAGCGTCGTCAGCCGCTGGCAGCGGGTGACGGTGATCGTGCTGGCGCTGTTCTTCGGTTCGTTCACGGTCGTGTACGGGAGCTTCGGCGTGCTCGGCGACCTGTTCCCCGGCTTCCTGTCCTGGGGCTACACGTTCGGGTTGCTCGCGCTCGCCGCGATGACGCTTCGCCCTGGTCAGCTACGACCGCGCGCTGTCCGCGGGCCAGCTGAGCTGGGTGCCGGGCGCTGATGGGCGCGGGGGCGAGCCTCCTGCATCCCTGGCACGGCGAGCTGCTGATCCTGACCGTGGTCGTCGCCGAGCTCATGCTGCCTGCGTCCGCGCAACATCTCCTTGCGGCGGCTGATGCTGCCGGCGCTCACGCTCGATCCTCACCGGGCTCCCGCTCGTTTACTACCTGCTCCTTGGGCCGGCTGGATCTGTCGTGGAAGCTGGCCCGCGAGGCCAGCAAGCACTCGTTCGCGCTCTGGTCGATCGTGCTCGCCATCGTGCCGCTGCTGATCCCCGCGCTCGTGGCCTACCGCAAGCGCGGGCCCGGGTTCCTGCCCGCCGCGACGCGTGCCTGGCCGATCGCCGCGCTGATCGTGTTCGTGGTCTCGGCCTCGGGCGCCAGCGCCACTCCGCTGCACGCGTTCCAGGGCATCACGGTGCCGCTGGCCGTGCTCGCCGTGCAGGGCGTCACGATGGTGAGCTGGCGGCGCCTTCCCTACCACCGCGCCATCGCCCTGACCGCGCTGGCCCTGGTGACGATTCCCGCCACCGCCTACGAGCTCTACAACGCCGGCAAGGTCGCCTCGCCCACGCCGGGCAACGCCAACTTCATCACCCGCGACGAGCGCAGCGCGATCAATTACCTGGCCGTCGACCGCGACCCCGGCGGCGTGCTCACAAGGGCCTATCTGGGCGCGGCGGTGCCCGGGCAAGACGGGACGCCGCGTGCTCGTCGGCGACTGCCTGTGGTCCGAGCCCTACTGCCACCGTCGCGGCCAGGCCACCGAGGCCCTGTTCGGCGGTCGGCTATCGCCCGCCGTCGCTCGCCGCTTCGTCCGCCGTACCGGCGCGCGCTTCATCCTCGCCGACTGCCACACGCGCACCAACCTGTACAGGACGCTGCGCCCGCTGATCGTCGACGTGCGCCGGTTCGGGTGCGCGACGGTGTTCGAGACCAACCTGCCCGGGGACGCCTCTGGCAAGATCTGAGGAGAATGCAGCGGCTCTTCGCGCTCCGGGGCGCCAATAGCGTCGAGCGCAACGAAGCCGACGCAATCCTCACCGCGACCGATCAGCTCATGCGCGAGCTGATGCAGCGCAACGCACTCTCGCCCGAGGCCATGGTCAGCTGCATCTTCACCCTGACCAACGACCTCGACGCCGAGTTTCCCGCCGTCGCCGCCCGCCGGCTCGGACTGACCCAGGTGCCGCTCCTGTGCGCGCGTGAGATCCCCGTGCCCGGCTCGATGCCCCAGATCATCCGCACCCTGGTCCACTACTACGCCGACGGGGAGCCACGAGCCCCAGCACGTCTACCTCGGGAGCGCGCGCGGACTGCGAGCGGACCTGAACGAGGCACAATAGGGCGCATGGCCATCGAGTTCGCCGAGCGCATCCGCCGCATCCCGGTCTACCCCGTCGCCTCGGGTTACGACCTGGGCAGCGACATCGCCATGATGGCCTCGAACGAGTCGCTGCTTCGCGCCGGCCCCCGCGGTCGCGCAGGCCGCGGCCGCGGTGCTGGGGGGAGCCCACCGCTATCCCGACCCGGCGTATCTGCCCCTGCGCCGCGCGCTGTCCGAGCGCTACGGCCTACCCGCCGAACGCATCGCCCTGGGCAACGGCTCGTGCGACATCCTGCTCGCCGCCGGCGAGGCGCTGCTCGAGCCGGGCGCCGAGGTCGTCTACGCGTGGCCGGCCTTCAGCGTCTACCCGCACCTGGCCGCCGCCGCCGGCGCTCGCGCGATCCAGGTGCCGCTCGACTCCGAGGACCGCCACGACCTCGACGCGATGGCCCGCGAGGTGACCGTCGCCACGCGCCTCGTCCTCATCTGCAACCCGAACAACCCGACCTCGACCGCCCTCGGTCTGGACGCGATCGAGGACTTCGTCTCCGGCATCCCGCGCAATGTGTGCGTGATCCTCGACGAGGCCTACTGCGAGTTCGCGCTCTCGCTCGGCGACACCTACGCCTCGCTCGAGTTGCTGCGTCGCTACCCCAATCTCGTGCTCTTGCGGACGTTCTCGAAGATCTACGGACTCGCCGGCCTGCGCGTCGGCTACGGCCTCTGCGGTTCGCCCGAGTTCCGCACCGCCGTCGACCAGGTTCGCCAGCCGTTCTATCTCAACTCCGCCGCCCAGGCCGCCGCCGTCGAGGCGCTGAAGCACCAGGACGAGGTCGAGCGCCGGGTCGTGCAGACGATCGCTCTGCGCGAGAGCCTCGTCGACGGGGTCCGCGAGCTCGGCCTGTGGGTGGCCGAATCCGACGCCAACTTCATCTGGGTGCGGCTGAGCGAGGATGCCGACGAGGCGGCCGTGATCGGCGGCCTGCGCGAGCGCGGCGTGCTGGTCCGCGCCGGCGAGTCGCTCGGTCGCGAGCGGGCGATGCGGGTGACGGTCGGCACCGAGCCCGAGAACGAGAAATTCGTCGCCGCGCTGAGTGATTTCGTTTAGAGGGCGCGCATGCGCGCGCCCCGTGTTTGGGCCCCGGTCCGACTGCCCTCGACCAATCC
Source organism: uncultured Solirubrobacterales bacterium (assembly GCA_963734775.1). Classification (GTDB taxonomy): domain Bacteria; phylum Actinomycetota; class Thermoleophilia; order Solirubrobacterales; family Solirubrobacteraceae; genus Palsa-465. Next base: position 131,407 of record CAVTJE010000027.1, read on the forward strand.
GGCGCCTTCTGCTACAACACCGCTGACGCGTATGACCGACCACGCCCACACATCCCCTTTCGGCTGGTGCTTCTACGCGCGCTTCTACGCCTGGCGATTTAGCTAGGCGCTCGGCCCCACACCCTCGCGTCCGCGCTCGTCGCGGGCCCGCCCGGAGGCCGACCGCCGAAAGTCGCTCGCACCCCGTTCCCTAGAGTTTCAGGCGTAGAAAGGACCACCAGAGATGAGCATCGCGACCAAACCCAGAGCCACAGATCCCCAAGCGGATCCCGAGCACCGTACCGCCGCCGTGCTCGAGATCGCGGGCCGCCGGGTCGGTGGGAGCAATTTCGCGATGATCGCAGGCCCGTGCGCGGTCGAGTCGCGCGACCAGACGCTCGAGACGGCTCGAGCGGTGCGCGACGCTGGGGGGACGATGTTCCGCGGTGGCGCGTTCAAGCCGCGGACCTCGCCGTACGCGTTCCAGGGCCTCGGTCACGAGGGATTGCGTCTCCTGGCGGAGGCCAAGCTCGAGACCGGGCTGCCGATCGTCACCGAAGCGATGGACGCGCGCGACCTCGACGCCGTGCTCGAGGTGGCCGACGTCATCCAGATCGGGGCGCGGAACATGCAGAACTACTCGCTGCTGACCGAGGTCGGCCGCGCCGGGTACCCGGTGCTCCTCAAGCGCGGCCTGGCGAGCACGCTCGACGAGCTGCTCCAGGCCGCCGAGTACATCCGCAAGGAGGGCAACGACTCGGTGCTGCTGTGCGAACGCGGAATCCGCACATTCGAGACCGCTTACCGGTTCACGCTCGACCTGATGGCTGTACCGGTGTTGAAGGAGCGCTCGGATCTTCCAGTCATCGTCGACCCGAGTCATGCCGCTGGACGCCGTGATCTGGTCCTGCCGCTTGCCCTGGCGGCGGCGGCCGCGGGCGCCGACGGCATCATCGTCGAGGTGCACCCGGATCCCGACAGCGCGATCTGCGACGGCCCGCAGTCGCTGGCCACGGACGGCTTCGCCGCGTTCGTCGAGCAGGTGGAATCGGCCGCCGGCCTGGCGGGGAAGACACTCTCGCGCGAGCGCGAGGCCGTCGACGCACTCCTCGAGGTCTGAGGTGCCGCGCGTCGGTGACATCCCGTTCGCCGGCGCCAAGCCCGGCGACGACATTCGTGACCAGCGGATCGAGCGGGTCGAGCCGCTCGTCGCGCCGGTCGAGTTGCTCGAAGAGCTGGCGCTGAGCGATCGCCACGCCGACGTCGTCAGGCGCGGCCGCGCCGCGATTCAGGCCATCCTCGACGGCTGGCGACGACCGGTTGCTCGTCGTCGTCGGGCCGTGCAGCGTCCACGACGTCGACGCGACGCGCGACTACGCGCGGCGCCTCGGCGAGCAGGCGGCGAGACTTCAGCGACGATCTGAAGGTCGCGATGCGCGTCTACTTCGAGAAGCCGCGCACGACGACGGGGTGGAAGGGACTGATCAACGATCCGCACCTCAACGGCTCCGGGGACGTGAACACCGGCCTGCGGATGGCCCGCGCGCTGCTCCTCGACGTACTTGCCCTCGACCTCGCCGTCGGATGCGAGTTCCTCGACCCGATCACCCCGCAGTACATCTCCGATGCCGTGTGCTGGGGCGCCATCGGAGCCCGCACGACCGAGAGCCAGATCCACCGCCAGCTCGGTTCGGGTCTCTCGATGCCGGTCGGGTTCAAGAACCGCACCGACGGCAACGTGCAGGTCGCGGTGGACGCCGTGCGCGCCGCCGCGGTGTCGCACACCTTCGCGGGGATCGACGACGATGGCACCCCCGCGATCCTCTACACGACCGGCAACCGCGACTGCCACATCATCCTGCGCGGCGGCCGCGACGCTCCCAACCACGGCCCGGAGGGCGTGGCACAGGCGCTCGAGCTGCTGCGCTCCGCCGGTCTCCCCGAGCGCGTCGTGGTCGACGCGTCGCACGACAACAGCGGCAAGGACGCCAGCCGCCAGCCGCCCGTGGCCGCCGACATCGCCGCGCAGGTCGCCGGCGGCAACCGCGCCGTCGTCGGCCTGATGCTCGAATCCTTCCTCGTGGCCGGCCGGCAGGACCTCGACAGCACCGCCGCGCTCACCTACGGCCAGTCGATCACCGACGCCTGCATCGACTGGGAAACCACCGTCGAGGTCCTCGATGGTCTCGCCGCGGCGGCCCGAGCGCGACGCGGTACGGGCGATTAGACACCGGTGAAGCTGGCCGTCATCGGCGTTGGTCTGATCGGCGGCTCGGTTGCTCTCGCCGCCCGCGACCGTCTTTCGGCCTCGGTGGCCGGGTTCGACGCCTCGGCCGGCGCCCTGCGCACGGCGCTCGAGCGGGGGGCGCTCGACCGCGCCTGCGACTCGGTGGAGGAGGCGGTGCACGACGCCGACGCCGTGTTCGTGGCGGTTCCTGTGGGCCTGATTCCGACCGTCGTCGGCGAGGCGCTTGCGACTCGCCGCACCCGACTGCGTGGTCACCGACGTGGGCTCGACGAAGCGTGCCGTGGTCGCGGCCAACGCCGACCCGCGGTTCGTCGGCGGTCATCCTCTGGCCGGCGCCGAGAACGCCGGGGTCGAGCACGCGCGCGCCGACCTGTTCGAAAACGCCACCTGGTACCTGACGCCCACGCCGACTACCTCGGGCGTCCTCTACGAGCGGCTGCACCGGTTGCTCGTCGAACTGGGAGCCCGGCCGGCGGCCATCGAGCCCGAGACGCATGACACGATCCTGGCCACCGTGTCGCACCTCCCTCATGTCCTGGCCAACGTCCTCGTCGCGCAGGCCGCCCACGCGCTTGGCCAGGGCGGCGAGCGATTGCCGGCCACGGGTCCGAGCTTCCGCGACGCCACGCGCGTGGCCGGTGCTCCGAGCGCCATCTGGACAGACATCTATCTGTCCAACCGTGACGCCCTCATCGCCGGGATCGACGACACGACCGAGCGGCTGCAGGCCGTGCGCGAGGCTCTGCGGGCTGGGGAGGCCGAGCGGCTCACGGCGTGGAACGACGGCGCCGCCGATGACCGCCGCCGCCTCCTCGAGGCCCAGCTGGCCGGTGGTGAGCTCTTCCAGTTGCGCGCTTCGGTGCCCAATCGTCCCGGCGTCATCGCCCGGCTCGCGCTCGAGCTCGGCCGGGGCGGGGTCAACATCGCCGACCTGGCCCTGTACCCCGCTCCCGACATGAGCGAGGGCGTGGTGGCGCTGTGGATCGCCGGCGAGGCGCAGGCCGAGCGCGCCCAGGGGCTGATCGCCGAGCTCGGGTTTCCGGTCAGCCGGGCATGAACGCGCGCTTCGCCCCCGCGGGCCCGCTGCGCGGTCGGCTGCGGCCCCCGCCCGACAAGTCGATCTCCCACCGGGCGGCGCTGTTCGGCGCCATGGCCACCGAGCCGGTGCGGATCCACAACTATCTCGACGCGGCCGACACTCGATCCACGCTGGCGGCGATGGGAGCCCTCGGCGCGATCGTCGAGGAGCGCGACCACGAGGTGCTCATCCGCGGCTGCGGGCTGCGCAACGCGCAGGCTTCGCAGGGGGCGATCGATGTCGGCAACGCCGGCACGCTCATGCGTCTGCTCCCCGGATGGCTGGCCTTCCAGTCCGAGCGGAGCTTCACGCTCGACGGCGACGAGTCGATCCGCCGCCGGCCCGTCGACCGGGTGGCGACGCCGTTGACGATGATGGGATCGAGGATCGAGGCGCGCGACGGCCGCTTTCCTCCGTTCACCGTGCACGGCTCGACGCTCACCGGGATCGAGTACGAGCTGCCGGTGGCCAGTGCCCAGGTCAAGTCCTGCGTGCTCATCGCCGGCCTGGTCACGGGGTTGACCACCGTCGTCGAGCCGGTGCCGACGCGTGACCATACCGAGCGGTTTCTGGCCCGGGCCGGCGCTGCTCTCAGGCGCGACCCCAACCCCGGGGGCGGGAACCGCATCACGATCTCGAACGCCGATGAGCTCGAGCTCGACACGGTCGAGGTCCCGGGCGATCTCTCCTCGGCCGCGTTCCTCATCGCCGCCGGGGTGCTCGTGCCGGGCTCCCGCCTGGTGCTCGAGGGCGTCGGGGTCAATTGGACGCGAGCCGGCTTCCTGCGCATCCTCGACCGCATGGGAGCCATCGTGATCGGTGAGCGCGAGCCCGTTGATGCCTTCGAGCAGTCCGAGCCGGTCGCCGACCTTGACGTCACCGGAGCTCCGATCGAGGCGACGACGGTCGAGCCCGAGGAGGTCCCGCTGGCCATCGACGAGCTCCCACTGGTGGCGCTGCTCGGGTGCTTTGCCGAGGGCGAGACCGTGGTCCGCGGCGCCGGCGAGCTGCGGGTCAAGGAATCGGACCGGATCACCACTGTGGTAGAGGGTCTCCGCGGGCTTGGCGCCGACATCGAGGCGGCACCCGACGGCTTCATGGTTCGCGGGACGGGGGGTCTGCGGGGCGGCCAGCTCGACGCTGCCGGCGACCATCGGCTCGCCCTGCTCGGCGCGGTGGCCGGGCTGGCCTCCCAGGAGGGGGTCGAGGTCATCGGGATGGAGGCCGCCGCGGTCTCCTACCCAGGCTTCGAGCAGGACATCGCGAGGCTCAGCAGATAGTGGACTCCCACTGATGGTCATTGCGATCGACGGCCCCGCCGGCGCCGGCAAGTCGACCGTGGCGCGCGGAGTGGCCGCCAGGCTCGGCTTCACCTACCTCGACTCGGGCGCGATGTACCGCGGCGTGGCGTTGGCCGGGCTCGAGCAGGGCCGCGAGCCCCGTGAGGTGGCGCCCGAGGTCAGGGTCGATCCTCGAAGCCCGGTCACGCTCGACGGCCGCGACGTCAGTGCCGCCATCCGGACGCCCGAGGTCACGGAGGCGGCCTCGCGGGCGGCGGCGGATCCCGACGTGCGCACGACGCTGGTCGCCCAGCAGCGCGCCCTGCTGGCCAGCGGCGACTGGGTGGCCGAAGGTCGCGACATCGGCACCGTGGTGGCCCCCGAGGCCGCCGTCAAGGTGTTCCTCACCGCGGATCCTGCCGAGCGGGCGCGCCGCCGCGCGTCCGAGCTCGGGATCGACGCCGCGCAGGTGCTGGCCGAGCAGACGATCCGCGATGAGCGCGACCGGACCCGCGAGCACTCGCCGCTCAAACCCGCGGCCGGATCGGTCGAGCTCGACACGACGACAATGACGCTCGAGCAGGTCATCGACCGGATCGCGGCAATGGCGCGTGCCGCGGGGTAGCTAGCCTCGGTAGTCATGAAGGTCGCGGTCGTCGGATACCCCAACGTCGGGAAGTCGTCGCTGGTCAACCGGCTCACGGAGTCGCGTGAGGCGGTCGTGCACGAGCGCCCCGGCGTGACGCGTGACCGCAACGAGCTGCCCACCGACTGGAATGGCCGTCCGCTGGTCCTCATCGACACCGGAGGCGTCGATCTCGAGGACCGCGAGCACATCGCTCGTCAGATCCAGGCCCAGGCCCGGGCCGCGCTGGCCGATGCCGACGTCGCCGTGCTCGTCGTCGACGCCAAGGCCGGTCTGCGACCTGGGGACGTCGAGTTGGCCGACCTGCTGCGCCGCCAGTCGCTGCCCGTCGTCGTCGCCGCCAACAAGGTGGACACGGTGAGCGACACCGCGCTCGCCGCTGAGTTTCACGCCCTCGGGCTCGGCGAGCCCATCCCGGTCTCGGCTGCCCAGGGCCTCGGCACCGGAGACCTCCTCGACGAGATCGTCCGCGCCGGGCCCGAGCACGACGCCGAGCCGGCCGCTGAGGACCCGATCCGGCTCGCCGTGATCGGCCGGCCGAATGTCGGCAAGTCGTCGCTGGTCAACCGGTTCCTGGGCGCCGATCGCGTGATCGTCTCCGAGGTGGCCGGCACCACTCGCGACGCGATCGACCTGCCGCTGACCTTCGAGGACCGCAGGCTGATCCTGATCGACACCGCCGGACTGCGCCGGCAGGCCAAGGTGGGGGAGTCGCTCGAGTACTTCACCGCGCTGCGCTCCCGCCGCGCGGCGGAGCGGGCCGACGTGGCGCTGGTCGTGTGCGACGCCACCGACGGCCTGACCACGCAGGATCTCCGCGTCGCGGAGCTGGCTATGAAGAGCGGATGCGCGACGGCTCTGGTACTCAACAAGTGGGATCTGGCCGGCGATCTCGATCTCGACCACGAACGCGCCCGGGCGCATCAGAAGCTGCGATTGCGACCACGCGTGATGACCGCCAGCGCGAAGACGGGCCGCCATGTGGAGCGTTTGCTGATGGAGGCCATCGGCCTCGCTGACCGCAGCCGGGGCCGGCTCCCCACCTCGCAAGCTGAACCGGTTCCTGTCCGAGGTCGTGGCCGCGCGCCAGCCACCTGCCGGGACGGTGGCGGGTCCCCGCGGCCACCGCCTGAAGCTGCTGTTCATGAGTCAGACGGCGGAGCGGCCGCCGCGGTTCTCGATCCAGGTCAACTCGCGCGCTCGGGTCACCCGCGACTACGCCTACTACATCGAGAACCGCTTGCGTGCGCGCTTTGGACTCGACGGGGTGCCCCTCATCATCGACTTCGTCGAGCGCAGCGAACGCCGGGTTGCCGAGGGCCGCGGGCGGCGTGGCGCACCCACCTCGAAGGCCTGAAATCGAACCGGCGCGAGCGCCCCGACGGCGTGGTTAAGTTGAAGCGTGTCCGGCTCCCTGCAGGGGATTTTGCAGCTGCGCGCGCCCGCGCAGCCTGCCGCTCCCGAGCCCGCCAAGCCGCTCGAGCCGTCCACCCAACCCTCGGGTAAGCGGCGGCCGCCGGCTGCGGCCGTGCGCCGCCGCCGTCTGGCCGCGATCGTGACCCTCGCGCTCGCGGGCATCGCCGCCCTGATCATCTCGCTGTTGGTCGGGAGCGGTCCCGAGCCGCCGGCCACGGGAGCGGCGGCCGTCGTGCCCGCCGATGCGCTGGCCTACGTCAACCTGTCGATCGACCCGAGCCGCGGCGCCGTCGGGCAGGCGGGCTCGCTCGCGGCGCGCTTTCCCGGCTACCGGCCGTTGCTGAGCGACGTCGAGACCCGCGTGGGCGGGGTCCTGTCGGGCGGAGCCCCGCTGGACTTCGCGCGCGACGTCGCTCCGTGGCTCGGCAACGAGGCCGCTCTCGCCGTGCTCAACACGGCGAGCTCCACCGCCGGCTCCTTGATCGTGCTCGATATCTCAGATCGCGCCCGGGCGCGGGCGTTCCTCGCGCGCTCGGGCGCCCGGCCGGTCGGCTCCTACCGGCGCGTGCAGCTGCTCGGCTATCCCACCGGCACCGAGCTGGCCTTCCTCGGCCACTACCTCGCCTTCGGGCAGGACGCCAGCCTGCGGGCGGCGATCGACGTCGAGACGGGCATCGCGCCGTCGCTCCAGCACGACCCGATGTATCGGCGAGCCGCCGCCGGCGAGCCCGCCGGCCGCGTCCTCGACGCCTACGCCTCGGCGAGCGGGGTCCAGCGCGTGCTCATGCCCCAGCACGGCGTGATCGGCGCCGTCGGTGCGCTGCTCGACCAGCCCGCGCTCGGTGCAGTGGCGCTATCGCTATCGCCCGCCGACGGTGGCGCGCGGCTGAAGGTGCACACCGTCCTCGATCCCCAGCTCGCCCAGCTGCACCCCAGCACGGTGACGACGTTCACGCCCTCGATACCGGACGTGATCCCCGCCGGTTCGACGATGATGCTCGACGCTTCGAGCTTCGACTCGCTGGCCCCGCGGCTACTCCGGGCGGGCGCCGCCGGCGGCGTCATCGGCCAGGTCGGGCCGCTGCTCGCGCGGCTGGGCGTCGCCCTGTCCGCCGAGGGGGTCAACGTCGGGCGGATCCTCGCCCTGTTCCACGGGGAGACGGCGGTCGCGGTCTCGCCAGCGACCGATGCGGTGGGTGCACCGGACGTGACGATCATCACGCGCACCGGCAACCCGCTCGCGGCCAACGAGGCGCTCGGTGCGCTCGAGGCTCCCCTGGCCCAGCTCTTCGCGCCGGGGTCCGGGCCGGGCCAGTCGCCGCTGTTCAACGATCATCAGGTCGGCGCGATCACCGCGCATCAGCTCTCGCTGGGCGCGGGGCTGCAGATCGATTACGCGGTGTTTCGCGGGCTTGTCGTCGTATCGACGAGTCTGAGCGGAATCTCGGCGGTTCTCGCCCGCACGCGGTCCCTGGGCAGCGAGAGCGCGTTGCGCACGGTCGTTGGTTCCCACCAGGAGCGGGTCGGCTCGCTACTCTTTCTCGACTTCAGCCAGCTTCTCAGCCTCGGCGAGCAGATGGGCTTGACGCACAGCGCACGCCTCAGTGCGCTCGGGCCGGATCTCGAGAGGATCTCTGCGGTGGGCCTAAGCTCGACGAGCGGGAAGACCGATACGACAGCGGAGCTGTTCCTCCAGATTCCATGACCACGCTTTCCGACAACGAATACCTCTTCACCTCCGAATCGGTAACCGAGGGACATCCCGACAAGATCGCCGACCAGATCTCCGACGGCGTGCTCGACGCCGTGATGCGCGATGACCCCAACGGCCGCGTCGCGTGCGAGACCTTGGTCAACACCGGCCTCGTCGTCGTCTCGGGCGAGATCACGACGTCCACCTACGTCGACATCCAGGAGATCGCTCGCGAGACCGTCAAGCGGATCGGCTACACCGACGCCCAGTACGGCTTCGACTACCACACCTGCGCGGTCATCAACGCGATCGACAAGCAGTCGCCCGATATCGCCCAGGGCGTCGATCAGGCCTACGAGGCCCGGACCGATCCCGGCGACGACGACGAGATGGATGTCGCCGGCGCCGGGGACCAGGGCATGATGTTCGGCTACGCGACCAACGAGACCGACGAGCTCATGCCGCTGCCGATCTCGCTCGCCCACAAGCTGGCCAAGCGCCTGGCCGACGTGCGCAAGGCCGAGATCGTCCCCTACCTCCGTCCCGACGGAAAGACGCAGGTCACCGTGCGCTACGTCGACGGTCGCCCGGTCGAGGTCGAGAAGCTCCTGATCTCCACCCAGCACCGCGACGGCGCCGAGTCGCTGATCAAGCAGGATCTGTGGGAGCAGGTGATCGAGCCCGTCATTCCCGATGACCTCTACGACTCGCGCAAGCTCCACAAGAACCTGCTCGTCAACCCCACCGGCCGGTTCGTGATCGGCGGCCCGATGGGCGACTGCGGGCTCACCGGGCGCAAGATCATCGTCGACACCTACGGCGGCATGGCCCGCCACGGCGGCGGCGCGTTCTCGGGCAAGGACCCCTCGAAGGTCGACCGTTCAGCCGCCTACGCGGCCCGCTACGTGGCCAAGAACGTGGTCGCCGCCGGACTCGCCGAGCGCTGCGAGGTCCAGGTCGCCTACGCGATCGGCGTGGCCAAGCCGGTGTCGATCATGGTCGAGACATTCGGGACCGAGAAGATCGGCCGCTCGACGATCCTCGAGCTCATCCGCGAGCACTTCGACCTGCGTCCCGGAGCGTTCCGCCAGTACCTGCGCCTGCACCGCCCCATCTACCAGAAGACCGCGGCCTACGGCCACTTCGGGCGCGAGGACCGCGACTTCACCTGGGAGCGCACCGACAAGGCCGACGCCCTTCGGGCCGCCGCCGGGCTCGGCGGGGCGCCGGTGGCGGCGTAGCTCGCCACGCGGTTACCGCGGTCAGTTGGCTGCGGTCGGGGTAGAGGCGACATCAGGAACGGCCGCCGGGAAGGGGCTACGGAGCTTTCGCTCCCGGCCTGAGTCGCCTCTCCAAGCGTCTCACTTGCCAAGTGCCGATTTACACAAATTCGGCCCGTAGGCAGGCGTCATGTGAAACTCGGCTCGGCGAAACGGTCGAGTGTCCCTTGACGGCGCCGGGCGCCGTCAAGGCGAAACTCGGCCTCGGTAGAAGGGCGAGTTTCACATTGACGAGCGCGTGGGATGCCGCCCCCGCATCGCTGTTGCCGACGGGCCTGACGGGCCGTGGTCGTCCTCAGACCCCGTCCGCCGGCGCGCGCAGTGAGTGCTGGACGCGATCCACGGTGCGCACGACCTCCTGAGGATCGGCAACGCCGCGGAATTTGAAGTCGTAGCCCGACTCGGCGGCGGTGTCGAAGTCGACCGTGCCGACGTGGAGCATGCGCTCGACGATCGACTGGACCACGTTGACGTTCTGAATCCGCTCGACCCGGGTTTCGTGGGTCTCGCGGGAGAAGATGCCGAGCTGGATCCGCAGGCGCTGGCTCGAGATCGTGTACACGGTGGCGATCCGCTTGACGATCCCCAGCAACACGACGATGACGAAGACCACGAAGACGGCGGGGATCACCCAGCCGGCCTTCACGCTGTGCGAGGAGATGCGGGTGACGATCCCGGCGATCACGCCGGCGAGGATCGCGATGGCCAGCCCCTTGACGTAGAAGGCGAGCATCGCCCGCCAGGACGGGTGCCCGTGGAAGAAGATCTGCTCGTCGGGTTCGGGGGCCATCGCCACGGTGGCAATCTAAAGCACGGCCGCCAGGACGGCGATCACGACGGCCGCGCAGGCGCACAGCGACACCCACCCGGCGAGGATGCCGGGCTCTGGGGGCGGTTCGCCGTCGCCGCCGTAGAGCGCGAACATCGCCACCGCCGGACTTCCGATCAACGCACAGGACCACATCCAGTCGCTCTTGCGGGCGCGGCGGGCGGCCACCGTGCCGAGCACGCGGGCACAGCAGTCCAGCGCGAGGCCGAAGGCCAGCAGCACATGTCCACCGCCGAGCGCGAATCGGGCCACGCCGTAGTAGAGCTCCAGGCACAGGACGGGAATCAGGGCCAGCCCGATCACCAGGTCGGGCGCCTTCAGGTGCTGCGAGGCGGGCGGCGGGTCCCGCGCGATGACGCTCCGGCGGGCCGGAGAGGGGCGACGGGCTGGCGGCGGGGCGGGGCGGGACACGCCCCCGGCGGGGCGGCGATCGATCACCTCGACGGGCGCCGGCGGCTCGTGCGTGGCCACGAACCGCGCGCCGCGCGCCGCGGCCGCCGCCCGCGAGTCGCCGACCCGGCGGCGGGCGACTGGTGGCGTCACCGGCTGGGGGAGGAGCGAGGCGGCCCGCGCGCCGTTGTCGCGTTCGTGCAGCTCACCCGAGGGACGGACGACCGGGGCGAGCTCGGCCACGCGGCGCTCGAGCGCCGCGTCGAGGCCGACTGCGTCGTCGTCAAGCTCCTGCAGCGAGAGCTCGAGCAGGCGCAGGCCATGGGTGGGGGCGACCTCAGCGCACAATCGCGCCACCTCGTCGGGCTGCTGTCCGCACAGGACGATGAGCCGGTTACCGGGGTAATAGCCGTCCACGGAGAGCCAGCGCGGCGGGTCGGCGTCGGGGACCCGGAGCCAACCGAACATGTGGTCTCGGCGTCCAATCTCCCCCAGGACGCGGTCGCAGGCGACGAGGATTGCCGACGCTTCGGTCGTCATCCTCAGCTCACTCTACCCTCCTGAAGCCCATGGTCATGTGGCATTCGTCCCGTCCATCCACGATCCCGAGGTGATCGCCCGGGTCGAGCCACTCACGCGGACGCGCGCCGTGCGGGGCCCGTTTGACTACCGGTTGCGCGCCGATCAGCCGGACGTGGAGGTGGGTTCGCTGCTGCGCGTGCCCTTCGGCGGTCGCCGCTCGCTGGGGGTCGTGGTCGGGCTTGAGCGATCGGTCGGAGCTCGACCCCGACCGCCTGATCGAGCCCGAGGCCGTCCTCCCCGACGGGTTGCCCGCCGACCTCGTTGCCCTCGCGCACTGGATGGCGCGCGAGTACTGCTCAACCCCGGCCCGGGCGTTCGGGCTGCTGCTCGCGCCGGGCTCGGCCAGCGGAGTGAGAGCGCACCACGTGTTGGTTGCTCGGCTCACCGAGGCGGGACACGAGGCGCTGGCCGACGATGGCGCGGCGGCGCCCGGCGCCCGGCCGCTGACGAGACGGCAGCGCGAGCTCCTCGCCGCCCTCCAGGCGGCGGGGGAGAGGCCCGCGTCCTCCGCCGGGAGCCTGGACAGCATCCGCCGCCTCGAGCGCCGTGGCCTCGTGGAGCTGAGCTCCGCCCCCGCCCGCCGCCGCCCCGCGCAGCACCGGATCGGGACCGCGGCTCGCCTCGCGCCGGCGCTGACGCCCGATCAGCAGGCGGCCCTGAACCCGATCCTGACGGCCCTGGCCGCCGCCGGTGACAGCCAGTTCCTGCTTCATGGCGTGACCGGCTCGGGCAAGACCGAGGTGTACCTGGGGGCGGTGGAGGCGGCGTTGGCGGCGGGGCGCGGGGCGATCGTGCTCGTGCCCGAGATCGCGCTCACGCCCCAGACCATGGGGCGCTTCGAGGCCAGGTTCGGCGACGTCGTGGCCGTGATGCACTCGGCCCTGAGCCAGGGCCAGCGCTACGACGAGTGGCACCGCCTGCGCCGTGGCGAGGCACGGGTGTGCGTGGGACCGCGCTCGGCCGTATTCGCGCCGCTGAGCGACATCGGCCTGATCGTCGTGGACGAGGAACACGAGGCCTCCTACAAGCACGAGGGCGATCCCCGCTACGACGCCCGCGCGGTGGCCGAGCAGCGAGCCCGCGACCATGGCGCAGTGCTGGTGGCGGGGAGCGCGACGCCGCGCCCGGAGAGCGCGGTGAGGCTGCCGCGCCTGCGGCTGCCGAGCCGCGTCGACGGCCGTCCGCTCCCCGGGGTCGAGGTGCTCGACATGCGCGGACTGCACCACCCCCTTCACCCGCAGACCAGGATGGCGCTGGCCGATCTCCGGCGAGGCCGCGGCAAGGCGATCATGCTCCTCAACCGCCGCGGCTGGTCGAACTTTCTCTCCTGTCGCGCCTGCGGAGAGGTGTGGATGTGCCCGAACTGCGAGGTCGCGCTCGTGCTCCACCGCAACGGCAGCTTCATGGCCTGCCATCACTGCGGTCACCGCCAGGCCGGTCCCGAACCGCTGCCCCAAGTGTGCCTCGGTGGCGCTGGCCCGCCATGGCGCCGGAACCGAGCGCCTGGAACACGAGCTGGCCGCGGCCCTCGGCGATGCCGAGTTTCCGGTCCTGCGCCTCGACGCGGACTCCGCGGGGCTCGGTGCCCGCGCCCGGACCCTGAGCCGCTTCGAGGCCGCGCGCTCGGCGCTGCTGCTCGGAACTCAGATGGTCGCCAAGGGCCACGACTTCCCCGACGTGGCGCTCGGCATCGTGCTCGACGCCGACCAGACGCTGCGGTTCCCCGACTTTCGCGCCGAGGAGCGAACGTTCGCGCTGATCACGCAGCTGGCTGGGCGCGCAGGCCGAGCCGACGTGGGAGGGCGCGTGCTCGTCCAGACGCTGGCGCCGGCGGCGCGCTCGATCGCCTTCGCCGCCCAGCACGACGCCGACGGCTTTCTCAGCGACGAGCTGGTCCGGCGCAAGGCGCTGCGCTATCCGCCGTTCTCGTCGCTGATCAGGCTCGTCTGCTCGGCGCCCGAGCCCGCGGAGGCGCACGCTGCGGCGGCGGCGCTCCACGAGCGCATCCACCCCCCAAAAGCCATTGTGCTCGGGCCCGCGCCGCTGTTCCGGCTCCGCGGCAAAGCCCGGGCTCAGCTGGTCATCAAGGCCGGCGATCGCCGCGCCGCGATCGATGCGGTCGGGCACGCTATCGACGCGGTCGCACCGTCGTCGGCGCGGCGAGGTGTTAGCGTGAGCGTTGACGTCGATCCGCAGTAACGCCTTGCCACAGATTTCACTCATGCCGGGGGGGCGCCGGTGAGCACGGCCACTCCACTCCTTGAGATCGAGCAGAGCCGCCAGCGCCTCTTGGCCGAAATTGGTCATCCCCCCGACATCACCGTCGTTCGTTGCGCTGCGGCTCCCGAGGACGGGACCGCTTGGGTGGGCGTGCAGGCACTGCTCGCCGAGCGGATCTACCGCGAGATCGACTGGGAGGGGCTGTGCGCCGCGCGCGGCCATACGGCGGTGCTGCACGTCGACGCCGAGGCGTTCCGGCGCCCCGGCGATCCTCTGACCGCGCGCGCTCTGGCCGTCGCCGAGCTGCGCTTCGAGCGCGTGATCGTGCTGCCGGCCAGCTTCGACCCGGCCGACGACGTCACCCGCGAGGCGCTGACCGGCTCGCGGGCGACGGTCTTCGCGCGCGAGCCCGAATCGTTCCGGCGGATCACGCCGCTGTGTGATGCCCGTCTGGCCCACGACTGCGCCGTGTTCTCCGCGGGCCCGGCCGCGCCCGTGCACTCCGAAGAGGGCGCTTCGCCCAACGACCTCCCGCTGTCCGCGCCGCTGCGCGGCTCAGCCACCTCAGCCCGTGTCACCGCGATCGTTCTCTCCCGGGCGCGGCCCCACCAGGCGCTCCGCGCGATCGACTCGCTGTCCGGCAGCGGCGTGGCGGTGGAGACGATCCTGATCGACAACAACTCGAGTCCCGCCGAGGCGACCGTCCTTCGTGAGGGCGCGGGCGGGCGCCGGGACGTGCATTGGCATCGATCGGATCGCAACCTCGGGTGCGCCGGTGGACGCCGGCTGGCCATCGACGTCGCCGACAGCGAGCTCGTGCTATTGCTCGACGACGACGCCGAGCTCGAGCCCGGCGCGCTCGACCTGCTCGTGGCCGACCTCGATGCCCACCCGGAGGCGGCCGCGGTGAGCGCGACCGTGGCGCTCGGCGACGGCACGCTGCATCACTCCGGAGGATGGCTGTCGATCGAGGATCAGGCGGTCAGATTCACTCTCGTCGGCGCCGGGCAGTTGGGCTCGGAGCCGCTGCCGCCGAGCGGCAACGCCGGCTGGGTGCCGGGGACGGTGGCGTTGATCCGCCGCTCGGTCCTGCGCGAGTTCCCGATCGACGCCGGCATGCGGTCGTATTTCGAGGACAACGAGTGGTGCTACCGCGTCGAGCGCGCCCGACCCGGCAGCTTTCGCCGCTCGCGCGAGGCCCGGGCCGTTCACCACTTCAGCTCGAAGCACGGCCCCGGGACGGACTTCGCGACTCGTTCGGTGGCCATCGACGTGCTCGGCGCCCACGCCTGCTTCTACGCCCGCCACGGCAAGCTCCTCGACCTGTCGCTGTACGACCTCGTACCGGAGTTGCGCGACGACGACGGCGTGGGCGACGCTCCGCCGGCGCGGCTCCTGATGGAGCTGCTCCTGGCCAAGGGGCCCGACTGGACGTTCATGGAGTGGATGAACGGCGGGCTCGCGATCCTGCTGGGCGGTGGTGTGCGGATGGAAAGGCTGCGGGTGCAGCACGGCGAACAGGCTCGGGCTCTCGCCGAGCAGGAGCGCCGGCTGGCCGAATCTCGGGAGGAGCTCGTCTTCCTGCGCCGCCGCCACGCGACACTGCAGCGAATCGAGAACGGCGGCTGGTGGCGACTTCGCTCCCGGGTGATGCCGGTTATCCGGTTCGCCCGGCGTCTGCGTGAAGGCCCGCGTCGGTGACCGTTCACGAGATCACGCTCGAGGAGCCCGAACTCGCCGGCTCGGAGGTCCGCTTTGCCTGGACGGTGACGCCGGCCACTGCCCTGTATGCGCGCACCAGCTTTCACCTGCGCTTTCCGGAAACCGTCGCGCTGGGCGCGGTCCCCCGTTTGCTGTGGTGGCGCATCGGCCTGATCTGCCTGCACGCCCACTGGCCTCTGCTCCGGCCGTGCCGCATCCGTCTCCCGGTGCGCCTGCCCGTGGCGGAGGAGGAGTTCTGGCTGCGAATGACCGACGCGGCCGTGGCCAGCCTCGAGGCCCGCACCGGGGGCGGCGACAGCGCCCGCACGGTCGCGCTGGTCGGCGACGGCCCTTTCCTCGCCCCGCCCGAGCCGGCGCCATCGCCGACCGGCGGCGTGGTGGCCTGCTTCAGCGGCGGTCGCGACAGCATCACGCAGGCGGCGATGCTCGCCGAGCTGGGCAGGGAACCCGTGCTCGTCACGGTCACCTCGCCCGTATCGTGGAGTCCGGAGCACGACACGCCCCGCCGGCGTCAGGTGCTGTCCGAGATGACGATGCGCACCGGGCTCGAGCTGGTCGAGGTGAGCAGCGATTTCAGGGCGGGTTGGGATAACACGTTCGCCGCCGCCCGCTATGGCGTTGGCGTCAACGAGTGCACCGACGCTCTCCTGTTCGTGGCCGCGGCGATCGCCGTGGCCGCCGCGCGCGGAGCGCCGCTGGTGGCCATGGCCTCCGAGGCCGAGGTCCAGGACAGCTTGCGGCGCGGCGGGATGGTCGTGCAGATGCGCCACTTCATGTACTCGGCCGCCACCCAGCGCGCGCTCTCGGCGGTGCTGGCGCCGGCGGGCATCGGGGTCGTCTCGCTGACCAGCTCGCTGCGGCAGTTCCAGGTCCAGCGGCTGCTCGCCGAACGCTACGCGTCGCTGCGCGACCTGCAGTACTCCTGCTGGGAACTCACGCGCGATCAGGCTGCCTGCAGCCGCTGCGCCGAGTGTCGCAAGATCGCCTTCAACCTCCTCGCCGACGGTGTCCCGCCCGCGGTGGCCGGCATCGACCTGCTCGAGCTGTTGCTGTCGCTGCGCGATTGGAGCCCCGGCCAGCGCTACCTGACCGCGCCTCCGTCGAACGGGGCGGTGCCGCGGGAGCTGGCGGGACGGGGCCACGAGATGCAGGAGGTTCGGTGCCTGGCCGGCACCGCTCGCGACGACGTGGCGAGGCTTTTCGACGGCGACCCGGCACAGGCCGAGCGCGCGCGGGCCCTGGCCATCTACGAGCGGTTGCACGAGCAGGCACTGGGATATGAGATCGAGCCCGAGCCTGGCTACCTGCCCGGCTACCTGGACGTGCTCGACGGTGGTCTGCGCGAGGGGGTACGGGGGATTCTCGAGCAGCATTTCCAAGCCGCCGGGCCCGAATCCCACCGCGCGATGCTCGACAACACGCGCCAGCTCTCTGCATGGCTCGCCGATCCGCTCGAGCGCTCCGGAGTCGCGGCGCCCGACGCGCCCCAGACGCCAAGCGAGCTCATCCCCGACCCCGAGCCCGAGCTGTCGGCGGGCCCCGACGGCCGCGTGCTCAAGGTGGCGGACACCCTGCTCGATGGCAACGAGAGTCGCTACGTACAGCAATGCCTGTCCGAGAACTGGATCTCCTCGGCCGGAAGCTTCGTCTCCAGGTTGGAGCGCGCGTTCGCGTCGGCCGTCGGGTGCCAGTTCGGCGTCGCCTGCTCGAGCGGAACCGCAGCGCTACATCTGGCCTTGGCGGCGGCCGGGGTGGCGCCAGGCGACGAGGTGCTGATCCCGGCCTTCACGATGATCGCCACGGCCAGCGCGCCGTGCTACCTCGGCGCCGAACCCGTGCTCATCGACGCCGACCCGCTGACATGGAACCTCGACCCGCGCGCGCTGGCGGACAAACTGACGGGACGCACACGTGCGCTGGTCGTCGTTCACACCTATGGGCAGCCGGCGGATATGGAACCGATCCTGGCCCTTGCCCGTCGTAACCGGTTGATCGTGGTCGAGGATGCCGCCGAGGCCCATGGCGCCAGCTACGCGGGCCGTCCGGTGGGCAGCCTCGGCGATGTCGCCGCCTTCTCGCTGTACGCCAACAAGATCATCTCCTCCGGCGAGGGGGGGATGCTGACCACCAACGATTCCCGGATCGCCGATGTGGCGCGCGAGCTGCGCGATCACGCGTTCTCGCGCGAGCGCCACTTCTGGCACCGCCGCCTCGGGTTCAACTACCGCATGACCAACCTGCAGGCTGCCGTGGGCCTGGCTCAGGTCGAGCGCTGGGCCGAGCTCGTCGAGCGGCGGCGCGAGAACGCGCGGCGCTATCGCCAGGCGTTGGCGGGGATCGACGGCATTGGATTGCCGCCCGAGCAGCCCGGCGGGGTCGTGTGGATGTTCGGGATCACGGTCGCGCCCGAATTCGGGATCGGCCGCGACGCGCTGCGGCGCCGGCTGGCCGCGCGCGGTGTCGAAACGCGGACGTTCTTCGTCCCGCTGCACCTGCAGCCCGTACATGCGCACCGCTTCCGCGGCCAGCGCTACCCGATGTCCGAGGCGCTCGGGAGCACCGGCCTGTACCTCCCCTCGGGGCCGGCGCTGTCGGACGCGGACATCGGACACGTGGCCGACGCGATCCGCGCCAGCCGGCTCGGGGCCGAGGTCATAAACTGAGGGTGTGCTCGAAGAAGCCACGGAAATAGTCGAGGAGGTCGAGCCCGAAGAGGCGGACGAGACCGAGCCAAAGCTCGATCCCGAGGTCGCGGCGCGGCGTGACGCCGCCCTGTCCCACGTGCGTAAGTTCGGCGACCCGGCGCTGCGCTCGCGCGCTCGCACGGTGGACCGCTTCGACGATGCGCTGCGCTCCGAGATCGAGCGGATGGCGCTGTTGATGGACGACGCGATGGGGGTTGGCCTGGCCGCCACCCAGATCGGGGCGCTCCATCGCGTGCTGGTCTACCGGGTCCAGCAGCAGGCGCCGGTCAACGCGCTCATCAACCCCGAGATCGAGTGGCGCGGCTCCGAGCAGGAGATGGCCGAGGAAGGCTGCCTCAGCCTGCCTGCCGTCGCCGTCGACGTCGAGCGCCCCATCCACGTTCGCGTCCGGGCGCTCAACGAACGCGGCGAACCGATGACGATCGAGGCCACGGGGCTAGAGGCGCGCGTCATTCAGCACGAGGTCGACCACCTCGACGGTGTGCTGATCCTCGATCGCACCTCGCGCGAGCAGCGCAAGGGGGCCATGCGCGTGCTGCGCGAGGCCCAGCAGGGCGGCTGAGCCCCGGCCCGCGCGTGCGGACGGTATTCGTGGGCACATCTGAGTTCGCGGCGGCGATCCTCGACGCCCTGGCCAACTCGCCGCACCGTCCGGCCCTCGTCATCACACGGCCGGACCGGCCGCAAGGCCGAGGCCGGCGCTTAACCCCACCGCCGGTAGCCGAGACCGCGGGGGAGCTCGGGCTCGATCTCGATCAGCCCGACTCGGTCAACGACCCGGCAGCGCGGGAGCGGATCGACGCCGCCCGCCCCGAGGCCATCTGCGTCTGCGCGTACGGCGCCCTGATCAAGGAGCCGCTGCTCAGCGACTACTGGATGATCAACGTCCACCCATCGCTCCTGCCTCGCTGGCGTGGTGCGGCGCCGATCGAACGGGCGATCATGGCCGGCGACGTGCGGACCGGTGTGTCGATCATGCGTGTGACGGCGGGTCTCGACAGCGGGCCGGTGTGCGCGCAGGCCGCCGAGTCGATCGGCCCCGACGACACCTTCGGCTCCGTGGCCGCGCGCCTCGAGCGGCTGGGCGGCCGCCTGCTGCTCGGCACACTCGACGAACCGCCGGCATGCCGCGATCAGGACGATTCCGCGGCCACCTACGCTGAGAAGATCTCTCCTTCTGACCGCGAGCTCGACCCGGTCCGAACGGCAGGGGAGCTCGCGCGGACGGTGCGGGCGCTCACTCCCCACATCGGCGCCTACCTGAAACTGCCCGACGGGGGCCCGCTCGGCGTGCGCGAGGCGCGGGCGGTGGCCTCGGCGGATCTGGGCCCGGGCGAGCTGGTCCTCGACGGGCCGCTTCCCGTGCTCGGCTGTGCCGAGGGAGCCCTCGAGCTCCTCGTCGTGCAACCAGCGGGACGGCGGGCGATGAGCGGCGAGGACTTCCTGCGCGGGCACCGCCGGTGAGCGTGTCGCCAGCCCGGTCGTGCGCCTATGCGGTGCTGCGCCGCGTGTTCGAGCAGGGGGCGTACGCCGACCGGGCGCTCCAGGCCGAGTCGGCAGGGCTCGACCAGCGCGACCGGGGCCTGGCCATGGCCCTCGCCTACGGCACGGTCCAGCGCACGGCGACCCTCGACTACGTGGCGGCGAGCCTGAGCGCTCGGGCCCCGGACAAGCTCGATCCGCCCGTCCTGGCCGCGCTGCGGCTGGGCCTGTTCCAGCTCCTGTTCCTCGACGGCGTGGCCGACCACGCCGCCGTGTACGAGAGCGTCGAGCTCGTCAAGCGCACGCGGCGCGGCGGAGCATCGCTGGTCAACGCGGTGCTGCGGCGAGCCGTTCGCGAGGGGCCGGCGCTGCTGGCCGCGCTCGACGACGAGACGCCGGAGCACGCCGCGGTCCGGCACTCGGTTCCGGCCTGGATCGCCGAGATGTGGTTCGACGAGCTCGGCCCCGAGGACGCCCGGGCGCTGCTCGGGCGCATCAATGAGCCGGCCGAGTCGGCGGTCCGGGTCAACACACTCGCGACGACTGTCGAGCGGGTGGTCGAGGCGCTGCCCGTCGGCGCCCACCCGGCGGAGGCGATCCCCGAGGGGCTGGTCCTCGAAGGCCCCTTCGACGCCCACGGATCGCCGCTGTTCGCCGCGGGGGCGGTGATGCCGCAGGCGCGGGCGTCGATGCTCGTGGCCCGCTTGCTGGCCCCCGAGCCGGGCCATCGGGTGCTCGACATGTGCGCGGCGCCCGGCGGCAAGACCACGCATCTGGCCGCATTGATGGGCGATCGCGGCGAGGTCCGGGCGCTCGAGCGTCATCCCGGACGCGCCGACGCGCTCCGCGAGACCTGCGGTCGGTTGCGCGCGACATGCGTCACTGTCGAGACCGTCGACGCCATCGCGCCGCGCTCTGAGCCTGCCTACGACCGCGTCCTCGTCGACCCGCCGTGCACCGGTCTGGGCACGCTTCAGTCGCGTCCCGACCGGCGCTGGCGCGGCGACGCCGACCTGCCGAGCGAACTGGCCGAGCTGCAGGGGCGGCTGCTCGCCGCGGCCGGCGCCGCGACGGCGCCCGGCGGGGCGCTGGTGTACTCCGTGTGCACGGTCTCGCGTCGCGAGAGCGAGGACGTGGTCGAGGTATTCCTGAGCGCCCATCCGGAATTCACCGTCGACGATCTCGGGGCGGGCTACCCACGCTGGCGCCACCCTCGCGCCGGGCGCTATCTGCAGCTCCTGCCCCACCGCGACGGCACCGACGGATTCTTCATCGCGCGGCTGTCTCGGCGATGAGGTCATCCCCTGGCGCTAGCCTACATAGCCGTGACCGAACCGTCTGTCAAGCTCGGTCCCGAGTGTCCCGGCTGCGGCGAGCCCTGGCTTCGCCCCACCGCGGTACCCGGCCGCTACCGCTGCGTGTACTGCCTCCAGCGCTATGAGCTCGTGTCCGTGTGCCCAAACTGCGGCGAGCACTCGACGATCGTGCGTATGTCCAGCACGGCGATCGTCGCGTGCAATCACTGTCACGGCAGCATGCTGAGGGCGGTCTAGCCGGGTGGCGCCACCCGTGGGCCTAAGCGGGCTGCGGGTCGCTCCCTCGATCCTGTCAGCCGACTTTTCCCGGCTCGGTGCCCAGGTCGACGAGGTGCTGGAGGCCGGAGCGCGGGTCATCCACGTCGACGTCATGGACGGTCATTTCGTTCCCCCCATCACCTTCGGGGCCATCGCGGTGGGGGCGATCGCCGATCTCGTCCACGCGGCGGGTGCGATCGTGGATGTGCACATGATGGTCGAGCGCCCCGAGCGCCACGTCGGCGACATCGCGCGCGCCGGTGCCGACAACATAACCGTGCATTTCGAGGCCACGCAGCACCTGAACTACGCCCTCTCGGCCATCCGCGAGGCCGGCTGCACCGCCGGTGCGGCGTTGACCCCGGCCGCGCGGGCCGATGCGCTGGCCGAGGTGGCCGAGGATTTTCTCGATCTGGCGCTGTGCATGAGCGTCAATCCCGGCTGGGGCTCGCAGGAGTTCATGCCCGGCTCGCTGGACAAACTCCGCCGGATGCGGGCCGCCCTGCCCGACGACGTCGCCCTCGAGGTCGACGGCGGCATCCACCGGGACACCGTGCGTGGTTGTGTCGACGCCGGGGCCAATGTGCTGGTCACCGGGTCGGCCGTGTTCGGATCCAAGGACCCCGCCGCGGCCTATGCCGAAATAGCGGCCGCGGCCGGAATCAGCTAAACCGTTTCGGGTAGGGTCCGGTCATGCTCATACGCAAACGATCCAGGATTTCGATGCTGTTCACGGCCACCGTGACGACCGCTCTGCTCGCCGGATGTGGCAGCTCCAGCAGCTCGTCGAGCGTCAGCCCGGCGACCTACGTCAAGGCCATCTGCAACGCCGTGGGCCCGTTTGAGAAGGACGTACAGAAGCGCTCCAGCGCGCTCAATCTGGCCGCCATCAGCAGCGCCGCGCAGGGCAAGACGGCGCTTCAGGGCTTCCTCAACTCAGTGGTGTCCGACACCGACTCGGCGATCGCCAAGCTGAAGGCAGCGGGAACGCCCGACATCAACAACGGCCAGAAGATCTCCGCCGCCCTGGTTGGAGCCTTCACGAAGCTGCGGGTGGCGCTGCACGCAGCGGCATCCAAGGCCGGTTCGCTTCCCACCAGCAGCCCGACGGCGTTCAAAGCGGCGGCGCAGGGTCTCGGAACCTCGGTGCAGTCCTCGATGACGACGATCGGGTCGAGCCTGCAGGGGCTCTCGAGCTCCGATCTCGAGAAGGCAGCGGCCAAAGAGCCGGCCTGCAAGCAGCTGGCCAGCGGCTGATCAGGAACGCGCAGGCGCCGGCGGGGACCCGGTGGCGACCGGACCCCGCCGGTACATCACCGAGAGCAGGCCGCAGAGCACGAGCGCGGCGGTGAAGTAGCCGACCTCGACCCGAGTCACCTCGTTGGAGATGGTCGGCGCCGCGACGAGGATCACGAACAGCGCGGCGGCGAACAGCCAGGCGGTCGACGCCAGGGCGGCGCGACCGCGGGCCAGCAGCGCCTGGTTGAGCGTTCCCGCCACCAGGTGCAGACCCATGCCCAGGCCCACCACGGCCAGCCCCACACGGCCATAGCTGAAGCCCTTGTTACCGAGCAGGGCGGTCATCACGAACGGGCCGACGGCGAGCAGCCCGAGGGCGACGGCACCGGCGAAGGCGGCGATGGCCTGGATCGTGAGGCGGATCGCGCGATGGAACTCGGCCGCACTGGCCCTGGCCTCGAGCCCGGCCAGATGCGGCAGGATGGAGGTCTGAATGGCCTGGAACAGCTGCAACGGGGCACGGACGATGAGCAGGACGTTGAACACGAAGCCGGCCAGCACGCGACCCGAGGTGTGGTTGACGATCAGCACCGCGGCGTTCATCAGCGTCTGTTCGGCGAGCATGATCCCCACCACCGCGAAGGCGAAGCCGCTACCCCGGCGTAACGATAGATCCAACGATGCCTCCTCGATCGCGGCGTGAGCTGGGCCCTCGCGAGCCGCGTCGGCGATCTCGATCTCGCGCGGACCCCGCTGGCGAACGCGGGAGAACGCGAACGGGATGACCAACAACGACACGAACGGCGCCACCGCCATGCCCAGGGCGACGACGTTCTGGCCTGTCCCGATCCCCACGGCAGCGGCCAGCGCGAACAGGAAGCGCGAGGTCGACTCCAGGAACACCAGGGCGCCGTACAGGGCAAAGCGCTCATGCCCGGCCAGCCACCCGCGGGCGAAGTAGCTCGCCGCGTAGGCCATCACACCGACGACGAGGATCCAATACAGCGCCGCGGAGCCGTCGAACAGGTTGTTCTCGATCCGCGGCCGTAAGGCCAGCGCCGTAACCAGGAACAGGAGCGCGAACCCGAACTGGATGAGCGCCGGTACGCGCAGCGGGTGTCCCTCCAGGCCGCGCGCGCGGCGGTCGGCGATCGTACGCGAGAGCAGCTGCTCGATCGGCCGATAGATCACCGACAGGATCACGAACATCACGGCCCAGCACAGCGACACCCGGCCGTAGGCCTGGCTGCTCAGTACGTGGCTGGCTGTGGCCAGGTAGGCGAAGGTGAAGATGCCCGTCGAGGCGATTCCGATGGAGAGGATCCGGGCACCGGATGCGTACGAGCCCGACTTGTCTGCGTTGGCCTTGGGTTCCCCGTCCGGTGGTCCGTCTGGCTGCGTCTGGGGCAGCGCCTGGACGTCGCCGGTCATTAACCGACCGCTACCAACAACATCGTCCAGGGAAACGGCGAGCGGGCCTCCTGCACCTCGCCGTGACGGGCCAGGAGCGATACGAACTGTCGTTTCGACCAATGGTTGACGTGTCCGGGTGTGTTGCCCAGGTCCCGCAGATAAGCACCTCGGGCAACGTTGAGACCCCGCCACAGTGGCTCGCGCGGGACCGAGACCAGGACGTGGCGCCCGGCCACGCGGGCCATCTCGCTGACCGTTTGCTCGGGGTCGGGGACGTGCTCGAGCACCTCGGTGGCGGCGACCAGCTCGAACTCGTCCTCGGCGAAGTCCAGCTTGCCCGGGACGAGCGTGCGGAACTCGAGGTTGGGGCGCCGGCGCGTGGCCCATTCGGCCCGCAGCTTGGCGTCCTCGAGGTCGATACCCACGACCCGGCCGGTGTCCAGCTCGGACGCCCAGCGGGCTGTGAGCACGCCCTCGCCGCAGCCGACGTCGAGCACGGACGCGGGCGCGGCGCGGCGGAACAGCTCGTCGAGAGTTCCCTCGAACCCGGCCATCAAACGGCGCACGACGGGATTGGTCGAGCCGTACTTGTCGAACGTATTGCCGGTCGGGACGGCCGGCGCCGAGGAGGTCATACCTCCAGCGCCTCGCGATCACCGCCGCCGTCGCCACGCCTTCCCGGCTTCTTCTCGGGCGGCCCCGGGTTTGCGTCTGGCCGGGCGCCCGGCTCTGCGTCCGATGGGGCGCCCGGCTCGTAGTGGGAGGGCTCGACGCCCAACTGGAGCTCGATCCTGCGCACGCGCTCGAACGTACGCTGCGAGAGCGTCCGTTGGGCGGCGAGCAGATCGCCGATCACGCCGAGGGCGCCGAGCAGCATGGCCGCGATGAACAGCACCGCGCCGGCAATCAGCGACTGCACGTGGCCGGTGGCGGTGTGCGGATCCTCGATGAAGAGAAAGAGAAAGCGGACGAACAGCACCAGCGCCGGGAGGCCCATCACGATCGCCGCGCCCCAGAACACCTTGAGCGGCTCGTACTGGGAATAGATGCGGAAGATCGAGATCGCGTTGCGCCGCACGTACGCCGTCGTCGACGGGAACAGCCGCGACTCGCGGGTCTTGGGGTTGGTGCGGACTGGAACGTGATCGACGGCGACGGTCAGCTTGCCCGCCTGGATGATCGTCTCGAGCGTGTAGGTGAACTTCGACACCGCCTGCACCTGGAGCGCGGCCTCGCGGTTGTAGGCGCGAAAGCCCGAGGTGGTATCGGGAATCCTCGTCGAGGAAGCCTGGCGCACGACCCACGATCCGATCCGCTGGAGCATCTTCTTGGCGCTCGAGAAATGCTCGATCGTCTCCACCTGGCGGTCGCCGACAACCATGTCCGCTTCACCGCGGAGAATCGGCGCCACGAGCTTTGGGATGTCCTCGCCCTCATACTGATTGTCCGCGTCGGTGTTGACGATCACGTCAGCGCCCAGCTTCAAGCCCGCGTCGAGTCCGGCCTGGAAGGCTGCCGCGAGGCCCTTGTTGTTGGTCAGGCGCACGATGTGGTCGACGCCACGGGCCCGCGCGACGTCGATCGTCCGGTCGGTCGAGCCGTCATCGATGATCAGCCATTCGACTTCGTCGAATCCGGGTATCTGGCGAGGCAGATGGCTGAGCGTCACCGGCAGCTGTTCTTCTTCGTTGAAGCAGGGAATCTGGATGATGAGCTTCATGACGCGGACCCCAAAGGTATCGATGTCATCTGATAGCGCGACCCCCGCGGCGGAACACCGCGGCAGCCCGGTCGTGATACTGCTGCCCTGACGATGGACACGGCGACGCTCACCCGACCGCGCCCCGGCACGACCGCGTCGACCGCCGACGTCGGCTCCGAATCGCGCGAGCCGCGACCGCCCGTCCGGGCCCGCCGGCGCGACTGGCATCGCCCCGCCCTGGCGCTACTTCTAGTCGTCAGCTTCCTCCTGCGTTTGTGGGGGGTCAAGCAGGGCCTGCCCTATGTCTACAACGTCGATGAGGCCACGCACTTCGTGCCCAAGGCCCTGAGCTTCTTCTCGCACGACCTCAACCCTCACTACTTCCCCAACCCACCCGGATACACCTACCTGCTGTACATCGTTTTCGAGCTGTGGTTCGGCAGCTCCGATGCCGTAATGCGGGCGTACACGCACGACCCGACGACCGTATACGTGGTGGCCCGAGTGGTGGCCGCGGTGCTGGGCACCGCGGCTGTGTGGCTGACCTACCTGGCCGGCGCCCGGTTCTTCAACCGCACCATCGGGCTCCTGGCGGCGGCGATGTTGGGGCTGGCCTTCCTGCCCGTCTTCTACAGCCATCTGGCCCTCAACGACGTGCCCACGCTGGCCCCGGTGGCGTTGTCGCTGTATGGGATCGCGGGAGTCATGCGCCGTCACCGGCGGCGCGACTACGTCGTGGCGGGGATCGGAATCGGGCTCGCCGCAGCGACCAAATACACCGGCGGCATCACGATGATGTGCCTGCTCGTGGCGGCTTTCTGCAACCTCACCGCCGAGCCGATCGGCATCGTGGCGCGCCGCCTGGCGCTGGCTCTGGTCCTCGCCCTGGGCACGTTCGTTCTCGCCAACCCGTACTCGCTGCTGGATCTCTCCGCCTTCTCGGCCGGCGTGTCCTCGCAGGCCTCGATCGCCGCCGGGCAGGACCCGGTGAAGCTCGGCACGACCCCTGGGAGTGGCATCACTTACTACCTGTGGACGTTCACGTGGGGGCTGGGGTGGGGCCCGACGCTCGCCGCGGTGGGCGGCGCGGTGCTGCTCGCGGTGCGAAAACGCGTAGGCATGCTGCTCATCCTCGTCCCGGCACCGATCGCCTTCATCATCTTCATGGGCGATCAGCAGCGCTTCTTCGGACGCTGGCTGATGCCGATCTTTCCCCTGATCGTGATCCTCGCCGCCTACGGCGCGGTCGAGTTCAGTCGCTGGATCGCCCGCGTCAGCCGGGTCCCGCGGCCCGTCTGTGGGGTTCTCACCGCGGTGCTGATGCTGAGCCAGAGCCTCGTCGCCGTGATCCACAGCGACGCCGTCCTCTCGCGTCCCGACACGCTCAACCTGACGCGGGCGTGGATGGTCGACCACATCCCGGCCGGCAGCAAGGTGGTCATCGAACCGCTCGTGCCGAACAATTGGGCCTCGGACATCGGCCGCTCGCTGTCCGCCACTCCGACGGGGGAGCGCTGGGTGACCTACAACACGTCGGTTACGAACGTATCCGACAACGGCACCCCGCTCCCACCCGGACAGCACCGTTACGTGCTCGTCGATCAGTACGAGCGCACCCTGCGCCCGGCGCTGCTCGACGGTTATATCCAGCATGGCTACTGCTGGTTGGTCATCGGTTCGCTCCAGGCCGGCCGCGCCTTCGCCCAGCCCCAGGCGGCGCCGGAGGCGGTGCGCTATTACGCGGCGCTGGCCACCCGGGCCAAGCTGATGTACCACATGAGCCCGTTCCAGACCCGGGTGCACTCCGTGCCGTTCAGCTTCGACTGGTCGATCGACTACTACCCGCGCCAGTACCACTACCCGGGGCCCGAGATGAGCGTCTACCACCTCAACGGCGGCAAGTGCTCGCCGTAGGGACGCGGCTGGTCGGGCGATCTCGCCGCCCGCCCTATCCTCTCTAGTACGCCGCCGATGACACTGAAAACCGACACCGATCGCCGTCATCTCGCCCGCGCGATCGAGCTGGCCGAGCAGGGGAGAGGCCGGGTCTCACCCAACCCCATGGTCGGGGCGGTGATCGCGCTGGGCATTGAGACCCTCGCCGAGGGCTTTCACCGGGCCGCCGGCTCGCCCCACGCCGAGGTCGAGGCGATCCAGGCCGCGAGCGGGCACGATCTGTCGGGTGCGACTCTTTACATCTCGCTCGAGCCGTGCTGCCACCACGGGCGCACACCGCCGTGCACGGGCGCCATCCGTCGAGCCGGGATCGGCCGCGTGGTGGTGGCTTCCGATGACCCCAGCGAGCACGCCTCGGGTCGCGGCCTGGGCATCCTCCGCGACGACGGCGTCGATGTCGTCGTGGCCGACGGAGATCTGGCCGCCCGTGCGCGTCTGCTCAACCAGCCGTTCCGCAAGCACGCTCGCACCGCCCGCCCGTGGGTGCTGTTCAAGTCGGCCATGACGCTCGACGGCAAGGTGGCCACGCGCAGCGGCGACTCGAAATGGATCTCTACCAACGAGAGCCGCTACCGCGCCCATCACTGGCGGGCCGAATGCGATGCCGTGGCGGTGGGCATCGGCACCGCTCTGGCCGACGATCCGCAGCTCACCGCGCGGGTCGACGGCGTCGAGCGCCAGTCCCGCCGGATCGTCTTCGACTCGCTGGCCCGGCTCCCGCTGACCTCCAAGCTCGTCCGCGCCGCGCGGACGATTCCGCTCACCGTCGTGGTCTCTCGCGCCGCGCCGCGGACGGCCACCGACGCGCTCCAGATTCACGGCGTCGACGTGATCGTGGCCACCGGAGAGAACGAGCCCGCGCGCGTGCGCTCAGCCCTCGACCAGCTCGGAGCCATCGGGGTGATATCGATCCTGCTCGAGGGCGGACCCCACCTGGCCGGGGCCTTTCTCGATGCGGGCCAGATCGACGAGATCCGCCTGTTCCTGGCCCCGATGGTCCTCGGCGGCAAGACCGCCCGCGACCCCCTCGAGGGACAGGGCGTGGAGACGATCGCCGATGCTGTCCGCGCCCTGACGCTCGATTGCGAGCGGGTGGGGGACGACGTGATGATCTCGGCGCGGATGCGGGAGTGGTGAGGTGTTCACCGGGCTGGTGGCAGACCTCGGCACGGTGTCGGGCGCTGAGCGCACCGGCGGCGGCGTACGGATCACGATCGAGACCAATCTGACCGCCGAGCTGGCCGAGGGGGCCTCGGTGGCCGTCAACGGCGTGTGCCTGACGGCCACGGAGGTCGGCAATACGACGTTCATGGCCGACGTCATGAACGAGACGCTGGCGCGGAGCTCGCTGGCCCAGATTGTGGCCGGCAGCCCGGTCAACCTGGAGCTCCCGCTACGTGCCAGCGACCGGCTCGGCGGCCATGTCGTCCAGGGGCATGTAGACGGGTTGGGGACGATCGCCTCGGTCGTGGAGGACGGGTTCGCGCGCCGGGTGGAGATCGCCGCGCCCCGCGAGCTCCTGCGCTACGTGGTTCACAAAGGCTCGATTGCCGTTGACGGCGTGTCGCTGACCGTGGCTGAGCTGGACGACGAATCCTTTACCGTCTCTCTCATACCGGAAACATTGCAACGAACAAATCTCGGGACGCTCGCGCCCGCGAGCACTGTGAACTTGGAGGTCGATGTGTTGGCCAAGTACGTGGAGCGACTGGTGAGGACGGCGGTATGACCTCGCTGCAGACGCCGTTTTCCACCATCGATGAGGTGATCGAGGACATCCGCCAGGGCAAGATGGTCGTCGTCGTCGATGACGAGAACCGCGAGAACGAGGGCGATCTGACGATGGCGGCGCAGTTCGTCACCCCCGAGGCGATCAACTTCATGGCCAAGGAGGGGCGCGGATTGGTCTGCCTGGCCCTCACCCCCGAGCGCTGCGACGAGCTTGGCCTCGACCTGATGGCGGCCAAGAACGAGTCGGCCTTCGAGACCGCGTTCACGGTCTCGATCGAGGCGCGGACCGGCGTCAGCACGGGCATCTCGGCCGCCGACCGGGCGCGGACGATCCAGGTGGCGATCGACCCCAAGGCGAGCCCGCGCGATCTCGTTCAGCCGGGCCACGTGTTCCCCCTCAAGGCCAAGGACGGTGGCGTCCTCGAGCGGGTGGGGCAGACAGAGGCCGCGGTCGACCTCGCCCGCCTCGCCGGGCTGATCCCGGCCGGCGTGATCTGCGAGATCATGAACGACGACGGCACGATGGCCCGGGTCAAGGACCTCGGCCCGTACTGCGAGCGTCATGGCCTGAAGATGGTCACCGTGGCCGAGCTCGTCGCCTACCGCCGACGCAACGAGAAGCTCGTCGAGCGCGTCGTCTCGACCAAGCTGCCCACCGCCTTCGGCGAGTTCGTCGCCGTCGGCTACCGCTCGCTGGTCGACAACAAGCATCACGTGGCCCTGGTCAAGGGCGAGGTCGATGGCGCCGACGACGTGCTCGTCCGGGTCCACTCGGAGTGCCTCACCGGCGATGTCTTTCACTCGCTGCGGTGCGACTGCGGCGAGCAGCTCGACTCCGCGCTCTCGATGATCGAGCGCGAGGGCCGGGGCGTGCTCCTCTACCTCAGCCAGGAGGGCCGAGGCATCGGGCTGCTCAACAAGCTGCGCGCCTACAAGCTCCAGGAGGAGGGACTCGACACCGTCGATGCCAACCTCCGGCTCGGCCTGCCCGCCGACCTGCGCGACTACGGGATCGGGGCCCAGATCCTCGTCGACCTCGGGCTGAGCTCGATCCGCATCCTCACCAACAACCCGAAGAAGATCTCGGGTTTGGCCGGCTACGGCCTGTCGGTCGCCGATCAGATCCCCATCGAGCACGTGCCCAACCCGCACAACGAGGCCTACCTCCGTGCCAAGCGCGACAGGCTCGGCCACACGCTGCACCACCAGGGTCTGCCGCTCGACGAGGAGATGATCCAGGCCGAGATCGAGCACGACCGGAGGCGCGATGACGAGTGAGCGCCGGGTCGCGCTGTGCGTAGCGCGGTTTTACTCGGAGCTCGCCGACAAGCTCGAGGAGGGGGCCCGGGCGGCGCTCGAGGAAGCGTCGGTCTCGGCCGAGGAGGTCGACCGCTTCGAGGTGCCGGGCGCGTTCGAGCTCCCGCTGATCGCCCGCTACGCGGCCGAGACCGGGCGCTACGACGCCGTCATCTGCCTGGGGGCGGTGATCCGGGGCGAGACCGACCACTACGAGTACGTCTGTGGCGAGGCCGCGCGCGGGATCCAGCAGGTTCAGCTTCTTACCGGAGTCCCCTGCGGGTTCGGCGTGCTGACGATCGACTCGATGGAGCAGGGCCTCGAGCGGGTCATGGGCGGCTCCAAGCGCGACACCGGGCGCCACGCCGTCGAAGCTGCGCTGGCCTCGCTGGCGGTCAAGGAGCAACTCACGGCCAAGCGTGGTTCGGCCGGGTTCGCGGCGTAGGGCTCGTCGGTGGGGGTGCTTCTGCGGGCAGGACCGCGTTCGGGGCCGCGATAACACGGTCGGGACCGCGAAAACGTTGATGAGCGGATGCCGGGGCGCGCCGCTGGGTAACGAAATCGTTGTTATAGATCGGTTTCGTTGCTCAGCGCCGGGGGCCGCGGTCGCCGTGCAACGTTGTCGTCGTTGGACAGCCCACTGCCAGTCGTTACAGCCCGCAGAGCTAGTTACCTAGTCGTGGCCGTTGTGGTTTCCGTGGTCGTGGCCACGACCACGGCCGTGGTGCTCGCCGGGGCCGTTCTGGGCGCCCGGGCCGTTCTGGGCGCCGGGGTTTCCGGGGGCGGGCGCGGCTCCGCCGCTGGCCGGCGGCGTCTGGCCCGACGCGCGCTCCGCCAGCAATAGCTCCTGGCGGACCACGCCGGTCTGGTTATGAATCTGCAGGCGCCGCTTGAGGATCGGGATCGCCGCCCCCGGATCGCCTGCGAGCCGCAGCGAGCGCCCGAGGTCGTAGAGCGCGTAGGCGTAGGTGAGGCTCGACGGGTTGGCCGCCGCGACGGCGAGGCGCAGGGCCGCGATCGCGGCCTGGTAGTTGCCGGCCTCCATCAGTTGGTGGCCGCGGGCCTCGAGCGCCGAGGCCGAGGGCGGGCTCGGGGTGGGGGGAGCCGTGCTCGTGCTGTGCGCCTCGGTGGTCGCGGGTGAGCTCGCGGTGGTCGGCTGGCTGGCTCGGTGGCGGGAGCGATGCTTAGCGGCGGGGTGGTTGAACGTCAGCGTGCTCGTCGCGTGGTGGCGTGAGGAGGAGTTGTCGCTGGCCACGGTGGCGATGGCGATGGCCAGTACGGCGGCGATCAGGGCGGCGATGGCCAGCCAACGACGCCGCGGGCCGCGGCGCCCGGTGGTGACGGCGGCTGGAGTCCAGCCCGCGCCGCGGGCCCTGCGCGTGGTCAGCGCGCGCTCGACGGCGTCGGCGAACGACGCGGCGGTCGGCCAGCGCTCCTCGGGCTGCTTGGCCATCCCCCGTGCAAGGACGGGGTCGAGAGCCGCCGGGAGGGCCGGATTGCGCTCGCTGGCCGCGGGCGGCGGGTCCTCGACGTGGGCACGCGCCTGGGCGGTGAAGTGCTCGGCCGTGAACGGGCGCTCGCCGACCAGCAGCTCGAAGGCCGCCACCGCCAGCGCGTAGCGATCGCTGGCGTCGGTGGCGGGCCGGCCGAGCGCGCGCTCGGGAGCCAGATACGGGGCGGTGCCGAGCATCTGCCCGGTCGAGGTGATCGTGTCCTCGGTCCCGAGGCGCGCGATCCCGAAGTCCGCCACGTGGAGCACGCGATCGCCGTCGAGGAGGAAGTTGGCGGGCTTGATGTCGCGGTGGATCACCCCGCTCCGGTGGGCGTAATCGAGCGCCGACGCCGCCTCGCGCAGCCAGCGGACGGCCTCGCCGGGCCAGATGTCCGCGCCTCGCAGAGCGTCGGCGACGGTTCCGCCGGCCAGGTACTCCATGACGATGAACGCCCGCGGAGTCGAGTCCTCGCGCTGCTGCGCCTCGGCCACGTCATAGATCGTGGCCACGTGGGGGTGGCTCGAGAGGCGCGCCGCCGCCCTCGCCTCGCGCATGAAGCGATTGATGGCGGCGGGGTCGTGGGCGTAGGGCTCGGCGAGCAGCTTGATGGCCACGTCGCGGCCGAGCATCCGGTCTGCGGCCAACCACACCGTCGCCATCCCCCCGCCGGCGATGCGGCGCTCGACCCAGTAGCGCTCCGGGAGCTCGACCCCACCCAGCCAGGGCACACCTGGGTTGGCCGTTCTAGCCATCCATGATCTCTCTACCCACGGGCGAGGATCCAAACCGTAGGGTGTCGATTGCAGCGGCGTCGCTGTCGGAGACCAAGCTGAGGAGGAGCTCCAGATGAAGAGGTTCGTTCGCATGCCGTCCGCGTCGATGGCGGTGGCGCTGGCGGCGCTCGTCGTCGCGGTGTGTGGGACCGCGCTGGCCGCCGCTCGGATGAACGGCGACAAGTTGATCAAGCGGAATTCGCTCTCCGGCAACCGCCTGCGCGGCCACACGTTGAGCGGTGCGCAGATCAGTCTGCGCCGGCTCGGCAAGGTGCCCACGGCCGCGAAGGCTGACAGCGCCACCAGAGCACTCACGGCGATCACCGCCCAGAACGCCGTTAGCGCCCGCAACGCCTCGACCGTGGGCGGTAGGACCCTCCGCTGGATGGAGATGAACGCGGACGGAACGATCCTGGCTCAGAGCGGAGGCTTCGCCCTGACCGAGCATGACTTCTCGGGTATCTACATGATCAGTGTCGGATCGGCCGTGGCCGGCCACGCCGTCCTCGTCAGCAATGGCTGGGGCGGCGTCAGAAGCGGCGCCGCGATCGCCGGGCCATGTGGAACCGGCACGGCCGAAGTGAATTGCTCTGCGATCGAGGCTGACGCCAACGACGGGAAGCACATCGAGGTCAACACGGCCGACACGAGCAACGTGTCGAGCGATCGGCCGTTCTATCTGATGGTCTACTGATCGGCCCCTGTAAACGTCACGCTCGCCCCGTCGCAGCGCCGGTCAACGTGAACCTCGCTCCGCCGCCAGAACCGTCCAGTTTCACGTTGACGGCGCCCCACGCCGTGGATGTGAAACTGGGCCCGCCGCCGGCGGCGAGTTTCACGTACACGGGGCGCGCCCGCCGCCCTTCCGAGGCCGTGGGCAAGGCGCAGCGCGCTCCGAACCGAAGGCGACAGCCCCACGTCGAGAGGTCATCACGCCGCCGAAGCTATACTCGCCCGCCATGTCCAAGGTGTGCCATGTCTGTTCAAAGGGTCCGGCTTTCGGGCACAGCCGTAGCCGCTCGATGGTGGCCACCAAGCGGCGGTTTGAGCCGAACCTCCAGCGCGTGCGGATCGACGATCACGGAACGCCTCGTCGCGTGTACGTCTGCACCCGCTGCCTGAAAGCCGGCAAGGTCGTAAAAGCCCGATAGCCGTGCTCAGGGCTCTCCCGAGCAGCCGGGACCGTTAGCGTCCCGTGTCTTCTGACCCAAGCCTGGTTCGTTTCCGTGCCGTAGTCGAAGCGGGGCTGGCCGCGCTCGAGGCCCGCCGCAGCGAGGTAAACGATCTCAACGTGTTCCCGGTCGCCGACGGCGACACGGGCGACAACATGGTGCTCACCCTGCGTGCCGTGCTCCAGGAGCTCGACCGGCTGTCGACCGCGTCCGAACAGCGCACGATCGACGACATCGGCCGCGACGAGATCGTCGCCTCGGTGGCCCGCGCGGCGTTGCTTGGCGCTCGCGGCAACTCGGGCGTGATCCTCTCGCAGCTCATCCGGGGTGCGGCCGAGGAGCTGGCCAGCCGCCCGGGCGAGCTCGTCGACCCCGTGTTGATCGGAGCCGCGATCGCCCGCGCCGCTGATCAGGCCTACGGTTCGGTGCGAGACCCGGCCGAGGGCACGATCCTCACCGTCGTGCGCGAGATGGCGGCTCGGGTCGCCTCCGATCTGGCCCACATGCCCGAGACCAGGCTCACCGACGGCGCCGGCGCGGACGAGCAGAACGCGCTCATCGCCGACGTCATCGAGCGTGCCCTCGACGCCGGCCAGGACTCGGTCAAGCGGGGCCCCGAGCTGCTGCCGATTCTGCGCGAGGCCGGCGTCGTCGATGCCGGCGGCTACGGGCTCACGGTCCTGCTCGCCGGCATGGTGGGAGCGCTGCGGGGAACCGAGGCACCGCCGGTCGACCATCACGCCGCGGCTCGGGTGACACACCCCGAGCATTCCTCGTCGACGTATAGGTACTGCACCAACTTCGCGGTCAGCGGGCGCGACCTCGAGCCCCGGAGCTTCGTGTCCACGCTCGAGCAGCTCGGCGACTCCGTGCTCGTCGTCGGCGACCAGACGACCCTGAAGATCCACGTCCACACCGACGATCCCAACGCCGCCACCGCGGTGTTCGCCAAATCCGGCACGGTCTCGCACCTCGACGTGGCCGACATGCGCAAGCAGGTGCGCCAGCGCGAGGAGCGCTTGGCCGAGCCCCGGCGAATGGCGGTGTGCGGCGCGCTGGCCGTGATCAGCGGCCGGGGCATGCGGACGCTGTTCGAGGGACTCGGCGTGCGCGTGCTCGATGGCGGCCCGACGCTCAACCCCTCCACCTACGACCTGCTGGCGGCGATTCACGCGAACGAAGCCGAGGAGGTCGTCGTCCTTCCCAACAGCCCAAACGTGGTCATGGCCGCGGAACGGGCGGCGGAGCTGTCCGAGAAGAAGGTGTCGGTGGTGCCGTCGCGCTCGCCTCAGGCCGGCCTGGCCGCCGCCGTAAGCCTCGACCCGACCCGAAGCGCCGCGGACAACGCGGCGGCCATGAACGAGACGCTCGAGCGGGTGCGGACCGGAGCCGTCGCCCCGGCGGCGCGCGACGACGTGCAGGGCCGGTTCCGCGAGGGCGATGCCGTCGGCTTCGTGCAGGAGAAGATCGTGGCCTGGGGACGGCCCCGCGAGACGCTGCGCGGGGTGCTCGAGCAGCTGGCCGAGAACGCCGAGCTGATCACCTGCCTGCGTGGCGCCGAGGCCCCGCTCGACGACGTGACCGTCCAGGCGCTGGCCGCCGGCGAGGTCGAGTTCGAGCTCAGCGACGGCGGCCAGCCCAGCTACTGGTGGTTGCTCTCCGCTGAGTGAAGCGCCGCTCCCGCCGCGCCCCCGGTCATCATGGCGGCTTGACCAGATGACCACAACCGCGTTTGCCTCCCCGCGCACCCTCGGGCCGGCCGAGCTCGAGCAGGCGCCGGTGCGCTACCCCAAGCCGTCGCACCTGGCCGAGCCGCTCGAGGTCCAGGGCGCCAAGACTGAGCGCGCGGCACAGTCGCTGGGGCTCTTGACCGTGGGCGACCTGCTCGCCCATCTCCCGCGCGACCGCCGCGAGGCCCGCGCCGTGGCCGAGCTGGTTCCGGGCGAGAACGCCACCGTGGTCGTCGAGGTGCGCACCATCTCCTCGCGCTCGGTCCGCCGCCGGGGCATGCGACCGCTGGTGGAAGCCACGGTGGGCGACGAGACCGGGGTGATGAAGGCGACCTTCTTCAACCAGCCTTGGTTGGCGCAGAAGTACCCCGCCGGCACGCGGCTCGTCCTCCACGGCAAGTACGAGGCCCGCAACCGCTTCCGCGTCCAGGGGCACGCGCCGACGGTCGAGGCCACGACCGGGGGCGACGCCGTGGCCCACTATCCCGCCACCGACGGACTCTCCTCGACTCAGATCCTCGCCCTCGTCCACGCCCACGCCGGCGCCATCGCCGACGAGCCCGAGCCGCTCCCGGCGCGGATGCGCACGGCCGAGCGGCTCGCCGACCGGCCCGCCGCCGTCGCCGCCGCGCACTTCCCAGGGGCCGAGTCCGATCAGGAGCAGTCGCGCCGCCGCCTCGCCTTCGACGAGCTGCTGCTCGTCCAACTCGCGCTCCTGCGCCGCCGGCGGATGCGCCGAGACGGCGCGAGAGCGCGGGTTCTCGACGGTCCACCCGAGCTCACGGCCCGGTGGCTGGAACGGCTGCTTCCGTTCGCGCTCACCGGCGATCAGCGCGCGGCGCTCACGGCGATCGACGACGACCTGGCCCGGCCGCGACCGATGCAGCGCCTGCTCATGGGGGAGGTCGGCTCGGGCAAGACCGTCGTCGCCCTGTACACGCTGTTGCGGGCGGTCGAACAGGGCTACCAGGGGGCGATGATGGCACCGACCGAGACGCTGGCCGAGCAGCACTTCGCCACCGTCCAAGCGCTGATGCCGGGGGAGCTCGTCCCCGTCGGGTTGCTCACCGGATCGACGCCCGCGCGGCGGCGCGCCGATCTCCTCTCCAAGCTCGCGACCGGCGAGCTCGCCATGATTGTCGGGACGCATGCGCTGATCGAGGAGTCGGTCGTGTTCGCCCGCCTCGCGGTCGTCGTGGTCGACGAGCAGCACCGCTTCGGCGTGCGCCAGCGCGCCGCCCTCGACGCCAAGGGCGTGCTGAGCGACAGCCCGCATTCGCTCCACATGACCGCCACCCCGATCCCTCGCACCCTCGCGCTGGCGGGCTACGGCGACCTCGACTTCACCGTGTTGCGCGAGCTGCCGCGCGGCCGCCAACCGATCTCGACCTTCGTGTGCTCAAGCGATGCCGAGCGTGCCCGCGCCTACGAGCGCATCCGCGAGGAGCTGCACGCCGGGCGGCAGGCGTTCGTGGTCTGCCCGCTGGTCGAGGAGTCCGAACTGCTCCAGGCCCGGGCCGCCACGGCCGAGTTCGAACGCCTGCGCACCGGCGAGCTGCGCGACTTCAATGTCGTCCTCCTGCACGGCCAGATGCGTTCCGCCGACAAGCAGGGAGCGATGGCCGCATTCAGCTCGGCCGCCGCCGACGTCCTCGTGGCCACCTCGGTGATCGAGGTCGGCATCGACGTGCCCAACGCCACCGTGATGCTGGTCGAGGATGCCGACCGCTACGGGATCTCGCAGCTACACCAGCTCCGGGGCCGGATCGGGCGCGGTTCCCACGCGTCGCTGTGTCTGCTCTTCGGGGCCAAGGAGTCGCCGCGGCTCCGCGCCCTGGCCTCGCACGCCGACGGGTTCGAGCTGGCCGAGATCGATCTCCAGCTCCGCGGCGAGGGCGAGCTGATCGGAACCCGCCAGCACGGTCTGGCGCAACTCAGGGTGGCCGAGCTTCCGCGCGACGCCGAATTGCTCGAGCGAGCCAGGGCGTGGGCCGAGCGTGTGGCCGCGGACGATCCCGAGCTCGCGCAGGCCGAGAACGCGCTGCTCGGCGACGCCCTCTTACGTGTGTTCGGGCGCGAAGCGCAGGCGCCGATCCGCGCGTGAGTCTTCGCGTGATCGCGGGCCGGTTCGGAGGGCAGACCCTCGTCGCGCCCCGAGGCCGGGCCACGCGGCCCACCGCGGACCGCGTCCGCGAAGCGCTCTTCTCGATCCTCGAGTCGGGCGTCGCGGTGGCCGACGCGCGGGTGCTCGACCTGTTCGCGGGGTCGGGGGCGCTCGGGATCGAGGCGCTCTCCCGGGGCGCGGCGGAGGTCGTGTTTGTCGACTCCTCGCCGGCGGCGATTGCCGCCATCAGACGCAACCTAGCCACGGTCGGAGCGGGGGCCGAGGTTCGGCGCCAAAGCGCGCTGCCGTTCCTCCACGCGGCACGAGCCGACGAGCGTCAATACGATCTGGTGTTCCTAGACCCTCCATACGGCGATGCGAGCGCCCTCGCCCGAGAGCTATCAACCGCGCTGACCCCGGTCCTTGCTCCAGGGTGTCGGGTGGTGGCCGAGAGCGACCGGCGAGCGCCGCTCGAGCTCGACCTCCCGCGTTTGGACGAGCGCCGTTATGGCGACACATTGATTCGTATCCACAGCTCCCGGTAACCCCATCCATGGCTCCCGATAACCGAATTGCGATCTGTCCCGGGTCCTACGACCCTGTCACGTACGGCCACCTCGACGTGATCTCGCGCGCCGCCGCGATGTTCGATCAGGTCATCGTCGCAGTGGTGAATCTGCCCATCCGCAAGGGCAACACGCTGTTCGAAGCCGAGGAGCGCGTGGCGTTCGTGCGGAACGCGACTCGCGACCTTCCCAACGTCAGCGTCGAGCCCTTCCGCAACCTCGTCGTCGAGTTCGCGCACGAGCGCGGCGCGATGGCGATCGTCAAGGGCCTACGCGCGATTTCCGACTTCGAGTACGAGCTGGAGATGAACCAGCTCAACCGCCGCCAGGCGCCAGACATCGAGTCCGTGTACCTAATGGCGTCGGCAAAGTACAGTTTCATTAGATCCAGCGGTGTAAAGGAGCTGGCAACCTTCGGCGGCAGCATCGAGGACCTTGTCCCCGACGAGGTCGCCGTAGCTTTGAAGGAACGGCTCAACCGCTGACGAAACAGAGGTTCTGCGATGGACGTCCTGGTACTGATCGACAAGCTGGATGACCTGGTTCATAACGCCAAACCGGTGCCGCTGACCGATCAGGTCCGGGTCGACAAAGAGGAGATCTACGACATTCTCGATCAGATGCGCGCCACGATCCCCGAGGAGATCAAGCAGGCGCGATGGATCGTCAAGGAGCGCCAGGAGATGCTCGCCGAGGCCAAGCGCGAGGCAGAGCGCATCGTCAAGGAGGCCCGCGAGCGCCAGGAGCGCCTCATCTCCGAGGAGGAGATCACCAAGCAGGCCGAGCGCGCCGCCGAGGACATCATCGAGGACGCCCGGGCCCGCGAGCGCGAGATCCGGCTCGGTGCCGAGGACTACGCCGATGAGATCCTCAACACCCTCGAGGTCAACCTGACGAAGTTCATCGCCGCGGTGCAACGCGGCCGCGATCGCCTCGCCGGCAAGGACGAGCCCGCCGAGGTCTCGTAGAGGCTGGCCGGATGCCAGCCTCTGGGTAATTGCCGGCCGAGCGGAGCGGTCTCTCGCACTTCTGAAGCGGAGCGAACGCCGCCCCAGAGCCGGATGCGGTTACCTGGTCCTTAAGCATGATCGAGGTCCAAGAGGTCGATATCACCACGTTGGCGGTGGATGCCATCGCCAATGCCGCAAATACCCAGCTGATGCACGGCGGCGGGGTGGCGGGTGCGATCGCCCGGGCGGGCGGGCCGGCCATCGATGCCGAGAGCCGCGACGTCGCCCCGATCGACCTCGGCGCCGCGGCGGCCACCTCGGGAGGCGAAATGCCCTGCAAATGGGTGATTCACGCGGCCACGATGGAGCTTGGTGGTCCGACGTCGGCTGCCGTTATCAGAGATGCGACGGCGGCGACTCTGCACGTGGCTGAGGAGCTGGGGGCGCGGTCGCTGGCCCTCGTGGCGTTCGGTACCGGTGTCGGCGGTTTCCCGCTCGAGGAGGCGGCGCGGATCGAGGTCGACGAGGTGCGGCGGCATCTGGCCGGGGAAAGCTCGATCGAGCGGGTGGTGTTTGCCGTACGGGGTGCATCCGCGTTGGATGCGTTTCGCCGAGCTCTCGGGTATTCGCCACCAGCCGCAGGCTCACCTGATCCGGAACCCTGACAGCCCCTCGACCATCTCCCCCGCCACGTCGACGCGATCGACGCGCGCATCGGGCGGCCCGGTCTCGCAGAAGCGCACGACCTCGGCCACGGCGGCGGGCGGGCCCTCGAGCGCCGCCTCGACCGCCCCGTCGCTGCGGTTGCGCGCCCAGCCGCTCACCCCACGGACATCGGCGAAGTCTCGCAACGACTTACGGAAGAAAACCCCCTGCACGCGGCCGTGGATGACCAGACGGCGACGGACCGAATCGCTATCCATGCACCGATTCTTGCAAGGGGGCGGTTCCGTCCGCGGCGAGCGCCACGCTCTAGCGCGATGACTGCTTTGTGGCTTCTGGTTGGTCTCGCCGTCGGCACCGTCGCGGTGGCGCTGGCGCTTCGACCGCGGCTCCGGGCACTGGCTCGCGAGGCGGGCCGGGCGCAAGAGCTCGAGCACGATCTCGTCCGCGCCCAGGCCGACCTCGAGCGCGAGCGGGCGGTGGCCGGTGAGCGGCTGCGATCGATGACCGACGCCCAGGGCAGGCTGTCCGAATCGTTCAAGGCGCTGAGCGCAGAGGCGCTCCAGGCGAGCATGGCCCAACTGGCCGAGATGGCCCGGGCCCAGTTTCAGGCCGCGCAGACGGAGGCCAAGGGCGACCTCGACAAACGCCACGTGGCGGTCGAGCAGCTCGTGGCGCCGATCAAGGAACAGCTCGGCCGGGTCGATCAGCAGCTGGTCCGTCTCGATCAGGAGCGGCGCGAGTCGCGAGGGCGGCTCGAGGCCCAGCTGCGCTCGCTGACCGACACGGGGGACAAGCTCCGCACCGAGACCGGCGCGCTGGTCACCGCGCTGCGCAAGCCCAACGCGCGCGGCCAGTGGGGTCAGATGCAGCTTCGCAACGTGATCGAGCTCGCCGGGATGGTGCGCCACTGCGATTTCGTCGAGCAGACCGCCCTGGCTGGGGACGACGCCGTGCTGCGCCCCGATCTGGTTGTGCGGATGCCCGGCGGCAAGCACGTCGTGGTCGACGCCAAAGCGCCCCTCCAGGGCGTCCTCGACGCCTACGAGGCGCCCGATGAGGCGCAGCGACAGGAGCACCTGCGCGCCCACGCGCGTCTGTTGCGCAAGCACGTCAAGGCGCTGGCCGACAAGGCGTACTGGGGCGGGCTCGAGTCGACTCCCGACTTCGTCGTCATGTTCCTTCCCGGCGAGCATCTGTACGGCGCTGCGCTCGAGGCCGATCCGAGTCTGATCGAGGACGCCATGGCGCGGCGGGTGCTGATCGCCACGCCGACGACGCTGCTGGCCATGCTCAGAGCCGTGGCCTACGGCTGGCAGCAGGAGCGGGTGGCCGAGTCCGCCCAGGCGATCTCGGAGCTGGGTCGCGACCTTCACTCACGCCTGGTCAAGCTGTCCTCGCTGCTCTCGGTGCTCGGCAAGCGCCTGACGAGCACGGTCACCGCCTACAACGAGGCGATCGGCTCCTACGAGGCGCGCGTGCTGCCCGGCGCGCGCCGGTTTGCCGAGCACGGCGCGGTGGCGGAGGAGAGCGAGATCCCCCAACTCGAGCCCGTGACGACCAACCCCCGCAGCGTCCAGGCGCGGTTGTTCGCCGACGAGGGGGACAAGGCGGACGACGAGATCACCGCTCGGCGCCTGCGCGCGGCCGAATAGTCACTCGGCCGCCCGAGTCGTCACTCCGGCGGGCTCCGTTCCGACCACCACCGGCGCAGATCCTCGCGCTGGTGGGGCAGGGGATCGGCCGTGGGCTTGCGCCGCTGGATCCGATCCAGGGCATCGTCGATCTCAACGCCGTCCCGGAAGGCGATGACTCCAGCGGCCACCGCCGCCGAGCGCTGCCAGCCGGCCCGGCAGTGGACGTAGCTGATCCTCCCCTCGGCGAGCCAGCTCGCCACTGCTCGCACCGCCGTCTCGAGCTCCGTCGGCGGCAGGCCGCCGTAGTCGGTCAGGCCGACTCGCCGTTCCTCGATGCCGGCCGAGGCCAGCGCGGCCAGGACGATGTTTCGCTCGCCAGGCTGGTACTCGTCGTCCTGAACCAGATTCAGGATTCGATTGACGCCCGCCCATTCGAGCATTCCGACGTCGTCCTCATCGAGCGGATAGGCGCCGATCAGGAGCCCGTCGTCGACATCGCTGAAGCCGTAGGTGCGAAACCACGAGGACATACCCAAATCATGGCTGACGCGGGCCAAGATACCCTTAACCCGACGCTAAGCTGGACCCATGTCCCTCCGAACGGACACGTTTGACCTCGGGGGATTGCGTCTCAGCACGGGCGAGGGTCGTCGCCTGGCGCTCAGCGTCGCGATCGACCCCTTCATGCTCGCCGGCGAGCGGTACTCGGTGCAGCCGGAGCTCGTCGACGCCCGAGTGGACGTCTCGCGGACGACCGGTGAGGGGTACGCGCTTCGCCTCCGGTTCGAGGCGA
This sequence comes from uncultured Solirubrobacterales bacterium, assembly GCA_963734775.1. GTDB lineage: Bacteria > Actinomycetota > Thermoleophilia > Solirubrobacterales > Solirubrobacteraceae > Palsa-465. Next base: position 173,749 of record CAVTJE010000027.1, read on the forward strand.
CCCTGGCCGGCCCGTGCATGCGCTGTCTCGGGCCGGCCAACCCCGAATTCAGCGTCGACGCTCGCGAGGTCTCACAGCCGGGCGAGAGCGACGAGCTGTCCTCGCCCTACGTTGATCGCGGCGTCCTCGACCTCCACGCCTGGGCCCGCGACGCGCTGGCCCTCGCGCTGCCCACCACGGTGCTCTGCCAGCCCGATTGCGCGGGTTTGTGCGCGGTGTGCGGGGCCAACCTGAACGAGGCCGGCCCCGACCACACTCACGAGCCCGAGCCCGATCCCCGCTGGGCAAAGCTCTCAGAGCTGCGCTTCGACTAACCTACGACCGATGGCTGTCCCCAAGCAGAAACAGTCCCATGCGCGCACCACCCAGCGTCGCGCGCAGCACAAGATCAGCGCGCCGACCTACAACGCGTGCCCCCAATGCCACAGCCCACGCCTGCCCCATCGGGTGTGCCCCGTCTGCGGCCACTACAAGGGCCGCGAAGTGATCTCGCCAGACGCTGACGAGTCCTCGATCTGATCCCGGCGCCATGATCACGGTCGCCGTGGATGCGGGCGGGGCGGATCTCGGGCCCCGAGAGGTGGCCGCGGGCGCCGAGCACGCGGCCGCCGGTGGCATCGGCGTCCTGCTGTTCGGACCGGCATCTGAAATCGGCTCCTGCGCCAGCGGCGTCGAGGTCGTGGACGCGCCGGTATCGATCGCCAAGGCCACCGATCCCGCCTTCGCCGTGCGCTCAACCCCGGAAGCCTCGATCGTGCAGGCGGCGCGCGCGGTGGCCGAAGGCAAGGCCCAGGCGCTCGTGTCCGGCGGCTCGACCGGCTCGGCGCTCGCTGCCGGCCTGTTCAACCTCCGCCGGGACCGCGGCATCTACCGCCCTGCGCTGGCGTTGCCCGTCCCGGTCCCGGGCGCGGAGCCGATCCTGCTCCTCGATGTGGGGGCCAACGTGATGTGCCGGCCCGAGCACCTGATCCAGTTCGCTCACATGGGTTCGGCCTTCGCCCAGGCCGTGATGGGGCGCACGACGCCCCGCGTGGCCCTGCTCTCCAACGGCGAGGAGCCGGGCAAGGGCACACCCGAGCTCGTCTCGGTCCACGAGGAACTGGCCGGGAGCAGCGGCGCCGGCCTGAACTTCGTCGGCAACATCGAGGGCACGCAGGTGACCGAGGGCGTGGCCGACGTGGTCGTCATGGACGGCTTCACCGGCAACATCACGCTCAAGCTGATCGAGGGCGTCTCCGGCCGCACGATGCGGGCCATCCGCGACGTCGCGATGAGCTCGCCGAGAGCCAAGCTCGGAGGATGGCTGCTGCGCCCCGCGGTCCAGCGCCTGCGCGATGAGATCGATCCCGAAGGCCCCGGCGGCGCCTACATGCTCGGGCTGCGGCAGCTCGGCGTGATCGCGCACGGCCGCTTCACGCGCCGAGGCTTCGCGCGCGCGATCGAGGTCGCGGCCCGGGGTGTTCAGGAAGACGTGATCGGGCGCACTCGCGCCGCCCTGCTCGAGGCCGGGGCGCTGCGCGCAAGCGACGGCGAGGCCCCGTCCGAACCGACGGCTACGGTGTCGGGCCGATGAATCGCGAGCAGGTCTTTGCGCTGATCCGCGCCCATCTTGCCGACGAGCTTGAGCTGGACCCAGCCAGGATCCAGGAATCGACCCGCTTCAAGGAGGATCTCGAAGCCGATTCGCTGGACCTCTACACGCTCGTCCAGGAGCTCGAAGACAGCTACGAAGTGAAGATCTCAGACGAAGAGGCGGCCAAGATCCTGACCGTGGGTCAGGCCGTCGAGTTCGTTCTCGCGAGTAACGCCACCGGTGGAGCGCCGTCGGCGGCAGCGAGCCAAGGCCCTGAGACTGAGTGACCGACAAGCGCAAGGCCTCCCCGGCGCTTCCTGGCACCTCGGTGGCGAAGCTGTCCGGCCTGATGGAGGAGCTTCCCGAGGACCTCGGCACCTCGGTCCTCATGCATTCGTCCTGGACGACGCGCCGGGCGGACTCCTACGAGCGGCTCGCCTTTCTCGGCGACAGCGTGCTCGCGCTCGCGGTGACGGCGCACCTGTATCCGCGCCTCGAGGCCGAGCGCTTCGGCGCCGGCCGTCTGACCAAGATCCGCGCCCAGGCCGTGTCCGGCCGATCATGCCGGGCCGTGGCCGAGCGGCTCATGCTCCCAGCGCGACTGAAGGATGCGGCACCCGACGGGGCGGGACCGAGCGTCGACGCGCTCGTGTCGACCGAGCGGGTGTTGGCGTCGGTGATCGAAGCGGTTATCGGTGCCTGCTATCTGGCCTTTGGCTACGAGGCCACGGCCGAAGCCGTGGTGGCGGCATTCGAGCCCGAGATCGACGACGCGCTCGAGCATCCGGTCGACTTCAAGTCAGCACTCCAGGAACGCCTGGCCCGGCGCGGGTCGGTGGTCAGCTACGCCGTGGTCGACGAGCAGGGACCTCCGCACAACCGCACGTTCTCGATCAGCGCCACGATCGAAGGGGTCGAGGTCGGCCGCGGCACCGGGCGCAGCAAGAAGGACGCCGAGCAGGAGGCGGCGCACGCAGCCCTCGAGGCGCTCGAGGAGTAGCGCGCAACCCGTCATGTATCTGAAGTCGATCACCCTCAAGGGGTTCAAGTCGTTCCCCGATCGCACCCGGCTCGAGTTTGGGCCCGGAGTCAGCGTGATCGTTGGGCCGAATGGATCGGGCAAGTCCAACGTGACCGATGCCGTGCTGTGGGCGCTCGGCGAGCAATCGCCCGTGGCGGTGCGGGGGCAGTCCATGCAGGACGTGATCTTCGGCGGCTCGCCCGGACGCCAGGCGGGACGGGCGGCCGAGGTCGAGCTCGTGCTCGACGACAGCGACGGCTCGTTGGGGCTCGGCGTGCCCGAGGTTTCGATCGTCCGCCGGCTCGACCGCACGGGCGAGGGCGAGTACCGCCTGGCCGGCGCCCGGTGCCGGCTCATCGACGTGATCGAGCTGCTGTCCGACACCGGTCTGGGCAAGGAGATGCACTCGGTCATCTCCCAGGGACGGGTCGAGGCGATCGTCACCTCCAAGCCGCGCGATCGGCGCCTGCTCATCGAGGAGGCGGCCGGCTTGGGCAAGCACCGCAAGCGCCGGCGCCGGGCTCAGCTCAAACTCGCCCGCACCCAGGACAACCTCGACCGCGCGCTCGATGTCGAGCGCGAGGCGCGCTCTCGGCTGCGGCCGCTCAAGCGCCAGGCCGAGGCGGCCGAGCTGCACGCACGCCTCGAGCGCCAGTCGCTCGAGGCGCGCTGGGAACTGACCCGAGACGACGTACGCGGCCGCCGGCTAGCCCTGACCGAGGCGGAGGCCTCGGCGTCGAGCGCGCGCGCCCGTCAGGCCCAGGTCGAGCAGCGCCTGCAGTCGGTGGCCAAGCGGCGTGAGAACGCCGAGGAGACACTGGCTCGCCGCAGCGCCCAGCGCGAGGAGCTCTCGCGCCGCTACTTTGCCGCCGGATCCGCCGCCGAGCGGGTGGGCTACCGAAGCGAGTCGGTCCGTGCCGCTGCGCAGACCATCGAGGGCCGCATCGCGCGCGCGGGCTCGATCCTCGAAGCGCTGAGCGCCGAGGACGGAACCCGCCTTCCCGATCCTGAAGCGCCGGGTCGTATCGCCGCCCTGGACAAGACGCTGCAGGCCCTCGAACGCGATCGCGAAGCCGAGCTTGCACGTCAGCTGGCCGAGCTCGAACAGCACCTGCAGCAGGCCGGAACCGAGCTGGGGCAACGCGGCCTGCGGGCCGACGAGGCACGGCAGGAGCGCGAGCGAGCAGAGGCTCGGGTCGAGGCGGGGCGCCAGGACGTGCGCGAGAACGAGCGCCGGGTCGAGGCGGCCCGGCGCGAGGCCGCCCGCGTCGGCGGCGAGCTGGCCGCGGTCAACCAGTTCCTGCGCACCCAGACCGCGCTCCCGGGCGCGGCCGCGACCCTGTCCGACGAACTCGAGGTCGACGCCGGCTACGAGCTGGCCCTTGCCGCGGCGCTCGACGGTCGACTCCGTGCCGCCGTCGTGCCCGACCGTGCCGCCGCCGCGGCACTCCTCGATCGGGCCGGCTCCGATGGTGGTCGAGCCTTCGTGCTGGGCAGCGGAGCTGCCAACGGCGCCGAGCCTGGACAGCCGCCGACCCCGGGCGCCAAACCGCTTTCGGAGCACGTCAGAGGGCGAGCCGAGGCCGTGGCACTGGCACGCTTCCTGCTGGCCGACACATGGGTGGTCGAGACTCTCGACGAGCTGCCCGACTCCTTCGCGGGCGTCGCCGTCACCCAGTCGGGGCGCGTGTGGTCGTCGCGGTCGCGGGAGACCTGGCAGGCGCCCGCCGCGGGCGAGGAACGCGTGCTCGCCGAGCGCAACCACCGCGAACAGCTCGTGCGCGCCAGCGAGGCCGCGGCGGGAGCCGAGGTCGCCGCCCGGGACGAGCTCGAGCGCGCCGTGGCAGCCTCGGCCGAGCTCGATGCCGACCGCGAGCGTTCTGTCGCCGCCCACCGAGACGCGGTGCGGGGACGGGACGAGGCGGCCGAGCAACAGCGGCGCCTCGAGGCCCAGATCGAACGCCGCCGCGCCGCGCCCGACGAGGGCCCGAACGCCGACCGACGCGCCCAGGTCGTGGCCGAACTGGCCGCCGAACGAGCGGCACTCGATCACTTCGAACGTGAGCGCCGTGAGCGCCGGGAGCGGATCGAGCGGCTGCGCGGCGCCGTAGCGCGCGACGAGGTCCTGCTCCCCGCCGTCCAGTCCGTGTTCGACGCCCTCGAGGCGGTGCGCGTGGCCATCGTCGAGCGGCGCGCCGGGTTTGAATCGGCGCTGGCCGCCGACCGCGAGGCGGGCGAGCATGTCGCCGCCGAGCTACGGGCCTGCGCGCAGGAGGAGGCCACACTCCACACCGAGCTTCACCACGAGAACGAGGCGCTCACCGAGACGGAGGTGCGCCTGCAGCGGGTCCGCGATCAGCTGGGCGACGCCGAGCTCGAGCTGCGCCAGCTGGCCGCCCGCCTCGAGCTCGCGGCCGAGCCCGCCACCGAGACGCTCGCCGAGGACGAGCGCGAGGCGCTCCACGCCCGGCTCGAGCGGCTGACGCGGCGGCGCGAGCAGCTCGGCCCGGTCAACCCGCTGGCGCAGCAGGAATACGCCGAGGCGGTCGAGCACGTCGAGGAGCTCGAACGCCAGCGCTCCGACCTCGAGACCGCGTTGCGCGAGCTCGAGAAGCTGATCGCCGATACCGATCGGCAGATCCGCGACACGTTCGAGGAGACCTTTCAGGCCGCCGCCGCCAACTTCGAGGAGCTGGCTCAACAGCTGTTCCCTGGCGGTAACGGCCGACTGCGCCTCGTCACCGAACGCGAGGGCGCTCCCCGCGTGCTCGGCGGACAGGGCCCCCCGAGCGATGGGGACGGCGACGCCGATCCCGAGGCGAGCGGAGGGGACGAACAGGAGGCGCCCGAGTCACCCGAGGAGGACCTACTCGGCGTGGAGATCGAGATCACGCCGGCGGGCAAGGACATGAAGCGGCTCACGCTGCTCTCGGGCGGCGAGAAGTCCATGACCGCACTGGCCTTCCTGTTCGCCGTCTTCCTCGCCCGCCCGTGCCCGTTCTACATCCTCGACGAGGTCGAGGCCGCGCTCGACGACGTCAACATCGATCGCTTCCTCGATTTGCTGCGCCAGTACGCCCAGCGGGCCCAGTTCATCGTCGTCACCCATCAGAAGCGGACGATGGAAGCCGCGGACTCGCTCTACGGCGTCTCGATGGGAGGCGACGGGATTTCCAAGGTGATCTCGCGGCGGCTGCCGACGGAGGAAGCGGCGGCCTAGCTTCCGCGCCCTGGCGTGATTGCTAACGTCGCGCGGCCGATGGCCCGCGAATGGCAAGACCTGTTCATCGTAGACGGCGCTCCGGCGAGTCAGCCGGAGGCTCCGGCGGCGACCGAGGAGCGGCGCATGGGGCGCTTCCGGCGACTGCGGGAGAACCTCCGCAAGACCCGCCAGGCGCTGACCAGCGAGATCCAGGCCACGCTGTTCGAGGATCTCAGCGACGAGACGTGGGAGCGGCTCGAGGAGGCGCTGATCTACGCCGACGTGGGCGCCGGGACGACGGCCAGGGTCGTCGAGCAGCTCGAGCGCGAGGCGACCAGCGGCGAGATCTCCGGGGGAGAGGCGCTCACCAAACGGCTCACGGAGCTGCTGGCCGACATCGCCCGGACCGGCGACGACCACATCGATCTGACCGCGCAGCCGTCGGTGATCCTCGTGGCCGGGGTCAACGGCACCGGCAAGACGACGACCGTGGGCAAGCTCGCCTGGCACCTGCGCAAGGAGCTCGGCCGGTCGGTCGTGGTCGGCGCCGCCGACACGTTCCGCGCCGCCGGCGTCGAGCAGCTTGAGCTGTGGGCCGAGCGGGCGGGCGTGGGCTTCGTCAAGGGTTCGCCCGGGGCCGACCCCGGGTCGGTGGCCTACGACACCATCGCCGCCGCCCGGCGCGACGGCGCCGACGTGGCGATCATCGACACCGCCGGGCGGCTGCACACCCAGGACGATCTGATGGCCGAGCTGGTCAAGGTGCGCCGCGTGATCTCCAAGCAGATCCCCGACGCGCCCCACGAGACCCTGCTGACCGTCGACGCGACGACGGGCCAGAACGGCCTACGCCAGGCCCAGATGTTCTCCGAGGCCGTCGAGGTGACCGGGTTGGTCCTGACCAAGCTCGATGGGACCGCGAAGGGCGGGATCGCGCTGGCCATCGCTCACGAGCTCGGCCTCCCGGTCAAGCTGATCGGAGTCGGGGAAAAGCTCGAGGACCTGAGACCGTTCGAACCGAGCGAGTTCGCGCAGGCCCTGGTGGCCGTGTGAGAGCCCTTTCAAAACCCCTGTAAACGTTTTGATACGGGCTGTGAGGCGGTAAGCTCGGCCGACGATGTCCGGATGGGTTTTTTGGGTAATCGCGGCGTGCGCTTTCGGGGTGGGCGAGATGCTCACCACTTCGTTCTTTCTCGCCCCGTTCTCGGTCGGAGCGCTCGGGGCGGCGGTCGTCGACGTGGCAGGCGCCAGCGAGCTCGCCGCATGGGTCGTGTTCGTCGTTGTCTCGGTGCTGATGCTGCTCGTGGTGCGCCCGATCGCCAAGTCCCACATGAAGGTGCCGCCCCACATCCGCACGGGCACCGCCGCGCTCGTCGGCCAGCAGGCGATCGTGCTCGAGCGCATCGCCAACAACGAGGGGGTCGGATGCGTGAAAATCGACGGCGAGGTATGGACAGCGCGATCGTTGGACGAGGATGAGGTGATCGAGGCCGGAAGCCGCGTGCATGTCGTCCAAATCAAGGGCGCCACGGCGCTCGTAACTGAATAGAGGAGGGGCTAGGCCATGGCTGGAGCAATCGTCGCCGTCGTCATTCTTGTCTTCCTGCTGATCGCGTTCGCGCGAACGGTTCGGATCATCCCGCAGGCCAAGGCCGGCATCGTCGAGCGCCTCGGTCGCTACAGCCGCACCCTGACGCCGGGTCTGGCGATCCTGGTCCCGTTCATGGACCGTCTCAAACCGCTCATCGACCTCCGCGAGCAGGTCGTGTCGTTCCCGCCGCAGCCGGTGATCACCGAGGACAACGTGGTGGTGCAGATCGACACCGTCCTGTACTTCACGGTCACCGACGCCAAGTCAGCCACCTACGAGATCGCCAACCCGCTCCAGGGCATCGAGCAGATCACCGTCACCACGCTGCGCAACGTCGTCGGGGGCATGACGCTCGAGGTCGCGCTGACCAGCCGCGACCACGTGAATGCCCAGCTCCGCGGCGTTCTCGACGAGGCGACGGGCAAGTGGGGGATCCGGGTCAACCGGGTCGAGATCAAGTCGATCGATCCCCCCGGCTCCATCCAGGAGGCGATGGAGAAGCAGATGCGGGCCGAGCGCGATCGCCGCGCGGCGATCCTCAACGCCGAGGGAATCAAACAGTCACAGATTCTCACCGCCGAGGGCCAGAAGCAGGCGGCGGTGCTGACGGCTGAGGGCGCCAAGCAAGCGGCGATCCTGCGGGCCGAAGGCGAGTCCAAGGCCATCGCCACGGTGTTCCAGGCCATCCATGACGGCAAGCCCGACCGTCAGCTGCTCAGCTATCAGTACCTCCAGATGCTCCCGCAACTCGCCCAGGGCGACGCCAACAAGGTGTTCGTGATCCCGTCCGAGTTCGCCGATGCGTTCGGCGGTATCGCCAAGGCGTTCGCCGATAGCTCGATCGGCGAGAACTCGCGGGGCGGGGAACTGCCCGCGCGCTAGCCTCAGGCCGGAGAGGCCGTATGTTCGATTCGCTCGCCGAGAAGCTCCAGGCCACACTCGCGGATGTCCGCGGGCGCGGGACCCTGACCGAAGACGACGTCAACGCCGCGATGCGCGAGATCCGCCTCGCCCTGCTGGAGGCGGACGTCAACTTCAAGGTCGTCAAGACCTTCACCAACGCCGTCAAGGAGCGCGCCCTCGGCGCCGACGTGATCGGCCAGCTCAATCCGGGGCAGCAGGTGGTGAAGATCGTCAGCGACGAGCTGACCGAGCTGATGGGTGGCGCCGCGCGAGACCTGTCGTTCTCGCCTCGTCCGCCCACCGTCGTGCTGATGGCCGGCCTCCAGGGATCGGGGAAGACGACGGCCACCGCCAAGCTGGCCCGCTACCTGCGCGAGGAACACGGCTCCTCGGTCGCAGTGGCCGCCTGCGACGTCTACCGGCCGGCGGCCGTCGATCAGCTGATCAAGGTGGGTGCGCAGGCCGGCGCAGACGTCTACGAGCAGGGCACCGATCGCGACCCGGTCAAGATCGCGGCCTGGGCCCGCGACCGGGCGATGTCGGAGGGCAAGGACGTGCTCATCATCGACACCAGCGGCCGTCTCCACGTCGACGAGGCGCTGATGAACGAGCTGGCCAACATCAAGAAGGCGGTCAAGCCGCACGACATCCTGCTCGTCGTCGACGCCATGACCGGCCAGGATGCGGTCAACGTCGCCGAGCAGTTCGCCGAGGTCGTGCAGTTCGACGGCGTGGTGATGACCAAGCTCGACGGCGACGCGCGGGGCGGCGCCGCGCTGTCGGTCAAGGCAGTGACCGGAAAGCCGATCATGTTCGCCTCGACGGGAGAGAAGCTCGATCAGTTCGAGCGCTTTCACCCCGACCGCATGGCCCAGCGCATCCTCGGCATGGGCGACGTGATGACGCTGATCGAGAAGGCCGAGACGGCCTATGACGAGCGCGAGGCCGCCGATCTCGAGCGCAAGCTGCGCAAGCAGGAGTTCGGCCTCGACGATTTCCTCGAGCAGATGCGCCAGGTCCGCCGGATGGGTCCGCTCCAGTCGTTGCTGGGCATGATTCCTGGCCTGGGTAAGGAGCTCCGCGGCGTCAAGGTGGACGAGCGCGAGTTCGACCGGATCCAGGCCATCATCCTCTCGATGACGCCCCACGAGCGCCGCCATCCCGAGCTGATCAAGGGATCGCGCCGGCTGCGGATCGCCCGCGGTTCGGGCACCAACGTCCAGGCCGTCAAGCAGCTGATCAAGCAGTTTGAGCAGATGCGCAAGGTCATGCGCCAGGTCGCCCAGGGACGGATGCCCGACCTCGGCGCCATGATGCGCCAGGCGCGCTGAGACGCGACGACCAGGCTCTTAAAGCCCGGGCACGCTAACCTCGTCGGCGCACATGGCCGTAAGACTTCGACTCACACGCATCGGCGGACGCAAGAACCCCATCTGGCGGGTGGTCGTCGCCGATCAGCGCTCCAAGCGCGACGGACGCGTCATCGAGACAGTTGGGCACTACAACGCCCAGACCGACCCCTCGACGATCGTGCTCAACGAGGAGCGCATTCGCGACTGGCTCGCTCGCGGAGCCCAGCCGACCGACACGGTGCGCAAGCTTCTGCACACCCAAGGCATCCGATAGCCACCATCGCCGACGTGAAGGATCTGCTCGAGTACCTGGCCCGCGGGTTGGTGGAGAGTCCCGACGAGGTCCGCGTCACCCAGGTGGACGAGGACGACGGGTCGGTCGTGCTCGAACTGTCCGTGGCCGACGACGATTACGGAAGCGTGATCGGGCGTGGCGGCCGTACCGCAGCGGCGCTGCGCACGGTGGTCAAATGCGCGGCGGCGCGCGACCGGCGGCGCGTGTTCGTGGACATCGTCGACACCTAGTTCCAGGGACGATGAGCGATTCCGGCGGATGGCTGCGCGCCGGCCGGGTCGGGAGCCCGCACGGGCTCGATGGCAGCTTTCACGTCAGGGACCCTCGGCCGCAGCTGCTGGTACCCGGTGGGCTGGTCGTCGTGCGAGGAAGGACGGCACGGATCACCCGGCGCGCCGGCACCGATCAGCGGCCACTGCTCCGCCTCGAGGGCTGGGATGATCGCGACGCCGCAGCAGCGCTGCGCGGCGAGGCGCTGCTCGTCGCCCGGGCGCAGGCGCCTGAGCTCGAGGACGACGAATGGTGGGCCGAGGATCTCGAGGGGTGCGCGGTGCGCGACGGCGCGGTGGCGGTTGGGACCGTGCGCCGCCTGCTGGCGCTCCCCTCATGCGAGGTGCTCGAGGTGAGCCGCGAGGACCGCGGGGACTTACTCGTGCCGCTGATCAGCGACGCCGTCCGCAACGTCGATGTCCGGAAGCGAGAGATCGACGTCGACCTCGAGTTCCTGGGGGAGACCTGATGGAGATCGACATTTTCACGTTGTTCCCCGAGGCATTTGGGTGGTTTCAGTCCCAGCGACACGTCGCCAACGCCCTGGCCGGTGGGCTCCAGCTCGAGTACGTGAACTACCGCGACCACACGCCGCTCAGCGCCGGCCAGGTGGACGACACCCCGTTTGGCGGCGGTGCCGGCATGGTCCTGCGCGTCGACGTCGTCGAGGCCGCGCTGCGCGCGCGCTACGGGGGCGACCCGGTCGCGCTCCGGGACGAACGTCGCGTGGTCGCCCTGACGCCCGGCGGGCGGTTGCTCGACGAGGCGCTGGCTTGTGAGCTCGCCGGCGAGCCGGCGCTGACCGTGCTCTCGGGGCGCTACGAGGGCTTCGACGAACGAATCCTCGAACACTTCGCCTCGGAGGAGATCTCGATCGGGCGCTATGTCCTCGCCGGCGGCGAGCTACCCGCGATGGTGCTCTGCGACGCGGTGATCCGCAAGGTGCCCGGGGCGCTCGGCCACGAGGACTCGGCAGTCGAAGAATCGTTCAGCGCGGCGCTCGAGGGCGCGCCCGAATATCCCCACTTCACCCGTCCGGCCGAATACCGAGGATGGAGGGTCCCGGAGGTGCTCCTATCCGGGCACCACGCGCGCATTCGCGAGTGGCGTCTGGCCCAGAGCCGCGCCCGCCGACAGCGCTGAGGGCATCGCGCCAACGCGTCTCCGCTACCATAGGCCGCTCGCGCGGGCGGGCTGCGTAATGCGCTCTGATAGCCCCTGCTTCGGCCGTTCGCCGAGCCCGCCGCTATCACTTGCCATGAGCACCGTAATCGACAGCCTGGAGCGTGCACAGCTCCGACGCGTACCGACGTTCGACGCCGGTGACCGGCTGCGCGTTCATTTTCAGGTCATCGAGGGCACGCGCCGCCGCACACAGGTGTTCGAGGGCGTGGTCATCAAGCGCCAGGGACACGGCGCTCGCGAGACATTCACGGTGCGCAAGCAGTCCTTTGGCGTGGGCGTGGAGCGGACATTCCCGCTTCACTCGCCCAAGATCGAGCGGATCGAGGTTGCCTCGCGCGGAGACGTCCGCCGGGCCAAGCTCTATTACCTGCGCGGCCGCGTCGGCAAGCGGGCGCGCGTGCGCGAGCGACGCTCGAGCCGCCCGGAGGAGTTGATCGAGCGCGAGTTGCTTTACGCGCCGGAGCCCGACGAGGCTCTGGAGGAGGCGGCGGCCGGGGAGGCCGTGGAGCAGACGGAGGAGTCGGCGGCCGGGGAGGCCGTGGAGCAGACGGAGGAGTCGGCGGCCGGGGAGGCCGCGGAGGCACCTCCTGAGGCCGACGGAGGAGCGTCGGGAGAAGACACTCCTGAGGCGGCTCCCGAGGCCGAGCCCGAGGTAGTCGCGGAGGCGCAGCCCGAGGCGGCTGCGACCTCGGAGACCACCGAGCAAGGGCAGGCGCCGCCGGACGGCGCCGCCGATGAGCCAGCGGCCGACGAGCAGTCTGCGGCCGCGACTCAGGCCCCTGCGGGCGACGAATAGGTGTGACCAAGAAGAAGAAGTCGGCCGTGAGCTCGATTGTCGAGCTCGTGGTGATCGTCGCGATCGCCATCGGACTTGCGCTCGCCATCCAGGCCTTCGTGGTCAAGCCCTATCGCATCCCGAGCGGGTCGATGCTCCCGACCCTGCACATCAACCAGCGGGTTCTCGTCGACCGGATCGGCACGCACTTCAGCTCGCCGTCCGTCGGCGACGTCATCGTTTTCCACCCGCCCAAGAACTACGCCGTCGGCTGCGCCAACCCCAAGCAGGGCCAGACGCAAACGGGCCAGGACGCCCGCCAGCCCTGCGGTGCGCAGTACAAGCAGGAATCATCGGAGACCTTCATCAAGCGGGTGGTCGGGCTGCCCGGCGATCGGATCTCGATCGTCAACGGGCACGTGATCCGCAACGGAAAGCGAGAGTCGGACTCCTACATCACCCCGTGCGACGGCAGCGACTCGTGCAATTTTCCTGGCACGATCACCATTCCTCGGGGCGATTACTACATGATGGGGGACAACCGCCCGGACTCCGAGGACAGCCGCTTCTGGGGCCCGGTGCCCAAGGCGTGGATCATCGGCAAGGCGTTCTTCACCTACTGGCCCCCGGATCGAATCGGCATTCTCTAAGGCAGACACGCATGGCCAGGTCCGGTAGCTCATCGAAGTCGCCGATGAAGTCGCTGATCGAGCTCGTGCTCACGGTGGCGATCGCGGTGGGGTTGGCGCTGCTCATCCAGGCCTTCGTGGTCAAGCCCTACCGCATCCCCAGCGGCTCGATGGAGCCGACCTTGGCCATCGGCCAGCGCGTGCTGACCAACCGGCTCATCAACCACCCGAGCGTCGGCGACATCGTCGTCTTCCACCCGCCCAAGGGAGCCGATCCCGCGCAGCCGGTATGCGGCAACCCCCACCAGGGTGCCGGGCATCCCCAGGCCTGCGACATGCCCACGCCGGGGGAGTCGAGCCAGACCTTCATCAAGCGTGTGGTCGGGGGCCCGGGGGACAGGATCTCGATCATCAACGGGCACGTCATTCGCAACGGCGTGCGCGAGAAGGATGGCTATATCGAGCAGTGTGGAGCAAATCCTGACTGCACTTTCCGACAACCGATCGTGATTCCGCCCGGCGATTACTTCATGATGGGCGACAACCGTGGCGACTCCGAAGACAGCCGTTTCTGGGGACCGATCCCGGACAAATGGGTCATCGGGATTGCGTTCTTCACGTACTGGCCGCCGGACCGGATCGGCTTCCTCTAAGCGCCCCAAGCGCGCGGCGCGCAAGCTCTTCGCCTTCGACCGCGGGCTGGGGTTCCGCTACGTGGCCGGCGCCGACGAGGCCGGCCGGGGCTGCCTGGCCGGGCCGCTCGTCGCTGCCGCCGTGCTGTTCGACCTCGATCGGATCGGGCCCGGCGAGGTGCGCATCCTCGGCGCGCTCAACGATTCAAAGCAGCAGACGCACGAGGCGCGGGCCGAGCTCTACCCGGTCATCCTGCGGATGGCCGCCAAGGTCGCCGTCATCACCAGGTGCGCGCCCGGGATCGATGCCCGTGGCCTGCACGTGACGAACCTCGCCGCGCTCCGCGACGCGTTGACGCGCGTGGCCTGCCCGGGCTGCGTGTGCCTCAGCGACGGCTTCCCCGTGGCGCGGTTGGAGTATGAGCAGCGTGCCGTGATCGGCGGCGATGCCAAGAGCGCCGCCATCGCCGCGGCCTCGGTGATCGCCAAGGAGACTCGCGATCGCTACATGCGCCGCGCCGACACCACCCATCCCGGCTGGGAGTTCGCCCAGCACGTGGGCTACGCCACGCCCGAGCACCGCGAGGCGATCGAGCGCCTCGGCGTCTCGCCGCTGCACCGGCTGTCGTTCCAGTCGGCCGCCTACCAGCAACTGGCCCTGGAGGCGTTACAGGCTTAGAAGGCGCCCTCGAGGTGTTCGAGCGCGACCAGCTCGCCGGCGAGGTTGAACGTGACCCCGATGGCATCGAAGCGCAGCACATCCGCGTAGGGCCGCTCGGGCTGTTCGATCAGCCACTGCCCGGCCATCTTGCGGACCTGGGAGCGCTTGGCCCGGTTCACGGCGTCGAATGGGTTGCCCGTCCCCGGTCGTAGGCGCCGCGTCTTGACCTCACAGAAGGCCAGGATCCGTCCGTCGAAGGCGACGATGTCGAGCTCACCCCATTTGGTGCGGTAGTTGCGCTGGAGGATCTCGAAGCCCGACCGAGCGAGATGGTCGGCGGCCAGCTGCTCGCCGAGGCGACCGAGACGGTGGCGGACGTCGTTCGACATCTCGCCGGACCCTACGCTGAAACGTGTAACCCGTGGGTTGCGGACTGTGGCGATTTGCAGCAGATAAGCCGTCCCGACTTGCGATGAATTGACACACGACGCCACCCACGTGACACGCGATCGTCCCTAGCGTTCTCAGGCATGCTCGCGCGCGTCGTCACCTTCGCCATCGACGGCGTCGATCCACGCCAGGTCTGGGTCGAGGTCGACATTCGCGCCGGCTTGCCGACGTTCACGATCGTCGGCCTCGGCGACGCCGCCGTACGCGAATCGCGCGACCGGGTGCGCTCGGCCATCCAGAACTCGGGCTTTGAATTCCCACAATCGCGGATCACGGCCAACCTCGCACCGGCCTTCCTGCGCAAGGTCGGCCCCGGGTTCGACGCCGCTCTGGCGCTGGCCGTGCTCGCCGCCAGCGGCCAGATCCCCGCCGGCGCGCTCCACTCCTGGGCCGTGTTCGGCGAGCTGTCGCTCGGTGGCGAGCTGCGCGACTCGCCCGGAGCCCTCGCCGTCGCCGAGGGCGCCAGCCGGGCCGGCCTGCGCTACCTGATCGTGCCCCGGGCGCGGGGGCGAGAGGCGGCGCTCGTCGACTCGGTGCAGATCGCCGCCGTCTCGACGCTGGCCGCGGCCGCCGACGTGCTGCGCGGCGGCGAGGCCCCGCCGCTCCCGTCGCCGCTCGTCGCCCGCGTCAAGCGATGCGCGGCCCCCCGAACCCGACCTCGCCGACATCAAGGGGCACGCGGCGCCGCTGCTCGCCCTCCAGATCGCCGCCGCGGGCGGTCACAACCTGCTCTTCGAGGGTCCGCCGGGCACCGGCAAGACGATGCTGGCTCGGCGGATCACCTCGATCCTGCCCGCCATGTCGAGGGCGGAGGCGATCGAGGTCACGCGCATCCACAGCGTGGCGGGCCTCCACGCCGACGGCCTCATCTCGCGCCGGCCGTTCCGCGCTCCCCATCACACGGTCTCGCCCGCCGGGCTGGTCGGTGGCGGTGCGCCGCCCCGGCCCGGGGAGGCGACGCTGGCCAACCACGGGGTCCTGTTCCTCGACGAGCTGTCCGAGTTCCAGCGCGGGAGTCTCGAGGCGCTGCGCCAGCCGCTCGAGGACGGCGAGGTGACGATCGTCCGCGGCCAGCGGGCGCTGGTCTTCCCGACGCGATTCATGCTCGTGGCGGCGACGAATCCGTGCCCATGCGGCTTCGCGGGGGTGGGGGACAGGTGCTCGTGCGGCGAGGCCGACCTGCGCCGGCACCGTCGCCGGCTGAGCGGGCCGTTGCTCGACCGCATGGACCTGCTGGTCAGCGTCGAGCGGCCGGCCGAGCGTGAGTTGCGTGCCGACCCCGGCATCGACTCGGCCAGGGCACGAGCCCTGGTGGCCGAGGCTCGCGAGCGCCAGAGCCGGCGGCTCGGCGGCGCCGCGCGGTGCAACGGCGAGATGGACGGTCGGCTCGTGCGGCGCCACGTGCGCCTCCAGGACGATGCCGAGCAGGCGCTCGGGCGGGCCTACGCGGTCGGAGCGCTCAGCGCGCGCGGCCGCCACCGCGTGCTTCGGGTGGCGCGGACGATCGCCGACCTGAACGGCCACGACCGCGTTGGCCTGAGCGACGTGCTGACCGCACTCAGCCTGCGCCAGCGAGGTCCCGCCGAACCTGCGCTGGCGGCATGAGCGTCCGCGCCTGTCCAAGCTGCCTGCGGCGAACCTGGCTGCTCGCGCGTCTGGCCAGTCATCTCGAGGTCGTGCGCGGGAGCATCGATGCCTTGCTCGGCCTCGACGACGACACGCTGATCGAGGCCGTCGCCGGTCAGCATCGGGCCGCGATCACCCGCGAGCTGATGGGCTTCGATGACCGCGCGGCGCGCGAGCGCTGTGAGGCCGCCGGCGTCGAGACGATCTGTCGCTGCCGGCCTGACTACCCGCCGCGGTTGCGTGCCCTGGACAACCCTCCGGCCGTACTTCATGTCCTCGGCGGCCTCGATCGCCTGCTCGAGCTGGCCGCCGGCGATCCCGTCGCGATCGTTGGCGCGCGGCGCGCATCACGCTACGGCCTCGAGGTCGCCTTCGCACTCGGCCGGGGACTCGGCGCCGCATCGGTGGGCGTGGTCAGCGGCATGGCGCTCGGGGTCGATTCGGCCGCCCACGCCGGGGCGCTCGAGGGCGGTCGCGGAACCGGGAGCCCGGATGGCCGGGGCGCGACGATCGCTGTGTTGCCAGGCCCCGCGGAGCGCCCGTACCCGGCGAGCAAGCGGAGTCTGCACCGGCGCATCTGCGCCGGCGGCGTGGCCGTGTCCGAACTGCCCCCCGGCACCGACGTGTGGCGATGGATGTTCCCCGCGCGCAACCGCCTGATCGCCGCGCTGGCGGCGCTGACGATCGTGGTCGAGGCGGGTGAGCGGTCGGGCGCGCTCCTCACCGCGGCGATCGCGCGGCGGCTCGAGCGACCCGTGGGGGCGGTTCCCGGGCGCGTGACGGCCCCGCTCGCCGCGGGACCCCATCGGCTGCTGGTGACGGGAGCGGTCCTCATCCGCGACGCGCAGGACGCTCTCGACGCAGTGTTCGGAGCCGGAGTGCGCACCGTCGTCGATCCCCGACCTGCGCTCGCCGGCGCCGAACGCAGGCTTCTCCAGGCCATCGCCAGTTGCGATGACACCCCGACGGCGCTGGCCCGGGCCGGGCTTAGGGTGCAGGACGGCCTGGCCATGCTGGCCAGCCTCGAGCTCGGCGGCTACGTGCGGCGCGAACCAGGGGGGAGGTACGCGGTCATGCCCTAAACGTCGCTGAGTAAGCTCGCCCCGGTGAGCAAGACGCGAATTCCGTGCGCGCTGTCGATCGCCGGCTCGGACTCGGGCGGTGGAGCTGGGATCCAGGCCGACCTGAAGGCGTTCGCCGCCTGTGGCGTTCACGGGATGACCGCGATCACGGCCATCACGGCCCAGAACACCACCGGGGTCAGCGCGATCCACCATATCCCGGCTGAGGTGATCATCGAACAGGTCCGGGCGGTCCATACGGATATCGGCGTCGATGCGGTCAAGATCGGGATGCTGGGCACGGCGGCCACGATCGAGGCCGTGGCCATCGCTCTCGAGGAGCTCGAACCGGGGACACCGGTCGTGCTCGATCCCGTGATGGTCTCGGAGTCCGGAGCCCAGCTGCTCGAGCCCGCCGCCCGCGCGGCGCTCGTCGAGCAGCTGCTGCCGCGGGCGACCGTGGTCACGCCCAACGTCTCCGAGGCGCGGACGCTCGTGGGGGAGGGCGCGAGCGCCGACGTCGAGGCTCTCGCTCGAGCTGTCCGTGATCTCGGTCCGCGGGTCGTCGTGGTCACCGGCGGTCACCGCGAGGAGGCCATCGACGTGTTCTTCGACGGAGACGAGATCGTCGAGATTCCCGGCCGGCGCCACCCGGACGGCGCCGCCCACGGTTCCGGCTGCACGCACTCATCTGTGCTCGCGGCCCGTCTCGCCCGGGGCGATGAACCGCTCCAAGCCGCCCGCCGCGCCAAGGAGATGGCCTCGCAAGCGGTCGCGCGTCGGCCTGGCCGGGGTGGGTCGGGGACCCGGCCCGGTCAACGTCCTCGGCCTGGGCGCCTGAGACGAGGCGGTAGAAGCGGCCCGTCGGCCGCTCATATGGCTTTTGACATAATGCTGGCGTGCGCTTTCTGCGGATGAAGCCAGGGCATGGAGAGGTCTTGATTGCGGAAGGCGATGTCGAGCTGGCCGAGGATGAGGAACGCCTGGTGGAGGAGTTTCGGTGCCAGCTCGATGCCGGGATGTGGGCGGCCGTGCCGACGGTGGGGGAAGCCGGCAAGCGCGAATCCCGCATGGTCAGGAACTTTGAGGACGTCCCACGAGACGCTGACCGCGTGATCTTCTTTCCGCGGGCAGCAGGCGGCCGGTAGGTCGCCTGGCGACGCGGTGCTGCTGGCTCTCGCAGCGACTGCGCTCGTCGCCCTGGCCCTGGTCTCCGAGCTCCTCGTGCCGATGATCGAGGAGCGCTGGGAGCGTCATCGCGCTCGGCGCCAGCGAACTCCGGTGACGCCGTATGACCCCGGTCGCGAGCGGCGGGCCGAGCAGCGCGCGCGGACACTTCTGCAGTCGTGCGTGAACGAAGAGGAATGGTCGATGTACCGCGAGCTCGGCTTCCTTCGCGTGTGGGGAGCGCAGGCCAACGCCCCGGATGACCTGGCCAGCGACAGCGGCGCGCCATACGCCTACCTGATCTATCCCCACCGCCCGATCATCGCCTACGTCCCCCAGACGCGGCGACTGCTGAGCGAGTACTGCGTGGCGTTCCCCGACGACACGCGCCCTTACGGCAGCACCCGGCTGCCCGACTCCGACGACGTGCTGGCCAAGTGGATGGCGCTGACCGGCGACGAGCGACGCCTGATTTCGACCGCCAACATGCACCTTCCCGGACGGCAGCTCGACCCCGCGCAGGTCAAGCGAGACCTCTGGCGTCTGTCGCAATGGGAACAGGCGCGGATGCGTGCGGCGGCCAACCGGTCGGCATCCGAGCACATCGACACCGCGGGCTGACCTTCGACCAGCTCTTGAGGGCTCCCGGGGCGCCTGGGGCACGGGGCCCTGGGACAATCGGCCGGCATGGATCACCCCGACGACGATGGCCAGACGCTCGAGCTTGCCGTCAGCGAGCTCTACGGCCACCTGCCGCTCGCCCCAGACGCCGATCTTCGCGACCAGCTTCCGGGGCTCGAGTCGGAGCGCCGTATCGACGACTGGGGACGGTCCGAGCGCGCCGATCGCCTCCTCGACCGCACGCTCTATGGCTTTCTCTACCACTACTGGTTTCGCGTCGAGGTGCAGGGAGCCGAGAACGTGCCCGCCGACGGCGGGGCACTGCTCGTGGCCAACCGGGCCGGGAACGTTCTCGCCGACGGCGGGATGATCGCCAAGGCGGTCAGGGACACGCACCCGCGGGCCCGCGGCGTCCACCTGGCCGATGCCGCCAGGGTCAGACGAGTGCCGGGCCTGGGAATGCTGGCCACCAAGATCGGCGTGGTCGCCGACCATCCGGCCAACGTGCGCCGGCTCCTGTTCGACGAGGGCGAGCTCGTCCTGGCGTTCCCGGAGAGCCCTGGGACGGGCAGGCCATTCCGCCGGCGCTACCAACTTGGCGAGTTCGTTGCCGACTGCCTCGCCGTCGCGGCCCGGGCCGGCGTGCCGATCGTTCCGGTCGCCCTTCTCGGCGGCGAGGAGGCAGCGCCGTGGAGCTCGGCGCTCCGGCGGCTACCGCTCGACGTCACGCCGCCGCTCCCGGCCAAGTTCAAGCTTCGCTTCCTGGGTCCGGTGGTGCCCGGGGACGACATCGAGGGGCTCGCCGAGTCGATCCGCGCTCTGATCCAGGAGAACCTGCTGGAGATGGTGACCGCGCGGCGCAGCGTGTGGCTGGGGTGAGCGACTGACGGCGATGGGCGGCACCCGGGTCCTGATCACCGGCATCTCCTCGTGGTGGGGCGGTCGACTCGCCCAGGCGCTCGAGCCCGATGCCCGGGTCGAGGCGATCGTCGGGATCGACGACGAGGATCCGACGCATGAGCTGACGCGCGTCGAGTTCGTCCGGGTGCCCATGGTCGCCGCCCAGCTTCGCCGGATCATCGAGGCGGCGGAGATCGATACCGTGATCGACACGCGGTTGGTCGTCGACCCGGTGCTCACCCTGGCTCGGCACGCGCGGGAGACCAATGTCGAGGGCACGGCGGAGCTGCTCGAGGCATGCCGCGCCGACCCGGTGCGCAAGCTCGTGTTCAAGTCCTCGACGCGCTACTACGGCTCGACGGCCGAGGACCCGGCGTTCTTCACCGAGGAGATGTCGGCCGCCGCGGCAAGCCGTACCGCCGGCGAACGGGAAGTCGCCGCCGCGGAGCGGGCCGTGGCCGAGTTCGCGGCCATCAGGTCGGAGGTGACCGTGACCGTGTTGCGCGTGGCCGACGTCGCGCTGGGCGAGCCCGGCACCTCGCTCGTGGCGGCGCTGAGCCTGCCCGCCGTCCCGACGATGCTCGGCTTCGATCCCCGCATGCAGTTCGTCCACGGCGAGGATGCGGTCGGCGCCTTCGTCCACGCGGTGAGGCACGAGCTGCCGGGGCCCTACAACGTGGCCGCGGACGGCGTGCTGGCCCTGTCGGAGGTCGCCTCGCTGCTCGGCAAGCCGTCGCTGCCGGTGCTACCTCCATGGGGGCTCGGCCTTGCCGCGGCCCAGTTGCGCCGGCTCGGACTCCGCGTCCCGCTCGAGATCGTCGACCAGCTTCGCTTCGGGCGAGGGGTCGATAACCGGCGCCTGAAGCTCGCGGGCTACCACTATCGCTACACCAGCCGCGAGTCGGTGATCAAGCTGCGTGCCCACCAGCGCCTGCGCCTGATGCTCGGCCGAGGCGAGGACGCCTATCGCTATGAGCCTGCAGTCGAGGAGTTCCTGCGCTGGAGTGCGAGCGTCCAGTCGGCCCGAACGGCGCGTCGGGCCGCGGCCGCGCCCCCCGATGCAGCCCCGAAACCGGACGAGTACGACGATCTGGGCGAGGGCGAGCTGATCGAGATCATCGCCTCGCTCGACGTCGAATCGCTGGAGCGACTGCACGCCTACGAGGCCGCGCGGGGGGCTCGCGAGCAAGTCATCTTGGCCTTAGAGCAAAATCTGGCTAGGCTTAAAGGCGGGGATGCAGCGGGGCAGGAGCCGGGAGGTTCAGGTTGAAGATCCCGATGCAAACCTTTCGCTTCACGAAACGCACAACTGATATTGCCGTCAATGCCGGTAGCATTTCCGACTTAGGAGACTCTTAGTGGCGCGCACTACTTATCTTCGTCCCCCGGCCACCGCTCAGCGGCCGGTCCGTCGCACCCCACCGCCGCCCCCGGCTTCGGCCGGTGCTCCGCGACGCGGACGGGTCGTGATTGGCGGACTGCTGCTGCTCGTGTTGGTCATCGGCGGCGCCGCGATCTTTCTCCTCACGACGGGCAACGCGAGCCTGAGCACGGACTCCGCTGCGCTCGCCCGGATCGACATGCCGTTCCAGGGCGGCAAGATCGAGAGTGTCATCGTCACGACCGGCCCGCACGCGCGTCGCGTGCCGATCTACCTCAAGGGGGACCAGATTTGGCCCACTAAGCTGCTGCGCGCCAACCAGAAGGTGACGATCGACGTTGTCGTCAAGCGTCCGGGCTGGTCTGCCTGGCTGAACGGCAAGACCCAGAAGCTGCATATGACGATGATCACGCCGGTCGCCAGCCTCAAGCAGCACTACCTGACGCTGAACGCCGGCCAGCCGGTGACGCTGAAGTTCAAGGAGCCGGTCCAGACCTTCTCCTACGGAGAGCCTGGAAATCTCGTGCGGCGCGTTCTTCACAGCCCGCTATCGGTGATCAAGCTCAAGCGCACGGCTCCGGCGGGAACCGCGCTCGTGGCGGCGGCGCCGCGGGCCTGGGAGACCTCGAAGGCGGCAGTGATCAGCTGGTTCCCCGCCGGCTCATCCACCGCGACCGCGGTGTCGAGCCCCGCTCCGGGCACCAAGATCCTGCCCACCTCGAAGATCACCCTGACCTTCTCGAGGACCGTCGACCAGGCCCTGGGTAACCACCGGCCGCCGGTGGAGCCGACCACCCCGGGCACCTGGCACACCATCAACAGCCACACGATCCAGTTCCAGCCCACCGGCTACGGGTACGGCCTCGGCGCCCACGTCTCGATCGGCATGCCGAGTAGCGTGCGGCTGATCGGCGGTCAGTCCGGCACGTCCTCGGTCAGTGCCAGCTATACCGTCCCCGACGGCTCGCCGCTCCGGCTGCAGCAGCTGCTCGCCCAGCTCGCCTACCTGCCCCTCAACTTCCATACCAAGCACGCCGTCGGCTCCAGCGCCGAGGCACAACTCAACGCCGCGGCCAAGCCGCCCAAGGGAAGCTTCAACTGGCGCTGGTCCAACATCCCGTCCGGGCTACGCAGCGAGTGGAAGCCCGGCGCCACCGGCCCGATGACCCAGGGCGCGCTGATGGCCTTCGAGAGCGATCACGGCCTGACTATGACCACGACCGGCGAGGCCGTCAGCCCAACGGTGTGGAAGGCGCTCTTCGCTGCCGCGGCTGACGGCAAGGCCTCGAAGTTCGGCTACACCTACGTGAACGTCAACAAGGAAGCCAGCCCCGAGACGCTGACCCTGTGGCACAGCGGCAAGACGGTCATGACGGCCCCCGTCAACACCGGCATCCCGGGGGCTCCGACCGCCTCGGGCACGTTCCCCGTGTTCGAGCACCTCCCCGTGACCACGATGAGCGGGACCAACCCCGACGGCAGCACATACAGCGACCCCGGCATCCAGTGGGTGAGCTACTTCAACGGCGGTGACGCCCTGCACGCGTTCAGCCGTGCGCAGTACGGGTTCCCACAGAGCCTCGGGTGCGTCGAGATGGATACGTCCGACGCGGGCCACGTCTATCCCTACACGCCGATCGGGACGCTCGTCAACGTCGAGTAGTAATACGCCGGTTTACATCGCGGGAAGGGTGGGGCACGCCGGCGCCGAATAGCGGATTCGCGATGTCGAGCGCGACCGAGAGCGTGGAGCTGACCGATGCCTGGTGCGGAGCGCTGGAGGCGTTCGACGCTGACCTGCGCCGTCGCGCCGTGGCCGCGAAGACCCGGAGGGCCTACGGGATCGACGCCGGCCAGTTCGCCGCCTGGGCCAGCACAGCGGGTCTGCAACCGGCGTCGGTGGAGGTCCGAGCGCTGCGCCGCTACGCCGCGAGCCTGTCCGAGCGCGGGCACGCGCCGAGCACGGTGGCGCGCAAGCTCGCCGCCCTGCGCGCGCTGTTCCGCGTCCTCAGGGAGCAGGGCACGCGGGGCGACAACCCGGCCGACCTGCTCAGCGCGCCCAAGCGCTCCCAGCGCCTCCCGCGGGTGCTCAAGCCCTCCGAGGTGGCCAGCCTGCTCGAGCGCATCCCGGCCACGACGCCACTCGAGGTGCGCGATCGCGCCCTGTTCGAGCTCGCCTATGCCTCGGGTCTGCGCGCCGAGGAGCTCGTCTCACTCGAGCTCGAGTCGGTCGACTTCGACACCGAGACGGTGCGGGTCGAAGGCAAGGGCGGGAAGACGCGCATCGTCCCCGCCGGCGAGTACGCGCTGCGCGCCCTGGAGCGCTACCTCGAGCGCGCTCGCCCGGCCCTGACGACGGGGGATCTCGAGCGGGCGCTGTTCCTGTCCAAGTCGGGCCGGCGGCTCGGGACCTCGGACGTCCGCCGCCGGCTGCGCACGTGGGCGCGGCGGGCAGCCGCGCAATCGCCGGCCCTTGTCGACGCCCATCCGCACGCACTGCGCCACTCCTTCGCCACCCATCTGCTCGAGGGTGGCGCCGATCTGCGCGCCATCCAGGAGCTGCTTGGCCACGCGTCCATCTCGACGACGCAGGTCTACACTCGGGTAGAGTCGGCGCGGCTCCGATCAGCGTACGCCCGCGCACATCCGCGAGCGTAACGACCCCGGGGGTCTGAAGAAGTGGAAACCAACGTCAAAGCGATCGAGCTTCAGGATCTGTGGAGGCGGTACAAGACCTCCGGTGATGAACGCGCGCGCGAACGTCTCGTCGTCGCGTACTCGCCGCTGGTCAAGTACGTTGCCGGGCGCATGGGTTCGGGTCTACCCGCCCACGTCGAGGAGGCCGATCTCATCTCCTACGGACTCGGTGGTCTGATCTCCGCAATTGAACGTTTTGACCTGTCCCGCGAGATCAAGTTCGAGACCTACGCGATCACCCGGATCCGGGGAGCGATCATCGACGAGCTGCGCACCCTCGACTGGGTCCCGCGCTCGGTGCGCGCGCGGGCGCGCGAGTTCGAGCGCGTGAACATGAAGCTCGAGGCCCGCCTCCAGCGCGCGCCCACCGACGAGGAGATGTCGGCCGAGCTCGACATCACGGTCGAGGATTTCCAGGACGCGCTGTTGCAGATCTCCAACTCGACGATCGTCGCTCTCGACGAGCTGTGGAACGTCTCGGACTCGACCGGCGATCAGATCTCACTACTCGACACGTTGCCCGACCGCGGCGCGCCCGACCCGCAGATGCTCGTCGATCAGTCCGAGCTGCGCGACCGCATCGCCGACGCGATCGCCGCCCTGCCCGAACGCGAGAAGCTCGTCGTCGCGCTCTACTACTACGAGAACCTGACCCTGCGCGAGATCGGCGAGGTCCTCGGAGTGACCGAGTCACGCGTGTCGCAGTTGCACACGAAGGCCGTCCTGCGGCTGCGGTCAAAGCTCGCCAGCGAACTCGATTGACGCCGGCTGGATGCCGGCGCGTGGTAACTGCCGGCGGAGCGGAGCGGTCTCCCAGTAACCAGGAGCGGAGCGAACGCCGGCCCAGAGCCGGATGCGGTTAAGCGACCTTCGATAAGGTCGCTATTTCGGCGTTCAAGAGAGAGGAGATGGGCATGCACAAGCCCGCGGATCGCGTCCGTAACGTGGCGCTCGTCGGCCATCGCGGAAGTGGTAAGACCTCATTGCACGAAGCCCTCCTGTTTGGTGCCGGTGCGGTCAACCGGCTCGGGTCGGTCGTCGACGGCAGCACCGTCTCGGATACCGATCCCGACGAGAAGTCGCGCCAGATGTCGATCTCGGCTGCGCTGTCGTCGTTCGAGTGGCAGGACCGCAAGGTCAACCTGATCGACACGCCGGGCGACTCGAGCTTCGTCGCCGACGCCCTCGGCGCACTGCGCGTGTGCGAATCAGCCATCTTCGTGATCAACGCCGTGATGGGCGTCGAGGTCCACGCCACCCGGCTGTGGCAGCGCGCGGCCGAGCTCGACCTCGCGCGGCTGGTGTTCGTCAACATGCTCGACCGCGAGCGCGCCGACTTCTTCCGCACGCTCGACTCGCTCAAGTCTTCGTTCGGTCCGCACGTCGTGGCCACCGAGATCCCCATCGGGTCCGAGCACGAGGTCTCGGGCGTGATCGATCTCATCGACATGAAGGCATACCGCTACTCGGGCTCCGGGCGCGAGAACTGCGAGGAGAGCTCGATCCCCGACGAGCTCGCCGACCAGGCGCAGGAGTACCGCGAGAAGCTGATGGACGAGGTATCGGAGTCCTCCGACGCGCTGATGGAGCGCTATCTCGAGGGCGAGGAGATCTCGCACGAGGAGATCGTGACCGCGCTCAAGGAGGGCACCAACCACGGCGCCCTGTTCCCGGTCACATGCGGCATCGCCACGCGCAACCTCGGCACCAACCGGCTGCTCGACGCCATCGTCGAGGACCTTCCCTCGCCGGTCAAGCACGGCGGTCTCGAGGTCGGTGAGGTGACGCTCGAGCCAGTCGAGGACAAGGAGCTCTTCGCCTACGTCTTCAAGACCCGCGCCGACCCGTTCGCCGGGCGCATCAACATGTTCCGCGTCTACCAGGGCGTGCTCAAGCAGGATTCTCAGGTGCTCAACACGCGCACCCACAGCAAGGAGCGGATCGGGCAGCTCGTCACCTTCGAGGGCGGCAGCACCGGCCACACGACGGAGTTCGGGCCGGGCGACATCGGCGCCGTGGCCAAGCTCAAGGAAACCAAGGCCGGCGACTGGCTGGCCGCCCGCGACGAGCCGATCGAGATGCCGAGCGTCAAGCTGCCGGCGCCGGTCATGGCCTTCGCCGTCGAGCCCAAGAGCAAGGGCGACGAGGACAAGGTGTTCACGGCCCTGCGCCGCCTCCAGGAGGAGGACCCGACGATCGATCTGCACCGCGACCCCCAGACGGGCGAGCAGATCGTGGCCGGGCTCTCGCAGGTTCACGTCGAGGTGATCGTCGAGCGGCTGAAGTCGCGCTTCGGCGCCGAGGTCAACCTCAAGCCGCCGCGCGTGCCATACCAGGAGACGATCCGCAAGCCGGCCAAGGCCCATGGACGACACAAGAAGCAGACCGGTGGTCGCGGGCAGTTCGGCGATGCCCACATCGAGATCGAGCCGCTCGAGCCCGGTGGCGGCTTCGTCTTCGACAACGCCATCAAGGGAGGCGTGATCCCGTCGGGGTTCATTCCGGCGGTCGAAAAGGGGGTGATCGAGGCCATGCAGGAGGGCGTCGTTGCCGGCTATCCGGTCAAGGACGTCAAGGTGCGGCTCTACGACGGCTCCTACCACACCGTCGACTCCTCGGAGATGGCCTTCAAGGTGGCCGGCTCGCAGGCCATGAAGCAGGCCCTCGAGCAGGCCGGCCCGGTGCTGCTGGAGCCGATCATGCTGGTCACGGTCAGCGTTCCCGAGGCCGCGGTCGGCGACGTGATCGGCGACCTCAACTCGCGGCGCGGTCGTCCGCTGGGCATGGAGCCCGCGGGGGGCGGCATGACCGACGTCAAGGCCGAGGTGCCAATGGCCGAGATGCTGTCCTACGCCCCCGATCTGCGGTCGATCACCGGCGGCCAGGGCGAGTTCACGATGGAGTTCCTCCGCTACGAGGAGGTCCCGGGACACCTGGCCTCGAAGGTCGTCGAGGAGGCGCGGGCCGAGAAGGAGGCCGTCAAGGCATAGGGACGGGAGCGGGCGCGGCCAAGAGCTCGATGTGGTCTCGGCCCGAGTCTTGCGGCCGCATACGCCCTCCGTTGGTACGCTCGACCCCGTGAAGACCAGGGATATCAGCACGTCGGACCCTCACACCGCGTGTGACGTGTGCGGACGGACGCTGCTGCGCGGTGAGCGCTGGGAGATCTACCTCCACGGTGGCGAGCGGCGGTCGGTGTGCGAGCTGTGCAAGACGCGTGCCCTCCACGAGGGTTGGGTACGCGAGGGGACGCTGCCTGATTACAACGACGGCAACGCGCGCTCGGAGCGTCGCCGTTCGCTGCTGGGCCGCCTACGCGCCCGGCGCGAGGCCGCCGCCGCCCTCGAGTCCGAGTACCCGCCCGACGAGGACGATTTCGAGGACGCACCGCCGCCCGAAGCCGACCCGTCCGAACCCACGCCAACGCGCCGTCAGCGCCGGGCCCCACGACCGGTGCCGGCCGCCCGACAGCGACAGCGGCAGCGCGACCGCGAGCAGGAGCGCACGCGCGAACCCCGCCACGTACGTGCGGTTCCGACCAGCCCCGAGCAGAGGACGGCGGCGGCCGCCGATGTGTTCAACGGTTCGGAGCACATCCGCACCGTGGCCGGCGTGGCGCGTTCGCTGGGGCTCCCGTGGGTCTCCGTGCGCCCCTCGGCTCAGGCGGCGAGCATGGTCAACCTGGTCGTGTCCTGGGAGCTGTGCTGGTACCGCTACGAGGTCGACCTCTCCGAGGAGGATCCGGCGGTGCGCCTGGCCGGCCAGGGCTACGAGCTCGACGAGCTCGAGCCGACCGAGCGGACGGCCAACGCCGCGGCGGATGAGTACGGCCGCCTCGTGCTGCCCAGCTGACCCGCCTGGACGTACGTACGAGGCGCCTGTAGGCCACCCGTCGATTAGCATCTCGGCCGATGATCTACTGCGTGGTTCCTGAACCGCTGGCCGAAGAGCTGTTCGACAAGCTCAGCAGCTACTACGCCGACGATCCCAACGTCACGGTGATCGTCGACCGGCGCAAGTCCTCTCGCCGCGACTGGGCCTCGGAGAGCGGAGGCAATCGGGGTGTGCGCGATCGCCGCCGTGCCCGTGTGCCGGGGGAGCTCCCCGAGCTGGCGAGCGATTGAGTCAGGCCGCGCACGCCAAGGGCGGGGGCGCGACACTCGTCGTCCACGTTGACGGCGGAGCGCGGGGAAACCCCGGTCCAGCTGCGATCGGCGTGGTGATCTCCGACCCGCGCGGGTCGGTGGTCGACGAGATGGCCGAGCGGATCGGTGTGGCCACCAACAACGTCGCCGAGTACAAGGCCCTGCTGCGAGGCATCGGCCGCGCTGCCGAGCTGGGAGCGCGAGAGGTCGAGGTGGTCAACGATTCCGAGCTCGTCGCGCGCCAGCTGACGGGCGTATACAAGGTCAAACACCCAGCCATGAAGCCGCTGTACGACGAGGCCATCGGGGCGTTGCGAGGGTTCGATCGGTGGTCGATCCGCAGCGTGCCGCGGGCCGAGAACGCGCGCGCGGACGCGCTCGTCAACGCGGCCCTCGATGGCGAGGAGGTCTAAATCCATGAGCGCAATCGACGTCGCCCGCCAGCTGGTCAGGCTCCATCCCGCCCACCCGGTGATCAGCGTGTTTCTCGATCTCGATCCGGAGCGCTTCGCCACGGCGCCGGCGCGAGCCTCCGAAGTGACCTCCGTACTCGACGAAGCCAGTCGCGCGGTGGAGGCCGAGGAAGGGCTCGACCACGCCGACAAGATCGGGCTGCGCGACGACGTGGAGCGTCTGCGCGGTTATCTGAACTCCGACGAGCCGCCGTTCCACGGGGCCCGTGCCCTGGCCGTGTTCTGCTCGGGGCGTGACGATCTGTTCGAGGTCGTGCAGCTGCTGCGGCCGGCGCCTCGCCAGGTCGTGATCGGTCCGACCGCCTACGTCGAACCGCTTGTCGCTGGCGCCGAACAGCGCCACTGGTGCGTACTCCTGATCAGCGCCGCGCAGGCGCGCATCTTCACCGGCGTCCCCGATCGGCTCACCGAACACGAACGAGGCGCCCGGGGCGATGCCGAGCACCACGTGCGTCTCGTCGCCGAACAGCTCGAGCACCTGTGGCAGGAAAAGCGGGTCGAGCATCTGGCCGTCGGCGGGCCTCCCGAGGTCGTGGCCAGCCTCGAGGGCGAGCTGCACGCCGACGTGCGCGCCGTGTTGACCGGCGGGCGGGTGGCCGTGGATGTCGCCACCGCGACCGACGCGCAGGTCCGCGAGGCCGTGGCCGGGTTGGTCGAGCAGGCCGACGCCGAACGCGAACGCGACGCGCTAAATCGCCTCGAGGCCAGACTTGGCAGTGGCACCCGCGCCGCCGGCGGGCCCGTGGCCACGATCGAGGCGCTCAACGAGCGGCGGGTGGAGACGCTGCTCTTCCAGCAGGGCCTCGACCGCGCCGGCGGCCGCTGCCCATCGTGTGGCCTGCTGACCGCGGAGACCTCGGGCGAGTGCCCGGTCGATGGAACACCCGTGCAGCGGGTCGATCCCCTGCGCGAGGCCGCGCTCGAGTCGGCGCTCGACCAGGACGCCGACATCGTGATCGTGCAGCGCTACCCCGATCTCGGCCCGCTCGAGGGGATGGCCGCGCTGCTTCGGTTCTAGCGAGGGTCGACTCCTGTGGGCCGTCGAGGCCCTGGTAATCGGGCTTATCGGAGCGCGGCGTAACGCAGGCATAACGTTTTCGGTGGGGTGCGCCCGCCAGTGCGTCGCCGCCCGCGCTACTCTGAGCGCGTGACCGATGCCCTGATCGAGCTGAGCGCTCGGCTGCAGGAGACTGCTCAGCGGCTTCGCGCCGGCGAGCTTGACCCGGATGCAGCCCTGGCCCAGATCGAAGAGTGCGCACGACTAGCGGCGGAGGCCAGTGCTCAGGTGGACGAGGAGACTCGGGCCGCGCTCGAGCCACTGCCGGACCTTCCCGGGCAACTACCGCTGCCGGCAGCTTGACCGCGGTCGTGACGACCGTCGGCCTGGCGCCCACGTACCCGGATCATCTCCGTTCCGAGGTCGACCGGTACCTGGAGGCGCTGCGCTTCTCCGATGAGACATCCAGCGCCGGGCTCCAGGAGGCCATGCGCTATTCGCTGCTCGCGGGCGGAAAGCGGATCCGTCCGGTGCTCGCGCTGGCCACCGCCGCGGCCATCGGCGAGGACGTGCCGTCCATCCTGCCTCTGGCCGCGGCGATCGAGCTCATCCACACCTACTCGCTGATCCACGACGACCTGCCGGCGATGGACGACGACGACCTGCGTCGGGGGCGACCGACCTGCCATCGCGTATACGGCGAGGACGTGGCGATTCTGGCCGGCGATGCGTTGTACGCCGAGGCCTTCCGGCTGCTGCTGGCCGAGCAGCCCGGCGAGCCGGCCCACGTGCTCGCCGCTGCGGCCGAGCTCGCGGCCGCGACCGGCGTTCACGGAATGGTCGGGGGACAGTACGTCGACGTGGCCGGCACCGCGCCGTCCGGCCCCGCGGGTCTGCGCCACCTCCACGAACTCAAAACCGGCCGTCTGATCGCAGCGAGCGTCGAATGCGTGCTGATCGTCGCGGGCATGCACAGACATGCCACAATCACCGCGTACCGTGCCTTCGCGTGCGAGCTCGGCGTGCTCTTCCAGATCGTTGACGACATTCTCGACGTAACTGGCTCGGTTGAGACTCTCGGCAAGCCCCAGGGCAGCGACGAGCGGCTGGGCAAGCGCACCTACGTGACCGAGTTCGGTCTTCAGGGCGCGCGTGACCTGGCCCGGGAATCGCAAGAACGCGCCCGTGTCGCGCTCGCCGCGGCAGCGCCGGGCGGCGCGCAGCAACTCGAGCAGATCACGGACTTCATCGCCACCAGGACCCACTGATGTCAAACCTTCTGCCATCCATCGAAACCCCGCAGCACCTCCACGGTCTGAGTGACGAGGAGCTGCAACTCGTCGCTCAGGAGGTCCGCGAGCACATCATCGACACAGTCGGCGAGATCGGCGGCCACTTCGGCGCCAACCTCGGTACGTGCGAGATCGCCGTGGCGCTGCATTCCCTGCTCGACTCGCCCCGCGACAAGGTGCTTTGGGACGTCGGCCACCAGGCCTACCCGCACAAGATCCTGACCGGTCGCCGCGACCAGCTGCAGACGATCCGCAAGTACGAGGGCCTGGCCCCGTTCTGTTCGATCGGCGAGTCCGAGCACGACACCATGGGCGCTGGGCACGCGTCGACGTCAATTGGCTATGCGGTCGGGATCAAGGAGGCCATGCGTTGCGGTCACGGCGAGGACGGCCATGTCGTCGCCGTCGTCGGCGACGGTGCCATGACGGGTGGAGTCGCGTTCGAGGCCGTCCACCAGGCGGGTGGCGAGGGCACGCCGATCGTCGTGCTGCTCAACGACAACGGCATGTCGATCGCTCCCAACGTGGGCGCGCTGTCGCGCTACTTCAACCGCATCCGTCTGAACCCCAAGCTGTGGCATGCCCGCGAGGGGGTCGAGGGCGGCCTGACCAAGCTGCCGGCCGGGATCGGCGCCACCTTTGAGCGCTTCGGGCCCCATGTCAAGGAGTCGATCAAAGCGTTCTGGGCCCCCGGTCTGTGGTGGGAAGAGCTGGACTTCGCCTACATGGGCGTGATCGACGGCCACGACGTCCGCGCGCTGCGCCGCGCCCTGCGCGAGGCACTCGCCGCTGAGCGCCCCGTGGTTGTCCACTGCGCCACGGTCAAGGGCAAGGGCTTTGCTCCAGCCGAGGAGGGCGGCCTCGAGGGCATGGAGAAGTGGCACGCGGCCAAGCCCCATTCGATCAGCAACGGCGCCCCGGCCGCGCCGGTCAAGAAGGCGACCCCGGCCCGTCCGCCGGCGCCCCAGTACACCCAGGTGTTCGGCAACGCCCTGGTCCAGGAGTGCCGGCGCGATAACCGCGTGATCGGGATCACCGCGGCGATGAACTCCGGAACCGGACTCAACATCCTCCAGCGCGAGCTCCCCGAGCGCTACTACGACGTCGGAATCGCCGAGCAGCAGGCGGTCCTGTTCGCGGCCGGCCTTGCGCTTCAGGGCTGCAAGCCGGTGGCGGCGATCTACTCGACGTTCCTGCAGCGCGCCTACGACCAGATCGTCCACGATGTATGTCTGCAGAGCCTGAATGTCGTGTTCGCGATGGACCGGGCCGGACTGGTCGGGGATGACGGCCCAACCCACCACGGTGCGTTCGATATCGCCTACCTTCGCTGCCTGCCCAACATCACGCTGATGGCGCCGCGCGACGAGGCCATGTTGGTGCACATGCTGCGCACGGCACTGGCCCACGATGACGGCCCGGTGGCCCTACGCTACCCGCGCGGCGAGGGGGTCGGCGTACCCCTCCCCGAGCAACCCTCACCCATCGTCATCGGGACCGGGGAGATCCTGCGCGAGGGCGAACGCGTGGCCCTGCTCGGCTACGGGACCGGAGTTGGCAAGGCACTCGAGGCGGCCTCGATCCTCGCTGAGCGGGGCATATCCGCCACCGTCGCCGACGCCCGCTTCGCCAAACCGCTCGACGCCGGACTGGCCGCCCAGCTGGCCGGCGAGCACGAATTGCTGGTCACCGTCGAGGAGGGTGTCCTCGCCGGGGGGTTTGGGTCGGCCGTATGGGAGACGCTGTCCGACGCTGGCCTGATGGCCCGGATCCTCCGCGTCGGTCTTCCCGATCGCTACGTGACGCACGGTACGCCCAAGCTTCTGCATGAGGAGGTCGGCTACACCGGCGCGAGGATCGCCGAGCGGATCGAGGCGGCCGTCGCTGAGCACAGCGGCGTTGCCGGCTGACCACGCCCGCCGGCGACAGATCCGCCGCCAGACGTTTCGTCGCGGTGGTCGTCAATACGGCGCCGACTCCGCTCTCGGGTGGCGTGTAACGCCGTCCTCTCAAGGGAACGACCCGCCGAGGCGGGCCGTTCCGGGAGGAGAGATATATCTGCGGTTGATCGCTTGGAGGAAGTCTTAGGAAGCCGTCGTGGAGCGGTTGAGCGAGCGGGGAATGAAGCGCCTGCGGCGAGTCATCACCTCACCAATGATCCCCGCTCACACCAGGAATCAGTGTGATGTCTGTCACGTTGGCCGCTCGGTCGCTGGCCGCTTCACGTACCGTTCCACGCCACATGAAGCGCGTTCGCCTCGACACCCTGCTGTCGCAGCGAGGATTGTTCACCTCGCGCACCCAGGCCGCGGCGTCGGTCATCGCCGGCGACGTCATGCTGCTCCCCGAACGCCGGCGCGCCGAGAAGCCCGGCCAGCTGGTTCCCGACAACGTCGAGCTCGAGGTCGTGGCAGCGCCACCGTACGTCTCCCGCGGCGGCATCAAGCTGGCCAACGCGCTCGATGCCCTGGGGTTGGCCGTGGTGGGCCGCTCGGCCCTCGATGTCGGCGCCTCCACCGGTGGTTTCAGCGACTGCCTGCTCCAGCGCGGCGCCGAGCATGTCGTGGCCGTCGACGTCGCCTATGGCGAGCTCGACTGGCGGTTGCGCTCCGATCCGCGGATGACCGTGATCGAACGCAAGAATGCCCGCGCCCTGCGCCGCGATGAGCTTCCCTACGCGCCCGATCTGATCGTGATCGACGTGTCGTTCATATCCCTGGTCAAGGTGCTCCCGGCCGTCCTCGCCTGCGCCGCCGAGAGCTACGACTGCCTGGCCCTGGTCAAGCCGCAGTTCGAGGTCGGCCGCGACCGGGTCGGCAAGGGCGGCGTGGTCCGGGACGCGGCCGTGCGCCGGGGCGCGCTCGTCGACGTCGGCCTCGCCGCCACCGAGCTCGACGCCGCCGTGCTCGGCTACACGAGCTCCGGACTGCCAGGCCCAAAGGGCAATCTCGAGACCTTCATCTGGATCGCCGAGGCGGAGCGCGGTGGTGTCGCCGACCTCGAGTCCGCGGCGGGAACTGTCGAGCCATGAATCCGGTCCGTACCGCCACCCTGCTCACCCACCGCCGACCCGGTGAAACCGAGTTCGCGGTGACCAAGCTGCTCCAGATGGCGCGCGACGCGGGCGCGGTGATCCGCCTCGACGCCGAGGAGACCCTCAAGCACAGTCTGGAGCCGGGAGAGGGGCTCGAGCTCGACGCCGACCTGCGCCAGGACGTCGACATGTGCTTCGCCCTGGGCGGCGACGGCACGATCCTCACCGCGCTCCGCGCCTATGCCGGCACCGGCGTGCCGATCTTCGCCGTCAACTTCGGCGAGATCGGGTTTCTCGCCACCGTCGATCGGGAGGACGCCGAGGAGGGCGTGCGGCGCGCCTTCGCCGGCGACTTCGACGTGCTGTCGCTGCCCGGCA
This sequence comes from uncultured Solirubrobacterales bacterium, assembly GCA_963734775.1. Classification (GTDB taxonomy): domain Bacteria; phylum Actinomycetota; class Thermoleophilia; order Solirubrobacterales; family Solirubrobacteraceae; genus Palsa-465. The sequence continues at coordinate 208,060 of CAVTJE010000027.1, forward strand.
TCTCGATCAGGGGGGAGCGGGGGAGCTGGCTGGCCATCAACGACATCTCGATGCATCGCCAGCCAGGCAAGCGCGTCGCCGACCTCGAGTACGCCGTGGCCGCCGACGAGATCGGGCGGGTGCGCTGCGACGGCCTGGTCGTGGCCACGCCCGCCGGGAGCACCGGGTACAACCTGGCCAACGGCGGCCCGGTCATGGCCTGGGGCGTCGAGGGCTTCGTCGTCTCGTTCATCGCCCCGCACTCGCTGACCGCGCGCGCGCTGGTCGTGGCGCCGCAGGACGTCCTCGTCGTGATCAACCGCTCGCGCGAGGAGCCGGTCGACGTGACCGTCGATGGACGGCCGGTGTGCGTTCTGGCCGCGGGCGAGCAGTTGGCGGTGCGGTTCGTCCGCGACCAGGGGCGTCTGGCCCAGATCGCCGGCGCCACCTTCTACGACCGGCTTCGCCAGAAGTTCGGGCGGCTGGCCGCGGCGCCGTAGGCGCCGATCCGTCGGGCGCGCGTGGTACACCGAACGCGTGCTCCACGAGCTACGCGTCGAGAACCTCCTGCTGATGGAGAAGGCCGAGCTGCGGCTCGTCCCCGGACTCAATGTGCTGACCGGGGAGACCGGAGCCGGCAAGACCCTGCTCGCCCAGGCGCTCGACCTGCTGCTCGGCGGCCGCGCCGGCAGCGGGACCGTCCGCACGGGGGCCGCCGAGGCCTATGTCGAGGGCGTGTTCGCGCGTCCGCCCGGCATGTCCTTGGAGATCGCCGAGCGGATCTCCGACGACGCGGAGGAAATCGTGCTGGCCCGGCGCGTTTGGCCCGACGGCCGTACCCGCGCGTATGTGTGCGGGCGCTCGGCCACGCTCGCCGACCTGCGCGAGCTCGGCGGCCTGCTCCTGTCCTTTTACGGTCAGCACGAGCACCGCAAGCTGATGCTCGGGGCGGCCCAGCTGGACATCCTCGACGCCCACTGTGGGGCCAGGCAAACACGCCTGCGGACCGAGCTACGCGCGTCCTACGAGCGGGTCAGGGAGCTCGAGAAGCAGGCGGGTGAGCTGCGCGAGCTGGCCGGCGCCCGCGAGCGCGAGCTCGATCTCGTGGCCTTCGAGCTCGACGAGATCCAGGCCGTCGGCCCGACCGAGTCAGAGCAAGCCGAACTGATGGCCGAACGCGAGCGCCTCCGGCACGCCGAGCTCCTGCGCGGCGCCGCTGCCGGCGGTGCCGAGGCGATCGCACCCGACGGCGATGGCGGCCTGGCCCAGACGATCGCGCACGCGGCGAGCGCGCTCGAGCACGCGGCCGAGGTCGACGCTGGGCTTGTGCCCCTGGCCGAGCGACTCCACGCGCTCCACTATGAGGCCGAGGATCTGGGCGGCGAGCTGCGCCGGTACGCGCTCGCGGTGGAGGCACCGCCGGGGCGTCTCGAGGAGGTGGAGGAGCGGCTTGGCCTGTTCGCGCGCCTCGAGCGCAAGCATGGCGGGTCGATCGCCGAGGTCCTGCGCCACGCCGAGCGCTGCCGGGCCCGGCGCGATGAGCTCGAGCACGCCGACGCCTCACTCGAGCGGGTCGAGGCCGAGCTGGCTTCCGCCAGGACCGACCTGGATGGACTCGCGGGCCGGTTGACCAGCGCGCGACGGGCGGCCGCGCCCAAGCTGGCCCGGGCCGTCAAGGCGCGGCTGGCAGAGCTGGCCATGCCGGATGCGCAGTTCGCGGTCGAGGTTCGCCCGCGGGACGGCGGGCCCGGGCCGCGCGGGGCCGACGCCGTAGAGCTGACGATCGCGCCCAACCCCGGCATGCCCTCGGGTCCGCTGCGGGAGATCGCCTCCGGCGGCGAGCTGTCCCGCGTGATGCTGGCGCTGCTGAGCGTCGCTCACGGCGAGCGGGGCGCGGCCGAGGCGCCGCCGCTGCTCGTGTTCGACGAGATCGATGCCGGGATCGGAGGCCACACTGCGCGGGCCGTCGGCGAGCACCTGCGCGATCTCGCCGAGGGTCGCCAGATCCTCTGCATCACCCACCTCGCCCAGATCGCCGCCCTGGCTGCCCGGCATTTCACGATCGCCAAGGACGCTTCGACGAGCCCGGCCCGCACGACCGTGAGCATGCTGGGCGGCGACGATCTGGTGGGGGAGATCGTGCGGATGCTCGGCGCCGGCGATGGTGACCGCGCGGCCAGCCAACACGCGCGGCAGCTGCTGCGCGCCGCGTAGCGTCGGGGCCTCGGGATCCAGCTGCGTCCGCCACCGTACGTCCGCCTCCGGCGCTACGGTGAATTTGTCAACTACACTCAAGGATTAATCGATGGCCTCACACCCGCGACGTGCGCCGACAAACTCCTCCGGGGAGACGCGCTTCATCTTCATCACGGGCGGGGTCGTCTCGTCGCTGGGTAAGGGCATCACCGCCGCTTCGATCGGGCGGCTGCTCGTCGCACGCGGGCTGAGCGTCCAGCTGCAGAAGTTCGATCCGTACATCAACGTCGATCCGGGGACGATGTCCCCCTATCAGCACGGCGAGGTGTTCGTCACCGAGGACGGCGCCGAGACCGACCTCGATCTCGGCCATTACGAGCGGTTCACCGACGCCAACACCAACCGGGCGTCCAACGTCACCGCCGGCGGGATCTACAACACGGTAATCCGGCGCGAGCGGCGTGGTGACTACCTCGGCGCGACCGTGCAGGTGGTGCCGCACATCACCGATGAGATCAAGCAGCGCATCAAGTTGATGGCCGAGTCGAGTGAGGTCGACTTCGTCATCACCGAGATCGGCGGCACCGTGGGCGACATCGAATCGCTGCCGTTCCTCGAGGCGATTCGCCAGTTCCCCGTCGACGTCGGCCGCCGGCGGTGCATGTTCATCCACCTGACGCTGGTCCCGTACATCTCCCACGCGGGCGAGCTGAAGACCAAGCCGACCCAGCACTCGGTTAATGAACTGCGCCGCATCGGTATCGCCCCCGACATGGTCGTCTGCCGTTCGGAGTCGAAGCTGTCGTCTGACATCCGGCGCAAGATCGCGCTGTTCGCCAGCCTGCCCGTCGAGGCCGTGGTGTCGGCCTACGACGTGCCCGACATCTACCAGCTGCCACTGTCGTTCCACGGGGAGGGGGTCGATGACTTCATCCTCAGTGAGCATTTCGGGCTCGAGGCAGACGCTCCCGATCTCAGTGGCTGGGAGAACATCACTCGCCGGGCCAGTGAGGCCACGGACGCCGTCCGCATCGCGCTGGTCGGCAAGTATGTCCAGCTCGAGGATGCCTACCTGTCGGTGGTGGAGGCGCTTCGCCACTCGGGCATCCATCACGGCTGCAAGGTGGAGATCGATTGGGTCGACTCCGAAGCGGTCACCGAGCCCGATGTGACCCGGCGGCTCGAGCAGGTCGACGGCATCCTCATCCCCGGTGGCTTCGGGGGCCGCGGCTTCGAGGGCAAGATCCGTGCCGCGCAGATCGCCCGCGAGCATCGGATTCCCTACCTCGGCATCTGCCTGGGCATGCACGTCGCGGTCAGCGAGTTCGCCCGGCACGTGGCCGGGATGGAGGGGGCCAACTCGACGGAGATGGATCCCGAGACCCCCTATCCGGTCATCGACCTCCTCCCCGAGCAGAAGGAGATCGCCGACATGGGCGGGACGATGCGCCTCGGCGCCGACCCGGTCAAGCTACACGACAGCACGCTCGTCCGCCGCCTCTACGCCGAGCCCGTGGTCTACGAGCGTCACCGCCACCGCTATGAGGTCAACAACCATCTGCGCCGGCGCATGGAGTCGCTTGGGCTGGTGTGCTCCGGCACCTCGCCCGACGAGCGGTTGGTCGAGGTGATCGAACTCGAGCCCGACAGCCACCCGTTCTTTGTCGCCTCCCAGTACCACCCGGAGTTCAAATCACGCCCCGAGCGCCCCGCCCCGCTGTTCCGCGAGTTCGTCGGCGCCGCCCTCGTCCACGCCGGGACCGGGTCCGAGTCCGCGACCGAGGCTCCACGCACGGAGCAGCCCTCGCCGACCAGCGGGTCGTGAGGCGGGCCACCGACGCGCAGCGAGCGCGGCTGCACGAGACATTCGCCGGCCTGTGCCGCATCGCGAGCCCGTCCGGCGAGGAGCGCCAGTGCGCCGAGTGGGTACGCGCGGAGCTCGGCTCGATGGGGCTCGATGTCGAGGAGGACCGCGGCTATGCGGGCTCGGATGCCGGCAACCTCCTGGCGCGTGTGCCCGGCAGCTCGGACCACAGCATCATGCTGTGCGCGCACATGGACACCGTGCCCCTGGCTGCTCCGATCGAGCCAGTCGTAGTCGACGGGGGGTGGGAGAACGCCAATGACGGGATCCTCGGCGCCGACAACAAGGCCGCGATCGCCGTCCTGCTCGAGCTCGCCCGCGGTCTGATCGCCGCGGAGGAGCGCCCGGTGGCTGGCCTCGAGCTCCTGTTCACGGTGTCGGAGGAGAATGGCCTGCACGGCGCCAAGGCGTTCGATCCGGCCCGGCTGCGCAGCCCGTTCGGCTTTGCCCTCGATCACGCCTCGCCGATCGGTGAGATCGTCATCGCGGCCCCGACCTACCAGCGGATCGTCGCCGACATCCGCGGTCGCGCAGCCCACGCGGGCATCCGGCCCGAGGAGGGGCGCAGCGCGATCGTCGCCGCGGCCCGCGCCATCGCGGCCATGCGTCTCGGACGTCTCGACGCCGAGACGACGGCCAACGTGGGAACCATCATCGGCGGAACCGCGACCAACGTCGTCCCGGAACGCTGCCGGATCGAGGCCGAGGCTCGGGGGCTGGACGACCAGCGCGTCGAGGCCGTCGCCACCGAGATGATCGACCATCTCCAGGATGCCGTCAACGCCGCCGAGTGCGACCTCGATGTCACGGCCGAGGTGATGTTCCGGGCCTACCGGACCAAGCCCCGCGCGGCCGAGGTCGTGCTCGCCGAGCGCGCCCTGACCGACACTGGCTACACCCCCCGGCACATCGCCACGGGCGGTGGATCCGACGCCAACGCCCTCCAGGCTTCGGGTTTCCCCTGCATCAACCTGGCCAACGGCACCGAGCGCAACCACCAGCCCGACGAGCGCGTGAGCGTCGATGCTCTGGAGGGCATGCTGGAAGTGGCCATCGCCCTGCACCACGCGGCCGGCGCCGAGGCATGAGCGAGTTCGAGCGCCTGGCCAGCGAGGTCGACTGGACGGGAAACATCGTCAACGTCGGAACCGAGCGCTTTCGCTACGCCGATGGCCAGGAGGTCATGCGCGAGAAGGTCTGGCACCCCGGTGCTGTGGGGATCCTCGCCGTCGATGACGAGCACGTGTGGCTGACCCGCCAGCCGCGTGAGGCGGTGGGGGCCACCGCGTCGCTGGAGATCCCCGCCGGCAAGCTCGACGTGGCCGGAGAGTCGGCGCCCGATGCGGCCAGGCGGGAGCTGGCCGAGGAGATCGGGAAGGCGGCGGCGAGCTGGCGGGAGATCTTCGCCTTCTACACGAGCCCGGGTTTCACCGACGAGCGGGTGCGCCTGTACCTGGCCACCGATCTACGCCCGGCCACGACCGGGGCGCGGGCCGAGGAGGACGAGCGGATCGAGATCGTCCCGTGGCCGCTGCACGACCTCGATCGCGCGCTGGCCGAGTGCGAGGACTCGAAGTCGCTGATCGCGCTCCTGTGGCTGAAGGTGAGCCGGATTTCCCAGCCATAGGTGGCCCGCAGGAGCGGGGGGAGACGGCGCGAATAGGTAGCCGTGACGACTACCCAAGCTGCAGCCCCGGCGCGGCGGTTGACCGAGCTGACACTCGACTTCCTCGCCTATCTCGAGCTCGAGCGCGGGCTCTCGCGCAACACCCTCGAGGCCTATCGCTCCGACCTTCAGCAGTACGGCGAGTTCCTGGGTCGGATCGGCCGCGACCCGCTCGACGTCGAGCCGCGCGATCTGGCCGAGTTCATCTCCGAGCTGGCCGACGGCAGCGAGGGGCGGCCGCCCGTCGCGCCGGCCACGCTTCAGCGCAAGATCGCCTGTCTGCGCTCGTTTCACCGCCACCTGCGCCGCGAGCAGTTGCTCGACCACGATCCCACCACCGAGCTGAGGCCGCCCCGGGCCCGCGGGCGCCTGCCCCAGGTCTTGACGCGCGACGAGGTGCAGCGGCTGCTGGCCCAGCCGCAGGGGAGTTCCCTGGCCGCGGTTCGCGACCGGGCGTTGCTCGAGACGATGTACGCCTGCGGGCTGCGGGCCTCGGAGGCGATCAACCTCGAGCTCTCGCACGTGGATCTCGATGCCGGGATCGTTCGCGCCCATGGCAAGGGGTCCAAGGAACGGATCGTCCCGATCGGGAGCAAGGCGGTTGCGACCCTGCGCGAGTACCTCGAAACCGCACGGCCGCGGCTGGTCGGCCTGCGTGACGAGCCGCGCGTGTTCGTCAATCTGCGCGGTGGGGGACTTTCGCGGCAGGGCCTGTACAAGATCGTCCAGCGCCATGCCCGCACAGCGGGGTTCGAGGATCGCATGAGCCCGCACACCCTCCGCCACACGTTCGCCACTCACCTCCTCGCCGGCGGCTGCGACCTGCGCTCCTTGCAGGAGATGCTGGGACACGCCGACATAGGGACGACCCAGATCTACACCCATCTGTCGGCCGAGCGGCTGCGCGACGTGTACTTCGACGCCCATCCGCGGGCCCAGATAGACGACGATCGCTGACGTCGGGCGGGCGGAGATCCGGCCCGGGCAGGTGCGACAATCGCCGCGTGCGTTGCCTGCTGCCGTTTCGGCTCAGTGGCCCAGCCCTGCTGGCTGGAGCCGCGCTGCTCGTCGCCGGGTGCGGCGATTCGCGCACTTCGGAGCCGGGTCTCTCGCAGCCCGTTCCACCCGTCGCCTTCCGCGTGGCGCATTTCCCGACCGCGGGGATCACGCTGCAGATCCCACGCGCGTGGGTCGTGGTCCCCGGGCATGGCGCACTCGTCAGCACAGTCAGCTCGGGCACCGCGATCGTCGCCGTCTGGCGCTATCCGGCGAGCGCCCCGCCGGCCGGCATGCGGGCGCTGGTCGCGGCACGACGGGCCCTGGTCAAGCAGGCCGTCGCCCGTGACGGACGCCTCAAGCTGATCGGGTCGCGGATCACCGAAATCGATGGCGCTCCCGCGGTCGAGATCAACGCGATCGAACACATCGACGGTCGTGTCCGCCGCGTCCGCTCAACCCATGTGTTTCGTCACCATGCCGAGGTGGTGCTCGAGGAGTACGCGCCGCCGGACATCTTCGCCGCGGAAGACCAGTCTGTCTTCAGCCGGCTCCAGGGCTCGCTGGTGCTGACCGCCACGACCTCGGCCTGAGTGGGCGTGAGCCGAGCCTTCTTGGTCGTTCTCGATGCCTGTGGTGCAGGGGCGCTGCCCGACGCCGACCGCTACGGCGACGCCGGCGTCAATACGCTCGGCCACCTCGCTGTCGCGGCCGACGGCCTGCAGCTGCCGACCCTCGGCCGACTCGGACTGGGCTCGATCATCGACCTTCTCGGCGTGCCCCCGGCCGAGCATCCGGCCCTGCACGGCAGGCTCCACGCCCTCGGGCCCGGCAAGGACTCGACCGCGGGCCACTGGGAGCTCATGGGAGTGGTCGCCCGCGCGCCGCTGCCGACCTACCCACACGGCTTTCCGCCCGAGATGATCGAGTTCGTCAAGTTGGCCAGCGGGCGCGGAGTGCTCTGCAACCGTCCCTTCAACGGGATCGGGGCGATCGAGGAATTCGGTCAGGAGCACGTCGAGTCCGGGAAGCTGATCGTGTACACGAGCCAGGACTCGGTCATGCAGCTCGCGGCGCACGTCGACGTCGTCAGCCCGTCGTCGCTATACGACATCTGCCGGCAGGTGCGGGCCTCGCTGATCGGCGAGCACGCCGTCGGGCGGGTCATCGCGCGGCCGTTCAAGGGTCGGGCGGGCGCGTTCGCGCGGACCGACGGCCGGCACGACTACGCGCTAGCACCGCCGTCGCGCAGCTACCTCCAGGAGTGTCAGGACCGCGGCGTCCCGGTGCATACGGTGGGAAAGGTGGGCCAGCTGTTCGCCGGCGTCGGCATCGACGAGCAGCACTCGGGACCCACGAACGAGATCGCCCTCGCCGCGACGCGCGAGCTGCTGGCCTCGCTGGACAGCGGCCTCGTCTTCACCAACCTGGTCGAAACCGACCAGGTCTACGGCCACCGCCACGACGTGGCCGGCTTTCACGGTGCCCTGCAGCGGATCGACGCCGCTGTGGCCGAGTGGCTCGGCCTGCTGGCGCCCGACGACCTCCTGATCCTCACCGCCGATCACGGCTGCGATGTGACGGCCGCGCATACCGACCACACCCGCGAGTACGTGCCGCTGCTGGCGCGGTTTGCCGCGGACGGTGGGCGACGGCACGACGGGCCCATGGCCGATGCCGGGGCCAGCGTCCTGAAATGGCTCACCGGAGACGTGGCCTCGGCGCTGCCGGGCCGTCCGTTCGTATAGTCGCCCTCGTAGTGCCCGAGCTACCCGAAGTTGAGACGATCCGCCGCCAGCTGGCGCCCCACCTAGAGGGGCGCACGATCACCGCGGCGCAGATCCTCGACCCGCGCTGGACGCGGCCCGCTGCGCCGGAGCTCGTCGCCGAGGAGCTCCTGGGAGCCCGGGTGGAGCGGATCGACCGCACGGGCAAGTATCTGATCTGGGTTCTCTCCGGCGACCGGTATCTCCTCCTGCACCTACGCATGACGGGCACCTTGCTGTTCGACCCTCCCGCCGAGCCACTCCATACGCGCGTCAGGTTTACGCTTGAGGGCGGGAACCGGCTCGTCTACGTCGATCCGCGCCGCTTCGGCACCGGCCACCTCCTGCACGGCGCCCCGGCCCGCGATGCGTACCTGGGCGAGCGGCTGGGGGTCGAGCCGCTCACCCCGGCGTTCACAGCTGCCTACCTGCGCCGCGAGGCGCGCGGGCGGACCGCTCCGGCCAAGGCATTCGTACTCGACCAGCGCCGGATCGCCGGCGTGGGCAACATCTACGCCGATGAGGCCCTGTTCCGGGCCGGGATCCACCCGCTGCGGCCGGCGGGACGGCTGACGGGCGCGCAGCTCGAGCGGTTGCGCGAGGCGATCGAGGATGCGCTGGCGGCGGGAATCGACGCCAAGGGGGCGTCAATCGACGATTTCCGCCATCTCGACGGGGCGCGGGGTTCGTTCCAGGACCGCTTCATGGTCCATCGCCGGGCCGGCGAGCCATGCCCCGGCTGCGGCGCCACGATCAAGAAGATCGTGGTCTCCGGGCGCGGGACGTATGTGTGCGAGCGCTGCCAGCCACGCCCGCGAACGCGAGCCTAGACGGTTGATGGCACGGCCGCGTGGTGCATCACGCCGCCAGGAGTTGATCGAGGCGGCCCTGGCGGTCGGCGACGAGCAGGGCGTCGAAGCCACCGATCGGCTGGTCGCCGATGATGATCTGCGGGAAGGTGAGCATCCCCGTGCGATGCGCGAGCTCCTCGCGACCGTCCGGGTCCTTTGCCAGATTGATCTCCTCGTAGGCGATTCCGCGGCGAGTGAGGAGCGCCTTTGCCCCCACGCATTTGGAGCAATCGTCCGTCGTGTACAAAGTCACCCGTTGCATGACTTCAGAAAGTGTAGCCTGGAAATTCCCCGTGCTGATGGGGGATGCGGCGGTCGGCCGGCCGGGATCGGCTAGATGCCCGCTCCGCTGAGAACCGAGGCGATCGTCCTGCGCTCGATCCGCTACGGCGAGGCGGATCGCATCCTGCACCTGTACACGCCCCAGCACGGTCGTATCGGCGCGATCGCCAAGGGCGCGCGGCGCTCGCGGAGCCGCTTCGGCGCACGGCTCGAGCCGTTCTTCCGCGTTCTCGTCGTCCTGCATGCCGGTCGCGGCGATCTGTTCACCGTGACCAGCGTCGATACGGTCGCCTTCCACGCCCCGCTGCGCGACCAGTGGGCGACGCTCGACGCCGCCGCGCGGGCCTGCGACGCGGTGGCGCGGCTGTTCGAGACCTCCGAGCCGCACTCCGAGGTGTTCACGTTGCTGGGCAACGAGCTCGCGCTGCTGGCCGCCGATCCCGCCCACGCGCGTCCGCCAACGGCCTGGCCTTCCGGCTCAAGCTGTTGCTCGCCGCCGGGTTCGTGCCGCAGCTCGGCTCGTGCGTCTCATGCGGCGAGCCCGAACATCTCCAAGGCTTCTCGGCCTCCGCCGGCGGCGTCGTATGCAACTCGTGCGAGGCGGCCGCCTTCCCGCTCGATGAGGAGAGCTACGAGTTTCTCGTCGCCGCGCTCGGTCAGCCGCTGGCCGAGGCGCCGCAGGCGTCGAATCGTGCTCTGCGTCAGGCCGAGCGCGCAATCACCGAGACGGCCGAGCATCACGCCCAGGTGCGGTTGCGCCCGCTGATGCAGCACTAGTACGACCTTACGCAATTACGTCCGGTTCAGTCGGCGTCGCCGACGATCGCCACGACGCGTGCCGGGGCGCCGCTGGCGCCGACGAGGCGAAGGGGGAAGCAGGCGATGGTCAAGCCGGTGCTGGGCAGCTGGCTGAGGTTGCACAGCCGCTCGATCTGCGAGTAGGCCAGGCCGGCCTGGTGGGCGGCCCAGAAGATCCCCGTCTGGCCGCTGGCCAGGGCCTCCTGGGCCTGGAGGTGAAGCGGGCGGTCCCAGCCCCAGGCATCGATGCCCATGACACGAACGCCCCGGTCGTACAGCCAATGGGTGGCGGCTGCGCTGACCCCGGGGCCGCGCGCCATGTAGTCGAGCTGCCCGTAGAAGGCGTCGCGGTCGGTCCGGATCAACACGATGTCCCGCTCGGCCAGGGTGTGGCCCGCGGCGCGCAGGGCGGGTTCGATGTCGGCGACATCGATGGTCTCGCCGTCGGCTCTGTCGTGGAAGTCGAGCACGACGCCGGGGCGGAGAAACCAGTCGAGCGGGAGCTGATCGATGGTCTGCGCCGGCTCGCCACCGATGGTCGAGTTGTAGTGATACGGCGCATCGACATGCGTCGAGTTGTGCGTGCCGAAGTTCTTGAACGTCTCCACCGACCACCCCTCGCCGTCGCGCAGGAGCTCGGGTCCCACGCCAAACATGGCCTGGATCGTCGCCGCGCCGGCGGCGTGGTCCGGAGTACTCGATATCCGTCCGCAGCAGCTCCGGCAACCCCTCCGGACCGGGCGCGATGGGCGCCGAGAGATCAATCAGCCGCATCGCCCTCGCCCCGTTCTCGCCCCAGCCCTCGGGGTGTTGTCCAAATGAGCATCTGGACAACATATGGCAACAGATGTTCATTTGGCGCACCGGCGGCAGCGCCCAGATTGCGACAACTTCGCAACAGCCCGATCTGAACGTGGGGTGGCGCTGTCAGAATCGGTTATGTGAACGAACACGGCTCGACAGCGATTCACGAACATCCGACCGGACCGGTGGCCTCGGCGTTCGCCGAGCGCATCCGCAGCCGCGAGGAGGCCGAGCTCTCGCCGCTGGCCACGCGCTCCTACCCGCCCCGGCGCGAGACACCCGAGCCCGACTGCGGCCTGCGGACGCCGTTCCAGCGCGATCGCGACCGGATCGTTCACTGCAAGGCGTTCCGCCGCCTCAAGCACAAGACCCAGGTGTTTGTGTCCCCGACCGGCGATCACTACCGCACCCGCCTCACCCACACGCTCGAGGTCAGCCAGGTCTCGCGCACGGTGGCGCGGGCTCTGCGGCTCAACGAGGACCTGGTCGAGGCGATCGGCCTCGGTCACGACCTCGGGCATCCGCCGTTCGGGCACATCGGCGAGGACGCTCTGGACCGCTGTCTCTCCCAGCGCTTCGGGCTCCGCTTCCTCCACCACGAGCACTCGCTGCGCATCGTCGACACGCTCGAGCGCGACGGCCAGGGCCTCAACCTGACCATGCCCGTCCGCGACGGCATCGTCGGCCATTCCGGCCGCGCCGAGGAGCCGGCCACCCTCGAGGGCAAGATCGTCCGCCTGGTGGACCGGATCGCCTACATCAACCACGACATCGACGACGCGCTCAGAGCGGGCGTGATCGACCCCGACGACCTCCCGGCGCGCCCGATCCGGATCCTCGGGGAGACGGGGACGAGAAGGATCGACGCGCTCGTCCACGACCTCGTCGAGCATTCGGCTCGGGCCGATGACATTCAGCAGGGGGAGGAGGCGGCTGAGGCGATGCTCGAGCTCCGCGCCTACATGTTCGAGCGCGTCTACCTCGGCCCCGAGGCGACGCGTGAGGGTGAGAAGATCGAGCGCGTGATCCGAGTCCTGTTCGACCACTACTGCGCCCACCCCGAGGAGATTCCGCCCTCGTCCCCCGACGGTGATCTCGCACGCCGGGTGACCGACTACCTGGCCGGCATGACCGACCGCTATTGCGTGCGCATGTTCGAGACGCTCAGCGTGCCGGTGGCGTTCGCGCCGTGACCCGGTACACCGCCGATTCCCGCGACCGCGTCTTCGACGCCGTCGACATGCTCACGCTGATCTCGGCCCGCACCGACCTCCGCCGCGCCGGGGTGAACAGCTACTTCGGCCTGTGCCCGTTTCACGACGAGCGGACCGGGTCCTTCCACGTGCGCCCGGATGAGAAGCACTACCACTGCTTCGGCTGCCAGGCCTCGGGCGATCCGTTCACGTTCGTCATGGAGACGGAGGGGCTCGACTTCAAGACCGCGATGGAATCGCTCGCCGACCGCTTCGGCGTGGCACTCGAGACCGAGGACGAGGACCCTGCCGCCGCGTCGCGCCGCCAGCGCCGGGAACGGCTGTACACCCTCCTGGCGCGTGCCGCTGCCTACTACGCGCGCTACCTCTGGGAGTCGACCGAGGCCGCGCCGGCCCGCGAGTATCTGCTCGGTCGAGGTCTCACCGAGGAGACGCTGCGGGAGTTCCGCGTCGGCTACGCCCCCAGCGCCTGGGACCGGATGTGGAGGGCGTCTCGGACCGTCGGCTTCACCGATGCCGAGCTGCTGGATGCCGGTCTGGTGCAGCGCTCGAAGAGCAATCCCGGGACGGTCTTCGACCGCTTCCGCGAGCGGATCATGTTTCCCTCCGCCGACGCGCGGGGCCGGGTGCGCGGCTTCGGCGCGCGCGCGATGCGCGAAAACCAGGCCGGCGGCGCCAAGTATCTGAACACCTCCGACAGCGACCTCTACCACAAGCGCAGCCAGCTATTCGGGATCGATCTGGCCCGTTCGGTGGCCGCCCGCGCCGGCCGCATGATCCTGGTCGAGGGATACACCGACGTTCTCGCACTCCATCAGGCCGGGATGCGCAACTCGGTCGGGATCATGGGCACGGCGCTGACCGAGGAGCAGGTAAGCGAGCTCGAGCGGACCGTGAAGGTGCTCGACCTGTGTCTCGACGCCGACAGCGCCGGCCAGGACGCCATGATCCGCGCGGCGCGGCTCGCCGAGGGCCGCAAACCCCCGCTCGAGTTGCGCGTTGTGCCTTTGCCCGCAGGGACCGATCCGGCCGACCTGGTCGAGCGTGAGGGCGCCGATGCGCTGCGCAGCCGCGTCGACGCGTCGGTGGCGTTCGTCGTCTTCCGTGTCGAGCGGATTCTCGACCACGCCGACTCGGGCAGCGCCGAGGGTCGCGACAGGGCACTGGCCGAGCTGCGGCCGGTATTCGAAGAGCTGCCGGCGAGCGCGCTCCGCGACGAGCTGACCCGCAAGGTGTCAGGCCGCCTCGAGCTGAGCAAACAGCTGACCGCGTCGCTGACCGAAGGGGCGCCGCGCAACGGCAACGCCGCCGTCGAGCAGGCGAGCGAACGAGCCGTGGCCACGCTCGATCACGCCCTGCGTCCCGAGCGCGCCTTTCTCGCCCTCTGCCTCGCCCTGCCCGACGAAGGGGCGGCCGCGCTCGGGGCCATCGACCCCGACCAGCTGCTCACCAGCGAGCTCTACCGGCGCGCGGCGCGTCACCTCGCGGGCCGAACGCATTCGCCGCTCGGCGACCTACCCCCCGACGACGACGAGTTGGCCCGCGCCGTCGCCGACCTCGTCGCCCGCGCCGGTCGCTCCAACGACGCCAGCCCCGCGCGGTTGCAACATGCGCATCTCCTGCTCGAGCTCGCCCGCCTCGACCGCGCCCTCGTCCGGGCGCGCGCGTCGGGCGAGGGCGGGACCACCGAGCTGGCCCGCGAGCGCCAGCAGGTCCAGCACGCGATCCACGGTGTCGTCACGAGCCTGGATGGGGCGGTCTAGCGCTCGCACGGTCGCCGCAGGTCGAGGAAGACCTGCAAATCCACGGACCTGGCTCGGGCGTTCCGTCCGCCGCGTATGCGAACATACGTTCGATTGAGGTGGAGGTGGAGGTGGAGGTCGGAGGTCGAGGAGGTGGAAGCACGGAATCGGAAACAAATACGCGGCCAAGGGCGGAGGCAATCGGAGGAGCTGGCCAAGCTCGTCGCGTCCGGGATGACGATCAGGCAGATCGCCACCGCGCTGGAGCTGACACCCACGACGGTGCGGCGCTGGCTTGCGCGATGGGGTCTCCGCACCGCGGCAACCGTGTCGGTTGCCGAATGTCGGGCGGCGCGAGCTGCCGGCCGAACGGAGATCGTCCGATCGTGTCTCCCGGCATGGCGAAACCGAGTTTGGCCTCGAGGGGCGTGGCTACTACCGGTGCAGACGGTGCCGGTCCGAGCGCGTGTCGCAACGGCGCCGGGACGTCAAGGCGTTGCTGGTAGAGGAGGCGGGCGGGCGCTGTGCGATCTGCGGCTACGGCCGATATCTAGGCGCACTCGAGTTTCACCATCTGGATCCCAGTGAGAAGCGGATGGCGCTTAGCCGCGACGGCGTCACCTTGTCACTGCAAGCCGCCCGCGAGGAGGCGCGGAAGTGCCTGCTCCTTTGCTCGAACTGTCATGCTGAAGTGGAGGGGGGAGTCGCAGAAGTTCCCGCTAGAGTTGCAGCGAGATCTGGCGAGAGCCTCGTGCTATCCGACGACGATTCCGCAGGGTCCGGCTCAATACACCTTAATCCGGGGTAGCTCAATGGCAGAGCGTTCGGCTGTTAACCGAAATGTTGTGGGTTCGAGTCCCACCCCCGGAGCTCCAGGCCCCGAGTGGTGGGCACGGACGGCCGGTTTCACCGGTCGATCTCGGGTAGGGGAGGCCTAATGAAGCTCTACGTCTGTTATGGCACCTGGACACCCGCGCCCCGGCCCGGTGGGCACCCGTGCGGCGTGGCGTACCACGCGCTGAAGGACGCCGGCCACGATCCCGAGGTCGTGAAGGCGTACGGGCTCGGGGTGCTTCCCGACGCGCTCAACGTCACCTCGGGGCGGCGGGAGGTCAAGCGGCTCACCGGCAACATGTGGGTGCCCGTGCTGGTCAAGGACGACGGGTCCTTCATCCAGGGTTCGAAGGCGATCGTCGCGTGGGCCGAGGCGAACCCGGCGCGCCAGCACGCCGACGCGACGGGGGCGGCTGGCTGACCGGTCGGCCGTGGGGACAGGCGCCATGCCCGACCCGGTCCGCCCCGGCCTGACTATCGAGGATCTCGAACGCTGGGAGGAGCACGGAGCCACGTGGCGCGCGGTCGAGGTCTCGGATGAGTGCGTGGTGGTGGAGCTCTGCACGTGCTACGGCGAGCCGGTCGACATGCTGGCCAGCCAGGCGCCGGAGGTCATCGCGTTCGTGCGCGCGCGCCCTGACGACTGACCGCGAGCTGCTCGACGAGCTCGGCCGCCCGCACGGCGGCGTCGTTGGCCCGCGACCAGGCGGCAATCGACCGCGCCCGCACGCCCAGCTCCGCAGTGTCGAGTGCCCGGCGCACTGCCAGACGCAGGGTGGTCGGAGTCAGAAACCTCCACGGAAGGCGGACGCCCACTCCGGCCCAGTCGGCTCGCGCGGCGTTCTCGCCCATGTCTCCGCTGTGGGGTACGGCGAGCACGGGGCAGCCGCTGGCCAGGGCTCGCGCCAGCGTGCCGTGGCCGGCGTGGCAGATGACCAGGGCACACTCGGGCATCGTGCGCGAGTACGACAGCCAGTCGACCAGCCGCATGTTCTCGGGGACGGAAACCGCGTCGTGCAGTGGCTTGCGGTTGGTCGCCGCAAGCACCCTGACCGGCTCGCGCCCGAGGCCGGCCAAAGCGGCCCGCAGCAGACCGTGCTCGGGATCCTGGGCGGTTGACGGCGCCACCAGGACGAGCGGCGCCGACCCGCCCGGCGGCGCGACGCCGTGGTACGGCGGCTCCCACATCAGCGGCCCGACGACGTGAACCTCGGGGGGCCATTGCCGCGGATACTCGAGCTGGGGGAACGTCCCCACGATGCACAGATCGGAGCTGATGCCGCCGTAGAGGCGCTGGACGGGTGGGAGGCCTAGCTTGGCCCGAGTTTCGTTGAGCTCGGCTCGACCTTTGCGCAGGCCGGCCTCGACGGGCCGGTCGAGGAGTTTCCACGTCGCAGCGACCGAACGCGGTGCGGGGCAGCCGGGCGCCGAGCGCGTAGGGGGGAAAGCCCGGCGCGCCCATCGGGTAGATGTGCGGCACGAGGGTGGCCGCCGCCACGCCCTCGAGCTCGGCCGCGAGCGCCGGCGCGAGCGTGAGGATGTCGTGGACGACGACGTCGGGAGCCGCCTCGCGCAGCGGCACGCGCGTCTCGGCGGTGGCCAGGACGACGGCCTCGTAGGGCTTCAGCGGTCGCTCGCGGGTGGGGAAGACCGGATACTCGGGCGCGGCCACGAACCGCATGCCCTGGGCCTCGACGTGCTCGTGCCAGCGTGACCACGTCTCGAAGGTCACGTCGTGCCCACGGCGGGCCAGACACGCGCCGAGCGCCAGCATCGGGAACGCGTGTCCCGGCTGGCCGAAAGCGCCGAGAAAGACTCTCAGCGTGCCTCCGTCAGCCGGCCAGCTCGGCGATCGCCCGCAACTGGGCGACCCGCTCGTCGGTGGTCCAGGCCATCGGGGTGATCATCAGGGTGCCAACGCCGGCGTCCCGAAAAGCGGCCAGGCGGTCGCGGACGACGTCCGGGGGACCGCAGAGCGACACCATGTCGATCAGCTCGTCGGGGAGCGCTCGTCCCGCCTCCTCCTTCTTGCCATCCAGATACAGGTCCTGGATCTCGGCCGCGGCGGACTCGAAGCCGTAGCGCTGGACCAGCTGGTTGTAGAAGTTCTGCTGGCGCGATCCCATCCCGCCGATGTAGAGCGCCAGCACGGGGCGCATGAGGTTGCGGGCCATCTCGCGGTCCTCAGAGACGAACGCATTGACCGTGGGCGCGATGTCGAACCCATCGAGCGAACGCCCCGATCGCGACGCGCCCTCCTGGAGCGAGGTGCGGAACTCGGACACGTACTCGGGAGAGAAGAAGGTGGGGATCCAGCCGTCGGCGATCTCGCCGGCGAGGGCGGTGTTCTTCGGCCCGATCGCGGCCAGGTAGATCGGGATCCGCTCCTGCACGGGGGTGATCATCAGCTTGAGTGCCTTGCCGGGTCCGTCGGGCAGTGGCAGCTCGAGCGTCTCGCCGTGGAAGTCGACCCGCTCGCGCGCCAGGGCCATGCGCACGACGGCCACGTACTCGCGCGTCCGCGAGAGTTGGCGGCCGAAGCGCTGGCCGTGCCAGCCCTCGGCCACCTGTGGCCCCGATGACCCGATCCCCAGCATCATCCGGCCCCCGGAGAGCTCGTCGATGGTCGCCGCCGTCATTGCGGTCATCGCGGCGCTGCGGGCGGGCATCTGAAGGATGGCCGAACCGAGCCTGATCTTGCTCGTGCCGGCGGCGAGCCAGGCCAGCACGGTGGCGGCGTCGGACCCGTAGGCCTCGGCCGTCCACACCGAGTCGTAGTCGAGGCGCTCGGCTTCCTGCACGACCTGGAGCTGGTCCTGCGGACCCATGCCCAGACCCCAATAGCCGACGTGTACTCCGAGCTTCATGTGCAAGGTTCCTTTCGCGCCCAGGAAATCGGTTGTGCCGCCCGACGACCACCGATACATTGGCCGCGAGCCGGTCCCGGCAGGAGGTGAACCCTATGCGAACGCGCCGCACGGCGACGATCACCGAGCTTCGGCTGGCCATCGACGGCCTGCCCCTCCAGACGCGAATTGCGATGCTCGACGGCATCCGTTCCAACCAGATCATCGTCGGTGCCTACACGAGCGCAGACGGAATCTGTCCGATGCTGGCCGCCCACCGCGCCGGCGGACGCACCAGCTTCATCGCGTTCGCCAAGGCGTGGGACCGCTTCGCCTTCCGCGGCACGCGCAAGTGCACCGCGCGCCGCGCCAGCAAGCGCGAGCTGCTCGTACTGAGAGCCCATCTCGAGGCCAGCCTGCTCGAGGAGGACGGCCCCGGGCCCGAACTGGCCGAGGCGATCCGCGAGCACCGCGAGCTGACGCGCCGGGCGTGCGAACCTGGCCGCGCGGATCGCACGGATCGCACGCGTCCCAATCACCGGCAAAGGCGACACCGACCGCAGCGACGAGCTGGCCAAGCGTCCCGGCTGGTCGTGGATGCGCATCATGCGCCGCTACGACGAGTACGAGCGGGCCCTGACGCGTCTGCGGGACGCCGAAGCGTCGACCTCGACGCAGGATCGCGAGCGCGTCAACGCCTGACGCGTGGCGCGAGAGTCGCGGCCGCCGGTCGCGATACTTGACGCGTGGACGACGTCGCCGAGCCGCTACCGGCGGTCGACAGCAGTACTCCCCCGGACGATCCCGACTCGGGGTTGCTCAACCGACGCACGTCGCCGGTCGAGTTGTTCTGGGATCTCGTGTTCGTGTTCGCGATCACGCAGGTGACCTCGCTCTTGTTCCGCCACCTGACCTGGACGGGGTTCGGCGAGGCGATGCTCGTACTCGCACTCGTGTGGTGGGCGTGGTCGGCCTTCGTGTGGGCCGCCAACGCCCAGGCGATGGACTCGCCGACGCTGCGCGTATGCCTCCTCGTGGGCACGGTCTTCATCTTCATCACCGGGATGGCGGTGCCGCGGGCTTTCAGTGGGGAGGCGACGCTGTTCGCGGTGAGCTATGCAGTCGTCCGCTTCATGCACCTCGCCCTGTACATCGATGCCTCGCGCCAGGGCAACGCGGCGTGGTCGGCCATCGCCGGCTTTGCCATCACGGTGGTGATCGGGATGGCGTTGCTGATCGCCGGCTCGTTCCTTTCGGGTGCTGCGCGCGCGCTGTTGTGGACCGCGGCCGTGGCCATCGACTACGCCGGTCCGGCGTGGCTGACGCGCGAGCGGCTGCGCGGCCTCCAGCAGGTGGCGGTGGCGCACTTCGCCGAGCGCTACAGCCTGTTCATCATCATCTGCCTCGGCGAGTCGATCGTGGCCATCGGCGTGGGGGCGGCCGGCGAGCCGCTCACGGCGGCCCTCATCGCCGCCGTCTCGTTCGGACTGCTGATCACGATCGCGCTGTGGTGGACGTACTTCGACCGCTTTGCCGAGACGGCGGAGGCGCGACTGCGCGACCACGACGATCCGGTCCTGGCTGCCGCCGACGCGTACAGCTATCTCCATCTTCTCCTCGTGGCCGGAATCATCGTGTTTGCCGTCGGGGGGAGGTTCATCGTCCGTGACGCGGCCGCCACGCTGCCTGACGCCGCGCGCCTGACCCTGTGCGGCGGCGTCGCCGTGTACCTGCTCGGCCACCTGGCCGTGCGCTGGCGGCTGCTCGAGGTGATCGATTACGGCAAGGCGATCACCGCGGTGCTCGTGATGGCGCTGTTTGCCGTGGGCGGCGGCCTTCGCGGGTGGGCCATAGCCGGCGTGCTCGCGGCGATGGTGATCGCCATGGCCGCCGTCGAGACCGTGCGAGAGCGATGAGCGCGGCTCGCCCGACGGTGTCGGTCGTCGTGCCCTTCGCGGGCACCACCGAGGACCTGTCCGCGTTGCTGGCCGGCCTGGCGGCGCTCGAACTGGAGCCCGGCGACGAGCTGATCGTGGCCGACAACCGCGCCGGCGGCCAGTCGCCAGCGGGGTTCTCAGCCAAGATCGTCCCCGCTCACGGCGTCCGCACGCCGGCCTACGCGCGCAACACCGGGGCGTCACGTGCCACTGGCGACTGGCTGGTGTTCATCGACGCCGACACTTGCCCAGATCCGTCGCTCATCGACGCCTATTTCACGCCCCCGCCGGCCCCCCGCACAGCGATCCTCGCCGGCGCAATTCGCGATACGGCGCCGCGGCCCACGCTGACCTCGCGGCACACGGTGGCCCGGGGCCACCTCGATCAGGGGATGACCACCCATGAGCCGTGGCCGTACGCCCAGACCGCCAACTGTGCGGTGCGGCGCAGCGCGTTTGCCTCCATTGGCGGGTTTGCGGAGCAGGCCCGAGCCGGCGAGGATGCCGACCTGTGCTTCCGCCTCTGGGAGGTGGGGTGGGCGATGGAGGAGCGAAGCGCGGCCTGGGTAGAGCATCGCAGTCGCGACACGCTGTCGGGCCTGGTGCGCCAGCTGGCGTGGCACGGGAGCGGTGCCGCGTGGCTCAACCGCCGCTATCCCGGATCGTTCCCGCCGCCGTCCCCGCGCGAGTTCGCCGCGCGCCTCGCACACAGCCTCGCCCAGGCGCTGATCGCGGTATCGCGGCGCGAGCGCGAAGCCGCCGCGTTCGCGTTGCTCGACGTCGTCGCCGCCACGGCATTCCAGTTCGGTCGTCTCCTGCCCAATCAGCGTGGGGACCAGTGACCCGCTTGCTTATCGACACGTTTGGGTAGCCGAACGCCAGGAGGTTGCCGATGACCACGCATGCAAAACTCGAGCTCCGCGCTCCCATGGAGAGCGGCTTCGACCAGGTGCTGACGCCCGACGCGCTCGAGTTCGTGGCCGAGCTTCAGCGCGAATTCGGCCCTCGTCGCGTCGAGCTGATGAAAGCCAGGGCCGAGCGCCGTGAGCGTCTGGCCGCCGGCGAGATGCTCGGCTTCCTCGCCGACACGCGAGAGATTCGGGAGGGCGACTGGCAGGTTGCGCCGGTTCCCGCCGACATGCAGCAACGCTGGGTCGAGATCACGGGACCCACCGATCGCAAGATGACGATCAACGCGCTCAACTCCGGCGCCGACGGGTTCATGGCCGACTTTGAGGATGCCAATGCGCCGACGTGGCACAACATGGTCGAGGGCCACATCAACCTGCGCGATGCGATCGATCGCACGATCACGTACGAGGGCTCGGACGGTCGCCACTACGAACTGGTCGACCACCCGGCGACGCTGCTCGTCCGCCCTCGCGGCTGGCATCTCCCCGAGCGCCATCTCCTCGTCGACGGCGAGCCCGTCGCCGGGGGGCTGTTCGACTTCGGGCTCTATGTGTTCCACTGCGCGGGGCGGTTGCTCAGCGACGGCTCGGGCCCGTACTTCTATCTGCCCAAGATGGAATCCCACCGCGAGGCGCGACTGTGGAACGACGTGTTCGATTTGACCGAACAGATCCTGGGGATGTCGCGGGGGACGATCAAGGCGACGGTACTGATCGAGACCCTGCCGGCGGCGTTCGAGATGGAGGAGATCCTCTACGAGCTCAGGGACCACTCAGCCGGTCTGAACGCGGGCCGCTGGGACTACATCTTCTCGGCCATCAAGTGCTTCCCCGATCGGCGCGAGATGGTCCTCCCGGACCGGAGCGCGGTCACCATGACCGTCCCCTTCATGCGCGCATACACCGAGCTGCTCGTCGCCGTGTGCCACCGCCGGGGCGCCCACGCGATGGGCGGGATGGCGGCGCTGATTCCATCGCGGCGCGACGAGGAAGCCAACGAGCGGGCGCTCGCCGGCGTCCGGGCCGACAAGGAACGCGAGGTCGGCCAGGGCTACGACGGCACGTGGGTCGCCCACCCCGACCTGGTTCCGGTCGCCCGCGAGGTGTTCGAGCGTGGCCTCGCCGGCGCGGCCAACCAGCTGGGCCACCAGCGCGATGACGTCGCGGTGAGCGCGGACGATCTACTCAACCTGCCCGCGACCCCGGGGGCGATCACCGGAGCGGGCCTGCGTGCCAACGTGAACGTCGGCTTTCAGTACGTTTCGTTCTGGCTCACCGGTCGCGGCGCGGCGGCCATCAACTCGCTGATGGAGGACGCCGCGACGGCCGAGATCTCGCGCTCGCAGATCTGGCAGTGGGTGCATCACGGCGTCGAGCTCGACGACGGGCGCATCGTCACCGCCGAGCTGGTCCGGGAGCTCCTCGACGAGGAGACGGCGAAGATCCGCGAGGCGGTGGGGGAGGAGACCTGGCGAGCCGGCCGGCCGGCGGAGACGCGCGAGATCTTCCAGCGAGTCGCCCTCTCACCCGAGGTGATCGAGTTTCTCACGCTGGTCGCCTACCCCTATCTTGACTGACAGCGTCAACGCGCGAGATAGCTCACCATCCGATGGGCCAGCGAGCCGGCCGAGCGTAGCTCCGCCGGACACCGCGCGCTGTGAGGCGCGGGCCAGCTCGCGCCAGCGGCGTAAAGTTGAGCTGACCGTGCGAGTGGCAATCAGCGGAGCTACGGGCAATCTCGGACTCGCGCTGGTCGCGGCGCTGCGCGAGCGAGGCGATCAGGTCGTCGCGCTGTCCCGTGACAGCGCGAAGGCAGCCGAGCGGCTGGGCCCGGAGGTCGAGGTCCACGCGTGGTCGGCCCCGATGGACGGCCCGCCGCCGGCCGCGGCGCTGCGCCACGCCGACGCCGTCGTCCACCTCCTCGGCGAGCCCATCGCTCAACGCTGGTCGGCCGAGGCCAAGCACCGGATTCGCGATTCGCGCGTCCTCAGCACGCGCTGGCTGGTCGAGGGGCTGATGGGCCTCGACGACGGCGAGCGCCCGGGCACCCTGATCTCACAGTCGGCCACGGGCTTCTACGGGCCCCGCGACGATCGGCGTCTGGACGAGACGGCACCGCCCGGCTCAGACTTCCTGGCCGGAGTGGTGAGGGGTTGGGAACATGAGGCGCTCGTCGCCGAGGCCCGGATGCGGGTCGTGCTTACCAGGACGGGCGTCGTGCTGAGCGCCGAAGGCGGCGCGCTGGCCCAGATGCTCCCGTTCTTTCGCCTCGGCCTCGGGGGGCCGGTCGCCGGCGGCCACCAGTACATCCCGTGGGTGCACCTCGACGATGTCGTGGGGGCGATCCTCTGGTGTGTAGACACGACGGGCGCCTCGGGTGCCGTGAACGTGACGGCGCCCGAGCCGGTGACCAACGCGGACTTCTCGCGTGCCCTCGGACGCGTCCTCGGCCGCCCGGCCGTGTTGCCGGTGCCCGGATTCGCTCTCGGGCTGCTCTACGGCGAGATGGCCGAGATCGTCACCACAGGTCAGCGCGTCGTCCCGTCCGCACTCCAGAGCCTCGGCTACGAGTTCCGGCACCCGGAGCTCGAGGCGGCGCTGCGCGACGTGCTGAAGCGTCCGTGAGCCTGCACACGCTCGAGCGCTGGCGCGTCTAGCCCACTCGGTAGCGCACGTGCGTGACGAGCGGCGAGTGCACCACCTCGAGTGGCGTCAGCTTCGGGTCGCCGACGTTCTCAAGCAATCGCTCGCCCGACCCGAGGACCACCGGGACGACGTGGAGGTAGAGCTCGTCGAGCAGGCCGGCGGCCAGGTACTGCCGTACCGCCTGGGCTCCGCCGGCCACTGCGACGTCCTTTTCGCCCGCGGCGGCACGGGCCCGCACGAGCGCCGAGTCGATGCCCTCGGTGACGAACGTGAACGTGGTTCCCCCCTCGAGCGCCAGCACGGCGCGCGGATGGTGGGTGAGGACGAATACCGGGACGTGGAAGGGCGGATCGTCGCCCCACCAACCGGCCCACGTTTCGTCCCACGGACCCTCGCCGCCACCGAACATGTGGCGGCCCATGATGTAGGCGCCGACATCTTTGACCAAACCCTCGACCACGTCGGAGTCGACGTTGGCGCTGCCACCCTCCAATCCGTGCTCGCGACGCCAGCTCTCGGTCGCGAATACCCATTGGTGCAGACGCATTCCGTTTTCGCCGAGCGGGTTTTCGAGGCTCTGGTTGGGGCCGGCGACGAATCCGTCGAGCGAGACTGATATTTGCGCGGTGACTTGGTTCATGTTTGTCCTGACCCGCGACGGTACTGATAATCATCGCGGTTGCCGTATATGGTTGCCCGATGCCGAGCGTTCTCATCACGGGCGCGAGTCGCGGGATCGGTCGAGCCACCGCGATCCGACTGGCCGGCGCCGGCTGGGACGTCATTGCCGGCGTTCGGCAGGTGCAGGATGCCGAGGCGCTGACGCGCGCCCACCTGGGACGGATCACGCTCGGTGCTTCTCGACGTCACCGACGAGGATCAGCTCGCCGGGCTGGACGCGAGCCTGCCGCCGCAGCTCGATGCGTTGGTCAGCAGCGCCGGCATAGTCGTCGGCGGCCCGGTAGAGGCCGTCCCGGTGGCGGAGCTGCGCCGGCAACTCGAGGTCAACGTCGTCGGCCAGGCGGCGGTCACCCAGGCGGTGCTGCCACGGCTGCGCTCCTCGCGCGGCCGCATTGTCTTCCTCTCCTCGGTCAGCGGCCTGATCTCGACGCCGATGATGGGGCCCTACAGCGCGTCCAAGTTCGCTCTCGAGGGCCTGGCCGACGCGCTGCGCATGGAGCTGGCGCCGTGGGGGGTGACGGTCATCCTCGTCGAGCCGGCTCAGACCGATACCGACCTGTGGCGCAAGGCCGACGCCCAGTTCGATGAGTCGGTGGCTCAGTTGGCACCCGAGCAGCGCCAGCTGTACGCCAAGCACATCGACGGCTTCCGCAAGACGATCCCGCGCTCGCAGCGCACAGCGGCGCCGGCCGACGGAGTGGCGGCGACGATCGAGAAGGCGTTGACAGCCGCCCGCCCTCGAGCCCGCTACATCGTCGGGGGGGCCGCGACGGTGCAGGCCAAGCTGGCCCAGGCCACCCCGACGCGAGCCCGCGACGCCCTGCTGCGCGTGGGCACGGGCGTCCCGCGCCGCCCCTAGACTCCTAGCGCTGCCGTCGCGACGGACCGTAGACCAACCGTCGGGGCAGCGGCAGGGGTGAGAGCTTGTCGACGGCGTGGCCGGCCAGGAGCCGTGGCTCCATGATTGCGATCAGCGCGGCCAGCTCCTCGCGCTGCTCCTCGGTGAGATTGCGCCGGCGCCCTCTGCCGATGCGGATCAGCTCGATCAGGCGGTGGCGCTCCTCGCGGTTCAGCCGGCGCACGTGGTCATGCGTGAGCATGGCCAGCTCCGCGGCGGCCAACAGCTTGAGCACCGGTATGCGCTTGACGCCGGGAACGTGCTTCACCGCTGCGGCGACCGACTTGGTCACATATCCAGGGGGCATGATTCGAGTGTAGGAGGCCGCGCCGCCGTTTCGGTCCCTGCCAGCATGTCGCCATGGGCCATGTCGTCGTCTCGCGTCTCGCCTACGCCCATCCGGGAGGCGAGGTGCTGTTCTCGGATGTCTCGTTTCGGGTCTCTCCGGGACAGCACGTCGGCCTCGTCGGCGCCAATGGCGTGGGCAAGAGCACTCTGTTTGGCGTTCTGACCGGCGCGCTGGAAGCCGACGAGGGGGAGCTGTCGCTGGGCGGGGTCGCCGGGTACATGCCCCAGGATGTCGGCGTCAGCGACGACGAGCGCACGGTGCGCGAGCTGCTGCTGTCACTTGCCCCACTGGCCGTGCGCACGGCCGGCGAGCACGTCGAGCGCCACGAGCGCGAGTTGGCCGCCGGGGACGGCGACGCGGGCATCAGACTCGGCAGCGCGATCGCCGACTGGTCCGCGCTGGGCGGATACGAGCTCGAGGGTCAGTGGGACGCGTCGTGCCGGCGGATCGTCCGGGCTTCCTTCGCGGACGTGGCCGACCGGGCCGCGGTGAGCCTTTCGGGCGGAGAGCGAAAGCAGCTCGTCCTCGACGTCCTGTTCGCGTCGGACGCCAGCATCCTGCTCCTCGACGAGCCCGACAACTTTCTCGATGTTCCGGCCAAGCTCGCCCTCGAGCGCCGCATCCGCGATTCGAAAAAGACCGTGCTGATGATCTCCCACGATCGCGAGGTGCTGTCGGGCGCCGTCCGATCGATCGTCACGCTTGAGGGCAGCGGCGCGTGGGTTCACGGCGGCTCCTATGCGACCTATCCCGAGGCACGTGCCGAACGCCAGCGGCGGCTCGGAGATGCGGTCAAGCGTTGGCGCGACGAGGAACGGCGTCTCTACCGCTTGATGAAGACATTCAAAGAGCGAGCCAAGTACTCGAGCGATTGGGCCAAGAAGGCCAACGCTGCCGAGACCCGGTGGCGGCGGTTCGCCGATGCTGGGCCACCGCCGGCGCCCGTCGTCGACACGCAGATCACGGTGCGGATGCGCGGCGGCGACTCGGCCCGCCGGGTACTCGATTTCCGCTCGCTCGGCATCGCCGGCCTCCTGTCCCCGTTCTCGGACGAGGTTCATTTCGGCGAGCGGATCGGGCTCATCGGCCCCAACGGCTCAGGCAAGAGCCAGCTGATGCGGATCATGGCCGACGTCCGCTCGCCCGACGAGGGCGAGCTGGTCGTCGGACCGCGGGTATCGACCGGCTTCTTCACCCAGCTCCAGCGCCGCGCCGACCTGCGCGGACATGTCGTCATCGATGTGGTGCTCGAGCGCGTGCGTGGGGGCGGCGTGCAGGCCGCAATGGGCGCCCTGGCGCGGTACGGCCTCGCCGACGCCGCCAGGCGAGCGTACGACGTCCTCAGCGGAGGCGAGAAGGCCCGCCTCGAGGTGCTGGTCCTCGAGCTCGAGGGACACAACCTGCTCTTGCTCGATGAGCCGACCGACAACCTCGACATCGACTCCTCCGAAGCCCTCGAACACGCGATGGACCACTTCAACGGAACGGTCGTCGCCGTGTCTCACGACCGCGCCTTCCTGCGCACGATGGATCGCTACCTGATGGTCCTGCACGACGGCACCGTGCTCGCGCTTCCCTCCTACGACTCGGCTCTGGAGGCGTTGATCGAGCCGGGCCAGGCCAAGGACGTCCGCCTGGCCAAGGTCTTATAACGCCCGCAGCGGTCGAACTGCCAAGCTGTGTGACGTGACGAATCACGAGGCCGGCGCGGCGATCGCCGGGGTCGGGATGGCGGTGCCGGAGCGGCTGGTGTCGAACCGTGAGATCGCGGCTCGGCTCGGGGTGGAGGAGAGCTGGATCGCCAAGCGGACGGGCACCCACGAGCGTCCGTGGGCGCGCGAGGAAGAGCGGATGAGCGAGTTCGCCGCCGCCGCGGGGCGCGAGGCGCTGTCGCGCGCCGGACTCGACGCCCACGAGCTCGACCTGGTCGTGGTGGCGACCTCGACCGCCGATGAGATCACGCCCAACGCCGCGCCATTGGTGGCGGGACTGATCGGGGCCGAGCGAGCGGGGGCGTTCGACGTCGGTTCCGCGTGCACCGGCTGGCTGGCCGGCTTGGCGATGGCGTGCGGCCAGATCGAATCCGGCCGGGCCGAGCACGCGCTGGTGGTGGGGGCCGACTTTCTCTCGCGCTACCTCGACCTTTCCGACCGCGACACCACGCCCCTGTTCGCCGACGGTGCCGGCGCCGCCGTGGTCTCCGCCGCCGACACCGGCGGCCGGATCGGGCCAGTCCTGCTGTGCGCCGACGCCAGCGGCGCCGAGCTGATCCGGCTCGAGCGCAGCGGGACCATCAACATGCTCGGCCAGGAGACGTTCCGGGCCGCGGTCGCGTCGCTGGCCAGCGTTACCGTGCAGGCCGTCGAGGCCAGTGGCCTCGAACTCGCCGACATCGACCTGTTCGTCTACCACCAGGCCAACTCGCGCATCATCCGCGCGGTCGGGGAGCGCCTCGACCTGCCGGGCGACCGGGTGGTCGACTACGTCTCGCGGTTCGCCAACTCATCCACGGCGACGCTCCCGATTGCCCTCTCCGTCGCCGAGCGCGAGGGCCGCCTGCACCGCCACGACCGGGTGCTGCTGGCCGCCTTCGGCGGCGGCTTCACGTGGGGCGCCACGGTGATGGAGTGGGACCCGGCGTCAAATTAGGGGCCGCTCGTAAATCCGGAAGCGCTTGACGATCCGGCCGCCCAGCGCCTCCATGGCGCGGTTCATCGAATGGTTGGTCTCGAGGATCCAGCCCATCTCGCCGCCCTTCTGCCGCGTCCGCTCGCCCGAGCGGTACTGAGCCAGGTACAGCGCCACGCCCGCGCCGGTGTGCTGGTACTCGGGCTTGACGCCGAGGAAGCCCACCCGGACCTGGTCAATGAGCTTTCCCCGGCGCAGGAAATACCACCAGCCCAGGGGCAGCAGGCGCCCCTCCATCTTCTTCAGGACCTGGTTGATGTCGGGCACGGTGATCGCCATCCCGGCCGTCTGCCCGTCGACCTCGGCGATCATGAACCAGTCGTGCGCGTAGACGAGCTGGAGGTCGAGGGCATAGGCGTCGAGATCCTCCTTGGTGTACGGCACGAAGCCCCAGTTGCGCGACCAGGCCGAGTTGTAGACCTCGGCGAACTCGTCCAGCTCGCGGCGTAGGTGGCGTCGCGACATCGAGCGAATCCGCACGCCGTAGCGCGACCGTGCCCGTTCCGCGATCCGCAGCATCCGGGGATCGACGCGCTCGGCATCGAAGACGTGGCGCTCCCACATCAGCAGATCCATCGCCTTGGTCAGCCCCGCGGCCTCGCAGTAGGCCTGGTAGTACGGCGGGTGCCAGGGCTGCTTGATCATCGGCTCGCGCGCGAACCCCTCGACCAGGATGCCGCTCTCGTCGTTCATCTGGAAGTCCATCGGACCGACCATGCGGTCACAGCCCCGGGCCCGCAGCCACGCCGCGGCAGCGTCCACGAGCGCGCGGAGCACGGTCGCGTCCTCTTCGAACTCGAGAAAGCCGAACATCCCCCAGCGGTTGCCATGGAAGGCGTTGAAGGCGGAGTCGGTTTGGGCCGTGACTCGCCCGACCACCCTCCCGTCGCGCCGGGCGAGGAAGTATTCCGCTTCGCCGTGCGTGAAAAAGGCGTTGAGTCGCCGGGTCAGGAACACATAGCGCTCGAGTTTGAGCGGTGGCACCCACGGCGTTCCGTCGTGCAATCGAAACGGCAGCGCGACGAACGCGCGAAGGTCCGAGAAGCCCCGCACCGAGCTGATGTCCACTGCCACCCGAGCACCGTAACGAATTCGCCTACGCTGTCTGGCGTGGTGGATCAGACCGGGTCAGGCAGATGACCGCGTCCGTCGACGCTCGCCGCGAGGCGCTCCAGGCGGCCCATCCGACCTGGCGCCCGATGACGCTGTCGCAGGCGCTCGACGCCGCCGCCGCCCGGCACGGCGACCGGCCGCTGATCCTCACCGAGGAGCGTAGCTACACCTATGCCGAGGTCCGCGACTGGTCCGTGCGGCTGGCCACCGGGCTGATCGCCAGCGGGGTGGCGTCCGGCGATCACGTGGCCATGGTGCTCGCCAACTATCCCGAGTTCGTCGCCCTCAAGTTCGCCATCGCCCGCGCCGGGGCGGTGGCCGTCCCGATCAACTTTCTCCTGCACGCAGGCGAGCTCGGCTATTTGCTGCGCCAATCGGACGCCGCGCTGCTCGTGACCATGGCCGGGTTCCGCGACCTCGATCACCTCAGCATGCTCGACGAGTTGGTGCCCGGGTGGGAGCGGGCGGGGGGTGGCGAGCCGTTCCCGCGTCTTCGCGAGGTCGTCGTGTTCTCACCTGGCGGCGCTCCCCGGCCCGGGATCACCGCGCTCGCCGACCTCGAGCGGCGGGGCGACGCCACCGCGGCGGGCGAGCTCGACCGGCGCGAGTCCGCCGCGGTTCCGGGCCACAACGCCGACGTCATCTACACGTCCGGCACCAGCGGTGCGCCCAAGGGCGTGATGCTCTCGCACGATGCGCTGCTGCGCAGCGCCTACGGCTCGGCCTGGACGAGGGCGTTCGAGGACGGCCGGCGCATCGTCTTCGCCCTGCCGCTGTACCACGTCTTCTCGTACGTCGAGGGACTGCTTGCCTCACTGTTCGCCGGTGGGGCGATCATTCCGCAGACGGCGTTCGAACCAGCCGCGACGCTGGCCGCCGTAAAGCGACATCGGGCCGATGAGGCGCTGTTCGTGCCCACGATGACGATCGCCATCCTCGAGGCGGCCCGATCCCACGGCTTCGAGGCCGGCTCGCTGCGCGCCGTCATGTCCGCCGCTGCGCCCGCGCCCGTGCGCCTGTGGCGCGCCGTTCGGGAGGAGCTGGGAGTCACCGAGGTCGTAACCGCCTACGGCATGACGGAGACGAGCGCGGCCAGCACCTACACCCGGCCCGACGGCCCGCTCGAGCTCGTCTCCGGCACCGTCGGCGCGCCCAAGTACGGAGGCGTCGCGGGAGACCCGGAGCTCGGTGGCTTCCTCGCCGCCTACAAGACGATCGATCCGCTCAGCGGCGAGGATCTGCCGGCCGGCAGCGAGGGTGAGCTCGCCGTCCGCGGACCGATAGTCACCCACGGCTACTACGAGCAACCCGCCGAGACAGCCGCGGTGCTCGACGCCGCGGGATGGCTGCGGTCCGGCGACCTCGGCCGGGTCGATTCCGGCCATCGGGACCTCGTCCTCACGGGTCGCAGCAAGGAGCTGTACAAGTGCGGGGGAGAGCTGGTGGCGCCGAAAGAGGTCGAGGAGGTGCTCACCGCCCATCCGAGCGTGGCCCAGGCCTTTCTCGTTGGCCTCCCCGACGAGCGTATGGGCGAGGTCGGGTGCGCCTGGGTGGTCCCCGATACCGCCGAGCCCCCGGATCCCCAGGAGCTCATCGAGTACTGCCGCGAGCGCCTGGCGCGCTTCAAGGTCCCGGCCCACGTGATCTACACGAGCGCGACGGAGCTGCCGACCACGGCGACCGGCAAGGTGCAGAAGTTCAAGTTGCTGGAGCGGACTCGCGGACGGCTGCAGGCCGTCTGAGCTGCGGCCAAACTCTCAGCCTGACGCGGTGAACCCAGTGTCCTAGGGCCGAAGCTCGTCGGGTCTCAGCGTGGCCGGGAACGGCACCTCCTGAGGAGGTTGCCCCGTCTCCTGCGCCCAGGACACGAACGCCTCGCCGTCGCGCCCCGCGTGCTCGCCGGAGCCGCCCAACGCGATCAGGACGAGACGGCTCGGACCGCGATTGAGTAGCTGCCGTCGCACGCTCGGCGCCACCCGGACAAGCTCGCCCCGACCGACCGTCGACTCCTCGCCCTCGATGATCAACGCGAGCTCGCCCTCGAGGACGACGTAGACCTCCTCCTGGTGCTCATGGCGGTGGATCCGACCGCGCTGGCCGGGCTGAAGGACGATCTGGTTGAGCCCGAAGGTCGTGACGCCGAGCTGGCGCCGGAGCGGGACGAACAGCTCTGGGCTGTCGGGGTCGAGGCTCGTGCGCGAGACACCTTCCTGCATCCTGTCCATCTTGCCACGCCCAGGGCCGACCTCGGGTGCCGGTGACTAGGTCTTGTCGAGGCCGAGGGCGAGAAACCGGTCGAGCATGGCGTTGACCTGCACGGGCAGCTGAAATGGCTCCGGCTAGCGGGAGCAGGTCCGAGCGGTGGCCTTGGCTGTGCAGCCCTCGAGTGACAGAGCCCCGTGGGTAAACGCGGCCAGAGCCGGCTTGGCGATCACGGCGCCGCTGACGTACTTGAGCAGCCCGGCGTAGTCGAATCCATATGGCCGCTTGGTCGGGGATTCGTTGCCCATCCACGTGTACCAGTAGAAGCCCATGAGCCCGAGCTTCGACCGGTTGGCCGCCAGCATCGGCATGACCTGAGCGAGTCGGAGGGCCTGCTGGCCTTCGGTCGTGCTGACGCCGAACTGGGGCGGCGCCTTGCCCTCGGACGAGGGCCAAGTGATCTCGGTGGCGAGGAGCGGCTTGGTGGAGTCCCCGTAGCGGTCCATGACCGCGCGGACGCGCCGGAGAATGGTGATCACGCCCTGTGGCTGGGCCGTGTAGGGATGGACCGCGACGATGTCGAAGAGGCGGCGGGCACCGGGCACGCGATAGATGTCGGCGAGGTATCGCCAGGAGAAGTCGGCCAGACCGGCAAGCACAACCTTGGCACCTGGGTCGGCGGCCTTGAGCGCCGCGTGGGCGGCCGCCAGCAGCCGCACGTAGCTCGGCGCGAACGGTTGGTCTGACCAGTAGCTGGTGAAGTGTGGCTCGTTCCAGATCTGCCACATCCGGATCGGGTCGCGCGCAAGCGCGGGATGGGCCGACCAGAAGCTTCCCTGCGGGCCGTAGCGCTTGACCAAGGCGGTGAGGAGCGCCGCGTAGGCCGCCTCGGATCGCGGTGGCGAGGCCGGGTTGCCCGGATGCAGCGCGTTCCAGCTGGGCGTGTACTCGACCACCGGCAGCACAGACAGCCGGTGCGCCGCCGCCGCCGCGACGAGCCGATCGAGCGAGCCGAAGTTCGTCGGCACGCCCCCCACGTCCACGAACCGGCTGCGGAGGCTCGCTGGCACCTCGGACATCGCCCGGTAGGGCTGCACGACCGGCCAGTCCACGGCGACGCGCACGCTCTCGGCTCCGCTGGCCACCGCCCGTCGTACCTGCTGGCCGAGATTGACGGTCGGCGCAAACACGGGTCCGTCGAAGGTCACGCCGATGAGCTGACCCGATACCGGCGTGGTCTGGGGGGCGGTGCTGTGGTGCTGGCTCGAGGAGCCGCACGCAGCGAGCGTGAGCGCCACCAGCACGAGCAGGACGCCGGTGGCCGTTCCGGGCTTCGGGCGGCGCATCGCGGCGAGTGTAGGGCCTGCGTGTATCGTCGCGGCCAGCGGCGCCGCCGTCCCGCCGCCGCGCCGCGCTGTGCAACGCGGAGCTTCAACCGCCGCTCATCTCGCTGATGCTGGTCGTCCCCTCGGTTGCTGTTACAACTTTTTTTGGACTGAGCATCCGCAGGCGGCGAGTTACACCGTCTCCGAAGATGCGTACTATGACTGGGTCGAGGACCCTGAGGCACCGTTCTGCGGGTGCGAGCCATAAGTAACCGACCAAGGGAGATTCCTTGCGCATCTTGATTCTCGGAGGAGACGGCTTCTGTGGCTGGCCCACGTCACTGCACCTGTCCGCCTGCGGCCATGACGTCGCGATCGTGGACAACCTCGCTCGACGCAACGCCGACAACGAGCTCGAGGCCGACTCGCTGACTCCGATCCAGCCAGTCGGCACCCGGCTGGCGACCTGGCGCGAGCTCACCGGCCGCGAGATTCCCTACCACCGCCTGGACGTGGCCGGCGACTATCGCGAGCTGCTCGACCTCCTGATCGAATGGCAGCCCGAGGCGGTCGTCCATTTCGCCGAGCAGCGGGCGGCTCCATACTCGATGAAGAGCTCCTGGCACAAGCGCTACACGGTCTCGAACAACGTCAACGCGACCCACAATCTGCTCGCGGCGATCGTCGAGTCCGGCCTCGATACGCACGTCGTGCACCTGGGGACGATGGGCGTGTACGGCTACGGCACCGCCGGCGTGAAGATCCCCGAGGGCTACCTCCGCGTGCGCTTCGACAACGACGAGGGCGTCGAGGTCGAGCAGGAGATCCTCTATCCGGTCAATCCGGGCAGCGTGTACCACATGACCAAGACCCAGGATCAGCTGCTGTTCGCGTTCTACAGCAAGAACGACGGCACGCGGGTCACCGACCTGCACCAGGGCATCGTGTGGGGCACGCAGACCGCCGAGACCCGTCTCGACGAGCGTCTCATCAACCGGTTCGACTACGACGGCGACTACGGCACCGTGCTCAACCGCTTCCTCATGCAGGCGGCCGTCGGCTATCCGCTGACCGTGCACGGCACGGGGGGCCAGACGCGGGCGTTCATCCACATCCAGGACACCGTCCGCTGCATCGAGCTGGCCATCGAGAACGCGCCGCAGCATGGTGACCGCGTCCGCGTCTTCAACCAGATGACCGAGTGCCACCGCGTGGCCGACCTGGCCAAGCTCGTCTCGGCCCTCACCGGGGCCGAGATCGACTACGTCGAGAACCCGCGCAAGGAAGCGGCCGAGAACGAGCTCTACGTCGAGAACGGCCAGCTGGTCAACCTGGGGCTCAACCCCATCCGTCTCCAGGATGATCTGCTCACTGAGGTCACGGAGATCGCGCGTGCCTACGTCGAGCGCGCCGACATGGCCAAGATCCCCTGCACTTCGAAGTGGATCCAGAAGACTAAGGAGCCGGCGACTCCGACTGCGTGACGTCGTCCGCGGTGATGTGCCGATCGACTCCTCCGGTGGGGGAGAAAGGCTCCGGGGCCGGCCGCAACGCGCGCGGACGCCCCCGGAGCGGCAGTCGCTAGTAGCCCTGGCAGTAGGGCTTTGAGCCCCTGACCCCGTTGCCCTTCTTGTTGATCAGGAACCAGCGGCCCTTGTAGTACTTGCAGCCCATCTCGGGGGCCTCGCCGGCCTTGAGATCTGACGTGCCCACGTACAGGGGATGGTGGTTGTAGGTCACCTGGAGCTTGTGGTGACCGCGGTTGATCGTGCCGAAAAGCTTGGGGTTGAGGCCCGAGCCCTTGACTGCCTCCACCTTGCCGTTGGTGGGCAGAGGCTTGAAGGTGAGAACGCAGTTGCCCGTGCAGCGGCTTCTGTTCTTGCGGTCGTTGCTCGAGACGTAGATCGCGTGACCGCGCGAGTCGACCAGGACGGTGGCGGACTGGCTTGCGCCCGCCCACGTGACCTTGCCGGTGTTGACCTTGGTCGGCCGCGAACTCGCGAAGGCGACTCCGGCCACGAACGCGACGATGCCGATGGCGAGGAACATCGTCAGCCGGCCCTTGGCGAGCCACTTCGATGCATTCATGCGTTCAACTCCTTTTTCCCGTTTTCGCAGACTGGCGCCGCGGCTAAGAGAAGCAAGCTCAGCGTCTCGGCGCAGTCCCGAGTCAGCATTCCCCCTTAACACGCAGAATGCCAGTTCCTACCACCCGCGCAAGGGGTTTGGTGGAGAAACCTACGTGTGCAGGGGGTTTTGCGATGACCTATGCCGGCGCTGCGTGGCCGTGTCGGCCCCGCCGGGGCCGCGCAGCGCCGGTTCGGGCCGGGCCATCATCCTCGCCCACGCCGAGCTCCGCTTCCTCAACGGGCAACTGCCCCCAACGCGCGCTGAGCAGCGCGCCGAGCTCGTGCAGCGGCGCCGGGAGCTCCAGCGGCGCACGTGTACGGGCCGGCCCCGGAACTCGAGCGCGTCGAGGAGGCGCTCACGCGACGCGAGCAGGCGCGCCACGACTCGCACGACCGCCGCCGGCTCGACCGCTGAGCCCGCCCTTGAACGACGGAGGCGTCTAGTGGGCGCTCGGCAACCGCGTCGGTCGGCGAGCCGGTTCTCGTGCCGGCCTTCGCGCGCGGACTGGTAATCGATCGCCCAGGCGCTCGTGGCCTCGCAGCCGCACCCGGGCGGGTTCGGCATCCTCGAGGGGGAGCCCGCCGCGCGGCGGCGTCGGCGGGGTATCCGGGGGCGGGGGCCCACCTCCCCAGCCGTCGCCAGAGTCTCCGCCCGACTGGCCGGGGCCACGCCGGCCGCGGCAGAGGAGCAGAGGCAGGAACACGATCACCAGCACGATCACCAGCGCCAGGAGTCCTGGAAAGTCGAGTCCGCTGGCCTGAGACCTAGCCGGCATAGGAGAAAAGGTACCGCGCCGCGGGAGGCGGGCGAGACAATTCCGCCCGAGGCCGATCCGCGGGTCGATCGCAGGTCTTGTTCGTTACGCCGGTTCTCGCGCGGGTCGCTGGAGCCAGCTCCCACCCTCGATCTCGAGCGAGTTCGCGTCGCGACCCGCCCCTGCCGCGTGCGCGCGCGGTCTAGTGGGCCGCGCGAGCGTGCTTGGGCAGCCAGAACACCGCGGCCCCGGCCGCCACGAGGAAGGCCACGGCCACGAGCAGAGCATCGTGGGCGGCGCCGACGAAGGCCACCGGTCCACGGCCGCTTCCCAGCCCGTCGAACAGGACCGTACCTACCGCGGCGATCCCCACCGACATGGCGAGCTGCTGGACCGACTCGAGCAGCCCCGAGGCCGATCCGAGCTCGTGGGGCGCCACGCCGGCGAGGATCACGTCGAACATGGGCACGAACACCATCCCCATGCCCCAGCCGGTGATGGCCAGCGGACCGGCGAGCTCCCAGGCGCTCACGCCGCCACCGGCCGAGCGCAGGACGATGACGACGATGGTCAGGCCGACAGCCATCGTCACGATCCCGATGTGCATCGTCGTGCGGCCAATCTTGGCCAGCAGCGCCGATGAGGCGATCGAGCCGCCGATGGCGAAGATCGGGATGGCCACTGTGGCCAGCGCGCACCCGAGCGGACTGAACCCGAGCCCGGTCTGGTACATGACGTTGAGCGCGATCATCATGCCGCCCATCGCCCCGATGAAGCCGACGACAACGGCCAGGCCGGCGACATACGGCCGCCGACGCAGGATCGAGGGTTCGACCAGCGGCGTCTGGCCCCGCCGGGCGCGCCGGGCCTGGCGCGCGGCAAACGTGCCCAGGAGGACGAGTCCTCCCGCGAGCATCGCGAACGACCAGGTCGGCCAGCCGTTCTCGCGGCCCTGGATGAGCGGATACACGAGCGCGACGCCGCCGATCATGGCCAGGGCCACGCTGGTGACATCGATTCGCGCGCCGGGGAGCGCCGGAGCGGTCTGGGGAAGAAACCGCCGCCCGGCGGCGATCGCGGCCAGACCAAGGGGAACGTTGACGAGGAAGATCGCCCGCCACCCGGTGCCGAGGACGTCGAGATTGACCAGTCCGCCGCCGACGAGCGGCCCGGCCACCGCGGCGAGGCCCATGACGGGACCGAACACGCCAAACGCCTTCTGCTGACCGTGGTCGCCGAACAGCTCGCGGATCAGACCGAAGCCCTGCGGGACCATGATCGCGGCCACACCGCCCTGGAGGGCCCGCGCCCCGATCAGCGCCTCTGGCGACGGCGCCAGCGCGCACACGAGCGAGGTGGCGATGAAACCGCCCATGCCGTACAGCAACACCCGGCGGCGCCCGAGGACGTCACCCAATCGACTGCCGAGCAGCAGCGTCGCCGACATCGCCAGCGTGTATGCGGCGGTGATCCACTCGAGCTGGGCGTAGGTCCCGCCGAGGTCGGCGCGAATCGCCGGCGCCGCCGTCTGGGTGATCGTCGAATCGAGCAGATCCATCACCGCCGAGGCGAGGACAACGAGGAAGCCAAGCCAGGCGGCGCTCTGCTTTGACCGTGTCTTGATGACGGTCGCGGGGGTGGTGATGACTGTGGTTGACATGCATGAAATGGTTGCGAAAATAGCGGTCAATTCTGGTCCGCAATTGGACTCCAACTGGGGTAATGCGGTCAACTACAGTCCGCAATTTGTGGCACCCTTCGTCGCACCATGGTTCAGACATCAGCTCGCCTCCTCGCCCTGCTTTCACTCCTGCAAATCCGGCGAGAATGGACCGGTCAGGAGCTCGCCGATCGCCTCGAGGTCGGACCCAGAACGATCCGGCGCGACGTGGAGAAGCTGCGCTCACTCGGCTATCCGGTCGAGGCCGCGCCCGGCGTGGCCGGCGGCTACCGCCTGGGGGCCGGCGGGGAGCTCCCCCCGCTGTTGCTCGACGACGCCGAGGCGGTGGCCGTGGCCGTCGGTCTGCGCACCGCGGCGTCGGGCACGATCGCTGGGATCGAGGAGACCTCGGTCCGCGCCCTGACCAAGCTCGAGCAGGTGCTGCCCAGCCGCTTGCGGCGGCGAGTCAGCGCGCTGAGCGCCGCCACGTCGTCGTTCGCCGTCGACGGCCCCCGCATCGACGCCGACCTGCTCGCGACGCTGGCCGCGGCCTGCCGCGACCGCATGCGGCTGCGGTTTGCCTACGTGGCCAGGGACGACCGCGCGTCACAACGCCATACCGAGCCCAGCGCCGTCGTCCACAGCGGCTACCGGTGGTACCTGGTCGCCTTCGACCTCGATCGCGACGACTGGCGCACGTTTCGTATCGATCGCATCCGGGGCCGGGTCCGTCCCGGGGAGCGCGGGCGCCACCGGACCGTCCCGGGCGGGGATCCGGCTGCCTATGTCTCCACACAGCTGCGCTCGGCGGGTACGAGAGAGCCGGAAGCGGTTCCCGGGCAGGTCCGCGTGGGTGCCGCGGCCGCCCAGATACGCGATCGGGTGCCGAGCCGGTACGCCACGGTCGAGCCCGAGAGCGAACGCGCCTGCATCGTGACCACCCGCGGCGCCTGGTCGCGCAGCTTTCTCGTCTGGCTGGCGCTGCTCGACGAGCCGATCGAGGTGCTCGGGCCACCCGAACTGGCCGCCGCGGGGCGGACGCTTGCCGCGCGCCTCGCCGGGGCCGTATAAACCGGGCACGTCACAGATTCCCGCCAAACCGGCAACTAGGGATATGAGCCCAGTTGCCAGCGCCAAGCTCGCGATGGCCGGAAACCCGGGCGGCGCCCGCGTCGCAGCGTTGAAGACACCCGAGGGGTCGGCGCTGGCGGAGTTCGAACAGGTCTATCGCGGCAGTGTCGACGTCGTGATGGCGTACTTCGCCCGGCGCTGTCAGGAGCCACAGACGGTGGCCGACCTCACATCGGAAACGTTTGTACGTGCGGCGACGACCTTTGCCAGCTTCGATTCCGATCGCGGCTCGTCCCGAGCGTGGCTGTTCGGGATCGCCGCCCACGTCCACGCTCGCCACTGTCAGCAGGCGGCCGACGGCCGCGAGGCAGTGGCGAGGCTGGCCGGGCACCGAGCCCTGGCCGACGACGAGATCGACGAGCTGGCCGACCGGATCGACGCGGAACGGGCCGGCCGCGAGCTGATGCAGCGCAGAAGCGAGCTCTCCGAGCTCGAGCGCGCGGCGGTCGAGCTGGTGGATCTGGCTGGGCTGTCCCCCAAGGAGGCCGCGGCGGCGCTGGACGTTCCGCGCGCCGTTTTGCGCAAGCGGCTATCCCGCGCCCGTGCTCGCCTGAGGAAGGAGGAGGAGACCGATGAGTAAGTTCGAGGACCGTCTCTGGATGGAGCTAGTGCGAGAGCACGGCCCCGACCTGGCGCAGATTCGCACGCCGACCAGGCGTGCGCGGCGACGGCCACGCCCGCGACTCCTGGTTGGCACGACGCTGGGTCTGGCCGGAATCGGAACGATCTTGGCGCTTGCGCTCGGCGCGGCGAGCAGCTCGCCGGCGTTTGCGGTGACCCGAAATCCCGACGGCACGGTCACGGTGTGGGTCACCAGGTTCGGCGGCATCGCCGGCGCCAACGCTCGGCTGGCCGCGCTGGGCGTGCGCGCCAAGGCAGTTCAGGTGACGGCGGGCTGTACGGCAGCCAGGGGGAGTTGGGTGGCCAGGCGCCCCAAGCCGCCAGCGCGTCGTAGCGAGGGGCAGGCTGCAGAGGCTGATCGTTAAGGCGCGGTTCGATCCCAAGCAGATTCCCGCCGGTCACACGCTGGTGCTGGCCGCGGTGCGGGCCGGGGTCGCGGCGCGGGTCGCGCCAATCCATCTGATCCGCGGCCAGCGCGCCGACGTGCTTCGCGGTGGCTCCGTCCGCCGCTTCCGCCCGCCGTCCTGCGCGGGGCAGAGGGCGGAAAGGTCCACTGCGACTTCATCCGCCCCGGGTTCGCGGCGCGCGACGGCAGGGGGCAGGTGCTGCAGGCGCCCGTCGTCATCAAAGGGACGCGCGTGCCGGGGCCAAGATCCGGTACCGGCGCATCGTCATCCCCAAGGTGGCACGCGTGAACGGCAACCTCGCCGTGCCGGCTCTGCTGGCGGCGCGCGCCGCGCGCGAATGCAGCGTCGCCGCGACTAGCTCGCGGGCCTCGCGCCACTAGCGCGAGGCCCGCGGCCCACGTCTGTCGTGGCGCCCCACACCGCAGGGCGCCCCAACCGGTACTCTCTGGCTCGGACCGGAAAAGGGGGCTGAGGATGAGCGGTGGGCGATGGCGGCTGACGGTGCTTGTGGTGTTCGTGACGACGCTTGCCGCGGGTTGGGCGGCGTCGGAGGCTTCCGCGACCTCGATCCACGAGTTCTCGAGCGGACTGCCCGCGGGTAGTGACCTCGGGGGTATCGCGGCGGGTCCCGACGGGAACCTGTGGTTCACCGACGGCGGCTCGACCAAGGCGATTGGCAGGATCACGCCGGCCGGGAAGATCACGCTGTTCACCATGGGCCTGGGGACCCATGGAGCGCCAGCCGACATCACGCTCGGTCCGGACGGCAACCTCTGGTTCACCGAGACAGGAAGCCCGAACAACGCCATCGGCCGGGTCACGCCCTCGGGCAAGATCACCGAGTTCACGACGGGCCTTCACGCCGGCAGCGCGCCGAACACGATCCAGCCGGGCCCCGACGGAGCCCTGTGGTTTCTCGACAATGGGGCGCCGATAGGCATCGGCCGGGTCACGACTGACGGGACGATCACGGAGTTCGGAACCACCGACGGCCTCGATCCGATGAGCCAGCCGAACGACATGACGGTCGGCCCGGACGGGAATCTGTGGTTCACCGATCAGGGCGACCCGAAGGCGATCGGTCGGGTCAAGCCCGACGGCACCATCGACGAATTCACCGGCCCCCTGGGCCCCACGAACTTCCCCAACGAGCTCACCGCGGGCGGCGATGGCAACGTCTGGTTCAGCGACGACGGGACGGGCGCGATCGGTCGGGTCAAGCCCGACGGCACGATCGACGAGTTCACCATGGGGCTCCCGATGGGTGCCCAGCCGGATGCGCTGACGCTGGGACCCGACGGGAACGTCTGGTACACGGAGCAGCTGAACGCACACCGGGCGATGGGTCGCGTGATGCCGTCGGGCGCTGTCCATGAGTTCACCCAGGGCCTCGGTCCGATGAGTCTCCAGGACGACCTAACCGTGGCCGCCGACGGCAACCTGTGGATCGAGCAGTCGATGCCCGGGGGGGTCGCCCGGATCACCATGAACGGCACGATCACCCAGTTCACGAAGGGCCTCAACCCCGGGGCGGGAAGCGAGAAGGATCAGCTTGTGCCCGGCCCCGACGGCAACCTGTGGTTCACCGACGACGGGATGAAAACGGCGATCGGGAAGGTCTCGCTCCAGATCGCTCCGGCGGCCACCACCGGTTCGGCGAGCAAGGTCTCGCATACGACCGCGAAGGTCTCGGGATCGGTCAACCCACGCGGCGCGGCGACGACGGTCAGCTTCCGTTTCGGCACCACGCACGCCCTGGGCTCGAAATCGAAGTCGCAGACGCTTCCCGCGGGCGGCGACGCCAAGACGGTGACGGCCTCGCTGTCCGGCCTCCCGGCGGGCAAGGCGATCTTCTACAAGGTCGTGGCGTCAAGCGCCTTCGGGACGGTCAACGGTGCCGTGCGCTCGTTCAAGACGCCGTCGATCCCGAAGAAATCGAAGACAAGGAGCTTCGGCAACCAGCGGATCACGCTGACCACGGTGGCGCCAACGGCGTGCACGGCCAAGTCTGGGCGACTGTCGGTGACTTTGAGCTCGGCCAAGATCGCCCACTCGCACGGGACCAAGCTTGACTTTTCCAGTGCGGCGTTCTATCTCGACAAGCAGGGTAAGTCCAGGGCCAGGGTCCATCACCTCCCGACGACCGTCGGGCTCTCGCTGTCCGGTCTGCACTCGGGCACGCACACGCTCAAGGCCCGCCTCAGGTACACGGCCTCGGTCGTCAGCCACGGTCACCACCACACGGTCGAGCGGTCCAAGACGCTGAGCGTGAAGTTCCGGGTCTGTTAGCGCTCAGCGCTTGACGCGCTGCAGACCGATGGCGCTGCCCGTGCGGTAGACGTAGAGCGCGCCGTTCGCTCCACTGGTCTGGAAGTACTCGACCTTGTGGCCGGGAAGCGCGTAGACCAGCCACTGGAGCTTGTGCGAGATCGGGTCCCGTTCCACCACCATGTAGTGGAGCTGGGATGTCGGGACGTGTGCCTCGGTGGAGATCTTGTGCGCGATTGCCGCCGGTGTGCCGGCGCTGATCTTGGCCAGCGAGAACGGCCGATCGGTTCCCGGATTGCCGCCGGTGTCGGTTTCGTCGTACCGGCCGTTCACGTCGACGTAGACGTCGGCCTCGGTACCGTGCTTGATCGCCGTGATGCTCAGGTAGCCCGGGTACAGCGCGGCATCGGTGAGCTGCGCCCCGCTTCCGACGTGGCTGCGGGCGCTGTTGATCGCCCGCGAGAGGTTGGCGGTGCGGAACATCGATACCGAATCGGCGGCCTTGACCGAGCTCGGATCGACACCTCCGCTCGCTCCTGCGCTCCCGCCCGTCTTGTGGATGCTGTCGGCGACCGTGCTCGAGACCGCCACGGCGCCGACGATGGCCCCGACCCAGATGACCAATGCGATGAGCAGCCGCATCCTCGCGTTCCTACATCTGGCCCAGCAATTTGGCCTTGGCGCTCGCGAACTCCTCGTCGGTCAGCGCGCCTTTCTGGTGCAGATCGGCCAGCTTGCTGAGCTCATCGACGGCGTCGTGGCCGGCGGCCTGCTTGGCCGCCTGCAGACCCGGCACGAGGTTCAGCGGAGAAACCGCCGGCGTCGAGGGGGACGGCCGCGCGGTCGCGACCGGTGGCGTGAGGGGCGTGCCCGCGTGGGAAGCGTTGTAGGCGGAGAGAATCGGATCGGCGTCCTTGTTGTCGGTGCCGAAGGCCGAGCTGCCATCGGGTGTACCGAAGGCCGACGCCGTTTCGGGCTTCCTGAAGCGCGCCTTCGGGGCGGTCACGGCGGTCTGCTTGGGGCGGCGCCGGAGCGAACCCAGGGCCGACCCGATGACCGCTATCCAGGCCACGACGCCGACCAGCGCGAAGCAGCCGCCGAAGATCCCGGCGAACACCTTCTCCCCGCCCTTGGCCGTCGAGTCGAGGAGGATCGAGAGCGATCCGAAGCCGATCGCTCCGAAGATGCCGGCGAAGACGAGTCCGAGGCTGCCGGCCATGAGCGCACCAACCAGCGAGCCGATGATCCCGCCGAACACGAAGGCGAACCACCAACCGGTCCCCGACGGGCAGTGCGGCACGGGGCCGTAATTGGCCGAGTACCCGGTCGACGAGCAGGTTCCCGTGGCCACCAGATGGTGGATCCCCACTCCAAGCAGGATGGATGAGAACAGCAGCAGCCCTACGCCAACTATCCGTGAATTGCTCGGCTCAGAGCCCAAAGTGCACCCAACGTTGGTAGTGATTTCCCCAGGAACCGCGCCCGCTCAGCCCGGTCCCGCGCCCTTATACGCTAGGGGCCACGCCGGACGGGCGCAATGCCACTTCAGTCGCAAGCCAGTCTCGGTTTGAGATCAGGGCAGCGGCGGACCGCTCGGGCCCCGCTCAGCTCGAGATGGCGCTTTCGAGCGCCTGCTCGATCGGCTCCGATCCGCCATTCGCATACAGGACCACGTGGTTTGCCCGCGGCTCGGCCAGGATCAGGGCCAGGGCAGCGGCGACGTCGGCGCGGGGGATCTGGCCGCGAAACGGCGTCGAGTCGAGCTGTACCCGGCCCGTGGGCGGGTCGTCCGTGAGGTGTCCGGGTCTGACGATCGTCCAGTCGCGATCACTGGCCATCACCGCGGCATCGGCCTCGGCTTTGGCGCGGAGGTAGACGCTGAACACGTCATCGTCGTCGGGCGGGCTCTCGGCCCCGATGGAGCTGACGATCACGTATCGGGTCGAGTCCTCGGCGGTGGCTTCGAGCAGCTTCACCGCACCGTCGCGATCCATGGTCACCTTGCGCGCGGCGCCGCTTCCCGGGCCCGCACCGGCCGCGAACACCACCGCATCGCTTCCGGCAGTCGCCGCACCGACCTCTGCCACGGTCGCGTCCTCGAGATCGCAGATGACCGGCTCGGCCCCGATCGCGCGAACGTCGTCGGCATGGTCGGGATTGCGGATCAGGCCGATGACGGTGTCGCCGCGGGCTATGAGCAATTCGCCCAGCTGCATGGCGACCTTCCCGTGGGCTCCGGCGATGGCGACGCGCACGCCGACAGCCTACAGCGCCGGCTCAGGCGGCCGGCACGGGCGCCACGTTGCCGTCGGAGGCGTTGCCCTCGTCACTCCAGCGCGCGATGCTGGTCCGGAGACCAGGCACGGCGGCCAGCGCGCCCGGGGTGGGGAGCCACACGGCGATGGCGCGATAAGCCAGGACGGCGGGGAGAGCGAGGCCGGCTGGCACCCCGAAGGCGATCAGCACGCCCGCGATGCCGCCGCTGACGGACCCGGGAAGCGGCAGTGTGTTGGCCAGCTGGCCGACGAAATAGGCCAGGGCGACGACGGGGAGAGCCGGCGGTGAACCGAAAGCGTGCAGGGTGGCCCACAGCACGGCGGCGTCGAAGCCCCAGTAGGCCACCGCGCCGGCGAGCCGCGCGTCACGCGTCCGCAGCAGTCCGCAGGCAT
This sequence comes from uncultured Solirubrobacterales bacterium, assembly GCA_963734775.1. Classification (GTDB taxonomy): domain Bacteria; phylum Actinomycetota; class Thermoleophilia; order Solirubrobacterales; family Solirubrobacteraceae; genus Palsa-465. The sequence goes on from CAVTJE010000027.1 coordinate 252,288, forward strand.
CGCGCACGGCGGCGCCGAGCAGACCGGTGGCAGCGCGCACGCGCGCCACGAGCCCGCCCTCGGGGCTGGTCGCGTCCGGCCCGGCCTCGCCGCGCCGCAGACCTAACACGAGAGCGAGGGCGATGGCGACCATGGCTCCCGCGGCCGGGGCGGCGCTCAGCACCGTGGGCCCATGGCTGGCCACGAGGTGGAGTGCCAGCAGGGCGCCGGCGACGGCCACGCAGGAGAGAAACACCGCGTAGAGGAGCACGAAGAAGGTGAGCAGCGTGCGCACCGCGGACCGGCGTGCCATTCCGGAGCGCCGCAGGGTCCACAGCGTCAGCGCCGCGCCTCCGGCGCCGGCGGTCGGCAGGAGCCGGGTCGCGGCGGTCCCAGCGAGCGTGATCTGAGCACTCACGCGCGTGCCGATGCGCGCGCTGGCGCGACCGCCGACGAGCGAGAGCAGGAGGACGTAGCCAAGGATTGATAGGCACTCGGCGACGACCGCGAGCGCCGCCCAACCCGGGCTCAGGCCGAGCGTGCGCCGCATCGCGTCTGTGAAGGCGTGGATGCGGCCCCCGGCCAGCACGAGAACGGCCACGGCCACCACGGCAAGGCCGGCTGGCACCGCAGCCCTGCGCGCCACCGCGCGGAGATCGAAGCCGGGAAGCGCGACGTCGGAGATGGCGGGTTCGTGAGCGAGCATTGGACTCAGATGGCGGGCGGCAGACCGTGTTGACATGTTCTACGCGCTCGCGGGCGGGTTGGATGTGACATTCGCCGCACATGGCTTCCGCGACGCACATGGGTTCCGCGAGCTGGCATTTGCCCTCAGAGACCCCATCGACGGGCGAGAATCATCGGTGACCGAGGTTCCGAACTATGCTCCCGCCGCTGAGGCTGCCCGAGCCAGGTCCAAGCGTCACCACAAGAAGTCGGCGGATCAGGCCCGCGCCGCCAGGTCACCCACTGCCTCGGTGATCCGCCGCAACGCGTCGAGCGATGCGTACGGATTGCCGCGCACCTGGACCGCGTGGTCGGCCCCCGGTATCTCCAGAACCTCGATGGCCGGGTTGGCCGGGATCACGTCGGCGCGCCATACGGCGTCGGCGCTCCCGCCGGCCAGGAGCGTCGGGCGGTGGGTGTCGGCCAGGGCCTCGACCACGGACCGCTCGGTGAGCAGTGGCGTCAACCACACGGCTGCGAGGTCGCGATCGCCGATCGTGCCCGCGAGCAGGCTGGCCAGCGACTTGCCGATCACGAGCACGCGTGCGTCGCCGGCGGCCTCGAGCGCGCGCTCGGTGGCTTCGCGCTCCCACGTCAGCGCGTCCCCGTACAGTCCCGGTTCGCCCAGCACCTCGAGCGCGCTCCATCCCGCGGCCATCACGGCCTCGCGCGCGAACCAGAGGACCGGCGCACGGGTGGGGTAGAACTGACCGGGGAGCAGCACGGCGCACCGCTCGGGATCTCCGGCGTGGCGGAGTGCGGTACACGGGCCGAGGTCGATCCGCTCAGGCATGGGCTCGCTCACGTTATTTCCTTGAGAACGCCTTCGGTAAGCGCTCGAATTGTCCCGCGCTCGCCCTCACTCGACGCTGCCGGCGATTACTTTGGTTCTCGGCTGTCGTCTCAGAGGAAGAAATCCGACAGGAGGCTTGGCATGGACACCCTATTGACCGACATCGCCTTCGGCGAATCGCCCCGTTGGCACGACGGTCGGCTGTGGTTTGCCGACTGGGGGGCGAGCGAGATCATCGCGGTCGACCTCGACGGCGCCAGCGAGGTCGTCGTGCGCGCCGAGTTTCCAACCTTCCCTATGTGCTTTGACTGGCTGCCGGGTGGCCAGCTCGTCATCGTCTCCGCGCGCGAGGGACGGCTGGTCCGCCGCGAAGCCGATGGCTCACTGGTCACCCACGCCGATCTGCGGCCGCTGTGCCCGGCCGGGTATCCGTGGAACGAGATCGTCCTCGACGGTCGCGGGAACGTCTACGTAAACAACGCCGGCTTCGACTTCCCGGGCGGCGACTTCGCGCCGGGAATGATCGCCGTGCTGAGCTCCGACGGCTCGCTCCGGCAGGTCGCTGATGGCGTCGCCTTCCCCAACGGGATGGCGCTCAGCGCGGACGGCTCGACCCTCATCTGCGCCGAGTCCTACGGCAAGCGCCTGACCGGGTTCGACATCGCGTCCGACGGCGGCCTATCCAACCAGCGGGTGTGGGCGGACCTCGGCGATGGCGTCCCCGACGGCATCTGTGTCGACGCCGAGGGCGCCGTCTGGTACGGGGATGTACCCAACCAGCGCTGCGTCCGCGTCGCCGAGGGTGGCGAGGTGCTGGCGACGATCAAGCTCGATCGCGGCTGCTTCGCCTGTGCGCTCGGCGGCCCGGACCGACGGACGCTCTTCATGGTCGCCACTCGGTGGAGCGGGACGGCCAGCATGGCCGGCGGTGAGCGCACCGGTCAGGTTGTGAGCGCCCGGGTTCCGGTCCCGGGCATCGTGCCGTCCTAACCTCCAAGCGAGTGAGCGTTTCGACGACGAGGAGCTGACATGAAGGCCGTGAGATTCGACGAGTACGGCGGCGTCGACGTTCTGGAGGTGCGTGAGGTCGAGGATCCGGCCGCCGACGACCGCGGGGTCGTGGTCGCGGTCAAGGCCGCCGGAATCAACCCCGGCGAGATCTCGATCCGCAACGGCAGTCTCGACGAGCGATGGCCGGCGACGTTTCCGTCAGGGGAGGGCACGGATCTGGCCGGCGTCGTGCGCGCCATTGGCGGTGACGTGAATGACTTTGCCGTGGGCGACGAGGTGCTGGGCTGGACCGAGGAGCGGGCAAGTCACGCCGAGCTCGTCGCCGTCCCCGCCGACCAGCTCACCCCCAAGCCCACATCGGTGTCGTGGGAGGTAGCGGGTTCGCTGTTCGTGGTGGGCATGGCCGGATACGCGTGTGTCGATGCCGTCGCTCCCAGGCCGGGCGAGACCGTGGTCGTATCGGCGGCCGCCGGGGGCGTCGGCTCGGTCGCATCACAGCTCGCGCGCCGGACCGGCGCGACGGTGATCGGCCTGGCGGGCGAGCGCAACCACGACTGGTTGCGGAGCCATGAGATCGTCCCCGTCACCTACGGCGAGGGGCAGGAGCATCGGATCCGAGACGCCGCGGGTGGCTCGATCGACGCCTTCATCGACACCTTCGGCGGCGGCTACGTCGATCTGGCCATCGGCCTCGGCGTCGCGCCCGACCGGATCAACACGATCATCGATTACGCGGCCGTTCAGAGACTTGGCGTTCACGGCCAGGGCACCCACGCGATCGCCACTGCATCGCTGCTGGCCGAGCTGGCGCAGCTCGTCGCGGATGGAGAACTCGAGATCCCGATCGCGCGTACGTACTCGCTCAATCAGGTCCGAGACGCGTTCGACGAGCTGGCCGACCGTCACACGCGTGGCAAGATCGTGCTCGTGCCTTAGCGTCGCGAACGGAATGTCCACGACGACGCTTGGCATGAGACGATGACGTGATGAGCGAGCGAATCTCCGGAACCCTCGCCGCGGCGGTGACTCCGCTGCGCGACGACGGCAACCGCGTCGACGAAGACGCGCTGGCGCCGCTGCTGAGCTTCTACGAGGCGAGCGGGATGGACGGTGTCCTCGTGCTGGGCACGACGGGCGAGGGAATCATGCTCCGCGACGACGAGCGGCGCCGCGTGGCCGAGCTTGCCGTGGCCGGCGGCGGCCAGCTCAAGGTCATCGTGCACTGTGGGGCGCAGACAACGGCCCAGACCGTCGCTCTGGCCGCTCACGCCGCCGAGCTCGGCGCCGACGGCGCCGCGGTGATCGCGCCGCCCTATTTTCAGTTCGACGCCGATGAGCTGTTCAGCCATTTCGCTGCCGCCGCTCGAGCCTGCGCGCCGCTGCCGTTCTACGTCTACGAGTACGCCGATCGCAGCGGATATGAGATCCCGGTTGAGGTGGTGGAGCGCCTGCGCGAGCAATGTTCAAATCTCGCCGGGATGAAGGTGTCCGATGCGCCGTTCGAGCGGGTGGAGCCCTATCTGGATACAGGCCTCGACATCTTCATCGGCGTCGAGCCCTTGATCCCGCAGGGACTCGCGCGGGGCGCCGTCGGAGCCGTATCGGGACTCGCGGCCGCGTTTCCCGAGGTCGTTATCGAGCTGGTCAATGATCCGACGCCCGAGCGCGCGGCACGCGCAGAGGTGTTGCGCAGCGCGTTGTCCGCGCACACGCTTCCCGCCGCGGTCAAGACGGTGCTTGGCTTCCGTGGGCTCCCCATCCGCCCCGACACCCGTGCCCCGATGCGCCCGCTGCGTGCCGATGAGGCGGAAGCCCTGCGCGCCGCGATCGAGCGCGTGGAGGGTCCGTTGGCCGCCGTCTGAGCTGGCGTTGCTTTAGGAATCCGTACGCCGCTCCGATACGGGGCATATGAGCACTCAATCGCGTGCGACGATCGCGGTGGTCCTCATGAGCGTCGGCCTCGTCGCCCTGGTCGTCCAGGGCGCCGACGAGGGCTGGAGCACACTTGGCGCTATCGGCGCGGCGTGCTTCGCAGTGGCCATCGCCGCCGAGCTCACGATCCTCCGCCGCTCCCGGTGACCGTCTAGGCTGGATCATGTGTCGATCGAGACCGAGGACGAGCTTCAGGCGCTCCGTGCCGCCGGGCGGGTGGTCGCCAGAGCCCTGCGCGCGATGCGGGCGGCGGTCGCGCCTGGGGTGAGCACGGCCGAGCTCGACGCCATCGGCGCCCGGGTGTTCCGCCGCTCGGGTGCCCGCTCGGGGCCACAACTCGACTACGGATTTCCCGGCGTCACGTGCATCAGCGTCAATGAGGAGGCGGTTCACGGCGTGCCGGGGCGACGGCGTCTACGCCAGGGTGACCTGGTCAAACTCGATGTCACGGCCGAACTCGACGGTTTCTACGCCGACGCTTGTGTGTCGGTGCCCGTGGGCCGGGTCGGCCCGGCGGTCCTGGCCCTGGCCCGCACGGCACAGGCCGCGGCGCTCGAAGGGATGTCGGTGGCGCGCGCCGGCACGCCGCTGCACCAGATTGGCGGGATAGTTGAGCACGCCGTGCGTGCCCGCGGATACTCCGTGTGCGAAGAGCTGGCCGGTCACGGCATCGGCCGCCGCATCCACGAACCGCCTGAGGTTCCCAACCGCTTCGTCCCTGGCCTCTCCCAGGAGCTCACCGAGGGCCTCGTGCTCACGATCGAACCGATTGTCTCGGCCGGAACTGGGGCGGTGGCGCCGGCGGGCGACGGCTGGACGCTGCGGACAGCGGACGGCGCGCTGTCGGCGCACCACGAGCACACCATCGTCATCACCCGGGCCGAGCCGATCGTCCTCACGGCGTAGCTGGCAGGGTTACGGGTATGCGATTTGCCATCTCGATTCCTCAGCACGTCGGCGATGACGGCTTTGTCCCCGAGGCCTTTCGAGCGCACCTGATCCGGGCGGAGGAGCTCGGCTTCGAGAGCGCGTGGACGCAGGAGCAGGTGTTCGGCTCGGCCCGGACGTTGTCCGCGCTCGAGTTGATGACGTTCGCCGTCGCCTGTACGGAACGCCTGCGGCTCGGGTGCGTCGTATTCGTCCTCCCGCTGCACAACCCCGTCCATCTGGCCAAGAGCATCGGCTCGCTCGACGTGATCAGTCGCGGGCGTGTCGAGGTTGGATTCGCCTCCGGGGGCCAGGCGCGGCCGTTCGCCGCCTTCGGGGTTGATCCCGAGCGGTTGGTGGCCCGCTTCAACGAGGAGATCGCGCTGATGCGGGCGTGCTGGACCGAGCCGGAGATTCACTTTGACGGGAGCTTCTGGCGGATCGACGGATTCTCGATGGAACCCAAGCCGGTGCAGAAGCCGCACCCGCCGATCTGGATCGGCGGCAACGCTCCTGCCGTTCTCGCGCGCGCCGTTCGTCTCGCCGACGGCTTCTTCGGTGCCGGGTCACAGACGACAGCCCAGTTCGTGGCGCAAGCGCAGACAATTCGAGACGAGCTGGCCCGTCAGGATCGCGATCCCGCAAGCTTCCGGATCGCCAAGCGCGTGTACGTCCACGTCGACGACGATGCCGTCCGCGCGCGAGAGAAGATCGAAGCGGGACTGACGTACCACTACGGCCGCACCGGGCTGTCCAACGTCGCGGTCGTGGGGCCGCCCGCGGCGTGCATCGAGGGACTTCGCGAGGTGCATCAGGCTGGCGCCGAACTGATCCTGCTCAACACCCTCGTGGACGACGCGGAGCAGATGGAGCGGCTGGCCGCGGAGGTCGTGCCCGAGCTGTCCTGACCACAGTTACCGGGGACTTACACTGGGGAGGTTGCCCGCTCGCGTAGTCGATTGGGGCCTTGCTGCACTCGTCACGGCGCTAGTCGCGACCGGCGCGTTGATGCTGTTCGCCGGTTCGACGGCGGATGCGTGGGTCTATTCGGTCCACGATGTGGTGGGAGTGGCCATCGCAGTGCTACTCATCGTGAAGCTGCGGCGAGTATGGCCGCGGGTCAGGAGCCTGGCACGCTGGGAGCGAGGCACGATTGTCGGCGTACTCGGAGCGGTCCTCGCCATCGCGGCGCTCGTCTCGGGCCTGCTGTGGTCCGATGGCGCCACACCTGCCCTCGCCGGGTACAGCCTCCTCAGTTGGCATGACACGCTCGGGGTTGTACTGGCGGTCGCCGTCGCCGCCCACATGTGGATTCGCGCCAAGCGGTTGCGCAGGCGCGATCTTGCTCATCGGCGCCAGTTCCTCGCCGCCGGCGGGATCGCCGCCGGCGCCTTCGCGGCGTGGCGGATGCAGAGACCGGTGGAGGCCCTGATCGGGCTGCGCGGCGCCCGGCGGCGCTTCACGGGCTCCTACGAGGCGGCTTCGTTCGCGGGCAACGCTTTCCCCACCACCTCATGGGTCGCCGATCATCCGCGGCCGATCGAGCTGCACTCCTACCGTCTGCGGATACGGGGGCTGGTGGCGCGAGAACTGGCCCTCCCTTTCGGCCAGCTCGTCGCCTCAGACGAACTGATCGCCACGCTCGACTGCACGGGCGGGTTCTACTCGACGCAGCAGTGGCGCGGTGTGCGGCTGGGGCATGTCCTCGAGCTCGCCGGCCTGCAACCCGACGCCCGCCATGTCAGCGTGGCTGCCGTCACCGGATACCGGTGGAGCTTCGACCTGGCCGATGCTCGCGAGCTCCTGCTCGCCACTCACGTCGGTGGCGAACCGCTCAGCCACGAGCACGGGGCGCCGGTACGGCTCGTCGTTCCCGGAGCGCGCGGCTATCAGTGGGTCAAGTGGGTGACTCGCCTCGATGTGCTCGAGCACCCGGATTACGGGGCGCCCGCATCGACGGTTTGGAGCAGCTTCACGTAGCCGGACGGGGCTCGGCTCAGCGCGGCCGACCGGGGATCAGCGCATCGAGCGGTTGCGTGTTGAGGACATCGGCGACGGTGGCCCAGCCGCGACGGGCCGTCGCCACGGAGAGCGCCATGTTGTCGAGCCCTTGGACCGAGTGGGCGTCGGTTGAGCAGACGAGCCGAACGCCGGCGCGCAGCGCAGCGCGGGCATGCTCGCCGCTGAGGTCGAGACGAAGCGGCAGCCCGTTGACCTCGAGCGCGACGCCGCGTTCGAGCGCGACCTCGAAGATACGCTCCAGATCGAGTTCGTTTTCCGGGCGGCGGTTGATGTACCGGCCCTTGGGATGGCTCAGGCAGCGGACGTGAGGGTTGTGCAGTGCTTCGGCCACGCGCTTGGTCATCTCGTCCCGTGACATCCGCTGGCCCCCGTGCACGCTGGCCTGAACCCAGTCGAGCTCGGCGAGGATGTCGTCGGGGAGATCGAGCCGGCCGTCGGCAAGGATGTCGCACTCGGTTCCGCGCAGGACCCGAAACGGCGCCAGCCGCTCGTTAGCCGTCGCGATCTCCTCGCCCTGGCGGCGCAGGTCGTCCGCCGTTAGTCCGCGCACGGCCCCGACCGCCGGAGTGTGGTCGCAGATGGCCAGGTACGCGTAGCCACGGTCGCGCGCGGCCGTGGCCATCTCCTCGACGCTCGCGCGGCCGTCGGACCACGTTGTGTGGCAGTGCAGATCGCCGCGCAGCTGCTCGAGCTCCAGCAGCTCGGGCGGCTCGCCCCGGAAGGGCGTCTCGCGCAGCTCCGGCGGGCACCAGGGAATTTCCAGGGCTCGGTAGACGCCCGGTTCGTCGGCGGCATCGGGCAGCGGTTCGAGCGCCGCGACGTAGGCCGGAGCGCCGGTGGCGCGGAGCAGCGCCGTCCCGAATCGGCTCGGCTCGGCGACCGTGAGCTCGACGGGTACGCCGTCGATCGTGACGCCGACCGCGCGGCTTTCGTCGCGTTCGACGACGGCCACGATCTGAGGCAGTGCCGCGAAGCGCTCGAGCGCCGGAGCGGGATCACGTGCGGCGCACACGACCGCGAGCTGCTCGCACGAGTCGCGCCAGCGGCGCACGTCGCCGGCCGGATGTCCGTCGAGTGCCGCAGCGATCGCGCCCACGAGCTCGATGGCGCGGTTGAGCAGGAGCCCTTGCCGCGTGCGCGGCCCTGACTCGTCGGCCAGGGCCTCGAGCAGGCGCGCCTCCGTCTTGGCTCCGATGCCCGGGGCATCGCGCAGCCGGCCGGCGGCCGCGGCTTCGCGAAGCTCAGCGGCGGTGTGGATGCCCAGTGAACGTGCGAGCTCGATGGAGCGCCGGGCGCTCAGCCCGAGGTAGCGGCCGAGGCCGACGAGGTCGGGCGCCAGCTCGCGCTCGAGCTCGGCCAGCTCCTCGATCTGTCCGGTCTCCACCAGCTCGCGCAGCCGCGCCTCGATGCCGGCGCCGATGCCGCGGAGCTGGCGCACTCGCCCCGACCGGACGAGCTCGTCGACGGGGATGGCCGCTGCGCGGATCGTCACGGCGGCGCGGTGGTAGGCGCGGGTCGTGTACGGGTTGGCCTCGGAGAGCTCGAGCAGCGACGCGAACGCGTCGAGCCGATCCGCGATCTCGTGATTTCTCACCGGCATATGGTCGCGATTGCCGGTAAATCGCGGCCGTCGGTCAACTGGAGCCGACAATTTTCAGTCCGCCCGCTACGTTGTACGCATGTCCGCCCGCGAGCACGAGCGCGTGCAGCCGAACCTCATCCTCGCCGTGCTCTCCCTCGCTGGACTGGCCTACGCGGTTCTCAGCTCGGCGGTCATCCCTGCTCTCCCGACCCTGCAGCACAATCTGCACACCACGGAGACCGGCGTCACGTGGCTGCTCACCGGGTTCCTGCTCTCGGCTTCGGTGGGAACTTCGATTATCGGGCGGCTCGGCGACATGTACGGCAAGGAGCGTCTCCTGCTGTGGACACTGCTCGTGCTGTCGGGCGGGACGCTCCTCTCGGCGCTGGCCACCTCGCTCACGGTGATGATCCTCGCCCGCGTCATCCAGGGGGTGGGCGGCGGCATCTTCCCCCTCGCCTTCTCGATCGCCCGCGACGAGTTTCCCAAGGACAAGGTGGCGGGCAGCATCGGGCTCATGTCGTCCATCCTGGGCGTCGGTGGGGGCGCCGGCCTGATCATCGGTGGACTGATCATCGAGGACCTGAGCTGGCACTGGCTGTTCTGGATCCCTCTCGCCGTCACCCTCCTCGCGGCGCTGCTGACACGGCGCTACATCCCCGAATCCCCGGTCCGTGCTCCCGGGCGGGTGAACTGGCTGGCCGCTGCCCTCATGGCCGTCGGCATCTCGTGCGTGCTCATCGCCATTGCCCAGACGACCGTGTGGGGTTGGGGGTCGGCCAAGACCATCGGGCTGCTGCTCATCGGACTGCTCGTGATCGCGGCGTGGATCACTGTGGAGGTCCACAGCCGCGTGCCGCTCGTCGACATGACGATGATGCGCGTGCGCGGGGTGTGGACGACCAACCTGGCCGCCTTCCTTCTCGGTGCCGGCATGTACGCATCGTTCATCGTCTTTCCCCAGTTCGCGCAGCTGCCGAAGAGCAGCGGGTTCGGCTTCGGCGCCTCGATCGTCGTCTCGAGTCTCTACCTGTTGCCGTGCGCGCTCGGGATGGGCCTGGTGGGCGCCGCCGCGGGCCCGGTCGCCCATCGCTACGGGTCGAAGACGGCGCTCGTGGTGGGGACGGGGCTCGCGGCGATCTCGTTCGGTTACGCCGCCCTGGCCCACGGCCATCCCTACAACATGCTGATCACCACGACCCTGCTCGGGGTGGGAATCGGGCTCGCCTTCGCGGCGCTGGGCAACCTCATCGTCCAGGCTGTGCCGGCGACTCAGACCGGAGTGGCCAGCGGAATGAACACGGTAATGCGAACCCTGGGCGGTGCCCTCGGTGGTCAGCTGTCGGCGACGTTCATCGTCAATCACACGGGTGTCCACGGACTTCCGGCCGTCACCGGTTTCACCGACACGTACGTGATGGCCACGTTTTTCCTCGCCGCCTGCGTTGTGGCCGGGGTGCTCGTGCCCAGCCGGCTCGGGCGGGCCGCGGCACCAAGCCTCGACAGCGCCTTGGCCACCGCATCAGAAGCCTGACCCCGGTCATGGGGCGGTGACCCGCCCGGCCTCCGTGGTGCCGGCTCCCGCCGAGGAGCCGATCGGCCAGGTGCTCGTGGCGCTAGCGCCGCTCCAGCGCTCGCTGGGTCCGCCGGTGCTCAGCGGTCGCCTGCTTGGCCGCCTTGGTAGCAGCGCTGAACTCGGACTCAGCGTGCTTCAGTGCCTCGGCGGCCTCGTCTCGCCGGGCCGTCGCGGCCTCGAGCTCGCGCTCGGCGCGCTCGGCGGCGCGGCGCGCGGCGGCCTCGGCCGCGCGGGCCTCCTTGGCCCGCTGCTCGGACTCCCTCTTCGCCCGCTTCGCGTCGGCGCTGGCACGAGCCTTGGCCTGCGACTCGGCCCCTGCCTTGCGTGTCCGACTGCGCGCCGGAGCGGGGGTTATGGCGCCGATCTCGCCGAGGCCGACGTGGCGCAGCTCGCGTTGCAGCGCGCCCTGCTCAACCTCGGTCCGCGCGTCGGGATCGAGCGCGGCCGCATGGAGGGTGTCCGAGACGCGATCGAGCGTCGTCTGGCTGAGCTCGTGGCCATCCGCGCTGAGCAGGCCGCGCGCCTTGCTCGCCAACGCGTCGACCGCCTCGCGCTCGCGAGCCACGGCGCTGCGCAGGGTCGGTGCATCTCCTTTGCCCGCCAACAGCTCCGACTGCGCCGACTGGAGCGCATCGCCGGCCGCGAACAACCCGTCGACCTCGCGCTTCTGTGTGCGGATCAGCTGGTTGACGGCCCAGGCGGCGATCGAGGGCTTGCGCAGCGAGGCGATCTCCTCGGCGCGCGCACGCTCGCCCTGCTTGCGCAGCGCCTTGGCCAGCGCACTGCGCGCCGGGACGAAGTCCTCGAGCGGGAGGCCGTAGAGGTCCTGCTGATCGCTCACCCGGCCGTCATGCTAGGCGCTTATGCGGCGATTCGCTCCTGCTCGGCCGCCCGTAGCTCGCCCGGCGAGGCGCTCGCTGTGGGGACTGTCTCTCGCCGCGTCCGCAACCCCACGGCCGCGAGTGCGGCGGCGCCGATCGTGATTGCCGCACCGACCTCGAAGGCGACGGTGAACCCGTTGGTCACGTCGAGCGCGGCGGTGGCGGCTCCGCGCGAGCTCGAGGTGGCGATCGTGCTCAGCACGGCCAGCCCCAGCGCCCCGCCGAACAGGCGAGAGGTATTGAGCAGTCCCGAAGCCAGGCCGCTCTGCGTGCGCGGCACTCCGTGGGTCGCGGCGATCGTCGAGGACACGAGCGTCAGCCCCATTCCGAGGCCGCACAGGATCCCGCCCGGGAGCACGGCGGAGAAGTAGCTCGCATCGGGCCGCACGTCGGTCAGGAGCAGAAGGCCGGCGGTCGCCGACACCATGCCGAGCGTCACCGTGCTCCGGACCCCCGCGCGCGCCACCAGTCGCGGCGCCAGCGAGGAGCCGGTGAAGACCGCCAGCGTGATGGGCAGGAAGGAAAGCCCGGCCTGCAGGGCGTTGTCGCCCAGCACCTGCTGGAGGTACAGCGTGACAAAGAAGAACATCGAGAACAACGCCGAGTACATGAGGACGATTACCGCGTTTGCCGTACGCAGCTGGCGGAGCCTGAAGATCGACAGCGGTACCAACGGGGCGGTGGCAACGCGGGCCTCGACGAGGAGGAAGCCCGCGAGCAGGGCCAGGCCGGCGGCCAGCGGCACGGTCACGCCGATCGAGCCCCACCCGAGCGTGTCGGTGCGCACGATCCCGTAGGTGAGACCAAGCAGGCCGGCGGTGACGAGCAGCGCTCCGGCGACATCGAAGTGGCGCGGTCCGGTGCTGCGGACATCGGCCGGAATGACCTTCGGCGCGAGGACGATGACCAGCGCGCCGAGGGGCACGTTGATGGCGAAGATCGCCGGCCAGCCGAAGGCCTGGGTCAGGATCCCGCCGAGCAGCGCGCCGGAGGACGCGCCCAGCCCGCCGATGGCTCCCCACAAGCCCAGTCCGCGATTGCGCTCGGCGCCCTCGCGCAGGGAGGCGGTGATGATCGACAGCGTGGCCGGCGAGACGATCCCGCCCCCGAAGCCCTGGAGCGCGCGGACGCCGATGAGCATTCCCCGCGAGTTCGCCAGCGAGCACACCAGCGAGGAGACGGCGAACAGCGCCGTCCCGGCTATGAACACCCGGCGGCGTCCGAGCAGATCAGCGGTCCGGGCGCCCAGGAGCATGAAGCCGGCGAAGGTGATCGTGTAGGCGTTGACGACCCATTGCAGGCCCGCGGTCGAGAAGTGCAGGGCATGGCGCATGTCGGGCAGCGCCACGTTGACCACGGCGACGTCGAGGATGACCATGAATTGCGCCAGGCAGACCACGAAGAGCAGCGCGTTGGTCGAGGAAAGCCGGCGAGGAAGGGAGATGATGCTCGTATTCGCTTCGTTCACGGGAGTCATTGTGCGATAGTGTTTATCCAGGTACAAGAGAGGGAGTTATCCTGGTAGTCGCGATTCCACCCAAAGCATTTAACGGTCATTCATCGGACGGCGTGAGGTCGGCCGAGGCCGACCACACCAATGGTGAGCGCCGGCGCGCCGAACTGTCCGATTTCCTGCGCAAGCGTCGAGAGAGCCTCAAGCCCGATGACGTCGGCCTGCCCGCGGGCGGACGGCGCCGCACGCCCGGTCTGCGCCGCGAGGAGGTCGCGATGCTGGCCGGCGTTGGCACCACGTGGTACACCTGGCTCGAGCAGGGCCGGGACGTTCGCGCCTCGCTGGAGGTGCTCGAAGCCGTCGCCCGCGCACTGCGGTTGACGCCCGCCGAGCGCACGCATCTCGTCCTTCTCGGGCGCGGCGAGGAGCCACCACCGTGCAAGGCATCCTCCGAGCGCGTGCCTCCGGCGGTGAGACGCCTGATCGAGAACCTCGGCGCCAACCCGGCCTACGTGCTAGGGCGCCGCTGGGACTACCTCGCCTACAACGATGCGGCGCGCGCCCTGCTCGGCGACTTCGACGCCATCCCGCGCGGGACACGGAACCACGTGTGGCTGTTCTTCATGGATCCCCGCCGACGCGAGATGTTCGCCGACTGGGAGCGCAGCTCGCGCCTGCTGGTGGCGAAGTTCCGCGCCGACAGCGCCCGGCACCTCGGTGATCCAGAGTTCGAGCAGCTGATCAACTCGCTGCGCCAGTCGAGCCCCGAGTTCTGCAAGCTGTGGAAGCGCCACGAGGTCGCGCGCGCGAGCACGGGGCGCAAGGAGGTCCTGCACCCGGTGGCCGGCAAGCTCGTGTTCGAGCACGCTGTGTTCACCGTGGCCGAGGCGCCCGAGCAGCGGCTCGTCCTCTACTCGCCGCTCCCCGAGCACGACACGCAGGCCAAATTCGCCGAGCTCATGGCCGGCGAGCTCGAGGCCGTCCCGGCCTAGGGTGAAGTAGGACTACCGGGTGCCAGCTTCCGAGGTCACGATCGACGCCGGCGGGCGCGATGTGCGCGTGTCGAGTGCCGACCGTGTGATCTTCCCCGCCACCGAGCACTCCGCCGCGGTGACCAAGCTCGACGTCGTCAACTACTACCTCGCGGTCGAGGAGGGCATCATGCGCGCGCTGGAGCGACGTCCGACGACGCTCGAGCGCTGGCCCAAGGGCGTCCACCCCGGGATCGTCCTCTCGACTCGCGGGCGGGGCGGCGGCGACGCCTTCTACCAGAAGCGGGTGCCCAAGGGAGCACCCGATTACGTCGCGACGACACAGATCGAGTTTCCCTCGGGTCGCCACGCCGACGAGATCTGTCCCACCGAACCGGCCGTCGTCGCCTGGGCGGCCCAGATGGGCACGATCACCTTCCACCCCTGGCCGGTTCGTCGCGAGGATGTCGACCATCCCGACGAGCTGCGAATCGACCTCGACCCGCAGCCCGGCACCGACTTCGCCGACGCGGCGCGGGTCGCGGCCGACGCCCGGACACTGCTCGGCGAGCTCGGCTTCACCGGCTTCCCGAAGACCTCGGGGGGCCGCGGCGTGCACATCTACATCCGGATCGAGCCCCGGTGGACGTTCACCGACGTGCGCCACGGTGCGATCGCCTTCGGGCGCGAGCTCGAGCGGCGCCTGCCCGACCACGTGACCACCTCCTGGTGGAAGGAGGAGCGCGGCGAGCGCATCTTCATCGATTACAACCAGAACGCGCGCGACCGCACGATCGCCTCCGCCTACAGCGTGCGAGCCAAACCCGGAGCGCCGGTGTCGGCGCCGTTGAGCTGGGACGAGCTGCCCGACGTCGCCCCGGAGAACTTCACCGTGGCCACGATGCCGGCCCGCTTCGCCGAGGTCGGCGACCGGCACGCCGAGATCAACGCGGTGGCGCATTCATTGCAGCCGCTGCTCGACCTGTACGAGCGCGACCTCGGCGAGGGTCAGGGCGACATGCCCTACCCGCCCGACTATCCGAAGATGCCCGGCGAGCCCAAGCGCGTCCAGCCCTCGCGCGATCGCGATCGGCCACGGTAGAGCGGCGGGAGTGGCGTTCGGTTCGGCTGCGGCCGGTTCGAAACCGCCACAACGTCACTGAGCCCGGCGGCACCTCCGGGCGCACCACACGAAAACCCGCGACTAACGCGCCTGCGGGAGCTTCTTCGTTCCCCGCCTGGCCGCCGGCGCCGATGGTGGAGGGACGACGGGTCCGATGTCCCCGTCTGGCGCCTCGTCGAGATCGACGATCACGGGCGCGTGGTCGCTGGGCCCGGTGCCCTTGCGCGCCTTGCGATCGACCCAGGCTGCCTCGACCCGAGCGGCGACGGGCGCGCCCGCGAGGACGAGGTCGATGCGCATGCCGAGATCCTGGTGGAACATCCCCGCCCGGTAGTCCCAGTAGGTGAATACGCGCTCGTCCGGCCAGCGATCCCGCACGACGTCGTGGAGGCCGAGCTTCTGGAGCTCGGCGAGCGCCTTGCGCTCGGGCGGCGTCACGTGGGTCTGGCCGACGTAGGCCTCGGGATCGAAGACATCCTCATCGCTTGGAGCGATGTTCATGTCGCCGCACACGATGGTCGCCTCGGGTCCGGCGGCGACCCGGTCGCGCAGGGCGGCGAGCCAGGCGAGCTTGTAGCGGTAGTGCTCGGAGTCGGGCTCGCGGCCGTTGGGGACGTATACCGATACGACGCGGATGCCACCGCACGTGGCCGATACGGCCCGGGCCTCGGGATCGGGGAACCCCGGCGCGCCCGGAAGGCCTCGCTCGACGTCCTCGAGCCCGGCGCGCGAGAGGATCGCCACGCCGTTCCAAGCCGCCTCACCGTGCACGGCGACCTCGTAGCTGCGGTTGGCCAGCTCGTCGCCCAACAGCTCGGCGAAGGCGCTGTCGGCGAGCTTGGTCTCCTGGAGGCAGACCACGTCGGGCTGGCGTTCGTCGAGCCAGGGGAGGAGCCTCGGCAGTCGCTGCTTGACCGAGTTGACGTTCCAGGTCGCGATCCGCACCGACTCCACGGTAGCGGGCCGCGACCTACGTGACGGTGATGGCGATCGTCCCCGGTCCGTTGAGCGTCGCGGTCCGGTGGTACGCTGCCCGCAGATGCTCCTTACTCGCCCGTGACCCGTTAGTCGCCTTGGCCGAGCGCCGCCTCGGTCATTGGTCCCTGGCCGCCTGTCGTCTTGTTAGGAGCATCGTTTGATCGCAGTTGACGTATCTCACCTGACCAAGCAGTTTGGTCGCCGCCGCCGTGGGCGGCAGCAGGGAATCGCCGCGCTCGACGCCGTGTCATTCGACGTTCATCGCCGCGAGTGTGTCGCCATCCTCGGCCAGAACGGCTCGGGCAAATCGACCCTCGTGCGGATCCTCTCGACACTGCTCCTCCCCGACGGAGGGCGAGCCGAGGTGTTCGGTCATGACGTCGTGCGCGAACCCAGGTCGGTGCAGCGCCTGGTCAACCGTGTCTCGGTCGAAGCGTCGTTCTTCAAGCGGATGTCGGCGGCGGAGAACCTGGCCTACGCCGCGCGCTTCTACGGTCTCACTCCGCGCGTCACGCGCGGGCGGATCCCCGAGATCCTCGAACGTGTCGGCTTCCCGGTCGGCCGCTCCGGTGAGTCGATGCAGGATCTCTCGCGCGGGATGCAGCAGAAGGTCGCGCTGGCCCGTGCGGTGCTGACCTCGCCCGTCCTGATGCTGCTCGACGAGCCCACGACCGGACTCGACCCACGGTCCAAACGCGAGGTCCAAGCGTTCATCAGCGAGGTTCGCGCCGAGCACGATACGACGATTCTGCTCTGCACCCACGATCTCGCTGAGGCCGAGATGCTGGCCGAGCGGGTGGGAATCCTTCACGCCGGTCGGTTGCTGGCGCTTGAACCGATCGATGCGCTGATGGCCCGATACGGCGCCGAGACGCTCGAGGAGGCGTTCTTCACCGCCACCGGCACCGAGTTCGAAGCAGACGAGGAGGAGGTATCGGCATGACGACAGAAGCGTCCCGCGGGACCTGGGGTGTCCGCCGCCAGTTGATCGGCCTCGGCGGCGTCGTCGAGCGCAACGCCTATCTCGTCAAGCGCTACGCGTGGTGGGAGCTCGCCTTCTTCTTTTGGACGGTCGCCAACGCATTGACAGTCGTGTTCATCGCCAAGGGGGTGGAGGCGACCGGCGGGCACCTCGACGTCGACCGCGTGACCACGTCGCTGCTCATCGGCGCGGTGATCTGGGCCTACCTGGGCATCATCTTCGAGATCCTCACGGAGACCGTGGCCTGGGAGCGCTGGGAGGGCACGATCGAGTACACGTTCATGGCGCCGCTGGCGCGCGCCGTTCACCTCGGCGGCATGGGCCTGTTTGCCGTGCTCTACGGCGTGCTGCGCACGGCGCTGCTGTTCCTCGTCATCGCGCTGTTCTTCGGGCTCCACTTCGAGACAGGCCGACTTTGGCGCGGCGTTGGTCTTGCTGGCCGTCGCCTCGGTCTCATTTGTCGGCGTGGGAATGGTCACGGCGGTGCTGCCGCTGATCTCACCCGAGAAGGGAGCCCAGTTCGGCTTCATCGCCCAGGGGCTCCTGCTCGTCGTCTCGGGCGTCTACTACCCGGTGTCCGTGCTCCCGCAATGGATGCAGTGGCTGTCGAAGATCTCGCCGGCGACCTACGCGCTGCGCGGAATCCGCGCTGCGGTGCTGGACGGCGCCGGGCTCGGAAGCCTATGGGGCGATGTGTGGCCGCTGCTTATCCTCGGGGTCGTCTGCATCCCGCTTGGGCTCGGCGTGTTCCGCGCCGGCGAGCGGTACGCCAAGCGGCACGGCAAGCTCAAGCGTTCGGGCTAGCTGTCTCTACCGCGGTCTTGATCCGGTTGGCGAAAGCCGGCGCGTCTTTGACCGCCGATCGGGCGGCAAAGCCGACGACGAGCTTGCCGAAGCCGTGGCCTTCGAAGATGTTGTGAATAGTGACCTTGGTCTGACCCTCGCCGACCGCCTCGAGGTCGTAACCGCCGTCGGGCACGGTGACGATGTTCTTCGAGCGCTCCGTCCAACGAATCTTGGTCGGTTCCTCGAACGTCGTCAGCTCGAACTGACGGCTGGTGGTCATGCCGGCGTCCTTGACCTTGCTCTCGAACACGGTCCCGACGCCGATGGGGCCGTCCGTCGTCTTGCGGATCTCCTGCACGCGGGGGCTGAACTTGGGGTCGTTGGTCCCGTCAGCCAGGAAGGCGAATACATCGTTGATGGGCCGATCGATGACCGCCGACCCGCTGAACTCATTTGGCATGAGCGAAAGCCTAATCGAGCGGCCAGGTGTGTACCGGTTCGTTGCTGTGCATGTGCTCGCGGTAGCGCCGCGTCATCCCGCGCAGCGCCTCGCGGCGCTCCATCTGCCTGCTTTCGTGAAGCCGGTGGAACGCGGCGCTTTGCCACGAGGCACCGTTTTGCTTGGTCACGCAGCGCCGCTCGATGATCGTGAGCAGACGGTCGATGTCCGCGGTGTCGATTCCCCAGCGCACGAGTCCCTCGTGGGCGAGCGGGAGAAGGCGCCGCAGGGCGAGCTCGGCCGCAGGAACCTGTCCCAACCCGGGCCAGTAGAGGAGCGCGTCGATCCCGTCGCGGGCGCCGAGGTGGAAGTTCTCCTCGGCGGCCGAGAAGGACATCTGCGACCACACCGGACGCTCCTCGTCGGACAGCACCCGCAGCAGGCCGTAGTAGAAGGCGGCGTTGGCCAGGATGTCGACGACGGTCGGGCCCGCGGGTAGGACGCGATTCTCCACGCGGAGGTGGGGCTGGTCGCCGACGACGTCGTAGATCGGCCGGTTCCAGCGATAGATCGTGCCGTTGTGCAGGCGGAGCTCGCCGAGGCGCGGCGTATCGCCGCGTTCCAACGTCGCGAGCGGATCCTCGTCCTCGCACACCGGCAGCAGCGCCGGGAAGTACTGCACGTTCTCCTCGAAGAGGTCGAAGATCGACGTGATCCAGCGCTCGCCAAACCACACACGCGGCCGGACGCCCTGGCTCTTGAGCTCCTCCGGGCGCGTGTCGGTGGCCTGTTCGAACAGCGCAATCCGGGTCTCACGCCACAGCTCCTTGCCATAGAAGAACGGCGAGTTGGCTCCGATCGCGATCTGGACCCCGGCGATCGCCTGCGCCGCGTTCCAGTACCGGGCAAATCCGTCTGGGTCGACCTGCTGGTGCAGCTGGACGCTTGTACACGCTGCCTCGGGCGCGATCGTGTCGGCGTGCGTATGCAGCCGCTCGATCCCAGCGATCGCGATTTCCAGGTCTTCGCCGCGCGCCGCGAAGATCTGCTCGTTCAGGAGCGCATAACGGGGGCTCTCGCTGAACGACTCCGCCTGCAGGTGCTCCTCGCCCACGGTGGGGAGGATCCCGATGATCATCATGTGCGCGCCGACCGTCTGGGCCTGGCGCTCGGCCTCGTTGAGGCTCGCGCGGGCGTCGCGCTCGAGCTCTGAGAGCACAGTGCCCTCGAGCAGTCGCGGGGGGACGGCGATCTCGACGTTGAACTGGCCGAGCTCGGTTTGGAAGCTCGGATCCGCTATCGCCGCCAGCGCCGCCGCGTTGACCAGCGCTGGATCGCCGGCGTCGTCGGTGAGGTTGAGCTCGACCTCGAGACCGAACGACCGCCGCTCGGGGTGAAACCGCGCCTCGGACAGCATTCGTGCGAACACGTCGAGGCAGGCGTGGACCTTGCGCCGGTACTGCTGCCGGTCTTCGCGGCTGAACGTCCTGGCGGAGACCTCCTGGCCCACGCCGAGTCACTCCCCGAGGAGCTTCTTCTTCAGCGCCGCGAACTCGGCGTCAGTCAGCGCGCCCCGGTCGTGGAGCTCGGACGCCTTCGTGAGTTCCTCGACGACGTCGACATGGCCGGCCGGTGCCGCAGCCGAGCTGCCCACGGGCTGGAATCCCTGCGGGGTCATGACGAAGGTCGACACGCCGGCGGCCTGAGCCTGAGCCATGATCCGGTCTCGGAAGCCCTGCGGATCGGCCTTGATCTCCGAGATCAGGTCGCCGACCTGACCACGACCGCTCAGGATCTGTCCCAGCATCGCGGTGGTGGTGATCGGGAACCCCTTTGGATTGGCCGCCGAGACGCTCACGCTGGGCGTGGCCGTCACGCTCGATGAGTCAAGTGAAGGCAGCCCCAGACTGTCCTGCACTTTCTTGCGCTTGCGTCCAAACAATGTCAGCTCCTCACCGTGTTCAGTGCCCCGTAGGGTGCCGGGTTGCGGCGACGAAATCAACGCAAGGAGCCACGGCCTCTCCGCGCGACGGGCGCGCGGAGGGGGATGCGCGCTGACCCCTTCCGCTAGCTCGTGCGGAGCTGCTTACCTGGAGAACTGGAAGATGGTTGTCGTGTTGAACGTCTTGCCTGCGCCCAGCTCCGTGGACGGGAAGTTTGGCTGCTGGGTGGCGGTCGGGAAGTTGCTGATGTATAGCTGGACGCCTGGCTGGTCAGTCCACACGGTCAGCCGACGGCCGCTCTTCGGGTCAAAAGCGCGGGCCCAGCTTCGCCACGGCAACCTGGCGGCCGAGACCGTCTGCCCGTCCCCGGACGCCGTAAGAGAGCGAGCGGCCCGGCAGTGGCCAGGCCCTCGCCGAGCCTCTGCCGAGCCATGCTCCGCCTACTTCTCAACGACCAGCTTCGCCTGCATCCATGGATGAACGGCGCAGATGAAATACAGCGTGGTCCCCGGCTTCGCCGTGACCTTCAGCGTCACCTTGGCGTTTTGCTTCGGTGCAATGAAGGCCATGTCACCTGGCCCGTCGATATTCGGGGGCGTGTTGGTGCCCTTGCCGTTGTTGACGAACAGGAACTTCGGCGGCTTAGGCGAATTCGGGTTGGCCCCGAACTCCTTGGCGATCGTCCCACAGATCCTGCAGTTGAGGATCGCCTTGGTCGTCCGCGGCCGCTGGCTCTTCTTGACCACGCTGAACGTGTGCGGACCGTCGGAAGCGGCCAGGTTGGCGATCGTGATCCTCCCGCCTGACCTAATGAAATAGACGTCGTTGTCCCAACGAGTCCCATCCTGGACGTAGCGATTGATCTTGACCTTGGTCGACGTCACGGCATTGATCGTCGTGTGCCTTGGTGAACTCCCATCAGCCAGCGCCGAGGCGCTGGCCACCACAACGAGACCGAGCGTGGCGACGCCGGCAAGCAGCTTTCGCTGCGACATTGCGACTCCTTTCCCTAACTGATTACCCAATGAAGTGACGCGCCGGGCCAAACTCCGGCGTCAGTCGCCAGCACGCGCCGCAGGCGCGCCAAGGCAACGATGGTCACTGCATCCTCCTTATCTATGCCTCCAACGGACGCGACGACTCCGAGCGCGAGCCCCAATCCCCACGCACGACCCTAACCACCAGCGCAATTGTTTGTCAACCTGGACCGCCTCCGCTAGGCGTCGAGTGTTAGGTTCCCGATCGTGGGCGACCTGCAAATCCGAGCGATGACGCAGGAGGAGTTCTCTTCCTACCGTCGACGAGCCATTAGCGAGTACGCGGCTGAGCTCGTCCGCGCTGGCGCGTCGACCGAAGAGCAGGCCGAGCAGCAGGCCACAAAAGAGACAGACGCCTCTCTACCCGACGGCGCGGACACGCGAGAAATGGCGCTCCTGGTAGGTCAGACGGCTGGCGAAGTAGTAGGTCTGGTGTGGGTCGGGCCAGCTCCGGCCGACCGCGCCGGCTGGTGGATATACGACATTGAGGTCGTCCCAGCTCAGCGCGGGCGAGGATATGGGCGCGCCTTGTTGGAGGCGGCCGAGCATGAGGCCCAGCGCCGCGGCGGACGCTCGATCGGATTGAACGTATTTGGCGGGAACGACGTCGCGCTGGGCATGTACGAATCGTCGGGGTACGAGGTCGCGGCAATTCAGATGCAAAAGCGCTTCGCGTCTTCATCAGGGCCGGGCTAGCACACTAGCCAGGAGCCCTTCAGCGAGGCCTGCATCCACGAAGAACAGACAGGAGGCCAGCGGGCCGACCTCGGCCTTCCACTTTGCCCCGAACGCAATACTCCGCGACGCTAACGACTCGTTGCAGCTTTGATCGACAGCAGCGCTGACGCTGGCCGCTGCTTGCATGCGGAGCGACGCTCTCGCTCGACGGGTTGCGCGAGGTCCGGTTCCCGATTCGCGCCGACTTCCACGACGCCGGGCAGTTGGAGCAGCTTCACGCTCGCGTTGAGACCGCGGGTGGTAAGCCCGGAGCAGGCGTCTCCTCGGATCGCCGGAGACTTCCGCTTTCGAGCCGTCGGTTGCTTGATCGGCGTTGGCGGCCAGCTAGCACTGCGACGCTGGTGAGCCGCACGCCCCGAGGCGCAGACACCTGAGATCCGTGGAGGTTGTCGCACAAGCATGGTCAGACGGCGGTTTGTTGTGATCGGCGCACAACAGCCCCGCCGCGCGACCCCGAATCCCCCGTGGCAGCACGACCAGCCGGGGGTCGAGCGCGCCGGCACGGATCCGATGGAAAAGGTGACAAGGTCCGCGCCGCGCGCCGACCTCGTCCGCATAAGCATGCCCCACGTGCTTCTGTGGCCAAGGTACGGGCGCTTCGGGAGGTTTGCCACGTTTTACAGGCGGTCAGACACGCCCGGGGTGCCGAGGAAAGTGACAAACCACCGCGACCGCGGAAACGGAACGACCGAAACTCGGGCTCAGGCCGAGGAATGTGCCCCGCGACAGACGGCGCCGGCGACGTTGTCACGATTCTCCGCGGATGGGCGACCGACCAGGGGCCCGCTCGCCTCAGTCGGCTGCTGGTTGCTCACAACGTCGCTGGTTTGTCCGACGGCCTCCGCGCAGGGGAGGGCTGGGGCCTGTCGTTGTCTGGGAGTTGCGCGTCGCGTCCGCAAGGTCTGCGCGGGGGCTGTGGTTCGGGGACGGATTCGGGGCGACCTGGATCGGTCACGTGTGCCTGATGCCGGAGGCGTGGATGATCCGCGCGGCCCGGTGCGTCTCATCGGCGACGAATCGCGCGAACGCCTCGGGAGTCATGCTCATCGGGTCCATGCCGTGACTGACAAGCCGATCGTGTACCGCTGGCTCAAAGATCGCAGAAGCGATGTCGTCGGCGAGCCGCTCAACGATCTCGAGCGGGGTGCCTGACGGCGCCCAGACGCCGTACCAGATCGGGAAGTCGTAGCCGGCGACGCCTGCCTCGGCAACCGCCGGCACGTCCGGTAGTGCCGGCGAGCGCGTAGCGGTCGAGACACCAAGTGCCGTGAGGTCGCCGTCCGCGATGTACGGCGCCGTGATCGAGATCGGCACCATCGCATAGTCGATGGCCCCACCGGCGACGTTTGCCACCACATCCGAGATCGCCTCGCCCGGACCGGCGGGCACGTGCACGGTCTGGATCCCGGCTGCGAGGTTCAGCTCCTCTGTCCCGATGTGTGTCCCGGTTCCGATCCCGGTCGAGCCGAACGTCAGCGACCCAGGTCTGGCCCCCGCTGCCGCCACGAGCTCTGACAGCGATTCGGCGCCGGCGCTTGGACCGGCGACGAATACGTAGGCCTGGCTGGTGAGCGGCACGACGGCGACAAAGTCATGAAGCGGGTCATACGGGAGGCCGCTCCTCGCCGCCGCGCTGTACGCATGCGCGCTGGTGTTGACCAGCAGCGCGTTGCCGTCCGCGCGCGCCTTGGCGACAAGCGCTGGCGCTGCAGTGCTCCCGCCGCCAGGCTGATTCTCGACCTCCACCGGCCTGCCCAAGCGACCCGAAAGCACCCCCGCGAGTGCGCGAGCGACGAGGTCTGGGCCGCCACCCACGCCGAAAGGCTCGATCAGACGAACCCGGTCCAACGCGTACCGCTGCAGAGATCAGCGACGAAAGATGCGACGTACACAGCCACCCGCTCAGACATTGATCGAGAGGATTATGAGCATTGGCCGCGATGGCCAGCGCCCGCAGCCTCACGACGCGCCATCCGCGCATACGAACTGCGCCACCGCCAACGCACCAACGGATCTGAAGATTCGCCACAAGCCGGGAAGATTGACCAGCAGCGACGCGAGTTCGCCAGCCCCCTCTTGGCAACCGCCCTACCGCATGCTGCCGCAAAGATCGAGCAGGAACGCTGACGCCCGGCCGCTGCTTGCCTGCGGAGCCACGCTCTCGCTCGACGCGTTGCGCGAGGTCCGGTTCCGGACTCGCGCCGACTTCCACGACGCCGCGCGGTTGCAGCAGCTTCACGCTCGCGATCAGACCGCTGGTCCCAGCCCGTAGCGGAAGCGGCTTTGACTGCGGGTGGTAAACTGGAGGGCACCTCCAGAACTAAGTGGAGGAATCCTCCGGATAACTATACGGAGGTTCCCATCCACTTTGTCAAGGGAGTTTTGGCAAAGCTGTGACCACGACCGAACAACCGATCCGAACCCGTCCCAGGCGCGCAGACGCGCAGCGCAACTACGACAAGGTCGTCGCGGCGGCCCGCGAAGCCTTTGCCGAGCGCGGTGCGTCCACGTCCTTGGAAGAGATCGCCCGTCGGGCGCAGGTGGGCATCGGGACGCTATATCGGCACTTCCCCAACCGGCAGGCGTTGCTCGAGGCGGTGTACGTCGGTGAGCTTGAGGATCTGTGTCGCTCGGCCAGCGATCTCGAGGCCCTTGAACCCTGGGACGCTCTGGTGGCGTGGTTACACCGCTTCGTCGCCTACATGGGCACCAAGCAGGCGCTGGCGCAGGAGCTGCTCGACTATGTCGATCGCGACGCCGAGCTGTTCAAGAGCTGCCGCGCAGCTCTGTACGCGGCCGGCGAGCCGTTGCTCGCGCGGGCTCAGGAGGCTGGAACCGTGCGTGCCGACACGAACCTCTCCGAGATCATCCAGCTCATCGGCGGGATCGCCAAGATCCCCGCCGCCGAGCCCGGACAGATCGACCACATCCTCAACATCGCGCTCGACGGACTGCGCTACCGCGCCGGGGTCTGAAGCTCGTAGGCTCCGATGTCGGAGCCGTCGCCGCCGGACCGCTGTTGGATCACGCGCGGCTGAGGACGATGTCGGTTTGTACCGAGCACCACTCGGACTCGACGCCCTCGGGCCGCACGGGGTCATCGGCGGAGCGCGGTATGAAGCGCCGCAAGAGCGACGGTTTGACCGCGAACACCGCGTCGGAACCGAGGTACTCGCTGTCGGCGTCGAAGATGTGGGTCGTGAGCCTCTGGTATCCGGGCGCCGACACGATCATGTGCAGGTGCGCGGGGCGCCAGGGGTGGCGGCCGGTGGCCTCGAGCATGCGCCCAACCGGGCCGTCATGGGGGATCGGGTAGGGCGTGGGGCGGACCCCGAGGAACGCGTAGCTCCCGTCCTCGCGGGTCGTGAACCGTCCCCGGAGGTGCTCCTCGGACGCCTCGCTGTCCTGTACGGCGTAGAGGCGGTTGTCCCCGTTCTGCCATACGTCGAGCTCCGCGCCCGCGATCGGGCGATCGTCGGTATCGAGCACCCGGCCGTGTACCCATGCTGGTGTCCCCGCGCCCTGTTCGATGATGCTCTCGCCATACTCGCGTCGCGGTGAATCGGGCACCCAGAACGGCCCGCGCACGGTCGACTCGGTGGCGCCGGCCGCTGCGCGGTGGGCGATCGCGTCGACGATCATCGACAAGCCGAGCGCGTCGGACCAGAGAATGAACTCCTGGCGCCGATCGTCGGTGATGTCACCGGTCTCGGTGAGGATGCGGATGGCCGCCTCCCACTCGTCTTCGGTCAGGTTGACCTCCTGTGCGAAGGCATGGAGATGGCGTGTCAGCGCCTGCATTACCTCGCGCAGGCGCGGGTTCTCGCAGCCGGCAAAACTGGCATCCACCGCCGCGGAGATGTCCGCGGCCGCTGTCGGTCGCGCGCTCATTCGCTCCAAGCTTAGGTGAGGCTGTTGCGGCGCGATCGAGCTCTCCCCGCGCCCGGCGCATCGCAGAAGATCTCGGGCGCTGGTCCGGGACGCGGCTCGCCGAAGGCGGCGTAGGCCGCGTCCGGGGAGGTGGCGGCGTCGGGAACCCCGGCGCCGTGCCGGACGGCTTCGGGCTCGATCGGGTAACGGGCACTGCCCTTTTGCTTCCGGGCCCCGACGGCGAGAAGGAGCACCGGTTCGTGCCCGGTGGCCACAATCGTGTGCGGCGTCCGGGGCGGGCAATGGACGAAATCCCACGCGCGGAGTGGCCGCTCCTGACCTTCGATGATCGCGATGCACTCGCCGCGGAGGATGAGGAAGTCCTCCTGCCCCGCCTCGTGGTGGTAAAGCGACATCGGCCGGCCCGGGGCGAGCCAGTACAGGCCGACACCGAGATCGTCGAAATGCGCCGGTCCCTGGCCGCCAAACCGGCACACCGCGCGCATCTCGTTGTGCGTCCAGCGCGCGTCGCGGGCGTTCACCACGAACCAGCCGCCGCTCCTCGGAACCCCGTCCTCGAGTTTTGCCTCGCTCATCCCGCGGTAGTGTCGCGGCTCGAGCCGCCGAACGATGGATCGGTGAAAATGCGGCGGTGGCGCGGCTCGCCGACCTCTGGATCCTGCACGCCCGGCTCCGCCAGCGCCGCGCCTGGAAGCGCGACCCGCCACGCGAGGAATTGATCGTTCGCTTTGCGCGCGGCCGGTCCTTCGCGGATGTCGGCGCCATGTGGAACGTGCACGGCGGTCTCGCGTTTCTCGCCGAGGACAGCGGGGCGACCGAGGTCACGGCCGTCGACATCATGGCGCCCACGCCGGAGTTCGAAGCCGCCCGCGCGCGACGGAAATCCCGCGTGCGCTTTGTCGGCGGCGATGTTCACGACCCGGCGGTGGTCCGGGAGGTTGGCCCGCATCAGGTCGTGTGGTGCTCGGGGGTCCTCTATCACGCTCCGAATCCGGTCCTCACGCTCGAACGCCTGCGCGCGATGACCGGCGAGTTTCTGCTCCTCGCCACGGAAACCCTGCCCGAGGTACCGGGAGTGGCTGGAGCGTGCGCGTTTCTGCCCGGGCTGTCCGAGCGTGATCGTCGAATGCATGCCGCCGCGCGACCGGGCGCCGGCGCGCTCGGCATCGACAGCCCGTTCGACCGCCAACAGTCGTACGGCGCCTGGTGGTGGGGCCTCAGCCGCAGCGCCGTGCACGGCATGCTCGGGGCAAGCGGATTCGAGGTGCTCGAGGAGTACGGCGGGCCCCTGCACGCCACGATCGTGGCGCGATCGATCTGATCCGCCCCGTCCCGGATGAGTCTGCTAAAGGTTTGGGTATGCGGATCGCCGTCACGGGCGGGAGCGGAAAGGCTGGCCGGGCGATTGTCCGCGACCTGCTCGAGCGCGGGCATGAGGTCCTGAACATCGACCGAGTGGGTTCGGCAGAGTCGGGCACGCCCGACTCTCCGGCTCCGTTCATGGTCGCCGACGTGACCGATTTCGGTCAGACCCTGGAGGCGCTGAGCGGCGGCGAGACCCTGCCGGGCATCGAGTCAGTCGTCCACCTGGCGGCGATTCCGTCGCCTGCGCACGCGCCACCGGACCGGGTGTTTCGCACCAACATCACCAGCACACACACGGTGTTTGCCGCCGCCGCCCGACTCGGCCTCCGGCGTGTCGTCTGGGCGTCGAGCGAGACCACGCTCGGGTTGCCGTTCAAGCGGCCGCCGGACTACGCACCAGTCGACGAGGCCCACGTCTATCCGGAGACGAGCTACGCGCTGTCCAAGGTCCTCGGCGAGGAGATGGCGCGGCAGTTCAATCGCTGGAGCGGCGTGCCCACGATCGGTCTGCGCTTCTCCAACATCATGGTTCGCGCCGATTACGAACAGTTCCCGACGTTCTGGGACGACCCTGATCGGCGCAAGTGGAACCTGTGGGGCTACGTCGACGAGAGCCACGTCACCCAGAGCGTCCGCCTCGCCCTCGAGGCCGATGTCGAGGGCGCCGACTCATTCATCATCGCCGCGGCGGACACGGTGATGAAACGGCCCAGCCGCGAACTGATGGCGGAGGTGTTTCCGGGCGTCCCGGTGGCCGATCACGTTCAGGGCACCGACACTCTGCTCGACATCACCAAGGCACGAACAATCCTTGGCTACGCGCCCGAGTTCAGCTGGCGCGAATTGCTCTGAGGTCGCCCTCACCCGGCGCGGGAGGCTTCCAAATGGACCTCACCGTCCGAGGCTGGTCAGCAAACCGCACCTATGGTTCGCTTTTCTGACCACCCCCCGATGGCCACGGCCGGCGCGCAGTTGTTCGCTAGCCCCTGGGCTCGAGCTCACCGAGCAGTTCGTCGAGATCGAGCTCGGGTCCGAACTGCCCCACCAGGTGGCCCGATTCGTCGCGCGGCCACAGCTCGAAGGGCCGGTCCCACATGAGCTCGACGTCGTTGCCATCGGGATCGGTCACGTAGATCGCCTCGTGGGTACCGTGATCGGCGGTCTGGCGGATCGGCCAATCGGCATCTTTCAGGCGCCGGTAGGCATCGGCGAAGGCGCGGCGGGTCGGGTAGGACAGCGCCACGTGGTGAAGTCCGGCCACGCCATCGGGCTGGGGTGGCCCGCCGCCCGACTTCCACGTGTTGAAGCCAAGGTGGTGGTGATAGCCGCCCGCTGAGACGAATAGAAGGTCGCCGGTCGTGCCCCAGCCCGGCACGTCGCGCTCCTCGGCGACGATGTCGAAGCCCAGGATGTCGACATAGAAGGTGCGAATCCGGTCGATGTCCGCCGTGCGCAGGTGCACGTGACCGATCCTCACTCCGGGGTCGATCGGATCCCCGGCTCGAGCCACCGGTTCGACGTTTCCCTGTCCGCCGGTCATCGCCGGCACGGCCTCGTCAGCATGACGGTCGATGGTAGTTTGATCGCCGACCGCTTGAGGTGCGGCCAACCGGAAGAAAGGCAGGACATGCGCGCCGTAACCGTGATTCCCGGCACCGCGGGCTCAGCCCGGCTCGACGACGTGCACGAGCCGGACGCCGAGCTCGGCTCAGTTGTCGTCGAGGCACTCGCGGTCGGCGTGTGCGGAACTGACGTGGAGATCGCCAGCGGGCTCTACGGGTGGGCGCCTCCAGGCCGTGAGCGCCTGATCCTCGGTCACGAGTCACTCGGCCGGGTCATCGATCCTGGCGGCACCGGGCTGCAGGCCGGAGACCACGTCGTGGGCATCGTTCGCCGCCCCGACCCGGTGCCGTGCCCCAACTGCGCCGTGGGGGAATGGGATATGTGCTCCAACGGCCGCTACACCGAGCGCGGCATCAAGGAGGTCGACGGCTTCATGTCCGAACGGTGGCGGATCGAACCCGACTACCTGGTAAAGGTGGACAAGCGCCTCGGGGTGCTAGGCGTCCTCCTCGAACCGACGACCGTCGTGGTCAAGGCGTGGGAGCACATTGCCTCGATCGGCCGCCGGAGTTATTGGGATCCGACCACGGTGCTGGTCGTTGGCGCAGGGCCGATCGGGCTCCTGGCGGCACTGATCGGCAGACAGTACGGCGCCGATGTCCACGTCCTCGACCGGGTCACCGAGGGCCGCAAACCCGAGCTCGTCGAGGCGCTCGGCGCGCACTATCACTCCGGTCCGATCTCCGAGCTCGGCGTGGCTCCAGAGGTCGTGGTCGAGTGCACCGGGGTGGCGCCCCTGATCCGTGGCGCGGCAGAAGCAGCATCGCCGGGGGCGATTGTCTGCCTGACCGGAGTCGGCGGGCCGATAGTCCCGGATGCCAGCCGGCCGACGACGCTGATGACCGACGCGGTGCTCAAGAACCTCGTGCTTTTCGGCTCGGTGAACGCCAACCGGCGTCATTACTACGTGGCCTCAAAGGTCCTGGCCCGCGCCGATCGGTCATGGCTCGAGCGGCTCATCACCCGGCGCGTCCCCGCCGATGCCTTCGAGCAGGCGCTGCAGCGCGACCCGGACGACATCAAGGTCGTCGTTGAGTTCGCGGACGCCTAGGGCGTGATCGCATGATGGCTCCCGCTCCCGTGCCTTGCCCAGCGACTCCCGGGGTGCTCACGGAAGGGCCCCGCGAGATCACCGAGCCGGGGCTCGCGCCCGATGGGCTCACGGTCGACGGCGTCGACGTGCGCGGCGTTCCCTGCCTGCCCTTTCGAGGTAAGCCTCGGGAGTAGCCCGCGAAGCGGGCCGCCGTCTTCAGGCGGGGCGGATCACGCGCAGAATCACCGGCCGCGAGGTCTCGGCCGCCGCCTCCAGCACGCCCGTCAGCTCGTCCTCGCGCAGCTGCTCGGCCACCTCAACGACGACCAAGAGGGGCTCGGTGCCCGTACCGGCGCGGCCGATCACGCGACGCACCTCGGCCGCCTCGCGTGCCAGCGCCTCCGGCGAAGGCACCGAGAGCACGACCTCGCCGCCCGCCGGCGGCTCGAGGTTGCCCTCGGCGTCGGCTTCGAGCGCCTCGACCACGGCATCGCGGCCCTGGACGCTCGCGGGCGGCTCCTCGCCAAGCTGCCGCTCGACGGCGCTTCCGCGCGGTACCTCGATGATCAGTCTGGGCTTGGTGCTGATCAGCTCACACTATCGCGCGGTGGCCTGAGGCGGAACACCTACTCACCCAGGTGATTGCGCTCCGCCGATGAGCCCCGGTGCACTTGCGCGAGCCACGGGATCGAGCGGCAAGACGGGTCTACGTGCTCGACGAGCTCGTTGGGGTGGAAATCGAGGTGGTGGTGCTGGTGATGGTCTTCGTGGGGGCCGTCACCGTCCTCGAGGTGGTCACCGTGTTGGTTGGGACGGAGCTGCTGCTCGATGTCGTGGTCACGGTCTTCGTCGTCGCCGAATGGTGGCTCGAGCTCGATGTCGAGCTGCTGCTGTTGCGGGTCAGGGCGTAGGCGATCCCACCGCCGACCAGGAGGACGACGACCGCGGCCAGCGCCAGCCAGGCCCCTTGGGTGCCGCGCTTGGGGCGCAGATCCTCCCCGCACTGTGGGCAGAACGCGGCGTCGACCGAGACCAGGGCATGGCAATTGGGGCACTGCCTGACGGTCGCGGTGCGCTCCGGCGGGCGGTTGTAGGGCTCGGGCGGCGGGTCGTACGGGTCGGACACGGGTTGCAGCCTAGACGGTCCGGGCCGGCTCGTCGTCCCGAGAAAGGAGGATGTCGGCTCGGTTGACCCGCGGCTTGCGCCGTTGCGCTGAGTCATGCCGTATGGTTGGTGGCGCATCCCGCTTTGGCCGGAGGGGGAGGCCGAACGGATGGTCGACGTGAGATGCGCATATTCATCGCGGGGATTCCGTGTTGCTGCAGGCGTGCTGGTTGTCCTGCTTCTGACGCTGCTCGCGCTCGTCGTCGGGCCGGCGGGCCGCTCGCGCGCGGCGAGCCCGGCGGTCAGCGTGTTCCCCATCGCCGGGAGCCGTCTCGGCCCGCCCGGGACCCAGATCACCTTCCGCGGCGTGTCGGCCAGCCAGCTGGGGAGGATCACCGTCACCGGCTCGCGCAGCGGCAATCACACCGGCAAGGTCCTGCCCGACTCCGACGGACGCGGCGGGAGCTTCATTCCCGATAAACCGTTCACGCCGGGCGAGCGCGTGACGGTATCGACGGGGCTCAACATCGTCGGCGGTCAGAAGGGCGTTTTCGACTTCACCGTCGCCACTCCGGCGGGCCGGCTGCCGGACATAGGGTTCCCGATTTCCGCGCGGACCCGCGGCGACGTCCTGCGCTTCCGCTCGCGTCCCGACCTCACCCCGGTCGGGGTGGACGTGACCAAGCGGCCCTCGCACACAGCCCACGGCTACATCTTCACCGCGCCGTGGCGGGGGCCACTTCAGAACGGCCCCATGGTCCTCGACTCAAATGGCGGGCTGATCTGGTTCAAGCCAGTGCCCTCGGGCACCATCGCCAGCAACGTTCAGGTGCAGACGCTGAACGGCAAGCCGGTGCTGACGTGGTGGCAGGGTTACTTCGGCGCCGGCCTGGGGTCGGGCGAGGACGTCATCAACGACACGGCATACCACCAGATCGGGGTCGTCAAGGCGGGCAACGGGCTCAGCGCCGATCTCCACGAGTTCGAGATCACGCCGCAGGGGACGGCGCTGATCGCCGTCGAATATCCGGTGGTTTGGGATGCCTCACACATCCACCAATCGACCCACGCGATCGTCTTCGACTCGGTCGTCCAGGAGATCGACATCAAGACCGGGCTCGTCCTGTTCCAATGGGACAGCCTGGACCACGTACGGCTCGCCGACTCCTACACGAAATTCCCGAGCCGCGCGGGCGCACCGTACGACTTCTTCCACCTCAACGGCGTCGAGCAGGACGACGATGGAAACCTGCTCGTGAGCTCGCGCTCGACCTCGGCCCTCTACAAAATCAACCACAGCACCGGCGCCGTCATGTGGCAGCTGGGCGGCCGCCGCTCGAACTTTAGGTTTGGCGCGAACGCATCGTTCGCGTTTGCCCATGACCCTCGCGTGCGGGCCAAGAACGACGCCGAGTTCAGCACCTTCGACAACGGGGCCGGGCTCTACAACGCCCACAAGCAGTCCCGCGCCCTGTGGTTGAACCTCGACTTCAAGCACATGACGGCGACGCGCGCGAAGGAGATTGACCACTCGCCGTCGTTGCTGGCGACATACGGCGGGAGCGTGCAACAGCTCTACAACGGCGATACGTTCGTCGGCTGGGGCGAGAAGCCGTATTTCTCCGAGTACAACTCCAGGGGCCAGCTGATCTTCGACGCACACTTCGCCGACAGCAACGCCAGCTACCGCACATATCGCTTCCGCTGGAACGGCTACCCCCAGACGCTGCCGGCGGTCGCTGCGTCCAACAGCGGCAAGACGACAACGGTCTACGTGAGCTGGAATGGCGCGACCGGCGTGAAGAGCTGGCGGGTCCTGGCCGGCGCCAGCTCGAAGGCGTTGAAAACGGTGACGACGGCACGTCGCAGCGCCTTCGAGACTGCGATCAAGATCTCGCGCCAGAGCGACGTGCAGGTCCAAGCGCTCGACGGCTCCGGCCACGTGGCCGGGACCTCGGCCGTCACCGCGTCGCACTAGACCGAGGTCAGATGCTCAGCAGGGCCCCGCCGTCGACGGCGAGGGCGGTGCCCGTGATGTAGGCGGCGCGGTCGGAGCACAGGAACGCGGCTGCCCAGGCCATCTCCTCGGGCCGGCCAATACGACCGGCCGGCACCGCGTCCGCGGCGTGGGCCTCGGCGGCAGCCATCGAACCGGCCAGCGACGCCGCGCGCTCGGTGGCGATCGCGCCGGTGAGGAGTGTGTTGATGGTGACTCCGTCGCCGGCCGCCTCGCGCGCCAGCGTCTTGTATGCGGCTAGCGCGGCCGCCCGCTCGGCGTTGGAAAGCATGATGACTTGGAGCGGCTCCCTGACCGTGGTGGAGGCGATCCCGACGACCCGGCCCCAGTGCCGCTGGCGCATCCCGGGAAGGACAAGGCCAAGCAACGTCATCGGGGCCAGGACGAGCGTGCGGTGGGCGTGCTCCCACTGCTCTAGGGAGAATGCCAGCGGGTTTGAGTTGGCCGGAGGGCCGCCGGTGTTCGTGACCAGAATGTCGACGGGGCCCACGTCGTCGGTGATCCGCGCGATCAGGCGCGGGGCAGCATCGAGGTCAGCGCTATCCCAGGCATGACCGGCCACGGCGCCGATGTCGGCGGCGATCCGTGCGGTCCGCTCGGCGTCGCGCGCCGTGATCACCACCTTGGCGCCCTCGGCCACCAGGGCTTGCGCCACGGCGCGACCGATGCCCTGACTGGCACCGCCGACCAACGCCACACGGCCTGTAATTCCGAGATCCAAGGTTCGTGGACCCTACTCTGCCCGCGCCACACCGAGGACGCGCGGTCTAACCGGATACATGCGGGCTCCCGGTGGGAAGCCGAAGCCACGACAGCGTTCGAGGCGAAAGCCCGCACCGGTGATGGCCGCCAGCGTGTCCCGATCGGTGTGACAACCACCCATCGCGCGAGACCAGCCCGGGTCGACCAACCGCTGCCAGCGGGCAAAGCTGGGCCGCTCCGAGCGCACGTGCTCGTAGAAACGAAGCTCGCCGCCCGGGCGAAGGACACGGTGAAACTCCGCCAGTGCCTCGCGCTGGTCGGGCACCGAGCACAGCACGCCGGACACGACCACGACATCGACCGACGCGGGCTCGAGCCCGAGCGAGGCCGCGACTCCCGGCACCACTCGCACGGGCATGGGAACGGCGGTGGCCGCCTTCTCGGCCTGGCCACGGAGGTATGGCTCGGGTTCGACTGCGATCAGCTCGGCTACGCTCGCCGGGAAGTGCTGGAAGTTGATCCCGTTACCGGCGCCGACCTCGACCACCGTTCCGCTCGCTCCCGCCACCAGCTCTCGGCGCAGGTCTTGCTCGCCGCGACCGCGATCGCGTCCGCAAAAGCGATGAAAGAACCGCGCGAACAGAGGATTCTTGACCTCCTGTCCCATGACGTGAAAGGTACCCGCGCGATGTCGCGCTCGGATCGCCGTCGCGTCAGCCGCATGGTCGGGCCGGATGATTGCGTCCGAGCAAAAGATTGGGGTGGCTCCCCGATGCATCAGACGCGCGCAGCAGCGAGAATGCTCGGCGTAAGGGACAGAGCTCCCCGATCGGGATGCTCAGGCCTCACATCCTCAATCGAGGCGGCACATGATGCGACGCGTGATCGTCGGGGTCGTAACAGTCACGTTCGGGGTTGGCGCCGTCGAACCTCATCGGCGGCGATCACGACAGGGTGCGCGACATCTTCGTGCGCAACACCACCACGGGAGAAGTGACACGGGTGAGCGTGAGCTCTCGGGGCGCGGAGGCCAACGCGGGGAGCGACGAGAGTTCCCTCGATGTAGTGGCCGGCTCGTCGATCTCGGGCAACGGGCGCGATGTGGTGTTCGGTTCCGACGCCAGCAATCTGGTGGCCGGGGACACCAACAAGGAGGAGGATTGCTTCCTCCACGATCTCCACACCGGTCGGACCGAGCGGGTCAGCGTAGCGTCGGGCGGGGCCCAGGGGACCGGGGAATGTCTTCAGCCGGCGGTCTCCACCAACGGGCGATATGTGGTCTTCGTGTCGACGAGTCGCCTCGTCCCCGCGGCCAGCACGGGCGCGCTCGAGGTGTTCGTCCGCGATGTGAAGACAGGTCGTACGCGCCTGGTCAGCATGGCCGCCAACCGCGCTCCCGCCAACAGCGCGTGCTTCCGGCCGACGATCTCGGCTGACGGACGGTTCATTGCCTTCGAGTCGCTGGCCAACAACCTCGTCGCTCATGACACGAACAACACTCTCGACGTCTTCCTGTTTGACACGGGCGGCGGAACGACGCGCCGCGTCAGCGTGACCAGCACGGGCGCCCA
Source organism: uncultured Solirubrobacterales bacterium (assembly GCA_963734775.1). Taxonomy (GTDB): domain Bacteria; phylum Actinomycetota; class Thermoleophilia; order Solirubrobacterales; family Solirubrobacteraceae; genus Palsa-465. Next base: position 287,474 of record CAVTJE010000027.1, read on the forward strand.
GGCGAACGGTCCGAGCTATACGGGCGTCCAGCCGTCGATCTCGGCCGACGGCCGCAAGGTTGCCTTCTACACCGATGCCACCAACCTCGTCGGCGGCGACAGCAACGCCTCCTTCGACGTAATGCTCCGTGACGTGCGGGCAAGGACCACCCGGCGGATCAGCATCAGCAGCGCCGGCGCGCAGGGCAATGGTGCGAGCTTCCTGCCCTCGATGACCCCCGATGGGCGCTATGTCGCCTTCGAATCAACCTCGAGCACGTTCAGCCCGGGAAGCCGGGCCGGCGCGGACAACGTCTTCGTCCGTGACACCCGCAGCCGACACACCGAGCTCCTCAACCACACCTCGGGCGGCGCGATCAACCTCTACGCCATGCAGTACGAGCACGCCGATATCTCGGCCGACGGACACGCGGTCGCCTTCGCCTCGAAGAACGGACACCTGGTGCGCGGCGACACGAACAACGCCGAGGATGTGTTCGTGCGCACCCGGTGACTCCGGTCTCTGACCGGGACGATTACAGCGCGACCTGCGAGCCCACGATCAGGGTCCGATCGCTGGGCAGCCCAAAGTGCTCGACAGAGCTCGACGCGTTGCGCGCCATCGCGATGAACAGCTTCTTGCGCCACGGTCTCATGACCGGCGAGTCGGTCGGCGTGATCGTGATGCGGGAGACGAAGTAGGACGCGTGCTCGAGGTCCAGGTTGCGCTCGAGCAGCCCCCGGCGGCGACAGAGCGCGAGCGCCTCAGACACGTTGGTCTCATCGTGATAGCCGATTCGAGTCGTGACGTGGAAGACCTTGCACAGGCCGTGGCCGAGCACCTGAACGGAAAACCTGTCCTCGATGGCGACGTGCGGGATTCCGACGGTGTCGACCCGGACGATCACGACCTTCTGATGCAGCGCGTGCGTGTGCTCGACGGCGGCGCGGAGCGCCAGCGGGGTTGTGTCCTGGTCGCGACACAGGAACACGGCGACGCCTGGCACGCGCATCAGGGGCGGCTTTCTGGCCGCGAGTTCCTCGAGGAATTCGTTGAGCGGCCCCTCCTGCGCCACGCGGTTCTCGGTCACGATCACCTGGCCTCGGCGCCAGTTGATCATCACCACCGACACGACGACGCCGACGGCCAGTGACAGCCAGGCGCCGTGGCCGATCTTCGCGATATTCGAGCTGAAGAACGACACCTCGATGGTCAGGAACAGCACGGCCAGGGGGGCGAGCTTCCATCTCGGGGTTCGCCAGATCAGCCTGGCGACGGCCAGGAACAGGAGGGTGTTGAGGATGAACGTGCCCGTGACCGCCACCCCGTAGATGTCGCCCAGCTTGTCGGCCGATTTGAAGATGAGCGTCAGCACGACCACGCCGATGCACAGCGTCCAGTTGACCACCGGCACGTAGATCTGGCCCTCCATCGTCGATGTGTGCAGGACCTTGACCCGGGGGAGGAAGCCGAGCTGAACGGCCTGCTTGGCCACCGAGAACGATCCCGAGATCACCGCCTGGGAGGCGATGACCGTGGCCATGGCGGCGAGCACGACCAACGGCCATAGGGCCCACCTCGGCGCCATCTGGTAGAAGGGGTTGAAGGTGCTCGCGTCCTTCGTCAGCGAGGGGTGATGGAGGATGAAGGCCGCTTGGCCGAGGTAGTTGAGCGTGAGTGCGGGCAGGGCCAGACCGAACCAGCCCATTCGGATCGGGTTGGCGCCAAAGTGGCCCCGATCGGCATACAGCGCCTCGGCGCCCGTCACGGCCAGGACCACCCCGCCGAGCACGAGATAGCCGCTGGCGCCGTGAGTGATCATGAATCGCACCGCCCAGCTGGGGGAGAGTCCCTGGATCACGGCAGGGTCCTTGAGCACGTGGCTCAGCCCGAGCACGCCGATCGCGACGAACCAGATGAGAATGACGGGACCGAACAGCCACCCGATCGTGCCCGAGCCAAAGCGCTGGAGCACGAACAGTCCGATCAGGATGGCGACCGACAGTGGCACCACGAGGTGCGCCAGCGCGGGCGTGGCCACCTTGACGCCCTGAATGGCTCCGAGCACCGAGATCGCCGGGGTGATGATCCCGTCGCCGAAGAACAGCGCGGCGCCGAAGATCCCCAAGGTGACCAGCACGGTGACGTGCGCCACCTTGTTGCGCTGGAGCAGTGCGGTCAGAGCCATGATCCCGCCGTCGCCGCGGTTGTGCGCGCGCATGATGAAGCCGGCGTACTTGATCGACACGATGATCATCAGCGCCCAGAAGATGAGCGAGGCGACGCCGTAGGCGGTGGCGGGCGTGACGTGCGCGGTCGCCCGGTAGGAGCCGAAGATGACCTGCTCGGTGTAGAGCGGGCTGGTGCCGAGGTCGCCGTAGACAACGCCGAGCGCTCCCAGCCCCAGGGCGACCTTGCCGGCCCGAGCGATCGTGTCCCGGTTGGAGTCCGATAGCGCGTCGAGGTCGCTCCCCGGCGGCTCGGAGTCCTGCTCGTCGGTCGCCGTCGTCGGGGGATCCCTGTAGGCGAGCTTGTGCGCCGCCATGTTGTAGCTGCGCTTCGTGCGGCGCCCTTCGTCTGGCGGCCGTTACCGTCGCTTTCGGCCGGCTGCTCGAGGCCCACCTTGTGCGCCGCCTCGCTGATGCTGCGCTTGTCCACCGGGTCCTATCGAACGGTCAGGCACAGGGACTCCTCTGGCTGCGGCAATGGAGCGCGATCGGGTCCGAGCGCGAACAGCGCCGCACGCGCCGCCTCGTACAGCTGGTCGGCGTACGTGGGCTGGTAGAGCACGCTCAGCGGCTCGGTTAGGAGCAATTGAGCCAGCGCGATGCCCCGCGACCCGACGGACTCACGGGTGGCGATTGCCCTGGCCAGCTGCTCGAGCGCTGGGCGGGCGGTCGCGAGCGCCCGCGCATCGCTGGGGATTGCCGACGAGAGCAGCGCCCGCTCGGCCCCCTCGGATAACACGCGGCGCAGCCGCCGGGCGATCTGTCCGCGAGCCCGCTCTGACATCAGACGGGCTGAGCGCCACTCGAGAGCCGCGTCGCCGGATGGGTCCTCGCCCGCCGCCAGCCGGCAATCCAGCCGGTGGGTGGTGAGGCACATCCAGACCCGACGTGGGAGATGTTTGTGCAACTGCGACAAAGGTTTCCCTGGTCGACTCCGAACGAGCTGCCGGCGTTTCCGGCAGCCATTCGAGATTACGTCGACGCGGGGTGGTCCGACTGGCATCTTGACGAAAGCTCTACTCCGGCGTCGCGATTCTTGACGCCGGCTTAATGCCCGCGGCCTGACGGCCCCGACACGGGGGGCGTCGGCGAAGCCATGGGCGAGAATTAGCTGTGGCTCGATCACCGGAGCGGCGATCCTCGCTGCGTCCCGGTGTCTTGCGTCGGTCACCCCGTACGGCGGATCCGTGTGTCCCAGGGCGATGTCAATCACCCGGGCGACATCGCTGTGGGCGACGCAAAGCGAATCGCCCGGAGCGATGATGCGGCCGTCAACGACTGCGGACATCGTAGGTCCGCAGGCACCGCCGGGGGAACTCCGACCTTTGAAGGATGACACAATTCGAGACCAGGACGACGCGCCAGGGCCTGAATGGGAATGCCGCCCGCTGGCGACCAGCTGACCTCCGGAGTGCAGGACGGCGGAGCTCAAACGGCACCGCCCACGCGTTTTCCCACACGAGCACGGCGGCCACACTCCCCGGCTCCATCGCCGCTCCAATCGATTCGACGTCCTCCTCGGCCAGGAGCATGGCCAGCTCGGTCTCCAGCCGGCGGAGCGCATCGACGTCGGTGTCCTCGAACTCGTGAGCCTCGAACCCCTCGACGGACCCGTCCGTGTGTTTCTTGAGGAACAGCAGATCGAGCACACGGATAAGCCCGCCCTCGGTCAGCGCGCGCAGCTCCTCCGCCATGCGTCCAGTGAAGTTCGCGTCCTGGGAGGGAAACTCGACCACCATGTAATCGACGGGCCCGAGCTCGTCGACCTCTTCATCGTTCATGCCATTGCCTCCGTTGCGGTTGTCATCGACCAGTTCGTTTTCGAGGCTGTGCAGGGCGGGGGATTATGCCCCAGCGAGACGCGGCGCAGCATCCGCGGATGCACACGGGGAAGCATCAATTTCGGCTCGATCACTTGGAGACCCGGGTCCTTGGCCCCGCGGGCCGCACTGTCATTCGATCCGCCGATCACGTAGTCGACGCCAACATCAATCACCCGGGTGAACGTGTCTCCAGGCGCGTGAAGACCCGATCGCCCCGAGCGATGATGTTGCCGTCACCGACCGTGGGCATCCGTAAGATTGGCGGGCGCCCGGCCGAATCCCGATTCTACATGAGCGAAGACGCAATCCGACAGCAGGAGGACGCGCATCTCGTTCGCCTGCGTTTCCCCTCAGGGGCACCGGTCGCCCTGCGTGACATGTGCCAATGGGCCAGGTAGTCCTCCTCTCACTGACCGCCTCGCTGAACCCGACGCTCGTCGCCGCGACAACCGTGATGCTGCTGCTCGAGAAGCCGTCAAGGCTGATGCTGGGCTACCTAACCGGGGCGTATCTGACGAGCATCACGCTCGGATTGATCATCGTCTTCTCGCTCTCGAACTCGAGCACGACCAACACCACCCAGAACACCGTGAGCCCGGCGGTGGACATCGCGCTGGGAGCGATCGCGCTGGCTGCTTCCTTCGTTCTCGCCACCGGACGCCACGAAGGGCTGAAGGAACGCCGTGCGGCGCGGAAGGCGGCCAAGCCCGACAAGGGCCCTCCGCGGTGGCAGCGCGAGCTGAGCAAGGGGTCGGCCAGAACCACGTTCGTCGTCGGGGCGCTACTCACTCTCCCGGGTGCCTCATACCTGGCCGGTCTCGATGAGATCAACAAGCTGAACTACTCCACGACGGCCACGGTGCTGCTCGTGATCGGCTTCAACGTGGTCATGCTGTGGCTGCTCGAAGTCCCGCTGGCCAGCTTTCTGATCGCCCCGGACTGGACGCCCCATGCGATCGAGCGAGCCAAGGCGTGGATCGGCCGGCACGCGCACGTTTTCGCCGTTCGCGGGCTTGCGGCGATCGGTGCTCTGCTGGTCATCAAAGGCATCGTCGGTCTGCTCACCTGAGCCGCGATGCCCGATCTGGGAAGGGTTTCACCGTGAGCGCGAGTACTGGACAGCAGATGGAGCCACGTCCACCGTTTCACCGCTACGAGCGTTGGTTGGACAAGCGCCTGGGGCGCAGGGGCCTGCGCCCGCGCGATGCCGCGTACCTGATCGGCGCCTTCTGGGCCATCGCCGTGATCGTCTTCGGCATCGTCGAGCGGCTCGTCGATCCCAAGACGTTCCATAGCGTCTGGCTAGGGATGTGGTGGGCGATCGAGACGGTTACAACGGTCGGCTACGGCGACATCGTTCCAGATCAGACGGCCGGGAAGGTGATCGCGGCATTCCTGATGCTCGGCGGACTGTCGCTCCTTTCGGTGGTAACCGCCGCCATCACGAGCGGGTTTGTTGCCCGCGCCCAGGCGCTGCGGACGGCCAAGGAGCAAGATCCGGTACTTCGCCGGCTCGATGAGGTCTACGCGGAGCTTCAGGCCGTGAAGGCGGAGCTGGCCGGCCGCGGGGCCGAGCCCGGGGGGACTCGGGACCCGGAGTAGCCCGGCGGCGCCGATACGCTCACAGCGCCGCCAGCAGGTCCGAGATGCTCTTCGCGGTCGACACGACGTGGCGTTCCATGGCCTTGCCCGCGGCGCTGCCATCGCCGCGCACGATCGCCTCGAGAATCCTGCGATGTTCCCTTTCCGTCACCTTCTTCCAGGCGGCGCTGTCGGGCAGAGCGGTGAGAGCATCGCCCAGCACGAGCCGTATCCGTTCCACGGCCTCGTAGACGTACCGATTCTGCGCCGCCCGCGCGATGGCGAGGTGGAACTCAGTGTCGAAGGCCATGAACTCCAGGTCGGTGTCGGCGGCGATTGCCCGTTCATCGGCCAGCTCGATCTGGGCAAGTTCATCCTCGGTGCGCTCCACGGCGGCCAGCGAGGCGGCGAACCGGTCCACGTCGCGGCGAAAGGCGAGCGCTTCGATGATCTCGTGGCGGCTACGCCGCAGCCGCACGAGCAGGTAGTCCATGGCGATGTCGTCGTCGGCGATGGCGGTGACAAACGTGCCCCCGTGCCTTCCACGACGTGTCTCGACGATGCGGTCGGCCTCGAGCAGCCGGACCGCCGCCTGGACGGTGGCGCGACCCACCCCAAACATCGCCGAGAGCTCGCGCTCGGTCGGAAGCACGCCACCGGCGGGAATGATGTGCAATCCGATCTGGCGCCGGAGCTGCTCGGCGACGTACTCGTGCGCCCGGAGTTGCTCGATCGGCTCGAAGGTGATCGCCCTCGCCCGGTGAGGACTCAGAGCGGGAGCCATTGCCGCGTCCGGGCATTGCGCGCAGAGTCTAATCGCGGTGGTGTTGACAGGCTGCGGCCGGTGAGCGCATAATTGGCTTTAAGTCGAGGCCAAAAACGCATTTACTGAGAGAGCGGGGTTATGACCGTACAGAGCGAGGCGCGCGACGGGAGCCCGGCCCGCGATCGAGCGGGCCGCGATCGATCATCTTTGGCCACATAGCGACGACAGCGAGTGGGACGAGTTCACCGAGCGTGGCCTGCGGGTGATTGTCTCGGCCTCGGGCTCGACGATGACCGACGTCCAGGGCCGCGCCTACCTGGATGGGCTGGCGGGACTGTTCGTGGTCAACGTCGGTCACGGGCGGGCTGAGATTGGCCGAGCGATGGCCGAACAGGCGGGCAAGATCGCCTACACGGCGGCTTCGAACTCGACCAATCCGGCCACGGTCGAACTGGCGGAGAAGGTCGGGTCGCTGACGCCGGGCGATCTGAACCGCTGCTTCTTCGTCTCCGGCGGCTCGGAGGCGGTCGAGACGGCGCTGAAGATCGCCAAACAGGTCCAGGTCCTGCGCGGTTACCCGAAGCGCTACAAGGTGATCTGCCGCCGCGGCTCCTACCACGGAACCACGTTCGGTGCCGCGAGTATCACGAGCAGCCAGAGCGAGAAGTACTTCGGTCCGTTCATGGCCGGCGTCTCGAGGGTGCCATCGCCCAACCGCTATCGCAACGACTTCGGTCTCGACGGCGAGGACGGCGACATCATGTGCGCCCGGTTCGTCGAGCAGGAGATCCTCGTCCAGGGGCCTGAGCACGTCGCCGCCGTGATCGGCGAGCCGATCTCGGCCGCCAACGGCACCCACGTCCCGTCGCCGCGGTACTGGCAGATGCTGCGGGAGATCTGCGATCGCCACGGCGTGCTGCTGATCATGGATGAGGTGATCACCGGCTACGGGCGCACCGGCAAGCTGTTCGCGGCCGAACACTTCGGCGTGGTCCCCGACATCATGACGATGGCCAAGGGAATCTCGAGTGGCTACGCGCCCGTCGGTGCTGTCGCCGTGCGCGACGAGGTGTTCGAGCCGTTTCGGAAGCACGGCAATGCGATCAACCATCTGCTCACCTTCGGCGGTAGCGCCGTCGGTGCCGCGGCCGCAAACAAGAACATCGAGATCATCGAGCGCGAGGGGTTGGTCGAGCGCTCGGCCGACACCGGCCGTTACCTCCTCGAGCTCGCGCGCGGCCTGTCATCTCACCCGACCGTCGGCGACGTGCGCGGCCTCGGCCTGCTCTGTGCCCTTGACCTCGTGAAGAGCAAGGAGACTCGGGAAAAGTGGGGGGTCTCACACCCGTTCATCAAGAGGCTTGGATTCCGCACTCAGGAACGGGGACTGATCACACGCATCTGGGACGTACTGCACTTCGCCCCGCCGCTGGTCATCACGCGCGACGAGTGCGACCGCATGGTCGAGGTCGTCGACGAGTGCCTGACCGAGCTCGAAGACGAGTTCGGCGACGACATCTCTGCCTGATGGATGGCGCGCGCATCGGGGCGGTCGATGCGTATATCGACGACCACGCCGCCGATGTCGTCGAGCTCACACAGGCCATGGTCCGCCACAACACGGTCTCGGTCGACCTATCGCCGGACTCCGAGCATCGCACCAACGACGAACGGGCGCTGCAGGAGATGATGGCCGATCGCCTGGCCGCGCTCGGCGCCGAGGTCGACCAGTGGGAGCCCGACGCGGACGAGCTCCGGGACCACCCGATGATGCCGCCGTGGCATCACTGGGAGGGCCGCCCCATCACCGTCGCGACCTTCAAGGGAGTGGGCAGCGGTCGCTCGCTCATCATCAACGGGCACATCGATGTCGTCGATGAGGGCGACCGCACGCACTGGGACAGCGATCCGTTCGGGGCGGAGCTCCGCCAAGGTCGCATCTACGGGCGCGGGGCGGTCGACATGAAGGGCGGGATCGCCGCGGCCCATCTCGCCCTCCAGGCGTTGCGCGCCAACGACATTCGCCTGGCCGGAGACGTGTACTTCGAGGTGGTGACCGACGAGGAGACCTGCGCAATGGGCACGGTGGCCGCGATCCAGCGCGGCTACCGCGCCGAGGCCGGGCTGGTCCCGGAACCGACCAACCTCGGCATGTGGATCGCCACCCGCGGGCTGCTCCATGGTGTGCTGACGGTCCCCGGACGTTCGGCCCATGCGGAGCTCAACCAGCCGTCCTGGCAGGACGGAGGCGGGGTCAACGCGATCGAGCGGGCGCTCCCGCTGCTGGCGGCGCTCGGACGGCTGAAGGACAATTGGCGCGAGCGGCCCGCCAAGCGCCATCCGCTCGTGGGCATCCCCGTCGTGCAGCCGACGGTGATCGTTGGTGGATCGTTCATCGCCAACGTCCCCGAGAGCGTCCGCGTGCAGGTCAACGCAACCTACCTGGTCGCCGACGCCGACGAGGACGGCTACGGATCGGTCCCACGGGCCGAGATCGTGGGCGCGGTCGCCTCAGCGGCCGAGGTCGACGATTGGTTGCGCGAGCACCCGCCGTCGTGGTCGTGGTCGACCGACTACCCGCCGGCAGAGATCGCCCCAGATGAGGAGATCATCGCCGTCGCTCTGAGCGCAGCGAAGGAGGTCGGGGGCGCGCAGGGCGCGGTCGGCATCGACACCACGTATGACGGGGCGCTCCTGACCCTCTTCGCTGCGACCCCGAGCCCGGCCTTCGGTCCCGGCGATCTGAGCCGTGCCCACGCGCCCAACGAGTGGGTGGGCGTCGACGAGCTCGTGCAGGCCGCGAAGGCCTACGCGCGAGCGATCACGCGCTGGTGTCAGGTGGCGTAGCCGAGGGCTCGCCGTCGACCGGGCTGTGTCCGAGCCGCTCGAGGACCGTGTCGAAGACCTCGTGCGGCTGGGCGCCCGGAACGAGCACGCGGCGATCGATGACCCAGGCCGGGACGCCCCCGGCGCCGAGCTCGATGGCCGTTCGGGTCTCGGCCTCGATCCGGTCCAGGTAGCGCGCATCCTGCAGGACGTCGATGATCTCGCTCTCGTCGAGACCGACCGCGGTGCCCTCCTCGATCAGAACGCGCTGGTCGCCGATGTCGAGGCCTCGGGCCCAGTAGGCGTCGAACAGCCGTGGGTGGAGTGCCTCGAAGACGCCGCGTTCGCGGGCGAGTTCGGCCACGAGCAGAGCGCCGCGCGAGTTGGCGACCTTTTCCATCGGTTCGGCGTTCGGGAGTCCGGCCGCCTCGAACATCTCGCGACGTCGGTCTGAGAGTCCGGCGCCGTAACGGCGCTCGAGTTCCTCCCGCGGGATGCCCTCCGGTGGGTACTCTGGGTGCAGGTCGAATGGACGCCAGTCGATCTGCGCGCCGAACCGGCGCTCAAGCCACGCCGCCCGCTCGAGGCCGACGTAGCAGAAGGGTCATATGTAATCGCTCCAAACGGCGATCACCGGTAGGCCATTGGCCGCCGCGGGCATAAGAGACAACTGTAGAGACCACGGGCGCTCTGCCGCGCGCTAGTCGGTCACTGGCCCACGATGGTGAAGCCTGCTGAGCGGGCGCGAGCGCGAGAGCCGAAGGAGTCAACGGCGCGGACCGTCAGTCGGTAGCGGCCGACGGTCAGCCGCTTTGCGTGTGGGAAGCGCCCATCGAACCTGATCACGTTGAGACCTCCGTGCGCCTTGAAGGTGAGGGCGCCGGCGGCGACGAAGCGGGTGCAGTGCCGCCGGTGGCGGTTGGCGCGGGCGGGAGAGACGCAGTGCCCGTTGACCCGACGCCCCGGCGTGGCCCGCGCGAACGCCAGGCTCGCTGTGGCCCGCTTGGAGAGCTTGAACGAGATTCTCGTGCCAACCGGAGCGCGATGGCTCGAAATGTGGGGGAGTAGCGATCCGAGCCGCCAGCGCGAGGGTCCAACCCGCAGTGAGGAGATCCTCGGCGCGGGTGGCGGCAGGATCCTCAGGTGGACGGTCGCGACGTTGGAATCCGAGGTGCCATCGTTCCCCTTGAAGGCAAAGCTGTCGCGGCCGGCGAAGTTTCGCGCCGGCGTATAGGTGATCGAGGCCGGGGTGAGGTGCCCCAGTGTGCCGTGCCCCGGCGTGGTGACGATCGACAGCTTGACCGGGTCGCTTTCCGGAGCTGGATCCACGCAGCGGAGCGGAATCGACGCCGTGGAGTTGAACCCGACCGTTACCGATCTGCTCTGACAGGTCGGCGAGGGGTTACGAGTCCATTCGGGGTTGCCGTCGAACCGACCGGCGATGTTGGGCACGAGGGCGGTGCTCGTGCCGGTGCCGTCCGAGCTCTTCACCATCAGATCGCCGTTGCCGAAGATGCCCTGAACGTAGGCGATCTCGGTCCCATCGGGCGACCAAGCGCAGTTGTAGTCGCCGTTGCCGCTATTCGCGATCTGCATCACATCGGCGCCCTTGATCGTCGAGCGCTGCACGGTCGCGTTTGTCGTCCCGAACGCCCCGCGCGTGAAGCACAGGGACCGTCCATCGGGCGAGAGCGCCGGTTGGTAGTCGTCGGTCGGCCCGGTGACGATCGGCGTCGCCGAACCGCTGTCGTCGGCCGGTTTGGCGTAAATGTCGTCGTCGACCGGCGAGCCGCCCGGATTGACGACGAGGCTGTAGTAGAGCGTCTTTGAGTCGTTCGACCACACTGGTTTGCCGGCATCGCCGGTGCCCGTGGGCTGGGTCAACGCCTTGGTGAGCATCGGATTGGAGACGTTCTCCGTGATGATCGCGGCCGGTAGAGGGCTGCCGATGACCTTGCTCTGGTAAGCAACTCGGGTCCCGTCGGGCGACCACGACGGGCGGTCTTCGGCAACGCCCGGGCTCTGCGTTATGTCCCTCGGATTGGTCGACGACATCGGTTGGGTGAGATCGAGGATCCAGATGTCGAAGTCCCCGGCGGTGCCCGCCGAGTACACGAGCCTCGTGCGATCCGGAGACCAGCTCGCGTGGCGGTGCTGGATGGTCGCGTTGGCCGTCACCCGCACCGGCGTGGCGCCGGCTTTCGCAGCAACCCACAGCTGTGCGTGCGCGTCATCGAACGTCGTCGTGCCGTCGTCGCGCCCGCTCGTGAAGACGATCTTGCCGTTCGGCCCGGGCAGGACGGCGGCGGCGGTTGGCGCGCTGACCAGCATCGCCGCGATCACGCCGAGCACGATCAGCAGTCGGCCTTCACCGCCCAGCATGCCCGATCCAGTTCCGAGAGCTCACGCACACACCAACCCAGCGACGGGCATATAAACCGGCTACGGCGCAACCGGCCCTCCCCCGAGGCACCACGAGCCTACCACCCGAACGCTGTCAGGATCCACCGGTGTTCGGCGTTCTGACTCTGGTCCTCGTCGTCTTCATCTGGGCGCTGGTCGAGCGGCGTCTGGCCAGGTTCAGCATCACCACGGCGATTGCCGTCGTGGTCGTCGGGATGGCGCTCACCGCGGGCTCGCATCCGCCCATCCAGATCAACATCGACACGAAGATCGTCGAGCGAGGGATCGAGGTGGTGCTGTCGATTCTGCTGTTTGTCGATGCGACCGAGGTGCCAGGCGGCATGCTCGGGCGTGAGCGCGGCGCGCTCATTCGCCTGCTGGCGATCGCCTTTCCGCTCAGCCTGATCATCGCCTGGCTGGCCGGTTTCGCTCTGTTCTCTCCGCGCGATGCCTGGCTGCTCGCGGTGCTGGCGATCGTCGTCGTTCCGGTCGATCTGGCGCCGGCGGTGGCGATCGTCCGCGACAAGCGTGTGCCCGAGCGCCTGCGCGACATCATGAACGTCGAGTCCGGGTTCAACGATGGACTCGCTGCACCGTTGTTTCTTTTCTGCCTAGCCGGGGCAGAGGCCACGCACTCGCCGGCCGTCAGCGCTCTCAAGAACGCGGTTCCGGCCATCCTCATCGCGGTCGGCGTGGGTGGGGCGACCGGGCTCGTCGGGGCGGTCTCACTCGGTTGGTCCTGGAAACGCGGCTGGACCGAGCCCTCGGCTCTTCGCCTTGGCGTCCTCGCGCTGCCCCTGACGTCATACACGCTGGCCGTGGGGCTCGGGGGGAACGGGTTCGTGGCCGCGTTTGTCGCCGGATTGGTGTTCGCCGTCCGCGATCATGGGCTGCCATCCGAGGCGCTGCAGCTCACAGAGGACGTCGGCCTGCTGCTGTCGCTCTGCGTCTGGTTCGTGTTCGGCCGGACGGTCAACCTGGTCTTCGGCGCCGGCGTCAGCGTGTCGGTGGTCATCTATGCCGTGGTGGCACTCACGGTGGTCCGGATCATCCCCGTGATGCTCGCCCTTCGGGGCACGACGATCCCGCGGCTCGAGGCCGCATTCATCGGGTGGATGGGCCCGCGCGGCCTCGCGTCGCTCGTATTCGGACTGCTTGCCGTCATCCAGCTCAAGGGAGGCCCCAGCTCGCTCACGGCACAGGTGATGGTGATCACCGTGCTGCTCAGCGTGATCCTGCATGGCGCGAGCGCGGGACCGATCGGCGCGGCCTTCGCGCGGCGCACACGGCAATGACATAACGCGACAATGGCCCCGGGGTTAAGTCTCCGCTCATTCCGGGAACTAGCGTCTCGTCTCGTGTCGGTACGCCCATCGATTCCAGCCCAGCGCCCGCACGTCTGGCACGTGGTGCTCATTTGCGCGCTGGCCTGCGCGGTGTCGAGCTGCGGCGGCGGTCATCACCGCGCCGTGACCGCGACGACCGCGTCGACAACGGCAACGACCAAACACGACGCGATCCCCTCCGCGATACATCGGATCCGCCACGTGGTCGTGATCATGCAGGAGAACCGCTCGTTCGACTCCTACTTCGGCACGTACCCGGGTGCCGACGGTTTGCCCACGAAGAACGGGCAGTTCACGGTGTGCGTACCCGATCCGGCCCGGGGCGGATGCGACCGTCCTTACCACGATCCCTCGCTGATCAACGGTGGCGGGGCACATGCCGCCGATGCGGTTCGGGCGGACATCGACGGGGGCCGCATGGATGGGTTCGTGCGTGTGTCCGAGCGGCCCGGGGGCCGCGGGTGCGGCGGCTTGACCGGGGTCTGCGCGTCAGCGGCTCCCTCGGACGTCATGGGCTATCACGACGCGCGTGAAATCCCCAACTACTGGAAGTACGCCGAGAACTTCGCGCTCGACGACCATATGTTCCAGTCCGACGCATCCTGGAGCCTGCCGTCTCACCTGTACCTCGTCTCCGAATGGTCGGCTCGATGCTCGCGTCTCGGGGACCCGGCGAGCTGCGTCAACGATGATGAGCTGGGCGGCTATCAGACCGAGCAGATCGCCGGCGTGGGCGTCATCGGCCAGCGGGCCTCGGCGCGGATGCATCGCCTCCTCCTCGTGGCACGGCGCGCGCTGTTTCGCTGCTTCCTCGAGCATCCGGCCGCCGCGCTGCCCCAGGCGCTGGGCAAAGCCGCCCTGCGTGGCGAGCGCGCCGCGGCTCGTTGTCAGGCGCGGGTGCAGCGGGCGTTCGTACGGCGCCGCGCCCAAGAGGCTCGCTTCGACACCACCAGCTACAACTATGCCTGGACCGACCTCACCTACCTCATGCACAAGCAGGGCGTCAGCTGGGGCTATTTCATAACCCCCGGCAGGGACCCTGACTGCGTCAGCGGCAACGCGAATTGCACCGGCGCGCGACTCCGTGTCGGCACGCCGGACATCTGGAATCCCCTGCCCTCGTTCACCGACGTCCACCAGGACGGGCAACTCGGCAACATCCAAGGCGTCGGCAGATTTCTGGGCGCTGCGCGGGCCGGCACCCTGCCGGCGGTGTCCTGGATCGTGCCCGACCAACCCCATTCCGATCATCCTCCAGCGAACCTCGCGGCGGGACAGGCATACGTCACGCGGCTGATCAACGCCGTCATGCGCAGTCCCGATTGGAGGTCGACCGCCATCTTTCTCGCGTGGGACGACTGGGGCGGGTTCTACGACCATGTCGTGCCACCCCACGTGGATGAGAACGGATACGGCCTCAGGGTCCCCTCGCTGGTGATCAGCCCGTACGCTCGACGTGGTTTCATCGATCACCAGACGCTCAGCTTCGATGCGATCACGAAGTTCATCGAGGACGACTTTCTGGGTGGACAGCGACTCGATCCGGAGACCGACGGGCGGCCCGATCCTCGACCCAGCGTGCGCGAGAACGCGAGCCAGCTCGGCGACCTCACCGCGGACTTCGACTTCTCCCAGAAGCCCCGACCCCCTCTGTTGCTGCCGCTCTACCCTCCGCCGGGGCCCGCGTCGACCCCGGGCGGCTGACCCGATCGTCCATGTGAGTGCCGTCCGTCCAGTGCAGGGCGCTGATGCCATGACCGAGCGCTACCAGCCCGATCAACGCCGTGCGAAGATCCTGCGATGGATGACAAGTCTGGGTCGGGAGTCCGCTCAACGGCCGACCGTGTCGCGCGTGGCAAGGCGGCGCGGAAGGAGACACCGCGCGAGTCACAGGCGCGTTTCGAGCCTAGGCCGGATCGCGCCGACCCGATCGAGCTGCTCGAGGGCCAGGCGGAGGCGCGGGTGCCCGAGCTCGTACCGATCCGTTACGGGCGGATGTCGGTCTCGCCTTTTGCCTTCTATCGTGGCGCGGCGATCGTGATGGCCCACGATCTCGATGTCACCCCCAGGTCGGGGCTGATGGTGCAGTGCTGCGGTGATGCGCACCTGTCGAACTTCGGGGTGTTCGCCTCGCCGGAGCGGAAGCTCGTGTTCGACGTCAACGACTTCGACGAGACCCTCCCCGGCCCATGGGAGTGGGACGTCAAGCGGCTCGCGGCAAGCATGGTGATCGCCGGCCGCGACAACGGGCTCTCGGAAAAGCAGCAGGCCCCCGTGGTCCTCGAGACGGTCAAGCAATACCGGACGGCGATGCGGCAGTTCGCTGATATGCCCCAGCTCGAGGTGTGGTACGCGCACATGGACATCGAAAATGCCATCAGCACCCACGCCGAGGAGGCCAAAGCCAAGGTCGTAAGACGGGCCAAGAAAGAGCTCGCGCGGGCTCGGACGCGCGACAGCATGTCCGCGTTCTCGAAGCTGACCACCATCGTCGACGGGGAGGTGCGAATCGTCGATCAGTCGCCGCTGATCGTCCCGATCGCCAAGATCGACACGGGGGATGCCACGGACGATCTCTTTGCCGATCTCCGGCGCCTGCTCGGCGCGTATCGCAAGAGTCTGGAGTTCGACCGTCGGGTGCTGCTCGAGGAGTTCCAGTTCCGCGACATGGCCCGCAAGGTGGTGGGAGTGGGAAGCGTGGGCACGCGCTGCTGGATCGTGCTGTTCATGGGCCGCGAAACGCGCGACCCGTTGTTTCTTCAAGTCAAGGAGGCCGAGGCGTCCGTGCTCGAGCCGTATCTTCGGCGCAGCGAGTTCGCCAACCACGGCGAGAGGGTCGTCACCGGGCAACGGCTGATGCAGGCCGCCAGCGACATATTTCTCGGCTGGCTGCGGGTTCCCGCCGGCGCGGACGGCAAACCTCACGACTACTACCTGCGACAGCTCAAGGACTGGAAGGGCTCAGCGGAAATAGACCAGATGAACGATCAGGCGCTGACGAACTACGGGCGGCTCTGCGGCTGGGCCTTGGCGCGCGCGCACGCCCGCAGCGGCGATCGGATCGCGATTGCCGCGTATCTCGGACCCGGCAATGCCTTCGACCGCGCGATGCTCGAATTCTCAAATGCCTACGCGGAGCAGAACGAGCTCGACTACAGCCGGTTCAGGGCGGCGGTGAAGTCCGGGCGGCTAGTCGCACAGATGGGCCTCTGAACACTCCAACGCGTCGGTGCCCGGCTCACGGTACGAACAGCCGCCCGCGCATGTGCTCGATGACCCGCTGGCTACAGAGGCGGGATGTTCTGGTTTCGATGGAGGACGTTGGTGGGGTCGTAGCGGCTCTTGAGCGCGCGCAAGCGGTCGAATGACGCCTGACCGAAGGCCGCCGCCACCCGATCGAGCGGCTCGTCAGCCTGCATGTAGTTCGCGTAGCCACCGCCCAGCGACCACGGCTCGATCGCCGCCGCGGTGTGGCGCGCCCAGGCGATGTGCTCATCGTCGAGGGTGGGTTCGGTCCAGCTCGACATGACGCTGACGTTGAAGGCGGCCGCGCGGTAGCCCAGCGTGGCGGTGTCAGGATCGACTCGCTTTGGGCCGCCGCGAAGCGACTCGATGAGGATCGCTCCTGGCGGCCGCCCCAGCGCGCTCACGCTGTCGATCATCAGGTCGATCAGCTCGTCCGACAGTTCCCGAACGAAGTGGCTCTTCCAATAGTTTCGGTCGACCCCGTACCCGGGGTCAAAGACGCGCTGCTGGTCCAGGAAACCGTGACGCCGGACGTCGTCGTTCACCAGGCCGGGCGCCGAGCGCAGGACACGGAGTTCCTCCGGCTCCGTATCCGGACCCGTGTAGCAGGGCGCGACGGTGAGGACGGGCGACAGCGTCTCGTCGAGCGTCAGCTGGGCCTGGCAGCTCAGGTCGTCACCCGCCGCTGCATCCACATCGCGGAACGTCCTGAGCGCCGCGCGGACGCCTTCTGCCACGTATTCGAGCTTGCCGCCGATCACGGTCGAGGTCGGATGCAGACGGAACGTGAGCCGGGTGGCGACGCCGAAATTGCCGCCGCCGCCCCGGAGTCCCCAGAGGAGTTCGGGCGCTTCTTCACCATCGGCACGCACAACCTCCCCTGCTGGGGTGATCAGCTCTGCCGCGACCAGGTTGTCGCAAGTGAAGCCGTACTGCGCCGTCAGGTGGCCGATCCCGCCTCCCAGCGCAAGGCCGGCGACGCCCGTCGAACCCACGACGCCTCCGGGCGTGACCAGGCCGTGGTCCTGGGTCGCAGCGTCGAAGTCGAGCCAGGTTGCTCCGCCGTCGGAGAAGGCGAGCCGTGCCTCGGGATCGACCTCGACCCGCCGCATCCGCGACAGGTCGATGACGAGGCCGTCGTCAACCGCACAGTGTCCGGCCGGGTTGTGGCCACCACCACGAACGGCGATCTCCACGTCGTGTTCCTGGGCGAAGCGCAGGGCCTTGGCGACATCTTCGCCGTTGGCGCACCGCGCGATCGCCGCCGGCCGCCGGTCGACGAGCAGGTTGAAGCACAGTCGGGCTCGCTCGTACTCGCTGTCCCGCGGTTCGAGCACATCGCCGCTGATCGAATCTTGGAGTCTGGAGAGGTGCTTGGTCATTTGGATCTGGAGACTGATCCGAGCGCCAGAAATCATCGAGTACGTCGAGGCCTTCTTCAGCTTCTACCTCGATGGCACGATCGATGAGTCGCAGGTCGAGGCGTTTCGTTGACCGAACGGAAACCGATCAGGCGGTCTCGACATCGAAATCCCAGGCGACCATCGGCCTGGATCCCTGCGGCGTCCAACTGATCCGCCCGCCACCGACGGGGAGCACGGTCGTGAGGCTCAGAGTGACCGAGTGTCCCGCCGCGAGCTGCGTCGGCACCCGGGCACCATCGGTGGTGGTCACCGAGGGTTGGTGAACCTGGCCCTGCTCGTCGACGATCGAGAACGCAGCCGGGTTCACCGGAAGCGATCCCGACTGCGCGGCGAGCGTGACGGTGAACGTCGACCGGACGGAGGTCTCGGTTGGACTCAGGCCTCGCTGGGCGACGGCGGGGCCGATGGCGGTCGCCCTTCCGCGTCCGCTCCCGTCCGCGACCGCGACGGTGTCACCCTGGATCGCCAGCCGTGGATCGGCGCGGCTGGCTTGAACGATCCGGCCGGTGTCGGGAGTCCAGCCGGGCCGGATCCGACGGCCGAGAGGGTTGTTGAACACATCGCGTCCGAATGGCGCCAGACCGGGCTGGGCGGCATAGCCGAGGTGGCCGTGGTGGTCGAGGCCGGGGGAGACCCTCGCCACGCCGAACAGGTCCTCCATCGACCGCAACCAGCTGTAGTGGTTGTAGAAGCGCTTGCTCACCGTTCCGGGCTTGATGTACGGACTGATGAGAACGCTGCCGGTGTCGCCACCGCCGGTCGTTGGGGCGGTGGCGTTGAACAGCGGATCGGTGGCGGGGGTGCGTGGGCCAACCGTAATTCCGTTGACCGGCGCGGTCGTCAGCAGCGGTCGTCCGTCGCCGTCGACGAGCGTGAACGAGCCGGCGACGACGAAGCCGCCGTTCTGACTCGGAGCGGTCGCCATCACCGGCGTGTTGCTGACTCGGCCGACGAATGCGCTGGCCGGGATGCCGGTGCCGGTCACCGATCGCCCGGTGTCGGTGATGACGATCGAGTTGTCCGAGATCGTCGAGCGGCCCATGGCCGCGGTGGCGCCCGTGTCGGTGCGCGGTCCGGGGACGTGCGCGCCACCGCCCAGTAGGCATGTTCGCTTCGGTTGGGGCGGCACGGTCTGGGGCACGCAAGAGCTCGGCCGGTCGACGAAGGCGTTGTCTCCCGGACCGGGAAACAGCTCCTGACCCAGGGCATTCTTGGCCAGCGGCGTATTCGGTCCGGTGGGCTCGAAATGCACCGAGCGTCCGAACAGAGTCTCGCCGGCCGAATCGTTGGCGATCGATGTCGCCGCGTCTGGGGGCACACGCTTCGAGTTGGCGAAGCTGTTGCCGGTAAAGGTGAAGGGTGGAAACGCCTCGTCGAAGGTGATGTCGATGAGGCCGCCATCACGGTACGCGCGTGACCGCTCGATGGCCGGCACGATGTGTCTCAGGAACAGGTCGGCGGCGTAGAGGCCGCCGGTGTAGTTGCGCGGTGGCCGGGGCGTGTTGGGTGCTGAGAAGCCGCCCGAGAGGTTGTTGCCGTGGCAGACCGCATCGTGCCCATCGCTGCACATATTCGGAGTGATCCAGCTGAAGGTGGGCGTCGTTGCCGTGTGCTCAAGGTCGTGGAAGAGGCCGCGGCGCTTATCGAACAGGCTCGCGATGTGCGCTCTGTTGCACCGACCCGACTGCAGTATCGACTCGAACCATGGAAACGGGAAATGCTTGGGCAGGTACTGGTTGGTCGCGTTGGCGACGCTCGGGTTGGGTTGCTCCTTGTTGCCCGTCGGGCCGGGAGAGCGGTACGGGGCGCCGCAGACCCCGACGCCCGCCGAAGGCGGGGGCGACGCCGCGCTCGGATACCCCAGGTCCTGGGCGTAGCCCTTCCAGCTCACGTGGGCTGAGTTGAACTGGTTGAACAGCGTCTTCACCCTCGACGGATAGACGCACCCGTTGGCCCCGGCGGCCGCATTGGGCCCCTGCGCGGACGTCATCTGGCCGTAGTTGGGGTTGCGTCGCAACGAGCCCGATCGATCCACGTGGCCCGAGAAATGGTCGTAGTAGGGGCAATCGACCTGCGTGTCGGCCACCGTCGCCTGCCCGCTGACGAGCGAGATGTAGTTGTCGAAGCTGAAGTGCCCCGTGCCGAAGTAGTTCTTGAGCAACACGCCCTGCGACGGCAGCGTGCGCCACAGATACGTATTTCGATTGAGGCCCGTAAACGTGGCGTCGTAGGACTTGTTCTCGAGAATGATCAGCCAGACGTGCTTGATCTTTCCGGGGCGGATGCCGAGACCGTCATGGTGCGGCTGAGGTCGTGGAGAGCGCGCGCTGGCCGAAGGAGCAGCGCCTATCGCGATAAGGAGCAGGGCCGCCCCCAGCACCAGCGCCAAGGCCGCGTGTCTGCTCGAGGCGAGTGCTCGTCCCCCCACGATGGCTGGAGCGTACAGCCGCAGACCACGTCGCGACGTCACGTGGTAGGTATTAGAGCCGAAGGTCGACGGGCCACCCTGCCCGCACCTGAATGGTCGCGCAGCGCCCAAGAGGAGGGATCATCGATGACGCAAGCAACTTCGCCGCCGGCTCAGGCGGCCGACAACCACAAGCGGTTTCACTTCACGCGCGAGATGATGAGCGGGAGCGTCTACCGGAAGTACGAGAAGGCGATGAACGCGATGTGGAATCCGCGCGATCTCGATTACTCGCAGGATGCCGAGGATTGGACCACGCTCTCAGCGCAGCGTCGGGACGCTCTTCTCGGGCTCACGGTCCGGTTCTTCGCCGGTGAGCAGGCCGTGGCCGAGAATCTCGTTCCCACGGTCGCCGCGGCGTGGGCGCTCGACCGCTTCGACTGGCTGATGTTTCTCAGCACCTTCCTGATGGAGGAGTGCAAGCACGCGGAGTTCTTCGCCCAATGGCACGAGCGGGTTGCGGGGATCCTGGAGCCCGACGAGGTGGCCCCCTATTTCATCGAGCGCGCGAAGACCGTCGACCCGACGGGCCGCTTCGAGCTCAAGGAGGTGCTCCACGAAGGTATCCCGAGGTACGCGCGCGAACTCACGGCCGCCGTGCAGACCAACGACCGCGAGCAGATCGAGCGGGCCTTCCTGCGCTTCCTAACGCTGTACAACGGGCACGTCGAAGGCGTTCTGACGATGCCGTCATACGAGATCGTCGTCGACACGTGCACGGCCTGGAGCGCGCTCCCGGCGCTGAAACAGGGCTACCGGCGGATCATGTCCGACGAAGGACGACACATCACCTTCGGAACGACCGTCGTGCGCGAACTACTCGCCCAACACCCCGATTGGGAGCCTTTGGTCCACGGTGTGTTCGACGAGTTTCGCGGCACGATCGTCGGCCTGGTCGAGTATCAGAAAGCCGTCCCCGACCTCGACCTGGAGAAGTACCAGATCAGCAAGGTCAGGCACTACCGCAACCGATGTCGGGAAATGGGCGTGACCCCTGACGACACGCTGATCGAGCAGATCGTCGATCCCTCCATCGACTTTGTCGTCGGGGTCACGGCGGGCTGAAGCAGAGCCGGGCTGTCATCCGATCGGGGTGATGCGCCTCCACGCTGGTTGCGGCTACGGTCACTCCACGCTATGTCGCTGAACGATCGTGCCTAGCGCCGGCGAACCCCCCGAGCTGACGGCCGAGCAAGCGCAGGCCACGATGGCGAGCAAGCCGTTCGTCGTGCTGCTCGCGATTGTCTCGGTCGTGGGCGTCATCGTGTCGTTTGCGACGTGGGCGTTCTTGGAGCTGATCCATGAGATCACCCAGGAGCTGTGGACGCATCTCCCCAACGCGCTGGGCTATGACAACGGCCCGCCGGTCTGGTGGCCGCTGCCGGTTCTCGCGATCGCAGGCGTGATCGTCGCGCTTGCCATCACGCGCCTGCCCGGGAATGGCGGGCACATCCCGGCCATGGGTCTTGGCGGCGGTAGCCCGACTACTCCCGTGCAGCTTCCCGGAGTCCTGCTCGCCGGCCTGGTTGGGATCGCCTTTGGGATCGTGATCGGGCCTGAGGGCGCCGCTGCTCGCTCTCGGTCCGGCCTTGGCGGTCCTGATGGTCACGCTGGTGCGCCGCGACACACCTCCTTCGGTGCTCCAGATCGTCGGGGCCGCCGGCGCGTTCGCAGCCATCTCGTTCCTGTTCGTGTCCCCGCTGATCGCCGCGGTGTTGATGCTCGAGGTGACCGGGCTCGGTGGGGCGAGGGCACGGCTCGTGGTCGTTCCAGGAATTCTCGCCGCGGGGATCGGGTCGCTGCTGGCCATCGGGCTCGGGTCGTGGACCGGCTTGAACCGGAGCGCGATCGCGCTCGGGCCGATTCAGGGTCTGCCCGCGTTCTCGCACCCGACCGTCGGCCAGTTCGGATGGACGATCGCCCTGGCGATCGTGATTGGCCTCGTCACCCACGTGATCATGCGCGGCGGCCTGCTGACACTCAAGTTCGCGGGCCCCCGGCCGCTGATCGTGCTGCCCATCGTGGGTCTGTGCGTGGCCGGACTCGCGATCGCCTTTTCGCAGAGCGAGAACCACAGTGTCAGCTGGGTCCTGTTCTCCGGAGAGAGCGCACTGCCGGGTCTTGTCACCCAGGCCGGGACCTGGTCGTCGTTCGCGCTTGTCCTGCTCCTCGTGTGCAAGGGGCTCGCGTACTCGGTGACGCTGGGCAGCTTCCGCGGCGGCCCCACCTTTCCGGCCGTGTTCCTCGGAGCAGCGGCAGGGCTGCTGGCATCCCGCCTCCCCGGGTTCCCGGTAACGCCGGCCGTGGCCGTTGGCATGGGCGCCGCCACGGTGGCGGTCCTCAGGCTGCCGTTATCGGCGGTGGTTCTCGCCACGCTTCTGACCTCCACGGCCGGGATGGGTCAGGAGCCGCTGATCATCGTCAGTGTCGTCGTGGCCTATCTGGTCACGCTGCTGCTCACCAAGACCAAGGCCGGGGCGGGCACGCCGTCGGAACCCGACACCGCGGCGTCTCGCCCGCCCGATCGCGCTACCTCCGCGGGTGTCGAACCTGAAAAGCGAGCGGCTTGACGGGCGGCGACCGCAGGTGCGCTGCTTGACGCCTGCCGACAATCCCTGCTACCAATTGTCGCCGTGGTAGCGAGCACTATGAGGGTGCTCGGCCTCGCAGCGCTTGTCGTTGCGGTTGCCGGGGGCTCAACCGCCAGTGGAGGCACGTTCCCGGGACGCAATGGCGTCCTGGTGTTCGACGCCGTCAACTTCCAGACGCGGTCGGTTCAGATCTACCAGGTCTCGTCTGGCGGAGCCGGGCTCAAGCAGCTCACCAGCACCACGGGCGCCGTCTGGAATGAGGACCCGAGCTTCGCCTCGAGCGGGAAGAGGATCTACTTCGACAGCCTGGACCGGTCCACCACCAATCCAGCCCACATCTACCGGATGAACTCGAACGGAACCGGCCGGCAGCTGGCCGACGCGGCCAATGCTCCCACCCACGTGTGGCCGTCGGTCAACCGCGGTGGGTCGTCGTTGGCTGTCGTGCAGTACGGCAAGTCATCGCTGTCGGCGATCGCCACCATGAGGACGAACGGAAGCAACCGGAACGTGGTCGCCAATGCCACGCGTCTGCAGGGCAACGGTGCTCCCGAGTACGCGCCGACCGGCGCGCGGATCGCCTTCTACCGCTTGACCTACAACAAGAACGGGCAGGGCATCGCAAAATCCAATCTGTTCGTTCGGAACGGCAACCGCAACACGAACATCACGGCGCGCAGTTCGGCCCAGTTCTTCAACCCCGTCTGGTCGCCGAACGGCAAGATGCTCCTGGCGCTTCGCGGCCAGCGCACGATCGTCTCGATGAAGCCAAACGGCCAGGGCGTGCGCGTTTTGACCACTGTGTCGGGCGCTCACACGGGCGTATCGGCTGCGGTCTACTCGCCCAACGGTAAGCAGATCGCCTACCTCCAGTGCGCCGGCGACTGCGGCGACCCCTCGCTGAAGGGCCAGGGATCGATCTGGGTGATGAACGCCAATGGGACCGGAAAGCACAGGGTGTTCAACGGCGGGAGCGCCGTGCAGCCGGCCAACCGCATTTCCTGGGGCGTTTCCTAGACGGCCCGTCGGGGGCTCCGCCGGGGGACAAGCTAGCCGACGTCCACCACCGGTCGCGGGCCCACCGTAAGCGCTCGCAGCTGGTGCAGCGACTCCTCTATGTGCTGTGAGAACTCAGCGCCTGAGGTGTCCTCGATCCAGCGTTCGAACGCCGTCCTGAAAACGGCCAGGGCAACCTCGGCCGTGAGGCTCGCGGCCGGGTCGCTAACCCCGCGCCGGCGGAGCGTGGCCGCCAGCTCGCGCCCCAAGGAGGCGAACTTGATCAGCTCACGCTCGCGGAGCTCTGGGCTCGCGGCGATGATGGCCTGTCGCTGGCGGGCGAATTCGCGACGCTCCTGGAGGAGGGCAGCGGCGGACTGAAGGCCCGCGGTCACGGCCTCGATGGGCGCGACCGAGTCCGGGGCATTGGCGACCGGTGCCATCAAGCGCTCCTCTAGTGTGCTCGCGCCGCTGAACAGGACCTCGCGCTTGTCTTCGAAGTGGCGGAAGAACGTCCGCTCCGTCAGTCCGGCGCGCTCAGCGATCTCGGCGACGGTCGTGTCCTCGTAACCGCGCTCGGCATACAGCGCCAGAGCCGCCTGCTCGAGCCGGCCGCGGGCATCAGGTTCCCATCGAGCCATGCTCGTGAGTCTAGTGATGTCAGCGGCTGCCATCATGTGGTATCGTGATGTCAGCGACTGACATTCCATTCCAATTCGCGCGAATCGACCGGCCGGCTCCAGTCGCCGAAACCAAGGCAACTCGAAATCAAGAGGATTGACCATGCGTGTATTCGTCACCGGCGCGACTGGATTTATCGGCTCCGCCGTCGTCAACGAGCTAAGAGATGCGGGCCATCAGGTCGTTGGCCTGGCCCGCTCGGATGAGTCTGCGGCCGCCCTCGAGTCGGCGGGAGCTGAGTTCCATCGCGGCGCCCTGGATGACCTCGACAGTCTGAGCAGCGGCGCCGCAGCCGCGGATGCCGTGATCCATACCGCCTACATCCACGACTTCTCTCAGATGGAGGGCGCAGCGCGGACCGATCGGGGGGCCATCGGCGCGCTCGGCGCGGCGCTCGAGGGCTCCGGCCGTCCCCTCATCACCACGTCCGGTACGGCTCTGATCAGGCCCGGACAGGTGGTGACCGAGGAGGACAGGGCCGATCCGGCATCGGGCGCTCACCCGCGGCTCGGCACCGAGCAGATCGTGATCGACCTCGCCGCGCGCGGCGTGCGCTCCTCGATCGTTCGCCCCGGTGCCTCGGTTCATGGCGTGGGAGATCACGGCTTCGTACCCGTGTTGATCGACGTCGCCCGCACCAAAGGCGTCTCCGCGTATATCGGGGATGGCGCCAATCGCTGGCCCGCGGTGCATCGGCTGGATGCCGCGCGTCTGTACCGCCTCGCGCTGGAGAAGGCCCCAGCGGGATCGGTGTATCACGCGGTCGCGGACGAGGGTGTGCCGACCCGTGAGATCGCCGAGGTCATCGGCCGTCATTTGGATGTGCCGGTGGTCTCGATCGCACCCGAGGACGTCGCGGACCACTTCGGCTGGATCGGTGGCTTCTTCGGAATCGACGCCCCCGCGTCGAGCGCGCTGACCCAGGAGCGCCTGGGATGGCAGCCGACCCATCTGGGACTGATCGCGGACATGGAGGAGGCGCACTACTTCCAGCCGACGCAGGCGGCGGCGTAGACGCAAACGCCGCAGCCACGAGCCCGGGCGGGCTGGTCAGCCGGGCGACACATGGCTGTGCCAGCCTGTCCGGGTGCCCCACCGACAGAGGCGCACTCGAACCATTGCGAGGTGCGGTGAGCTGATCGCCGAGGTCGACCCGCGACGTCCCTCCGGACGGCTATTGCGTGAGGGCGGGATGGATGTCTCCTACGTCGACCTCGCCGACGTCACTCACCTCGAGTTCGACTACCTGCGTTGGCTTCGGATCGTGCTGTGTGAATTTCGTGCCCGGCGCGTGTTGCATGTCGGAGGCGGTGGTTGTGCGTTGGCGCGGGCGCTGGCGGCGGAGGATCCGGGCGGGCGCCAGGAGGTGTGCGAAGTCGATGCCGACGTTCTCGCCCTCGCTCGCGAGCATCTCGGGCTTCGCCGTGTGCCCGGCCTGCGCGTCCGTCACGCGGAGGGCCGGGCGCATATCGCCGCGCAGCCCGACGACAGTTGGGACGCGATCGTGATCGACGCGTTCGTCGTGGCGCGCATACCCGCCGAGCTCGTCAGCCCCGAGGCCCTGGCCGACGCGGCAAGGGTCGCCCCGATGACTTTGATCAACGTAATCGACAACCGCTCGGCGCGCGAGGTCAGTGCTGCCGTGTCGGCCATGAGCAGCGCGTACCCCAGGGTGTGGACACTCGGCCGCCGGGCAACAAACACGATCGTCGCTGGCAGCACGGCCGTTCGCGAGTCCGATCTCGCGCGTGTCGCGGCACGCGCGGCCGCCGACGCGTCACCGGCCCGGCTCACCCCGCCCGAATCGTGATCCCGGCGGCGCGCAGCTCGGCCTCGATGCGGCCCAGCGTGTAGATCTCCTCTGGGTCAAAGCATCCAGGCTGTCGTTCGTCCGTCAGTAGCGCCTCGGCAAAGACGACAGTGCTCCGTGCCGCCCGGACAAAGTCGCCCCGACATTCGACCGTTCGAACGCCCAATCGCCTACCCCCGCGTATCGCCGCGATCCAATGCGCGACGGGCTCATCGCCCGCGGTGGCGCCGACAAGCGGCTCGTGTGAGCCGATCAGGGCTTTCGGCAGCTCTTGCATCGCGCCTGCGCTGTTCAGCCCGAGCAGCCGCTCGTGCACCGTGGGCTCGGCTATGCAGATGTACTGGCGAACAATCCGACCTTCGGCGATGCCGCCGAGCCACCCCGCATCGCCTTCGCCGAAGCCGATGCAGCGGCGCTCGCCGAGCGGTTTCGGGAAGCGCACGAGCGTGGTGCGGTGACGGCTCACCGTGGTCAATCCCCGGTGGATGAAATCCACACTCGCCGGCCCGCGGCGCGTGGAGGAGAGCGTGAACACGATCTCGAGCTCGTGCGCCTCCGCGTGCATGCGCAGCAGATCTGCGGCGACGATCGTGGTCACCCCGGGCGCCAGCCCGGCGTTCATCAACACGGTGCCCTGCGCGCCCCCCGCCACGGCGCGCAGGGACCGGCTGGCCGCGGCGGGCAGCGCGGAGACATTGATCAGGGCTCCGCCATGCTCGAGGACGTAACGCTCGGCGGCCAAGTCCGGGTGGGGAACCGTGTTGACGACGAGCTCGTGCGTGTCCAGCGCCGCCGAGACCGAATCGGCTTGGTCGAGGTCGAGCTCGATCTGTCCGGGGCCAGGTCGGCGCGCGCCCGACCGGACGGCCCAGCCGGCCTCTCGGAACGCGCCAACGGTCAGCGCGCCCATCACGCCCCGCGCGCCAACGACCAGCACCCGATTAGTCCGTCCTCGTTCCATTGCCAGTCCCCGTGGTTGTCGCACCGTCAATAGAAGGATCTTCGACTCGCGAGCGCGATTTGACTAGAACCAAGTCGGCCCCCGGTGCGAGGACCAATTCGCGCTACTGCCCTCTAGCAGCCCGCTGCGACGGCCAG
This sequence comes from uncultured Solirubrobacterales bacterium, assembly GCA_963734775.1. Taxonomy (GTDB): domain Bacteria; phylum Actinomycetota; class Thermoleophilia; order Solirubrobacterales; family Solirubrobacteraceae; genus Palsa-465. The sequence continues at coordinate 314,740 of CAVTJE010000027.1, forward strand.
CTCCTGCACGGCGCGGGGGATGGCCGTCTCGGCGATCAGCCCATATCCCAGAAGCAGGGCCGGAGGAAGCGGTGCCGTGACAGAACAATCGCCGTGAAGCGTGTGGACCGCCACGCCGCGCCGCGCCGCCGCATCGGCGATCGCCGCCTCATCGCCCGCCTCCGGCAGCCACACGATCAGATGCAGTCCGGCCGCCGCACCGCTGACGGAGGCCTCGGGCAGCCATCGCCCCAACGCCTCGATCATGGCGTTCCGACGGGCGTGATATGTGCGTCGGGTGCGGCGAAGGTGGCGATCGATCGCGCCGCGCTCGAGCACCTTCGCGTATCCGGCCTGGGTAAGGACGCTCGGCAGTGCCCGCGTCACTCCGTGCTGGGCTGCCATCTCACCGACGAGGTGGCTCGGAACCAGCACCCACCCCAGACGCACGCCGGGCGCAAGCGTCTTGCTGGCCGTCCCCACGTACGCGACGCAGTCTGGCGCGAGCCCCTGGAGCGAAGCGATCGGCTCGCGGTCGTAGCGGTACTCGGCGTCGTAGTCGTCTTCGACGATCAGGCTGCCGCTCCGGCGCGCCCACGCGATCACCTCGGCCCTACGCGCGGGGGCAAGAACCGTCCCGGTCGGATATTGATGCGCCGGAGCCAGCACGACGGCGTCGACGTCGATGCCCTCCAGCTGGGAGATGTCGAGGCCGTGTTCGTCGACCCTGGCTGGGACCGGCTCGAGACCGGCCTGCGCGATCGTCGTGGGAATGGCCGGCCACGCAGGATCCTCGACTGCGACCCGTTTGGCGCCGCGCTGTCGCAGCGTGTGCCAGATGATGCTCATCGCGTGAGCCGCCCCGGCGGAGATGAACATCCGCTGCGGATCCGCCACGACTCCTCGCACGCGGCCCAGATAGTCGCTCAGCGCGATCCGTACCTGGAGCAGGCCACGACGTGATCCGTACGACCACGCCGCATCGGGGAGCTCGCGCAGCGCGGTCGCCATCGCGCCCTGCCACTCGCGTCGCGGGAACAGCGCGAGGTCCGGCACCCCGCTGCGCAGGTCATAAACGACCCGGCGCGCGGCCGCCGGCGGCGCACGTCGGGCTGGCGGCTGCTGCGCGAGCCCCTCGGCGATCCTGGTCCCGTCGCCGGCGCGCGCGACCAGATAGCCCTCGGCGGTCAGCTGCGAGTAGGCCTCCACCACCACGCCGCGAGAGACCTGAAGCTCGCCGGCGAGAACGCGGCTCGGGGGCAGCTTGGCCCCCGCGCGAAGGCGACCGGAACGAATGGCCGCGCGCAGCTCGCGCTCCAGCTGAGCGCGGAGCGGCGCGTCTCGGTCCAAGGCAAGGTGGATATCCACTGACGACCGGATCGTAAGACCGCCACCGCGCGCGGTGCGCGGCCGGGGGCTCAGTTGGCCCTTGAATTGCGCGCGCGATTGGACCTTCTCATGAGTCCAGTGGCGGCCTACGGTGATCACCGTGAGTCTGGCACGCCCCCAGAACGCTGCGACCGGCCCTCGATGATGAACACCCGAGGTGCTCAGGTCCGTCCGGACCTTGTCGACCGGATGATCGAGCTGTACTGCGACTGGCGCACTGGCTGCGCAGAGGTGCAGTCCACTTACGAACGGTTCGCGGGTGCGTCCTCGTGCGATCGAGCGGACGCCTTTGCGGCCTACACCGCCGCCCTCGATCGCGAGCAATCCGCCTGTGAGTCGTATGCGGCGCAGATTCGGCTCATCGAGTCGCGGTGCACCGGCGCGAGCCTGCGCCCCCGACCGCGGGCGGCGCGTCGCCGTCCACCAGGCCCAACAACGTTTCGTCGATTTGATTGAGAGCAGCGCGATGAATGAAGAATCGAGATCAACCGTCACCATCGAGCGTGAACCGCCCCCGGGGCCGGCCCACAGTTCGCCGCCCACCCGCGGCGGGCTGATGGGCCTCGTCAGCTGGTGCATCGCCCATCGGCGCCGCGTGGCGTTGGGCTGGGTGGCTCTCGCCGTGCTGACCACCGTTATCGCGGGGTCCCTCGGCAACCGTTGGGCGACCAACTTCAGTCTGCCCGGGACCGAATCCCAGCGGGCCTTCGACGTGTTGGGCCGAGAGTTTCGGGCCCAGAGCGGCGACGTCGACACGATCGTGTTCCACGTGTCCGAGGGCACGATCGACTCGCCGGGCGTGCGCGGCGCGATGGCGCGGCTCCTGACTCAGGTGAATACCTTGCCGCACGTCGCCGGGATCATCAGTCCCTACAGTGCCCGCGGCGCCGTCCAGGTCTCACGCGATCGGAAGACCGCATTCGCGACGCTCAACTACGACAAGCGCGCCAACCTGCTGCCCAACGCCACCGGCACTCCCGTGCTGAGCGCGGTGAGCGCCGTCCACGTCCCGGGCCTGCACGTCGCCGCGGGCGGTCAGGTGATCGAGGACGCCGAGGGCTTCAGCGTCGGCCCCGCCACGGCGGTCGGAGCGATCGCCGCGCTGGTGATCCTGTTGATCACCTTTGGCTCGATGACCGCCGCGGGGATGCCGCTGATCACCGCCGGCCTGGGCTTGGTGACAGGAGTCGCGCTGATCGGACTCGCGACCCACGTCACGAGCATGTCGAACATCTCGCCGCAGCTGGCGCTAATGATCGGACTCGGTGTCGGCATTGACTACTCGCTCTTCATCGTCACGCGCTTTCGCGAGCACTACGTCGCCTTCGGCGACGTGGAGCGGTCAGTCCTAGCGGCGATGGATACGTCCGGAAGAGCGATCTTGCTCGCCGGTACGACCGTGGTGATCGCCCTCCTCGGCATGTTCGCGACGGGGGTCAGCTTCATGTACGGGCTCGCGATCGCCTCAGTACTGGCGGTACTGCTCACGATGATCGCATCGCTGACGTTGCTGCCCGCGCTGCTTTCACGTTTCGGTGCCCGCATCGTGCGCTCTCCGCGTCGCGGCCATGGATTCATGCGCCGTCGGAGGCCAACTGTTGGGAAGGCCGACGGGGCGCTCGCTGTCCCGAAGGACTCGATGTGGCGGCGCTGGAGTGAGGCGGTGATGAGGCGGCCGTGGCCGTTGACCGTCGCCTCGCTGACCGTGATGATCGCGCTTCTGGTGCCCGTGTTCGCGCTGCGGTTGGACACCAGCGACGCCGGCAATGACCCGGCCAGCACAAGCTCCCGCCACGCCTTCGACATGCTTGCCCATGGTTTTGGCGCTGGCTTCAACGGTCCGCTGACGCTCGTAGCGCAATTGGGTGGCGGCGGTCAGGCTAAGGCGCTCGCGGCGATCCGATCGGCCGCGCGGGCCACGTCCGACGTCGCTGCGGTCACCGAGCCTCGGCGGGCGCCGAGTGGCCACATCGCGGTGATTCAGGTCTACCCGAATTCCGGCCCAGAGGCGGCGGCGACCACCACGCTGGTCAACACGCTGCGCCACCAGGTCCTGCCGCCAATCGAACGGCGCACCGGGACGCCGGTTCTGGTCGGCGGTTTCACGGCCGGCTCGATCGACTTTTCCGATGTGCTCTCGGGCAAGGTTCCGCTGTTCGTAGGAATCGTGGTCCTGCTCTCGGCGCTCCTCCTGTTCGTCATCTTCCGCTCGCTGGTGATACCGGTGCAGGCGGCGCTGATGAACCTGCTGAGCATCGGCGCCGCGCTCGGGGCCACCGTCATCGTGTTCCAGTGGGGATGGCTCGCGGGCGTGCTCGGGGTGCAGAAAGGGCCGATCGAGCCGTGGATTCCGGTGCTGATCTTTGCCGTCGTGTTCGGGCTGTCAATGGATTATGAGGTGTTCCTCGTCTCGCGCGTGCGCGAGCAGTGGGTGCTTCGTGGCGACGCCTCGGCCGCCGTGGCCGACGGCATCACGTTCACTGGCCGTGTGATCACGGCAGCCGCCGCGATCATGATCTGCGTGTTCCTCTCGTTCATGCTCGGAAACCAGCGTACGATCAAGGAGTTCGGCTTCGGGCTCGCCTTCGCTGTGGCGCTCGACGCGCTCCTGGTCCGGTGCGTGCTGCTCCCAGCCGTGTTGAAGCTTCTGGGTGCGATCACGTGGCGACTGCCTCGGCGGCTCGACGCTCGACTGCCTCATTTCAATATCGAGGGATCGGCCGTGCACGCGTTGCCCGAACCTGAGGCGTAGGTCCACGGCCGCCGTCCGGTGGCGCCGCGACAATGGCGATCTGACCGTATCTCGTGGTTTCCTGGCGGCGGCCGACCTGGGTTTGGCTCTCGGTTCTCTGCCGTCTGGGCCGGAGAACGCGATCACGGACGTGGAGGGGGTCGCCGTCGGGCACGAGACCGTCACCGACGACTCGGGCTCGGTCCAGACAGGCGTGACCGTCGTCCTCCCGCACCAGGGCAACGTCTTCCGGGAGAAGGTCATCGCTGCGTGCCACGTCATCAACGGCTTCGGCAAGACGACGGGTCTTGTACAGATCGAGGAGTTGGGGCAACTCGAGTCGCCGATAGCCCTGACCAATACGTTCTCGGTCCCGGCGGCGACCGAGGGTTTGCTCGATTTCCTGCTCGACGCGAATCCCGAGATCGGCGCGACGCACGGGAACTGTGAACACGGTGGTCGCGGAGTGCAATGACGCCTTTCTCAACGACCTCCGCGGCCGTCACGTCCGCCGCGAGCACGTCGCCCGTGCGCTCGCTGCGGCCACGACGGGGAAGGTCGAGCAGGGAGCGGTGGGTGCGGGGCGCGGGATGTCCGCCTTCGGTCTCAAGGGGGGGATCGGGACAGCGTCGCGCCGCGTTCGCGCCGCCCGGGGTGAGTCCGTCGTCGGCGTGCTGGTCCTGGCGAATTTCTGTCAGCTCCGCGAGCTCGTTATAGCCGGACGACCGGTCGGTGCCTGGCTGGCTGACGAAGACAGCGAGGGGCCCCGCGACCGCCACGGGGGCTCGGTCATTGTCGTCGTCGCGACCGACGCGCCGGTTTCCTCACGCCAACTCAAACGCCTCCTTCATCGAGCCCAGAACGGACTCGCCCGTACCGGCTCGAACACTGCGCACGGCAGCGGTGAGATCGTCATCGGCTTCACGACCGCCGCACGGATTGCCCACTTCGGCGACCACGCGTCACAGTCGCTGGTGGTTCTCCGTGAGGAGGCCGTCCACTTCGATCCACTCTTCCAGGCCGTGACCGAAGCGACCGAAGAGGCCGTCGTCAGCTCGCTCTTCAACGCCCAGACGGTCGTCGGGCACAATGGCGCCCGCTACGAGGGGTTCCCGATCGAGCGGCTCGGGCAGCTCATGGAACGAGCGCTGGAGGCTTAAGGTTGACCGCCGCGTTTCAAAACCAACCACGGAGGACGAGGACATGAGCTGGTCGCCGCAACTGATCGACCTCACACGCCCGATGACGCACGACACGATCGTCGGGCTCGCCGGCAAGTTTGCCGAACCGGGCTCGCCGTACTCCGACATCGAGTTCTCGTACCTGCGCAATTGGGACACGGAGCACGGCAGCGTCTGTCAATGGACGCTCAATGATCACTTCGGGACCCATCTCGACGCGCCGATCCACATCATCCCCAACACCCCCGGCGTCGACGGAGTCGAGATCGATCGCCTCATCGGCGAGGCCGTCGTGATCGACTGCTCGTTCGCCAACAGCCGCGGAATCACGAGCGAGGACTTCGAGCGGGCCCGTCCCCGCATCAAACCCGGAGACATCGTCCTCATCTACTCCGCCGAACAGCCGGCGACGAGCATGGATGACTACATCCACAACCAGACGTTCGTCACGCCTGACGGAGCCGAATGGCTCGTCAAGCAGCAGATCAAGAGCGTCGGGGTCGAGCCCTACGGGTTCGAACACCTGCACGACGGCATCTTCGTCCACAAGTGGTACGACAAGTCGACTCCACCACCGCACTGGCCCGCACACACGATCTGCTTGCAAGAGAACGTCTACATCCTCGAGGGTCTCGGGAATCTCGAGAGCATCGTCGGAAAACGAGTGCGCTTCTCGGCCCTGCCGCTGCCAGTTCCCGACTCCAGCGGCTCACCGGTGCGGGCCGTGGCGTGGGAGGAGGATTAGGCAGGCGGGGCCGGCCGCTTGCCCCCGGGTGTCCGGGGAGCCGCCGAGCGGCTCCCCGGACACAGCGAGAACGCTATCCGCGGTGGTGTGACGTCAGCCTGCGGCCAGCGCGGGAACCAGCTTGGCCGCGTTAGGCGTGCCGAGGCCGGTCACGGGGTCCCAGCCTGTGGTCGCCGGGTAACCGGGGACGCTGGGGTCTGCCTGGTTGTCGCCGGTGGTCACGTCGTAGAAGTACGTGCTGTAGTCCGGACCGCCCGCCAACCGGTACAGCGTTGGGTTGATCTGGCCAAGGCCGTGACCGACGATCTGGTCGGCGATCGCGACGAGCCCCGCCCACTGCGGGGACGATGCGGACGTTCCGCCTACGACGTACCAGCCCGCGCTGCACGGATTTCCGCTGGGGCAGATGAGTCCGCTCTCCGCGTCGCCGGGAGCGGTGTCGTAGACCAGGACGCCGGTCCGGGAGCTGGCCTGGTAGGCGACGTCGGGCACGCCACGCATTGCGCCGATCGGAGTGGATCCGGCGGGCAGAGTGTCCTGGTAGCCGGGCTTGGAGAAGACGTGGCTGAAGCCGCCGCCCGAATCGACCCAGCCGATCTCCCTGACTCCTGGACTGGCCTGGCAGTTGCTCGGCGGGTCGGTGGAGTCGACAGACGTGCCGGTCACTGGGTCGGTGCACAGGTAAGTGCCGCCGACAGCCGTCACCAGCGGGTCCGAAGCCGGCCAGTTCACGGTCGGGAAGGGCACGGTTGATGGGTTCTTCACCGGCGTCTTCTTCGAGTTGGCCGAGCCGCCATCACCCGAGCTGGCCAGCACCGTGACGCCGTCCGAGGCGGCGGAGATAAACGCGTGGCGCAAATGCAACAGGGCTTGTGTGCTGCCGAAGCCCTCCTCGGTCGCGCCGAAGCTCTGCGTTATGACCGTCGCCTGGTGGTGGTCCACGACGAACTGCTCGGCGTTCATCATCGCGGGGAGTCCCTGCACGCCCTGAGTCTCGGCGGGATTGGTGGTCACGTTGATGATGTTGGCCTTCGGAGCGATGGCATGCGCCCATTCCACATCCAGACTGGTCTCCAACGCCCAGGCGTTGCGATCTTGGAGGCCGGTGCCGTGGCTGCCCGACGGCGGCGCCTTCACCTCGGTCTTTCCGTTCCAGAACACGTGCTGGAACGTTGGCACCCCGGCACCGCATGTCGCGCTCGGCTCGCCGCACATGTGCGGCAGACCCATCTGCGTGTCGAAGTTAGCCAGGTCCGACGCCATGTTGGGATTGCCAAACGAGTCGATGATCGCGATCGTGGCGCCCTGTCCGTTATCACCCGCCTTGTACAGCGGCGGGAGGTTGTAGGAAGCCTGCATTGACGCCGGGGTAAAGCAGCGCCGTCCGACCGAGAAACAGTCAGCTTCGCCCGGCGGCGTGGTGCTGGCGGACAGGAACTGGTACTCGGAGACCGCAGGCACAGGCGCTGGGAGGGCACTGGCGACCAGCCCCGGTGAGCCGGCCAGGGCGAAGCCCATGAACCCCAGCGAACCCGCAAACGCCGACACGGACAGCCAAACAGGGCGGCGACGCGCACGCCGATCCGTCGACCCAACCCTACAAGACCACCTACGGAACATCCCTCACCTCCAGGGTTTTTAACCGGTTACCGAACCTCCCGGCCGCATCACGCGGCGTAAGAGCTACCCCGAATCAGCGCGAACCACTAAAAGACCGGTTGCCCGACTATTGCTCACGGAAATAGAGCGAACATTGCGGGCCGGCGGCATCGGCTCCGACTGCGCCGGCGCCGGTTCGGATCCCAGGGATCGATGAGTTCTTAGCCTCCAGTTGGTCGAATCATGTATGGCACCCGCGGTCGCGTCGATGCGCTCGCGGGTGGATCTGCTGACGAGAGGAGACCTGATGAGCATGGCGCTTCCGGGCGAGTCACGGGAGTACCGGGCTGCGCGCGATCGGCTGTTGGAACAAGAGATCGAATTGCGTCGAGCGACGGAGGCGGTCGCGGTTGCCAGGCGTGAGCTCCCGCCCGGCGGGCAGGTGAAGATGGATTACGTCTTCCAGGGGGCGGGAGAGGACGGAGCGCCAAAAGAGGTTCGACTATCAGAGCTGTTCGCGCCCGGCAAGGACTCACTCGTGATCTACAGCTTCATGTTTCCTCGCGATCCCGGCGACCCGACGCCGGGACCGCCCGACGGCGACACCGCGCTGCTGCCGCTCGCCGAAGGTCCGTGCCCGTCGTGCGTCGGGTTGCTGGACCAGCTCGACGGGGCGGCCGAGCATGCGAGCCAGCACGTCAACTTGGTCGTCGTCGCCAAGGCGCCGCTCTCGCGTGTTCTGGCCTTCGGCCGCGAGCGGGGATGGCGGCGGCTGCGACTCCTCTCGTCCGCCGGCAACACGTACAACACGGACTACTTTGCCGAAACGCCCGAAGGGATACAGCGCCCGATGCTGACCGTGTTTCACCGCGACGGCGACGTGATCCGGCATTTCTGGAGCTCGGAACTGTTATCTGCGCCCACCGATCCAGGACAGGAGCCCCGCCACGTCGGCACCCTCGAGCCGCTCTGGAACCTGCTCGATCTGACCCCGGAGGGTCGCCCGGCCGAGTGGGCGGAGCAGTTCAGCTACACCCCCCAAGAGCAAGCAAACGACACGCCCGTCAGCAAAGAGGAGAGGATGGATGCGCGGATCGAAGTTGTCACGCTAGCTGTCAGTGATCTGGATCGAGGTCTTGCCTTCTACCGTGACGGTCTTGGGCTTGAGTCCCGCGGGATCCTCGGCACTGAGTTCGTCGGAGATGACGTCGTGCCAGCCGGCGCACTTGCATTATTTGAGCTGCGGGGCGGACTGCTTCTCGCGCTGTATCCGCGGACTGAGCTGGCCAAAGATGCCAACATCGACTTGGGTCCGCCAAAGACAGGGGAGTTCAGCCTCGGCCACGCGGTCTCGAGCAAGCGTGAGGTCGACGCCCTACTGGCGCGGGCCGAAGCAGCCGGGGCGGCCCTCACCGACCAGCCGCACGACCGCCCGTGGGGCATCTACTCGGGCTATTTCCGCGACCCGGATGGGCATCTGTGGGAGGTCCTTTGGAACCCACGACTCACCGTCAACGGCGCCGCGGCGGGAACCGGCTCAGCTGGTTGAATCTGCCTCGACGAGGCCCGTCCGGTGAGCAAGCACCACGGCCTGGACGCGATCGCGGAGGCCCAACTTCTGGAGGATGTGCGTGACATGTGTCTTGACGGTCGTCTCGCTGATGACCAGGTCGCGTGCGATCTCTGCGTTTGAAAGGCCACCCGCGATCAACCGAAGGATGTCCTGCTCCCGCGGCGTGAGCTCGTCGAGCTCCTCGGGACGTTCGGGACGATGAATGCGTGTGAATTGCTCGATGACTTGTTTCGTTATCGCCGGCGAGAGGAGTGCGTCTCCGGCCGCGACCGTCCGTACCGCCGCGATCAGCTGCTCGGGGGGGTCGTCCTTGAGCACGAAGCCACTCGCACCGGCCCTGAGTGCCTCGTACACGTATTCGTCGAGGCCGAACGTCGTGAGGATCAGGATGCGTGCCGCGTTGTCGGCGGCGAGAATGCGTCGGCTCGCCTGCAGCCCGTCGAGCTCCGGCATCCGGATGTCCATGAGGACGACTGTTGGCGCAAAGCGCGCGGTCTTGGCCACGGCCTCCAGTCCGTTGCTCGCCTCGGCGACGACCTCGACGTCCTCTTCGCCAGACAGCAACATTCGGAATCCGGCGCGGACCATCGACTGGTCGTCGGCGATGAGGACTCGGATCGTCATGCCCGGGTCAGCGGGAGGCGGGCGCTGAGCCTGAAGCCACCGCCATTTGCCGTGCCTGCGGCCATGTCACCGCCGTAAAGCTTGACCCGCTCGCGAACCCCGATGAGGCCGTGGCCATGGCCATCGTTCGCCACGCCGTTCCCGTCGTCGCACACTTCGATCCGTAGCTCGTCAGGCGCGTAGCTAACGGTGACATCGGCGTGGCTCGCGCGAGCATGCCTGAGAGCATTGGTGAGGCCTTCTTGCACGATCCGATAGGCGGATAGGTCGATCCCGCGCGGCAGCGCGAAGGGCTCACCGTCGACGCGCAGATCGGTGGGAAGGCCGGCGCGGCCGATCTCGTTCACGAGTGAGTCAAGGCCGTCGAGACCGGGCTGAGGGGCGAGCTCGAGGCCGTCGCCGTCGCGGCGCATGACGGCGAGAAGGCGGCGCAACTCGGTGAGCGCCGAGCGGCCGGCGTGCTCGACGCCGATAAGGGCATCCCGGTCCTCGGCGAGCATGTCCGGGAGCTTGTGCCTGACGGCTCCGACTTGGAGCACCATCACGCTGACGGCATGCGCGACGATGTCGTGGAGCTCCCGCGCGATCCGCGCGCGCTCCTCGGCCACCGCGACGCGCGTCGCCGCGTCCCGGTCGCGCTCCGCCTCGCTCGCGCGCAGCTCAGCCGCTTGCGCCTGGTCCGCGCGCCCGCGTACGACGAAGCCAGCCAACCAGCAGATCCCGAACAGAATCGGGATGAAGAACAGCTGACTGGCCGGGTGTCCGGGAACGTTGTAGACGACGATCGCGCCACCGACCAAGACCACAGCGAGGCCGACGCGCGCATGAAGCACATCGGGCAGATTCCCGAGCAGGAACGCGACCACCATCCCGAGGACGAAGACGCTGGTCATGAACGGAATTAGTTGGCCATCGACGAACGTGGCCCCGGCGGCGAGTAGCCAATACGCGGTCAGGGCGGCGAACGGAAAACGCCGCCACGCGAACAGCGGCAGCACCATGATCGCCACCGCGGGCAGGCAGAACCAGAGCGACGTGGTCGGCGCGTCCGGCGCGTCGCGTCTGACGACGACCTCGACCATGCCCTCGATGGCCAGAAGCGCGATCGGCACTTCCAACCAATACCTACGCGCGAATTGCTCGATCCGGGCCATGCGTTGAACGTACTCCACCCCTTCGGTTCCCGCCTCCTACCAGAGTAGGAGTCCGAATCGTAGGCCGGTAGGAGTCCAAATCAAGACTCCGGATGACGACGCGGCCTCGATCCGAGCGTAGGTTCGCGGCATGTTCCAATCCACCTTGCACACCCCCACGGCCGCCACCCGCACTGCCGCCGCCCGCACTGCCGCCGTCACGCTTCGCGACGCCCGAAAGGTGTACGGCCGAAACGGTCAGGCGGTTGTTGCGCTCGACGGCGTGAGCGCGGTAATCGCGCCGAGTTCGTTCACCGCTCTGATGGGCCCGTCGGGCTCGGGGAAGAGCACGCTACTCAACTTGGCGGCAGGCCTTGACCGGCCGACCTCGGGCACCGTCGCATTGGGCGACACAGAGCTAGGCGGACTGAGCGAGCGGCGGCTGACGATCTTGAGGCGCGAGCGCATCGGGTTTGTCTTTCAGGCGTTCAACCTGCTGCCCTCACTCACGGTCGCTCAGAACATCTCCCTTCCACTTCGCCTGGACGGTCATCGGCCCCGGAAGTCGCTGGTGCGAGAGGTCGCAGCGCGAGTGGGGCTCGAGTCGAAGCTGCGCGCTCGCCCCGCGCAGCTCTCCGGTGGCCAGCAGCAGCGGGTAGCGATCGCACGGGCGCTCATCACCCGCCCGGAGGTGGTGTTCGCCGATGAGCCGACCGGCGCTCTCGACACGCGCACCGGGCGTGACGTGCTCGCGCTGCTGCGCGAGGTGGTCGACGAGGAATCCCGCACAGTAGTGATGGTCACCCATGATCCCGTGGCGGCGGCGTACGCCGACCGGGTCATGCTGCTCGCGGATGGCCGCGTCGCCGGCACGCTCGACGCTCCCAGCGCCGACGAGGTAGCTGAGCAACTCGCGCACCTGGGGCGCTGAGCCATGTTGCGTCTCGCCATCCTCACCGCTCGTGGCCGCCTCGGTACGTTCACGGGCGCACTGGTCGCCCTCTTCGCCGCGTCCGTTCTGGCGATGGCCTGGGGCATGCAGCTCGAGGCGATATTGCGTGCTCATCCGCCGGTCGAACGGTACGCAGGCGCTGCAGCGGTCCTGACGGGACGGCAGAACGTCGGTAGCGACCACGACGTCATCCTGGGCGAGCGCGCCCGCGTGACTTCGTCGCTGGCCGCCCGCCTTGCCGCCGTACCCGGCGTCCGGGCGGCCATCGGCGATGTGTCAGTGCCGGCCCGTATCGGCGACCGCGCTGTAACCGCTCACGGGTGGAGCAGCGCGGCTTTGACACCCTACGTGCTGACCGCTGGCCGCCCGCCGGCGGGCCCCGACGAGGTGGTCGCCGGCTTTCATACCGCGCTTGACGCGCGCGTCGTCCTTGCTGCCGACCAACGCCCGCGCGAGGTGACGGTTGTCGGCGTCGCCCGCCCTCGCCATCGCGTCTCGGAGCAGACGTCGATCTTCCTCAGCGACGACGAGGCAACACGGCTGGCCGGGCACCCGGGCCGCGTCGACGCGGTCGGCGTGCTCGCCCGACCGGGCTTCGACCCTTCGCGCGTGCGCGCTGTCGCCGCAGGCGCTGAGGTCTTGACCGGCAACGAGCGCGGCCGCGCCGAGTACCCCGAGCTCCAGCAGATCCGCACTACTTTGATTCCCGTATCCGCCGCGTTCGCCGGGCTCGCGATCTTCATTGCGATGTTCGTCGTGGCCAGCACGATGGGTCTGTCGATCCAACAGCGTGAGCGCGAGATCGCGCTCATGCGAGCGGTGGCGACGACGCCGGGTCAAATCCGTCGCATGATCGCCTGGGAAGCGGCGATCGTCGCCCTGGTGGGCTCGGTAGCTGGAATCTGGCCCGGTGCGCTCGTCGGACAGGCGCTCGGACACGCGCTTGTTCGCCATGGCATTGCGCCCGACACATTCGTCGTCAAGGCCGACTGGTTGCCTGCCGCGGCAGCCGTCGTCGGCGGACTTGTGACGGCGCTGCTGGCGGTGCTGGCAGCTGGACGGCGCGCCGCGCGGGTGCCACCGACGCTCGCGCTGACCGACGCTGCCGTCGAGCCGCGGCTGCTGGGCCGCGGCCGGCTTGTCGGAGGGTTGTTGGCGCTCGCCGGCGCCGTGCCACTGTTCACCGTTTCGACAACGACGAGCACGTCCGAGACAGCCGCGGCGACCTCCGAGCTGACGGCGATATGTCTGGTGTTGGCGGTCGGGTTCCTCGGGCCGATCGTGGCGCGCCTGGCCGGCCGGTTGCTGGCGCCACCGCTCGCGGCCGTCTCGCCCGTGGGTGGGTTCCTCGCCTCCGCGAATCTCGGCGCCGCCACGCGACGCTTCTCCTCGGCCAGCACTCCGATCGTGTTGACCGTAGCCATGAGCTGCACCCTGCTGTTCAGCGCGACGACCATCGACCATGCCATCACGCAGCAACGGCACGCCGGGCTCTTGGGTCAGCTTGCCGTCTCGAGCAACGGCCCGGGACTGCCCACCGCCGCGCTCAACGACGTGCGTGCCACGCCCGGAGTGCTCTCGGCGGTTGCCTTGACGCCAACCACCCTAGGCCCCAGCCTGGGCGCCACCGATGACGGCATCCCGGCGCAGATCTTGACCGGAGGCCAGGGTGGAGGCCTCGACCTCGGCGTGAGCGCCGGCTCGCTATCGGCGCTGCACGGCTTCACGATGGCGCTCGGGCGCCACCGTGCGCAGGCCGCCCATGTCCACGTCGGTGATCGGGTGCCGATCATGCTCGGCGACGGCACGCGCACCCACGCCACGGTCGTCGCGATCTATGCGCGCGATCTGGCCTTCGGCGACGCCGTGATCGCCTCCGAGCTCGCCGCTGGCCATCAGACAAACTCGTTTTTGAACACGATCCTCGTCCAGACCAAGCGCCCAGGGGCGGTGGGCCGACGCCTGGAGGGGCTGACTCAGCGATATCCCGGAATGCAGGTGACCGACCGAGCGTCCCTGGCCACGGCGACCGACGCCGACCGCGAGATGAACCGCTGGCTCGGCCCTCTGTTCGTGGCCATGATCTTCGTCTTCACGTCGATTGCCGTGGTCAACACCCTGACCATGATTGCGCTCAGGCGCGGTCGTGAGCTCGCGCTCCTGCGCCTGGTCGGCGCCACCGCGCGCCAGGTGCGATCGATGGCGCGCTGGGAGGCCATCCTGATCATCTCGATCGGGCTCGGGGTCGGTCTGGCGATCGCCGCCATCGCACTGTTGCCACTCACCCACGCGCTCACCGGTGGCCTGCGCCCGGACGTGCCGGCCGCCCCGCTCGCGGTGATCCTGGGGGTCTCCGCGCTGCTGGCCCTAGTCGCCCTGGCGCTGCCAACGCGCCGGGCACTGCGGGCCCGACCGGTGGAGGCAATCGGAGTGCGAGAGTAGGGCGCCGCCCGCACCGGCTCTCCACCTGGGGAGATCAGGCGGTGTTCAACGCCACGGCCGCTCGAATGAGAGCCCTGAATGCCTCCTCATCAATCTCCTCGCCATCGTGAACGTCGATAGCACGGCGAGTGTTGCCGTCGAGGCTGGAGTTGAATAGGCGCGAAGGATCGTCCAGGGAGGCGCCTTTGAAGAACGTCAGTTTCACGGCGTTCTTGTACGTCTCGCCTGTGCAGATCATGCCGTCGTGCGACCAGACCGGCACACCTGGATTTGTGGCCTTTCTCCACTTCCACTCCTCGACGACTTCCGGATCAGCCTGCTTGATCAAATTGCGGAGCCGGGAGAGCGTGGCGCCGCGCCAGTCGTCGAGCTCCTTGATTCGCGCGTCGATGAGCTCGGCTGGAGATTCGCCCTTCGACGAGCTGCTGTTCGTCATGTCGTTGACTCGCTCTTGATCGCTTCTGGGGACATTCGATAAGGGTACGTCCCCGGCGGCACCGGCCGCGGCCGCTAAGCGTCGAAGGTGGTGTCGCGCGCGACCTGCTCCCAGGCCGTCAGGTCATCGCGGACGAAGTCGAGGTGCGCGGTGATCGCATCGACCGCGTCGCTGCCAAGCGGCAGACGCAGTGGCGTCGGCTCGGTATCGAGTGCTTTGAGGATCGCGGCAGCGGCCTTGGCGGGGTCGCCCGGCTGGGCGCCGTTGCCGGTTTGGATCATGGCGCGGGTCTGGCCGACAGAGTCGGCGTATGTCTCGCTCGGCGCGCTTTCGCTGTTGGCGGCGAACAGTCCGGTGCGGAAGGCTCCCGGCTCGACGATCAGCACTTTGACGCCGAACGGTTTGGTTTCGTCGGCGAGCGCCTCGGAAAGTCCCTCGAGGGCGAACTTTGTCGCGCTGTAGGCGGAGAAGCCGGCGAACGACATTTGGCCGCCCATGCTGCTGAGCTGCACGATCGCGCCCGAGCCGCGCGCGCGCATGTGGGGGAGGACGGCGCGTACCAGCGCTGCGGGTCCGAAGAAGTGCACTTCGAACAGCGAGCGCAATTCCGCGTCGGTGGTTTCCTCGACCGCGCCCACGTGGGTGCGGCCGGCGTTGTTGACGAGGACGTCGATCCCGCCGTGGCGGCGGACCGTGTTCTCGACGACGGTTGCGATCCGTGCCTGGTCGGTGACGTCAAGCTCGACGGGATCGATCTGATCCGGGTGGCGGGCTACGACGTCCTCCAACGGCGCGGTCGATCGTGCTGTCGCAACTGCGACGTCGCCGGCGGCCACCGCCGCCTCCACAACGGCACGGCCGAAACCGCTGTTCGCCCCGGTGACCAGCCAAACCCTGCGCTTGGAAGCATTCACGCGTCCCTCCTCTCGAGTCCGCTCCATGGTGCGGACAGGTACCCGCGGTCTCCAATACGCGTAACGATAACCATCGGTTATCGATGCCCATGTTCAGGATCTTCGTACAGAGATTTGCCGCTCAGTTTTGGTCGCTCCGGACGCCTCAACAAAGGCAGCAACCCAAAGTCCAACCCAAGGAGCACCGCGATGGGAAAGATTGTCTTCAGCACGAACGTCTCGCTCGACGGAGTCGTCCAAGACCCAGACGGTCAGGAGGGCTTCGCGCAGGGCGGCTGGTTCGCCGAGTTTGGCGGCGAGGACCTCAAGGACTGGGCCAGGATCGAGTTCGAAGAGGCGCTGGGAACCGAGGCCCTGCTGTTGGGTCGCCGCAGTGACGAGTGGTTTGCGGCGCGGTGGTCGGCGCGCAGTGACGAATGGGGTGACAGGTTGAACGGTCTGCCCAAATACGTCGTGTCCTCGACCCTCGAACATCCTCACTGGACGAACTCGAGAGTCCTGACCGGCGACGTGGTGCACGAGGTCTCGAAGCTCAAGCAGGAACTGAACGGTGAGATCGTGGTCTACGCCAGCTATCAGCTCGCGCGCACACTCATCGAGCACGACCTAGTCGACGAGCTGCGGCTCTTCGTCTTCCCGGTCGTGCTCGGTGCTGGCGAGCGCCTGTTCCGCGAGACCAGCGACAGGAAGCCCATGCGCCTCGTCGATAGCAAGACCGTGGGTGACGGTCTGGCGTTCTTGACCTACGAGCTCGTTCGGGCCGCCTGATCAACGTCGCTCGGATGCCCGCCGGATAGCCAGGCGGGCATCCGGGCCCTCCTCCGACGCATCTCCCTGACGGGCTGAAGTTGCCTTGGCGTCACGGATTGACAGGCAGCCAGTCGGCTGCATATTATAGGCAACCATATGGCTGCCCATGCGCACATGGACGAGGCCTTCAGGGCTCTGGCCGATCCGACCCGGCGGCTGCTGCTCGACAGCCTGAACGAGCGGAACGGCCAGACGTTGCGCGAGTTGGGCTCGAGGCTGGATATGGCTCGCCAGTCGGTGAGCAAGCACCTCGCCGTGCTCGAAGCGGCCAATCTCGTCACGACCGTTCGCCGCGGCCGAGAGAAGCATCACTACCTCAACGCGGCTCCCATCAACGAGATCGCCGAACGCTGGATCACGCGGTACGACCAGGGCCGCGTCCACGCGCTCGCTGATCTCAAGAGAGCATTGGAGGACACCCCGGTGGAGAAACCCCCGTTTGTCTACACGACCTACATCCACACCACGCCCGAGCGACTCTGGCAGGCATTGACCGAGCCGGCGTTCACCGAGCGCTATTGGGCGATTACGTTCGACTCCGACTGGAAGCCCGGCTCGACCATGGCCTGGCACACGCGCGGCGTGACGATCGCGGACCCCGATCAGGTCGTGATCGAGTCCGAGCCCTACCGCCGACTCTCCTACGCG
This sequence comes from uncultured Solirubrobacterales bacterium, assembly GCA_963734775.1. Taxonomy (GTDB): domain Bacteria; phylum Actinomycetota; class Thermoleophilia; order Solirubrobacterales; family Solirubrobacteraceae; genus Palsa-465. The sequence goes on from CAVTJE010000027.1 coordinate 331,896, forward strand.
TGGCAGACGTTCACCCCCGAATGGGCCGACTCGCTTGATCTCACCGACGAGGCCCGCGATCGCCTGGCCGCCGAGCCGCGGTCGAAGGTCACCTTCGAGATCGAGCCGCTCGGCGACCAGGTCAAGCTGACGGTGATCCACGACGACCTCGAGCCCGGCGGCATGACCGGCTCGCTTGTGAGCCAGGGTTGGCCTCGCGTCGTGGCCAACCTCAAGACCCTCCTCGAGACTGGCGACACGCTCCCGGACCTACAGCTGAACGCGCCGGCCCGGCTGGGGCTGACGCAATGACGAGAGCGATCGACATGACCACCCGCACCACCGCCGGTCGCGAGGAATGGCTCGCTGCCCGCCTTGAGCTCCTTGAGGCCGAAAAGGAGCTGACCCGCCGCAGCGACGACGTGGCCCGCCAGCGCCAGCAGTTGCCCTGGGTCCCCGTCGAGAAGGAATATCGCTTCGAGACCGAAGCCGGCGCAGCGTCGCTCGCCGACCTCTTCGGCGGCCGCTCGCAGCTCCTCGTCTACCACTTCATGTTCGGGCCCGAGTACGCGGGCGGCTGCGCGTCGTGCTCTGCGATCGCCGACGGCTTCAACGGCTTCGCAGTCCACCTGGAGCATCACGACGTCGGGATGATCGCGGTGTCGCGCGCCCCGCTCGCCGCGCTTCTGGCCTACAGGCGCCGCATGGGGTGGACCTTCAGGTGGGCCTCGTCGCTGGCCAGCGACTTCAACTTCGACTTCAACACCTCATTCACCGAAGATCAGCAGCGCTCGGGGACCGTCGACTACAACTACCGTCCGACAGACACCACGTGGCTCCAGAAGGCTGGCGAACAGGGCCGCGCCGCCGAGCACGCGGCGATGGCCGGCACCGACACGGCGACGTACCTCCGCGAGCGGCCCGGCATGAGCGCCTTCGCCCTCGAGGACGGAGTCGTCTACCACACCTACTCGGCGTATGCGCGCGGGCTGGACGCGCTGTGGGGCATGTACCAGTGGCTCGACCGGGCGCCGAAGGGGCGCAATGACACCGGGGCCTGGTTCCGCCAGCGAGACAGGTATTAGGAGAGGCCGGGGTTCGGTTTGGCGCGTGGTGGAGGTGGGCAGAGATAACGACAGGATTTTCCGGCCAGACGGAAGAGGCCTGTCGAGTTGGGCGACACCCGCTTTACGCTCCGTCATGACGTACGGTCGGTGAGGGAAGCACGCCTGAGGGTGAGGGCGATCGCCGACCTTCCCGAGCACGTGCTGACCGATGCCGAGCTCGTTGTCTCCGAGCTCGTTTCCAACTCGCTTCGGCATGCCTGTCTCGGCGACCAGGACGTGATCGACGTCGCGCTGGAGCGAGATGACGTGCGTCTGACCATCGTGGTGGACGATCACGACGGGTTCTCGGGAACTTCAGGAGCGCATCGGCCACCGCGTCGCTCGGGTGGAATGGGCCTGAAGGTCCTCGACGCGATCTGCGAGCACTGGCACGCCCAAGCCGGGCGTGTTGTCGCGTCCCTCACGATCTGACATCAAGCCGGGGCGTCCGTCATCGCCTGGGCGTGCCGTCGATGGTGATGCCTTCGGGTCCGATCTGAAATTCCCGGACGCGCGGGTCGTTGCCGCTAGCGCGGGTCTTGAGCGCCGTGATCGCGCGGCGGATGGTTGCCTCGTCGCGTAGGTATTGCAGTAGGAGTACGTTGTCTGAGAGGTGGGATACGCCGTATTCGGATAGGCGAGTCACGGCAAAAAGGTCTGGTACCTCGGTCGTCATGAACAGACTGACGCCTGCCCGGGAGCAGCGCTGGATCAGCGAATACATGTATTCGCGAAAGCGGATCTCGTCCCCGCTCGCGAACAGCACGTCGTTGAGACTGTCGATGAGGACGCGTTTGGCTCCGAGCTGCTCGATGGTGTCGAGCAATTCGTAGATCCACTCGTCGACGTAAAGGTCGACCGGTGAGCGGTACAGCATCGTGACCTGGTCATCGAGCGTCCAGCCAAACGATCCGGCCACGCGGGTGAGCTGGGTCGGATTTTCTTGGAGGCTGGCGATGATCCCACGCTCGCCTGCGACAGCGCCGGCGACGATGAAGTGGAGTCCCATGAGTGTCTTTCCAATGCCCGATGGACCTGCGCACAGGGTCGATGAGCCCGGCCAGTAGCCGTTTGTGAGCATGTCATCGAGAGCCTCGATGCCTGTGGACACTCGCCGGGCACCCAGGTCGTAGTTCGAGGTGTCGACGTTATCGGCCAGCCGCGGGAAGACGTTCAAACCGGCGGCGCTGATGCGATATGAGTGCTGGCCGGAGAGGTAGTTGCTGCCACGCAGCTTGACCACCTCCAGCACTCGACTCGAGCGCTCACCCGATCGGAGGGAGCCAAGGCCAACGATGCTGTCGGCCACCGCCGCCTCCGGCTCGCCGGAAATCGTCTCGAGATCATATTCCCCGAGCCAGAAGCTCGAGCCGGCCACAGCGCTGGTGTCCGCAGCCAGCTCGAAGAGGAAGCTTCGGAAGTCGCGGCGGGTCGGCGCGTATGCCCCCAGTGCCTTGAAGCTGTCGATGATCAAGATGCCCGGATGCCGCTCGCGGAGTAGCACACGAAGCCGCTCGAGCGTTCGCTGCAAGCCGCCTTCCTCGAGATCTTCGCCGAGACTCTCATAGAAGACCCGCTCTCCGATGCTGGCGAGATCGAAGAACTCGAGGGTCTGGCCGAAGCGGACCAGCTTGTCAAGTGGCTCCGAAACCGTCGAGAGGTACACGGCCGGCCGCTCCACCGTCGCGTTATGGAACGCGTATTGCTCGGCGAGAATCGTCTTGCCGCTGCCCGGCGGCCCGGCGATGAGGTGGATCGCGTTTGCCGGCAGGCCGCCGCCGACGATTGCGTCCAGTCGGCCGCTACCGCTTCGGAGACGGTCGGTCACTGTCGCATCGACCGCTGCCCGGTGATCGCGCTGGTCCCGAGCAGGTCACGAACGGTCGACACGAAGATCAACGGGTCGATCGGCTTTTGCAGAAACGCCGATGCCCCAAACTCAGCAGCAACCTCGCTCGCCGCGAGCGGCGAAACAGCGATCACCGTCGCCCCGGCCCGCTTGAGCCGTTCGATTAGCCGACCCCCGACGCCGCCCGAGAGCAGCAATTCCACGACAACGATGTGCGGCTCGAACTCGTCAAACTTCCGCTCCGCCTCGTCGGCGGTCGCGGCGATCTCCACGCGAAATCCTTCCGTGCGCAGAAGATAATCCTCAAGGCTCGCCGCAAAACGGTCGCGTTCGGCGATCAGGATCAGTATCTCCGTCTGCTCCTCGGCTTCGCGCGCGCCAACCGGCTCACCGCCTCGGTCGATGTGCTCAGCGAGCAGACGGTGAGCATCGCCCGGTGAAAAACCTTGCTCGATCTGCTCGACGACGAACGACAGCTGCGCGAGCTGGTTACGCGTATACCGCCGCTGCCCGCCCGCGGAGCGCACAGCGACCACGAGTCCGTAGCGTTCTTCCCAGGTACGTAGCGTCGAGACAGGCACGCCGACCATCCGCGAAACGACGCCGATGCTGTATAGCGCTGGCTCCACGGTTCAAGGGTACGGTCTTGCGCGGCGCCGGCTCCAGCCGGTCTGAGACATTCCGGTGCTCACGCGTGAGGACGGCGTCGATGCGTCATCGAGGCGGTGGTGCAAGCGGGTCGCTGTCGCTCGAGATAATCGGAAGATGGGCGCGAACGCCTGTCATGTCGAGTAGTCGTTCCACGACGCGCGAGCCGTTGACCACCCGCAATCGATCGGCGTCTTCGCAGGCGGCACGCATCCGCAGCAGCAAGTGGATCCCGGTCGAGTCCATGAAGCTCAACTCCGTGAGCTCCACGACGATCATTTCGGCATCGTCATCGCCCAAGGCGGCGTCGAATGCGCTCTCAAGCAGCGGCGCCGTCGCGAGATCGAGCTCGCCGATCGGCGTCAGGCGGCGAACTCCACCCTCGCGCGTCTCGCGTATCAATAACGTCCCAGACGTGATCCTGATCACCTCGCCAATCGAGAAACGGCAGCCGCCGGCCGCCGCTCTACTCATCAGCGGTCCTGGCTGTTCGCCTTACTCTATACCTCCTCAATACCTCAGTCAACCCTCCGCACTAACTTCTCAAAACACGCGACCCAACCCCAGCGACCAAGCGCACGGGATGCCCAGTCCGGATCTTGCCGAAGAGGACTTCGGCCGAGGAATTCGAGCGCAAGTACGGCCACCGCTTCTAGAGAGGAAGCGCGATCGTGCCAGTGGTATCAGAGGCCGAAGGCCCGCCGCGTCGTATGTTGGAGGAGGATGGCGGATCGTAAGGACGTCGACTTCACATACTCGCTGACCGACCGGATCATCCGGCTCAGTCTCGGTGAGATGCCCGATTTCAGCGGCGCGATGTTCGATGGGGACTTCTCGCTCGGCCTCGAGCAGGCGCAGCGGCGCAAGCACGATTACGTGGCTGAGCAGGTCGGGATCGGGCCGGGGCGGCGCCTGCTCGACCTGGGTTGCGGCTGGGGTCCGTTGCTCGCCTATGCCCGGGCGCGGGGAGGGGGCGGGGTGGGGGTGACGCTGTCCTCGGCGCAGCTGGCGGCCTGCCGGCGGCAGGGGCTCGAGGTCTACCTCGAGGACGCGCGCCACATCGACCGGGATCGCTTCGGCACGTTCGACGCCGTCGCGAGCCTCGGCGCGTTCGAGCATTTCTGTTCCCCGGACGACTACCAGGCGGGACGTCAGGAGAAGATCTACCGTGACCTGTTCGCCCGCGTTTCGACTGTGCTGCCGCCGGGTGGCCGCTTCTACTTACAGACGATGGTCTTCGGCCGCAACATGATCCCGGCCTCACGAATCGACCTGGAGGCGCTCCGGGCGGTCCCGCCGCAGGGCACGGACGAGTGGTACGTCGCGCTCCTGGGCCGCCAGTTTCCCGGCTCCTGGCTGCCGTTCGGTCAGGAGCAGGTCGTCGGGTGCGCCGAGCCCCACTTCCGGCTCATCTCGAGCATCAGTGGCCGGCTCGACTACATAGAGACGATCAACCGGTGGAACGCGCGGATCGGGGCGCCGAGCTTCAGGAAGACACTGCTCAAGCTCCGGCTGCTTCCACGCTGGCTCACCAGCAGCGACTTCCGCCTCGCGTTCACCTCCGGTGTGAGCGCCAACCAGGTCTGCTTCGAACGCGAGCTCCTCGACCACTACCGCCTCGTGTTTGAAAACAGACACTCATAAGCCGGCTACGACCGCGAGACGGGCGGAGGAGCAGGTGCCCCGCCTGCCAGCGCCACCCGGTTGCCGGTGGACGTGGGGCCTGCGCATGGCGTAGATTTGCCGGCGCGGAACTCGAGCGACGGAGGGATTAGGTGCGACACCTGAGAACGGGGTTGGTGGCGGGGGTGGCGGTGATGGCGTTGCTGGCGCCTGCGGCCGGAGCGTTTGTGACCAAGACGCCGGCCGGTCACCGCATCAGCTTGATGCTGCGGGCCGGTAAGCGAGGGCAGGGCACGGCGCCGACGTCGACCAAGCCGGTGTTGCTCTCCCACGGCGGCCCGGTGCTCGGATCCGAAGCTCCGTACCTGATCTTCTGGACGCCGGCAGGTCATTCGATCGCCTCGCCAAGCGAGCGGCTCATGGACCAGTACCTGAGCAACGCGGCCGCAGTCAGCGGCGCCAGCACGACCAACGTGTACAGCGTCCTGGCCCAGTACGGCGCGCCGTACAGCCAGACGTTCAGAACCCATGCCCAGGCAATCGTGGACAGGGATCCCTACCCGACCAAGCAGGGCGGCTGTCCGCTGGCCACCGGGATGACCGCGTGCGTGACCGATGCCTCGCTCCAAGCCGAGCTGGCGAGCCTGATCGATGCCGGGAAGCTGCCCCGGCCGTCCGCCCCGGGCAGCGGCACGACCCCGATCTTCTTCATGGTCACGCCCGTCGACACCAACGTCTGCCTGAGCGGCGGTTCGTGCGTGAGCAACAGCTTCTGCGCCTATCACGACTTCTTCAGCCACAACGGCGGCGACGTGCTTTACGCCTCGGTGCCGTTCTCGGTCTTCGCCTCCAGTCCGAAGGGCTGCCAGACCGATCAGTACTCGATCTACGAGACGCCCGTAGGAACGAACGGTGATCCGGCCTACAACGTGGCCGACGATTTGAGCCACGAGTTCAGCGAAACGATCACCGACCCGCTGATCAACGCCTGGTACTCGAAGAACGGCTTCGAAGTGGCGGACCTGTGCGAGGCCTACGGCCCGGTCGCCAATACCAACAAGGGACTCAGCCCGCTGGCGTACGCGCCCGCGTTCGGTGACCCGACGGCCGGAGTGCTCTTCGACCAGGTGATCAACGGCGATCAGTACTACAACCAGACCGAGTTCAGCAACGACGCCACCGGCTGCCGGACGGGACTCACTCCGCTCTCTTGAAAGACGCCATCGCGAAGCGATTTCCTATGGCCCGGGCAGGACTCGAACCTGCGCGCGACGGATTATGAGTCCGCCACAGGACTTACGGCTGTTTATGGCTGTTGGGCGTTTGGCCTGCTAATTGCCCGTTTCTGTTCCGACCACCTGGAGGCGCGTTTTCGGCTGTCTCCGGGTGGCCGGTGGCCCCACGGTGGCCCCACGGCTGGTGTGCTTCTGGCCGCGCCAAGACCGCCACGAACACCTTGTTGTCGGAACCGTCCACATCGAGTCGCCCGAGGTATGCATCCTGATCCCCCGCCAGCAAGATCCAATGCTGACGTAGCAAGATTGCCATCCGGTCGTACAGCCTTTGTAGTCGTACAAGGTCTGAAGCGTCGTCACGCGGAGGTGAGTGCGGAGGCTGCGCGTGGACCAGCTCGCCGAGGAATCCAAGTTCGGTGCCCCACTGCGTCTCACGCAGGTAGTCGCCCTCGAATGGCTCCGCGGTGAAAGCGCCGGCATCGTTCCGCGGCCCGCTCACCAACGGTTCCGGCCAATACCCGGGATTGACCTGCCGCGCGAGCTTCCGTGCCCCCTTCGCATCCTTGACCTTCAGAACAGATGAGACTTGGGCAATCGCTTGCCGGTTCGTGACCAGTGAGCCCAGCACGATCAGCTCCAGCGCCATCCGTAGCTCGACCGCGATCAGCTCCACCTGCTGGACTGGCTGCGCAAGGAGTTGCTGGGCGAACCGAAGCCGTGTCGCGATCTGCCGCAGTACTTCCTGGTACTGCTCCAAGTCGGTGCGGGTTGGGCGTGCCACAAGCGGAATGTTCGAGGAACGAGCGGATAGCCGCGCCGCCGGGTGCCGAGATGGCTCCGTCAGGAGCACACGCCAACCGTGCTGGCAGTCGCGTCCGCGCAAGGTGGAAATACCGGACCCCGGTTATTCTGAGGGTGGCTCCAGTCCGACGGATGCCGAGGTGGTAGACCACGATCCGACCGAACCCGAAGCCTCGGACTTGCCCACGGCCGGAGCCGGTGGAAAACGTTTCCATCGATTTTGGTGTCGTTACTTCCGAGAATGGCGCGGACAGTGCGCTCTTCGGCGGGAGTGTTATCACCGGGGGGGAGATAATGAAAGACAGGGTCCGAGTCTGGTCGCTCCCGGCCCGGTCGTGAACTTGGTGCGGCCCGCCAGCTCTCCACAGGAGGGCTGGCGGCTCACCGAAACCAGTCCGACCGCCAAGAGCGTCTAATCCCGGATCTGACAACGTAGATCGACCACCCCGAAACTTGGAGCGACCAGATGGCCCAAGACCACTTCACCGAAGGAGTGGGCACCCTCTCCACGGTCACCCCTGCGGTAAATGGGGTCCCGAGCGTGGACTATCACCCCAGCCCCCGCGAGACCGCAGCGTCGGCGGCTCCCTCCTTATCCGCCCATATTCGTGCTTCCGGTTCCTCACGGCCTCGCGAACACCGCGACGGCTCGTCTAAGCACAAGACGCGCGGCGGCACCGACGACGCCGACCCTGACCCTGAGCCGCCCGGAGAATCTCCGCGGCGGCTGTGTGAGGTTTGCGGCAGTGACATTTCGTGGCGCTCACCTCGGGCAATGACGTGTGGCGGCTACTGCCGCCTGAAGAAGCATCGGCAGGGTAAGCGCAAGCATCGCCGTTCTGCTCTGCCGACGGAGAGCTGGGCGGAGAGTCCGTATCGGCTCTTCAGGCCTGGCGAACCAGGCGGACTGAGCGAGCGCGAAGAACTCGCAGCACGGGCAGCGGAAGGCTGCCGCTGCAATGGCGGTCCGGTGGCACGGTCGGTAGCGGGGGTTCGCTATGTCAGGGACGACTCGTACATGCTCGATACCAGCGGATGGTGCATCAAGTGCGGGCATGAACGGCGGCAAGGCGTAGACGACGATCGCCTGCGCGTCTGGGGGCGGATGCGTGAGACCGAAAGGAGACGGCCGGGGCGGTCGGACATCCGCTCGCGTGCGTTCTGGCGGGACGACCCCAAGCCGTGCGAGGAGGTGGTCGCGTGATCACCAACCCCCAGCCGGACCTCAGCGTCAGGCTCGCACGAGCAGCCCTGACGTTAGACGAGGTGGTGACCGAGATTGAGGCGGCCAAGTTGACGGACCGTCACCTTCACTATCTCGCGTCCCCGGAGTTGCACGCACGGCTAGCGGCCTGCCGGTTGACGAACCTGCTCGACAGGATCGAGCGGTTCGGCACGGCCGAAGCGATCCCGATCACAGCGGCCGAGGCACGTCAGATTGCGGAGCGGGAGGCGACATGAGCGACATCGGGCTGACCGTACGTCCGGCCGACCTTGGCCGCTCAGCGCCACCGCGGTGGGCGTGGCAACACCGCGTCGTGCTCGGATACCTCAACCTGCTGCTCGGCAACGAGGGTGTAGGCAAAGGAACGCTCGTCGCATGGCTCATTGCCAGGCTGACACGCGGCGAGCTGCCGGGCGATCTACGAGGTCGCCCGGTCGGTGTTGGTGTACTTGGCGACGAAGATAGTTTCGATGACGTGTGGACCCCGCGTCTGCACGCCGCAGGCGCGGACCTGACCCGGGTTGTCCAAATCGAACGTCCGGACGGCGGATTCGTGAACATCCGGGAGGATCGAGAAAGCTCCGCCCCGTATGCCACGAGCACGGTCTCGGCGTCCTCTTCTTCGATCAGCTACTCGACAACCTCGGAGCTGGCACCGACGATTGGCGCCAGAAAGCGGTTCGTGATGCGCTGCAACCGCTGCGGTCACTCGCCCGCGAGATCGACATCGCCGTGCTCGGATGTTTGCACCCCAACAAGCGCGCGGACAGCTTCCGGCAATTGATCGCGGGCGCCCCTGCGTTCAACTCAGTGTCACGGTCGAGCCTGCTGCTCGCCGAACATCCCGAGGACGAGAAGCTGCGCGTGCTGTGCCGCGGCAAGGGCAACCTGTCAGAGAAGCCGCCGGCCGTCCAATTTCGGATGGGCAGCCACCACTTCGAGGCCAACGGCCACGACTTCAGTGTCCCGCTGGCCCAGGACTTCCGGACGAGCGACTTCACGGTCGAAGACCTCATCGAACGGTCCGGGACGACGGAGCACAGCAAAGTCTCCGAAGCGTGCGAAATCATCACGGCGTTACTGCCCCGCGACGGCGGCTGGCATCCAGCGAAAGAGATCAAGGATGCGTGCGCCGAGAACGGGATAGACGATCGGATGGCGAAACGGGCAAAAGAGCCGCCTGAAGATCGAGCACCGACGCGCCGGGACGTTCCAAGCTCCCACCGAATGGCGCTGGCCGCCCAGTCAGGACACAGACGGGACACCCGTTTTCGCTGTCCCGAGTGTCCCGAGTGTCCCGAGTGGAAATGGCCCAATTCCCTTACGTAGTAGTACTTGGGCTACACAGGACACACAGGACACTGAGAACAAGCGTCCCGAGTGTGTCCCAACAGTGGCCGACCTCCCCGACGCCGAGATCACGGCCATCTTCCCCGGGGCCAAAATCGAGAAGGCAGCATGACGGGCTTCCCCTCCCTAGCCCCCAAGGCCGCCGCTCGCGTCTCGGCCCCGCTTGACCACGGAAGTCAATCGAATCTGGGCGCGAACGGTTCGGGCGCGGGGGCAATTGAACGGGGCGTGTCATGACCGCGCTTGCGACAGCCCTGCTCGAAGCGTTGAGCGATGACGATCTTGATCAGCTCGCACGCCTCCTCGCCCCACGGCTCCAGGTGGGCAAGGAGGGGGAAGACGGATGGCTCCGCGGAGCCGATCGCATCGCCAGCTATATCGACGCCCCGGTGTCCCGCATCTACGCGCTCACCAGCGCAGGACGCATCCCAATCCACAGGGACGGCTCCAACCTCGTGGCGAGGCGGTCTGAGCTTGACGCCTGGGTTCGCAGTGGAGGTGCACGCAGACCATGACAACACGCACACCCGCCCGCGTCGTCGGCCTGGACGGCAAGACCTACCCGGAGCAGCGAACGAACAGTCCGCTGTTCGCTGCCAGAACACCCGTGGTCATTGAGGATCCGTGCCGTGGGGCCACCGTGGGGCCACCGGCCCCGCCGTGGGGGACGGATCAATGACTGACCAGAAGGTTGTGACCTACCTCGAAGCCAATCAGTTCCCGATCCACGAGTACTCCGTGCTGCGGAGTGCAGGGCGCAACCGTGGACAGGCGCTGCGCCAGTTGGCGCAGGACTACGGCGTCGAGAAGGCTGTGGTGCGGCGGGCGTATGGGCGCGCACGGGCTGCTGAGCGGGCACGTAGCCGGCGCGACCACAGGCACCGGGGTTGAAGTGCCAACGGGCTACTTGGAGGCTGTATGAGCCCGCTGAGCCAGGATCCCGAGAAGCGCAGCAGGCAACTGATGAACTTGAAGCCCGGTGCCGGTGCGGCAGGCGTCGGTAACACACGCAGCCGGGCACACGGCGCCTACGCGCAACTAGCGCCCGAGCGCATCGACGCCAAGACCCGTGAGGTAATCCAGGCACTAACCACGGACGCGCCAGTACGTGATGTCGATGGCAGTCTGCCGGCGGCTGATGCGGTTGCGGTGCGCCAACTGGCCGAGACCTTGTGCCGCCTCGATGACATCGGCGACTACCTGAACCGGCGGGGATGGGAGGACGAGAGCGGCAGGCCACGCCCTGTCCTTGAGTACGAGGGCCGGTTGCGCGGGCATGTGCTCGACCTGCTGAAAGAGCTTGGAATGACACCAAGCTCCCGAGCCAAACTCGGCTTGGATCTGGCCCGCACCAAGCGCAGCTTGGACGACGAGATTGCGGAGGGCCGCGCCGCGTGGGACGCGATCGACGCCGACAGCGAGGAGGCATCGTGAGGTTCTGTCCGCCATTGGTGGACACGCCCACGCCTCGCAACGAGACAGTGGCCCGCGGCCCCCGCGTCTCCAGGATTACCTGGAAACAAAGCCCCCCGGCCGTGGGGGGACCCCGTCCCTTTGGCGGCTTGTTTTTTGGGAGGTTTTGTGATGATCGCCCGTGATGTGCTTGGCGTGTTGCGTCTTGAGGGTGGCCGTCGGTGGTTGAGCGCAGCCCTTGAGTTTCAGCGCCTCGATGCGATTGCCGTTCTGGAAGGTCCCGAGCCGTATCACTTTTTGACGAGGGCGAGGGGTGCATCGAAGACCACGGACTTGTCGGCGGTTGCGTTGTCGGACCTGTTGGCCGCAGAGGGCAGGCTCCGTGCGTACTGGCTCGCAGCGGACGCGGATCAGGCCGCGTTGGCGCTCGACGCGATCGCAGGGTTTGTCGCCCGTAGTCCGGCCTTGACGGGGCGTTTGGATGTTCAGTCCCGCCGTGTGATCGTGCCCGAGTCGGGCGCGATTCTGGAGATCCTGCCAGCCGACGCGCCCGGCGCCTGGGGTTTGACGCCGCATCGTTTGTTCGTCGATGAAATCGGCAATTGGGCTGACACGACATCCGCTAGGAGGCTGTGGGAGGCCGCCAGTTCCGCGGTGACGAAGCGCAGCGACGCGCGCATGGTCTGTTTGACAACAGCCTCGTCGCCAGACCACTTCAGCCACAAGATCTTGGAGCACGCCCGCACGTCCCCGCTGTGGCGTGTGAGCGAGCGCGAGGGACCGGCGCCGTGGATGGATGCCGAGCGGCTTGAGGAGCAGCGCCAGCGGTTGCCGCATGCGGTGTTCGCTCAACTGTTCGAGAACCGCTGGACCGCGGCCGAAGGCAGCTTCCTTAACCCCAGCGTGATCGAGGCGGCGTTCTGCCTTGAGGGTCCACGGATGGATCGGCGTAACGCGGACGGGCATGCGCCGGGTGCCCCGTTCGTTGCCGGGCTGGATCTCGGCACGGTGAATGACCGCACGGTGTTCGCGATGGGACACAGGGAGGGTGACCGGGTGGTGTTGGACAGGATGCAGACGTGGCAGGGGTCGCGTAAGCGTCCGGTGGATTTCGCGGAGGTTGAGGAGTTCATCGTGGCGGCCCATAAGCGGTTCGGGTTCGCACTGAGGCTTGACCCCTGGCAGGGACTTGACTTGGCACAGCGGCTGCGTGCGCAGGGGATAGCGGCCGAGGAGTTTCACTTTTCCCCAGCCTCTAAGCAGCGGCTCGCCGGAAGCCTGCTGAGCACGATCAACAACGGGAATCTGGCGCTGTACGAAGCGGGGGGACTTCGTGACGAGCTGCTTGGCCTCAGGCTGATGCAAATGTCGTCCGGGCTGTGGTCGTTCGATCATCAGCGCGGCGGTCATGATGATCGAGTTGTTGCGCTGGCCCTGATGGTCGTCGCGGTGTTGGAGCGCCCCCACGTCGATCTGACGAACTTCGCGAACAGCGAGCACGGTTTTCTCGTCGGTGCCCAGCCGTCGCGGCATCGTCTGACCGATCCAGACTATGTGCCGTCCGCTGCCACACGCCAGCGGATCCAGCCGATCGGGATGAGTGCCGCGGGGTTGGTTGAGCGGCAGCCCGCTGGCGAGCAGGACGACGAGTTTGAGTTCACACATTCACGACCGAATTGGACGGCCTTGCCATGACCAATGAGCGCGTAGTGTGGGAGCGGGTTGCTGATTGCAGCCTCGCGTTTCGCGGGTTCGACGACCCGTGGGTTGCGGCCCCTCACTTCTCGGTGCCGCCGAAACGTGACGGTGACGATCAGCGCCGCTTGAGTCGGCGGATCGGCGCCCAGGACGTGCGGAGCACGTTCCTCGCACTGGCGGAGATGGGCATGTGGTTTGGCGATCGGTTTCGTAACGACCCGACAGACGCGACTGAGCGGTGGCGCGTGCGTGCAGTGGCTACGGAGATGAAGGACATGCTCGCGACGCTCCTCACCGCCCTCGACGACAGCGAGTTAGACAACGACAAGGAGTAGGTAGATGTCACGGAGCATTCACAGAGTTGGTCACGGTCACGCGGAGCACACGGATAAGCCGCCACGCTACGTCGCGCTGAAGCATGTTCGTGTTGGTGACGAGCTGCTTCCGCCGGGCACCGAGGTGCCTGTGAGCGGTCCTCGGGCTGCGGCGATGATCCGTCGCGGCGAAATTCAGCAAGTGATTTTGCCCCAGTGACAAGAAACGCATCAAAGGAGGCGCCGAAAATGGCAGTAACCACACAAGAGCCGGTCGATCTCGATGCGCTCCAGACCGACGCCGAGACCCGGCTCGCGGAGCTGCTCGACCAACGGCAGCGGTTGGCGCTCGACGCGCTTACCGATGCAGGCGTGGCCGCCGAGCTTCGCGATGTTGAAAGCGAGATCGCCGCGGCACGGGAAGCGCTTGAACGTGTCGAGCTGGCGCGCGTTGAGAATGCCCGCCGTGAGGAGGAGGCGCAAACGGCCGAGCAGGCCGAGTATCGGCGGGAGTGCCTCGACCGCGCCCGCGAGCTTCAGGCTGAGCGGGAGAGGGCGGCCAGGAGCGTCGATTCGGGGTTCACGAAAGCGGCGCACGCCCTGAGGGATTGGGATCGGATCGCAACCCAGCAGTGGCAATTGCTCCGTAGTGCTGGCGAAGAGCATCCCGCCATCGCAGCTCGGCCGCGCAGTTGGGTGGTAGAGGAAGCGTTGCGACATGCCTTGATCGAGGCGAAGTTGCCGCACGGCATCATCAACTTCGGCGCGCCGGCACGGACCCAGAGGCCTCAGTCGATGAGCAAAAACGACCCCCGGCCGGTCGAAGCGAAACGGTCGAAGTGACCGAGCGGACGTCGCGCGCCGTCGTCGTCTTCAAACGCGACGCAATAACCACTACGGGCCAGCCGGCCGATGAGCTGGAGGCCACCAATAACGAGGAGGACACAATGAGCAGCAACCTTGAGAAGATCGAGAAAGCCGTCACCGATCTGCGCGATATTCGCAAAGCTGACGGCCTCGCGGAGCTGGGTCTCGATGCCCGCGACAAGGTGACCGCGGCCCAGCGCAACGCGGAAGCTGAACTTCTCGCAGCGGCGAGCCCGCGCGGATATGACGCGTGGAAGGGGTACCGTCAGAACAGGGGTTTGAAGGGTTAGGGATACAAGCCTGCGCTCCCGTTCCTCGGCCACCGGTGAGCGCACCGGGCCGGGCGCCTCGTTCCTTTCTCGGCCATCGTGAGGAGCCGAGGAGGTGCCCGGCCCACTCTTAACCGCGAGAGCGATGCTTGACGTGGACGACCTATGCGCCGGCCGCCAGCACGCGCCCTACCTCGACCTCGAAGTCTTCGACCGAGATCTGGTCGGCCAGATAGCGATTGCGAAGCCACGCCAAGTCGCGGCGCTGCTGCAAGACCTGCGGTGCGGTCCGTTGACTGGGCGAAGGCTTAGGCGGATGCACGCTCAAGTAGTAGCGGACCCCCCACACCGCCAACCGCACGCCCGCCAGGCAAAGAAAGAGACTGATCGCCACGTCCGTAGCCTACTGCGAGTGTTGATCGCCGACTCAGGCTCGGAGTGGGGATCGTGCGTGGTTAACCAGTTTGAGCAGTGCTGCTTGTAGCCCGGTGTCAGGTTGGCCGGGCGTCAGGTGCAGCGGACCACCGTGCGCCGATTCAGTGCCGTCACGGTGTCGTGGTTGGCGCAGGTAGCCGGGGAGGTGCAGCCCGAAGAAGCCGATCGTGCGGTAGTGCCCGCCGTCCGGGGTGTAGCTGACCCACAGGCGCAGGACGACGCGGTAGCGGGGATGAGCTACGAGCAGCCTCCCCCGCTGGTTGGGTGTGACGGTCACGCTCAGAGTGCCTTGGCGGGCTGCGGGAACATGCGCTCGGGCGAACACGAACCTGTGCCGGGCGGGCTTGAGCACCACGGCCGCTGAGGCGAGGTTGTCATTCCAAGCCGTCTCGAGCACGTCAACGCTCCCCGGGCCCGACACCCGGACCGAGAACGTGATCGTGCCATCCGCCTCGGTCTTGATCCTCGAGACCGTGAACTTGTTGCTCGGCGGCCGTGGGCGTGCCGTTTAGGTCGCGCACGAACACGTCGGAGTGCTCGGTTCGTGTCGCCGGGCACAAGGTTCGACGCGCTCCGACTCGAAGGCCACGTAGCGCCCGTCGGCGCTGATCGCCGGGTGATGCTGAGTTGTTGGCCTGGGTGCCGTCGGCGGCCACGCTGACCCGCCGGGTGGTGCCCGACCGCAGGTCGCGCACGAACACGTCGCAAGTTGCTGCGGTGCAGTTGTTGTTCGTGTCGCCCGGCACGAGGTTCGACGCGTCCGAGTCGAAGGTCACGTAGCGCCCGTCGGCGCTGATCGCCGGGTCGCTCGCTGCCGTCGTTGGACCTGGGTGCCGTCGGTGGCCACGCTGACCAGCCGGGTGGTGCCCGACCGCAGGTCGCGCACGAACACGTCGGTGTTCGTATCGCCGGGCACAGGTTCGACGCGCCGATCGAAGGCCACGTAGCGCCCGTCGGCGCTGATCGCCGGAGTCGCTGCTGGTTGTTGGCCTGGGTGCCGTCACCGGCCACGCTGACCCGCCGGGTGGTGCCCGACCGCAGGTCGCGCACGAACACGTCGGGCGGCCTGCCGTTCGTGTCGCCGGGCACCAGGTTCGACGCGAACGAGCGAAGGCCACGTAGCGCCCGTCGGCGCTGATCGCCGGCGTAGCTGCTCGTGCGTTGCCCTGGGTGCCGTCGCTGGCCACGTCGACCCGCCGGGTGGTGCCCGACCGCAGGTCGCGCACGAACACGTCGTGCCGGGTTCGTGTCGCCGGGCACCAGGTTCGACGCGCCCGACTCGAAGGCCACGTAGCGCCCGTCGGCGCTGATCGCCGGCTCATCGCTGCCGCGTTGGCCTGGGTGCCGTCGCCGGCCACGCTGACCCGCCGGGTGGTGCCCGACCGCAGGTCGCGCACGAACACGTCGGGCATGCCGCCCTGTTGGGGTTCGTGTAGCCGGGGACCAGGTTCGACGCGTACGACTCGAAGGCCACGTAGCGCCCGTCGGCGCTGATCGCCGGGTATCGCTGTTGCCGTTGGCCTGGGTGCCGTCGCTGGCCACGCTGACCCGCCGGGTGGTGCCCGACCGCAGGTCGCGCACGAACACGTCGCAGCGGCGATCGTGTCGCCGGGCACCAGGTTCGACGCGTCCGACTCGAAGGCCACGTAGCGCCCGTCGGCGCTGATCGCCGGGTCCTCGCTGTCGCCGTTGCCCTGGGTGCCGTCGGTGGCCACGCTGACCCGCTCGATGAACGCGCCAACCGCCACCTGCGGCACCACCACAAACCCCGCCACCGCCACCGCGAACATCACGATTATCCGTCGCATCACGCTCCCGACCCAACCACCACAAGAGACATCCCTTCACCCCGGTCCAATAACTTCCAGCTCGCCGACCAGCCTTTGTACGTGCCGCGATCGTACCGGACACCCGAGAACCCTCACCGACGACTCTGTAGTCACAAATCAACGCTCCTCCGATCGAGCGATCATCGCCCATCGCGGGCTTGCTCGAATCGGGTGAATCCCTACATTCACCGCATCAGGCGCGTCGCATCCGCTGTTGAGATGATCGAGAACCGGAAGTCTCGGACACGACCGGCTCGCGACGGATCACTGCGCTGTCGCTTGTAGCCCAACCCGACGGCCGGGCGACGCCTGCCGCTTCTGGTTTGCGATGGAGCAGCGGCCAGCCTTGGCGGCTTCCGAGCTGCCCGTCTCGTCCGTAGCGGGCGTATGGTTCATTGGCCGCCGTACAGCCGCCTGCTGCCCTCTCGCGGTGACGAAGCCCTCCGAGCCTAGATCTGTCCCTCTTGCTTCGCTTCCTTCACGTCCTGTCCGAAGACGATGAGACCGTAGAGGATGTACACGCACAGGACGAAACCGCCGAGGCGCCACCACGGGTTATTGCCGCCGATTGACGTCAGGTTTGAGAGCGCGCCGAGGCTCGCGGCGATGATTCCGATCACTCGCCCGTAGGCGTTCCCCGCCAACAGCGAGACGCCGGCGGTCAGCTCGATCACCCCGAGGATGATCAGCACCCAGCCGTATGTATGCAGGTTGTTGAAGACCAGCCGCGTTTCGCCGACGAAGACGTGCGCGTTGCCGAGTGCACCGATCCCATAGAAGATGTTGAGCGTCCCTACGAACAGCAGCAGAAACGCTGTGAACACGGCCCGACCGGTACCTCGCATGGTTGTCTCCTTGTCTTCGTGGATGGCGGTGTGTTGATTGGAGCCCCAGGCTCGGACGGGCGCATCACCCCGATCGGATGATGACTGCACGATCGACGACTACGGGAAGTCATCGCACGAGCGCGCCGGCAGCGTCCACACGGCGGCGCATGGCGTCGAGGCGCGGCGCAAACGACTCGGCTTTGCCCGCCGCCGCCCCGGGCTGGCCGGTGCTCCCAGATCGAAAAGCAGAAGCCGTGCGTCGCCTGGCTCGGATGGCTGCTTGGATCGAGCAGGAGCAGTTTTCGGTGGGCGAGTGTTTGGGAATGTCCGCCAACGATTATTGGGTCTGTGCGCCGCGTGGGACCAGACGGCTGACGATCGCTGCGACGACCGTGACCAGGTAGATCTGACCTAGCAGCGCCTCGGTCACCGACAGCGTGTGTCCGAGATTCGTGCGCGCGGTGAAGTCCCCGTAACCGACCGTCGTCATTGTCACGAAGCTGAAGTAGAGCGAGCGCGCCGATGTGGCGGCGGCGCCGTTAGCGAAGAAAGGCGCGCCACCGAGATTCTGGATGGCGGTGTACGCAAAGGCAAAGAACAAACCCACCAACAGGTAGAGGCAGAGCACCCCGGCGACCACCGGGACAGTCACGGTGCCCGTCGCGCGGAGGTTGCGCACGACCCCGATCACAACCGCTGGAGGCGCCAACACGACCAGCAACCCGTTGGCGATCGCCTCAATGCCAGCAACGGTCGTGCCCTTGTCGGCCACGGACGCGATCACCACCCCCACCACGATCGTGAGAATGACCGCGGCCGCGACGCGCAGGCGCCGCGTTGGGACCTCGGCGGCGTACAGTGCGAGCATCAGCGAGGCACCGACAAGGACGGTCGCGACCGCCCGCTGGAGATCGCCCGGCTCAGCAACGCCCTCGAAGGAGAACGTTGCACCGAGCGCTAGGAGCAGCATTCCGTAGCGCTGCCGCGAGCCCTTCACCCCGCCTTCATTCGCCATCGGCAGTCCGGTCTCCTGCGCTTCCCGCAGGTTGCTAGAGCCGAGCAGACTGGACGGCGGGCGACCGTGCAGCCTTGCGCGCGAAACGGAGGAAGCTCGGGCACCGATCGAGAGTGGTCGTTTGATCGACCGATGTCGCTCCTATGTCAATGGCTTGTCGCTGTTTGCGGGAATCCGGGTGGTGTGATTATCGGGCGCAGGGCATGATGTAGGGGGCGGTGGCGATGATCGGGGGTGGGGTGTTGTTGTTGTGGTTGGTGTTGTTGTTCGAGCGAGGGTCTTGACTCGGGGCGGGGGCCCGGAGGAGCTGCCAGACGCGGCGGGCGAGGTAGCGTTTGAGGTATCGGAGTGCTTCTTTGCGTGATTTGCCTTCGGCTTGTTTGCGTGCGAGGTAGGCGGCGGTCTCGGGGCACCAGTTGGCTTTGTTGACGGCGAGGCGGTGAAGCGCGCAGTTGAGCTGGCGGTTGCCGCCGCGGTCGAGGCGGTGTCGTTGGGTGTTGCCCGAGGAGGCGGGGATCGGGGCGCTGCCGCTGGTGCGAGCGAGCTTGGCGTCGGTGGCGAATCGGTCGGCGCCGGCGATCTCGCCGATCAGCTTGGCGGCGGTCAGCGGTCCGCAGCCTCGCTCGGCGAGCAGCTGCGGCGCGTAGCTCTCGACGAGCGCGGCGAGCTCCGCTTCGAGTTCGCGGATGCGCTTGGTGCTGGCGGTGATCTGGCGGACGAGCTCGCGCGCGATCCGCACTCGGGTGGTCTGCTCGGCGCGGGCGAGACGGCGGGAGGCCTTCCCCAGCCATTTGGCAGTGTCCAATGCGCCGTGTGGGATCTCGAGCTCGGGCCAGAGGTCGTGCAGATGCCAGCGCAGCCGTTGCTGATCCTGTCCGCGGGCGGCGACGAGATCTTCGCGATGGTCGACCAGCAGGCGAATGTCCATCGCGGCGCCGTCGAGGTGCGCTGCGGGGAGCTTGTCGATTCCTTCCTTGAGCGCGGCGCGGGCGACGCTGAACGCGTCGATCGAGTCGGACTTGCCGCGCTCGCGCGAGGAGCGCCTGGCGCCGGCCATGTGCTTCGGAGCGACCCGTACGATCCGCTCGCCGCGGGCGACCAAGAACCGCTCAAGCGCGCCGGAAACGTGCCGGCAGTCCTCGATCGCCCACACCCGCTCAGGGTCGAGCGCTCGCGCCCACCGCAGCAAAGCCCCGAACGCTCCCTTGCGCGCCGCCACTGTCTGCTCCCCGCGGGCGGCGGCGGTGAGCGCGTCGACCGCGCCGCAGGTATGCGTTCGCTTGTGTGTGTCCGTCCCGATCACGATCATGCAGGCCGTCCCTTCGATTGTTGACGAAGCGGACTCCCGGCGGACACGTCTCACTGCGGGCAGCTGCCAGGCTCCTATCAGGTCACGCCGGTGGTCCTCGGGCGGCGACGGGCGACACGACATCCGGTAGGTCAGACCACTGGTCGACAGAAAGTCAATGAGTCAGTCCGCCGCCAGCCCGGGAACCAACCGGAGCGGCCGGACGTCACCGCTCCCAGGGACTTTCTCAGTAAGAAAGTCAAGGGCCGGTTCCGTATTTTTCGGGGGACTGATGGGTCGGGGGCCGTTCGCCGAGGGCGTTAGAACGGCTGTGGTGAGGTCGGTTTAGGCCGGAGGCGGTCGAGTTGGTGCTTGGATGGCCGCTATTTGGGCAGCGGGTGACGTCGCCGGGGTTGTCGGCGTGGTCGTGACGGGTTAGGTTGTTGGTGGGCGCGAGCCGATGACGTAGCGAAGCGCAGACGTCAGGAGCTTGTGGTCTGCCGCGCGGCTATGCCCTTCGAGGGCCTTATTTATGCGCGCTCCAGTGTCACGCTCGCGCCCGCTTTTCTCGCCGGCCCGCCGGCTTGTTGGTCTTGGACCATCCGCTGGTAGGAGGTCTCGGCTTGCTGGGCGAGCTCGAGCTCGGCGGTGCGCATGAGGTCGTTGGTGGACCAGATCCCGGCGCCACGGCGGGTGTATTTCGGTGCGCCGGCGGTGATCTCCAGGCGCCGCAGCTTCTTGCGGGTCAGCGATGGTTGCTGATGGGCGTAGTCGTCTGAGCGGGTGAGCATGCACCAGAACAACACGGCGAGTTTGCGGGCGGTGGCGACGATCGCCTTGCCGTGCCCGCGCCTGGCCTTTGTCCTGAGGTAGAACGCGTGCAGCGGACCCGGTTGCAGGACCGCGGTCCAGGCCGCCTCGACCAGTGCCCAGCGGGCTGACGCGGAGCCGCGCTTGGAGATCCGGCCACTGCGAGCCGGTCCCTCGCCCGATTGCTTGACCCGCGGGTCAAGGCCGAGGTACGCGACGAGCTTTCGGCTGGTCAGGAACCGATTCGGGTTACCGACCGCGGCGATGAACGACGCGGCACAGATCAAATTCACCCCAGGGACGGTCATAAGTCGCCGGATCTCCGGCCACGACAGCGCCTGCTGCGCGATCAGCTTCTCCGCTGCCGCGATCTCGGCGTCGAGGAACTCGATATGGCGCATCCCGGCGTCGACCGACTCGCGCTCCTCGGGCGGCAACTCCAAACCCGCGAGCCATTGGCGGCCCTTGACCCCGAACAGATCCGAGCACGGCGGCTTGGCCTGCAACCGCCGCTGCAACGAGGCATGGATCTCGTTCTTCGCCCTGGTGCGCGCCCGGACCAGCTGCTCACGGCGCGCCAACCGCCGCCGCAGGATCCGGCAGCGCTCATCGGGCATCCACACCGCCTCCAGCTCACCCTTCCACAGCAAGCTCGCCAGAGCACGGGCGTCGAGCTTGTCCGTCTTCGCCCGCGCGCTCGTGATCCCGGTGTCATCCGGACTCACGACAACCACCCGGTTCACATGCGGCTCAAGAATCCGGACGACCTCCCAGCAGCTACCCGTCACCTCCAGCGCCACCCGATCCGACGACAGCAAGCTCTCCGCCAGCATGGTGATTCCGTCCGGGGTAGCCGGTACCCGACCCACCGAACGCGTGACTCCCTCTTCGCACATCGCGACCTCACAGAACTCGCGATGCACATCCAGACCGACCGCACGGCCGACCCATCTCGGCAATCCCACCAGTCACCTCCACAACTCGCTTGACGTGGCACGGGAGAACCAGCGGGACAACGACACAGACCGATACGAGCTCGAAGCTCAATCCAGGCAAGTCGCAGGGGCGGCCGAACGAAAAGCCCGGGCTCGAAGCCCATCGATCAAAACGGCCTACCCGCCTGCGTTCTCCCAGTATGAAGCCCCTGTCCCAGATCACCCGAACTTAGGCTCGACCCCGGACGGACCTCACACAGCAGTTTCATGCCTCGAAAAGCAGCAGTGTCGCCTCGACTCAGCTGGGCGCCGCCAGGATGGGCACGGTTCGCTGCTGCTAGCCCGATTCAGTAGTATCGGCGCGGAGCTGGCGGTCGGGATTTAGGATGGAGTCGAGCAGAATCGGGGCCACACTCGAGAATGGGGCGATCGCAGCGATTCGCCGGCGTCGTGTGGTGCTTTGTGGCGGGATTGCGCTCTTGATCCCGTTCGGGGTTGTTGAGTTCGGGTGTGGCGTCCGCTTCGCGCTGGACTTATCAGCGGCTCTCGTAACCGCATGCGATAAAGAACCCGAGGCTGGACGCGGTGTCTTGCAGTTCGCGCACGGCCTGCACAGCGGTTGGATGGTGGAAGCACGGAGCGTTGGTGGCGCGCTGGAACGGGCGGAGCTGGTCAAGCGAGCAGCCAGCCAGGTTTCCCGGTGCCTCGACCGCGGAGCTGGATAGTGTTTCGTGTCCGTCGAGGTCCGATTGCACGGCCGTGGGGACAGGAGAACCGGTATCTGGCGGAGCATTGGAACGGCGCTCGCTGGTCGGTTCAGCGCACGCACTATCGATTTCCTGATTTGTTCATGTGGGCGGTGTCTTGCACGTCGAACCGGTTCTGTATGTGGGTCGGATACAAGGACGGCCCGGCGGTGGCGATTCGCTGGAACGGTGTGAACTGGTCGATGCGGGACTCCGGCCTGACCGCCCCGGCGCGGCGCTCAACGGTGTCTCGTGTTGGTCGGCCCGAGGCTGCGTTGCGGTCGGTGGCGGATTCGACGGCTGCCCTCTCGTAGAACGGTGGGATGGAACGCGGTGGACGAGTCAGCCCACACCGGTCAGCGCCTGCGAGGGCGGCTACGGGACCCCGGAAAGTGTGTCCTGTAGTTCGTCTACTCGGTGCCTGGCCGTAGGCGACCAGGGTGGCGGCTGTCGCGATGGCGGTTGCGACTTGCCGCTGGCGTTGTGGTGGAACGGAAGAACGTGGTCCGAGCACGATCCGCCCTTCAGGGACAACACGTACCTCCGCGCAGTGTCATGCGCGCCGGATACGTGCACGGCCACCAACTATTCCAACGGACCCGCCGGAATCCCTCCCGTGTGGCAGTGGAACGGCAAGCGGTGGTCCCATCCACCGAGCAGATTCAGCCTGAACGTGAACACGGAGCTCGCTGACGTGTCCTGCCCCGCACGTAAGACCTGCATCGCAGTCGGATCGAAGGTTCCGCCGTCATCGTCGCTCACGGACCCTAGTGAATACACCGCACCCCCAACAACGAGCCGCCAAGACAGGGAGCAAAGGCCGCTTGTCCTACGATCGAGATCCAGCTGTCTGGGGCCGCGACCAACGTATGGGTCCGCTGGACTGCCGGGTTTAGCCTGAAGCGGCGGCGTCTCGAATCGGCCGGTAAGGGTGATCGGCGGGGTCGAGCGGAAACACGGGTCTGCCGGGCGTCAGTTGCAGCGGAAGACCGTGCGCCACTTGAGCGCAGTCACGTTGTTGTGCTTGGTGCAAGTGCCGGGGAGGTGCAGCCCGAGGAAGCCGATGGTGCGGTAGGTCCTGGCCGTCTGGGGTGTAGCTGACCCACAGCCGCAGTACGACGCGGTAACGGTGATGAGCTGCGAGCAGTCTCCCCCGCTGGTTGGGAGTGACGGTCACGCTCAGAGTGCCGCGCCGGGCCGCGCGTACATGTCTGCGGGCGAAGACGAACCGGTGAGGGGCGGGCTTCAGCAGCACGGCGGCGCGGGCGAGGTTGTGGTTCCACGCGTTCCTCGAGCACGTCCACGCTCCCGGCCCGGGACCCGGACCGAGAACGTCATCGTGCCGTCCGCCGCGGCCTTGATGAGAAACCGTGAACTTGTTGCTCGGCGCCGTCCAGGACTTGATCAGCCCAGGACCGACGGCGGTGCCAGCGGTCACGGCCGGGCACGACACTCCGTAGCAACTCGTTGCCGAGTGGACGCTCGGGGTTGGGTGGGCTGGATCGCCCACCTCGTCCCGTCCCACCGCTCCGCCAACAACGTCATGGAGTGGGGGCGGCGCCGTTGTAGTCGCCGACGGCGGTGCAAGCGGTCGCGGAAATGGGCACGACACTCCCGCAAGTCGTTGCCGGAGTGCACGTCGGGGGTTGGGGGGCGGCCGGAATCGCCCACCTCGTCCCGTTCCACCGCTCCACCAACGGCACGTGGTCCGTCTCCGCGGCCCACGGCGGCGCACGGGCGCCCACACGACGACACCCAAACAGGCCGCTGTCAGAGCCGGAATTGGGGCCTGTCCCACCGCCCATCGCGCCCCGTCCCCGACTGCTCTGCAAAGATCAGTTCCGCCGCGCCGTAGAGCAAGTCGTCGCCGACGGCGGTGCACGCGCTCGCAGACCCGCACGACACCCCAGACGCGGAGCCGAATTCAGCGCTGGGAGGGTTAGGGCTGCTGGATCGCCCAGTCCGTCCCGTCCCACCGCTCGGCAAACGTCAGGAGGCGGCCTGCCCTGTTGTAGTAGCTGCCGACAGCGGTGCAGGCACTCGCCGACACGCACGACACCCCAGAACAGCAGCCGCCAAAGCGGACTCGGGCGCAGCGAGGGTTGGGCGTGGTCTGGATGGCCCAACTCCTCCCGTTCCACCGCTCCACCAACCCCATGGAGTGGGGCGGCGGCCGTAGTCGCCGACGGCGGCGCACGCGCGAGCCGACACGCACGACACCCACAGGAAAAACTGTCAGAACCGGCGGAGGTTCTGGGGAGGCTGGATCCCACCTCGTCCCGTTCCACCGCTCCACCAACGGCACGCGCGGAGGCCCGTGCCGTTGATGTAGTCGCTGCCCTACGGCGGTGCACGCGCTCGCCGACGCGCACGACACCCGCGAACAGTTCGAGGACACCGCCGGGGGGGTTGGGGCTCGGCACCACCGACCAGCCCGACCCCAACGCCACCGCAGGCAGCATCCCAACTACTGACGACCAACAAAGAACAACCCGCGAGACCCGCGCTACCCCGATCACAACCTCACCACCTTGCTCCACCCAACGCCGCCACTACATTCCCAGCCCAACGAGCGGTGGCACTCCCAGCCGCCTCCGTACGCCTCGGCGAGCGCAACCGCAAGCCCAAGATCACCGAACGACCCGGGTACACCGCGAATGCTCCAGCCCAACGACGACTGCACTCCGACTCACGGGCTCCTCCAGAGATTGGGTAGTCCGAAGACGGCCGCGCGACCAGAGCGCGCAGCCGATCGGGCGATGATCGCCGGCCTCGACGCCGGCTCTGCATCAGGTGAATCCCTACTTTCACCGCATCATGCGTGTCTGTCCGCTGTCGAACGTCCCAAAACCAGCGGTCTGAAACGCGGCCAACTCGGAGACGCTCCCGGCGCCGCTGCTTCAGTCCCATTTCGACAGCGGCCGATCGTTGCATTGCCCTCAAGGGTCTGCGACGATCGCGCTATGGACGACCTCGTTACGACGGCGAGCGCGCTCGTGGGCGCAGGTATTCCGCGGCGTGCTGCGCGTCGAGTTGGCGGGTCACGCGCTCGCGGTACCCATGGAGCTTCCTCATGGACTTTGCTGTCAAGACCACGGACTTCGCCGCCGTCGCGCATGCGATTCTCTTGGTTGCGCCGCTTCATCCGTTAGCGGCGCAATGGGAACCGCTAGGCCACTTCCCGGTCTACCAGGTGATGCTCCGTGGCCCTACCAAGGTGGAGTACCTCTTCCTGAACTACCACAAGACCCTCTGCCGCCCGTGAATCCTAGCAACACACCAGTGGCGATCAATACGCACTTCTGGGACTGGATCTGGTGGGTTGCCACGAGGAGGTGCAGGCCGCCATGATCTCGTCTCAGAGCACTTGCCTCAGCTCTTCCGGCACCTGCTCCAACCGATGGGCGTGGACAGTCCGCGGGCGACGTCGATGCTGCGATCCGAGCGTTCTTAGCTCGCCGAGACGTCCTCGAGAGGGAATACGGCGTCACAGTTCCGCGGGCGCTGGAGAACGAGATACGTCGAGGTATCGAGCCATATGGAACCACCTAGCCCTTCGCGACCCGGTGATGGGCTTGACGCTTGCTGTCGCGATGATCGAGAAACAGCAGTTCCTGGTCGGCGAGCGTTACGAAATATTCCCTGGCCGGTGCGGCGGCCGCCTGGGTATCCGGACGCCGCCCAGTCGAGGAGCTTCCGGCGAGCCACCAGTCGTGTCGACTCTCAAGGGGTGGTGATGACATCTTACCCCTTGGGTGGCTATTCGCGTCGGCGATCCGGCCATGATGGCCGGGCAAATCAACCGGCTCAGGAGGCAATAGAAGTGTTCACCATCACCAGCAAGATCCGCACCCTCGTCGCCCTTGCGGCAGTCGGCGGAGTCCTCGCGTTCACCGGGGTCGCGTCGGCGACCGCTGTCGTTATCCGGCACGGTTGCGCCGACCGCCAGTGTCCAGCCCACTGTCGTCGCGAAGTCCCTCGACCCGAGCAAGTGGGGCTCCGCAAATCAACACGACCACGGGGATTGCGAACAGTTGGCGACCGCGGTCAACAACACCAACCAGGAAGCGGCGGCCTCGGCCGACGCAAACATGGCGAGCCATCTGGCTGACCAGGCCTCGGAGCTACAGAGCCAGCTCGAAGCTCTCGCTTCACTGATCATCAGGCTCGCCGGGATCAACTACGTCGAAGCCCGCCGCCCAGCGGGCTTCCGCGTTCATCGACGACCAGCAGCTTGCGATTGGCGAGTGTTCGAGAATGTCCCCCGATCAGCCGGGCAGCGGTGTCGCTGCTAAGGAGCCGTCTGGTTTACGAACGCTTGCCGCAGCGGTTGACCGATGCCGGGGCGCTCGGTCAGGTTCCTACCTACTGGCGCGAGCAACCGTCGACGATCCGGCGAGCGGCGGCATCCGTTCACCGTAGGCGTCTCGCGCAGATCGACAAGGAGGCAACGATGGCAGTGCTTTTTGTAGACATCACGCCGCGGGGGCGGATGCCGCGACGTACGATGAGGCGGCCCCACAGCTGAATCCGCTGCTCAAACAGCAGCCGGGCTTTATTTACCATGTTGCGTTCGCGACGTCCGACGGCTTCGCTGTCTCAGAACTTTGGGAGTCGAGGGAACAACACGACCGGTCCGATGAGCACGCCAGCCGAACGTGCCCTGGTAGATCACAGTCGAAGCCATCGACGTCCACAACATCGTGACGCCGTAGCCAGGAGGTTGCCGTTTACGCCGCGCCGGCCGTAGCCAGAATTCTTTCTTCAAGCTGTGCGCCACGCTTTGCCTGAGCTCCGCCGGACTGCCGGAATGATCGACCGATGGAAGTTAAGTCTTGGGTGCGGTTTTTTGGGGTGCAACGGGTCGGGGTGGTGGTCGTGGAGGGCGTTAAGGTCGGCTCCTGTGGGCTCGTTCTGTTCGCGCGGGGTGTCGAGCAGCGGGTTTGGGCCGGGGATCGGGCAGCTGGCGTCGTCGCCGGTCTTGCCGGCGTGGTCGTCGGGGGCGTAGTTTGTCGGTGCGCCAGCCGATGACGTAGCGGAGCGCAGACGCTGGAGGAGCTTTCGAGTCTGCCGCGCAGCTTGTCCTCGTTTGAGTGATGTGCGTGCTCCAGTGTCACGCTCGCGCCCGCTTTCTTGGCTGGGGCTCCGCTTGCTGGTCTTGGACCATGCGCTTGTAGGAGGTTCTCGGCTTGCTGGGCGAGCTCGAGCTCGGCGGTGCGCATGAGGTCGTTGGTGGACCAGATCCCGGCGCCACGGCGGGTGTATTTCGGCGCCCTGGCCCGCGATCCACTCTGCTCCAGCAGCTTCTTGCGGGTCAGCGATGGTTGCTGATGGGCGTAGTCGTCGAGGGCGGGTGAGCATGCACCAGAAGCTCACCGCCAGTTTGCGGCGGCGGCGACGATCGCCTTGCCGTGCCCGCGCCTGGCCTTTGGTCCTGAGGTAGAACGCGTGCAGCGGACCCGGTTGCAGGATCGTGGTCCAGGCCGCCTCGACCAGTGCCCAGCGGGCTGACGCGGAGCCGCGCTTGGAGATCCGGCCACTGCGAGCCGGTCCCTCGCCCCATTGCTCGACCCGCGGGTCAAGGCCGAGGTACGCGACGAGCTTTCGGCTGGTCAGGAACCGATTCGGGTTACCGACCGCGGCGATGAACGACGTGGTACAGATGAAATTCACCCAGGATGGTCATAAGTTGCCGGATCTCCGGCCACGACAGCGCCTGCTGGGCGATCAGCTTCTCCGCTGCCGCGATCTCAGCGTCGAGAAACTCGATATGGCGCATCCCGGCGTCGACCGACTCGCGCTCCTCGGGCGGCAACTCCAACCCGCGAGCCATTGGCGGCCCTTGACCCCGAACAGATCCGAGCACGGCGGCTTGGCCTGCAACCGCCGCTGCAACGAGGGCATGGATCTCGTTCTTCGCCCTGGTGCGCGCCCTGTACGAGCTGCTCACGGCGTGCACCAACTGCCGCCGCAGGATCCGGCAGCGCTGATCGGGCATCCACCGCCTCCTCAGCTCACCCTTCCACAGCAAGCTCGCCAGAGCACGCGCTCCAGCTTGTCGTCCTGGCCTTGCTGCTCGCCATCCCAGTGTCATCCGGACGCACCACAACCACCCCTATCCATGCGGCTCAGCATCCGTACGACCTCCCAACAGCTACCCGTCACCTCCAGCGCCACCCGATCCGACGACAGCAAGGCTTTCGCTCAGCATGGCGTCTCCGGTCCCGGGGAAGCCGGTACCCGACCCACCGAACGCGTGACTCCCTCTTCGCACATCGCGACCTCACAGAACTCGCGATGCACATC